>CAMLPV010000008.1 GCA_946482005.1 uncultured Gilliamella sp.
CACATTTATCTAATAAAGCCGTTAAAGCTAAATTTTTAGCTATTCATACTCAAATGCGTACTTAACTCTTTATAGGATAAATTATGACTAGTGCATTTTATAAAAAACCAACTTATTGGTTTGCCTCGTTTTATAGCATTATGTATTACGCAGCGGGAAGTTTCGTTTTTTCCTTTTATGCTATATGGCTAAGTAAGGAGATAGGCTTAAGCGCAAAACAGACCGGCATTATTTATTCGTTTAACTACTTTATTTCGTTAATCATTATGATTATGTATGGTATTTATCAAGATAAATTAGTGCTAAAAAAACACCTTGTCTGGTTTCAAAGTATTATTATTACTTGCGCTGCTCCAGCATTAATTTATGTGTATGAACCACTATTGCGCCATAATTTTTATCTTGGTGTGATTTTCGGTAGTTTCTTTTTAGGATTTGGTTGGATTGCTGGCATGGGGCTAATTGATTCCTACTGCGAAAAAATCAGCCGGGCGTTTGGTTTTGAGTTTGGCCAATGTCGAACATGGGGATGTATTGCTTATGCTGTCGGTACCTTTATTGCGGGTATTTTGATTAGTATCAATCCTCACCTTAATTTTTGGGTAGCATCGGGTGTTGGTGTTTGTTTCATGATTCTTAACCTCAACTTTAAGCCTGATTTAAGCAAATCAACTGAAGCCGTGTTCCAGAAAAAGGATAAACTCAGTTTTAATGAGATCCTCTCTGTTTTTACCCTTAAAAAATTCTGGATATTTGTTATCTATGTGCTCGGAACTTACAGCCTTTATAATATTTATGATCAACAGTTATTCCCTGTTTATTTCACACAACAATTTGAAGATGTCAATGATGGATATCGTTTGTATGGTGTTTTAAATTCATTCCAAGTCTTTTTAGAAGCCGCAGTTATGTTTTGTGTACCATTTGTGGTGAATCGTGTTGGTGCAAAAAATGCATTGATTTTTGCCGCATTTGTTTCGGCTTCTCGTATCTTCTTAACGGGTCATGTAAGCAGCATTGCAATTATCTCAGTGATTAAACTTATGCACTGCTTAGAAATTTCAACCATTTTGGTTTCAGTGTTCAAATATATTGATAATAACTTTAATGCTCGATTATCTGCGACTGTTTTTTTAATTGGTTATCAGGTTGCAGGTTCAGTAGGGGTCATTTTATTTTCAACTTTAGTTGGTGATTTTTATGATACAGCAGGTGCAGCAACAACATTTAATAATCTTGGTTTAGTTGTATTAGGCTTTATGATTTTTGCCATCTTCTTCTTAAGTCGTGATAGAAAAAGTGTCAATATCGAAGATAAGCCAGAAGTTAAATAAATTAAAACTGTTTTCAATTTTCATTAATAGAATTTAATAACGTTAGTAAGGATTCACAATGAACATATATAATTCTGTAACACAATTTCACTTCGAACAAACTCGAACCATTTCGCCAGAAAATATGACCGGTGAAAAAGGTAAATCTTGTATGAAAGGCAGTGCATTAGGTCCAAGCCGTAAAGGACAAGGTTGTATTTCGATTCCAGCAGGTGAAACGGTAACAATTGCTGAGATCACAGGTCCAGCTGAAATTCGTCATATGTGGTTTACCTTAACCGACAGAACGCATCGCGGTAGTTTTGTGCTTCGTGATGTAGTGATTCGTATTTATTGGGATGATGAAAAAGTTCCTTCTGTTGAAAGCCCAATTGGTGATTTTTTCTGTAATGGTTTTGGGGCTAGGTGTGATATTAATTCCGTGCCAATTGTTGTTAATCCAACAGGTGGTTTTAATAGCTATTTTAGAATGCCATTTAATAAAAAAGCGCGCATTGAAATTCAAAATGAGCATGAAGCTGATTTACAACATTTCTTCTTTACTATTAATTATGCCATCATGCCAAAACCGTTTGAAGCACCACTTTATTTCCATGCACAATGGCGTAGACAGCGCGTCACTAATTATGCACAAGACTATGTGATATTAGACAATGTTGAAGGTCATGGCTATTATGTTGGTACTTACTTAGCATTGACCGCCCTTGAGCGTTATTGGTGGGGGGAAGGTGAGTTTAAATTCTATCTAGATGGCGATAGCGATTATCCAACTCAGCATTCAACCGGCTCAGAAGACTATTTTGGTGGCGCATGGGCATTTCATAACCGCGATAGTCAAGGTCGGCCAAAAGCGAAATGTTTCCAAACACTGTTTATGGGATATCCATATCAAACCAATCGTGATGCAACTCGTGACTTTTTCCAAACTGGCGATTCTAACCCAGTACACGGTTTTGGTGATGATAGTTTACCAATGCATGGCTTATATCGTTGGCATTTACCAGATCCAATTGCGTTCCATAAAGATATCAAACTTGCTTTTCAACAAATTGGCAATGATGATATAAGATTGTATGAACGTTGCGATGATATTGCCAGTGTTGCTTATTGGTATCAAAGTCCATCGGAAAACCATAATCCGGTATTCCCGAATAAACAACAACGTACACCACGATAATTAAGAGAGCAGTAAATGGCGAGTAATAAATTAAAAATCAATGATATTGCTCGTTTGGCTGGCGTGTCGGCAACGACCGTCAGTCATATCTTTAATAAACGAGATAAAAAATATCGTATTTCACCGCAGACACGGCAACGTGTATTAGCCATTGCTCAACAATACAGTGATCAATCGCATATTCGCCAATATTTGATAAAAGCCAATAGTACCAATACAGTAGGTGTTATTGTTCCTGATATGTCGAATTCTTTTTTTTCAATGTTTTTGCATCATTTAGAGGCATCATTTAGGCAAAAAAACATCCAATTATTAATTACTTGTAGTCATTATAATAAAGACGTCGAAGTTAACGTCGCTCAAAATTTAGTTGAGCGCAAAGTAGATGCGATGATTGTGGTGACATCTTTAGACAGTGATGATTTTTATGTAAGTATTAACCAACATACCCCGGTACTATTTTTTGACCGCTATCTTAAAGATACCTCCTTACCTTTTATCACAAGTGAATCATTGGATTCGGTTGCTGAATTAATTCAACCTTATGCTAAGCAGTTAGATGAATTTTATTTTATTGGTTGTGACACGCAACTGACATCGATTGATGCAAGGCTTAAAGGATTTAAGCAAGGACTTAATAATGCTGGTTTAGCCGTTAATCCAGAATGGTTAGTGAGTGATGACTACTGTCCAAATAAAGGATACGAATTGCTTAAAAATCTGCATAGTAAACTAGGGCGCTTACCTAAAGCGATTTTTACACCGTCAGGGAATCTGTTACAAGAAGTGCTTAGTTATTTAGTGGAAATAAAGTTAGATCCGAAAGAAATTTGCATATGTTCTTATGACTACAACATCTATCTAGATTACTCATATTATCCAATTGATGCCATTGCGCAGGATTTTCAAAGTATGGCGCATGTTTGTGTTGATGTGATCGGTGATTTACTTAACTTTAAAGAGTTAAAAAACCATGAAATTTTTATCAAACCACAAATAATACGCCATCATTAAATTGATCATTGATTGATGAATTACATAATGATTAACGATTAGCGTTTTTCATAATACGGGCTTTATCAACTTGCCATTGACGCTCTTTGATATCGGTGCGTTTATCGTACTCTTTTTTACCTTTAGCAACACCAATTTTTACTTTTGCCCAAGCATTTTTCCAATATAAAGAAAGGGCAACAACGGTATAACCTTGACGATTGATTTGACCAAATAATGAGTTAAGCTCACGTTCATTTAATAATAATTTTCGATTGCGCATAGGTTCACACACCACATGTGTTGACGCAACATTCAGCGGTGTAATTGTTGCACCAAATAACCATGCATCACCATCTTTAAGTAATACATAACTATCACTAATATTGGCTTTACCTGCACGCAATGATTTTACTTCCCAGCCTTGCAGGGATAATCCTGCCTCAATTTCCTGTTCAATAAAGTACTCATGGCGTGCGCGTTTATTTAATGCTATAGTTGCCGAACCCGGCTTGTGTAATTTTTTCTTAGTCATAATGTGCGATATTATAAAGTTACGTGATACTATATGCCACTAATTTTAACTTTTATTTTATTATTATGGCACATATTTTTCACGAGGTTATCGAGCCTTATTCAATTGAGCAAATGTTTGCTTTGGTCAATGATATTACTCTCTATCCAGAATTTGTACCTGATTGTATCGCAACTGGCATTATTAGAAAACAAGATAATTTAATGGCGGCATTTATTGAAGTTGAAAAATTAGGTTTTAAAAAATCTTTTACAACACTAAACAAAATTAATCAGCCTCATTCAATAGAAATGAGTTTGTTAGACGGCCCGTTTAAATACCTATCGGGAAAATGGCAGTTTACTTCATTAGGGGAAGATAAAAGTAAAATTAGTTTTGAGTTGAATTTTGAATTCAAAAATAAGTTACTTGATATTGCTTTCACCCCAGTATTTAAAGAGGTGATGACGAATATGGTTAATGCATTTTCACAAAGAGCAAGGCAGATTTATTAAGATGAACAGTATTCAAATTGTTTATGCGCTACCTAATAATCCAACAATAATTAATTGTGATGTTGATGAGCAAACGAATGTCTTGCAAGCAATCACAAAATCCAATATCTTATCGATCTGTCAGATAAAATTAGATGAACACTTGATTGGTATTTATGGTAAACGTTGTGATCTTAATGATTTAGTGAAAAATGGCGATCGTATTGAAATCTATCGTCCATTAATTAATGATCCTAAAGAAATAAGACGAAGAAGAGCAGCAAAAAAATAATTTATTGAGGCAAAGGAAACAGAATGCATAATCTGCTAATTGAAAAAATTGAAACTTTATGCAAGAAGCGTGGTATTAAATTGACAACACAGCGTCGAACAGTGTTAGATATTATGCTGAAAGCAAATAAAGCAATGAGTGCATATGATCTTTTAGATTTGCTTAAAATCAGTGAACCACAAGCAAAGCCACCAACAATTTATCGTGCGTTAGAATTTTTGCTTGAACAAGGTTTTATCCATAAAGTTGAATCGTCAAATAGTTTTATTATTTGCCCACATTTTCATGATCCAGAGCATATTTCAATACTGTTTATTTGTGACAAGTGTCAACAGATCATTGAAAAACATTCTCAAGATATCGAAACACAACTTAAGCAATTAGCGCTACAAAGTGACTTTTTAATAAAACACAGTGTGCTTGAAATACATGGAATTTGTCAGCCATGTCAGCCTTAATTATTACTCTTTGGTTAGTAAATCTATTTTGTGATACTGTCGGACAAATTGCATTTAAATATGCTGCAATAACTTCAAAACATCAACAAGGTTTACACTATTGGCAAAAATTGTTTGGTAATTTTTGGCTTTGGTTAGGGTTTAGTACCTATTTTGTTGGCTTTATTTTTTGGCTGGCTTTTTTAAGTGAAGTTCCATTATCGCAAGGTATTCTATTAGGATCGTTTAATATCATCACAGTTATGGTTGCTGGACGAATTTTATTTAAAGAACATCTAACAGCATTTCGTCTTATTGGTATATTTTTTATTACTTTCGGCGTGATATTAGTAGGACTTACCTAATGAAAAAATTTTATATCATCGGTTTTATCTTATTGTTATTTTTTGATACATTTGGTCAAACTACTTTCAAATTAACCGCATTATCAGCTTTACCATTCGAAATTAGTTTCGATTGGTTAATCCGTATTTTTAGTCATGGTTGGGCTTATTTAGTCATTTTAGGCTATACAGGCGCATTTATGACTTGGATGGTTTTATTAAAAAAAGCGCCTGTAGGACCAGCGTTTGCTGCTTCACATCTGCAAGTAGTGACCGTTATGCTAGTTTCAGTGATTGTGTTTAATGAACAAATAACATTAACTCGTTTGTTAGGTGGGTTATGTATTATTATTGGTATTGTATTTTTAGCTTTGGCTGAGCAAAAATTACAATGCAAAAAATAGGTTTTTATACTGAAACGTATGCATTACCTGAAACTTTTTGATAAAAATTTTTCTTATTTAGTTTTTTAGGTTAATTTTGACTCGATCTATTTATTATTAGGAATCAATAAAGTTAATAAAAATATTGATTCCTTTTTTAATGACTGGATTAAAAAAAGTTTGGTTTAATATTATCGTGTTCTCGTTCCAATATAACTAAGTAAGCTTCTCTACGCCAAAATAGATATAAACGACGTATGTCTTTTTCCATCGTAACCACTCGCCAACCTTGAAGCGCATATTTATTTAAAAAATTAGAAAACTTTAAAGGATCAGCGTTAGCGGTACCTAAAAGTAATGAGGATAATGCATTTTCTTGATAAATTATTACTTTGTATTCTTTCATATAGTTAAACCTTAATTCCTTTTACAAAAATAGTCATTTTTTTGAATGCAATGTTAAAAAATAGGCAGAAATTATACCTTTTTTAACCAGTCAAACAAACAATTAAACTTACAATAATTAAAACTAACTAATTTAACGTAAGCTTTGTCAAAAAGTTTCAGGTAATGCATACGTTTCAGTATAAAAATTATAATTTAAATGAATATTAAGATAATTGGTAACGTTTATGACACCATTTGGCAAGAGTTGATAAGTAGATTAGAGGGAATTAATAACTTAGCGTTTTACTTTAATGTGACAAAAAAACAAAAAGTACTCTAGCTTCAAAATATTTCAAAGCTATTTAAAGTGACCTGACAAATGAATTAAATCTGTTTATCTAAGTTTTTAAGCATTTCGATAATCGGTCTATTGGCATCAGGAAATTCGTCAGCATTAAGATCTTCTTGTGCAACCCAACGGCTAGGTTGGCCTTCTTTAGCAAATGGTACACCGTCCCATTCTTCAACAAGATAAGCATGAATGGTGATATCACGATCATCATAACTATGTTTAAAAACATTTAAAAATTGGGCTTGATGAATTTGGATATCAACTTCTTCCGCTATTTCACGTTGCAAGGTTTGAAATGGGGTCTCACCTACTTCAATCTTTCCACCTGGGAATTCCCAAAAACCAGCAAGATGTGAGTCTTCACCGCGTTGAGTTATAAAGATTTGACAATCTTGTGAACGAATAATACCTACAGCAATTTCAGTATGTTTTTTCATAATCCTGTCTATTTGTGATTAAAATCAGGGAAAGTTGGTACTTTCCCTAGTAATTTTAGTACCGAGTTTAATCGGTTATTTAATATCAATATTGCTTGATGATACTAAATTTTTGCCTTAGTGAACAGCACCATGACAATGTTTATATTTTTTACCTGAACCACAAGGACATGGGTCATTACGTCCCACTTTAGCTTGGTTTCTTACTATTGGTTGTGATAAAGTTCCTGCTGATTGTTCTTTACTTTCACTGCCCATATTTGTTACCTCTTCATGGTTGGCTTGTTGTTTTGCCATTAATTTTTCCATTTCGGCTAGACGTTGACGTTCAGCTTCATCAACTTCTTCTTGAGAACGAATCTGAACGCGACTTAATATCCCTATTACATCATATTTTAATGCTTCTAGCATACCAGCAAACATATTAAATGATTCACGTTTATATTCCTGTTTTGGATCTTTTTGTGCATAACCACGTAAATGAATACCTTGACGTAAATAATCCATTGCTGCTAGATGTTCTTTCCATAAAGTATCAATTGTTTGTAACATAACGCTTTTTTCAAAATGTCTAAATGCTTCAGAACCAGCATTATTTTCTTTTGCGATATAGGTATCTTGGGCTATTTGTAAAATACGTTCACGTAATGTTTCTTCATGAAGATTTTGTTCTTCATCTAGCCATTTAGCAATCGGTAAATCTAAATCAAAATCGCTTTTAAGTGCTGTTTCAAGCCCTGCAACATCCCACATTTCTTCAATGGATTGTGGCGGAATATATTGATCAATTAATGCATTAAAGACATCACTACGGATTGAATCAATCGTTTCTTTAATATCGGAGTTATCAAGTAATTCATTACGTTGACGATAAATAACTTTACGTTGATCGTTTGCAACATCATCGTATTCAAGTAACTGCTTACGAATATCAAAGTTTCGACTTTCAACTTTCTTTTGAGCATTAGCAATGGCTTTAGTTACCCAAGGATGCTCAATGGCTTCACCTTCTTTCATACCTAATTTACGCATCATGTTACCCACACGATCGGAAGCAAAAATTCGCATTAATGGATCTTCCAGTGATAGGTAAAAGCGTGATGCCCCTGGGTCACCTTGACGACCGGCACGGCCACGAAGTTGGTTATCTATTCGACGTGATTCATGACGTTCGGTACCTAAAATATAAAGTCCTCCAAGCGCAATCACTTCTTCGTGTTTTACTTGCCATGCTTGTTTGGCTTTTTCGATATCTTCAGGAGTAGGTGCTTCAAGTTTTGCTATATCGCTTTGCCAGTTACCACCAAGCATAATATCGGTACCACGACCAGCCATGTTTGTAGCAATGGTTACTGCACCTTTACTACCTGCTTGAGCGATTATTTCTGCTTCTTGAGCATGGAATTTTGCGTTAAGTACGTTATGCTTGATACCTGCTTTTTTAAATGCGGATGACACTAATTCAGATTTTTCAATTGAAGCTGTACCAACTAAAACAGGTTGTCCACGTTCTACACAAGCTTGTACATCAGCCACAATCGCATTGATCTTCTCTTTTTCTGTCATATAAACAAGATCAGGTTGATCTTTACGTATCATTGGACGATTGGTTGGGATAACAATAGTATCTAAACCATAAATCTGATTGAATTCAAATGCTTCGGTGTCAGCAGTCCCTGTCATGCCAGCTAATTTTTCGTACAAACGGAAATAGTTTTGGAAAGTAATTGATGCTAATGTTTGGTTTTCATTTTGGATTTTAACATGCTCTTTAGCTTCAACGGCTTGATGCAAACCATCAGACCAACGTCGTCCATCCATTGTACGGCCAGTATGCTCATCAACAATAACAATTTCATTATCTCTGACAATGTAATCCACATCTTTATGGAATAGGTGATGAGCACGTAATGCTGCATTGACATGATGCATTAATACAATATTACTTGGCGCATAAAGTGATTCGTCACCTTTCATAATTCCATTTTTAATAAGCAACTCTTCAACTTTCACTAATCCACGTTCAGTCAAATTGGCTTGACGTGTTTTTTCATCGATAGAAAAGTCACCATCACCCTGAAATTGATCGGAGTCTTCTTTTTCTTGTTGAATTAGATATGGAATGATTTTATTAACACTAACATATCGGTCAGAACTATCTTCAGCTTGCCCCGAAATGATAAGAGGTGTTCTTGCCTCATCAATTAAAATTGAGTCAACTTCATCGACTAAAGCATAATGCAGAGGGCGTTGTACACGAGAATCTTTAGTAAATACCATATTATCGCGCAAGTAGTCAAAGCCATATTCATTATTGGTACCGTAAGTAATATCGGCATTGTAAGCTTCACGTTTCATTTGAGGTGGCATATGAGGTAGATTGATGCCAACCGATAATCCTAAAAATTCGAATAATGGGCGATTATTTTCAGCATCACGCTGTGCTAAGTAATCATTTACTGTCACAACATGTACGCCTTTACCGGTTAACGCATTTAAATAAGCAGGTAAGGTTGCGGTTAAAGTTTTACCTTCACCAGTACGCATTTCAGCAATGCAACGTTCATTTAATACCATACCACCAATAAGTTGTACGTCAAAATGGCGCATACCAAACACACGTTTACTTGCCTCACGTACAACAGCAAAGGCTTCTTCTAAAATATCATCTAACTTAGCACCTTCAGCGATTTTTTGTTTAAATTCTGTGGTTTTATCTTTAAGCTGTTCATCGGTTAAGGCTTCAATTTGCGGTTCAAGTGCATTAATTCTTTCAACGCGTTTACGCATCATTTTTAATACGCGTTCATTTCGACTACCAAATACTTTGGTTAATAGATTTAATAACATGATTTTTCTCTTGTTCTTTTTAATAGGAATAGTAAGGCTTCTGCCTTTATAAAAATTTAATTAATTGAGCAGTAAGCTCATTAAGCGGTAGTGTTAGGTCCAGCTCTTATACCATTATTAGGTGATAATCGAATAATTGGATTTGGACTAACATCACGGTAATTTAATGGTGTAATTAACCTATAACATTGCCCTTTTTGCGCTAAGACTAATGTTTGTGATGTTGTTGTTATCGGAGCTTGATGATCTTGTACAATTCGGGTAATGGTAATAATACCAACTTGGGACGCTGATGATTGCGCAGGTAAAGCGTTTTCTTGATACAATCCAAACCCAGCAGCAATCACACCTAATAATAAGTGCGATAAAGCCGTGTTAATAATCAAGCGTTTGCTGATTTTTTGCCAATAATTAATTATGATCATTTCGGCAGTATATTAGCATTTTTTGTCAAAATCAAAAACAATTATTACAACAAGTTAAGCGATTATTGTAGGTAATGAAATGATAAGCAAATAAAGTTAATAAGCCCGATTATAAATAAGAGGTAATTTATATAAATAAAGTAATATTTAACGAGGAATAGTACAAAATCCACCCATCAAAAAACTTATGATAAGTGGATTTAAATTAATCGAAACTCAAATGGAGATAAACTAGACCTTAATAGCTATTAATTAAAATAGATTAAAAAGAGATTACTCAATATTCTAAACCTTAAACTTTGTTTATTGTCTTTCTTTATCAACAAAATATCCCACCTCTAATTTTAATAAATGATGGTTAAAAAAAGAGGGGGGAAAGTTAATCAAATTATTTCACCATCAATTGACCCATCATACCAAGTGTTTCATGTTCAACTATGTGGCAATGATACATGCGTAATCCTGGCATATTTTGTTGAATTTTTATGGTGATTTTTTCATGTGGGCGCAAATTAATGGTATCTTTTAATGCTGCATATTTAGGTGGATTTTTTTTACCATTTAATTCATGTGAAACGACGGTAAACTGTGCTCCATGTATATGAAAGTTATGATCCATGTGAGAATTATTAAAAATTGTCCATTCTTCAACTTCATGAATTTTACTCTCTAAATCAATTCGTTGCATATCATGGCGTTTGCCGTTAATTAGAAATAGCATACCCCCTCGAGGCTCTTTTACATCCATAACTTCGGTATATTCAAGTGTTTTATGGGCAGTTGCTTGCCCTAATTTTGGCAATTCTCGTAACATTGACGGTAAGGTTATAGGGGAGGATTCTGTCAAAGCTAATTCACCAAGTATGATATCTTGCTCTGGGGGGACATTGCCCATTTTTCCACGATGGTATCCAATTGATTTTAAATATACTGTACCCGATTGTTTAGGAACAATAACCAATTCAGCGCGTTCAGCTGGTGATAATAATAGCGGTGAATTTAGTTGAACAGGTTTAGGTATCAATCCTCCATCTGTGCCAACCAAGTAAACATCGCAGCCAGGAATTGATAAATTAAGATAACGGCCAGAACACGCATTCCAAATACGCACTCTAGTTGCACTTTTTACGGTAATTTTAGGACGATAAGCACCATTAATTAATACAAATTGACCTTCGCGTCCATTCATCCAATCAACCATTGAATTATCGGCAATTTCTCCTTTATCGGTTAATTTTAAATCAGAAAAGAACCAGTTTTGTTCAGGAAAAGAGGCAAGTGGATCTTTTTTACTGCGTACAATAAACATTCCAGCTAATCCTCTTGCAATCTGTTCGGAAACGGTTTCATGCCCATGTGGATGGTACCAATATGTACCTGCATTGCCTTCTGGAATAGTAAATTCATAAGTTCGGCTACTGCCAGCAGGGATTTCGTCTTGTGGATTACCATCTTGATTGGATGGAATGAGTAAACCATGCCAATGTACCGTTGTGGCTTGCGGTATACTGTTTTTGACGGTTATTTTAACTTTATCGCCTTCGAAAGCTTCAATCGCAGGGCCCGGAATAGTGCCATTATATGCCCAAAATTCTGTTGTTAATTGTGGTGTTAATTTTATTTTAACAGGTTTTGCTTCCAGATTTGCTTCGAATGTTCCTGGCTGGTCACTTGTATTTTTTAAACGAACTAACTCTGGTAAATCTTGACCTTGTGGTAATGCTGAAGTAGGTAAAAGTTTTTGTGGCTTTTTGTTATGACTCATGTTCATATTCATATGTTCGTGGTGCATTCTATCCCCCTTTAGACATTCATCAGAATTTGTTTCACACATGGTATTACTCATCGCAGAGTGATCCATTTTGGCAAAGGCTTTGGTAACGGCTAAACCACTTATAGCTGCAGTAAGATTTAATAAAAAAATTCGACGCTTCATAATATTCCTTTCATCATTTTTAAGAAAAACAAGGACTGTTTCGTTATTAACGATAGAATTAATAACCAAAAACAGTCACTTTTGTGATAATTGCTTAAACTAATTTTTGTTGCCAATGCAACTGAATCATTTAATTAAGCAACTTTTGGTGGTTTTAATTCAGGAATAAATTCTTTAAATTGTGGAGCAAAGTTATATGAAAGATATTGTTCACGGTGTGGTGAAAACTCAACATTCAATACAATATTTGGTATTAGCGTATTACAGAGTGAACAATGGTTAAAGACAGTACAATTTGATAAACATTCTGATTTTTTTGTTAAAAGATAACAACTATCATGGTTATTACTGACTTCTAACATGGATGAGCTATGTTGTGAAACCACAGCAACAGGCAAAGATGAATTTATGATGATAGATAAATGTCTTATAGAATAAACAAATAGAAATAAAATTATTGCTACTATTGCAATAATATAGGTTTGTTTATGGATGAATCTTAATGACATGTAAAATCTCACCATTCATCAAGTGGATAATATATAAACTTATTTTACTTAAAAAAGCATCAGATTTATACCATTTTTACATATATTGAAAATGGTAATGACTCATAAAAAATAAAAATCCAATATATTTAAAATATTAATTGCAGTTTAGGATGAGCAGTTATTAACATTATCCATACAGAAAACCATTATTAAGTGCTGAATCATTTATCAATGATCAACTATTTTTACAATCATTTGTATCGCATTGAAATTTATTTCATAGATTTGATGAGTTAGGGGGAGTAAATAATTTAATCTAAAAATTATGCTAACCAATAAACTTTCATTAAATTGCTATCTTTTTTAATAAGATAATTGTTATTAATAACTGAAATAAATAATCGTATTTGTAAGGAAAAAACTGATTCATTTTTTTTAATGTTTCAATTGGTTTGTTGATTGTTATCGAAATGAATTAATGGATTTATCATTAGTAAGAATGAATTTTAAAAGTTGTTATTTATAACAAAAAGAGGTGACTTATCACCACTAAATATTTATCAGTTAATTGATTTATAAATAAATTTTACAAATGTTTTTTGATATTTTTAATCAAAATTACTATTAATAGTTATTGATTATAATTATTTGCACTATCTGCTTAAAATAATGGAGCTAATAATTAAGTGTTCTGTTATTATATTCGCCAATTACAATCATCAAAAAAATATTGATATGAAAATTCTCTTTGGTGTTCAAGGAACAGGAAATGGCCATGTCAGTCGTTGCCGAACGTTAGCAAAAGCTTTAAAAGTAGCTGGTGCTGATGTTGACTATATTTTCAGCGGTCGTGATCCTAAAGACTATTTTGATATGCAAGCCTTTGGCAACTATACTACTTATCGTGGTGTCTCTTTTGCAACAATGAATGGTAAAATCAACTTTCGTAAAACGGTACAACGAATTCGAGCTTTTCGACTCGTAAAAGATGTGCGTGAACTCGATTTATCAAAATATGATTGTATTATTAGTGATTTTGAGCCAGTTAGTGCATGGGCTGCTCACTATCAGCATCGAAACTGCTTAGGTATCAGTAATCAAGCTGTATGCCAATATCTAAAGCCTAAAGAATATGGTTTGATAGCGAATGTGATTATGAAGTATTATGCGCCTGTCACTAATCCTATTGGCTTACATTGGTTTCATTTTGGGCATAAATTGATTCCGCCAATGATTGACACCTTTGACGTTACACCTACCGAAGATGGAAATATCATTGTTTATTTGCCATTTGAGGCATTAGATGAAATTACACAATTATTACAACAATTTCCAGATCATCAATTTATCTGTTTTCATCCAGATATAAAACAACTGTCTCAACAGAAAAATATCACTTTCCAGCCTCTTGGTCGTGATAACTTTACCCATGCTTTAGTAAGTTGTTCTGGTATTATTACCAACACAGGTTTTGCCCTAATTTCTGAAGCGTTAGTATTAGGTAAAAAGATTTTGACTAAGCCTGTATCAGGGCAATTTGAGCAAATCTATAATGCACAGTGTTTACACACTTTAGATATGGCAACTGTTATGGAGAATCTGAATAGTATCAAACTTAAGTATTGGTTGGGCTTATCTTCTCCTAAACCAACAATATATCCTGATGTAGCAACTGAATTAGCAAATTGGATAGTTTCCGGACAGACTGAGCCTTTACTTTCTCTAAGCCGTAGGCTTTGGAGTCAAACCATTTTTCCAGAAAATGTGAATCAACGAATTAAATCTTTAGGATACGTGTAATTACTATGATTTTAAGTGTTATTGTTGCTATGGCATATAATCGTGTTATTGGCCTAAATAATCAAATGCCTTGGCATTTACCTGCTGATTTGGCATGGTTTAAAAAAAACACACTCAATAAGCCTGTTATTATGGGGCGAAAAACGTTTGAATCAATTGGTAGACCACTTCCTAATCGTCACAACATTGTTATTTCAAGACAAATAGAGCCAAGTGATAATAAAATTTCTAATGTAAGCAGGGTAAAATCGATTGATGAGGCAATATCCCTTGCCCAAGCGCAACAACCTGATGAAGTTTTTATTATTGGCGGAGGTAATATTTATCAGCAAGTCTTGCCATTAATTGATCGGCTCTATTTAACGCATATTGATGCTGAATTGCAAGGGGATACCTATTTCCCCGATTATTTACCCGAGCAATGGCAGGTAATTTATCAAGAAGATCACCAAGCCGATGAAAAAAATAGCTATCCATATCAATTTGAAATTTTACAACGAAAATAACGTGTAATGCATTATCGCCACTTAAGCGTGGCGATTGATTAGTTGTTAGCTTTGGAAACGTTTGGCTTCAATAACATCAGGTAGTTGCTTAATTTTATTGAGTATACGATTTAAAGAATCCTGATCAAAGATTTCCATATCTACCTCAATGGTCGCTAATTGTTGCTTCATATCAGAACGGCTTATTAGGCCAAGCACATTAACTTTTTCGTTAGCCAATATGGTGGTGATGTCTCGTAATAAACCGCTGCGATCATTGGCAACAATTTGGGTAACCATGGTATAACCTGAGTGAGTATTATCATTCCAAACGGCGTTAGTGATGCGTTCAGGAGCATGATTTTTTAATTCTTGTAACTGTTCGCAATCTGCCCGGTGGATTGAAATGCCGCGGCCTTGCGTTACAAAACCAGCAATAGGATCACCAGGGATAGGGCGACAGCAATTAGCAATGGTGTACATTAAGTTGCCGACACCTTCAATAATGATTTCACTGCCTTTTTTATTACCCGCTTTGTTGTTATTCTTAGCTTGTGTAGTTGATTTTTGGGCAATTTGTTTTAAGACAGCCTCATCTTCTTGTTCCGCCGTCGGTTTATTAAATTGAGCATTAATAAAATTAACTAACTGGTTAATTCTAATATCACCACTGCCAATACCTGCAAGTACTTCGTCAAATGAGTGGGCATTGTATTTATTGATGAGTATTTTTTCGACACTTTTTAAAGTAATATTTAACGGCTCAAGTTCACTTTGTAAAATTTGCTCGCCGGTGGCGATATTTTTATCGCGATCTTGTTTTTTAAACCATGCCTGAATTTTAGCTCTGGCACGACTGCTGTTAACAAATCCTGTATTTGGATTCAGCCAATCGCGACTTGGATTAGGTTGCTTTTGGGTAATAACTTCAACTTGGTCGCCCATTTTTAAATTGTAGGTAAAAGGTACAATGCGACCACCTACTTTTGCACCAATACAACGGTGCCCGACATCACTGTGGATATGATAAGCAAAATCAAGCGGAGTTGAACCAGCGGGTAAATCCACGACATCGCCTTTCGGTGTAAAAACATAGACTCGATCATCAAAAATTTGGCTGCGTACGGCTTCTTGAATTTCACCACTTTCCGACATCTCTTGTTGCCAAGTTAGAAGTTTACGTAACCAAGAAATCCGCTGATCATAAGCAGTCATTTTATCGGTACTGCCTTCTTTATATTTCCAATGCGCAGCAACACCTAGCTCTGCGTCATTGTGCATTTGTTCTGTTCGGATTTGAATTTCAATCGTTTTATGCTGTGGTCCATAAACAACCGTATGAATGGATTGATAACCATTAGGTTTTGGATTGGCAACATAGTCGTCAAACTCTTTGGCGATATGTTTATAATGGCTATGAACGATACCTAAAGCGTTATAACAATCTTCAATACGATCGCAAATAATCCTTACTGCACGAATATCATAAAGATCCTCAAATTGCAGATGCTTACGCTCCATTTTGCGCCAGATACTATAAATGTGTTTAGGGCGACCATAGACTTCTGCACGAATGTGATCTTTATTCATTAAATCTTGTAGATGTTCAACAAATTGATCAATATACAGCTCACGATCTAAGCGCTTTTCATGTAGCTTTTTAGCGATAAGGCGATATTCATCAGGATATAAGTAACGGAAACAAAAATCTTCAAGTTCCCATTTGAGTTGACCAATACCTAGACGATTTGCAAGTGGTGCATAGATATTAAAGCACTCTTTAGCCGCTAAAACCTGCTCTTCTTGTGGGGCTGAGATTAAATCTCGTAAATAAGTAATGCGTTCAGCTAATTTAATGACGACACTACGAAAATCATTGACCATAGCTAATAACATGCGACGAATACTATCAATTTGTTCAGTCGTCGCACTGCCATTACGAATTGCTCGTAAATGGCGAATTTCTTTCATTCTTACGATGCTGGAAATAATATTTGAAATTTCGCGATCGAAATCTTCAGGAATATCTTCTCGACGAATAATTTTGGTATCAACAAAAGGAAGTAATAACGCAGCACATAGACTATTAATATCCATATTGAGCGTTGATAAAATTTCGACCATTTCAATCGCATTTTGGAAGCAGTGGATCTGTTCTGGTGCACCGGCACTGTTTTCAAAACAAAAATCCCAAACTTCTTTGAACTTTTTATAAGAGGTCGGATTGGTTAATAATAATTCTTGACTGGTCCATCTTTCAATATCAAATTGTGCAAGAGAATAATGCTCTTCACTGTGTTGATGGGCTCCTCTAACTGATACCATAATTACTATCCTACTTCGTTAGTAGCAACATTGATTCAATGTGCTTAGTTTGTGGAAACATATCCAAAATAGCAACTTGAGCAATTTTATATCCTTTATCAATAAATTGCTTACAGTCTCTTGCTAGAGTAGCAGGGTTGCACGAGATGTAAACAATCTTTTCGGGTGCTATCTTCACAATTTCTGCTGCAGCATTATAAGCGCCTGCTCTTGCAGGATCTAATAATACTTTTTCAAATGTAGCATGATTCCATGTGTTAAATTGCTGTTTATCATCTAAATTATTGATTAAAAAATGTGTTTTGGCACAAATTTCTTTGTTATTTAATTGTGCATTGAATTTGGCTTTTTCAACCAGTGCACCGATGCCTTCAATCCCAGTAACCGATTTGCTTAATGTTGCCATTGGTAATGAAAAATTACCCATTCCACAAAATAGATCTAATACATTATCTGTTGGTTTTAATGTTAACCATTCCAAAGCTTGATTAATCATTTTTTGATTAATTTTGCTGTTTACTTGAATAAAATCAAGTGGACTAAAGGTTAACTTTAAATGATTGATTAAATAATAGTGTTCTTTGTTTCCAGTAATATGGACTAACTCTTCACCATAAAAATAGAGTGAAATGTTCTGCTCTTGAGCAAACTGTTTCAATAACTCGGTATCGTGAGATGTCATTGGCAAGGTATGCCTTAATACAATAATCACACCACTATCAACGGCAATTAATTCAATGTGGCCGAGCGCTTTTTTTTGGGTAATTTTGCGTAAGCAATTTTGTAATGGAGCAAGTAATATATCTAATTGTTCAACTAATATCGGACAATGCGCAATATTGATTATTTGATTTGATTCAGCTTGACGAAATCCAATAAATAATTCACCTTTAACTAGATTAATTGCTAATCTTGCCCGCCTGCGATAATGGTAAGGTTGGTCTGCAATAATTTGGGGCGAATCTTTAATAACACTAGCTAAATTTTGTCCACTTTCTTTTTGTAATAAGTTAATAAGCGCTGAATATTTGGCTTGCTGTTGTAAATGCGATGAGATATGTTGTAGTTCACAACCTCCACATTTTTGATAATATTCACATTGAGGTTTAACCCGTTCGTTACTTTGATTGTAATATTTTATGACAGTCGCTTTTGCGTAATTTTTTTTATCTTCGGTCAGCTTAATATCAACGGTTTCATCAGGCAAGGCTGACTTGATAAAAATTGTTTTTCCGTTATGGCTAGCAACGCCTTGTCCAAAGGCATCAAGCGAAGAAACGGTAACGGTCAATTTTTGTGAGGTGAGCTTTTTTTTGGGTGGGGTGTAAAATTTAACCATAATCGTAAGTTTAAAATCTAAGTAAGTCTTTGTAACAATTCTTTTTTAACATGGACAGGCACTAAATTGGTAATATTGCCACCATGATAAGCCACATCTTTAACAATAGTTGATGAAATAAAGCCCATTGCAATTGATGGCATCAAAAATATAGTATCTAAATCTGGCTTTAATGCGCGATTCATTTCAGCTAATTGCCTTTCATATTCAAAATCATGCGTTGTACGCACACCGCGAACAACTACAGTCGCATTATGTGTTTGAGCAAAATTAGCCATTAAATTATCGAAACCAATTACTTCAACATTTAATAGATGTTCAACCGCAGTCGAAGCTAAATTAACCCGTTCTTCTAAGGTGAAAAGGGTATTTTTATTAGGATTTTCTGCAACTGCAACAATTAAACGAGGAAAAAGTAATGATGCTCGAGTAATGAGATCAATATGCCCATTAGTAATTGGATCAAAAGTTCCAGGAAAGATAGCGGTTAAAGTTTTGCTTTTCATTTATTAATTTATCCATTAGCAAAGATGTGAATATCATACCTAATTTTAGCTTGGATTGTTAGTAAACTAGCCAAAAATCTTGTTTAAATTTAGCGGTAATCTAAAATAAAGTAATTGAATATTGTTAACTTTAGAAGTTATTGATTGAAATAAAGGATATTGAAGTGATTAGTATAATTAAAAGAGGTATGATAATTCTTTTGTTAATTTTACCCTATACAGGTAGTGCTAGTATGATCGAAAAAAGAGACCATTTGATCGGTTCTTGCTATTTAGATGAAAACATTTTTATCAGAGAAGTTAAGTTAAAGGATAATAAACATAAACAAGAACCATTATTATTAGTTCATGGTGCTCGAGTTGCAGGTATTGGTTCGTTTGATTTACCTGTTCAAGGAGGATCGTTAGCAGAAGATTTGGCTCAGGCTGAGTTTGATGTCTATATTATTGATTTGCGAGGCTATGGTAAATCGAGTCGTCCTAAAGAAATGTCTCGACCTGCAAGTGAATCTAAACCATTAGTCCGTACGCCCGCCGCAATTGATGATTTAAAGTGCGCTGTGAATCAAATATTAAAATGGACAGATTCCCAAAAAATAAATATTTTGGGTTGGGCTACAGGTGGGCATTGGGCTGCCGCCTATGCTGAGCAACATAATGATAGTGTTAATAATTTGATTATTTATAATTCATTATATGGTGCTGTTGACGATCATAAATTATTAGGTAAAGGCTCAGTATTTGAAGACAAATTAAATCCAAAACAATTCAATCACAGTATTGGTGGTTATCAATTAAATACTAAAGAAAGTTTGTTTCAGGCTTGGGATTTAAGTATCCCTATGGTTGAAAAAGATTTATGGAGGGATCCTTTAGTTGCTAATGCTTATGCTCAAGAGGCGATGAATTCTGATCCTGAATCTTTTTCTCATATACCTCCTCAATTTCGCTCACCAACAGGGGCAATGGCAGATAGTTTTGAATTAGCTATTGGCCAAAAGCAGTGGCAAGCCAAACATTTATTGATGCCGATATTAGTTATTTTCTCGCAAAATGACTTTTGGAGCCGTAAAGCGGATGCTTTAGCTATTGTTAATGAAGCTAAGCAAGCACATTTGGTAGAAATACCCGATGGCACACATTTTGTACATTTAGATCGTGCTGAAAAAGGGCGAAGTCTATTTGTTTCTTCTGTAATTGATTTTCTTAATTCAGATAAATCAATTTAAAGAGTTTGTTATTTTGTTTTAATTATAAAAATCCAATAACAATTCGCCCATATATATTGTTTTTAAGGCTAAAAAGCTTTTACTCTATTTTTTTATGGATGAACACTATGATCGTTCATCCGTAATTAGTTATCTCATAACTTATCTATCATAAACTGGTAACAAATTTGATGATGATAAGTTTGATTCGGTTCTAAAAAACAGCTAGGTTGTGGCCAATCGGGATGATTTGGACTATCTGGTAGAAACTGCGCTTCTAACGCGATACCCGCAAAATTATGATATTCACCATTATGCCTGTTCGGTGTATGTTGTAAAAAGTTACCCGTATAGATTTGTAGTGCAGGTAGGGTTGTGGCCACATTCATCTTCACTTTCTTATCGGCAGATATTAAATGAGCAGCAATAGGTTGTGATTTATCTAATAAATAAGCATGATCATAACCACTCGTGATTTGCCTTTCTGGGCTTTGGAGTAATTTATCAGAGATCAGCCTTGGTATTCGTAAATCCATATCGTTATGGCTAACGCTAACTAAATCACTGTTTGGGATACCGTCGCGATCGACGGGTAAATAAAAGTCAGCATTCACTTGTAAGGTATGATTAAGGATATCTTTGCTAGTTTCTCCGTCCAAATTAAAATAAGCATGATTGGTTAGATTGACTGGGGTTGTTTTGGTCGTGATAGCATTAAAAGAGATAATAACTTGATTGTCATCAGTGAGTTTATAGGTTACTTCGACCTTGAGCTCACCAGGGAACCCTTGGTCTCTATCAGGCGAAATCAATGTAAATGTGACCTGCTTGTCAGATTGAGATTGGATGTGCCACAGTTGTTTATCAAACCCTAATTTGCCACCATGCAGTTGGTTTACTCCTTGATTTGCAGTCAGTGAGTAGCTTTTTTCGTTGACCTTGATGGTTGCGTTTGCAATTCGGTTAGCATATCGCCCAATGGTCGCGCCTAGATAAGCATCTTGCTGTGCATATTGTTCAAAAGTTTTACAACCAAGTAAGACTTCTCGATTTTGTCCTGCAACGGGTAGTTCACATGAAAGCCAAGTTGCTCCCCAGTTTGAGAGTTTAATGCTCATACCCTGTTTATTTGAAAGTGTAATAATCTGTTTTATAGGCATAAAGCGTGCACTCCTTTGCTTGGTTTGCAGATATAAAAATCTTCTTTGATACCAAATTTTTTAAAATAATTATCATTAACCACTGCTTTGATATCATCAACTTTATTTTTGGGTATGAGTGCGACAACACAACCGCCAAAACCACCACCTGTCATGCGTACGCCACCTTGATCGCCAAGTTTATTGTGAATTATCTCAACCAGATAATCAATGGCAGGCACAGTGATTTCAAAATCATCACGCATAGAGTTATGGCTTTGCGCCATAAGATTTGATAAAGATGTATAGTCGCTGTTTGCCAATGCTGAAGCGGCTTTTAAGGTACGTTCATTTTCAGTGATTATGTGACGAGCGCGTTTAAAAACAATAGGATCAAGCTTACTTTCAATTTGTTTCAATTCATCTAACGTTACATCGCGTAACGCTTTTACCCCAAGCGCTTTAGCTGCTGCTTCGCATTGTTGGCGACGACTATTGTATTCGCTATCGACTAAACCACGTTTGATATTTGAGTTAATAATTACTACTGCAAACTCTTCGGGTATTGAAACAGGGAATGCTTCTAACGATCGGCAGTCAATCAATAAGGCATGTTGTGTTTGTCCAAGTGCAGAGATAAGTTGATCCATAATACCGCAATTACAACCAACAAATTGATTTTCGGCTTCTTGACCAATCAAAGCTAATTGGGTGCCATCTAATGGCAAATCATATAAAACTTGGAACATTTTGGCTACGGCAACTTCAAGAGATGCTGATGAGCTTAATCCCGCACCTTGTGGTACATCACCACTAATGGCGAGATCAACGCCATGAATATTATCAGTATGTTTTTTTAGATGTTTGACTACGCCGCGTACATAGTTGGCCCATTGGTATTTTGGATGTTTTTCAATGGGTAAATCCAATGAAAAATCATCTTGCTCATTGTTATAGTCAACCGCAATGACCCGAACCAGATTATCTGAACGTTTATGGCAGCTAATTACTGTTTGATAATTAATAGCGCAAGGTAGTACAAATCCATCATTATAATCTGTATGTTCCCCGATTAAATTTACGCGGCCAGGCGCTTGTATCAACGTATCTGGTTTATAGCCAAATTTAGTTTCAAATGCTTGCGAAGTTTTATTAATTAATTCTTTCATCTATTTATCCTTTATATCTTTATAATGAACATCACTTACATTACACAGTCTTTCGGCTGCCTGTTCTGGCGTTAAATCTCGTTGTACTTCGGCTAGCATTTCGTAACCGACCATAAATTTTTTGACTGTCGCTGAACGTAACAAAGGGGGATAAAAGTGAGCATGTACTTGCCAATAGTCATTTTTATTTTCCATAAATGGTGCGCCATGCCAACCCATTGAATAAGGAAAAGAGCAGCGAAATAAATTATCGTAACGACTGGTTAATTTTTTGAGTGCAATCGCTAAATCACTTTGTTGATCGCTTGTTAACAGGGTTAATTGTGGAATATGTGTTTTGGGTAACAGAAGTGTTTCAAATGGCCAGATTGCCCAAAAAGGAACCACCGCCAACCAATATTGAGTTTCAACGACAATTCGCTCACGATTTATGAGTTCTTTTTCAACATAATCAATTAATAGATTACGTTGATATTTTTCATAATAATTGCGCATATTGAGATCTTCGCGCACAATTTCGTTGGGTAAAAAACTATTTGCCCAAATTTGTCCATGCGGGTGAGGGTTAGAACACCCCATTACTGAACCTTTATTTTCGAACACTTGTACCCAAGGATATTTTTTACTTAATTCTTGTTGTTGAGCGATCCAGATTTTGATTACGCCTTCAATGGCAGATAAATCCAGTTCTGGCAAAGTTTTACTGTGATCTGGTGAAAAGCAGATAACACGGCTAGTGCCTTTAGCGCTTTGCATTTGAAACAGTGGATCATCGTTAACTGGTGAATTTGGCGTATCTTCCATTAACGCAGCAAAATCATTGGTAAATACAAATGTCCCTTTATAATCGGGATTGATATCACCCGTGACTCGCTGGTTACCTGCACACAAAAAACAAGTTGGATCGTGACTGGGTTTTTGCTCCTCATTTATCTCTTCTTGTTGTCCTTGCCAAGGGCGTTTTGCTCTATGTGGTGAAACAAGTACCCATTGATTGGTCAATGGATTATAACGACGATGAGGATGATCAACTGGGTTAAAAATATCCATTTTTTGCCTCTTCAATTATGATTTTGCTGCTATTATTCTCAAACTATAATTCAATCAGGATAACCTTGTGGATTATTAGATTGCCAATTCCATGAATCTTTTACCATATCATCAAGCGTGAGTTTGGTTTTCCAGCCTAATATTTGCTCGGCTTTGTTAGCATCGGCCCAGAAAGCGGGTAAATCACCTGCTCGGCGTGGTGCAAAATGCCAATTAAGTGGTTTACCAGAGGCTTTTTCAAAAGCTTTAATAACTTGTAAAACACTGTAGCCAACACCAGAACCTAAATTATAAATATGAATTCCAGCTTTATTTTGATCAGCTTTTAGAGCGGCAATGTGTCCGTCAGCCAAATCCACAACGTGAATAAAATCACGTACACAAGTGCCATCTTCTGTTGGATAATCATTGCCAAATACAGCGAGCGACTCTCGTTTACCCACTGCAACTTGAGTAATATAGGGCATCAGATTATTTGGAATGCCTAAAGGATCTTCACCCATTAAACCACTAGGATGAGCACCAACAGGGTTAAAATAGCGTAGCAGTGTTAGTGACCAATCAGGTTCGGCAACGGCTAAATCCATCATACATTGTTCTACCATAAGTTTACTTTTACCATATGGACTAGTAGGTAATCCTTGCGGTAACGTTTCAACATAAGGAACAGGTGCTAATTCACCGTAGACGGTGGCTGAAGAACTGAATACCAATTGTTTCACGCCAGCATCACGCATCGCTTTCATTAAAACAATGCTGCCATACACATTATTTTCATAATATTCAAGTGGTTTGTATACCGATTCACCAACAGCTTTTAAACCAGCAAAATGAATAACGGCTTTGATGTCATGTTCTTTAAAAATTGTGGCTAATAATTTTGCATCACATACATCTCCTTGGTAAAAGACAACAGGCTTCCCTGTGATCGTTTGTATTCTCTCTAATACTGATGCTTTACTATTGAATAAATTGTCAATAATAATTGGTGTATAGCCTGATTGAATTAGTTGGACACAAGTATGGCTACCTATATATCCACAACCACCCGTTACTAATATTTTCATCTAAATACCTTAATTTATGCTAATTATGTTTAGTAAATCTAGATTAATTACTTGATTCTTGATTTTTTGTATATTTAAAAACATCCCATGGTCCACGTCCTGATAACGTGAAAGACGAAATCAGTGTAAAACTAAATGCGATGAAGCCAAGGACTAAATAAGCTCCTTCAAAACCAATTTTAACATACATCAAACCCGCAAACGTAGACATAAACATGATAGATAATTGTTTTGCAAAACAAAATGCAATTAAGTAAACAGTTGCTGATAAGCGGATAGGGAAGTGCTTAGTGATATATTTAAAGGCACCAACAAGTAATAATGGTGCTTCAAACATGTGTAATGTTTTTAATATTATTACTTCAACTGCGGTGCTAGCAAACGCTGAGCCAGTTATGCGAATTGACATGATTATACCCGCAATCAATAAGGTATTTTTACTGCCGATTTTCATTACAATTATTGGTGCAAAAAACATTACCGTAGCATTTAAAAATTCACCAAGTGTTGTGACATAACCAAATGCCTCACGACCAACTTGTTCACTAGAAAAGAACGAGGTAAAAAAGTTAGCAAACTGTTGGTCAAACACATCATAAGTACATGCCACACCAACGATATAAAGCATAAAGAACCATGTTTTACGCATGCTGAGTAAATCTAAAGCTTGTTTTATATTAAAAGGTTCAGGTTTATTTAATCCCATTTGCTCGACAACATCCGTTGTTGAAGTTCTTGCTGGATCAGCGATCTTGACTAAAACTAGAAGAATCAGGGCAAATCCAGAGCATAACCAATAAACAGCATTGACGTTTTTTGATATCATAATCCCAACAAATGAAGCACAAATTGCCCATCCAAAACAACCAAACATACGACTGCGACCAAATTCAAAACCGCTACGACGACTGATTTTTTCAACTAAAGCTTCTATAGATGGAGCCCCTCCACTAAATACCATGCCTAGATAAAATCCACCCACAATTGCGCCTAGTGTGACATTAAATTTGAGTAGGGGGCCAAATACGAAAATGAAGAATGGTCCAAACAATACTAATAGCAGGGTAATAATCCAAAGAAGATGCTTTTTTAATCCCAATTTATCTGAAATCAAGCCAAAAATAGGTTGGAAAACTAACGCAAATAGCGAAATAAATGAAAAAACGTATCCTGTACTTGCTTGGTCTAGTCCAATCATTTTTAACCAAACTGGAAAAAATGGGACATAGGCTCCCATAATAAAAAAGTAAAGGAAAAAGTAGAGGCTAAACACCCAATAATTCTTATTATGCAGTGATGACGTAATGTTTTGATTCATGATGAACTTCCTTTGTTGAGCTTTAAATGATTTGCATCATTTAGAAATCGTTTACACTTTTATTTATCTAAAAATTTATTGGTTTAAATTAATACTATCACTTTAAATATCCCAAAAAAGTGATCTAGTTAACATTTTATGAAATCGATTACATTTGATATTTTTCTATTATTTGTCAAAAAGTTTCAGGTTACACTAACGTTTCAGTATATTTTTATTTTATTTTTATTATTGTTTACGATAATAATAATCAAGACAGTAGGGATTTAATCAATAATTGCGCGAATCGAATAAATTTTTTAATTCTTTCGCATTTGGATTTGTACTAAAGAAAAGTAATTTATGAAACCGATTACAATAATTGATAGCAAAGGTATTTAATGGATTATCATTTATTAGATTGATTGCAAACTTTTTCAGGTTAAGATTAAAAATCGAATTAAAATCGTTGTGATATGGCTATACCCAATTTACTGTTGTACTTGTGATAGTTAATGATCTGATTCAACTAAATAGATGGACTTTTTCATCCTAATAACCAATAAGTTTTTTCTTAGTATTGTATTGAATCATAGTAAAAGCTAATTTTTTATTTGTGTTTATTTTATCTCAATTTGAAAAATAAGCAGTTTTCAGTAAATATGCTATGCATAGTCTGTCCCAGTATGTTTTTGAGAACGGCTTATTGTTAGAAATCTTTTATTGGGGTAATTGGCTAAGTATTTTAACTTAATTATTGTAAGAAAAATTCATAAAAGTAGGCGATTATATCTGTGAGCATTCACTCAGAAAAAAGGGCAAATTTTCCACCGATGGGTGTCGGTGGAAACTATTTCTTATAGAAAAACTAATAGACTACTCATTATTATTCAAACGTTTTGCAAAATCTGCCCAATCATAATAACCATCACTATTGACAGAAGCATTTTCCAACTGTAATTGATAATGTTGTGGTGGATTATTGATATCGATTGCCTGTCCGGTATAAAGTTGTTCAAAACTTTGATATACGTATTCGGTTTTAAAAAAGTATTTGCCAGATGATATATGGCGATAACGTTGGAAGATAACCATTCCTCCGATTGGGGTATTTTCACATTGGTTTGGTAGTTGGTATGGTGCAAAATCTAAAGCACCAAGTAATGCTGCAATGGTACTATCGTGACCAACAAGTAAATTTACCTTATGCTGTTTATTATGCAGTAAATCATCGATTTTATTGATTAATAGTTTACTAATATGTTGAGCAATGGTTTTGGTGTGAAATACTAAATCAATATAGTGGTTACGAATTTGTATTATTTGTTGCCATTGTTCTTGGCTGGTGATTTTGCCCCACGCAATCTGATCTTTTGGAAATGCAGAATAATATTGTAATAAGAAAGCATCAACAGCACAAATTCCGATAGCTAATGGGCCATGTAATTCAGGTTCTTCATTTTTCTTAAAATAGAGTTCATAAGGGATATCAGCAAAATCACATTGATATTGAGCATATAATTGTGAATGCGGATACTCCAATATATCTGAAACCATTTGATAAGCAGGCGCTAAATTTTTAAAAATTGCCCCAGCTTTATCAGCCTCTTCAATATCGTTTAATACAGCTTGTTTTATTTCTGGAGAATCATCTTGCACACTTGGATCAAAAATCGGATCCATTTTTTCAATGGTATATTTGTGATGGATAGGAATATCATAACCCGCAAAAGCGCCATTAACCAAAAATTGGGCTGTTGCTACCGTTCTTTGAAGGCTGTTAGCATAAACATAGATATCTGGATTTTCTGGTTCAATATTAATATTTTTTTGTTCAAGCCATTGTGATAGATAGTGTCCAAAGAAAGCTTCTAATACACCACCCCGTGTCGTTAAATAACCATAAGCATGATCCCAGCTAGGCCATTTTAATGGACTGGACTTTTCTAAAAATGCTAGTGTGTTTTGTAACGGAGTGCGGATACCGTGACGACTTAATATGACGACTTTGTCTAATTGGTATTGATTGTTGTTCATTTAGTTATCCATCCTTGTTTATGCAAATAATTTAAAATGAAATCTCGTTGCCCTTTGATAATTGTTTCTGCGATTTTATCACTCCAACCATTGGTTTTTTGATTAGTCAGTCGATGGTCATAGTACTGACGCATCTGAGTATCATATTGTGCTAATAATTGATGATTGATTGGTTGATAGTGATTTTCAAAGAAAACTAATTCTTTCGGTAATCTTGGTTTTATATCTGGATTTTGGTCTGGATAACCAATACAAAGCCCAAAAAGCGGAAGAACATATTTAGGTAAAGCAAGTAATTGTGTTACTTTCTCAATATTGTTGCGTAATCCACCAATATAAACCGTGCCTAAACCTAATGATTCTGCTGCAATAACGGTATTTTGTGCCATAAAAGCCGTATCAATGCAACCCACTAAAAGTTGTTCTGCTTTTTCAAGAGGAATAGTTGGATCAATTTGAAAATGCCGATTAAAATCGGCACAGAACACCCAAAATTCAGGAGCTTGATTTATATAGCTTTGATCCCCTGAATAATGTGCTAGTTTTGAGCGATTCTCGCTATCAGTGATTCTAATTATTGTAGCGCATTGTAAAAAATTGGAGCTTGGAGCCGATTGTGCAGCTTGAACAAGTGATTCTATCTGATCGTTGGTTAACGCCGTTGATTGGTAAGACCGAATTGAACGACGATGACAAATTAAATTAATTGTTTTATTTTGCATAATGGCTCCTTATTACGCTATTTTTTTCTGAATTGTAAATCCCAAACACCATGACCTAAATTTTGGCCACGTTTTTCAAATTTGGTAATAGGGCGATCTTCGGGTCTCGGAATGTAGTCGCCTGTTGCTGATAAATTTTCAAAACCTTCAGCTTCGGTTAAAACCTCTAACATATGTTCAGCATAATTTTGCCAGTCGGTCGCTAAATGTAAAATACCGCCTACTTTTAATTTTTGCCGAATTAATTGTACAAATTGTGGCTGAATAATGCGACGTTTGTTGTGTCTTGCTTTATGCCATGGATCGGGAAAAAAGATTTGCACTTTATCTAATGAATGATTAGGGATCATGTTTTCTAAAACCTCAACCGCATCATGACACATGACTTTTAAATTAGATAATTGGTTTTCTTCAATAGCCATTAAACAAGCGCCAACACCTGGCTTATGAACTTCAATCCCCAGAAAGTTTTTATCCGGCGCATTTCGAGCCATTTCAACTAATGATGCCCCCATGCCGAATCCTATTTCTAAAACGACAGGTTTATTTTCATCAAAGCATATAGGTGAGTTTGAATGATATTCAATGCCAAATAGTGGCCATAAATTGTTTAATGCTTGTTCTTGACCTTTAGTTAAACGACCTTGTCGTAATACAAAACTTCGGATAGTTCTTTTGGATTTGATTTCTGGGTTATTGCTATTTAATTTTTCGTTCATCACGTTATCTACTTAGATTGTGGAATTTGGTAAAATTTATTAATGGATTTGTGCGTTAGTTTACTCGATTTTGGGTTCTCAGCCAAAGTATCTTAAAGGCAAATTTATTTAATTCGCAATTTTGATATATATATCAAATATTTTTGTTAAATTTTTATATTATGGTTGAGCATAATAGATAAATAATTATATAATTATGGCTCCGATTTAACCGATTACGAATAAAGTAATCATAATAACATGCTTGAGGATTTCTCGTGCCTGATATGAAGCTTTTTGCTGGTAATGCCACACCCGAACTAGCAAAACGTATAGCTAATCGTCTTTATACTTCTCTTGGTGACATTGTCGTAGGCCGTTTTAGTGATGGTGAAGTAAATGTCCAAATTAATGAAAATGTCCGTGGTGAAGACGTTTTTATTATTCAATCAACTTGCGCGCCAACCAATGACAATTTAATGGAATTACTAGTAATGATTGATGCAATGCGTCGTGCATCTGCGGGTCGTATTACTGCTGTTATTCCATATTTTGGTTATGCGAGGCAAGATCGTCGAGTTCGTTCAGCTCGTGTGCCTATTACCGCTAAAGTGGTTGCTGACTTTTTATCAACCGTTGGTGTTGATAGAGTATTGACAGTCGATCTTCATGCTGAACAGATTCAAGGCTTCTTTGATGTGCCTGTTGATAACGTATTTGGTAGTCCAGTTATTTTAGAAGACATGTTGCAACGTGATTTTGAACGCCCAATTGTGGTATCACCTGATATTGGCGGTGTTGTTCGTGCGCGTGCGATTGCAAAACTTTTAAATGATACAGACATGGCCATCATTGACAAACGTCGTCAACGTGCTAATGAAGCAGAAGTGATGAATATTATTGGTGATGTTGCTGATAGAGATTGTATCTTAGTTGATGATATGATTGATACCGCAGGTACACTTTGTAAAGCGGCCGATGCTTTGAAAGCGCGCGGAGCTAAAAGAGTGTATGCTTATGCAACGCATCCAATTTTTTCAGGCAAAGCCGTCAGTAACATTAAAAACAGTGCTATTGATGAAATTGTTGTTTGTGACACAATTCCATTAACTGCTGAAGTTAAAGCATTGAAAAATGTGCGCCAATTAACTTTATCAGGTATGCTTGCTGAGGCAATTCGTCGCATCAGCAATGAAGAATCAATTTCAGCAATGTTTCATTACTAATTGATTTTAGCATTATGGTTACTAGCCCCTTTTTGGGGCTTTTTCACTTATAGCAACACATATTATCGAATTATCATGACAACTATTAAACTTATTGTAGGACTTGCTAATCCAGGCAATGAATATGCTGCAACTCGCCATAATGCGGGTGCGTGGTTTGTTGATCAATTGGCAGAACGATATCATCAATCATTAAAAAATGAACCCAAATTTTTTGGTTACAGTTCAAGAATAACTCTTTCTGGTCATGATGTACGTTTATTAGTGCCAACAACCTTTATGAATTTAAGCGGTAAAGCAGTGCAGGCTATGGCTACATTTTATCAGATTAAACCAGAAGAAATTCTTGTTGCACATGATGAACTTGATATTAATCCAGGTATTGCTAAATTCAAATTTGGTGGTAGCCATGGTGGGCATAATGGTTTGAAAGATATTGCCAATAAATTAGGTAATAATTTGAATTTTTATCGCTTAAGAATCGGTATCGGTCATCCTGGCGATAAAAATAAAGTGGTCAGCTATGTTTTAAACAAGCCATCTAAATCTGAACAAGAGTTGATTGATAAAGCGATTGATGAGTCAGTACGTTGTATTGAAATTTTATTATCTGATGGTATTGAAGCTGCGATGAATCGATTGCATGCTTTTAAAGCCTAGTGAATAGGATTGATGATTATCTGACCGATAACATAGCATTTTTAATAAAAAATCCACCTATAATAGCAGGTGGATTTAGCGTACTTTTGTCTTTAGTTTTAAGAGAAAAGGTGAGTTACATTCCCGCCTTTTTCTGCAATTTTTTTCATTACAGCTTTAATTAACCATGTATTCATGGCTGCTGTGTCATCGGTACTCCCTGTATAATCAAGTTCTTTAGCTAATTTTTTACGCGCATCTAAACTGTTATCTAAGCCTAAAAGTTTTAAAAGATCAACAATTGATGTCTTCCAGTTTAGTTTTTCAGGGAATTTTTTAGCTAAGCCTTCAAGAATTGCCATAACATCAACATTTGATGCTGGTGTTTGGTTTCCTGTACTTTGTTGATTGGTTTGGTTTTGTTGATTCTGCTGGTTCTGTTGGTTCTGTTGATTTTGATCCTGACCAGTTGATGCTGTATCTTTGTTATTACCGGTAATATTATTGACTTGATTCTTTACAGCATCAGTAACATTACCTACTGCTGCTTGTGCACTTGGAAATATTTTAGAAAAAATACTATTTAAGATACCCATATTACACCTCTTATGTTTAAACTGCTTTTGAAAAGACTGCTTAACGATATAGATGTAGATAATATCGTTATTAATATAACGCGGAATGGGAGGAAAAGTCAAAACAGTAAAATTTTGATAGCATTTTATAATTTAAAAGTTAGGTTCATGATTTTCTCTAATCATCTTTAATAATAAGATTATTTTAAATATTACTTAGCGTTTTTAATAATTATTTTGCTTTTATACATTCAATTTAACTTTTTTAAATAGTATTTCTATTGAATTGGTTATATTAGTTTTTTAACCATATTATAAAAATAGGCAATTTTAAATATTATAAGATTGATTTGATTATTTGACTGATTAAAATTGTTTATTGACTAACAGATTAAATTTAAAAAATTAAATTACTGTTGTAAATTATTATTTGCGTCGTGTTAAATGCCGCAGGATCATTACCTTGATTAATACAGCATTTGTATGCAGTATAGAGGATTCTTAATTATATATATCTAGATGCAATACATAACTAGACTTTATTCATTATTATGAAAAAAAAACACCCATTTAAAATGGGAGTTTTTTTATATAGAGAAATAGATATTATTCAAAAAATGCACGCTTAATGGCATATTCAATACCACGAATTTCTGCTAAACCGCGTAAGCGACCTATACACGAATAACCTGGATTGGTTTTCTTTTTAAGATCATCTAACATTTGGTGTCCATGATCTGGACGAACGGGAATAGAACGTTTAATTCCTGCTTGTTTACGGCGCTGTTCTTCAGTAACGAGTGCTTTGATTACTGCATACATATCCACATCACCACCCAAATGGTCACCTTCGTGGAAAGAAAGTGGGTTTTGTTCGCGAACCGTTGCACGTAAGTGAATAAAATGAACACGGTCAGCAAATTTTTCAGCCATTATGGCTAAATCATTATCATCTCGCACACCGTAAGAACCGGTGCAAAAGCAAAATCCATTGTGAATACTATCTACCGTATCTTTGATCCATTGCATATCTTCGATGGTTGATACAATACGCGGTAAACCTAAAATTGGTCGAGGAGGATCATCTGGATGCACCGTTAATACCACACCTACTTCTTCAGCAACGGGCACAATAGCTTTTAAAAAGTAAGCGTAATTTTCGCGTAATTTGGCCTTATCGATGCCATCATACGTCGCCAAATGTGCTCTAAATTGTTCCAAAGAATAGCCTTCTTCTGCCCCAGGTAAACCTGCAATGATATTAGCAATTAGTTTGTCTTTATCTGCTTGAGTCATTTTCTCAAAATAAGCTTTTGCTAAATCGATATCTTCTTTTGAGTAATCTTTTTCGGCATTAATTCTTTCTAAAATATAAAGGTCAAATGCGGCAAATGCAGTTTGATCGAAACGTAAAGCTTTTGAACCGTCTGGTAGCTCATAAGCAAGATCGGTGCGAGTCCAATCTAACACAGGCATAAAATTGTAACAAACAGTATCAATGCCACAAGCTGCTAGATTACGAATTGATTGCTGGTAATTTGCGATATGCTGTTTAACCTTTCCTGAATGCGTTTTGATCTCTTCATGAACAGGAATACTTTCAACAACAGACCATGTTAATCCTTTTTCTTCAATAATTGCTTTTCGTTTTTGTATTTCTTCAACTGTCCATATTTCGCCATTTGGAATATGGTGCAAAGCTGTAACAATTCCAGTTGCTCCTGCCTGTTTGATATCATCTAGTGATACTGGGTCATTTGGTCCAAACCAACGCATCGTTTGTTCCATATAAATCTCCTCAATGATTTTTATTTACTTAATTTTCTAAACGAAAAGATCTATAAACAATGCTGATTTTTTATTGTCTATTGGTTAACAATATTAACTGGAATAGAATCAAATAAATAACCATCAAAATTTGGATCTTCACTATCAGAAACGGTCATTAATGTTTGTTTAACATTTTCTAAATGTTGCCACATAGCATGGCGTGCACCTATTGCATCTTTTACCTGCAATGCTTGCAGAATTTTTTCATGATCATAAAGCCACTTTTTTCGATAACTATGATCGGTAATGCGACTGTGTAATTGATCCCACATTTTGCTGGTAGAACGTTTTTGCCATAAATCATTTAATAAACTTTCAAGTATTGAGTTTTTCGTTGCTTTGGCGATTGCAATATGAAACATCTCATCAGCACTGTAGTCATCCAGAGTGCCTTGTTCTAACATTTGACGTTCTTGTTCTAAAATAGCTCTAAGCTCTATGATATCGGATTTCAAAATTTGTGAAGCTGCAAAAGCGGCAATATTACTTTCAATTAGTTGTCTTGCTTGTAATAATTCAAATGGTCCAAAATCATTTTCTTCTATTTTTTTATCTTGTTCTGACAAAGTTTCATTTGGTAAACCAATTACATATACACCAGAGCCTTTTTTTACTGTAACTAAATTTTCAAGTTCTAGCATAATGAGTGCTTCGCGCACAACCGTTCTACTTACATTAAATGCGTCAGCGATATCGCGCTCGGGTGGTAATCGATCACCAATTTTATAAGTACCATTTTTTAATAATGATTTCAGCTCATTACCAATTTCTTGATAGAGCCGATTAATCGTTGGCATTATTTTTAATCCCCATTCTAATTTTGGTTATATTGCGTCAATTATAAGCTAATTGTTATGAGTACTATAAGTCAATTATGATTTAACTACGTTTATTTCGATAATTGGTATGCCAATATATTTTAGTATTATTAAATATTTTCAAAAATAGTGCATATTAAATAAACCAAAAAATGTGATTATGATCACAAAAAATAAAAATTGAAGATGAAAAGATTATCTATAAGTGAAAATATGTCTAACCAATATAGTATTTAATTTGTTAATTATGGTGAGTAGAATGTTAAATTTATCAAATATCCCACAATCAATTGAACATAAACCTTCCTATGACAGAAAAAAAATGATTTCACGCATAGTTCATTTAGGATTTGGTGCGTTTCATCGTGCACATCAAGCATTGTTTATGGATCGCTTACTGAATAAAGGAACAAGTGACTGGGGAATTTGTGAGGTTAATATTGTTGGTGGTGAAGAGTTAATTCATGATATTCGTCAGCAAGATCATTTGTACACCGTATTAGAAAAAGGAGCTACAACAAAACAAGCATTTATTATTGGTAGTGTAAAAGAGTCGCTTTTGGCATCTACCGACGGCATTGAGGCAATTTTAGAAAAAATGGCCAATAGTGCGGTAGAAATTGTGTCTTTAACCGTAACCGAAAAAGGTTACTGTATGCGACCAGGTGGTGGTGACTTAGATTTAGATAATCCTCTGATTAAAGCGGATTTAGCCAATCCATCTAAACCTATGTCTGCCCCAGGTGTTATTGTTGAAGCACTTTATAGAAGAATGCAAAGAGGAATAAAACCATTTACCGCATTATCCTGCGATAATATCCCAGAAAATGGGGTTGTTTTGAAAAAAGCGATATTAAGTTTAGCAAAAGCGCGAGATGCAAAATTAGCACAATGGATTGAGGTCAATACAACGTTTCCATGTACAATGGTCGATCGTATTGTGCCTGCAGCAACATCTGAAACTTTAGCAGAGATCAAAAATACCTTAGCAGGCATGACTGATCCATGTGGTATTGCCTGTGAACCTTTTATTCAATGGGTTATTGAAGATAATTTTGTTACTGGTCGCCCTAATTGGGATGAAGTTGGGGCTGAGTTTGTCGATGATGTGGTTCCCTATGAAGAGATGAAACTACGTATGCTAAATGGCAGTCATTCTTTTTTAGCCTATCTAGGTTACTTAGCAGGGTATGAACATATTAATGATTGTATGAATGACCACAATTATAAAAAAGTAACACTAGCACTGATGATGCAACAACAAGCACCTACACTACATGTCCCTTCACAGGTAAATCTATCACACTATGCTGAGCAACTTATTGAAAGATTTAGTAACCATTCACTGAAACATAGAACTTGGCAGATTGCTATGGATGGTACGCAAAAATTACCACAACGTATGCTTGATTCTGTGCGTTGGCATATTCAAAACAATTCCGATTTTTCATTACTTGCGTTAGGTGTAGCAGGTTGGATGCGTTATGTAGGTGGCATGGATGACAATCAAAATGATATTGATATACGCGATCCAATGTGTAATGAATTAAAAACACTTGTTGACTCAAGTCAAGATGGTCAAGAAAGAGTCACCGCATTATTGAGTTTGAATGCGGTGTTTGGTGATGATTTATCGAGTAATTTGCAGTTCAAAGAACACGTTACCAATCATTATCTTTCTTTAATGCAAAAAGGGGCAAAACAGACAATCTGTGATTTAGTGATTTAAAGGTGTATAACGATCATAACAAACTGTTTAAATGATAATTTTTTACAAATAAATGAATGTTTAAGCAGTCTGGATAGTAAACGAACCAATTGATCACTTTTAGATTACTTTTAATGTGATAAAAATCAGATTAAATAATTTTTTTGATACTGAAGTAAGATAGAGATCAGTTGGTACAACCTCATTTTAACGATCTATAAATTATGAAATTTTATTATTAACGATTTTTGGAGCGACGATCCAAAATGCATAACGTTTTTGGGATGATGAACATTCTAGTTTAGATTGACTCATCCTAAAACTTTCAATTTTTATAAACAAAGTGTCACTGAGAAATTGTTAAAATTGCAACATTGATATGGAATGACAATACTGAGTTAAAAGTGTAGGGTGGTAAAACTTATATTTGTTTATGCTTTTCTGTTAATACAAAATAAATAGTATTGTGCTTACTCTCAATTAACTTTATTCAGTAAATACAAGGATTTTTATTTATAAGTAAAAATAAACATAAGTAAGAGCAAAGTGACAACAATCTTGAAATAAGCTTGTGGCTTTATTAAAGTTGCGTGATAGATACTTTATATGAGTCAATAATCCATATAAAAATATTTTTATATTCAATTGGTTAATTAATTCATTGAATATCATATCATTTGATTTTTGGACAAAATATCGTAGTGAGATACTATTGTTTTTCAATAAAAAAATAATAAACTGTAAATGTCTTTTTTAAGTAAGACTTTTTTATTTAAATAAGGTAAATTAATGCTACTTATTTTGCATGATGTGTAATTCGTTGACTATTATTTTATTCGGAAATAAAGGTAAGTATCAAATATGCGTTATAATGAGCCACAGATGTTAACATCAATTTTGTCTCAACAAACTTGTTTATCCGAGATAAAAGAGAAAACATTTGCATTGAATAAATTGGCTGATGTGATTAATGAGTTATTGCCATCTTTGTTAAGGCAGCAATATAGAATTGCTAATTATCGTCAAGGTGTTCTTGTCCTTGAAGTAAGTTCAGCCAGTTGGTTAACCAGATTAAGATACGAACAAAGTAATTTGTTATCTGGAATACGAAAGCAAATATTACCATCCTTATCTTCAATTCAATATAAAATTAATCCAGACATTTCCAGTCAACATGCAAAAATGATTAATGATTCATCAAAAAGTGTTACAATTACGCGAGCTTTAAGTCCCCAAAGTGCCATATATTTGTCTGCTTTGGCAGAAAGTGCACCCGATAAACTAAAAAAGCAATTGATTAAACTTGCTAACCATGCAAAATAAGTAAAATAATTGAACAATAGTTTATAAAGTTTTATAACGAAAAGATACAAGGAGTGAAATATGGATAAACAGATGATCATTTATCTGGTTATTGGCTTAGTAATTGGTTTTGTTTTAGGTATTATTTTAACGAATATCTTTAGTTCGAAAGGGCGTCAATTTGCACAAGTAAAACGTCAACTAGAGGAAACTGAAGAGCAGTTAAACGTTCAAAAACAGACAATTGTTAAATATTTTTCACATAGCGCTGAAATACTAGACAACATGGCTAATGATTTTCGTCGTCTTTATCAACATATGGCTGAAAGTTCAGGAAAATTTACTTCAGAAAAAGATATGCCAGTTATGGCGTTAGATGCGAATAATGATAATTCTATAAAAAAACAGTTCACTCTAAAAAAACAACCAAAAGACTATTCAGATGATCCTTCTGGTTTATTCAAAACTGACGAGAATAAATCCTAATTAATTTTAGTTTTTTTTCGCTAGAATTATTTGGTGAAACGTTATGGTAAATATTAAATTTTTAAGAACGAGAGAGTTTTATGATCAATAATTCTTTACTAAAACCAAAAAAATTACTTAGTTTAATTGCGTTAGGCTTAAGTCTTTCTTTAGCTACCTTACCAAATGCGTTTGCTGTTTTCCCTTCATTACCAACAGGCGAAGATACTCAGCAACCTAGCTTGGCGCCAATGTTAGAGACAGTGTTACCTTCGGTTGTAAGTATTAAGGTTGAAGGAACTGCTCAAATGCAAACTAATATTCCTGAAGAGTTTAGACGATTTTTTGGGTATCCTGATAGTCAATCAAGAGCTTTTTCTGGACAAGGTTCTGGTGTCATTATTGATGGTGAAAAAGGTTATATTGTTACCAATAATCATGTTATAGAAAATGCAGATAAAATTACTGTGTCTTTAAACGATGGGCGAGAATATACTGCTAAATTAATAGGTAAAGACCCTCAAAGTGATATCGCATTGCTTAAAGTTGAAGAGGCCAAAAAATTAACGGCGATTACTTTAGCCGATTCAGATAAATTACGTGTCGGTGATTATGTTGTTGCAATTGGTAATCCATTTGGAATTGGTCAAACTGTTACATCAGGTATTATTTCTGCACTCGCTCGTAGTGGACTTAATATGAATGGCTTTGAGAATTTTATTCAAACTGATGCTTCAATCAATCGAGGTAATTCAGGTGGGGCCTTAGTTAATTTGAATGGTGAATTAGTCGGAATTAATACTGCCATTATTGCACCTAGCGGTGGTAACGTTGGTATCGGTTTTGCTATACCGAGTAATATGGTGAAAAATTTAACTTCACAACTAATTGAATACGGAGAAGTTAAACGTGGTGTACTTGGTATTAAAGGAAACGAGTTAACCTCAGATATTGCCAAAGCATTTGATTTAGAAGTGCAAAAAGGTGCTTTTGTTAGTGAAGTACTTGACGATTCTGCCGCTAAAGCAGCAGGCATTAAATCTGGTGATGTGATTGTTTCAATGGATGGTAAGCCGGTTGATAGTTTTGCTGAACTGCGAGCTAAAATTGCTACTACCGGTGCGGGTAGAACTGTACAATTAGGTATAATACGTGACGGTAAAACAATGACCGTTAATGTCAAATTAAAAAATAGTGATGAATCTGCTTCAGAAGCAAAATCACTACATCCAGCTCTTGAAGGCGCAACATTAAGTAATGGCAATGTCAAAGGCCAAAAGGGTGTTTTAATTGAAAGCATTACTAAAAATTCGCCAGCATCTCGATTAAGTTTACAAAAAGGTGATTTAATCACGGGTGTAAATAAACAAAGAATAAACAACATTGCTGATTTGCGTAAAATTATCGACAGTAAACCGTCAGCGATTGCGTTAAATATTGTACGTGGCGATAGTCAACTTTATCTTATTTTGCGTTAATTGATTGTTTAATTTGATTTCGCCGATAATTTTTATCGGCGAAAAACATAAATGTTAACCTCTAATTAGATATGTTAAAATCATATCTATTCTACTGCTACCATAGTACTCATACTAATGCTTAAAAAAATTCTATGGCCAATATTGATTGGTACTGTTTTAGCTATCGTATTATTGATTATTTTTCCATCATTACGTAATGGGACTCAATCAAATTTTGCAAACTCCATTTTTAATAATGACCCTATGAGTTATTCATTTGCGGTTAAAACTGCCGCTCCCGCCGTAGTGAATATATACAGTCGTTCAATTAGCTCTGTACCAAATCGCTCACAAGATAGTGCAATAACGCCATTAGGCTCAGGGGTTATAATGAGCAAACATGGTTACATTATTACTAATTATCATGTGGTAGATGGTGCGGAACAAATCATCGTTGCTTTGCAAGATGGACGAATTTTTGAAGCTTTGTCTGTTGGTTCTGATAAATTAGTTGATATTGCAGTTTTAAAAATTGATGCGAAGAATATCCCAACAATTCACATTAATCCTCAACGCGAACCGAATATTGGCGATGTCGTTTTAGCAATTGGTAATCCTTATAATATTGGGCAAACTATCACTCAAGGTATCATTAGTGCAACGGGTCGAGATGGATTGAGCCCATATAGAAGACAGAATTTTATTCAAACAGATGCTTCGATTAATCATGGTAATTCAGGTGGCGCTCTGGTTAATACAAAAGGGGAATTAATGGGTATTAATACCCTCACTTTTGCAAAAAATATGGGAAATGAAATTCCAGAAGGCATTGGATTTGCAATTCCGACATCTTTGGCTGTTAAAATTATGAATAAATTGATACAGGACGGTAAGGTTATTCGTGGTTATATTGGTATTGATGGGTTAGAGTTTGCGCCAACACAAAATCCAAGTGATTTACCAGTTGTGTTAGGGATTTTAGTGACCAATGCTGAAGGACCTTCGTTACAAGCGGGCGTGCAACCTAATGATATTTTAATTATGGTTGATGGTAAACCGGTTAAATCAATTGTTGAAACAATGGATCAGATTGCAGAGTTGAAACCGGGGATAACCGTCCCCATTGTAGTGTTACGAAATGGAGAAAAGGTTGAATTGCAAGTGGTAATAGGGCAATTGCCTGTTTAATAGGTCTTTTTTATAGCTTGATTATTTACTGGTTAAGGCGTATAATTCGCGACCTTATCATGTTTTTTAACACTCGTATGGTGTATAGATTTTGCTTTTATGGCCATTTATATAGCGATACGAACAAACTTTAGAGGTTTATTATGAAAGAAGGTATCCACCCAGAATATAAAGCAATTAAAGCAACTTGTTCTTGCGGTAATGTTATTAATACTCATTCAACAATTGGTCATGATATTCATCTTGACGTATGTGGTGAGTGTCACCCGTTCTATACAGGTAAACAACGTGATGTTGCAACTGGCGGACGCGTAGATAAATTCAAACAACGTTTTGCTATGGTTGGCGGTAAAAAATAATTTTCCGTAAATTATACAGTCAATATTGAAAAAGGCGCATAATGCGCCTTTTTTGTTTTTTGTCTTAATGAATGATGTTATTCGTCAATAAAAAATATAAATAACACCTATTCATCAATTAAGTCGGGATTGATACCTAAATTACTCATTATTTCCTTAGCTTGGCTAGGGATACCATCTTCACGATCTTTCTGTAAGTCTTCATCGCAAGGTAGCGGTTGACCAGTGTAAGCATGAAGAAACGCTTCACATAATAGTTCACTATTCGTTGCATGGCGTAAATTATGCACTTGTCGACGCGTACGTTCATCAGTCAATATTTTTAATACTTTTAAAGGAATTGATACAGTAATTTTTTTTACTTGCTCACTTTTTTTACCATGTTCAGCATAGGGGCTTATGTATTGGCCGTTCCATTCCATCATATTTTTCACCAAATCACATCACAATTTATAGGGTTAATTTTAACTTTTTTTTTATTTTGCTGCAATCTATACATCGAGATAGTTAGACGTCTAGACATATTGACGTCTTAAATGGTTGTGTTATTCTTGTACATGAAAGTTTTGTAATAAATAAAATATAATCTAGGGATGTTATTATGGCTAGCCAATCTAAAAATTTAAGCCAAGGCACTATTGCTGTCCGAGGTGGAATTAATACTGATGATCAATATGGGAGTGTCGTCCCAGTCATTACCCCGTCAACGTGTTACCGTTATCAAGAATTTGCAACACCAAGAGAGTTTGATTATGCGCGCAAAGCAAATCCAAGCAGACGATTCGTTGAGGAAACGGTCGCCAAGTTGGAAGGAGGGACAGATGCCATTCTTACTAACTGTGGTATGTCTGCAATTCATCTTGTCAGTGTCGCACTACTAACACCCGATGACTTGGTGGTTGCTCCCCATGATTGTTATGGAGGTAGCTATCGTCTTTTTAATAGTTTAAGTCAACGTGGTTATTTCAAAGCAAAATTTGTTGATCAATCCGATCCAGTTGCACTAAAAGAAGCTTTAAGTTTACGTCCAAAATTAGTACTGATTGAAACGCCAAGTAACCCATTACTTCGAGTTGTTGATATTCAAGAAATATCACAACAAGCTCACGACGTCGGGGCTCTGGTGTTAGTCGATAACACATTTATGACCCCTATATTGCAAAAACCTATAGAGTTAGGGGCAGATATTGTAACTCATTCATGTACTAAATTTCTTAATGGGCATTCCGATCTTTTAGCGGGTATTTTAGTATTTAAAGACCAACAACTAGCTACAGATGTTTTATGGTGGGCCAATAATATTGGTACGCTCACTTCATCATTTGATAGTTATTTATTATTACGTGGATTAAGAACGCTTGCAGCGCGAGTAACTTTACAACAAGCCAATGCGCAAAAAGTCGTTGAGTTTTTAGTTAACCATCCGAAAATTGCTCATGTGTATCATCCATCACTACCGTCTAATCTTGGACATGAGATTGCCAAGAAACAACAAAAAGGTTTTGGTTCATTGCTAAGTTTTGAATTAGCTGGAGACCCCGAGGTAATGCCTAAATTCTTAAAAGCACTTAATATTATTACGTTAGCTCAATCTCTAGGGGGGGTTGAAAGTCTAATCTGTCATCCTGCAACGATGACCCACTCAGGTATCACTGCTCAAGCACGTAAAACAGCCGGTATTTCAGATCAACTACTTCGTATTTCTGTTGGTTTAGAGGATGTCAATGATTTATTAGGTGATTTAGAGCAAGCTTTAGCTGTTATTTAAAATTTTAATAGTAATGATAAAGTTTAATGAACAATTGATATGATATTTTGGATCAATTCTGTTTTTTCAACTTTATCATTATATTAAGATTTATTTTTTTCAAAACTTTCTACTTTTTCTTTAATAGCAACAAAAATCTCATCTAATGAATGTCGTTTTGACCGACCACATATTTTAGCCATATCCTCACAAACTAAACATTGTCTTGGAGCATATTCAAATTGTGAGCGAGGAACACTTTGTTGGGTTATTGGATCAATCACATCTATATCCCATAGACGACCCAATGGATGTTGGCTTTCAATGTCAATGCAGTATTGTTTGAGTTTTTCAATCGCGCAATCTACCACAAGAATCGCTTCGTAACCTGTTAACTCATGATAGTGCTGTTTTTTAATTACCGGTATATCATTTTTAATAAAAAACTGATGTAACGCGGTGATTGCTTCTTGAAATATATAATTAGCTCCACTACTGTTTTTTATTGAACCAGGGATAACTAACGTTAACGATACGAGGGGCTTTTTATAGAGTGAAATAGCTAATAGTTGGTTTTCTACCCGCTTTTCTTTAGCTAGTAGCATTTGTTCAAGACTAATCGGGGTGCCATCATCAAATTTAATTAACATTTTATTCATAATACAGGAATAAGAGCATGGCATTTATTTATGCCATGCTAAGTTTTGTTATGACAGATGCTTGAGTAATTAATCTTTAACTTGACGCACTACATCAATTACTGAACCATCACGGAAATGAACGATACCTACGATTTTATCTTCAAATTCGATTGGTTTTGGTTCACCAGTTAACGAAACTGCACGTTGATAAAGTTCTTCAATGCTCATTATTGGTAAATTAGCTGCTTTTAAACGTTCAGCAATTTCTGGACGATTAGGATTCACTGCAATACCATGATCAGTAACTAATACATCAACGCTTTCACCTGGAGTTACCAGCGTGGTTACGTTTTTAATTACAGTTGGGATACGGCTACGAATTAATGGGGCAACAATAATGGTTAAGTTTGCTCCCGCAGCTGTATCACAGTGACCGCCAGATGCTCCGCGCATTACGCCATCAGAACCTGTTAATACGTTAACATTGAAATCAAGGTCAATTTCTAAGGCACTTAAAATCACAATGTCTAATTCATCAACACTTGCCCCTTTAGATGCAGGATTTGCATAAACATTGGTTGAGACTTCAATGTGATCTTTATTTCGGCCTAAGGATTGTCCTGCTGCACCGTCAAAGCTTTGGGTATCTAATAAACGTTTAACCAAACCTTTTTCGTGTAAATCAACAATACTAGCTGTAATGCCACCTAAGGCAAATGAGGCTGTGATATTTTTAGCACGCATACGGTTTTCAAGGAAACGCGTTGCAGCTGTTGAAGAAGCACCAGAACCGGTTTGAATTGAGAAGCCATCTTCAAAATAGCCAGAATGCTCAATGACATCAGCCGCGTAACGAGCAATCATAAGTTCACGAGGATTGCTTGTGATACGTGCTGCGCCCACACTGATTTTAGTTGGGTCACCGACTTCATCAACTTTAACAATATAGTCAACTTGATCTTGACGAATACTTGCAGGGTTATTTGGATAACCGACGATATCTTCAGTTAGTAAAACTACTTTTTTGGCAAACTGTGCATCAACCATTGCATAACCAAGTGCACCACATTGTGATTTACCTGATACACCATTAGCATTACCTTGTTCATCAGCTGTTGATACGGCTAAAAATGCGATATCAATATTAATTTCACCACTTTGGATGAGTTTTACACGCCCACCATGAGAATGGATATGTACAGGATTATCCATTAAACCGTGTGAAATCGCATCAGCTAATTTTCCACGTAATCCAGAAGTGTAAATTTTAGTGATCACCCCAGCTTCAATATGTGGGATTAATGCGGCATTACAACTTAACAATGAACTTGATGCTAAAGTTAGATTTTTAATGCCTAATTTACTAATTGTCTCTACAACTTTATTGATAACCTTATCACCTTCACGGAATGCATGATGGAAAGATATGGTCATACCGTCACGTAATTCACACTTTTTAATGGCTTGTTCAATCGAGTCACATAATTTACGAGTATATTTAGACTCATCTTTTAAATATGGTGTGGTTGCATTAGCATCAATAAATGGTGTGATATTTTTAAGATCAGGATGCTGTTTTAATAAATCATCAATTTTTTGGTTTATAGAAGTTGTCATATTTCAATCCTATCAAATTTCTTTACGTACACCGGAGTATTTTGCTAGTTCAATGATTTTTTGAGCACGAGTAATAATTGGTGCGTCAATCATTTTGCCATTCAAAGAAACAACTCCAAGCCCCTTTCTTTCACCTTCTTCAGCTGCTTCAACTATTTTTTTAGCATTTTCTACTTCACTAGCAGTAGGTGCATAAGCATTGTGTAATAGCTCAATTTGTCTTGGATTAATCAATGATTTGCCGTTGTATCCTAATTTTTTGATTAGGCTGACTTCTTTTAAGAAACCTTCGTCGTCATTAACATTTGAATAGACAACATCAAAAGCATCAATACCCGCTACACGAGCTGCATGTAGAACAGCGCAACGAGCATAAAATAGTTCGGTTCCATCGCCTCTTTCTGTTTGCATATCGACAAGATAGTCAAATGCAGCAAGAGCAATACCTATTAAACGAGGAGATGATTTAGCAATTGATACCGCATTAACCACAGCTTGAGCCGATTCAATTGCTGCCATTAATTTAGTACTACCAACTTCACGACCACATTCTTTTTCGATACGTTCAACGTGAGCTTCAAGTTCATGAATATCTTCGGCACTGTTTGTCATTGGTAAACGAACAACATCAACGCCTGCTCGAACTACGGCTTCTAAATCTTTAAGTCCAAATGGTGTATTTAGTGCGTTAATTCTAACAACTGTTTCAATATTATGTTCTTTATAAACAGGCATTTTTAATGTTTGAGCGACTAAAAGGCGTGCTGAATCTTTTTCTTTAATTGAAACCGCATCTTCAAGGTCAAACATGATTGAATCAGGTTTGTATACAAACGATGTTGATAACATTGCGGCATTGGCGCCTGGAAGAAATAACATGCTGCGACGTAATTTTTTCATAGTAATTTACTCCAATCTAAGTTCTCTTCTTCTGCACCGCGTAATACTGCACATTGAATTCTTGCTCTGATTGCACAATCTAAAGCGCCTTTATCATCAATAATAATTAACCCATCAGTTACATTTAGATCATTTAAAGTCTGATTGACAACAGCCCGTATTTGATCGCCAAATTGTTTATTTACATCACTATTAATAATAATTTCGATGCCAGTATTTGGCATGACTTTAACTAACAAATCGCTTGATTCGAGAGTTCCAGCCATGGCTTCTTTTTGTATTTTCATTTTTTTACCTTTTAAAACGTATTAAATTTTAAAGTTATCCAAATTAGCCGAAAGATAATCCCATGTTGTTGGGGGAACCAATGTTTTAACCTGTTCATATTGCCCAGTAGCCAGTAGCTTTCTTACTAATGAAGCCGAGACAACACAATTGCTTTCGGTTATACGTTCAACTTCAACAACTGTAATGGCTGGTAGACTACTTACCGTATTATCTTCAAGCCAATAACGCATCGCTTCGTTATAAGCTTTGGTCACTTCATCAATAGGTTCAGTCCCTACAAATCGGTGAGTGATATTGAGTGCTGGCGCAATATAATTTCGGAAAATCAACAGATCGATACCCATATAAGCTTGATCAATTTTTGTTTTATCTTTCAGGAAATAAGTAGGAAATGTTGCTCTAGAAATAATATAGGGTGAGCTTGCATGCACAGTGACATTGTTTATCTGATTTGTGCCATCTTTAACTAGCTTTAAACGTGTATCAAATGAAAATTGCGAGGCATTTTCATTGACAACAAATACATGTAACCAGTCAGATTGACTTGCTGCATATTCTACTAAGTATTGATGACCCTTAGTAAAAGGATTGGCATTCATAACAATGCTGCCAATTTTTTTTCCTTCTTTTTTCTGTGCATGAAGTTGTTTGCAATATTGCTTTATTCCGACCGGATTGTTTTCCATTAGAACAACTAAATCAGTTATTTCAACAATCGGATAAAAACCACAGGCTTTGAAAAAAGCGATATTTTCAGGTTTGGTATATAAAAATAGATGAAAATAGCCGTTGTCATTGGCATATTTTATCGTATAGTCCATTAAAGTTAGATTTAGTTGATTACCGCGATATTGAGGATCAATAGCAACACATTTAATAATATTGCGATCCATACCAGCACAAGCAATAATTTTATCGTTAATTTTCGCTACCATAAAAAGAGTAACTTGCGAGTCTAAATCAAGATCAGATCGAGACAATAATAGCTTAATTTCTTGATAGTCTTGTTCTGATTTAGAAATATCAACGATGGTATAATCAACTAAATCATACATAAAATTACCCTCTTTCTGCTACTACATAATTGGTTAAACGACCAATTCCTGTAATTTCGACTTCAATCTTATCGCCATCTTTCATAAATACTGGAGGGTTACGTTTTTTACCAACGCCACCAGGTGAACCAGTAAGGATGACATCTCCAGGCGATAAACGAGTAAATGTACTAATGTAAGAAATAAGTTCTGGTACAGTGTGCACAAGATTTTTAATACAATCGTGTTGCATCTCCTGACCATTTAAATAAGTGGTTAAAGATAAAACTGTTGGATCAGGGATTTCATCACTGGTTGTAATACAAGGACCAAATGCACCAGTACTTGGCCAGTTTTTACCGGCTGTAAACCAAGTATATTGCCAGTCACGAATAGACCCATCCATATAGCAGCTGTAGCCAGCTACATGTGATAATGCCTCTTCTGGTTTAATACGAAATCCTTCTTTGCCAATAATGATCGCTAATTCACCTTCGTAATCTAACTCGTTAGTGATAGCCGGTTTGATAATATTAGTTTTGTGACCTGTTTGTGAATCAGGAAAACGAACGAATAACGTTGGCGCTGAGCTAGTTTCGTTAAATTCCGCGCGTTTTTCAGCATAATTCATACCAACACATAAAATTTTGTTTGGATTTGGAATAACAGGTAGATAAGTAATGTCTTGTTCATCAATGTCACTTGGTGCATCAAGATAAGTTTTGGCGACAGCAAGTCCTTCAGAATCAGCAAGTAGAGATTTTAAATCGGGATATTTATTACCTAATTTTTCTTTTAAATCAACAATGCCATTCTGAGTAAGAAGACCAAAACTTGCTCGACCAGAGACAAGATAACTGACAAGCTTCATGAAAACTCCTTAAAAGCTGTTTTATGCTAAATTTAACTATAAACAAAAGCGAACAACCTTAGTTAAACTAAGGTTGTTCTTTAAAATTTTAATCTAAACTAAGAAATTGCCGAGAATGAGTAATGACACTGATACATTTATTGCACCACCTATACGGGTTGCAATTTGAGCAAATGGCATTAACTCCATACGTTCTGCGGCAGTTAAGATTGCCACGTCACCTGTTCCGCCTTGACCACTTTGACAGCATGAAATAACAGCAGCATCAATCGGATGCATACCTAATTTTTTAGCGACAAAGAAACCAGTGGTGACTAAACTAACAACAGTACAAACAATAACAATTAAATTTGTAACGGTGAAAGCTGCAACGATTTTATCCCATGGAGTGATTGCTACACCTACCGCAAATAGAATTGGATAGGTAACAGACGTTTGGAAAAATTTGTAAACGACTTGTGAACCACTTAATACTTTCGGTGAAACACCTGATACTAACTTAACAAAAACTGCAGCAAATAACATTCCTACCGGAGCTGGAATACCTGTTAATTTATGACCAATCATACCAATCATATAAAGAATTGCTGCTAATAATACACCTGAAGCAAATGTTGTTACGTCGATAATTGGTTCAGCTTTAGCTTCTTTTTTATCATCCATTAACTCATCATCTTCTGAAGCTGGCAGTAATCGACCATTACCAGTTAAATGTGGGTAAAGTTTACCAAGACGGTTAAGAACACCACCACAAATAATACCTGTTAAACCACCTAACATAACGATTGGTAATACACGACCAAGGGCTTCACCTTGTTCCATACCTAATATTGATGCATATCCGATTGAAAGAGGAATCGCACCTTCACCAACACCACCTGCCATAATAGGTAATACTAAGAAGAAGAATGTATCAAATGGAGATAAACCTAGTATATAACCAACACCAACACCCACTAACATTCCAACGATTTCACCACATACCATTGGTCCGAATATTTTTAAGAATCCTTGAATAAGCGTTCTCTTATCCATATTCATAATACTACCAACGATAATACAACAAATGTATAGATACAAAATGTGTGTATCTTTATAGAATTTTGTTGTTGCTTGGACGACCGGAGTTGGTAAAAAACCATAATAAACTAGCGCCGATGGAATAAAGGTCGCACAGATCGCTGCTGCACCCATTTTCCCAACGATTGGTAACCGTTTACCGATTTCACCACATAGGAAGCCAAAGAAAGCACAAGTTACCACCATCACAACAATTTCGCTAGGTAATTTACCAGTTACTAACACTTCGGCGAAAATTAGGATACCAGCAATTATAAATAATGGAAGTGGGATTACACCAATTTTATAATTGTCCATAAGCCGCCACCAATTGTACGGCCATCCTTGCTGTTGTTGTTTCACATTGTAAGGCCATTTATCATGTTTTTTTTCATCAGAACTTGATACTGATTCTTCTTCAGTCCGCATTTTTCCGATTGAATTAAGATCCGCCATATTTTATTTTTCTCCAAAAAAATTTGAATTTGTTAGATTGGCGCATATGTTTACAAAATTTTAACCCTAATTTTGTGATTTAAATCATACTTTAAGTGTGGTTTTTATGGTTTTAAAGGCTCTATGTTTTTTAATGCTGTGATAAACTCAATGTCAATAGTCAATTTTCAATTCGGGCATTATTATGCGAAAAAAAGTACAATTATCTTTTGCGACGAAGTTATTTCTGTCTCTTTTACTTTTTTCGTTAATAATACTCGCACTTTTACAAAGTTATATATGGAATGCAACTAAAACTACGTTGTATCGAAGTTTGGGTGAGAAGGCGCAAGTTCAAGCGAAAGAATTGTCCGTTATTCCGAGTTTAATAAAATATGTTAAAGAAAAAGATACCGCCAATTTAGCCAATTTAGTTAACGATATTTTTGAACAAAGTGATGCCAGTTACATCGTTATTGGTGATGAACAAGCTTATCGTTTATATCATACCTCGAATGATAAGTTACATTCCCCAATGGTAGGTGGAGATAATCAAGAAGTACTGAGCGGAAATAGCAGTATTTCTATTAGCGAAGGCTCGCTAGGTTTAGCACTACGAGGTAAAGCTCCTATCATCGATGACGGTAAAATAATAGGTATCGTCTCTGTTGGTTATATGATTGATGATATATATGTATTACATATTAACCAATTTATACCTATTATCATTTTTTGTTCCTTACTCTTTTTTGCTTTGTTTGTATTTTCGTTCTTTTTTTCAAAAGCAGTAAAAAAACAGATGTTTAACTTAGAGCCCAAAGCGATTGCTTTGTTGGTTAAAAGTCAAAAATCAATAATGGAATCTATTTTTGAGGGCATTATTGCCATTGATCTTAATTATAAAATTATCAATATCAATCAATCGGCTCGAAACATGTTAGACATTATTGCCAGTGATCAAGAATTGCTTAACCATGATTTACGTTATTTTATCAAATCAACTGATTTTCTTTACGGAAATGAAAATCAGACAAAAGATGTACACGATCATATTTGTTACTTTAATAATATTATTGTTATTGCAAACCGGATTCGTGTGATAGTGGATGATCAAATTCAAGGATGGGTGATCACTTTTCGTAATTATGATGATATCAATTTATTAAGTATGAAATTAACGCAAGTAACTCAATATATTGATAATTTGCGAGCTTTACGACATGAGCACCTTAATTGGATGGCGACTTTGTCAGGGCTCATTTATATGAAACGTTATGAAGAAGCACAATCTTTTATCACCCTACATTCGGCGGATAATCAAAACTGTTTAGATTTTATTTCTGAGCATTTCAAAATACCGGCTATATGTGGATTGTTAATAGGTAAATATTCAAAGTCACATGAAATTGGCTTGAATTTAGTCTTTGACCCTGCATGTCAATTAAGTGCATTACCTGCCTTAATTACTGAAACCGAATTTATGTCAGTGCTGGGTAATTTACTTGATAACGCTTTCAATGCATGCTTAAAAAATAATCACGGTGATAAAACGATCTATTTGTATCTGAGTGATGCAACGGATGAAATTGTATTAGAAGTAAGTGATCAAGGATGTGGTATAGATGCAAGTATTCGAGAATCAATATTCGAACCCGGCGTAACCTCTCAAGATGCTAAAGAGCATGGTATTGGTTTGCATCTTGTTTCAACCTACATAAAAAAGGCCAATGGTTATATTACATTTGAAGATAATACACCATATGGAACAATTTTTTCAGTTTTTATACCTAAATAATAAAAAGAGGTAAATGCATGAGAGAGCTTAACGAGTATAAAGAAGATGCTATAAAAGTTCTTATTGTAGAAGATGAACCTATTTTAGCAGAATTAAATGCTGAGTTTATACAAAGAGATACAAAAGTAAAAGTCGTTGGGATCGCGTCAAATTTAGAAGAAGCTAAAATAATGGTTGAAAAGTTAAAACCAACATTAATTTTACTCGATAATTATTTACCTGATGGTAAAGGTATTGAATTATTCGAATACATTATTAATAACAAACTAGATTCTTATGTTATTTTTATCACTGCAGCAAGTGATATGGATACGTGTAGTAAAGCTATACGGTTTGGTGCTTTTGATTATTTAATTAAACCAGTATCTTACCAACGTTTAAAACATTCACTTGAGCGTTTTGAACTTTTCTTATATCGTCAAAGTTTACAAAAACATGTTAATCAAAGACGCATTGATGAACTGTTTAATTTGCAAACTAAAGATTTTGTTGATATCAATCGCCATTCTAAAGGGATTGAAGAGATTACTTTACAAAAAGTTAAAGATCTATTTATGCAGACAAATGAACCGCAAACGGTCGATCAAATTGTCGAAAAAGCAAATATTAGCAAAACTACAGCCAGACGATATTTAGAATATTGTGTCCAAACTAAATTATTAATCGTTGAACTTAATCACGGTAAAATAGGTCGTCCTGAAAGGCTCTATAAACGATTAGGAAAGTAATTATTTCTGCGCAGTTAATACGTTAATCCTGTTTTATATAATTTATGATTATATAAATATGCTTATTCGTTATTTTAACCGCTAAATATTTGATGCTAGATTGAATAAATCCAACTGTTGGAAAGTTTCAATTGCAGTACCAAATATTAGGAGTAAGCGTATGTCTATAGGAAAAGTAGTCACTACAGAAAATAATGAAATAAACCAAGACGGCGCCTTTGTACGTCAAACTAACCGATTCGACACTCCTTTTGGTAATGAACCAGGTTTATTACCGGTAGAATCAGGTCGTTATCGTTTAATTTGGGCGGCAATTTGTCCTTGGGCTCATCGTCAGATGATCGCCATTAAATTATTGGGTTTAGAGGATATCATTAGTGTTGGTAAAGTTTCCCCTATCCGCACACCCCATGGCTGGGAATTTTCGCTCGATCCTAATGGTGTTGATCCTGTTTTAGGTATTCGCTATTTACCAGAGATTTACGCTAAAACAGATCCAGAATACAGTGGACGAGCAACAGTTCCTACCGTAGTTGATGTAAAAACGGGCAAAGTGGTTAACAATGATTATTTTAGATTGACCAACTATTGGGAAACCGTATTTAAACCTTTTCACAAAGCCGGTGCACCTGATCTTTATCCTGAACATTTACGTACTGAAATTGATGAATTGAACGATGTCATATTTCATGAAGTAAATAATGGTGTATATAAAGCTGGATTTGCCCGGACACAAAAAGCCTATGAACATGCTTACCATCTTGTTTTTAACCAATTAGATCAATTAGAACAACGATTAAGTCAATCCCGTTATCTTTTTGGCGATAAGATTACCGATTCCGATATTCGTTTATATGTTACGCTAGCACGATTTGATGTAGCCTATTATTCCGCTTTTAATACCAATCGAAATAGAATTATCGACTATCCTAATTTATGGGGATATGCGCGAGATCTCTATCAAATACCTGCATTTGGTGAGACCACTGATTTTGATGCGATAAAAAAAGGTTATTTCTTAGGTAATAATGCCCATAATCCTTATGATATCTTGCCTTTAGGACCAGATACGAGTAACTGGAAAACGCCACATAATCGAGATAAACAATTTAGTTCAGTTAACTAACTTTAATATTGGGATAGATGCGGATGCCAAATATAATTGATTTTGGATTGATTTTTACCCAAATACCCACATTACTCGCTTATTTGCCAGTCACGCTTTTTATTACGATTTTTTCGATGTTACTTGGCGTAATATTGGGTTTAATCATTGCCGTAATTAAAATGAATAAAATACCGGTTTTAACACAAATTGCTGCGGTATTTGTTTCATTTATAAGAGGAACGCCATTGTTAGTACAGCTTTATCTAAGCTTTTATGGAATTCCCATTTTATTACGTTATATTAATTATTTTTATGATACAAATTTCAATATGAATGGATTACCACCCATGTTATTTGTATTGATTGCTTTCTCTTTTAACGAAGCTGCCTATAATTCTGAAACAATTCGTGCGGCATTACAATCGGTAAATAAAGGACAAATTGAAGCAGCACAATCATTAGGAATGACCTATAGTCAGTTATTACGTCGGATTGTTATTCCAGAAGCTTTCATTGTGGCGCTACCTAATTTGGGAAATACTTTAATTGGCTTACTCAAAGGTACTTCACTTGCTTTTGTTTGTTCTGTTACCGAAATGACCGGTAGGGGTAAAACATTAGCGGGTCATAGCTATCGCTATTTTGAGGTTTATATCTCACTTGCATTAATTTATTGGGCATTAACCATATTAATTGAGTTACTTGTTAAATATTTAGAAAAGAGATTAACGATAAGCGACGATAAAAATACGCCGAGTTACCGAAAAGGAAAATGGTTATGATTCATGTTAATAATTTAACGTTATCTTTTCACGGTAATTGTATTTTGGACAGCATCAATCTTCATATTCAACCTCATGAAATTGTTGCCATTATAGGGGCATCTGGAGCAGGAAAATCAACATTTCTACGTTGTCTTAATTTATTAGAGAAACCACAATCAGGTAATATTAGTATTGATAAGCTATCGTTTGATGTAGGCAAATTTAAACGAGATCAAATTGTTAAATTTCGCCAACAAACCGCTATGGTATTTCAGCAATTTAATCTTTTTCCTCAAAAAAATGCATTAGAAAATGTGATGGAAGGATTAGTAATTGTAAAAAAATATCCTAAAGAAAAAGCCAAACAGATTGCGTATGAAAAATTAGTTGAAGTTGGTCTTGCTGATAGAGTTGATCACTATCCTAAACAACTTTCAGGCGGCCAACAACAACGAGTGGCTATTGCTAGGGCATTAGCGATGAACCCTAAAGTTTTATTACTTGATGAACCGACTTCAGCATTAGATCCTGAGCTGGTTGGTGAAGTATTAGCAACAATAAAAATGGCTGCTAAATCAGGTATAACGATGATTCTAGTTTCTCATGAAATGAGTTTTGTACATGATATTGCAACGCGAGTTTTATTTTTAGATAAAGGACAGATTATTGAAGATGGCTCGCCTGATAAAGTATTTCTAAATCCTGTTCAACAAAGAACAAGAGATTTTTTATCCCGATATTATTCTGCTATGCAAATGGATTATGAAATTTAATCAGTTAAGAGGTCGTAATGGATATTACTATTCAACAACACTGTGAGGATATAAGTTGGCAGGAAGTTGCTGATTTACTGAAATTTTATGGATTAAGCACCTTAGATGCTAAAACACAAGAACAGGTATTTCGAAATAGTTATGCAGTGGTATTTTTATTAGATAATAATCGTGTTGTCGGTGTGGGGCGAGCATTATCAGATGGTATTTGTCAGGCGGCAATATATAACATTGCTTTAGCTAAATATTTACATGGACAGCAATATGGTAGGTTAATTGTCGATAAACTTATCGAGCAAGTTAAGGATTGTAATATTATTCTTTATACCCATCCTCAAACAGTTGAGTTTTATAAAAATTTAGGTTTTGACCTGATGAAAACAGGCATGGCGATATATCAAAAAGATCATCGTCAGCAAATGAAAGAAATGGGATTTATTTAATATAACCCACTTAACTATAGGGTTAACAATATCAAACTAAAGAGGATTTGTGTTATGAATTTAAACAAATGGTATGGTTTTTTGTTTTTAGCAACTTTGTGTTTAACGGGGTGTGATAATCAAAATAACAATACTGAAAGTTCTAAAAAACAACAGATAACTATTGCAACATCAGGCGCACCAAGTCCTTTTACAACAATAAATGATGAGGGTGATTTAACGGGTTATGATATAGATGTTGTTAAGGCTATATTTGCAAAATTACCACAATATGAAATTAATTTCGAAATAACTGAGTTTCCATCGGTGCTTGCTGGACTTGATTCACAACGTTATCAAGTTGGTGCCAATAATTATGCAATAAATGAGAAACGTAAGGAAAAGTATTTTTATTCAGATCCCATTTTTAAAAATCAATATGTTATCGCTGTAGCTAAAAACAATAATAACATCAATAGTTTTCATGATCTAAATGGAATGTCAACAGAGGTAACACCAGGACTAAATTATGCCACTGCTTTAGAAACTTATAATCAGCAAAACGCTAATAATCCTGTAAAAATCGTTTACAGTGAAGCCGACTTATTACCTGTTTTACAGCATGTTGAAAGTGGCCAATATGATTTTCAATTAATTGATAAAGTGATGCTTTCTCAATTTATTAGTGAACATCATCTTAATCTTAAAATAATTGAACTCAGTAAAGAAGATGAAGATCGCATTGCTTCACCATTTAGTTATCTTTTAATTAGTAAAAGTGGGAAAGGTGAACAATTGACTCAGGATATTAATGACGGTATTCAAAAAATTATTAGCAGTGGTGAACTTTCACAAATTAGTCAACGTTATTTTGGTGCAGATTATTCACCTAACTAATTAATATTATATAAGTATTATTTATCTAACAAAGGTAAATAAACATCCGTTATCATCTGTTCAGATTTTACAGTTGGATCGACATTAACATAATGAAAAATTGGGGGAAAATCTCCCAAGTTTTCTCCACTGTTTGGTAACCATTTTTCAAGTAAATAAATAATTGCTTGATTATGATATCTCGAACCTATATCTCTGGCTTTGGCACAGCGAAATTGTGGAATCGTTTTATTTATCACTCCATAAATGTTTTTAGTAATAAGTTCATCAACAGAGATACCGAAATCAACATGATGTTTTTCAGGTGGCGTAGTGTTAGGGTTAGTATAATGAATGCCGTAGTTTCTATATTTATCATCTAAAAGTTGATTTTCTTGTCACCATTTTATGAGTTTGTTTACTGATTCATGTTCTAACTCGGGCGCGTCATAATGTTCAATAAGGGCTAAATACGTCATTGGGAATAGAACGATTTCGACCTTCATATAACCCTCCACAATTTATCAATGGTAATCATCTTTTTGAATCTTAACACTTATTGTGTGTATAAAAAATCCAATTTTACTTGACAATATATCCGCTTAAAATGATAATGGCGCCGTTTTTTTAGTCTAATATTTAATTTTTTTATGAGGTGGCAAAATGCCTGTATTCAATACTTTATCTTAATGCCGACATGGTATCTTCTATTATATTGTCTTTTAGCTTTTTCTAAAGCACCTACGTTGCAGTTCAATCTATAGATCTTCGCCTTGTCGGTTTTCCCTAATTTTTCGGAGAAAACAAAATGACAATGGAAACTTATATTCAAAACTTAGAATTAATTAAATACCCACGTACTCCACATTTGGAAAGTTCGCGCTTGCAATTGGGTGATAGTGAGCATGGCCAGCTACCCTATAATCAATTAATAGGGCAATATATTGTGGTTGAAGAAAAACTTGATGGCGCTAACTGTGCAATCAGCTTTTCAGAGAGTGGTGAGCTATTATTACAATCACGCGGTCATTACTTAATAGGGGGCAGTCGAGAACGTCAGTTTAATCTATTTAAACATTGGGCAACCGTCCATGAAAGCTGGTTAATTGAACGTTTAGAAGATCGCTATATTATGTATGGTGAATGGTTACATAAAAAACACTCTATTTTTTATGATGCATTACCACACTATTTTTGTGAATTTGATATTTGGGATAGACATAATAACTGTTTTTTATCAACCCAAAAACGTCATCAATTATTGGCTAATGGTCCTATTTTATCTGTTCCCGTATTGTATTCGGGAATCGCACCGAAAAGATTGGGTGACTTATTAGCATTAGTTAAATATTCTTTAGCTAAAACAAAAGATTGGAAAAGTTGTTTTGAGAAAATTGTTGCTCAAGAAAAAATTGATTTGAATAGGGCTTGGCAACAGTGTGATAACTCGGATTTGATGGAAGGTTTATATTTGAAAATTGAATCAGAGTATACCACAACGGGACGTTTAAAATGGGTAAGACAAGATTTTGTTCAATCTATTTTAGATGCGGGTCAACACCATTTACAGCAACCGTTTATTCCTAATCAATTAGCTAAAAATGCCGAGCTTTATACGCCACAAATAACGATAAATTGGAATGATGGCATAATATTTGGAGGTGATTTATGAGTTATTCGCAGTTACAACAAGAGATCGCCGACAGTATCAACAAAGATAACTTTGACCAGTGGTTGGAATGTATACCTGCGTTGAATAAATTGATGACGACACCACAAGATCCTACTTATCATGGTGAGGGAAATGTCTGGATTCATACTCAAATGGTATTAAGATCCTTAATAGGTGAAGATGAGTTTGCAAAATCTTCCGATGATGAAAAGTTTGTGTTATTTATGACTGCTTTGTTACATGATATTGCCAAACCAGAAACGACCATCGTTGATGAGTTAAGTGGTCGAATTTCACAACCAAGACATTCCCAAAAAGGGGCGATTAGTAGTCGAATACTATTATGGCGATTGGGCATTGATTTTGAGTTAAGAGAAAAGATTTGTCGGATAATTGATGTGCATCAGGTTCCATTTTATGCATTAAGTGATGATAGTCATAATAAATCACCGCAATGGTTAATTCATCGGCTTTCATGGGAATTACCTGTCTGGATGTTATGCATGCAAGCTAAAGCCGATATACTCGGTCGTATCAGTGCTGATAAAGCTCGAATGGTTGATGAAGTTGAACTCTTTAAACAATTAGCTTTGGAAGAAGGGTGTTTATATCAATCTCGGCAATTTATAGATGATTACACCAGAGTACACTATTTTCGAGGAGGCAATGTTTTGCCTGATTATGCTTTATATCCTCAGAAAGGACCTAAAGTCATATTATTGTCGGGTTTACCTGCATCAGGTAAAAATAGTTGGATAAGTAAACATTATCCGCAATTACCGGTTGCCTCATATGATGACGCAAGGAGTGAACTGAAATTAAAGCATGGTCAAAATGAAGGATTAGTGATCCAATTTGTATTAGCTAAAGTGAAACAATATTTAAGAGACAATCAACCATTCATCTGGAATGCTACTCATTTATCACGAGATATGCGCCAAAAAGCATTGGATTTGCTTTATGCTTATCATGCAGAGGTTGAAATTGTTTATCTTGAGCAGCCAGAAAAAACATTATATCAACGCAATTCAAGCCGAGATACTAGCTTACCGAATAAGAAAATTACACAAATGCTTTCTAAATGGCAAGTGCCATTACCGACCGAGGCGCATAAAGTGACATATTTAGTAAATTAATGATATTTAATATGAGTTATGATGGGCTTTTTTAAAGCCCATCTTTATGTTCTATTAACTATTTTTTAATGCCATTGTCTTTGATGACTTGCTGATACCAATAAAAACTATCTTTTTTTATTCGATTAAGGGTTTTTAAGTCATGGTCATCACGATCAACATAAACAAAGCCATAACGCTTTTTAAAACCTTGATGTGAGCTTAATAAATCAATGACTGACCATGGACAGAATCCAAATAGTTCAACACCATCTTCAATTGCATCATGACAAGCTGAAATATGGGATTTGATATAATCGATTCGATAATCATCATGTACTTTATTGTCAGCAGTTAATGTATCGGGAGTACCTAAGCCATTTTCAGTAATAATTAATGGTAAACGATATTGGCGATAATATTCATTTAGTACAAGGCGTAATCCCATAGGGTCAATTTGCGCACCATAAGTTGAAGCAACTAAATTTGGATTTTTCTCGATTTTGAAGTAACCGTAAAGGTCAAAATCGATATCTTTTTCTTTGGTACCAAATGGGTGTGCATCGTCCTCTGGTAAATAACTGGCAACCAAAGTTCGATAATAATTTACAGCAATAAAATCAGGTTTTGCTTGTTTTAATATTTCAGCATCTTCAGGATGGGTATTAGGATAGATTCCGCAGCGAGTTAGGTAGCTTTTATAATAGTTAGGATAATCACCAAAACAGTACATTTCCAGCGCGTAATTCGTTTTGAAATTATCGTTCATTTTCGCTGCCCATACATCCATTGGTTTGTTACTTGCAGGATAGGTCATCGTGGATGAAACTGCAGGCCCAACTTTACTGTCGGAAATTAAAGCATGACAATCGTTGGTTGCCATTGCATGGGCAACAAACATATGATAATCCATTTGTGCACGAACTTTTTCAATATCCTCAGGTGCAACTTGATACATATTCATTCTTTCATTGACACGAATCATCAGATTTTGTTCATTATTAATCTGCCAATGTTTTACCCGATCGCCAAATGCTTTATAACAGACTTGAGCATAACGTCTGAATGCATCAACACAGCGACGATCTTGCCAACCATTATATTTATCAACTAAGGCGAATGGTAAGTCAAAATGATAAAGAGTGATAAATGGAATGATATCGTTCTTGATTAATTCATTGATGACTCTGTTGTAGAAATCAATGCCAGCTTGATTTATTTCACCATCACCATCGGGAATAATACGAGCCCATGATATAGAAAAGCGATAAGTTTTTAGTCCTAACTCTTTAAATAACGCAATATCACTTTCAACATGATGATAAAAATCACTGGCGACTTTACTGTCGGCTTGTATAGCAGAGCGTTGAAATGAATTATAATCGGCAACAGTCATTCCTTTGCCATCTGCATCCCATCCCCCTTCTATTTGAAAAGCAGACGATGATGCTCCCCACCAAAAATCCTTAGCAAAAGCTTTCATATCTAAACCTCTAAACGTGAATAACTAATAAATTGTCCGTAACACTCACTTGAGTTTGTTGACAATATTCTATATTTTTATATTGTTCGGAATTAACCACAATAATTGATGTGGTTAAATCAAATTGTTGTTGTATTTTATCAATATCAAATGAAACTAATTTGGTACCTTTAGTAATATGTTGACCAGCATGGACATAAGATTGGAAGTATTGACCTTGTAGATTAACTGTATCAATACCGATATGAATTAACAGTTCAATACCATTATCTAATTTTAGCCCCATTGCATGTAAAGTAGGGTAGAGTGCCGTAACGGTACAATCTTCAGGGGCAACGATTTCACCCACTTTAGGATAAACTGCGATTCCTTTTCCCATTGCACCTGAGGCGAATGCTTCATCTTTGACTTGATCTAAAGCAATCACCTCACCAGCAACCGGCGACAAAATAGCAGTATCTGAAGTTAATTGTGTACTGGACGTTGTTGGCATTGTTTTTGGCGCTTCTTCATTTGGTATATCATTAAATCCAACAATCATCGTCATAATGCATGAACCAAAAAAGGCAAAACCTATGCCAATTAAATAACATAAGAATGCTTTTGTACCTGCTTCTGTGTACACCGGTATTGTTAATACTCCTTGGTTAGCAAATGCGTTACCATAGGAACCTCCCCAACCCATTAAGCCCCCTGCGATTGCGCCACAAATGACGGCGCAGATCATCGGCCTTTTTAATCTTAAATTGGCACCATAAATTGCTGGCTCAGTAATGCCAAACAGGGCTGTGACCGTTGCCGATGCTGCGACTGTTTTAAGATTTTTATTTTTGGTTTTGAAAAATACGCCAAACGCTGCACCAGCTTGGGCAAAATTAGCCGCACCAGCAAATGCCAAAAGATTTTGTCTGCCTGTTTGCGCTACATCATTGATGCCAATTGGCACAATTGCGCGGTGAGCACCAAATATAACTAAAATACACCATACACCACCAATAAAAGCACCTAATAAGATAGGACTGACTCCCATGATAAAGTAATAGACCCAGTTTATAAATTCGCCGATATAGATACCAATTGGCCCGAAAATAAATAATGTGGCGGGGATCATGATGAGTAGTGAAAATGTAGGCACCATGATAATTTTTAATACTTCAGGAATGATTTTTTCTAAAAATCTTTGTATATAACTTAAAATAAAAACGGCAATAATGATGGGAATAACACTTGATGTATAATTGGCTTTGGTCAATTCAATCGCAAAAAAGGTGACTTCACTTTTACTTGTCATTAAACTCACAACGGAGGGATAACATAAAGTTGCACCAATAATCATTGAGATAAATTCATGTGCTTTAAATACTTTGGCTGCGGTATAGCCTAAAATGATAGGCATAAAGTAAAACACCGCATCCGATGCGGCATATAAAATAATATAAGTATTATAATTTTTAATATCCGTTGAGTAGTATTTACCAATTATAAACGCAATTGCTAAGATCCCTTTTAGCATACCGGATGCGGCTATCGCTGGAATAATCGGGGTAAAAATAGCAGCAAAATTATTGAGTATTTTAATGCCTATTGAAACTTTTGGTTGTTCTTGTTTTATTGAGTTTATTTCACCAATAAGTGGTAAAAGTGCGTCATAAATTTTTGTGACTTTATTACCCAATACTACCTGATATTGCCCACTGCTTTCTACAACAGAAATGACCCCCTCAGTTTGTAATAATTTTTCACGATTAGCTTTGTTATTATCTTTTAGTTGGAACCGTAATCGAGTAAAGCAATGGTTTACACTGATAATATTTTGCTTATTTCCGACCAATTGTAATATTTGCTGTGCAATTTTCTCATAGTCCATTATTTTCTCCATTACGTTAACAGTGGTTAATTTTCGGTAAAAAAAAGATCAAACATACTAGAGTTGTTGTTAATACTAAAACAACAATACATCATGTATATTTGATCGTATTTTTTTTGTGATAACACTTTTTTTACCATTGGGTTAACTTTTCTCAAGCTAACACAGTTTAAAAAGTTAAACAAGATTGATTTGAATTGTTGCTAAATATTTTATTTAGATATATTTTTAACCTTAAGGATTGTAAGGATTAAAATTATAATTAATGAAAACAGCGAAAAAAAAATCGTATTTATTACTTTGTATTGTGTTTTTCTTTTGGTATGCACAATACGTTTATATCCCTTATCAAACACCTTATCTTGCAGCCATAAATCTTTCAACTAATTTTATTGGTATGGTTGTGAGTGCTTATGGTATTTCACAATTACTGTTACGTTTACCTGTTGGTTTAATTGCCAATGTGAAAGAAAAGCATAAAGTATTTATAGTGTTGGGATCTTTTTTAGCTGGTTTCGCATCTGTTATTCGCATAATCCAACCTGATGGATGGGGATTTTTTATTGGTAATATTATTTCGGGTATTGCGAGTTCAACATGGATCTCATTTATGGTGTTATTTTTAGGTTTTTATCCTAAATCCAAAAAAAGTTATGCAACAAGTCTTATTATTATGGTAAATAATATAGGCGTATTTTTAGCATTTTTATCCAGTACGTTACTCTTTGAATCTTTTGGAATGAGTTTTATTTGTCTTTTAAGTTGCTTAAGTGGATTTATCGCTTTTATTTTGGCGATTAGGCTTAAATATCCTGAAAGAATTCATCATCAGTTTAGCTTTCAAAACTTATTTAAGGTTTTTTTAGATCCCAAATTGCTTTCTTTTTCTCTGTTGGCCTTAATTCAGCAGGGCATACAAATGTCCACTACCATGTCTTTTACCAACCAAATACTCAGTGAACTTGGTGCCAATTCTGCTTTAATTGGTCTATCTTCAATTGTATATATGCTGTCATCTGTATTGTTTGCAAAAGTTGGAGCAAGTAGCTGGATAACCAAATTAAGCACCTCATCTTGGATCATCCTCTCTTTTCTTATGCTTGCCCTTTATTGTGTTTTAATACCACAATTATCATCAAGTTATCTCATATTACTGTTGCAAATTATTCCAGGGATGGGGACTGGTATACTATTTTCACTATTAACTTTTGAAGCGATTTCAGATATTCCTTCTTATGCTCGTTCAACAGCGATGGGTCTTTTTCAAGCTATTTATGCATTAGGTATGACAGTTTTTCCAATCATTGTCGGTTATGTTAGTCTGCTATATTCAATGACGACGGCATATTTTTGTTTAGCGATTATAGCGGTTTTGGGGGCAATTTTTTATTGCTTTTATTGCTCAAACAGAACAATAAAATCATAGTGATAATAAATATCTTTTAATAGCCATATTATGTTTTTCAAAATGGAAAATTGAATGCTATGAATTAGTCAAATACTTAGCTCTAAACATAAAGAACATTCAATTAATATTGTGCTAAAAACCAAGTAATCGCAATTAAATCGGCTGTACCACCCGGACTTAGATTGCGTTTTATAAATTCTTCATCTAACTGATTTAACCGTTCAAGACCATTAGTATCAGTCATTCCACCTTGTTCAATGAGTTTTCTCGCTTCCTGTTGAGCAAAAGTTAATCCGTCTAAGCCACCTCTAGATACTAAATTAGTATCTTGATTATAGGCAAGTAAATGTAGCATTGCTTGCAGTAAACATGTTTCTTCGTTATAGCCATTATGTTTCATTGCTCGATAAATAGGCAGTGAGATAGTGCGAACCGTTGCATAGCCTGATTCTGCTTCACCTCTGGCTCCGGGCAAATTGTGAAGTTTAAAAAGTTTTTCACCTATTGAACGGGTTGAATTATTTTGCTTAAGTTCATTGGTAACGATTCCTTGGCAAATAGCAGAAACTTGATCACAAATATTTTGTGTATTAATTGTTAAGCCTAGTTGTTCTAATTTGCCGATTGCACCTAGCAGCAGTCCAAAAGCAAAAATACCGCCTTTGTGAGTATTGACTTGATTTGTCGCTTGGTACATTGCTTGCTCGCACTCAATACCAATCGGTCTAATGCCTGCTAAAAATTGTTGGTTATCTTGCAAAGCCGATGCTTTACCATATTGATAAAAACGTTCGAACCAGACACTGATTGCTTTGATACTTTGAACAAAAGTTTGGAAATCCATATCACGATGTGCACCGCTATTATTCATATCAACCAATCCAGGTTTCGGCGATAAACAGACCTCTTTTATTAATGCTTTTGTCGCTAATTGTGCGGGTATACATTGATTATTATCACTGTTAAGTTCAAGTTCTAATAGTGCTATTTGCTGAGAATAATCACTCATTATCAATTATTACCTATAGGCAATGATGTAAAATCATTTGTTTGTGATGTAATGTTTGGATATCGCCAACTCATTGAACAAAATGGTTGGCGTACTTTTTATTTATTAAAATCAATAATTATTGTGGGATGGTGCTGCAAGTACTTCACGATTCCCATTATGGGCAGGAGGACTAATAATGCCTTCCGCTTCCATTTGTTCAACAATTCGGGCTGCTCTATTATAACCAATACGGAATTTTCGTTGTACGCTCGATATTGATGCTCTTTGTGTTTCAACGACAAAATCCACCACTTGGTCAAATAGTGGATCGAGTTCTTCCTGAAACATATCCGAACTACCATTTTCACCGTCATCGGTCGCTACGGTCACATTTTCAATATATTTTGGTGTACCGCGCGCTTTCCAATCTTGCACCACAGCGTGTACTTCTTCATCACGGACAAATGCACCGTGAACACGAATTGGAATAGAACTATTCGGCGCTAAATAAAGCATATCACCCATACCAAGCAATGATTCCGCTCCCATCTGATCTAAAATGGTGCGCGAATCAATTTTACTTGATACAGTAAAAGCAATACGGGTAGGAATGTTAGCTTTAATTAAACCCGTAATCACATCTACCGATGGTCGCTGGGTGGCTAATACCAAGTGGATACCTGCAGCTCTTGCTTTTTGTGCTAATCTAGCGATTAACTCTTCCACTTTTTTTCCAACCGCCATAATAAGATCAGCAAATTCATCGACCATAACGACAATGTAAGGCAGTTTTTCCAGCATTGGTCTGTCTAGATCCATACTGTCAGTGGGTTTCCAAAGTGGATCTGGGATTGGTTTACCCATATTTTCTGCTTCTTTAATTTTATCATTATAGCCTGCAATATTGCGTACACCAAACGCTGACATAAGGCGATAACGGCGTTCCATTTCATTGACACACCAATTAAGTGCATTAGCTGCATCTTTCATATCAGTAACAACTTGGGTTAATAGATGTGGAATACCTTCATAAATGGATAACTCAAGCATTTTTGGATCTATCATGATAAATCTTACATCTTCAGGTTTTGATTTATATAAAATACTTAAGATCATCGCATTAACACCAACCGATTTACCTGACCCCGTAGTACCTGCAACAAGTAGATGAGGCATTTTAGCTAAATCAGCAACCACAGATTGCCCAGAGATATCTTTACCAAGAACAACGGTAAGTGGTGATTGTGCATTTCTAAATTGAGGGCTATCAAGCACATCTCTAAAATAGACTGTTTGGCGATTTTTATTAGGTAACTCAATTCCCACATAAGGTTTACCCGGAATCACTTCCACCACACGTACAGATGGCATGGATAATGAGCGAGCTAAATCGCGATCTAATGTTGAAATGCGTGCAGCTTTGATACCTGGTGCAAGTTCAATTTCAAAGCGAGTAATAACAGGTCCCGGTAAATAGTCAACGACTCTTGCTTTCACACGATAATCAGATAAACTTTTTTCTAAAAGATTGGCTGTTGCATTTAACGCTGAATGATCAATTTCTATTCGCGTAGTAGGCGGTGCCGTCAGCAAATTTAACGATGGTAAAGGAGTTGTTGGTTTTGGCAAAGGTTTATCATTACGTCTTAATAAAGGATGAATTAAGCCATCTTCTTCGCTTTCTTCTTCAGTATTTTCATCGTTATCTTCATTAACCTGAACTTCACTTACCGGCTCTGCTTCAACAGCAAAAGTAGGAGATTGCGGTATTTCTTCAATCTGGTCAATCTCTTCTTCATTTAGATAGATATCATCAATAACAGGATTCGCTTTTTTTAGCGATTCAATATCGACATCATAAGGTTGTTCTCTTTCAATGATTTTTTCTTTAAGTTCTTCATGCTCATTTTGATCATTAATTGTTGTTGAAAGATTAACTTTTGGTGGTGTTATTTCACTGATAGGCTCAAACGGTGTTAACTCAACTTCTTGGGTTTGCTCTATTTTAGGCGCTTGATAGCCTGATGTGAATAAAGGTTTGCTCGGTGCATCAGAAATTGTATATTTATTTTCTTCCAAAGCTTGTACTTCTTCAGATTTATCTGATTGCATGTCAGATGATGTTTTTCGCTCATTCATATTTTTTATGATTACTTCCATACGAGCTAAAATATCATTAGAGTCAGCCTCTTTTTTAGACTCATCACGAGTTACTTGATTGGTTGAATTGACTTGATCTGTCGTTGTTTTTTCAAGTTCTTGTAATAATTGTTCAGCCGTTTTGATGAGTTTCTCATCATCTTTAAGGTTGTTGGATTCGGCACGTTGTTCAGCTTTATCTGTATTGATATCATGCTGTATTTTTTCTTCACTTGCTATGATTGATGTTGATTGAGCGGTATCTGTATTTACCGTCTCGTTATCAATAGGCATAGTTAATTTTGGTTCTTGTTCTTTGCCAACAACGGATGACGCTTTATCAGATTGTTGGTTGGTATTTATTATTTGGTTGGTTTTACGTGATAAAATTAACTTTGAGAATGGCGTAATGAGCCACATAACCAAAGCACCTAATTTTTCCATTAAGTAAAACCAAGATAATCCAGTTAATAAAGTGATGCAGGCAAGACTGGTAATTAATAATGCCAATGAAGTGGTTAGGGCATTCATTACCGGTAAAAGACTTTCAATTACAATTGCACCTAAATATCCTCCAGCATTGAATTGTTCTGCATCACGAATATTTAAAGCAAAGAAACCTGTGCTGCTGAAAATAAACGCTAAAATACCAATAATGCGAAATGACAAACTAAAGTAATTGATAGGAGCATTGGGGTTACGATAATAGTAGACCACCATTTGTGAGCTAAAGAATATCGAGATAAAAGGGATACAAAAAGCAATAAAACCTAGGAATTGGAATAAAATATCTGAAACATAGGCGCCAATGATACCACAATAATTACTGATTGGATTGTGCCATGCAGTACGAGACCATCCAGGATCAGATGGATTATAAGAATATAAGGATAAAAATAGACCAACAGATAATCCTATAATTGCCAGTAAAATGAATTGAGTGATTATCTGTTTTCTTGTTGTTTTTGACTTTTTCAAGTACGTACCTAAACAATTGCAACAGTTAAAATTGTTAGCATTTTATCATAAATTGCACCCTCTCACAGAGTGAATAAACCCTAAAGCATCATTATTCTTGTTGGTATTAATCAATCGGTGATAGGATTTTGCTAAATTTTTGTCCGTTTTGTACATAATTTAGAGCATTTTGTTTATTAGCAGCAATTTCAGCTTCAGTGAGTTTGCGAATAATTTTGGCTGGTGACCCCATAATTAAACATCCTTCTTCATAAGGTAATGAATGTGTCACTAATGAATTGGCGCCAACTAAACAATTTTTAGCAATTCTCGCATTATTTAAGATAGTACTTCCCATACCGATTAAAACATTATCCTCAATGTGACAACTATGAAGAATAACGTTATGACCAATCGTTACATTTTCACCCACAATACAGGGTATATCGGTTTCAATATGCACTGTACAATTATCTTGCACATTGCTATTTTTGCCTATATAGATTGGTGCAATATCACCGCGTAAGACAGCATTAAACCAAATCGATACTCCTTGCTCTAAAATCACATTACCAATAATATCAGCCGATTTGGCAATAAAACAATGTTCATGAATTTGTGGACATAAATCCCCTAATCGATAGATCATCGTTATTTCCTTTTAATATTTCTGATTTTTAAAAATAAACCGACTGCCAAAAAATTACATAAAACCATGGAGCCTGTCATTAGCCATTCAGAACTATTGTCTGAAACTGTCGTTACTGTTGTAAGATTTGAGACTAGGAATGATAGTGATATACCAACGGCTCCCGCTACTGCGAATCGAATTGTGCCAGCAAGCGAAGAGGCCGTTCCTGCGATATGCGGGTAAAAATCTAAAATAATAGCCATACTATTTCCGCCTATGGTTGACATACAGCCAATATATCCAGCAATGCAGATAACTAAATAGATGAAACCTAAATTAAATAATGTCACGATCATAAGTCCAATTGCCATGACAAATTGGATAAAAAGACCTAACTGCATCATTTTAAATGAGCCTACATGTTTAACCAAACGACTATTTAGGGTATTCATAAACACCATAACAACAATATTAAGTGCAAAGTAATAACCAAAATGTGTGGATGCAACACCATGCAGGTTCATGTAAACAAAAGGTCCCAAACTTAAAAATGAGAATAAACCTGCACCGGCAAAGGCGCCTATCATCATATACGCCAATACTTGTCCATGACGGAACAACGTAATGAAATTACTCAAAATACGGGTAAAACTAAAATTAGATCGTTTTGCCTTTGATAATGTTTCTGGAATAAAGATGATAACTAAAGCTAGCCCTATTAGTGCCGTCAGACTGATAGTGTAAAAATTAGCCTGCCAATTAAACCAATATAGAATAAATCCACCAATGATCGGTGCAAGGAGTGGAGCAACATTGGATATTAGCATGACAAATGACATCATTTTAGAAAATTCATCGCGATCACGATAAATATCTTTCATTAATGCATTAATTACTATTGATGTTGCAGCGGCAGCAATACCGTGAAAAAAGCGAGCGGTAATTAATTGATTAATATTCGATGCAATACCACAAATTAATGCGGCAACTATAAAAATAATTAGACCCGCAATTAAAACGTAACGCCGTCCGTAGCTATCAGTAATAGGGCCAAATAAAAGTTGTCCAAAAGAAAATCCTAATAAATAACAGCTAATAGTAAGTTGTACTGTTGCATCGGCTACATTAAAATCTTGCGCAATGGTTGGCATGCTGGGTAGATACATATCTATGGATAACGGCATTAACATAGATAATAATCCAAGAATTAAAATCAGTTTTTTTTTGGAAATATTGATTCCTAACTGTAAATGTTGATCTTGCACCTATTAAGTCCTGTACCTGTTTTAACCTGTAAGTTAATTAAAATGTTATTTAAAAAACGATAACGTTACATGCAATTTTGTAAGAGATTTTGAAATATTAATTATCCGTTTAATACAGTAAAAATAGTTAAAGTTGTTAAATATCTTAATTCTGGTTAAACGAATTGATTTCATCTTGGGTAAGGGGACGGTACTCACCTTCAGGAATATCGACCTTAATATTACCTATTTGTTTACGATGTAATGCAACCACATGATTATCTACAGCTGCAAACATACGTTTAACTTGATGATATCGTCCTTCGCTAATGGTAAGCTCCGCATGGAAATCATCAATAATATTTAATTTAGCTGGTTTAGTTAGTGATTTCTCACTTTTTAATTGAATGCCATTGTTAAAAATTTCAATGAGATCTGCGGTTAATGGGCGTTCAACTGTCACCAAATAGATTTTTTCACAATGATGTTTAGGAGAAGTAATGCGATGTGACCACTTACCATCATCAGTCAATAATACCAATCCGGTTGTATCAAGATCCAATCGACCCGCGGCATGAAGTTTTTCAGGCATAGGTTCATCAATAAAATAAAGAATTGTTGGATGATCAGGATCATCAGTTGAACACACATAACCTTGAGGCTTATTTAGCATAAAATAGCGGTTATTGGTCACAGGTGTAATCTCATAACCATCATATTCAACTATCTGTTCGGGTGACAATTGATAAGCACCTGATTTAATAATTTCACCGTCGACCGTGACTTTTTTCGCTTTTAATTCTTTATTAACAATTGTTCGACTGATGCCGAGATGATGAGCAAGAAACTTATCTAATCGCATAAATTATGAATATTCCTGTATTACTTTAAAGGGGTATAAATATCAAAACGGTGATTTTTCGTTTTAATTTCTGCTGTTGGTTTTTGGTTAGCTAAAAAAGGTGCGTAACTAGGACGTTTAACCACCACTCTTTTGTTGGCTAACTGTCTTGCTGGCTCAAGTAAACTGTCTGAATCATCATCGCTGCCCACTAATTGTTGAAATATTCGCATCTCTTTTTTGACTAGTGCACTTTTGGTTCGATGAGGAAACATAGGATCAAGATAGACCACATCTGGTTTTTGAGTGTAAGTGCATAACCCATCAATACTTGAGTGATAAATCAGACGTAGATGTTGCTGTAACCAAGCACCCATATTTTCATCTAAATAAGCACGCTGTAGACCATCTTCTAACAGTGCAGCAACAACAGGATGACGTTCAAACATAGTAACATGACAACCAATAGCAGCAAGTACAAATGCGTCGCGACCCAGTCCAGCTGTGGCATCTACAACCGTTGGTAAATACTCACCTTTGACGCCAACTGCTTTGGCAATAGCTTCACCTCGTCCTCCGCCAAATTGACGACGATGTGCCATAGCGCCAGATACAAAATTGACGCATATTGAGCCTAATTTGGGTTCGTCGTTTTTTTGTAATTCGAGTTGATTGTTTTGATTTACAAGAGTGAACGGCAGATCGGTATGCGTGGCCAACCACTGCTCAGCAAATAACTTTAGCTGAGCAGTATCTGTATTACTTAATTCCATAGTGACGAAGCAATGCCTCAAGTTGTGGTTCACGACCACGGAAATTTTTAAATAGCGTCATTGGTTCATCGCTGCCACCTTGTGACAAGATATTGTCAAGAAAAGCATTACCCGTGTTAGTATTGAAGATACCTTCTTCTTCAAAACGTGAAAATGCATCAGCCGACAATACTTCTGCCCATAAATAACTATAGTAACCAGCAGCATAACCACCTGCAAAAATATGACTGAAAGCGTGTGGGAATCGACCCCATTCAACCGTTGGAACCACAGCTACTTGTTGTCGGACTTTTTTAAGTGTTTCTAAAATATCCGGATCTTTTTGACTGTGTAACGTAAAGTCAAACAAGCCAAACTCTAATTGACGTAAAATAAATAATGCTGCTTGATAGTTTTTAGCATCCAACATTTTATCTAGCATCTCTTTTGGTAATGGCTCACCAGTTTGATAATGTCCAGATATAAACGAAAGTGCTTCAGGCTCCCAGCACCAGTTTTCTAAAAATTGGCTTGGTAATTCTACCGCATCCCAAGGTACACCATTAATACCTGCAACACCCGGTACTTCAATTTCAGTTAACATGTGGTGTAAACCATGTCCAAATTCATGAAATAGGGTAGTGACTTCGTTATGGGTAAATAACGCAGGTTTATCACCAATAGGTCGGTTAAAATTACACGTTAAATAAGCAACTGGATTTTGTGTATGACCATCCGCAAAGTGCATACGACCAATACAATCATCCATCCAAGCTCCACCACGTTTATGTTCGCGAGCATATAAATCAAGATAGAAGCTACCTTTTAATTCACCATTAGCAGTATACAGATCGTAGAATTTAACTTCAGGGTCCCAAACATCAACACCTTTGCGCTCTTTCGCGGTAATGCCAAAGATTCGATGTACGACTTCAAATAAACCGCTAATTACACGTTGCTCTGGGAAATATGGTCGTAACTCTTCATCATTGATGGTGTAAAGGTGCTGTTTTTGTTTTTCGCTGTAATAAGCGATGTCCCATGGTTGTATATCACTGGCACCGAAAAATTCGTAAGCGTAACGTTTAAGTTCAGCAAGTTCTTTTTCGCCTTGTGGTTTGGCTTTAGAAGCTAGGTCGGTAAGAAATTCCATTACTTGCGTGGTAGATTTTGCCATTTTGGTCGCAAGTGATTGATCTGCATAGGTCTTAAATCCTAATAATTGAGCAAGCTCATCGCGTAATGTCAAAATTTCTTGAATGATTTTAGTATTATCCCATTTGCCAGCATTTGGACCTTGGTCAGATGCTCGGGTATTATAAGCTTGATAGAGTTCAAATCGTAGATCACGGTTATCACAATAGGTCATCACGGGAAGATAACTTGGGATATCTAAAGTAAGTAACCAGCCTTCTTCACCTTTAGCTTTAGCCTGTTCTTGGGCTGCGACAAGGGCACTTTCAGGTAGACCCGATAAGGCTTTAACATCCGTAATTAATTTTGACCATCCCATAGTTGCATCTAATACATTATTGCTATAGGTTGATGATAATTCTGATAGTTTCGCAACAATTTCACCATAACGTTTTTGTTTTTCATCTGGCAGCCCAATGCCTGATAATTCAAAATCACGTAGGGCATTATTAATAACTTTTTTCTGAGCTTTGGTTAGTTTGGCGTATTGTTCACTTTCTTTAAGTTGTTTATATGCCTGATATAAAGGTTTATGTTGACCAACCCAAGTGCTGAATTCAGAAAGAAGTGGTAAACATGCTTCATAAGCTTCGCGTAATTCAGGGCTATTTTTGACCGAGTTTAGATGACTAACAGGTGACCATGCACGACTAAATTTTTCATCCACTTCATCAATTGGTTGAATTAAATTTTCCCAAGTATATTGGCTGTTTTGTTTTAATACTGTTTCGATCGTATTTCGGCTGTTTTTTAATGTTTCTTGTATGGCTGGTAAAACATGTTCTGGCCTAATCTTCGAAAATAGGGGTAATGGTGCATTTGTTAATAATGGGTTAGTCATGTTGCGATACCTTATGTACATTGATATTTTCTATTAATAGAAAATAATATTGAGGCAAAAAATGTTTATTCAAGGGTTAATAAGAATCATTCTTATAATCCTATTAGTTTGCGCTCACGTTGCCATTCAGTGGGAGTATAAGTTTTTATGGATAGCGCATGGATACGATTATCATTAATAAATTCTGCTAAAGGGGCGTAAATAGCTTGTTGTTTTTTTACACGGCTAAGATCGGTAAATAATTCTCCGACAGCAATAACTTGAAAATGACTTCCATCATCAGTCATTACATGAATATCGTCAAGTTCAAGTGAATTTCTTAATTTATTTATAATTTCTTGTTTATCCATTAGTTATACTCATCATTAATATAAATTATACGTTTTAATTTTTGTAAAAAAGTTTCAGGTTATGGGGGTGTTTCAGTATAAAAATCCAATATATTAATCATCTATGACATGTTGTAAATCATATAAAGTGATTAATGTTTGTAATTGTGGATTAATATTTTTTAGTTTTACACAATATTTAATACAAAAATAGACTAAAGTCGCGAGTCCTGAAGAATCAACTCGAGTGAGCTCACCTAAATTAATGTATTTAACACCATTTAATATAGAGCTTTGCGTTGTCCATAAATCATTTAAAGAGTGAACATCAAGTTCACCCTGTAAGTACAATACATCTTGTTGTTTATCTGTTTTGATTCGCGACATTATAAAATAGCCTTTTTATTTAGCGTTAGGATCAATATTGCGATTTGATAGATCATTTAATTGTTTGGTTAATTCATCAATACCTTTTTGGCGCAGAACAGTTGCCCATTCGTTTTGTTTAGTGGTAACCATGCTTACCCCTTCCGCAGTTAGGTCATAGGCTTTCCATTCACCTGTTACAGTATTTTTTCGCCATTGGAAATCGATACGAATAGGTTGTTGATTTTTGTCTGGCTGATTTAATAATATGCGGATTGAAACAAGTGATTTATCACCTAAATCTTTTGATTTTTCAACTTGATAAGTTTGTCCGTTGTACATTGAAAGTGCTTGAGCAAATGCTTGTACTAAATAGTTTTCAAATGCCTTGAAATAAGCTGTACGCTGTGCATCAGTCGCTGATTTATATGCATTACCTAAGATTAATGCTCCTGCATATTTAACTTGTACGTAAGGCAGTAAATCCGTTCTTACAATATCTTTAAGTTTGTTCGGATTGGATTTAAGAGTTGAAGACTCTGCTTTCATCGTGTTAAAAATTTTGTCAGCTGCAACTTGCATATCTTGATATGGATCGTTTGCAAATGCTGTAGCACTTATCATTAAAGTAAGTACTAAAAAAAAGGTTTGTTTAAATTTGGTTAACATAGTTACTCCTTACTGTCATTAGTATCTTGTTTTTTGTCTTTATCTGATGATCCACCCGCACTATATAAAAATTGTCCAATTAAATCTTCAATAACCACTGCTGGTTTTGTGTTATATATAATAGAACCATCTTTAAGATAAGGATGATTATCTTCTTGATTTTGACTATCCGTATTTGATGAAGATGTCGGTGCATCTAAAGCATCAATATCATGTTCTGTGCTTTGATCTAATCCAAAATTGATATCAATAAATTGTTCACCTAATAAACCTGATGTTTTAATTGAAAGTGAACTTAATTTTGGAATTTTATTATATTGAGTATCTAAATCCATAGTTACCCATGGTTTATAATCTTCATTGTTCGTGGTTTTTAAGCTAATATTACTGACACGACCAATAACAACCCCACCAATTTTAATTGGTGAGCGTACTTTCAAACCACCAATATTATCAAATTGCGCATAGACTCGATAAGAGTTATGACTAACAAAAGATGTTGGGTCAGTTACTCTAAAGCATAAAAATAGCACTGAGACAATAACCAGCACCATAAATAATCCTACTGTAATTTCTACTTTACGACTCATGTTTAATGACCTCAATTACTAAACATTAATGCGGTTAAAATAAAATCTAACCCCAAAATAACTAATGATGAATAAACAACTGTATTAGTTGTTGCCCGACTAATTCCTTCTGATGTTGGTACACAATCGTATCCATTAAAAAGTGCAATCCAAGTACTGGCAATAGCAAATGCAAAACTTTTAACAAAACAGTTACCTAAATCATGCCACCAATCGACATTACTTTGGATGGATGACCAAAAGAACCCTGCGTCAATCCCTTTCCAATCTACACCAACTAATACGCCACCGATGATTCCGACCGCAACAAAAATCGCTGTTAAAAATGGCATGCTAAAAAATCCTGCCCAGAACCGTGGAGCTATAATGCGGCGTAAGGGATCAACGGCCATCATTTCCATACTTGATAGCTGTTCGGTAGCTTTCATAAGACCGATTTCAGCTGTTAAGGCAGAGCCTGCACGACCAGCAAACAGTAATCCAGCAACAACAGGTCCTAGCTCTCGTAACAATGCAAGTGCAACCAACATCCCTAAACTGGCTTCAGCCCCAAATGTTGTTAAAATAAAGTAGCCTTGTAGTGCTAGTACCATGCCGATAAACAGACCTGACACGATAATAATGGATAATGATTGTACACCAACAAAGTAGAATTGTTTGACCAGTAATGGGAATTGTTTTTTAAATTGTGGTTGACCAATCAATGCACCAAATAGCATCATTCCTGAACGCCCGATCATGGCGATCACATTAATAAACCATTGCCCCATTTTTGCGAGTAAATTCAACATTATTTTATACCTCTGCTTAGGTCCAATTTGTAATCATTAGCAGGATAATGAAAAGGTACTGGTCCATCTGCAAGTCCTTCCAAGAATTGTTTAACTCGTAAATCATCATTGTCACGTAGTTGCTCTGAAGTACCACCAGCGATAATATGCTGTTCTGCTACAATGTAGGCGTAATCAGCAATACTCAACACTTCGCTTACATCATGACTAACCACAATGCATGTTAATCCTAATGATTGATTAATTTCAGAAATAAGCTTAACAATTACGCCCATTGAAATTGGATCTTGCCCAGCAAAAGGTTCGTCAAACATGATTAAATCAGGATCAAGCGCAATTGCTCTTGCTAATGCTGCTCGCCTAGCCATCCCACCAGATAATTCTGATGGCATCATATTTGCTGCACCGCGAAGTCCTACAGATTGTAACTTCATCAATACCAAGTTATGTAATACTGGTTCAGGTAATTTAAGGTGTTCGCGTAGAGGATAAGCGACATTATCAAATACAGATAGGTCAGTAAATAATGCACCTGATTGGAATAGCATACTCATGCGCTTACGTACTTCATATAGTCTTGAGCGAGACATGCTTGGTATGTCTTCACCATCAAATAAAATTTGTCCTGTTTGTGGTTTTAATTGCCCACCAATCAGTCTTAATAGTGTAGTTTTACCAATTCCAGAAGGCCCCATAATAGCGGTTATCTTGCCTTTTTGAACAGTCAAACTCATATTTTTATAAATAGGCCGAGTTCCACGATAGAAAGACATATCGTGTATTTCGACCAAATTTTGCTGTAATGCGTCAGTCACAATGATTTCCTACACTACCAGAATTAAAATTTCGCCTATTTTACTTGATATTTATTAATAATGAAATCTATTAAACATATTATCAATGAGTCTGTGTTTACTAATTTAAACCTGTTATAACGAACTTATTCGTGTGTTTTATACTCAAACGTATAGTTAACCTCAAACTTTTTTACATTCATTGCTGTTTATTAATCTGCAATAAAGTCGTATTTAAACTCAGGTGATAGAACTTAAGTAATAAAGATGTTTAATAAATATAGGTAATAAAGAGAGTAATTTACTCTCTATATTATCCCTTAGTTAAGCAATTCATGCCGTGCCTTGCGGGCTAAATAGTTACCCGTACTTTGTACAAATTGAATGACAATAACCAAAATAAACACACAGATGTAAGTTACCGTTGTGTCAAAACGTTGATAACCATATGAAATAGCTAAATCGCCAATACCACCTGCACCAATAGCACCTGCCATGGCGGTCGCTCCAATTAAACCAATTGTGGCGGTTGTAAGCGTTAAAAGTAATGAGCTAAAAGCTTCTGGTAACATAAAATGCCAAATTATTTGAATTGGCGTTGCGCCCATAGCTTCAGCAGCTTCTATAATACCGCTTTTTACGTCTAATAACGAGTTTTCCACTAATCGAGCTATGTAAGGAGCCACATAAAAAGTGAGTGGAACAATTGCTGCTGTAGTACCAATTGAGCTGCCGACAATAAACTTTGTTAAAGGCAAAATTGCCACAAGTAAAATAATGAATGGCAATGAACGCACTAAATTAATGATTGGGTTGATAATGCGATAGACTCGTCTATTTTCAAGTAGCCCAGAGGGGCGAGTGGTTACTAAACAGATACCCAGCGGAATGCCAATCAGAGAGCCCAATATTAAAGAAAAAACAACCATAATCAAGGTTTCGTAAGATGCGTGTATAAACTGATCAGAGGTGACAGTAGTGGCAAAATTCGTACTTAAATAACTAAGTATATTATCAAATATTTGCATTTAATTAATCTCCCATTGTTTTATTTTGGTAACTTGTACACCACGTTCACGTAGATAGTGCACCGCTTGGTCAATGTTACTATCCTCACCTTTTAATTGAACAAACATACTGCCTAAAACCGTTTTTTCGATTTCTGACATATGGGCAAATAAAATATTCACGATAACTTTTTGTTGTAAAATGAGTGAATTAATGACGGGCTCAGAGGCTGAACGTCCTAAAAACTCCAATTTAAATAATTTGATATTATTTTTGTCTCCTTCTATTTTTAATAGATTTTCAACTACACCACTTGGAATTTGATCGTTTATCACAGAGCTGACAAAATTTTGTGTCGTGTGATGTTTCGGGTGGCCAAATACATCAAGCACATTACCATGCTCAATGATGTTACCTTTTTCCATGACGGCAACTTTGTGACAAATTCGTTCAATAACACTCATTTCATGAGTGATTAATACAACGGTTATTTTATATTTTTCATTGATTTGTTTTATTAAGTCTAAAATGGATTGAGTTGTTTGTGGATCAAGCGCTGATGTAGCTTCGTCGCACAGCAGTATATCTGGATTGTTAGCTAAAGCTCGCGCAATACCTATGCGCTGTTTTTGCCCACCCGATAGCTCTTTAGGATAGCTATTAGCTTTATCTCTTAATCCCACAAACTCCAATAGTTCATACACTTTTTGTTTAATCGTTTGTTTATCTTTTTTGATTAGGACTAATGGAATAGCAACATTTTCAAATACGGTTTTTGATTCAAGTAAATTAAAGTGCTGGAAGATCATGCCGATTTTTCGACGAACTTGACGTAGCTCTTGACTAGATAGTTGATTGAGTAATTGGTTTTGAATTGTGACACTGCCTTGAGTCGGTCTTTCAAGAAAGTTAATTAAACGAACAAGTGTGCTTTTTCCTGCTCCACTATAACCGATAATGCCATAAATATCCCCCTTTGCTATGGTTAAATTGATATTATTTAATGCTTGGGTAGTAATGCCATTGCGCTCATATTGTTTTGATACATTTTCAAATTTAATCATTAGTTACCACCTGCTTTTTTATCTTGTGCTAATTGAATTAGTGCTTGCTTGGCAAGTTCAGATAAATAGTTAACGGCAGGCATTATCATATCTCGATTAAGCTGAAATTTAGGATGATGAACAGCGTAAGGACTTTGTGAACCAAGGTTAATAAAAGCGCCGGGAACGTGATGTAAGTAATGAGCAAAATCTTCGCCACCAAGTTGAGGTTTAAAGTCGACGATTTCATAATTTGCATGTTTAGCAACTTGTTTGGCAAATTCAACCCATTTAGCATCATTAATAATGGATGGTGGACCATCAAACCAGCGTAGCTCAGCTTGTGCACCTAAGGCAGAAGCAATATTTTCAGTAATATTTTTTAGCTGCTGTTTAACTTTTGCTCTAATTTCAGGCATGAGCGTTCTAACCGTTCCCTCCATTTCTACCGTTTCGGGAATTACATTCCAAGTATTTCCTCCTTGAAATTTGGTAATACTAATGATAACCGCATCTAATCCGCTCACACTTCGACTTGATATTGTTTGAACTGCATTAACTATTTGAGCGCCAACAACGATAGGATCAACTCCTGTTTCTGGTCTTGCTGCATGCGCACCGACACCTTTAACAGTAATTTCAATACGGTCAACATTAGCAGAAAACGGCCCAGCACATGATGCCATCTGATTTATGGTTAAATTGGGATTATTATGTTGCCCTAATATTGCATCAACGCCCTTTAATGCACCAATTTCAATAAAGTGTAATGCACCACTAAAGTTTTCTTCAGCAGGCTGAAATAGTAGACGAATTGTTCCTTTTAAATCTTTTTCATGTGCTTTTAGTAAGTATGCTGATCCCATTAAAATAGCAGTATGTACGTCGTGTCCACAGGCATGCATTACATTTGGATTTTTTGAACGATATTCACACGTGGTTTGTTCTTCGATAGGCAATGCATCAATATCAGCACGTAATGCTAGCACTGGTGAGCCGGAGCCTATTTCTGCTATCACACCTGTTTTAGCGCCTAATTCCAAAATGCGTATATTGGCTTTTTGTAAATAAGATTTTAATCGTTTTGTGGTTTCAAATTCCTGATTAGAAAGTTCAGGATATTGGTGTAACTCGACAAAGAGTCGATGAATAATATTTGCGATAGTTTGACTCATAATATATCCAACGATTAATAATGATTGATACTATTAACGGTAACATAGGCATATTTATCTCTCTAATAATCGTTTTTTATATCTTATTCCAAAAAGTTATAAGATAGAATTACATGGAATAAATGAACTATTTTTTCTATGTTAGAGTGTATCTAATGTTTCTAGCTTACAAAGGGTAGCTCACATGAAAATATGTTTTATCAAACAAAAATTATTTAAATACCTATCATTAGCATTAATCGTATGTTCTGCATTTTTTATAAATGCTTGTAACGATTCATCCAAGCAAGCTAATAATCAAACCAAAAAAGAGATTAGTATGGGGGTGTCGCCTGGCCCCTATAATGATCTTTTTAAAGATGCCGTTAAGCCAATATTAGAATCAGAAGGATATAAGGTTAAGTTAGTTAATTTTCCTCATTTACTTGAATCCGATGTGGCTTTAAGTGAAGGTAGTATTGATTTAACGGTCGCTCAGCATACTGCTTATATGGATGTTTTTAATAGTCAGCGCAAAGCTAATTTAAAGCCAGTGGTTCATGTGCCGTCTGTACCGGCAGCCATATTTTCAAATAAGTATACCTCATTGCAGCAAGTGTTTGCGGGGGCTAAAGTGGCGATTCCACAAGATGCGTCAAATGCGGCCCGTTCTTATAACTTACTCGAAAAAGCAGGTTGGATAAAATTGAAAGAAAATGCTAATCCAATTATCGTTAGTAAAAATGATATCGCTCAAAACATTGCAGGCATTGATATTGTTGAAATGGATTCAGCTAATATACCTCGTGTCATGAACGAAGTAGATTTTGCGGTGATACCAGGAAGTATCGTTTATTCAGCTAACATTGACTCAAATAAAGCGTTACTTTTAGAAACCATTATTCCTGATTTAGAAATTATGGTTGTTGTGAACGGCGGTAATGAAAACAGTCAATGGGCTCAAGATATTAAGCGCATTTACCAATCCCAACAGTTTAAAGATTATATGAAAGAGCATAATCAAAATGGTTATTGGGTAATGCCTCAGGAATAGATCAAAATTCTCATTAGGATAAAGTATATATAGTTGCATACAGCCCATGTAGTCATGGGCTTTTTAATACCTTGTCATCTGTTCATCAATAGTGAGCGCCCAAGCGTCGATCCCACCTGTAAGGTTATATAAATACTCGGTATCAAAGCCATTTTCGGCTAAATAGTTAGCTACATTTAAGCTTCTAACACCGCGGTGGCAGTAAATAACGATATCAATTCCATCTGGAATTTCATCTAAATATAATGGAATAAGATTCATTGGAATATGTGTTGATCCATTAATACTACAAATGGCAACTTCATTAGGTTCACGGACATCAAGTAAGAATAACTTTTCAGATGCCTCTATTTTTTGTGCTAGCTCAGCAGGTGTTATTTCTTTTATGGTAATTGTCATTTAAAGTCCGTTATCTTATTTTTTTAAAAGGTAGAAATGTCAAAAAGTTTGAGGTTACCTATACGTTTTAGTAAAAAACCATCGAATAATAAAGTCATATCATCCTACTATAATTATGTAGGATGATATGTTTTATTGATTATGCTGCTAAAGCTTTACTAATTTTTTCATATAAATCTTTAGAGAGATTATCAAGTTTTAGTAATCTTTCAAGCGCTGTTCGCATCAGTTGTTGACGTTTTTCGCCATAACGTTTCAACCGAATCAGTGGATCGATTAATCTAGCAGCAACTTGTGGATTTTTCTGGTTCAACTCAGTCAAGATTTCAACTAAGAAATGATAACCACTGCCATCTTCAGCATGAAAAGCAACAGGGTTATTATTTACAAAAGCCCCAATTAATGCACGAATGCGATTTGGATTATTCATTGAGAATGAACGGTGAGTTAATAATTTCTTCACGGTTGATAGCACATGGGTATCTGGACTTGTTGCATTAAGGGATAACCATTTATCCATTACCAAGCCATCTTTATGCCATTTATTATCAAAATCAGTTAACAATTCATTGTAACAATCAAGTTGCGCTTTAACTGCTGTAGTTAGAGCAGCTAAGCAATCCGTCATGTTATTAGCGTGATAGTATTGCTGACTTACTAATGTGTTGGCATGGGATTTATTATCTGCATAGGCTAATAAAGTTAAACAGCAGTTTTTAAGTGATCGCTTAGCAATATCTTTATGTTCAATATGATAGTCAACTACTTTATTATCAAAATAAACAGCATTTAATTCGTCGTTCAGTTCATTGGCAAAACGACTCAGTAAAAACTGACGAACTTGATAAATAGCTGTTGGATCGATGACTTTAAATAAATTGGCTAATTCGTTTTCAGACGGTAAAGTCAGAATTTGTGCAATTAAAGCTGGATCAGTTGTTTCTGATAATAATACTGCTCTAAAGGCATCTAATACTGATTCTGGCAATGTTAATTCACGATTTTCTTGGAAATTCGCTACATTTAAGCGTACATATTTTGCCAATAACATTTGTGCGGCATCATAACGACTAAAAGCATTAGTCGCATGTTGCATCAAGAAAATAAGATCATCGTCTTGATAATCATAAGTTAATTTAACAGGTGCTGAAAAATCCCGTAATAGTGAGATAATGGGTTTTTCATTAACATGGTCAAAAATAAATTGCTGTTTAGACTGAGTTAAATTTAAAACATGGTGAATAGGTTTACCTTGATATTGTAGTGTAATCACTTGACCATTATGTTGATATAATTCAATATCTAGCGGAATATGCAGTGCTTGTTTTTTCGCTTGATCTTGAGTTGCAGGAGTATGTTGTTCGACTGTTAAAGTATATTGCTGATTTTTGGAGTCATAACTATCAGTAACAGTTAATTCAGGTGTTCCTGATTGGCTATACCATAATTTGAATTGAGTTAAATCGATTCCTGATGCATCTTGCATTGCTGCTACAAAATCATCACACGTTGCTGCACTACCGTCATGACGTTCAAAATAGAGCTTCATACCCGCTTGGAATTTGTCTTCGCCTAATAGAGTATGCATCATACGAATCACTTCTGCGCCTTTCTCATACACGGTTACCGTGTAAAAATTATTCATCTCAATAACTTGGTCAGGGCGAATAGGGTGTGACATCGGACTTGCATCTTCGGCAAACTGTACTGTGCGCATTAATTTAACGTCATCAATACGTTTAACGGCTCTTGAACCCATGTCAGAACTGAATTCTTGATCTCGAAATACCGTTAATCCTTCTTTTAAACTAAGTTGGAACCAATCTCGGCAAGTGACCCGATCGCCTGTCCAATTGTGAAAATATTCGTGACCAATTACCCCTTCAATCCCCAAATAGTCGGTATCGGTTGCGGTTTCTGGTTTGGCTAATACATATTTGGAGTTAAAGATATTCAGACCTTTATTTTCCATTGCGCCCATATTGAAAAAATCAACCGCAACGATCATGAAAATATCTAAATCATATTCTAAACCAAAACGTGTTTCGTCCCAGCGCATCGAATTTTTTAAACTCGTCATAGCCCAATGTGAACGGTCTAAATTACCTTTATCAACATAAATTTCTAAATCAACTTTACGATTAGATTGAGTGGTAAATTGATCTCTCAATATGTCAAAGTCACCTGCAACTAATGCAAATAGATAGGCTGGTTTAGGGAAAGGGTCTTGCCATTGAACCCAATGACGACCGTCAGCAAGTTCACCTTGTGCAATACGGTTACCATTAGAAAGTAGATAAGGATAATGTTGTTTATTGGCAGTGATTCGAGTTGAAAAGCGAGCAAGAACATCTGGACGATCAAGATAATAGGTGATATGTCTAAATCCTTCTGCTTCGCATTGAGTGCATAGCGCTTCGCCTGAAACGTATAATCCTTCCAGCGCTGTATTATCAATTGGCTTAATTTCGTTAACAATAGTAAGGGTGAATTCGCTTGGAACATTCTGAATGATTAGACCTATTTCAGTGATTTGATAATCTTGCCAAGGTTGTTCATTAATGTTGATCGAAATGAGCTTAAGGTCTTCGCCATCTAAAATGAGATCGTTTGCTTGCTGGTTTTTTTGCACAACACGGCTACGAGCAGTGACTGTGGTTATTTCTGGCGCCAAATCAAAATCAAGATCAATGTCTGTAATGGTAAAATCTGGAGTTTTATAATCGAGACGATATTTGGCAATGGGTTGTAATTCAGCTGTTTTGGTATTCATTTTTGTCGTGACCTTTTTGGTTGGTATTCAATCTATATCCTATTTAGTTAGTATTATAGCTGATTAAAAATAATCTTATTACATAATTAATCTATATCTTCACTATTATTCTGCTATAATCTGAGGAATTTTCTTTATAGTAGTAATAATAGATACATATGTTACCAGCAATAATTACATCAATTTTAGATACTGATGCATATAAATTGCATATGCAACAAGCCGTTTTTCATCATTACCCAGATGCAACCGTTGTTGCGCAGTTCCGTTGTCGAAGTGATGATTTATTAGGGCATTATGCTGATGAAATAATGTATCAAGTTAAATTAATGGAATCGTTATCGCTTACAGATGATGAATTTAACTATTTATCTGGTATTCCATTTTTTAAATCCGACTATTTAAATTGGCTTAAAGATTGGCGCTTCAATAGTGATTTACTCACCATTAAAAACGAAGATGGTGTACTTGAAATTTCGATTGAAGGTAAATGGTTAGATGTTATCTTATGGGAAGTCCCTCTGCTTGCGGTAATCAGTGAAATTGTACATAAGGATCGTTCACCACAAATCGGTGTGCCAGAAGCAATTGCTAGACTAAAAGATAAATTAGCTCTATTTAATGAAAAAACGGCTAATATGGATATGTCTGGTTTTAATTTAATGGATTTTGGTACGCGTCGGCGTTATTCGTTTGCGGTACAAGAAGCTGTTGTCAGCTATTTGAAAGATAATTTTCAAGATTTTAATAGCACTAGCAACTATTTACTTGCTTATCGTTTGGGATTAAATCCCGTTGGCACGCAAGCTCATGAATGGTTCCAAGCGCATCAACGATTAAGTCCAATTTTGAAAGATTGTCAAAAAGATGCGCTTCGAGTTTGGTTAGACGAGTACCCTCATGATTTAGATATTGCATTAACTGATTGTATTACCATGGATGCTTTTTTGCGTGATTTCGATCATCATTTTGCTTCTTGTTATCAAGGACTTCGCCATGATTCAGGTGATTCTATTGAATGGGGTGAAAAAGCTATAGCGCATTATCAGCAGTTAGGAATAGATCCTAAAAGTAAATTACTCGTTTTTTCTGATAGTTTAAATTTTGATAAGGCTATTAAAATTTATAACTATTTTAATCATCGAGTAAAACTGTCATTCGGTATTGGTGGCTTTTTGGCGTGTGATATTCCTTCAACCGAAGCGAATACCAAAGCTTTGAATATTGTGATTAAATTAACGCAATGCAATAATCAATCAGTGGCTAAATTATCTGATAGTCCAGGTAAAACAATATCTCAAGATTTAGATTTTATTGATGAGTTAAAACGAACTTTCAATGTTAAATATTAATAATAAGTTATTATTAATCTTATAAAAGTAAATCCGTATAAAAATTTTTAAATTGGGTATTGATTCCATTTTATTATGGGAAATCGTTAAAATATATCAGTATTACTTAAAATTTATTTAAACAAATTAATGTAGAGATGGATAATTAAAATGAATTCAGTTGCACCTATTGTTGATGTGTTACAAGGCAAAATTGCTGTTGGTAGCACCATTTCCGTTCAAGGTTGGGTGAGAACTCGCCGTGATTCAAAAGCAGGTATTTCATTTCTAGCAGTTTATGATGGCTCTTGCTTTTCGCCGATTCAAGCTGTTATCGAAAATAATTTACCTAATTATGAACAAGATATTTTGCGCTTAACTGCGGGTTGTTCGGTTAAAGTCACAGGTAAAGTTGTGGAATCACCAGGACAGGGGCAAAAATACGAATTACAAGCAACACAGGTTGATGTGTATGGCTTTGTGGATGATCCTGAAACTTATCCTATGGCGGCAAAACGTCACTCAATAGAATATCTGCGTGAAGTTGCCCATTTACGTGCAAGAACCAATATTGTCGGTGCAATTACGCGTGTACGTCATACGCTTGCTCAAGCTATTCATCAATTTTTTGATGAACGTGGCTTTTTTTGGCTTTCTACGCCAATTATTACAGCATCGGATACCGAAGGTGCAGGCGAGATGTTTCGTGTCTCAACGCTTGATATGTTGAATCTTCCAAAAAACGATAATGATAAAATTGATTACGATAAAGACTTTTTTGGTAAAGAAGCGTTTTTAACAGTATCCGGCCAATTAAATGCTGAAACTTATGCATGTGCGCTTTCTAAAGTCTATACTTTTGGGCCAACGTTTAGAGCTGAGAACTCAAATACTACGCGTCATTTAGCCGAATTCTGGATGATGGAACCTGAAGTTGCGTTTGCTGATCTTGATGACAACGCCAAGCTAGCTGAAGATATGCTGAAATATGTATTTAAGACAGTACTTGAAAAACGTGCTGATGATATGCAATTTTTTGCTCAGCATATTGATAAAGATGCGATTACTCGGCTAGAAAATTTTATAAGTGCCGATTTTGCACAAGTTGATTACACCGATGCAATTACTATTTTACAAAATTGTGATGCCAAATTTGAAAATCCAGTGAGTTGGGGTATTGATTTAGCTTCAGAACATGAACGATATTTGGCTGAGCAACATTTTAAAGCCCCAGTTGTTGTTAAAAACTACCCTAAAGATATCAAAGCATTTTATATGCGTATGAATGACGATGGTAAAACTGTGGCAGCAATGGATGTGTTAGCGCCAGGCATTGGCGAAATTATTGGCGGTTCACAACGTGAAGAACGCTTAGATATGCTAGATAAACGAATGGACGAAATGGGTCTTAAAAAAGAAGATTACTGGTGGTATCGTGATTTACGTCGTTATGGCACAGTCCCTCACTCTGGTTTTGGTCTGGGATTTGAACGCTTAATTGTCTATGTCACGGGTGTACAAAATGTCCGAGATGTTATTCCATTCCCAAGAACTCCGCGTAACGCAAATTTCTAAACTGATTGCGTTTTTATTCATCTAAACCGATATTAAGTTGGTTTAGATGAAAAAAGTATAATAGAAATCCAAAAAAAGTACAAAAAGTATCCAAACAAACTCTCTTTTAGCCTTAGACATCAGTTTTAACGAAAAGTTCACTTGATTTTATGTAAATTTTATACATAATTTACACTACTATGAAAATTGGATAAAAATAATAGATAAAGATATTATTTTTGGATGAATAATCATTGTAGTTGAAATTGACTCAAATCCTATGGACTGTGTCAGTATTAAAATAACCATGAGGGTAAAAAAATGAAACGTAATCTATTAGCAATCGCTATCCCTGCACTTTTAGTTGCAGCTGGTGCAAACGCTTCTATCGAAGTATGGAACAAAGACGGCAACAAAGTTGACTTTTATGGTCGAGTAAAAGCAGCTAACAACATCACTGACCGCGGTCAAAAAGATGAAGGTGATGATACTTCAGCTCGTCTAGGTATGTCTGGCCAAACTCAAATCACTGATAGCTTAGTAGGCTACGGTCGTTGGGAATATGAAGCGAACGCAGGCAAAAATTCTAGCAATGAAGTTCGCTATGCATTTGCTGGTTTAAACTTTGGTGACTTAGGTTCATTCGATTATGGTCGTAACGATGGTGTGTTAAAAGCAATCACCGCTTATACTGACGTATTACCACAATTTGGTGGAGAAGCAGCAAATAATGCTTGGAACGTACTTTCTTCACGTACTAAAGCGGTAGCGACTTATCGTAACAACAACTTCTTTGGTTTAACTGATGACATCAGTTTTGCTTTACAATATGCAGATAATGGTGATAATTCTACTACTGTAGACGGTATCAAAGGTAATTCAAGAGAAGCTTACGGCGCAAACGTGCAATGGCGTATTTTTGATACAGGTTTGACTGCTGGAGCAGGTTATGCTCAATCAACTCAGAGCGATACTCGTCATAATACTTGGGCGGCAGGTCTTAAATATGAAAACTATGACCTATATTTAGCTGCTAACTATTTCCAAAGTAAAGTAAAAAGAGGCAATACTGTAAAATGGAAAACTCCTCAATACGATGTTTATCGAGATCGTGATGTTAAAATCAGAGGTTTTGAATTAGTTGCTCAATATGGCATTGATTTAGAAGTGGGTCGTTTAACTCCATCTTTAGCTTATGTTCAACATAAATATAAAGTAGATTCTTTGCATTTCTCTGACGCTAATTACCGTTATTATGCAGCAGGAGAAAATTCTCCTATAGCTAAATATGTGTCTTTAGGTGCAACTTACGATTTAAACAAAAACTTTAGTACAATTGTTGAATATAAATTCAATTTATTAGATCATAAAGATATCGGTGCTGATTGGAATACTGAAACTCCACGTGGTAAACACGGGAACAAACCAGGTACAAAAGATGTGTTAGGCGTTGGTTTAATTTACCAATTCTAATCTCTTAACCTCTTATAAAAAGGCACTTAGGTGCCTTTTTTAATACCTAAAAAAACTATTTTTGAGCAAAAAAACATTTAATGTTTAAAAAATTTAATATTAAATATTAAAATAATCGCAAAACCTCAGATTTAATCTAAAGAACATTGTTAAATAGATAGTGTATACGATTAAAATCTATTTTATAAAAATTAAAATAGATATCACCGTAATAATATAATTACTATTTTTTAGTAGTTAAATATTAAATCCAGAGCAAAGTAATTTGCTTCTTTAATAATAAAATATACCTACGAGGGTAACAAAATGAAACGTAATCTATTAGCAATCGCAATCCCTGCGCTATTAATTGCAGGTACAGCTAATGCTTCTATTGAAGTATGGAACAAAGATGGTAATAAAGTTGACTTTTATGGTCGAGTTTATGCTTTAAACTATATTACCGATCGCGACAATCAAACTGGCGAAGGTGACAAAACTACCGCTCGTTTAGGCATGTCTGGACAAACTCAAGTTACTGACAGTTTAACCGGTTATGGTCGTTGGGAATATGAAGCAAAAACTGGTAAAGATGCAGATAACGAAACTCGTTATGCATTTGCAGGTTTAAACTTTGGTGATTTTGGTTCATTCGACTATGGTCGTAATGATGGTGTGTTAAAAACCTTAACTTCATATACCGATGTTTTACCTGAATTTGGTGGTGATGCATCAGATAATAATCTTTATGCTTTAACTGCACGTACTAAAGCTGTAGCAACTTACCGTAACTCAGATTTCTTCGGTCTAGTTAATGGGTTACGCTTTGCTGTTCAGTACGCTGACAATGGTGATAATAGTTCAACTAGTCATTTCAATGAACATGCCCGAAATGGTCACAACAGTGCCGAAGCATGGGGTTCTGTAGTAGATTGGGATGTGCTTGACACAGGTCTATCTGTCGGTGCTGGTTATGCACAAACAGGTGGTCATAAAGATGCTAAATCATGGTCAGCAGGTGTTAAATACGACAACAATAATGTGTATTTAGCTGCACTATATATTGAAGGCAAACAAAAATATGGTTGGGACAATGCTACAACAGCGCGTCGTGCGGATGATTTAAAAACTAAAGGTTTTGAATTCGTTGCACAATATGGTATCGACTTTGAAGTTGGTCGTTTAACTCCATCTTTAGCTTATATCCAACATAAAGTTAAAGATGCATCTAGCTTAACAAGTGATGCAGGCCTTAAAGGTAATGATCTGGCTAAATATGTTGATGTTGGTCTAACTTATGATTTCAACAAAAACCTACAAGCTATCATTGATTACAAAATCAACTTGTTAGATAAAGATGATATTGGTGCTCGTCGTGCTCTTTACGAAGACGGTGCATTTACTAAATCACAAATTAAAGCTACAACTAAAGATACCGTTGCACTTGGTTTAATCTATCAATTCTAATTGGTTGTAACTTGTTAAATTCTAAAAAGGCACTTCGGTGCCTTTTTTATTATCGATTGATCAATAAATATCCCTTGCACTTTAATTCATACTCTGTTAAAAAATTAAAAAAAATTATAAAGAATTAGGACAACAAAAATGCGTTATACCACTCGTAAATTACCAGCAAAAAAAAATATTGCATTAGTTGCGCATGATCACTTGAAACAATCGCTATTAAATTGGTGTCAAAAAAATCGGGAAGAGCTTGCACATCATAATTTATGTGGAACAGGGACAACGGGCACTTTAATTAAAAAAGAAACAGGATTAAATATTACCCCAATGCTTAGTGGTCCAATGGGCGGTGATCAGCAAATAGGCGCATTAATTGCGGAAGGTAAAATTGATATTCTTATCTTCTTTTGGGATCCACTTAACGCTGTCCCACACGATCCAGATGTTAAAGCGTTATTACGGTTATCAACAGTTTGGAATATTCCAGTTGCAACCAACCAAGCTACTGCCAATGCATTAATTCAATCGGCCATATTTAAACAAGAAATTGATATCGAAATTCCTGATTATCAAGGTTATTTAGCTGAAAGAGTTGAATAAATGCCAATACCATCCCAAATTCGCAAGACTGGCAGACAAATACTATTGTTAGATAATTTGTTTATTGTCTTAGGTTTTTACGTTGTTTTTCCTCTGGTTTCGACTCATTTTGTAAGTCAAGTCGGATGGAGTGCTCTATTTGTCGGTTTTGCTTTAGGTTTTCGACAATTTGTGCAACAAGGTTTTGGAATTATTGGTGGGGCGATAGCTGATCGTTTTGGTGCAAAACCGATGATTGTTGCTGGAATGTTTTTGCGTTGCGTCGGATTTATTTCGATGGCGGTTGCTAGCGAACCTTGGCTATTGTTACTTTCTTGTTTGCTTTCAGCATTAGGAGGATTACTCTTTGATCCCCCTCGTATGGGATTAACCATTAAATTCACTCGTCCACATGAGCGTGGCAAATTTATTTCGCTATTAATGATACAAGATAATGCAGGTGCAGTTATTGGTGCGCTTATTGGTGGGATTTTAATTGATTACGACTTTCATTTAGTCTGTTGGTGTGGGGCTTTTATTTTCTTCTTGTGTGGTATTTTTAATATTTTCTTTTTGCCAGCTTACCACATAGCCATAGGTAAAGCGCCAATCATCAATGGTATGAAAATGGTTGTTAAAGATAAAAAATTTACCCGTTATGTGCTTACTTTAACCGGTTATTATGTGTTATGGGTACAGATAATGTTAATGTTACCGCTCACTATAACCCAAGTATCTGGTAGCCCTAGTTATATAAAATGGATGTATGCAATTCAAGCTGGTATTTCACTGTTATTACTTTATCCACTTGCGCATTTAAGTGAAAAATATTTTAGATTGGATCAACGTCTTAAATTCGGTCTGTTCTTGATGTCATTTGCTTTTATCATTATCGGTTTTACGACACATTTATCCATGCTTTTAACACTAATTGCACTTTTTTATTTAGGGGCAATTGTTGCTGAACCTGCCAGAGAAACTTTATCAACGGTTTTAACAAACCCTAAAGCTAAAGGCAGTTATATGGGGTTTAGTCGGTTAGGGCTGGCTCTAGGCGGATTTATTGGTTATACCGGTGCGGGATGGCTTTATGATATTGCCATAGAGATTGGTTTTCCACACCTACCTTGGATTATATTAACCTTTATTGGTCTATTAACATTAGCGTATTTACAGTACTTATTTAAAGACGAACCGCCAATGGTTCGCATTAAGATGAAAAAGATTGGTTGATTTCACCATTTTTAAACAAGATTGCTTCATTTGCGTTAAGTTTATTCCAAGTCTCATTTGATGTTAAAGGTAAAGTCGAAATAATGGTTACTACATCATTAGGTGTTGTATGTTTTTGAAAATCAATTTCTACATCTTCATCAAGTAGTTTTGCTTTACCAAAGGGAGCTCTACGGGTTATCCAATGTAGATTAGTGGTACAGTAAGCAAAGACAAATTGCCCATCAGAAAGTAGCATATTAAATATCCCCAGCTTACTGAGATTATCAGCACAAAGCTTTATAAAGCGAAATAAGGCTAAATCATCAGTAGGTTGTTGTGGATACGTTTGATGCAGTTGGTTAATTAAATAACAAAAAGCATATTCGCTGTCTGTTTCACCGACGGGTTGAAAAAGACCTGTTTCAAGATTTTGGTAATCAGTTAATTGACCATTGTGGGCAAAAGTCCAATTTTTTCCCCACAACTGACGCGTAAATGGATGGGTATTTTCAAGTGCGACTCCGCCACGATTTGCTTGTCGAATATGTGCAACTACAGCCTTAGACTTGATAGGATACTCTTGAACCATTTTGGCGATCGCAGAGTAACTACAAGGCTCAGGATCTTTGAATGTACGGCAACCTTTTCCTTCATAGAAAGTGATTCCCCAGCCATCTTTATGGGGACCTTTATCCCCACCTCGTTTAATTAAGCTGGTAAAACTAAAACAGATATCCGTTGGCACGTTAGCGCTCATACCCAATAGTTCACACATTTTATTTGGCCATCTCTTTTTCAATAAGTAAAATAAGGATATGGATAACTTTGATATGGATTTCTTGTACGCGATCAGCATAGCCAAAATGTGGAACACGGATATCCACATCTGCAAGTCCATTCATCTTACCGCCATCTTTGCCCGTTAGTGTAATGATCTTCATGCCTTTTTGTTTAGCCGCTTCAATGGCTTTAATGACATTGGTTGAATTGCCTGATGTTGAAATACCGAGTAACACATCGCCTTTGTTACCCACACCTTCAACATAGCGTGAAAAAATGTAATCAAATCCATAATCATTACCTACACATGAAATATGGCTTACATCCGATATTGCAATTGCTGGATAGGAAGGACGATTATCACGAAAACGACCCGTTAACTCTTCAGCAAAATGCATGGCATCACAATGAGAACCGCCATTACCACACGACAATACTTTACCGCCTTGCTTAAATGAATCGGCAATTAATACCGCTGCTTGTTGAATAGCTTTAAGATTTTTTTCATCCGAAACAAAGTTTGTTAGTACATCAATTGCTTGGGTTAATTCGTTTCGAATATTGTCAATATACATCAGTCCTACCTCGTAATTAAAAAGCTTTATCACCATTGTAGTTTTTTCCTAACTGCTTGCAAGCGATAATAAAAATTAAATTACAAATTTTGTAAAAAAGTTTTAGGTAAGGCATATGTTTAAGTAAAAAAAGAAGAGGAATTAAGCAAATTAGCTCATTAATTGCATAAATTTTTTATGTTAACGAATGAAAAAAAATTATTGTGCATTAATAGACAAAATATTTGTATTTCTTTTACCAATAAATTGTTAGATAAAGCTTGTTCGAAGCGTTATTTGCCAATAGGATAAGCTGTTAATTTGTGATACAATTTCACAAGAAAATTTTCACAAATAAAGATAGTGAAATTGCATTTAAAATCAATAAATAAGGAATTAACATGCAAACTGTTACAGGTCAAGTTGCTGCACCCAATGCTAAAGTTGCCATTATTGTAGCTCGATTTAATCAATTTATTAACGAAAGTTTGGTCAACGGCGCTGTCGATGCGTTGACTCGTATTGGTCAAGTTGACGAAAAAAACATTACCATAATTTGGGTGCCAGGTGCTTACGAAATTCCCTTAACTGCTAAAGTTGCTGCGCAATCAAAAAAATACGATGCAATTGTGGCGTTAGGTACGGTTATTCGTGGTAGCACAGCGCATTTTGACTTTGTTGCAGGTGAATCAAGTTCTGGATTATTAAATGCAAGTTTGGATTATACCATTCCGGTAGGATTTGGTATTTTAACAACCGAATCTATTGAACAAGCTATTGAACGTGCAGGTACAAAAGCTGGCAATAAAGGTGCCGAAGCAGCGTTAACTGCATTAGAAATGCTAAATATTATTAAAGCAATTAAGGAGTAATTTAGTGGCATTAGTTAATCCTCGTCGTCGGGCAAGAGAGTGTGCAGTACAGGCCATTTACTCTTGGCAAGTGTCTAGAAACGATCTTGCTGATGTTGAGACCAGTTTTATTGCAGAACAAGATATGAAAGGTGTTGATACTAAGTATTTTCGAGAACTATTACATGGTGTTGCTAAAAACACTGCAGAATTAGACGAAAAAATGGCTCCTTATCTCACTGAACGTAAAGTCGAAGAGCTAGGCCAAGTAGAACTTGCCATATTACGCATTGCACTTTATGAATTAATGAAGCGTCAAGATGTACCTTATAAAGTAGTGATAAACGAAGCGATAGACCTGACTAAAACATTCGGTGCAGCTGATAGCCATAAATTTGTTAATGGCGTATTAGATAAGATAGCCCCAACCATCCGAACGCGATAACCGATTAATTGTGAGATTGATATGACCGACAATACTGAAAAAAGTAAACCAACTATTTTTTACGCTAAACATAGCGAGCCTAAAAAACACTCTCGTGCTAATAAAGAAAAATCAACTGGATGGAAAGATAAGCGTAAAAATGATGCATTTCAGTCTAAACCGAAACGTGATCGTAATGACCGTATTGAAACTTTTCAAGCACGCAGTGATAGACCTAGGTTTGCAAAAAAAAGTATTGTTATTGAATTAAATCGATCTCCATCAGAAATTGAACATGATTCACCATGGCAGAAGAAAGTACGTGCCAATGATCAAACCCCGACATTTGGTTATGACGGATATCGACAACGCAAAGAAGAAACCTTAGTTTACAGCGAAAATAGCTGTAAAGCGGTATTCAAACATCGACGCAGTGCCATCGTTAAATTGTTTATTATCCAAGAGATGACTTATCAGTTTAAAGAGTTAATCAATTGGCTAGTTCAAGAGCGTTTAGGTTATGATATTGTTTCTAATGAACAGCTTAATAAAATAACTCAAACACAGCATCATGGTGGAGTCTGTTTAATTGTTAAAAAACGCATTCCATTAACCTTATTAAATTATTTAGAACAAAAAAGTGATGCCGATAAGGATTGTATTTTAGCGATTGATGATGTTAATAACCCGCATAATCTAGGTGGATTAATAAGGAGCGCAGCTTTTTATCGTGTAAATGCTGTCATGTTACGTCAAACAAATCTGCTTGATAGTGGCGCTGCAATGCGAGTTGCTGAGGGTGGTATAGAAGCAGTTGAATCCATTAAAAGTGATGACTTTGTTGCTTCGCTTGATATGTTAAAGCAACAAGGTTATCAAATTGTTGCTTTACTACCTTGTCAAACCAAATCGGTTGCTTCGAGCGAATTACATAAAGTTCAATTTAATAAAAAGGTTGCTTTAGTTATTTTTCAGCAAATTAATATGAAACTTGTCAATTGTGCTGATGTCGTTGTACATTTGAAAGGTAATGATAATATGCCGGCACTGAATATTTCAGTTGCTACAGGGATTTTATTATCAAATTTATAAAAATATTGAATTATAATTTTATTAGGTATTATCAAAATGTTACACTGAAGAATCTGAAAAGTTCTTTGGTGAAATCTATTTAATAGCATCATTTGATTAGAAATAGCTTTTTTTTTCTGTACATTGTTAACTAGTAAAGCATATAAATGTGTTGGTGTTTGTTATGACGTATGAGTATAAAGTTGGTTTAATTTTTGGTAAGTTTTATCCTTTACATTGTGGTCATATCTATTTAATTGAAAAAGCAATGACACAAGTTGATGAGCTGCATATTTTTTTGGGTTGTGAAGCAACACGAGATAAAGAACTTTTTGATAAAAGTCATCTACCAAGACAACCTCAAGTTAGCGATCGTTTTTCATGGTTAAAAGAAACGTTTAAAGATCGTCATAATATTCATATACATATTTTAGATGAAGCGGGCATTAAATCTTATCCAAATGGCTGGAAAGATTGGAGTGATCGTGTTAAACAGATTTTATCTAAGCATAAAATTAAACCAAATGTTGTATTCACTAGTGAACCACAAGATGTCAAAGATTATGAATTCTATTTCGATTGCCCAGTAATTATTGTTGATGCTGATCGTAATTTTATGAACATCAGCGCGACGCAAGTTCGCCAAAATCCTTATAAAAACTGGTCATTTATTGCTGATGCGGCTAAACCATTTTTTGTCAAAAAAGTCGCAATTATTGGCCAAGGTAAATTCAATGAGTTATCGCTACAACTGGCCAATATTTATAATACGCAACATGTCAGTAATGGTTACATTAACTATATAGACCGAGAGATTTCAACTCCATATAATCAACGTTATCTTAGTGAAACTGATTATATTCGCATTGCAATTTTACATGTGGAACGACTCTCAAGAGCAGTAGCAAATAGCAATAAACTGCTTTTCACAACGATTGACTTTGATACATTAGCTCAATATTACACACAGATTTTTGAAAAAGAAAATCAAGTGTTGAAAGGGCTGAAAGACAGTTATCATTTCGATTTAGTGATTCATCAAAATGATCTCGATCCTAATCATACTCATGCACAACATTTTGAAACGGTAAGCAAGATGGTTGAAGCATTATTGATTTAGTTCATCACATTTATTCATGCTTATGTTAAAATAAGCTAAATCTTTGTGATAGGTAAATTTTTATGTCTCAATCATCTGACAATCAAGATAATACAAATCAAGAAAAAATTGATTTTGGTTATCGGCAAGTCTTAAAAGAAGAAAAAGTTAAACGTGTCGCCGATGTATTTCATTCTGTTGCAGATAAATATGATGTAATGAATGATTTGATGTCATTTGGTATTCATCGTATTTGGAAAAAAATCACCATTGAATATAGCAGTGTGCGCAAAGGTCAAAAAGTGTTAGACCTTGCTGGTGGAACGGGTGATTTAACTGCAAAATTTTCTCAACTTGTCGGTGATAATGGCTTAGTTGTCTTGGCAGACATCAATGAATCCATGTTAAAAGTTGGACGTGATAAACTGCGCGACAAAGGCCTATTTAAAAATATCGAATATGTACAGGCTAATGCTGAAGAATTACCTTTTGCGGATAACTATTTTGATTGTATTACCATTTCGTTTGGTCTTCGCAATGTTACTGATAAAGATAAAGCATTACGATCTATGTGGCGGGTATTAAAGCCGGGTGGACGTTTACTCATTCTGGAATTTTCTAAACCACAATACAAAATTCTTAATAAAGCTTATGATCTTTATTCCTTTACCATGTTACCATTAATGGGCAAAATTGTGGCAAACGATTCTGATAGTTATCGTTATTTAGCTGAATCAATCCGCATGCATCCAAATCAAAATACCCTAAAAAAAATGATGGAAGAGGCAGGCTTTGTCGATGTTAAATATCACAACATGACAGGTGGAATTGTCGCATTACATACCGGCTTTAAATTTTGAAGCGATGACAAATAATGACATTTTTTCGACTTTATAAAATATTAACAGTATTTCATGCTTATCGTTTGAATGAGCTTTTGCCAGCACATCGTTTATCAAAATGGCTACGCTTTTTATTGCTTTGCCTATTTTGGGTAAAACCGAAAGCCAAGCAACAACCAATTGGTGAACGTTTACGTCAAGCTTTACAAGAGTTAGGACCGGTTTGGATAAAATTTGGGCAGATGATCTCAACTCGGCGTGATGTGTTACCCAAAGACATTGCGAATGCATTAGCAAAATTACAAGATCAGGTCGATCCTTTTGACGGTAAAATTGCTAAACAACTTATTGAACAAGCACTTGAACAACCCATCGACTATTATTTTACTAATTTCGATGAAAAACCATTAGCGTCAGCATCAATCGCTCAAGTGCATACGGCTACATTAAAACATAGTCAAGCTGAAATCGTAATCAAGGTATTACGTCCTAATATTATGCCAGCAATTCAAGCTGATATTGGTTTGATGTATTGGGTAGCAAAACAATTTACTAAACGTATAAAATTTGGTGAGAAACTGCGTGCTGTTGAAATCGTACGAGATTATGAATCAACACTATTAAAAGAGCTTGATTTACTGCAAGAGGCTTATAATACTGCTAGATTACGAGAAAATTTTATCAATAGTAATATTTTATATATTCCTTATGTATATCAAGAGTTATGTCGTAAGAACGTCCTTGTTGAAGAACGAGTGAAAGGGGTTCCTATTGCCAATGTTGAGCAACTTAAACAACATAATGTCGATATGAAATTACTTGCCCAACGCGGCGTTCAAGCTTTCTTTACTCAAGTCTTTCGTGATAACTTTTTCCATGCGGACATGCATCCAGGTAATATTTTTGTTGATATCTCTGATCCTAATGATCCTCGTTATATCGGGATTGATTGCGCAATTGTTGGCATATTAAGCAATGATGATCAGCGTTATCTTGCTGAAAACTTCTTAGCTTTTTTTAATCGCGATTATCGAAAAATAGCCGAAACCTATATTGCTTCTGGCTGGGTACCTGAAACAACAGATATTGTGGCTCTTGAAAGGGCTATGCGAAATGTTTGTGAACCTGCTTTTGCCAAACCACTGGCCGAAATATCATTTTCACACATTTTATTGCAATTGTTTGAGGTAGCTCGGCAATTTGAGATGGATATCCAACCACAATTAATACTGCTTGAAAAAACGTTATTTTATATTGAAGGATTGGGTCGCCAGCTTTATCCTGAACTTGATCTATGGAAAACTGCCAAACCTTTTTTAGAAAAATGGTATGAAGATAAATATAGTGCGCAAAAGCTATTACAACAAGCATGGGAATCATTACCGCAATGGCGAATCATTTTGCCTCAGTTACCAGCGAAATTGAATGATTATGAACGAATAACCAAACAGATGAATACCCAATTAAAACAAATTAACCAAGAGTTACAACAAAGTAAAAAATGTCAGCAATATTTAATGACAATACTTGCTTTAGTTAGTGTTGCGGGTATTGCATTGCTTATTATTCATTAATCGTTACTGTTGGAATCTTATTATTTAAGTGTATAATTTAAATCTCAACTTTATTGGAGATAGATATCATGATGCCAAGCTTGCCTCAACTACTCATATTAATTGCTGTTGTTGTGTTATTATTTGGAACTAAAAAGTTACGCTCGTTGGGCTCTGACCTTGGTGCATCAATTAAAGGCTTTAAAAAAGCCATGAATGATGACGATGATAAACCCGAAAGCAGTAATTCAGCGAAAGTTGAAAATCTTGATTCAACTGATGACAATAATTCCAAAAAAGAGTAACACGTGTTCGATATCAGCTTTGGTCAGCTATTATTAGTATTAATTATTGGACTGGTTGTATTAGGACCAGAGCGATTGCCTGTTGCTATTAAAACGGTTGCTGGTTGGATAAAAGTACTGCGCCGTATGTCAGCAACAGTGCAACTGGAATTAAACAAAGAACTAAAATTGCAAGAGTTGCAAGACAGTTTAAAAAAGGCTGAACAAAGCGGTTTAAAAGCACTGACTCCAGAAATTCAGGAATCAATTGATGACTTAAAACGCGTAACAGAATCGCTACAAAAAGAGATCGATTCGGCCACTCAATTGGATCCTCAAATTCACTCAGATAAAGATAAATCATGACTGACGACGCTACACAACCTTTAATTGGACATCTTGTCGAACTCAGAACACGCCTACTACGTTGTATTATTTGTATATTAGTCGTATTCAGCGGTTTACTCTATTTTTCTAATGATATTTATCATATTGTGGCAAATCCACTTATCAGTCAGTTACCACAAGGTAGCAGTATGATAGCAACAGATATTGCCGCGCCATTTTTTACCCCGATTAAATTAACGGCTGTAGTGGCAATATTTATCTCAATTCCTTATGTACTTTACCAAGTCTGGGGATTTGTTGCGCCAGCGTTGTATCAGCATGAAAAACGCTTAGTTATGCCATTAATTGTATCAAGCACTGTTCTTTTTTATCTTGGCATTGCTTTTGCCTATTTTGTCGTATTTCCACTGGCGTTTTACTTTTTTATCCACACGGCACCGATTGATGTGGCGATAAATACTGATATCACAAAATATCTTGATTTTGTGATGACACTTTTTATTGTATTTGGTTTCGCTTTTGAGGTTCCTGTTGCTATTATATTACTTTGTTGGACAGGCATAACTACACCTCAAAGCCTACGTAAAAAACGCCCGTACATCATTGTAGGGGTGTTTGCTGTCGCTATGTTTGTCACACCTCCTGATGTCTTTTCTCAAATTTTATTAGCTGTACCTATCTGTCTGCTTTTTGAAATCGGAACTTTCTTTGCACGTTTTTACCAACCACGTAAACACGAAGATAGTGAAGAAGATGCTTTTGTATCTGAAGATGAAAATGAAAAGTAATAACAGATGACTATGATTTAAATAACCAGTAAGGATAACTAATCATAATGAAAACATCATTACCTGATTTTAACCGTGCTAATGTACTCGTTGTGGGTGATATCATGCTCGATCGCTATTGGTATGGAGGCACTAATCGCATATCGCCCGAAGCGCCCGTACCGGTTGTCAAGATTGATGCCTTAGAAGAAAGACCCGGCGGAGCGGCCAATGTTGCAATGAATATCACCTCACTGTGTGGTAATGCACGTTTAATTGGTTTAACGGGTATTGACGAACCTGCCAAAATTCTTGATGATCAATTAAGTAAACATAAAGTACAATGTGATTTTGTATCAGTATCGACACATCCGACTATTACCAAATTACGCGTTTTATCGCGCAATCAGCAATTAATTCGTATTGATTTTGAAGAGGGGTTTGATAATGTTGATTCTACTCCCATGCTTGAACGCATTCAAACCGCATTAGAAACACATAAAGTTTTGGTCTTATCGGATTATGCCAAAGGTGCGCTATCGGCAGTACAAGCCATGATAAAACTGGCTAATCAAGCAAATGTTCCGGTATTGGTCGATCCTAAAGGTACGGATTTTGAACGTTACCGAGGCGCGACGTTACTTACTCCAAATATGTCGGAATTTGAAGCCGTAGTCGGTCGATGCCAAACAGAAGAAGATATTGTTGAAAAAGGTCATCAACTGATTAAGCAATATGATCTAAAAGCACTATTAGTGACTCGTAGTGAAAAAGGCATGACCTTGTTGCAATTAAATAAACCAATTTATCATCTACCAACACAAGCGAAAGAAGTGTTTGATGTAACGGGAGCAGGTGATACCGTCATTGCCACATTAGCCGCGGCTTTGGCTGCTGGTCAATCATTAGAAGAGAGCTGTTTCCTTGCTAATGCTGCAGCAGGTGTTGTGGTTGGCAAACTGGGTACATCAACCGTTTCGCAGGTAGAACTTAGCAACGCTATCCGTGCCCGTGCCGATGATGGTTTTGGGGTAATGACTGAAGATGAGCTTAAAGAAGAAGTAAAAAAAGCTCGCATGCGTGGTGAAAAAATTGTGATGACCAATGGTTGTTTTGATATCCTGCATGCAGGACATGTATCTTACCTTGCTAATGCAAGAAAACTGGGCGATCGTCTCATCGTTGCTGTTAACAGTGATGCATCGGTAAAACAATTAAAAGGTGAATCAAGACCCATTAATCCACTTATGCAACGCATGATTGTTCTGGGTGCACTCAATTCAGTTGATTGGGTTGTTCCATTTGAAGAGGAAACACCACAACGACTTATTGCCAACATCCTGCCAGATGTATTAGTCAAAGGCGGTGATTATAAACCTGAAGATATTGCCGGAGGCAAAGAAGTCACTGCTGCGGGTGGCACAGTCAAAGTCCTCAATTTTGAAGATGGTTGCTCAACCACCAACATTATTAATGCCATTAAAAACCGCTAACTTTCTTCGACAAAATCGGTTACTGAATCAAGTAACCGATTAGTCTAGCGGGCGTTACACCAATCAAACGTTTTATACTCGCTTTTCATTTTAATATTACTTCCCCCTGATAAGCTGAAAATTAAGAGCTTTATATACCTAACGCCCTAATAAAATGATTTTTTATTCAATACACCAAAGATCAATCGTTAAAATCTATTGTTAAATTTTATAATTAACGCTTTTTTTATTATTCACTTTGTGCAAAGCTATTACTTAATTTGGGAGAACGATTACAGAGGATATTTAATGACCAAACATTATGATTATATAGCGATTGGCGGTGGAAGTGGCGGTATTGCATCAGTGAACCGAGCAGCGTCATATGGTAAAAAATGTGCAATTATAGAAGCAAAATTGTTAGGTGGAACATGTGTTAACGTAGGTTGTGTACCTAAAAAAGTGATGTGGTATGGTGCACAAATCGCCGAAGCAATTAATCACTACGGTCCGGATTACGGTTTTGATACGACAATTAATCAATTTAATTGGGATAAATTACTTGATAGCCGAAATGCCTATATCGATTGTATTCACCAATCTTATGATCGTGTTTTAACTAATAACAATGTTGATATCATTTACGGTTACGCTAAATTTGTTGATGCACATACAATCGAAGTAAATGGTGAACATTACAGTGCCGACCACATTTTAATTGCAGTAGGCGGTAAACCGACAATCCCAACTATCCCTGGTGCAGAATATGGTATTACCTCTGATGGTTTTTTTGCATTAAAATCTTTACCTAAACGCGTTGCTGTGGTTGGGGCAGGGTATATTGCTTGTGAAATTGCAGGAGTTGTGCATGCATTAGGGGCAGAAACTCATCAATTTATTCGTCAAGCAACACCATTAAGATCGTTTGATCCGTTGATTATTAAAACCTTAATGGAAGTAATAACGGAAGAAGGACAGCATCTACACACGTTTGCTATTCCACAATCAGTTACTAAAAATAGCGATGATAGTTTAACCTTAACCCTTGAAAATGGTGAAAGTTATACGGTTGATTGTCTAATTTGGGCAATAGGCCGTGAACCGGCTACACAGGATATGAACTTATCTGCGGCAGGTATTGACGTTAATGATAAAGGATTTGTTATTGTCGATAAATTCCAAAATACGAACGTGCCTGGCATTTATTCTGTTGGTGATGATACTGGCGCAATGGCTTTAACACCTGTTGCTGTTGCAGCTGGGCGTCGTTTATCGGAAAGATTGTTTAATAACAAACCTGATGAACATTTAGATTATACTAATATTCCAACAGTGGTATTTACGCATCCAGCAATTGGTACTGTAGGCTTAACCGAACCGCAAGCGATTTTAGAATACGGTGATGAAAACGTCAAAGTTTACACCTCAAGCTTTACGGCTATGTATACGGCTGTCACAAGTCACCGCCAACCTTGTCGAATGAAACTGGTTTGTGTGGGGCCTGACGAAAAAATTGTTGGAATACATGGTATAGGGTATGGCATGGACGAAATGTTACAAGGATTTGCTGTGGCACTAAAAATGGGTGCAACTAAAAAAGACTTTGATAACACTGTTGCTATTCACCCAACAGCGGCAGAAGAGTTTGTTACAATGCGCTAATGTATTTGTGTTAATACATTAAAGATTCATCATATCTTGAACTAAAAAACAGGGCGATTGCCCTGTTTCTATTTGGTTTCTTGATTAATTGATGGATTAATTAGCTGTGTTATTTTGCCAACCCTTTTGGGCTAGCTGAGAAAAGCCAACTAAAACCGCAAGTAAAGCTACAGCTGAGATATAAATACCTGCACCAAGATAACTATATTCACCTAAAATATGATCAGGACTTAATAAATAGATCGTTAAAGTCGGTGTGATTGCACTAAATAGCGCATAAGCTAAATTATATGATAATGATAACCCAGAATAACGAATAGCAGGGGGAAACGTTCTCGTACCTATAATTGGAGTCATGGCGATGGATCCAATAAATAAGCCAAATACTGCCCAAATCGAATAAAGTTTTGTTAATGACATATCTGCGCTTAATGAACTGTAAAAATAGATACTGACTATTGCTAATCCTCCCCAAGTCACGATAACGGTTTTTGCTGTTCCTAATTTATCATCTAACCAACCAGAAATAACACAGCCAATTGATAATGTTAAAGCAGCAATACACCCACCAATACGCCAATCAAGATTAGCAAAATGATACATACCACCTACGATACGTCCAGGGGTGATTAAAATACCAACCATAATTGCGGTTGATAATGACCAAGTTAATAAAGCGACAATTAAACAAGCTTTTTTATGTTTTTTTATAACAGTTACAACGGGAATACTTTTTTCTAAAGCTTTACGGGCAGCTAATTCCTTAAAAATTGGTGTTTCAGATAAAAATTTTCGTAAATAGACGGAAATGACGCCAAAAATACCACCAATAATAAATGGAATACGCCAAGCGAAATCTAAAATATTTTGATTAGTAAAATAGAGATCAATAATAATCGTGACGAAAAATCCAAGTAAAATACCGCCCGTAATACCAGATGTTAGCGTACCAACACCCAAACCATAACGTTGTTTTGGGGTATGCTCAGCGATAAATACCCAAGCACCTGGCATCTCGCCCCCAATTGCAGCCCCTTGTAACATACGCATAACTAACAGCAGTAAAGGAGCAAAAATACCAATGGTTTCGTAAGTTGGTAACACACCAATAATAAAGGTAGGTAGAGCCATCATTGCTACGCTTAGAGTAAACATCTGCTTCCTGCCCACTTTGTCGCCAAAGTGTGCCATAATGATGCCGCCAATTGGACGAACCAAATAACCAGCAGCAAAAATACCCCAAGCAAATAAATCTAACGTTAATGGCGATAAGGTATGGGGCAAAAACAGCGGTTTGACAATGGTATCAATATATAGCGCGTAGATAACAAAGTCATAAAACTCAAGTGTTCCACCTAAAGATGACAATATTAATGTCTTAAAATCCTTACTATTTAATGGCCGAGCACTAGGTTGCCATTGGGCATTGATTTCAGATTGACTCATGAAAAACCTTCTATTTATTTGAGATAGCCAGAAAAAATCTATCCTTTTTGATTTTTTTAAATGTAGAAATTATTCTGCCACAAAAAAATGACTTTTTTTCCCTCATAAAAAAATTTAATGTTTGCTATAAAACTGAGGATTTGATTTATAATTTAAATTAATAAATTTTTTAAAATACTGAATAATTTGGATGAAAACAAGAATGAATAATACTAATAAAACACGCTGTGATTGGGTTTTAAATGACCAAATTTATATTGATTATCATGATAATGAATGGGGAATAGCCCAATATGATAGCTTAAAATTATTTGAAAAAATCTGTCTTGAAGGACAACAGGCAGGATTATCATGGATTACTATTTTAAGAAAGCGCGATGAGTATCGTCGTTGTTTTTTTAATTTCGACCCTTATAAAATCATCCAACTTATGCCTGAGGATATTGAACATTTGCTTGAAAACAAAGGATTGATTCGCAACCGATTAAAACTCAACAGTATTGTCAAAAACGCTCATGCCTATTTAAATATGCAAAAAAATGGTGAAGATTTTTCACAATTTATCTGGTCTTTTGTTGATAATAAACCGATAATCAACCACTTTAAAGATAAGAGTGAAGTCCCTGTTAATACTGACATCTCTGATCGAATGTCAAAAGCATTAAAAAAACGAGGATTTTCCTTTGTCGGCTCTACCATATGCTATGCTTTCATGCAATCAATGGGACTTGTCGACGATCATTTTGAAAATTGTTTTAGAAAGAGAACTAAGGGGTAATGTTAATGAAATTAATAAAATATGGTTTTTTATTAATATTAATCTATTTTATTGTCTGTAACATTGTTATCTATATTTATGCTGCGAAAAAACCAAGTCAGCATGCCCAAACCATGGTTATATTAGGCGCCCAAGTTACTGGTACTCCCGCTATACCATCGTCAAGTTTAACAAACAGATTAGATATCGCTGTTCAATATCTTAACCAAAATCCTGAAACTAAAGTGGTTGTATGTGGTGGACAAGGTGAAGACGAATCAGCAACAGAAGCCAGTGTAATGGCAAAATATCTTATTGATAAAGGGATAGAGGCAAACCGAGTTTATCAAGAAGATAAATCAAGGCGCACTGCTGAGCAATTTATTTTTGCCAATCAGGTGTTACCTCTAGGCAGCACGGTGGTAGTTACCAATGATTTTCATATTTTACGCTCAATAATGCTTGCCAAACGTTCAGGTGTGCATGATGTATCGGGTTTATCGGCACCATTAGCGTTTAATAATGGTGATAAGTATGTTGCATTAATTCGCGAGCCACTTGCATTAGCAAATTCTTGGCTCTTTGATCACCCTAGTGATAATACAAAAACCACAAATTAACTACGAAACGATGGATAAAATACGCTAAAATTAACGAATAACGGCAAAAGCGTTAGTCACTACTGTTTTTGCTGAGCGTCCATGATATTATTAATCATCAAAATTTAAATTAGCTATAAACAAATATGAAATCAGATACAATTGTTGCGCAAGCAACACCACCAGGTCGAGGTGGTGTAGGTATTTTGCGTATATCAGGCCCTAAAGCGCAAGAGGTCGCGCAGGCAGTATTAGGTAAATTACCTAGACCAAGGTATGCCGAATATCTTCCATTTTTAGCTAACGATGGCTCAACACTTGATGAAGGTATTGCTCTATTTTTTCCTAATCCGCACTCATTTACTGGTGAAGATGTGCTTGAATTACAAGGACACGGCGGTCCAGTTATTTTAGATTTACTTTTAAAACGCGTACTTGAAATCGCTAACGTACGCATTGCCAAACCGGGTGAGTTTTCGGAAAGGGCATTTTTAAATGATAAACTTGATTTAGCCCAAGCCGAAGCGATTGCTGACTTGATTGATGCCAGTTCAGAACAGGCGGCTAAATCTGCTATCTCGTCTTTACAAGGTGTATTTTCTAAAAAGGTTAATGCACTGGTTGAATCCTTGATTCATTTGCGTATTTTTACGGAAGCGGCTATCGATTTTCCAGAAGAGGAGATTGACTTTCTTTCTGACGGTAAAATAGAAGCAGAACTGAATCAAGTTATTGAACGATTAAACGAAGTTCGCCAAGAAGCTAAACAAGGCACTCTATTGCGCGAAGGGATGAAAGTGGTTATTGCTGGTCGACCAAATGCCGGGAAATCCAGTTTACTTAATGCATTAGCTGGGCGTGATGCTGCTATTGTTACCAATATTGCAGGTACTACTCGTGATGTACTGCGTGAACATATTCACATTGATGGTATGCCTTTGCACATCATTGATACCGCTGGACTACGTGAAGCAAGTGACGAAGTAGAGCGGATAGGTATTGAGCGTGCATGGCAAGAAATCGAACAAGCCGATCGCGTTTTATTTATGGTCGATAGCACAACAACAAATGAAACCAATCCTGAAAAACTTTGGCCAGAATTTATTGAACGATTACCAAAAAATATACCTGTTACAGTGATTCGCAACAAAGCAGACTTAACCGGTGAGGCACTAGGTTATAGCGAAGAAGAGGGATATGCGCTCATTCAATTATCTGCTCGAACGGGTGAGGGTGTGACATTATTGCGTGAGCATCTAAAACAAGCTATGGGATTTTCGAGCAGTACAGAAGGTGGCTTTTTGGCTCGACGTCGTCATCTGCAAGCACTTGAAAAAGCCTCTGAGCATTTAAATAATGGTCAATACCAACTTATAACATTCCATGCAGGTGAACTCTTAGCCGAAGAGTTAAGATTAGCTCAAGAAGCCTTAAGTGAAATCACTGGGCAATTTACTTCTGATGATTTATTAGGAAGAATATTCAGTTCATTTTGTATTGGCAAATAAATTAAATGTGCCAAAAAATTCATACTGTTAATGAATATTTCTCATAATTAACCCCATATTGCTTTTTAAGCTTTATGGGTTTAATTCATCTATCTTTAAAAAATTAGGGATAGAAGCTAATCATAACATTCCATGCAGGAGAACTCTTAACCGAAGAGTTAAGATTAGCTCAAGAAGCCTTAAGTGAAATCACTGGGCAGTTTACTTCTGATGATTTATTAGGAAGAATATTCAGTTCATTTTGTATTGGCAAATAAATTAAATGTGCCAAAAAATTCATACTGTTAATGAATATTTCTCATAATTAACCCCATATTGCTTTTTAAGCTTTATGGGTTTAATTCATCTATCTTTAAAAAAATAGGGATAGAAGTTAAAAGTTCCACCCCAATGATAAGTTTTAATATTATAAAAAGTTAACCAGATTTATTTATTCTTACCGGCATTGCTTGGAACTAAAATTAAAATTGAAGTAAAGCATAACAGACAAAATCCAACACTAATCCAGAGTCCTAGTGCTGCAGCTATTGCTATGCTTTGACCACTGGCAATAATTGCTGAATAGGTGGATGCTGAAATGGCTACACCAAATGCACCGCCTAATGAGCTTGCCATTTTATAAATTCCTGATGCAATACCGACCTTATCTTCAGGAGCGCTTGATATTGCGGTATCGATTGATGGCGTTGCATAAAAACCTAAGCCAAGACCAAATAAAATATAGCCCCCCAACACCGAAATAATATAAAGCGTATCGGGTAAGAAAGTCAGCGTCATCAACGCAATTCCTGAACCAGTAATTAATGGTCCGAGTAACATTGGTTTTTTTGCGCCTACTTTTTGTAAGATTTTTTCTCCAACTCGAATCATACATAGCACTGACACTAAATAACCAATGGTCAATAATCCATTTTCGAAAGGTGTAAAGCCTCGTCCTTGTTGGGTATAAGTACTGGCAACAATTAATGTACCGGCAACAGAATTGAGCAGAAAGTTAGATAAGGTAGCACCACGGTAAGGAACATTTTTAAATAATGAAAAATCGATAAAAGCGCCACTCGCTTTACGTGTTTCAATAACAAAAAATAAAATAAGAAAAACAAAACATACCGTAGCCAAGGATAATGTCACGACACTTGTCCAACCAAATGTTGATCCTTTAGTTATCACAAGATTTAATGAAACCAAAGTAATAACAAAAACAAATAGTCCTACATAGTCAAATTTTGGCAAACTTGAAGGATCTTCAATTTTGGTTTCTGGTGTACCTTTCAATAACAGCATACCGAGCACAGCACAGATGATTGAAATAATAAAAATCCACTGCCAACCCAAATAAGTTGCTATGGCACCGCCAGCAAGCACACAAGTACCTGAACCGCCCCAAGAGCCAATCGACCAAAAACTTAATGCGCGTTGGCGCTCTTTACCTTGAAAATAGGTTTTCACTAATGCCAAAGTCGAGGGCATAATACAGGCAGCAGACAAACCTTGAATAATGCGTCCAATGATGAATAACACTTCACCTTGAGCGAAGATCAAACAAAGGCAACCAATAATACTTAAAATAAAACCTAAATAGGTAAAACGAACCCGTCCAAAACGATCAGCAAGTCCGCCAGCAACCACAATAAAACAACCAGAAAAGAGGGCGGTCAAACTCACCGCCAAATTAAAAGACGCAGGTGTAATACCGACAGAATGCTGAACTGCTGGCCCAACATTGACAATTGATTGAGCAAAAAGCCAAAAAGTAATGACCCCTAATACAATACCTAATATTAACCGGTTATCATTTTTAAATGGCACAGCTTCAGAATTTGTTGAATTTGACATATTTAAATTAGCCATAGATGTACGCTATCCTTATTTACTTAAATATGTTTCAGTTAATGCAACCCAATATGACGCAGCAGGAACAATACATTTATCATTAAAATCATAACCAGGATTATGTACACTACAAAAACCAGGTTCATCACCATTGCCAATAATCATGTAACAACCGTTTGGATTACTTTCTAACATAAATGCAAAATCTTCACTGCCCATAAAAGGATGGCAATTATCATGAACGCGATCTTCTCCGAATAATTTTTGGGCAACGTCAAATACAAATTTTGTTGCATCCGCACCATTATGTAAAACAGGACTACCATTGACATGCTCGATTTTAACGCAGGCACCAAAACTTTCCGCCTGAGAAGTGGCAATTTCAGTAATACGTTTAAGTAATAACGTTCGGGTATCATTATCTAATGCTCTAACGGTTAGTTTCATAAGTGCATCGCTATTAACAACATTCGGCGCTTCACCAGATTGAATACAACCAATGGTGATAACAGCTTGCTCAAACGGAGAAACATTTCGAGAAACAATACTTTGCAGTGCAGTGCCGATATAACATGCGACAAGGGTCGCATCAATTCCTCGTTCCGGCATGGCGCCGTGAGCACCTTTGCCTTTAATATTGATATGAATGGTATCGGATGAAGCCATAAGTGCACCGGCTCTAAAATAAAAATGGCCTTCTTTGAATCCGGGCATATTATGGATACCGAAAATAACATCACAAGGAAATTTTTTAAATAATCCATCATCCACCATCACCTTTCCACCATATAATAACTCTTCTGCAGGTTGAAAAATGACATGTAACGTGCCATCAAAATTGCGGGTTTGGGCAAGATATTTAGCTGCACACAGTAAAATAGTGGTATGTCCATCATGACCACAACCATGAAATTTGCCATGGATAAGACTACTCCAAGGTTTTCCGGAGGCTTCAACTATAGGTAAAGCATCCATATCTGCTCGGATACCAATTTTTTTATTACTGGTACCATTTTTCAAAACACCAACGACGCCTGTTTTGGCTAACCCTCGATGAACCTCGTATCCCCACTCAGCCAATTTATTTGCAACCAAATCGCTGGTTTTATTTTCTTCAAAACCTACTTCAGGGTGTTGATGAATTTGATGTCGAATCTCAATAAATTCTTGTTCTGTTTTCCTAATTGTTTCCATAATATGTTGCATTTTTCGGCTCCTAATTAACCTGAATATCGTTTATGAAAAAAATAAAAAAAAAGACAACTACACATCTGAGCCAAGATCAAAATGAAAAACAGCAGACAAATTAATCACAACACCTGCTTAGATGAATAAATATACAATACCCTCAATTTTTGCTGATGTCGATGATTTCTATCATGTAATATTTGAAAATTGTTATGTCAAACTTGTATTAAGATATGAACTTACGAAGAATGAGGAAAGAATACGTTAAACTAACCGCACTATTATCGATTCTAAAAAATAGAAATAGATTTGACTAATAGAGATACTTTTAATTAATCTAAAAGTGTGCTCTACCTTAATTAAATTATTTTTATGCAAATGAATAGAGATTATTTTTTTAGTTATACTGATTTATTTTAAATAACTTCTAAAAATTGGCTTGGCACATTATTCGTTAACCAAACCCCATTATCGGCTAAATAAAACTTAAAACCTTGTTGAAACATTGCTAATGCTTTAATTCTTAAAACAATTGGTTTTCCATGACGTTTACCAACGGCTATAGCTGTTTTTTCATCAATTGAAATATGAACATAATGGCGTTCCCCTGCAATCAAACCTTGTTGAAAAATTGAATCAAGAAAATGGGTTGCTGTACCATGATACAAATATTCAGGCGGAGTTTTCTCATTATACGCTATATTAACTTGCTTAGTTGAATGCCCTTGTGCTGCACGAATTTTTAAATTATCTTCGGACAGAGTAAAGCGTTTTTTATCATTGGTTCTCACGACTTCGGTAATTAAATCTTGAGAAATTTGCATACCATGTTTCTTCGCTTGCCGAATTAAAACATCTACTCCAACCCAACCATTACTATCTAATGTGATACCTATCGCTTCTGGTTTATGCCTTAAGATATAGCTTAAAAATCTACTAATCTTCTCTAAATCTTTACTCGTACATTTAATATTTGATTTTTTACTCATGCACTTAATATTTGAACTGTTAAATAATAGGTTTGATTTTATCTTTTATTAAAAGTAATACAAGGTATATTGTTAATATTATTAAAATATACGGCAAATTATCAAACATATATAATCATATCAAATGCAAAAATATTAATTAAATGGTATACAGTTCTAAATTATTTTTACAAAAAAATATCGACTAACTAAATTTAAAAGGTATCTGTTGCAACTATCAATAATCTTTTATCGATTTATTCTAACTAGTTTTTTGAGTTAATCTATCAAAAGGATGATTAATTTTTATATTTCAAAGTTAATTATATCGTTACCAATTTTATTTCTGTGCTGCTTGCTTTTTTTTATCTGAACTGGATGTAATATTCATAGATTTGGTGATAAAATAGACAATAAATAGTTTTTAATTTAGATAACTTCATTAGATGCCCTTTTTTATCTGGCTTTTTTAATAGTTATTTAGAGCTTATTGCACTATTGAAGTTATATTTACCGATAATTTTTTAAGTTATTTTCTTTCATTTTGATCTGATAAGTAAGTCAAACACAATTACTGTTTTATTTTGAAGCAATATAAATAAGTATTAATTAGTAGTTTGATAATTACTAAACCTGCTGCGCAAAGCTTTATATTCACTATTACTAAAAGAGTCGTAAGTTTCGCTAGATGAGAATTAATTAATAATAAAATTAATAATTTAAAAAGGAGAAAGTAAGATGAAGTATAGAAAATATTTAGCATTATTGTTTTTATGTATAGCGATGCCTTTACTGTTGTTTTTGATTATTTTAATTACAAGTTTAATATCTTCAATTTTGTTTTATTTTAATACAAATCAATTTGTAATTAACACTGAAGATATATATATAGCCTGCAAAATAGCACCTTTGGGTATTCCAACCGGAATCTGTCTCTGGTATTTAGAATGCCGTCGTTTAGGAATTAAGATGTTTGGCAAATAATTAAGATCCCAGCCTAAAAGCTGGGATTTTTTATATTTGGAGCTACTTCATATTACAAAAACACAACAATTAACTTACTTTTAATGGTGACAGATTGTGGGTCCTGTTGTAAAGCCAAGCTCATTAAATAAGTTACTTTCAATGATAAGCTGCGAAGATGGGGGAAAGTAAAGCGATAGCAAGGGAGGCATATTTTCTGTTTTTTTACTTCCTTTTTTAGCTGCCAAATTTTAACCAACCAACTGCTAAGCCTGATGCTTTAAAAAAATAGCGTCTAAAATCAATTTTGCCAATTAGCAATAAAAGCACATTCCAGAAAATTGACGGACGAGTTACTACTCTTTAAACTATGATAATTACAGATAAAACTGGCAATTACAGTAACACAAGGAGGAATATCTTTATGATAAACAAGGATGAGTTAATTAAAAAAAAGTTGGATGAATTTGATCAATTAGAAAAGGAAATAATTTATCCGTTTTTCTTATCAGAATTTGGCGAATTAACTTCTGCATATTATCTTTGTAAAAATTACGATCAGGGCGTTGAAATATATGCTTATCTGGTTAATGGCAAATATGTTATTGAATTTGATGTTTCAACTATAGATCACTCTATAATAATAAATTCAATAATAACTCCCAATGAATATAAGAAATCAATACAAGGTAGAGGCAGAACACAAAAGGAAAAAAGAGAATATTTCGATAAAATTATGAAAGAGAGTAATGCAAACTGATTTATTTGATGAACTATTTTTCCAGTTCTGCGATTTCAATGGCAGAATTGGAGTAACTATCTTCTTGTTATGTGCGCTATTTCGTGAATTGGACAATCACCTTAACTTTTTTAGTCGTGACGCTGACAGGCTTACCAGTGGTAAATCTGAGTCCATTGAGCCAATTGACTTTAATGATAAGTTATGGAGCCTGAACACCTTTATCATAGTTAATGCCTTTATCCATTTTTACCAAAATATAACCACTTTACTTAAACACAATAGTAATAAAACGGTATAGACACCTGAATTATTTTTACAGAAAAACTATACTAAACCAAAATAATCAAATAATTATCATTTTTTCAGGCATATGATATTATGTCGGCAATAACACTGACTTAAAAAGTACAGTAATTGCCCTCGAAACCGAAAAACTTATTATGAAAAAAATATATTTATTAAGAACAGCATTAAGCGATACTTGCTTTTTTATTCAAGACTATCCTAAAGAAGAAATAAGGGAATAAAACATGAATAAAATAAAATGGATTGTTCAAGTAATAGCTCAGCCTTATGAAATTCAGAAAAGTTTGTTTCCTGATTTTGCTAATGTAGCTGATGAACTAGCCGTTGAATGGGAGGGAGCTTTAGATGAGCTAAATATTACCTCTATAACAGATGAACAACGAAGTGTAATTAAAAAACTAGATGATTATATGCTGTCTATTAGTGGACCTGCTAATATTCAATACTGGAATAATACTGCACTTTGCAAAAGTGTAGAATGGCAGAAAATGCGAGAAATGGCTATTGATATTTTATCTATAATGCATTGGGAAAAAATTGTTCCAGCTAAGCCTAAGGCAATCTATATTAATCAGGATAATGTAAGCATCATGTCTTAAATATTTATTTTATTTACTATTCTTTAGATCTGCATAGCAAACCTAATAATTAACTTATCATCCACGATTGTTATGATTACTGGCATGAATTTTAGCTCTTCTAGTCAATATTCTTTAATGAGACATTTTTGATCACAACAATATTCAAGTAATTGGGCTACAGCAAGTCTTGATAAGGTTATTAATGAGTTTGCAGTCTCAAATCCAATAATAACTACAACTGAAAAAGGAAAAAGAATTTATACTAATCCAACAACAAGTATACAGGTGGTTGAGGATTTGTCTGGAAACTACTTCCGAATTTATAACCCTAATATTTCGGGAAAAAGAGCTTATCTGGATTTGAATGGTAATATTCCTAACAACAAATTATTAGAAAATGGAAAAGAAGCTGGCCGAAGTCAAGGTGAATATAATGCGGTAACTCATTTTAATATAAAAAGGAATAAATAGTATGAAATATATATCCGTTCCAGTAAATAAAAGTGCAATGGAGCGCCTAGATTTAGATAATTGTGTTGATGGTGATTTGATTGAATTAATTCTTGATGAAGATAATTATACAAATCTTTTAAAGAGTAATGTTATTAATCAACTTAATAATGAATTAGATATAAACATTGATGATTATGAAGATGAAAAGATAATCGATCTTGATAAGCTTATAAAGGCTAAAAGTATTATTCAAAATTCAATAGTATCCAATAATAGCGAAATGTTGATTCAATTATTAACTCAAGTTGATAATGCAATAAAGTATAAAACAGGGCTATTTTTTTATTTTTAAATGTAATAGTAAGGTCCTTACCTAAATCCTATTAGGATCTTACTTTGATATCTATACTTTTATCTCAAGTTTGATAACTAACAGCATTTGCTGCTCCTCAAATAAAAAATGCCAGATATTTAATATAGATCATTTAGATTCAAATATTTATGGTCGAGTAATTTTTAATGGTAGCGTTTTTTTAGAACTGGAAGAAGAGAATATCCTACCATTTATCATTGGATGTGATGATTTGGTGGGTGGTTATGAAGGTATAACCAAAATAAATCACCAAAAAGAATCAGAAGTAGCAATGAAGAATAAAGTTCTAGACATTAGTAGGTTTAATAATATTGAGTCACCAATATGGGATTTTGACTTTTTAATGGAGTATCTTCCTAGTTGTGATGGCTATAGAGAAGCGATAAAAAATTATCCTCCGACTAACAACTCATCAGAGATAGAGTTAAATGAATAAAAAAGTTATTCTTTGAATATTGATTCAATTATTAACTCAAGTTGATAATGCAATAAAGGATAAAACAGGGTTATTTTTGAATTTAAATGTAATAGTAAGATCCTTATCAAAAAACTTTGAGGATCTTATTTTGACATCTATAGATAAATTTAAGGAGCATCCTAATGCTGAATAATATTATAAATAAGCTTCCTGATGGAAGAGCTGAAAATGAGTTAGCTCATTATTTAAGAAAACTACCTGAGCATGAAAGTTCAGCTTTGATGGAAATTTTGCTAAAACATAATTCTGATGTAGTTAGAGAATCCTCACTAAGATTGATCCCGCGTGTTATTAGGGATCGTAGTGTGTTGATAAAGTTTTTAGACATGGGATTAGAAAAAAAAAATGTCTCTGGGGCTAAGCCTTGGATTAAAGCGACGGTATCTGGATTAGGTTATAAAAAATTACTTCAGCACATTAAAAAAGTAGCTGAAACAAACCCTGACTGGATACTACATGCTTGGTATCAATTAGTTCCTCTTGTAATAAAGGAAGCTCCCGAAAAAATTCAGTATTTGCAGGAGATAGAAAAAATTATTGATGCTCATTTATGTAATGAACTAAAAGGCTCATGGTTAAGAACCAAGGAAGCTGTACCTATCTAATTAGACTTATTATCCTCACCTAATCGGTGTGGATTTTGTTTTAGCTTTTAACTCGATGATTGGGAATTAAAGTTAGCACCACCTAAAAAACTAGGTGATCTTCCTGTTGTAATTCACGCTCGGCTAGTTAAATAAAAGGGGGGTGTTAATGAGTATTAATTTAAATGATCCTATCAAAATATTTTTTGATGAGATAGAGATAGATAATTATTTACCATCAATTAAATTTAAAATTGATATTAATATGAAACAGTTTACTCATCATTTAGCATACAGTGGTGAAATTTGGATTGATTGTAATGTTTGGGATCTTTTCTCTAAAGGACTTAATAAGAGAGAAAGCGCAGTGTTACATGATATGAATGATGTTTTTATTATAAAAATAATAAAAAAACATGAGTTTATAGAGTTTGCATGGTCAGTTAAGAGACAAGATCCAGAAGGAAACGTTATGACGGCTACCTATAGTAGTAAGATTACTGATGATGTTTATTCATTAATCAGAAATGAATTTACTAATTATCCTAAATGGTGGTAGATAGTCAGATCCCCAACCTGTGAGGATCTGACTTATATGGTTCAAATAATTCAATCTGGTATGAGACTAAATCAGGACGCTATTGGCAAGATCATGCTCAGGCAGGTAGTAAAGGATTTAAGAAATTTAAATCCGATGTGGATCTCATGCGAGTATTGCCAAGTAAAATGGTGCGTCTTTTGAAGTGCATTCTAACACACCTATCCCTCAGCATGTTAAAGACTGGTTAACATCAAAGAACATACCGTTTAAGGAATATTAATATGGGAATGCAAGTCAGCATAGATATAAATTTTGCACAAGAATATTCTCCTAAAGAGATATTAAAGTGCCTAATAAATAATGGCGGGAATATTTATTATCAAAATATGGTCACTTATCTATCGTCAAATGATATCGATGATTATAACTGGTTAAATATCGACATGAATTTGTTCAATTTAGACGAGTTTATAAACTCTCATAATATTATGGATAAAATCGGTATAGTGATGGTTTATGATAATGAATCAGGGGGTAATTTATTAATTTACCCTAACTATTTATCTATGTCATTGTCAATAAATCGTCAGTATTTATCTGGGGAAGAGATTCCAGATTTTAATTGGTATCTAAAAAAAATGAGTGTGTTTTTAAGAAATATAAAACTATCTAGCATACAATGTGAAACCATCTACTAATGAATAATCCCCACCTAACCCGGTGGGGGATCTTGTTTTACCTCTTAGCTCAGTCCCTCAATCCTAATAATCAACTGCTCCTGTTGCGCATCGATGATGACTGGCTGACCGGTAGTAAAGTCGAAAACTTCCAGCCAGCGGCTTTTAATGGTCATAATGGCCGGGAACGAGGGGGTGAGATTTACTACTACTTCAATGACCAACTGGGGACACCGCAGGAGTTAGTGACGACTCAGGGGGAGATTGTATGGAGTGCTGTGTATAAATCTTATGGTAACTCAGCAATTGATTATCAAACGGTACCCCAACCGCTGCGACTATCGGGACAATATTTTGATGAAGAATCGAGGTTACATTATAATCGACACCGTTACTATGACCCGCACTGTGGGCGTTACATTAGTCAAGACCCGATTGGTTTAGCGGGGGATGAAAATGCCTATAGTTACGTGGCTAATCCAATCTCTCGGATAGATCCTTTAGGGTTAAATGAAGTCTGTCCGGGAACGGAAGCTGGAAAGGGGACTACAGGTGCGACACAAGCGGGAAGAGAAGCGATTGGAGTGCCTGCAACTCAATCTAAAAATCCGTTAAATCCAGTACAGCAATATGATGTTCACGGAAATGAGATTGTTTATCGGACTATGTCTCCTGAGTAATTTAAGCAATTTGAAAGAACAGGTATTATGCCAGCAACCACAGAAACCTCAGTTTCGCTAGTTCTAAGCTATTTGTCAAAATATGATGGTATAACAGTAAAAATTACAGTTAAACCTGGTACATTCTCCGAGCTTGAAAAAATAGGGATTGCAGTGAATGAAGCAGAAGCAAAACAACTGCCGAGTATGTCAACTCAAACAGGAAAATGAATGGATACCAATATCCGTTTTAAAGTTTAAGGTGAGCAAATGACGACCCAAGTTGGGCAAGGTAAAGGAATGGAAATTCTTAATAATAATATTGTCTATTTTGAAAAAGTGCAATAAAAGGAAAGAATTATGCTATTAAAGTTAGAAAATACAAAAGTGCCTATGAAATTGGTATATCTTCTTTCTGAAGAGTTACAAGCTAATCCAGAAAAGATCACTTTAACTCAAGCTCTCACACTGGATCATTCAAGACCTAATATGGGTCTTAAAGGTACTAATGGTCTTTTTGGCTCCCAAGAATGGTGGAATAGTATTGAGCAAAATAAAATGCCTTTACTATTTATTTCAGGAATTATAATTAGAACCTATGTCGCCGGACAAGATCCATCATTGATAGATAACAGCTTCAGTTTATTATTAGATGATGGATCAGTATGTGAAGAAGGTATTTATAATTATATAAAAGAAGATGATAAAAAGCTTTTTAGAGTCGGATCCAAAGTTAATATTATTTATGCTCGTGATGAGTTGAAAAGAAGTGGGGCTAATGGAGAAAAGATCTATTTAGATATAGTGCTAGAAATGGCAGTTTCATTAGCACCTGTTGAATAAGCATTAATCCCCGCTTTAACCAACGGCGATCTTTTATTGCTTTTTAGAGCTGCATCGCAAGTTCAATAATTAACTTGTTGCGCTCAATTTTTACCACGACAGCTTGCCCGGCATAAAAGCCGAAGGCTTCCAGCCAGAATCCTTTAATGGTCAGTTGTGGTCTGGGGTTGGGTTGCCCGCCATTAGTGCTGTAATCGACCGTTAAGCTGCGCTTTGGACGTGGTTTTATCGTTCTGGTTTTAGTAATGGTAGTTTTTAGCGTAGAATATGCCTTAGTCATAGCTAACTTCTGGTAAGTAAATTATTGATGGTTTCAGGCGTATATCTAAGATTGATGATGGGCAATGACCATTGGTGTAGCAATATGATAAATGTGGTCGTATTACGCAGGAGCATCAAAAGTTTATCAATTAAAAGGAAGCCTGAATGGTGTTTCTGGTAAATTTGAATGGGTAGATCCTAATTTAGGAGGTTTAAGCCATCGTATGTTTTTACCAAATGGAACAATTAATGGAATCCCATCTAAGTCATGATAAATAAAATATTTAATGAACTTGAAAAGTTCAAAATAGTTGATTGGGGA
>CAMLPV010000009.1 GCA_946482005.1 uncultured Gilliamella sp.
GAATGCTGGGCTTTTTTGCATATAGAGATTATAAAACTGACTAAAATTTATATAAGATGCTATGTTTAGTATATGACTAAATAATTATAGCCACATCATTTTTATATAAAGCCTTATCATAAAAATCAACGTTATATTTATCTTACACATCATACATAACTTTAAATATTTCTTATAAGTATTATTATTTTAACTATATTAATGGTATGTAGTTCAATTCTATTGAAAACTAAAATTTGTTTTTTACTAAAACTATATTGGTATTCAACGAAAATACATATAACATATTCGTTAGTGATAATAAGGAATTTATATGGATTTATTGGAATTACGAGAACAGTATAGAAGTGGTAAACGATACAAATATATATACTTTTGGGGACATGTAGAAAAGCAACCTTCTATCATAACAAAGAGTTGTTTTAGCCAATGGTATCCAAGTCGTTTTGAGGTTGATAATATTTACTATGCAACAGCAGAACATTATATGATGGCTGAGAAAGCAAGATTATTTGGTGATGAGCAAATATTATCAAAAATACTTACTGCTAATTCACCTGGATTAGCAAAAGCATTAGGGCGTCAAGTAAAAGGCTTCATACCGGATATTTGGGATGCACACTGTTTAAATATAGTCATAAATGGTAATTTTGCAAAGTTTTCACAGAATCCAAAGTTAACTGATTTTATATTATCAACCAAACAAAGAATATTAGTAGAAGCAAGCCCGGTTGATAAAATATGGGGGATAGGATTGTCTCAGGATGATCCTAATATTGATAATCCGTTAATGTGGTGTGGAAAAAATTTGCTTGGATTTGCTTTAATGAATGTTCGACAACAGTTACAAGAAAAATTATGAAATTATTCAACCAATCTTGGATAAGAAGCAATATTCTGCTAATAAATATTGCTTCTTGATTTATTAACCTAATAATAAGGCATCGTCAGTTACTTTTTCACCACGAGTTTTTTCAAACATAGCGAGCAAATCGTTTACTGTTAGCTTTGAACGTTGTTCTCCAGAAACATCAAGTACGACCTGACCTTGATGAAGCATTACTGTTCTATTACCGTACTCTAATGCTTGTTTCATAGAATGGGTAACCATCATGGTGGTTAGATGATTTTTAGAAACAATTTCATCGGTTAGGTCTAAAACAAATTGTGCTGTTTTTGGATCGAGCGCTGCTGTGTGTTCATCAAGTAATAATATCTTGGATGGTTGTAATGTTGACATGAGTAGACTGACGGCTTGTCTTTGTCCACCAGAAAGCAATCCCATCATATCGGACAATCGATTTTCTAAACCTAAATTTAGCGTTGCTAGTTTTTCTTTAAATATTTCGCGTAACTTTTTATTTAAAGCAGGAGATAATGTAAAGCTATGACCCCGGTTATAAGCAATAGCAAGATTTTCTTCAATGGTTAAGTTTTCACAAGTCCCAACCATTGGGTCTTGAAATACTCGAGCAACTAAACCAGCCCTTTTCCATGCAGGCCATCGTGTTACATTTTTTCCATTAATAATGACACTGCCGGAGTCGGCAAGTAAATCACCACTAATTACATTGAGTAATGAGCTTTTTCCAGCTCCATTACTACCTATAATTGTAACAAATTCACCTTCGCTTATATTAAGATTTAATCCTCGTAATACATGATTTTCGATAGGTGTCCCTTGATTAAAAGTTAATTGTAATTCTCCAACTTTAATCATGCTTACTTCCTCTTTTCTTTGCGCGCTTTTTTAAATGGTTAGGTAAGACTAAAGCAAGTACTACCAAGATTGCTGTAATAAGATTTAAATCTTCGGTTCCAAAGCCAATCGCTTGTAAAAATTCATTATCGAGTGCAAATGCAATGAATAAGCGATATAAAATCGCACCAAAAATAACCGCCAGCATAACAGCCCAAATACGCTTAGTTGGAAAAATACTTTCACCAATAATAATCGATGCAAGCCCTGTAACGATCGTGCCCACGCCAATAGTAAGATCTGCACCACCTTGCATTTGTACAAATAATGATCCACCAAGAGCGATTAAACCATTTGATATTGCCATGCCAAGAATCGTAATACCACCTGTTGGAATACCTTGAGATTTTGCCATTCGTTGGTTGGTTCCTGTTGCTCTTAAAGCTAAGCCCATCTTAGTATTTAAAAAGAGATTTAGTAATAACCAAAATAAAATTACAAAACCTAATATTATAAGAGGTAGTACAATATATTGGTTACTATAATCTTCAGCAACAAATGGTGAAAATATTGTTTTGGCATTAAGCAAAGAAAGATTAGGCGAACCAGCCAATCTTGGTGTTTCGTCCATAATATAAGGTCCAATACCTAATATTCTTAAATTGATAGAATAAAGTCCTATCATGACAATAATACTTGAAAGTAGTTGTAGTATATTGAGTTTAACATACAATATTCCAGTCATTGCTCCAGCAATACAACCTGCAATCATACCTAACAATGTTGCTATCCATGGATCAATACCTACGTAAATACATAGACCACAAATAGCCCCTCCAAGTGGAAAACTTGCATCAGCGGTAAGATCCGGAAAATCGAGTAAACGGAATGAGATAAAAACACCTAAACTAACCAGTGCATAAATAAGTCCAATTCCAGAAGAACTTAATAAAAATTCAAAAGACATGAAAACATCCACTAAAAATTAACCGCCAAAATGGCGGTTTAGTTATCAAAAGTTACAATTATTTTTCAACAATTTTGGCTGCTGATTTTAATACATCTTCAGATAAAGTAATACCTTGGCGTTCAGCAGCTTTTTTATTAATTGTCAATTGAGTAATATTACCAACTTGTGGTGGAATATCCCCCGGTTTTTCGCCATTAAGTATACGAATAACTATTTTACCAGCTTGGCGACCAAGATCATAATAACTCATTCCTAAAGCTGCAATTGCACCACGTTCGGCTGATTCAGGATTTGATGCAACAAGAGGAATTTTACTTTCATTAGCAATTTTAGCTAAAGCTTCATAAGATGAAACAACGTTATTATCGGTAGTCGTATAAATCATATCAACCTTACCTTTTAAACTTCTTGCAGCTGTTGATATATCAGAGGTTCGCTGTGCAGGAGCAGCGATAATTTTCATCCCTCTTTTTTCAAGTTCGATTTGCAATTGTTTTAATATAATCGTTGAATTAATTTCACTTGGACTATAAACATAACCAATATTTTTAGCATCAGGTTTAATTTTTAACATCATCTCAATTTGAGAATCTAGTGATAAGGCATCGGATACGCCTGTCACATTAGTTTTTGATGCATCCCAACTTGGTGTTAATTTAGCAGCCACAGGATCAGTAACAGCGGTAAAAACAATAGGAATAAGTTTTGTTGATGCAACTAAAGTTTGTGAACTTGGTGTTGCGATACCAACAATTACATCAGGTTTATTTGCTACAAATTTTTTCGCTATTTGAGCTGCATTTGCACTGCTACCTTGTGCACTGGCAAACTGAAATTTTAAATTTTCTCCAGCAATATAGCCATTATCTTTAAGTTCATCTTCAACACCTTTGCGTACATTATCTAGTGCTGGATGTTCAACAATGGCAGTAATGGCTACAAATTTTTGTTCGGCTTTTGTATCTGCGTAAGAATAAAATGCAGCGAACGGTAAACTGAGAATCATAAAAAGTTTTATAATATAATTACGCATAAAGTACTCCTGTACTGTTTTTTTTACAACCAAGCTAAATTTTGACTTACTATAAAGCAAAATTAAATATTTTTCCAGAATAAAAAAAGAACTCACAAGTGTAAATATTTCATTACACTGTGAGTAGTGATTGGGTATAAATAGGATATTATTTGTAATATCACACTTTGCTCATACCATTAAGCAAAAATATTTTATAATTTTTTAAAAAAAATCTTAATAAATTATTGTCCTATTATTTTGTAAGCCGATTGAATAATTTCAGGGGATAAATTTACTCCCTGTTTTTTTGCTGCGTCAGTATTAATTACAAGATGTAAGGTTTGTCCAAGTTCTGGGGCAATACTTCCAGGTTTTTCACCATTCAATATCCGAACAACAAACTTACCTGATTGGCGGCCAACATCATAATAGCTCATACCATAAGCAGCAACAGCTCCTCGTTCGATTGCATCAGGAAACGATGCTAAAAGGGGGATTTTATTTTCATTGGCAAATTTTACTAACGATTCATAAGCGGAAACAACATTATTATCTGTTGTTGTATAGATTAAATCTACTTTGCCTTTTAAAGTAATGGCTGCTGTTGAAATATCAGCAGTTCTTTGTGCGGGAACAGCAACAAGTGAAATATTTTGTTTGGATAAATGAATTTGTAGATTCTTTAGAACCACGGTAGAGTTAATCTCACCTGGACTATAAATATATCCTACAGATTTAACATTCGGCACAATTTTCTTCATAAAATCAATTTGAGGAATAATTTCTTGATAATCTGAAACTCCAGTAATATTTGTGCCCGTTGGTTGCCAGTTTTTAATTAATTTTGCAGCAACGGGATCGGTAATTCCTGCAAATATAATAGGGATTTGTTTGGTCGATGCTGCTATTGCTTGTGCGCTAGGAGTTGCAATGGCTACAATGGCATCAGGTTTTGTTGAAACAAATTGTCTAGCTATTTGAGCGGCAGTGGCACTACTTCCTTGCGCACTTTTATATTGTACCGTTAAGTTTTCGTTTAACTTATAGCCACTATCTATTAATTCATCTTTCACGCCATCACGGATTTGATCTAATGATGGATGTTCGATGATTGCTGTAATTGCTACATGTTTAATCTTATCAGCGAAACTAAACTGCGGGATAAATAGCATTATTATCAAAAAAATAAAGCGTTTCATAAAATACACTCATAAACTAGTACATTAGTTCAATTCTAACCTTATTAATATAAAATGTTAAGTTGTATTTTATTCAAATGATAAATATCGTTAATCAAGGCTCTCGTTTGCAAATAAAATTGATTATGAAATTAATAATATTGATAAAACTTAGTTTAAAACTATCACTGTCAATTAACACTGTTATTGCGCAAATATAAAAGGATTTATGCCACTTTTAGCAAATCCTTCCTCTTCTGTTTTGATATCTAAGATCAACGAAGCGATATCATCTGCAATAATTTCAATACGAGGATCTTTATCTTGATCTAGAATTTTTAGATAACTATGGCAAGCATCACAACATTCTGTTTTTGTTGCAGATAGCTCTTTATCCAGTGAAAAATACTGAATGTCTTGCATATTATCACAACAAGTACATTTTATTCGAGGTACGTACCATTCACTTTCACATAAGCTACAGTGTAAATAACGTAACCCATTGTTACTTCCAAGTTGAATAATACTGGCAACGGGCATACTATTACACACTGGGCATAACCAGTTTTTATCGGTACTCTCTGCGATAGCCTTACCTTTGATTTGACTTGCTAGCTGGCTATAGTAAACCGATAATGCAGACCAAATAAACATCGCTTCATTACCCTCTACACAATTAAATTCACCATTAATTAAATGGTTTGCTTTATCTTGTAGTTGTTCTGAACTATTTTGTCTGAGTTGTTCTATCACTAATCGAATTTGTTCTGTGGTTGCGGTAACTGAACTTAATAGGTCGCTTAAATATGTCTGCCAAAAAGTGGATAAAGTAAAGTTATATAAACTCAAAGGTGGGTGTTGACCATCAAGGATATTAGGTAAATCTATATTCAATGGTTTCTGTTTTACAATATTGGCTTGTACTTCAGCAATTGTGGCACAAAATTTCAAATATTCACTAAATGGACTACTTGTTGCCAGATCTTTTAAACGTTCCGCGCGATGAATATATAGTGTTTTCGGAGATGGATAAAAGAGTAGTGGAATTTGTCGAATAACTGAATTTGTTGTTTGTTGTTCGAGTTGCTCTTGTGGGATGATTTTTATACTCATTATTGATTACCGTTTACTATCGTTTTATCCATAATTTTTCATAATTAAATGTTATCGGTTAATTGAAATTAACGGATAACATTTATTTGATGTAATGAGTTATTACGCTGGTTTATGCTCTACTTTTGTTGTTTGTTCTGTTTCTGCTTGGGTATTAGCATTAAGTTCTTTCTGATATATTTTTGCCATTTCTTCTTCATACCATGCGGAATGGTTTTTACGAGCCCAAGCACGTGATACATAACCTGTTATCATGCCTTTAATTGATCCTTTAACCCAAAGAGCCATATAAGCATGGCCAATAGCGAGTAAAATTAATCCTATTGCAGCAAGCGAGTGGAAGAATATCGCGATACGGACAATTTGAACTGGAAAATAGTCAGAAACATACCTACGCCACATAATCATTCCAGTGATAAATAACACAGTTATCAGGCTCATAATACACCAGAATAAAAACTTCTGACCAACATTGTATTTACCAATTGGAATACCTTCTTCTTTACCCATAATTACGTGCTTAAAGTTCTTTATCCATATAATATCTGCTTTATTTGGAATATTATGGTGTGCAAGTTTCAGAAACATAAACATTAATAGTACGAACACAACACAGCCAATCATTGGGTGCAATGCTCTAACTAATTGAGGGGTTCCGAGTACTAAACCAAACAGTTTAATTGATGGAAAAAATAAAAATAGGCCAGATAGTGCAGTTAGAATAAAAAGACACACCATGCACCAATGGCAAAAGCGAACAATAAGTGGTGTTCTTAATATCATGTCTTTTTTATTCATGACGACTCTCCTGTTGTGCTGAATTAGTGCTATTTTTACGTTCAAAAATTGGTAATCCTAGACGTTTTCTAGCTTGTTTATCAGCTTCTTTTTCATGCTCTATATCTTCTTCATCAACTTCAATTGCACCAACACCCATATAATGGAATAGTAGGCCTCCAAATGTTGCAATGAATGCAGCTGCGGATAACGGTTTCCATGCACCTTTCCAGAATTTAACAATTTCACTAATGTGAGGATCTTTTGGTAAACCATGATATAGTTCTGGTTGATCTGCATGATGTAAAACATACATTACATGAGTACCGCCAACACCTTGAGGATCGTAAAGACCAGCGTGTTCAAAACCACGTTTTTTAAGATCCTCAATGCGATGTTCTGCATGACGAATCATATCTTGTTTTGTACCAAAATGTATTGCTCCCGTTGGACAAGTTTTGACACAGGCGGGCTCTTGTCCCACTGAAACGCGATCAACACATAATGTACATTTATACGAGTGATTATCTTCTTTACTGACTCGTGGAATATTAAATGGACAGCCAGCAATACAGTAACCGCAACCAATGCAGTGTTCTGATTGAAAATCTACAATACCATTTGCATATTGAATGATTGCACCTTCTGATGGGCAGGCTTTTAGACAACCTGGATCAGAACAGTGCATACAACCATCTTTACGAATCAGCCATTCAAATTTACCGTTCACTTCGACTTCTGAATAACGCATTACTGTCCAAGCTTTAGGCTCTAAGTCTGCTGGGTTATCATAAACACCAACAGTATGCCCGATTTCTGCACGTAGATCATTCCATTCGCTACATGCAACTTGGCAAGCTTTACAGCCGATGCAGGTAGTCACATCAATCAGTTTTGCCACTTCCTGTTGATAATCTCGAACTCGAGGAGCTGGAGTTAAAGCATTCGTTGCTGAGCGGCGGATAATATCTTGAGTTTGTAATGACATATCTTTTATTCTCCCTAACTTATGCCGCTGTAGTTACTTTTTCGATATTCACTAAGAAAGATTTGTATTCCGGTGTTTGCGAATTAGCATCACCTAAATGAGGGGTTAATTCGTTAACTAAAAATCCTTTCTTTGTCTGCCCAGTAAAACCCCATACGATTGGAATTCCAATAGTTTCAACTTCTTTACCATCAACGGTTAGTGTAGGAAGGCGCTTAGTCACAACCGCTTTTGCTTTTATGTAACCGCGGTATGACGTTACTTTAACGGTATCACCAAGTTTTATTCCTTTTTTATTTGCTAAATTCTCACTTAGCTCAATAAATTGTTCCGGTTGTGAAATAGCGGCCAACCTTGCATGTTGCGTCCAAAAATGGAAATGCTCTGTTATGCTGTAAGTTGTTCCGACATAAGGGAATTGGCTGGCATCTCCTAAGCGAGCCAAGTCTTCTTTAAATGCACGAGCTACCGGATTGTTGATCTGGTTAGGATGTAATGGGTTATTGGTAATTGGTGTTTCAAAAGGTTCATAATGTTCTGGGAATGGCCCATCGACTAACCGATTCAAACAAAATAGTCCGCCTAAACCATCATTATTCATAATGAAAGCTCCTGCGCCAGAACTTGGCGATAATGTTGCGGTGAAATCGGCAACGTCATTACCATCCCAACTTGAACCATTCCATTTTACTAAGACTCGTTTAGGATCCCATGGTTGACCATTTTTATCAGCAGAGGCGCGATTATAAAGTACGCGTCGATTCATTGGCCATGCCCAAGCCCAGCCAGCGTGAATACCTTTACCTGATGGATCGCTTGGATCGCGCCGAGCCATTAGGTTGCCTTGCTCTGTCCAAGAACCGCAGAATATCCAAATCCCTGATGATGTTGTACCGTCTGCTTTTAATTGAGAAAAACCACTTAATAATTGTCCTTTTTTAAGAATAATATTGCCATTAGCATCAGTCATATCTGCCAGTGCTCGGCCATTACACTCTTTTGCTAGCTCTTCAGCGGATGGCCCTTCAGGATCTTGATAATCCCATGTTAAATTATTAATTGGTTCGTGATAAGCACCACCTTCTTCTTCATAAAGTTCTTTAATTCTTAAATAAATGCGAGCAATAATCTCTGGGTCATAAAGTGCTTCATAAGGTGGTCTTGCTGCTGCCCAGTGCCATTGCAATAAACGTGATGAGTTAACGATTGTACCGTTTTCTTCAGCAAAACAGTTAGCAGGTAGTCTAAATACTTCGGTTTGAATTTTGCTTGGGTCTACATCATTTGATTCGCCATGATTTTTCCAAAATTCAGCCGTTTCTGTTGGCATTGGATCAATGTTAACCAGAAATTTTAGCTTAGATAATCCTTCACGAATGCTATTTTTATCTGGCAGCGCAGCAAGCGGGTTAAAACCTTGACAAATAAAGCCATTGGCTTGACCATCACGCATCATTTTGCTGAATCTTAAAACATCATAGGTTTTATCCCATTTCGGTAACCAATCAAATCCCCAATTATTATCAATAGTGGATTTATCACCATACATTGCTTTCATAAAGCTGACAAAAAATTTAGGATAATTCCCCCAGAAATTAACTTCATTAGGACCGAGTGGTTTTGGTGTTTTTTCATCTAAATATTGTTGAAGTGAAACTTGAGAATCTTTAGGGAGTTCAAGATAGGCAGGTAATCGATTGGATAATAAACCAACATCGGTTAAGCCTTGAATATTCGAATGTCCACGTAGGGCATTAATGCCACCGCCCATTACACCAATATTACCTAAAATTAGCTGGATCATCGCAGCTGTACGAATAATTTGCGTACCGTAGCTATGTTGCGTCCAACCTAACGCATATAAAAAAGTTGCAGCTCTGTCATTCGTTTTGGTGCTCGCTAAGGATCGGCAAACATGTAAAAATCCTTCAATAGGACTGCCAGTTACTTTATTAACCATTTCAGGTGTATAGCGACTTACGTGCTGTTTGAGTAGATTCCAAACACAACGAGGATGATTTAATGTTTTATCACGAAGTGCAAAACCATTTTCATCTTTTTGATATGCCCAACTGGTTTGATCATATTGTTTGGTTGTTGCATCGTAGCCACTAAAAAGTCCACTGTTTGCATCAAAATTAAAATCATCACGAATAATTAAACTTGCATTACTGTGAGAGACTAAATAATCATAATTTACTTCATTATGTGTAATAAGATAATTAATGATACCGAGTAGAAACGCAATATCCGATCCTGCTCTAATCGGTACATAATGATCAGCGACAGAAGCGGTTCGATGAAAACGTGGATCAATGGCAATCAATTCTGCGCCGTTAGTAATTTTCGCTTCAATCGCCCATTTAAAGCCAACAGGATGTGCTTCTGCGGCGTTCCCTCCCATGACAATAACAACATTGGCATTTTTAATGTCATTCCAATTGTTAGTCATTGCTCCTCGTCCATAAGTCGCTGCTAAGCTTGATACTGATGGGCCATGACAAACTCTTGCTTGGGTTTCAAGACTTAACATACCTAATGAACGTGCTACTTTAAATGCTAGCCAACCTGTTTCATTGCTAGCGGCGGAAGTAACAAGCCAGCCTGTTGTTGTCCAACGGTTTACTGTTGTACCTTGTTCATTTTTTTCAATAAAATTTTTGTCGCGATCTTCTTTCATCAAACGGGCAATACGATCAATCGCTTCATCCCAACTAATGCGTTGCCATTTATCCGAGCCTGGTGCACGATATTCTGGATATTTAACGCGTTGTTCACTTTTGATGTAGTCAAGTACTCCTGCACCTTTTGGACAAAGCGAGCCGCGACTAACAGGATGGTCAGGATCACCCTCTACATGAAATATTGATGATTCGGCATTTTTGGCGCCATCTCCCCGGCTATAAAGCAACATTCCACATCCAACAGAACAATACGTACAGTTATTGCGGGTTTCTTTTGATTTTAGTAACTTAAATTGGCGCGTTTGTGCAAGCGCTACATTCGGCATTAAACCCAGTGTAGCTACAGTTGTTCCTGCCATGCCACCAGCACAGATCTTAAAGAACTGCCTACGGTTAAATAGCATATAGACTCCTTAGAAAGCAGACATTACATTATTAAATTTATTGTATTGGAGGCGATAAATATCCTTATTGCTATTAATAATAATCGTTTATTGAACAGAAATAAAGGGAAAAACAAATAGTAATTGTTAAAATTTGATGTTTGTCAAAAAATAAATTGATGTATATATTTAATACGATGAATATAAGAAAAAGAAAGGTTATATCCTAGTGAAAAAGCTTTAGGAATATATAATGGTTAAGCATATTTATCGCTACTTATTTAATAGTGTATCAAATAAAAATAATTATATATTCCTAAAAACAATACATTTTTAATCTTTTATTAATGGATTGATTTCATCAATAGTTTGCATGACTCGCGCTGTAATTAAAGGTTTAAGTATTTTGTTCATAGCTTCAATTTTTGGTAAATTGGCTTCATCTTTATCATCTAAGTAGCCTTGTTCACGTAGCGATGCGACTAATATTGAAAATACGCCTTTGTCAAAAAATTCAGGCGCATTAATACCGTGTAAAACAGACAATCTTTCAGCAATTAATCTACCTTCTTTTTCCAAAGTAGCACGACTGATAGATGGATCTTTTTGTAACAAAGAGAATGCAATCATATAGCGCTGCAATATATCTTTCGATGATGAAGCAAGTAATTGCAGTCCTGAAATTTTTAAATAGTTTAACGTTAATTTATCCGGTGAATAATTAATTAAATTTAGTTCAGCATAAGTTGCAATTATATTATTCACATATTCAGTGAGCTGTTCATCATTGTGGTAAAGGAATAATTCGGATTTTATCAATGGAAAAAGTAATTTTACTTGTTCAATAACCTCTAGTGATGAAATTCTATTATGCTTTAACAATATTCTGGCTACTATTGCAGGAATAATGAGTAAATGTTGGATATTATTACGGTAATAGGTCATTAATACTGCTTGTTCGGGTGTAAGACCAACCATTTCACCAACTTCATCTGTTGTGATAATAAATTTTCCCATCTGTTTTGCATGTTCAAATAGCTCTTCGGGAGTTTGATCTGGGATAGTAACTAAATCAGAATAGGGCACTTTTTGTAATAATTTTATGAGATAGCCAATATGTTCAATTAATCTAACTTTCGTTAATGCACACTGATCTGCTGCTAATAATATTGAGCTACATAAATTCATTGCATTAATTGCTGCTGATGAGTTAATGCGTTCCATTATCTCCTTGGCAAGTAAATTGGTTGTTGGTGTTAACCAGTGTGGGCGTTGAGAGCCTGTTGGTTCAATCTCGTCGCGCCAATTAGGGATATGTTGATTTAAAAATTGATTTAATGGGATGGGTTGCCCAAAATTAACATAACCAAAACCTAATTTTTTTAGTTTAAAAAAGGCTTTAATGGTGCGCCATAAACTCTCTTTTTCTTTTTTGGCTCCTCGCAATTCATTTGCATAGGTTGCAACTTCTAAAACATGTTCATAACCAATATAAACCGGTACAATCGTAATTGGTCTGCTATCGCCACGTAATAAGGTCTGTACTGTTATTGTTAACATGCCTGTTTTAGGATCGAGTAATCGTCCTGTACGAGAGCGACCACCTTCAATAAAATATTCAACAGAATAACCACGAATAAATAGTTCAGCTAAATATTCACGAAAAACAGCGGTATAAAGTTTATTTCCTCGAAATGAACGACGAATAAAAAAAGCACCTAAACGTCGAAAAATGGGACCAGCTGGCCAGAAATTTAGGTTAATACCTGCGGCAATATGTGGAGGAACTAATCCTTGACGATAAAGAACATAGGATAACAACAAGTAATCCATATGACTACGATGGCAAGGCGCATAAACAATCTCGTGCCCGTTTTGTGCTAACTCCCGAATTGGGTCCGCATTGGTAACTTTTAATCCTTGGTAAAGTCTATGCCATGCCCAAGTCAGAATAAAGTCAGTTACTCTGAGCATACGATAAGAAAAATTAGCTGCAATTTCATTTAAAATGGATAAGGCATTTTTTTTAGCTTTATCAAGATTAATGTTTTTACTTTTTGCTTCTTCTTGTATGGCTTCTGAAATGTTTGGATTATGTAATAATTTATTAAGCATTTCTTGTCGAACAGGTAGTTTTGGCCCAACTGATGCTGTTCTTTGTTTAGCAAAATGAATTCGAGCAACACGTGATAATTTGCGTGCTAATGTTGAAATATCTTGGTTATTGTCAAGTTGGAGCGTTTTAAATGAAACGGTTCGAGAAAAGTGAGTATAACAATCTCGCCCAGAAACAATTATTTTATATAACTTATACGTTGCACCCACCACTTGCAGTGATGGCATTTTTTTGCCTTCTTTATCTGGTCTTCGCCCAAACATTACCGAAACTGGTAACATTTGCACATCCAGATCATGATTTTGCTGATGTGCAGAAATATAATCTCTTAGAATCTCAATAGCTTTAGTTTGTTGTCGATAAGAGGCAAAAATACCCGGTCCTTTATCAATATAAATATACGACGGTACGGTCTTTCCATTGATTTCAATGCCTGTCAGGGGATCAGGTAAATGATATTTTAAACAAAGAGATCTAACGACCATCAAATCAATTTGCGAGTTATAAGGAAGTACATATAAAATAGGTTTACTTGAATCCAGATTTAGTTCTGTTATTGGATCGGTAGGAATCGGTTTACTTTTAACAAAAAGTTTGACTAAGATTTGGATAATAAAAAAATAGACTTTAGTCCACCATGAAAACATAAAAAAATAAACCTCGGACGTTTACATTATTGATATATTTAAATAACTTTAATTATAAGTTTATAAAGCTAAAACGTTTTTTTAAAATAAAGAGATTGCATAAGTATATACTTTTTATTAATTAATTGTTAGTAATTTTGCACGTTATTTAGCCCATGCAATTTACTGAATATAATTAAGTTTTAACAAAATATAAATTTATTATAAAGGGTTATTAATCTCAACTCTATGGATCTCTTTAGTACTATTTTCAGAAAAAATATTGGACAATATTAAATTCAATTATCCATGTAACTAAGCATAAACCATAAACCATAAACCATAAACCAAACTCACTTTGCCTATTCTATTCTTAGTAATGTGTATTTAAACAGTATTTTTATCTGATTTTTATTGATTAGATTGAATTACATAATTTTATTAAGCTTTGCTTCGATACAAGACATCTAAAATATAACGTAACTCTTTCACATCTAATTGACCTGGCGCGGATGCATTTTTAGCTGCACCAAATGTCATTGAAGATCCAAAGGTTATTCCAGACACGCGACTGATTGCGCCAAGACCTGCCATCGACATAGTAATAATAGGTTTTTCAGCGTAGTTTTCGTTCATTTCGGTTGTTGCAGCAAGTAATGTTAAAACATCATCCGTTGTTTTTGGCATGACTGCAATTTTGGGAATGTCTGCACCTAAATCTTGCATTTTTCGTAACCGGTAGATGATATCGCTTTTAGGAGGTGTTTTGTCAAAATCGTGATTGGATGCTACTACAAAAACATTGTGCTTATGGGCAACATGAATCATCTCTTTTACATAATCATCACCAATAAACACTTCAACATCAATAAGATCGATTAAACCACTATGCACCATTTGTTTATTTAACTCGATATATGAGGTTAATGGCCAAGGTTTCACGCCACCTTCGTTTGCGGTTCTGAAAGTAAATAAGATCGGCTTATTAGGTAAAAGTTCTCGAATTTGTTTTGCTGTTTGTTTTACAGCATTGATATCGTCAACTTGAGTAAAGTGATCAACACGCCACTCTAAAACATCAAAATCGATTGATTGTAAAAACTTTATTTCGTCAAGTAGTTCTGCTTCGGTTTTACCGACAACAGGAACGATAATTTTAGGTGCGCCTGAACCTATTTCAAGTCCTTTAATATTAATGGTTTTCATTTTATATCCTGTTAGTAAAAAATCATATTAATTCAAACTAGTTAAATAAATTTTATCGCCAATTATGGTGGTGGTATTTAAGTCTAAAAAATAAGTTTAATTAGCTATTAATCATTAAATCCCATTTTTTCTTTTACATATTCAATCGGAGCTTCTTCGCCAGTCCAAATTTTAATTTGTGCAGCACCTTGCCATAGCATCATGCCAATACCATTGAGTATCTTACAACCTTGTTGCTCTGCTATTTCAAGTAATTTTGTTTTTCTAGGACTATAAATACAATCAGTTACCACAAGATCAGTTCTTAGCATCGTTGGATCGGTTATTAAACTTTGGCTTTCTAATGGTTTCATACCTACGCCAGTAGCATTACAAAGTACGACACTTTCGGCAATCTCTTTACGTAATTGCTCTTTATCATCAAGATCCGTCACATAAACTTTACATTGAGTATTTTGGTTTAATTTTTTTGCTACTGCTTCGATTTTTTGGTAACACTCGTCTTTTTGGTTAAATATGGCAATCTCTTTTACACCATCTAATGCCGCTTGTACAACAATCGCTGTTGCCGCACCGCCCGCCCCCATAATTGTCATTTTTTTACCAATAACCTCAACGCCAGCCTCTTTGAGCATACGCATATAGCCTATACCATCGGTGTTGTAACCTGTTAGCACGCCATTGTCATTTGAAATTGTGTTACAAGCGCCGCTCATTTCGACCGCTGGGGTTAATTTATCTAAATATTGGCAAACCAATTGCTTATTTGGCATCGAAACGGCACTTCCACGCAGCCCTAATGCCCGTAAACCTTTTATTGCGTCGGGTAATTTTTCTTGATCTACTTCGAAAGCTAAATATACATAAGGTACATTCAATTTAGAATAGATTGTATTTTGCATTTGTGGCGATAAACTGTGGCGGATTGGGTAGGCCATTAATCCGATTAATAAAAAATGACCGTCGATATTATCTCTCATTGAAATTCTCCAAAATAACCTTATTGATACGCAACGTTTTATAAAATAGATATTTTTATACAAATTGTGTAAGTCATGCGCAACTATTTTCAATATACATTATAGCGCGTTTAATGAGTGATTTTGACAGGGATAGTTCATCATTACAACATTCAATTTAACTAGTTATTTAAATAATGGTTTTAATAATGACACAAGATCAATTTTTATAAACCCCATTAATAAATGATAATTAAGTGCTTGGTAAAGTCATTCTTTTCTATCTTTTATTTTTTTATGTCATGGTAACGTTGCATATATCATTGATAATGATTTTTTTAGAATTTAAGGTGAGTTTGCGTCATGATGAAAATTAAGTAAATTGGTTATTATGCCTCAATTATGGTGGTATGCTTCTTTCAGTTGTTCATTACTGGTATTAATATTTGGCATATCTTTCTTCTTAATTAAAAATTTAATTCATATAAAATATAAATTCTATGTAATTTTTAAATTAGCCTAAGTATGATTTGTCATGATATTTGTATAAATATTTATTGTTTAAATTAAAGTGATAATGTTCACTTAGTAAGTTAAAAAAGGAATTTTTATTAAAATGGGGTCTATATCAAAAAATTAAAAATCAGTAGATTAAAAGGTATGTTGCACAAATATAAGACAATCTATTGATTTTCTTTTTAATTAAAATATTTTTAGAAATGTTACAAATTTGTTCAAAAATTAACATTTTTTGCGTTAACGTTATTTACAATCTATGTATTACGCTATCAATTGCACTTTCCATATCTATAGCCTAAAATGTTAAACTTTGCTTCTTAACCCAGAATCTTCTTATGAATACAGTGCTTGATTTGTTCTCGTCCATAAATGCAGTTGTGGTCGCGGTAATTTGTATGTTAATTTTGTCTCTTTGCCGTGTTCATGTGGTAATCAGCTTAATTATTGGTGCATTTGTCGGTGGATTATTTAGCCATTTATCTTTGAAAGAAACGATCGATGCCTTTAATACTGGTATTAGTAATGGTGCCAATATTGCGCTTTCTTATGCTATGCTCGGCGCTTTTGCTGTGGCGATTTCAAAATCAGGCTTACCTGAATTATTAGCAGACAAAGCGATAAAACAGCTTACAACCAGTAGTGCCAAAAAGCGTATTAAATGGTTATTAATTATCATTATTGCGCTAGTTAGTATTTCGTCACAAAACATTATTCCTATACATATCGCTTTTATTCCTCTCTTAATTCCGCCACTTTTATATGTAATGTCGCGGTTGCAATTAGATAGAAGAATGATTGCTTGTATTATGACCTTTGGTCTTATTACACCTTATATGTTCTTACCCGTTGGTTTCGGTAATATCTTTTTAAATCAAATATTATTAAAAAATATTATTTCATCAGGTATGGATGTCAGTCATGTTAATGTCATGCATGCGATGGCGATCCCTGCATTTGGCATGTTTGTTGGTTTATTATGGGCTATTTTTGTCAGTTACCGTAAACCAAGAGAATATAAAATCATTCGTGAAGAAACCAATTTAGATGCACTAAACAATGTGAATAAGCGTTCACTTATTGTTTCGTTATTAGCGATTGTTTTATCGTTCACGATTCAACTTTACACAGGATCAATGATTTTAGGCGCATTAGTTGGTTTTATTTGCTTTATTGTATCAGGCTCTATTAAATGGGGTGAAGCAGACGGCGTATTTACTGATGGCATCAAAATGATGGCAATGATTGGTTTTGTGATGATTTCAGCTCAAGGCTTTGCCGAAGTTTTAAAACAGACTCACGAAATTGAACCTTTAGTTATCAATAGTGCTGAGTTGTTTGCAGGCAATAAAGTTATTGCTTCATTTATGATGATGCTCGTTGGACTGGTTATTACCTTAGGTATTGGCTCTTCGTTTTCAACTGTACCAATTATTGCCGCTATTTATGTACCGCTTTGTGTGCAACTTGGTTTTTCTCCTATTGCTACCGTGTGTTTGATTGGTGCATCTGGAGCGATTGGTGATGCGGGTTCTCCACCTTCCGATACCATTTTAGCAACCTCAGCAGGTTTAAATAGCGATGGTCAGCATGATCATATCCGTGATAGTGTTATTCCAACTTTCACCCACTTTAATATTCCATTATTTATTGCGGGTTGGGTTGGATCATTAATTTTATAATCATTTAGGTAGATGAGTTAAGGTCATTATTAGTTATGAATAAAAAGTTACACTCAAATATTCGAGCTATTTGTGCGCAAGCGATTTTTAATGTACTTGAAGATGGACAATCGCTAAGTACGGCCTTAACGTTATCGAGCCATAAAATAGCGGAAAAAGATCGCGCATTAGTACAAGAGATCTGTTTTGGTGTGATGCGAGTTTTGCCTGAACTTAACTTTTATATTCATACTTTGATGAGTAAAGTACTTACTGGCAAAAATCGAGTTCTTCACTATTTATTGTTAGTGGGTATTTACCAAATTTTATATACCCGAATACCTGAGCATGCTGCAGTAGGTGAAACGGTTAATGCAGTAAATGAGTTAAAAAAGTCAGCGCTCAAAGGGTTAGTAAATGGTGTATTGCGTGAGTTTTTACGCCAACAGGCATCATTACAGCAAAAATTTATACAGGATAAGAAACAACAGACAAGTCAAACCTTGCACCCAAGTTGGTTACTTAACCGTCTTAAGCTAGCTTATCCACAGCAATGGCAAAATATTATTAATGCAAATAATCAAAAACCACCAATGTGGTTACGAGTTAATCTTAATCACTATTCTGTCAGTGAGTACCAACAATTATTGGCTGAACAGCAAATTGAGTCAGAAGCTTTTGCTGATTTGCCTTGTGCAATCCGGTTATTGTCACCAGTGAATGTAACGAAATTACCTTATTTTGCTGAGGGAGCGGTTACTGTACAGGATCTATCAGCACAGTATGCTGCATATTTACTAGCACCAAAAAATGGTGAGCAAATTTTGGATATGTGTGCCGCTCCAGGTGGTAAAACAACCCATATTTTAGAAATTGCTCCGAAAGCGAATTTATTAGCGGTAGATGTTGATGCGAGTCGTGCCAAACGTATTGAAGAAAATCTGGCTCGCTTAAAACAAGTAGCAGAAGTTAAAGTAGGTGATGGGCTTACTCCTGAAAAATGGTGCTCAGGCAGACAGTTTGACCGAATTTTACTTGATTCACCATGCTCGGCAACCGGCGTGATTCGTCGTCATCCTGATATTAAGTGGTTACGTCGTGATAGCGATATTGCGCAATTAACTGAGTTACAACACGCTATTTTAACTAATATTTGGTCATATTTAAAAGCAGATGGCACTTTAGTTTATGCCACCTGTTCAATCTTACCCGATGAAAACAAATTTCAAATTGAGCGTTTTTTAAAAGAAAACAGCAATGCTCAACTCGTGGGTGACATGAAACAATTTTTACCAACCGCACAAGGTGGTGATGGTTTTTTCTATGCTGTTTTAAAAAAGAGTAATTAGTACATTTAAAAATGTCATGCTCTATTAAAAATGATTAACCCATTATCGTTGCTCTACTTACTGTAATTTTTAATTAATTGAGCTAATTGCTTACTGTGCTGTGATGCTTTTGCTTTTATCGTCGCTTTTTCTCCTTCAATAACAGGTGATACACCATATAAAAGTATTGGAGGAAGATATTTCATTTGTGTGTAGAGTGCTGAAACTTTAACGGATTCAAGTAAATTAGTTATTAATTCAGAGCTATATTTTTGGTAATTCTCTTCTACTTGTCCTACTGTTAAGCTTTGTAATAACTTTTTATCTTTTAATTTATCTCCCTGCGAGCCATAAGCAAATTGGTAGGTTAATACCTCATCAAACCATAATTTAAGTATTGCTGGCATATTAAACCAATACATAGGGTATTGTAGTACGATAAGATCATGTCTAAGTAAAGCGGTTTGTTCTTCTTGTACATTTATTTTGTAATCTGGATAAAGCTGGTGAATATTACGAATTTCTAAATCAGTAATATGTTCTTGCAATGATTCTATGATGGTTTTGTTTGCAATAGATTGTTCAATATTGGGATGACCTAACACGATTAATGTCATGATAATTCCTTTTTAATTTATACTATAAAAATTTGAGTTACTATAATTAGTTTATTCCTTAATGAGGTTATGGCAATATCTATCAAATTAGATAGTTATAAAAAAATAGTTAGGTAAGTTAAATGGAACAAGACAAACAAAGACTTTCAAAAATTTATAAAAATAAAACGTATTATTGTCCTATCAGTCTAGCGATGGATTTAGTTGGTGGAAAATGGAAAGGTGTAATATTTTACTATTTACTTTCTGGAGAAAAAAGATTTAGCGAACTAAAAATAGTGATCCCTGAAATTACCGATATGACATTAAGTATTCAACTAAAAAAACTTGAAGATGATGGCTTAATTACTCGCACAGTTTTTGGCGATAAGCCTCCGTTAAAAGTATTATATAAATTGACACCACTCGGTGAACGAATTGGTCCTGCATTAGAACAACTTTGTTTGTGGGGATTAACTGTATAGTGTTAAATGATTATATCAGTATATGTTTAAAGCTTTTTCGAAGATGGATGTTTGAATATAAAATTAATTTTTTGTGAGAATTGTTATATAGTTAACATTAATTTAAGTATGACCAATATTATTATATTTAGGAAATCGATACTCTTCTGGAATGCTATCTAATTCAAAATATTCATCTGAATAAGCATTTTGCATGGTAAAAATTAAACTTAATAACAAAAAACAGTAATATTTTATATCACATAGCAGTTCCTTATTTGAAAGAAACAGAATGAAAAATTTTTGCTTTATTTATTTTCTGAAAATTTGCTCGTCGTTCAGTATAATTATCAGCTTTCTTATTGATTATTTGTATTATCTTATTAACATTTTCGACTTTGTTTACTTCATCTACTTTTTTATATAACTTACAATTTACCCATAGATAACTGTTTGATGATAATGAATAATTTTTAGCAACAAAGTAGGATTTGCAAGAGAAACATTTATTTTAAATGTTTCTCTTGCCGTTTAAGATTTATTTTATTAATCAGAAATACAAGCATCAATAGCAGAACAGTGAAGCCATTTTTTAATTATCTTATTTTTTTTTGTTGTATATTCGATCTCATAAAAATTATTTTTATAATTTAATAATTCGATTTTATCCTCCCTATTTAAATATATCTTTGTTTTATTATTTAAATTTGGAGAATCATATAGATAACTCTTATCTACTGTAAGCTTAAATCCATATTCTTCGGGCAGATATTGAGTTAAAAGGAAACGATTTATACAATCATTAATATCTGTTGAAGTATAAAACGTGTTGCAAAATTTTGAAGCATATTTCTCTGTTAATAGATTGAAATAGATATTATGCTGTTTTTGCTCTGGAATTTCAGTGATGTATTGTTGTAATTCAATATTTACTGGTATCTTCTTATGATATATCAATAAAATTAATTCATTAATAAAAGAATTTTGTTCGCGAAGTAAACATGATGGATAACTGAATTTATCCTCCTGACCAAAGCGGTAAACATCAAGATTATCGCTTACCCAGTTACATTTTTTATACAACTCACTTTCCCATTCCTCCTGAAAAATATCAATATTTTTTTTTAAAAGAATTTGAGATAATTTATCTATTATAACTGAATTATATTTTATATTATTATCCATATCAATGAACATGCTCTCTATTGGACTAACATCACTAAAAACATTGTTACTCATAAATATTAATATAAATAGTAGAACTTTCTTCATTACTATAATCCTTTTTCGAAAAATTTAGCTTCATCTTCTCTTCTTTTCAATAATTCCTTTTTATTTTCTTGATTTACCCATAATCTTTTCATCGATCTAAATAAACCAGGAATATCTTTAAGCTCATTATTTCATAATCGATAAGTTATTACCTGCAAAAAGTAATTAGACCATGTTTCGGTATTCTTTTCTTAGTTAATTTTATGTTCACCATTCATTAATAGCTAACACATTATTTTATAATATTAATTAGCTAATTGATGTAATGAATGGTGCCTCATCGCTAAATAAAATTATTACTTCAATACTTTTTACCATTTTTTCTCTCTATCAAGATATTTTATCAATCCCTCTTTCGTTGAAAATTCACAACGTCTATCGGTTTCAAAATCATCAATACAAGGAATTTTCGATAAACTGTTATCATCCCCTATAAAAAATAACGCCCTCAATATACCATCTTCTTCTATATATAAAGGTAATTCAGTAATGCGATAACTGTACGATTTGTTTGGCGTTAAAGTATCTTTAAGTAACATATAAATATATTTGTCACCTGTTTTTTTATCAGTATATTCAAAAGCGCTTACTAGTTCTTCATCACCATATTGATATGTATAAAGTTCGTATGCTTTATTCAATTCTTTATTATTATTTGTTAAAAAATACACCTCTAAATTACGCCTTCCATCTTCAAAAGTATTACTAAGAAACATCGCTGTTCCTTTATGGCCTTTATATTCAACATTAATTGGAGGATGGGCTATATTATTATATTTAGGAAATCGATATTCTTCTGGAATGCTACCTAATTCAAAATATTCTTCTGAATAAGTATTTTGTATGGTAAAAATTAAACTTAATAACATAAACAGTACTATTTTATATCTCATTGCAACTCCTTATTTGAATGAAACAGAATTAAAAACTTTTGCTTTATTTAGTTTTTCTAACCAACAATTTTATATTCTGTTTTCATCCTTGACCTATTTGTATCGAGATTGAGTGTTGTTATCATCCAATTTTGTTCATGATGATATGCCAACAATGATTTGACTGTGCTATTGAATAAGTTATTACCTAGAAAAGTAATTGCTCCAAATTTCGTTATTCTTTTCTCGGTTAATTTTATTTTCACCATTCAATAGCTAAAATTTATATGAATTATTAAGATATTTTATTAATCCCTCTTTCGTTGAAAATTCACAACGTCTATCGGTTTCAAAATCATCAATACAAGTGATTTTTGATAGGAGTTCATTATCACCTAAAAAAAACAACACCCTTAGTATACCATCATCTTCTATATATAAAGGTAATTCAGTAAAGTTATAACTGTACGATTTGTTTGGTGTTATAGTATCTTTAAGCAACATATAAATATATTTTTTACCTGTTTTTTTATCAGTATATTCAAAAGCGCTTACTAGTTCTTCATCACCATATTGATATGTATAAAGTTCGTATGCTTTATTCAATTCTTTATTATTATTTGTTAAAAAATACACCTCTAAATTACGCCTTCCATCTTCAAAAGTATTACTAAGAAACATCGCTGTTCCTTTATGGCCTTTATATTCAACATTAATTGGAGGATGGGCTATATTATTATATTTAGGAAATCGATATTCTTCTGGAATGCTACCTAATTCAAAATATTCTTCTGAATAAGTATTTTGTATGGTAAAAATTAAACTTAATAACATAAACAGTACTATTTTATATCTCATTGCAACTCCTTATTTGAATGAAACAGAATTAAAAACTTTTGCTTTATTTAGTTTTTCTAACCAACAATTTTATATTCTGTTTTCATCCTTGACCTATTTTATCGAGATTGAGTGTTGTTATCATACAATTTTGTTCATGATGATATTCCAAATGATTTAATAGTACTATTATTAGATAAATTATTACCTACTTTTCTCTTTATCAAGATATTTTATTAATCCCTCTTTCGTTGAAAATTCACAACGTCTATCGGTTTCAAAATTATCAATACAAGTAGTTTTTGATAGGAATTCATTATCACCTAAAAAAAACAACACCCTTAGTATACCATCTTCTTCTATAAATAAAGATAATTCAGTAAAGTTATAACTGTACAATTTGTTTGGTATTATAGTACTTTTAAATAAAATATATATGTATTTGTCACCTGTTTTTTTATCAGCATATTCAAAAGCGCTTACTAGTTCCTGATTACCATATTGATATGTATAAAGTTCGTATGCTTTATTCAATTCTTTATTATTATTTGTTAAAAAATACACCTCTAAATTACGCCTTCCATCTTCAAAAGTATTACTAAGAAACATCGCTGTTCCTTTATGGCCTTTATATTCAACATTAATTGGAGGATGGGCTATATTATTATATTTAGGAAATCGATATTCTTCTGGAATGCTACCTAATTCAAAATATTCATCTGAATAAGCATTTGACATGTTAAAAATTAAACTTAATAACATAAACAGTACTATTTTATGTCTCATTGCAACTCCTTATTTGAAAGAAACAGAATTAAAAACTTTTTCTCTATTTATTTTCTCAAAATTAGCTCGTCGTTCAGTATGATTATCAGCTTTCTTATTGATTATTTGTATTATCTTATTAACATTTTCGACTCTGTTTACTTCATCTACTTTTTATATAACTTACAATTTACCCATAGATAACTGTTTGATGATAATGAATAATTTTTAGCAACAAAGTAGGATTTGCAAGAGAAACATTTATTTTAAATGTTTCTCTTGCCGTTTAAGATTTATTTTATTAATCAGAAATACAAGCATCAATAGCAGAACAGTGAAGCCATTTTTTAATTATCTTATTTTTTTTTGTTGTATATTCGATCTCATAAAAATTATTTTTATAATTTAATAATTCGATTTTATCCTCCCTATTTAAATATATCTTTGTTTTATTATTTAAATTTGGAGAATCATATAGATAACTCTTATCTACTGTAAGCTTAAATCCATATTCTTCGGGCAGATATTGAGTTAAAAGGAAACGATTTATACAATCATTAATATCTGTTGAAGTATAAAACGTGTTGCAAAATTTTGAAGCATATTTCTCTGTTAATAGATTGAAATAGATATTATGCTGTTTTTGCTCTGGAATTTCAGTGATGTATTGTTGTAATTCAATATTTACTGGTATCTTCTTATGATATATCAATAAAATTAATTCATTAATAAAAGAATTTTGTTCGCGAAGTAAACATGATGGATAACTGAATTTATCCTCCTGACCAAAGCGGTAAACATCAAGATTATCGCTTACCCAGTTACATTTTTTATACAACTCACTTTCCCATTCCTCCTGAAAAATATCAATATTTTTTTTTAAAAGAATTTGAGATAATTTATCTATTATAACTGAATTATATTTTATATTATTATCCATATCAATGAACATGCTCTCTATTGGACTAACATCACTAAAAACATTGTTACTCATAAATATTAATATAAATAGTAGAACTTTCTTCATTACTATAATCCATTTGCGAAAAATTTAGCTTTATCTTCTCTTCTTTTCAATAATCCTTTGTTATCTGGATCTTTTTCCCATAATCTTTTCATAGTTCTAAATAAATCAGGAGTCATTAAGCTCATTATTTGGTAATTCCTCTATTTCTTTTTATTTTGTTAATTTTATACGCAAAAATTTTTAGTAAGGTGTGATTAAAGGCATATCATTATGTAACTCAATAGTGTATTCATACATAATATCTATTAAACATTTTTCGTCAGTACATAAATCTCTTTTTTTAATAAATTCTTTCTGTCTGTTGCTAATTTCGCCGAACTCTTTCAAAGAATCATTGTAGACATAATCCTTTCTTATATTGAAATAGATATCATGAATACTTTTATCTAACCCGGAAAGATACATATTTTGACAGATCAGTTTTTCGGATAATTTTTTGGCATTATGACAAGAAAAACTAGGTTTAACGTTCTCTTTTTCTATACTTTTTAACTCTAAGATTGAATCATAAGTATTTATTATTAAATATTCATTCTTTTTTTTCTCAAAAAGTGTCCAAGTTTCATTGATATTGGGACAATAAATATCTATTTGATTTATTGGTTGCTCTATTTCAATATCAAAAGATTTTGCTGTTAAAATTTCATCTTTATTTCTTGCCATATTATTATTGAGTAAGTGATCAAAATTAATCTTAAATTTTTTAATATTATAATTTAAGCAAGTTTCAATGTTACTATCTGAAAAAACATTCGTTTTTATACTATGTTCATCTAATTCAAATATTCTATAAAGATATATTGGATCATCTGAAGTTACTTTTTTTGTATGGATTGTATCGCTAATGTATACTTTTGATACAATCCAAGTTTTAGTATGATCTGCTTTTGTTAAAAATGAAATAAATGATAAAAATAGAAAAATTAATAAATAAAAATAACGAAACATATTCTTTCCTAATAAATTTTTGTTGCATATATACCTTTTTCAAATAATTCTCTTTCTTTTTTTCTTCTTTTTACCAACCCCCCAACTACTTGACCTTTTGCTTTATTAAATTTTTCTAAAACATCCATTGCCGCTTTCTTTTTTCCTGCGTTAAGATATGTTATCATTTCTTTTGCTATTGAGCCCCTATTATAAGCAAATGAAACTAAAGCATCGTATTCATATTGTTTCAAATTAATTTTTATTACTTTATCAACTCTATTTTCATATGTAGGTATTATCTTTATTAATAATGCTTTTTCTTGTTCTTCAGTTAATGAGATAAGGCCTTTATTTTTGCTCATAAAATCCTTAATTTCAGCATCATTTTTTAGGCCTCCTGCTTTTGATACTTTTTGGGCTATATCATATGAAACACCTATTGCTAAAAGATCTTGTAAAATACTTTCTGAACTTCTAAATTTCATATCATATCCAGGTCCTAATGTAATTCCGCTACCTGAATGAGGCCAGTGTAATTTATTCGAAACATTTTTTACTGCCTCTGCTAAATAGATGAAATCCAAACCTTTTTTAGATGTTTTTAATTTACTTTTTTTATTATTATCAAACGTCTGCATAGCTATTGCATTCATATACCATACCATACCGTTAGGTTCTAATGTAGCTGAGGTTGTTTGTTTTGCAGAATCTGATGATTTATTCGATGAATTTTTACTCATGGCATTTGTATTATTTTGTTTCGCTAAACCTTTTGCAACATCATCCCACCATAACATTTTAATTATTTTCTCTTTTTCTTTATCCCATTTTCCCACTCTATTTTCTAACGTTTTTAGTTGAACATAGGCGTTATGTTCTTTTTGGCTTAAATTATCTAATATCGGATTGGCGATGGTTTGGAGAATATTCCTCAAATTGATTAGTCCATTTTTAACATTTTTTCGTTCACTTTCATCTAATGTGTTTATGTAAGCATCTAGGCATGCTTTATACCCTTCTTTCAAATAATCAAAGACATTTTTTGCATCTGCATTAAATTCACTGTCTAAGGCATCCCATCTGGGCATTTTTCCTTGTGCATCAATTTCACTATACCATTCACTTTCGCTCTGAATCAGTAAACGTGAAAGTGCCGATGATAATTGTGGTTTATCTTTGATTCCGTTGAAACTTTTTGCATCTATCTTAGCATATTTTTTTTGGTCTAAATGATATTGCCTATCTAAAATTGCTAACGTCTCTTTTAGCGTTGGTTTATAGGCCTCAAGAGATGCATTGTCTCTAGATGAGGACTTTTTGACATCTAAATAAAATTCTTTTGTAGTCGCCTTTTCTTCTATCAGCTTAAAATCAAACCAATCCCAACAACTCACTTTTTTTACGCCTTCACTATTTATGGCTAACCAACCACGAATAGGAGCATTATTTTTATCAAGAGCATGCTCTATAAAAAACCATAATATGCCATCTTTATCAATAGCTCGATGACTCAACTTTTTAAAGACTCCATTATTAATATCAAGTAATAATGGAGTATCAATAATCGAACTGTTATTCGCTAATTCGCTTGCCTGTAATGGATATTCACTCCAGGCTTTTTTATCAGTCGCTAAAGAGATATTACCCTTTGCATTTATGCTTTTTGATATCTCTTCACTATTTTCTATCCATGCCGTTTTTTTCTTAGTTTTGGATACTGTGATTTCGACTTGTAACCATTTGATATTGATATTTTTACTGATTACTTTAATCTCAGTATGTTGCCCCACATCTGTGTCTGCATCTTTCGGTGATTTAAGTAGTTTTGCTTGTTTCGAAATACCTAATAAGGTCTTCTCTTCCTCAGGAAGTTTACTGGCCTCTGCACGAGTTTGTGCAATAAAGTTAGGCAGGTCATCACAGGTAAAACATTCAACATGCAAGTTGGTTTCGCATTTAATTTCAGCACTGTTCTGGGAAAGTGATATCTGAGGGGTATGGTCATGCCCAATATGCCCAATCACATCACCTGCTTTTATTGGAGATGGTGTATCTAATACAACCACTTCATTGTATTTTTTACCTCGGGAAATTCTTTCAAGGCAATCAAACCAAATTTTTGTGTTTCCCTTTGGTAAAGGAATGGTGGGTTTACCATCCCGAATCACTTCAGTTAACTCAACATAACGTTTTGCTTTTTTATTTCCCGATATTTTAACTTGGGTTCCTCCAGGTAGCATTGATAAAATTTTTTTATCTTTTCGAACTCTTAATCCTTTAGAACTCGCACATGTAGCATTAAACTCTTTTGTTAGTATGCTAAGCTCTGTAGATTGACCTGAAAGAAGTTTTTTGTGCTCATTTAATCCTAAAATCTCAAATTCTTGCGAGGTCATCTCTTTACCAATAAAAATCCAACCTAAAATGTCTGTTTGAGCCTCACCTTGAGAGTGTTTAATTGATTTTAACTCGGGAATAGAGGAATAACCTTCCGCTAAGCTTGTAACAGCATACCAATTATGATTTTCGTCATGTAAATCAAGATTTAAATTTACTTTGGTACCGACTTGTAATACTGCTAATATACTGTCATTTTTTGAATTGTCCGCTTTATCGCGAATACATAACCCTTCTACCTTATTCAATTCTTTATGGTTAGGCAGTACACGATAAATATCTTGTTCCCAAAATGAAGGTGTTGGCATTTTAGAATTTTTATCATAAAAGGCGGTATCGGCCAGATGCATATAAAGGCTATAAAAATAGAGTTGATGTGGTGGCAGTTTTTCTTTTTCAGCTTCGGCTGCTTTGTTTTCTGATTCAGTATCAGCTTTATCTGCCGTTGAATTAGTAGGAGTTGCAGTATCATTTGTCTTAGAAGCAGAAGATGCGGGAGAATTATCTTCAGCAGGTTTTTCTGTTGTTGAACTATTTTCGGCATTAGGCTCTGTTGATTGTTTTTTTTCTTCAACTCGCTCCATTTCGAGTAGATGACGTACCAAAACAAAACCTGTTGAGTAGAAAGCAACTGTATCTCCGTAGCTAATATTTTGATAGTTATCATTAATTCGATAAGCAACTACTTCACCATCGGCAATACAATGAACCTTTCGTTCGTTTTCATCACCTAATTCTTTAAGTACTGTTTTATCAAAGTGAATACCCATATGCATAAGATTAGTAGCACTAACTGGATAAAATCCTGATGAAGTTGACATTAATGCTGCATAATAGTCATCGGCAGTGATAGGTTCTTTTTTACTATTAATGATAACAGGAAATGTCCATTGTTTTACTGGTGATAATGTCATTGTTCATTCCTTAAACTATGAAGTTATTATGATAATTATTTATTAAACGTAGTATGGTAACAATAAAAACATCTTTAAATTTAGGATTGTTGTTCTCCGATGCCTTACATGTCATTTTAAGTATTATTTGTTTATTTAAGCTAAACATGAACATCACAAATATAGTCCATAAGTTAAAACGCTATGAAATTAACTTGTGATAAAAAACAATCTAAAGTTGTTTGTAAAAATACATTATTCAGCATAATTTGCAATCTTTTTTTGAAAAAAATTTTTAATTTAAATTAGATAGATAACTTATTAATGACAGTAATAAATTAACGCAATACCAGTTAAAAATTGATTTCCAAGCGGCAGCAAAAAAGGTTGAATAGAATTTATACGTTACGGATGTTGTATAAATTGATATTCAGTCATTATCTTTAAACATTAATTTTTACTGAAACGTATGCATAACCTGAAACTTTTTGACAAAAATAGTCATCTATTCATGATAAAAATAGGGATATCTAAAAAATTATTGAAAGGAGTTGGTTAAAATTGAGATGTGATCGAATAGTCAGGTTTAGATTGACTTAAAATATAATTATAATAGATTTTTTGTAAAAAATATTCAGGAGTCTATACCGTTTCAAATTTTGGGTATATTGATATTTGTATTTAAACGTTGAATGTAAGATAAGCTAAATCCCAATTTGGACAATCTTTTATAGATATGTTAAATTTTGGCTTCGTTTTACGTTATAATGATTTTCTGATATGGCTTACACACTCACCTATAATGATTTACCTGAGAATATTCAAGATTGGCAAGGATTACCACTTTCTTTAAATGGCTGTGAGGTTGTTCCACTTGATTACAATGCAGGTAAAACCGGTTGGATTATTTATGGAAAGAAATTAAATAAAACAATATTATCAACATTTCAAAATAAACTGGCTATGCCAATGGTGATTGTGTCATCTTGGAAAATTAAAACCTATCAAATTGTACGAATCGCTGGGGTGATGCCTAAAAAAGCTAAATCTATTTCACTTACTTTAGGTATTGATGTTGCACCCATTGATAATTTACCAACGTTGCATTCTCCTGGTTTACTTGTCATGGATATGGATTCAACTACAATCGGTATTGAATGCATTGATGAATTAGCCAAACTGCATGGGGTTGGGGAGCAAGTTGCTGCCGTTACTGAACAAGCTATGCGCGGAGAGCTAGATTTTTCAACGAGTTTACGTAAAAGAGTTGCAACATTAAAAGGTGCTCATCAAAACATCTTACAAGAAGTGAAAGATAAACTACCACTTACGCCAGGTCTAACTTATTTAGTTCGTGAGTTATACAAAAAAAATTGGCATGTTGCCATTGCCTCTGGGGGCTTTACCTATTTTGCAGATCATCTCAAACAAAAATTAAAATTAGTTGATGTTTATGCAAATCAATTAGAAATTAAAAATGAAAAATTAACCGGCAAAGTAATTGGTGATATTGTTGATGCTAAATACAAAGCAAGAACATTGCAGCAATTAGCTGCCTCGCTTGATATTCCAATCGAGCAAACCGTAGCAATTGGCGATGGGGCAAATGATTTAATGATGATCCGCATTGCAGGTCTTGGGGTGGCTTATCATGGTAAACCCAAAGTTGTTGAAAAGGCGAGAATTAGTATTAATTATGCAGATTTGACTGGTCTATGGTGTATTTTATCCACCAGTTTATTAAGTGAAGGTTAGGAGAATAATTTGGCAAAATCCGTTAAACGTGCTTATGTGTGCAATGATTGTGGCGCAGATTATCCGCGTTGGCAGGGGCAATGTAGTGCGTGTCACGCTTGGAACACGATTACTGAAGTTAGGTTAGCCAGTACTTCATCACGTAATGACAGATTAACAGGTTATGCGGGTGGGGCAGGTCAAGCTAAAATTCAAAAGCTATCAGAAATAAGTTTAGAAGCCTTACCAAGATTTTCAACTGGATTTTCTGAATTCGATCGCGTATTAGGTGGCGGAGTTGTACCGGGTAGTGCCATATTAATTGGTGGTAACCCAGGTGCTGGTAAAAGTACTTTATTGCTACAGACCATGAGTAAACTATCAGCCCAAATGAATACCTTGTATGTAACAGGTGAAGAATCACTACAACAAGTTGCTATGCGTGCACATCGTTTAGGTTTACCAACCGATAATATTAATATGTTATCTGAAACCAGTATTGAACAAATTTGTCTGTTGGCTGAACAGTCGCAACCTAAGCTTATGGTTATTGACTCTATTCAAGTGATGCACCTTGCCGATATACAATCTTCACCAGGTAGTGTTGCACAAGTGCGAGAAACCGCAGCCTATTTAACACGCTTTGCCAAAACGAAAGGGATTGCCATTATTATGGTTGGACATGTGACTAAAGATGGCTCACTAGCAGGTCCAAAAGTCCTTGAGCACTGTATTGACTGTTCTATTTTATTAGATGGCGATGCCGATTCTCGTTTTAGAACACTACGCAGCCATAAAAACCGTTTTGGTGCAGTAAATGAACTGGGTGTATTTGCCATGACAGAACAAGGTTTAAAAGAGGTCAGTAATCCATCGGCGATATTTTTAAGTCGCGGTGATGAGATGTTGCCTGGCAGTTCTGTTATGGTACTTTGGGAAGGCACGCGCCCACTGTTGGTTGAGATTCAAGCTTTAGTTGATCACTCTATATATGGTAATCCTAGACGTGTTACTGTTGGACTTGACCAAAATAGATTAGCGTTATTATTGGCTGTCTTGCACCGTCATGGTGGGTTACAAATGGCCGATCAAGATATATTTGTTAATGTTGTCGGTGGTGTAAAAGTTACCGAAACTAGTGCTGATTTAGCCTTGATTGCTGCATTAGTATCAAGTTTTCGTAATCGTCCTTTACCGCAAGATGTCGTAATTTTTGGTGAAATTGGCTTAGGTGGTGAAATTCGCCCAGTACCAAGTGGGCAAGAGAGAATTTCTGAGGCCGCTAAACATGGCTTTAAAAAAGCGATTGTGCCGATTGCCAATATGCCGAAAAAGAAACCTGACAATATGCAGATTTTTGCAGTGAAGAAAGTGTCAGAAGCTTTAGATATTTTGAGTGACTTTTAAAGTTACGTTTAATAAAAATTTTCCGCCGATTCTATTTTCGGCGGAATATTATAAAAGATGTGTTTTGACTTTCTGTTAATAACAAATCTCATAACATGGTTGGTAAGCGGTTCCTCCCGGTAGTTTCATACGATCTTGTTTTACAAAGCTTCTTAATAAATTATCGAGTTGTTTCATAATTTCAGGATCACCTTGTAATTTATATCGACCATGTTCGGCTATTTGTTTCATTCCAAATTCTTTTACATTACCAGCAACAATGCCCGAAAACGCTCGGCGTAAATCCGCCGCAAGTAATTCGACAGGTTGATTTCTATGCAGATTTAATGCTGCCATGTTTTCATGCAGTGGTTCAAAAGGACGTTGTAGGGATTCATCAATTTTCAATAGCCAGTTAAAACCATAGGCATCACCCGTTTTTAAGCGCGAAGATTTTACATGTTTTACGCCATCTTTCATAATACGAGCAACTTGTTCAGGTGAGTCGATCACAATTTGATAAAGCTTGGTTGCTTCTTCACCTAATGTATTACGTATAAAATCATCAATAGCAGCAAAATAGCTTTCACACTCTTTAGGACCAGTTAAAATCAGTGGAAGAGTTTGGTTTTTATTGGCTGGGTTCAACATGATACCAAGAATATAAAGTAACTCTTCAGCCGTTCCCGGCCCACCTGGAAATATAATAATACCGTGCGCCATTCGTACAAAAGCTTCAAGACGTTTTTCAATATCCGGCATAATAATTAGTTCATTGACTAAAGCATTTGGTGGCTCAGCGGCGATAATAGAAGGTTCGGTCATACCAATAAATCGACTATCTTTATAACGCTGTTGTGCATGACCAACAGCCGCACCTTTCATTGGTGCTTCCATAATACCTGGACCACATCCCGTACAAATATTGAGTTCACGTAGCCCAAGTTGCATACCAACTTGACGAGCATAATAATATTCGTTTTCATTAATGGAATGTCCACCCCAACAAACAATGAGATTCGGTTCCTCACCAACATGGAGTGCATTAGCATTACGTAAAATAGAAAAAACAAGATTGGTGATGTAATAGGAATGTTCTTTTTCAAGTTTGTCATTAGGAACCAAATGTTTTATTGCCATTATTTGGCTATTTAAAAAAAGAATATCACGTAAAACCGCAAATAGATTAGCTTGAATTGAGCGAATGATTCGTTTATCTACAAATGCACTTTCGGGGGCATTAATAAGCTCTAACTTAACCCCACGTTCTTTACTAATAACATTAATTTCAAAAGATTGGAATCTATCTAACAGATCTTTAGTATTATCGGTTTTACTGCCTGCATTGAGTGTTGCTAAAGAACAATTTCTAAACAACTGATAAAGATCACTATTGGCTGATTTTTTTAAAATATCAACTTCTGCTTGAGCAAGTAAGTCCATTGATCCTAATGGGCTAATATGGGTAATCATTACAACCTCCATTTGACGGTTTTATCGGCAAAAAATCATTATATATTCAAACAGAATAAAGAATAAGTAAAGCTGATAATAGCTTAATTTATAAATAACTTAATTAATACCAAATGAAAAAATAAAATTGTTCTTCTTTTATCCAATTTTTTCAATATGGTATTTAACAATGATTTAAAGGTAAACGTAGTATAAAATTATTTCAATTTTAGTTATTAAGTAATGATGTTATCAATGAAAACTGATTTTTGATTATTTAGATGGATGGTCAGTCAGCTAAGAAAGGATTTTTATTATTCTTCATTTAAACAATTGGAATCAGGATCGCCTGTAGCTGATAAGATTTTTGCAACTTTAGGCTATGTTAATCCTAAAAATTTTGCAATAGAAAGAGAATGTGATTTTTTTATTGATAAATTCAATTTTTTATATAAACAATATAAAGCTAACTATAGTGGTTCATTAACAGATGAAGAAGAATTGTATGAAGAGTTTACCGATTATTATAGAAATCAACAATCGGATAATGATACTGAGGATGATATTTTACTAAAACGATTTTTAAGTGACGAGCCACCAGGAAAAATGTGGGTTTATATTTATCGAACAGCAACGGTTATTCCTAGCTACATAACGGTTATTCATACCGAGGATAATAATGACAAAGTCGAATCTTAGATAAAAAACAAATTGATTTTTATTATTATGATATTAAATAATTGCTCATAGTCAATAAATTAAGACTGTGCTAGACTTAACCAAACTCTGAAGCTATTTTACCTAAGTGATAATGTTATTCATATGGTCAATTAGCCGCGGTATAGCGCAGAAATGGCTATGCTTCCCGATTTGGATAAGGTGTTTAAATTATATATGCAATTAGTTGATAACTATCAACGGCGATTTCAATATTTGCGTTTATCGATTACTGAGCTGTGTAATTTTCAGTGTCAGTATTGTTTACCAAATGGTTATCGACCTAATAAAAATCATACGTTTCTTTCGCTTAATGAAATTGATAATGTTGTATCTACGTTCACTGAACTTGGTGTGCATAAAATTCGTTTAACTGGTGGAGAACCCACATTACGACGCGATTTTATTGATATTTTGTCAATTATTTCCTCTTATTCTCGTATTAAAGAGCTGGCAATTACCACCAACGGATCGCGTTTATTAAAAAATATTGCACATTGGCAACAAGCTGGACTGAATGCGATTAACATCAGTATTGATAGTCTATCTCCACATTTATTCAAATTAATTACCGGCCAAGATAAACTCAAAGAGCTAATGCAATGTGTTGAAAAATCATTGGAAGTTGGTATAAAAAAGGTCAAAATTAATACCGTTCTGATGAAAAATATGAATGATAATCTTGATGATTATTTGTTATGGATTAAACATCGCCCTGTAGAATTACGGTTTATTGAGTTGATGGAAATAGGCGATAGTGATGATGTGTTTAAACGATATCATACCACAGGTAGTATAATTGAATCACAGCTCATTGCTCAAGGTTGGCAGTTACAGCCCAAAATGCCATTGTCAGGACCTGCCAAAGTATATGTACATAACGATTACCAAGGTAAAATTGGGCTAATTATGCCGTATTCCAAAGATTTTTGTAAAAGTTGTAATCGATTGCGAGTTTCATCGCTTGGTAAATTACACTATTGCCTGTTTGGTGATGCAGCCGTTGATTTACGTGATTTGTTGGTAAGCCCTGAGCAAAAAACACAATTAAAAACCAGAATTTTTGCTTCATTAATGATCAAACCAGAAAAGCATTTGCTACATGAGCATCATGTTGGTATTACACCAAATTTATCCTATATTGGTGGCTAATTGGATATTTTGTTTAGGGACATTTGTGATCTGCCAATGTTGTATTGCCCAATCTAAAAGTTGTTGTTGGGTTGCATCTTGCCAATCTTTTGGCACTTTTTGCCCTAAAAATTGCAAAGCTTGAACTGTTAACGCTTTAAGGTTGTTTAAATCGATAGGGCGGGCATAATTTTGTTTTGAAAGCTTATTACCATTCTTATCTAAAGCTAATGGTAAATGGCAGTACGTCGGTACACTAAAACCAAATAGCTGATAAAGTGAAATTTGTTTGGTTGTGACGGGTAAAAGATCCGCACCCCGTACTATTTCTGTAATGCCTTGCTCATGATCATCAAGTACAACCACTAGATTATAAGCAAATAAACCATCTTTGCGATGAATAATAAAATCTTCTAAGGCATCTGCTAGTTGGGCAGTTTGTTCGCCTCGGATTTTGTCAGTAAAAGTTAAAACTGGATGATTTTGTTTTATACGAATAGCCAATTGATCTTTATCTTTAACTGACAATAGTCGATTACGGCAAAAACCGTCATAAATTCTATTTGCTAAATTGTGAATTCGTTGCCTTGTGCAATTACAATAATATGCTTGTTGTTTATTGAGTAGCGATTGCAGGACAGCTTGATAACGCTCACTACAGTTTGATTGATATAAAATCTCATCATCCCAATATAAATGAAGAGCTTCAAGCGTTTTTAGAATGAGAGATGATGCCCCTTTAACTTCTCTAGGTGGGTCGATATCTTCAATGCGAACAAGCCACTTACCAAAACAGGATTTGGCCTGTAAGTAGCTACCTAAAGCCGTCACCAACGAACCAAAATGTAATGGTCCCGAAGGTGAGGGGGCAAAACGACCAATATATTGCATGGGCGTATTAAGTAAACAAGTAGATTAAATGGAATTATATACCCATTTGTTTTTCACGAAGTTCAGCTAATGTTTTACAATCGATGCATAAATCAGCCGTTGGTCGTGCTTCTAAACGGCGAATACCAATTTCAACGCCACAAGATTCACAAAAACCAAAATCATCTATTTCGATTTTCTTCAATGTTTTTTCAATTTTCTTAATGAGTCGACGTTCTCTATCGCGAGCACGTAACTCAAGACTGAACTCCTCTTCTTGAGTTGCTCGGTCAGCTGGATCTGGAAAATTTGCAGCCTCATCTTGCATGTGAGAAACAGTTTTACCCATTTCACCTTGTAATTGTGAAAGCCATGCTTCTAAGATAAGTTTAAAATGTTTCAATTGGTTAGGATTCATATACTCCTCACCTTTTGCCTCTTTATAAGGCTCAAGTCCTGCAATTGAAAGCAGGCTAAGCGAAGAGGTATTTACTTTTTGTTCCTTTTTCAAAACAATCCCCTTATGTACAGATTATTTGCAGGCGGTAAACTATAGCAATAATTTAGCCTTTGGCAAATTTTTTTTAATTATTTTTTGCGTTAAATGGGGGTAAAATAAAACAACTCCATGTTATTAAACAAAATAATTAATTATTCCACTTTATTAAACCATTGAGGGGGCATTTAACCACTAACTCGTGCAGTTTATCGTTATCAGGTAAAATTAAATCCGGTGCGATATCAAACAGTGGATAAAGAACAAATTCTCTGTTTTTCATATGGTAATGAGGAATGGTTAATCGATCACTATCCATTATTAAATCATCATACAATAAAATATCCAAATCCAAGGTTCTTGCTCCCCAGCGGTTGTCTTTACGAACACGCCCTTGCGATTTCTCGATTGCTTGCAGTTCGTCAAGTAAAGCGATTGGTGGCAAATTTGTGGACAGTTTAATAACAGCATTGAGATAGTCGTTTTGGTCTTTAGGACCTAATGGTTTGCTACGGTAAAATGGTGAAACAGCTAAAATATGAGTATCAGGTAATTGTTTTAATGCGGTAATAGCCTGATTGGCTTGTGCAAATGGATCATCCAAATTGCTACCTAAAGCGATATAACAAATTGACATAATGGATTTAATTTTTGTGGTGTTAGATGTAATGTTATGCTCATATTTTAACATATAAATTAAAAGTAAAAAAAGAGATATCCAAAGTCTAAAAGTTATGACTAAAAGTTATTAAAATATAACCATATAGTCTTTAACTTATTACTTTTTATACGTTATGGTAATTAAGATCAGTTTCTTATATAACGATATATTTTTTGAGATGGAAAATGAATTTAGGTCAGCAATTGAGTTTTTTAATAGCAAATACCCCCATCATTAATGACCCTAAGACGATTGAATGTGCAATCAATGGTGTGATTGATTATTTTGCGAGTAGTTTACAAGCTCGTCATGAAGTCGATATCCATCGATTGCTCAATTGGATTGATAACGAAGGGGGCAACGCTAAAGCTTGGTTAGTGGGGCAAAAAAAATTAGTGACAGCTCGGCAAGCGGCACTATTTAATGGTTTTCAAGCACATTGTTTAGACTATGATGATGTCCATTCAGATGTGCGTGGACATCCATCCGCCGTTATTTTATCAGCACTATTTGCTAGTGTTCAATTAGATAAAGTTCAATATCATATTGATGGTAAGCGTTTTTTAACCGCTTATGTTATTGGTATTGAAGTTATGGCGCGATTGGGCAAAAGCGTTAATCCTAAACATTATGAGAGAGGATGGCATACAACCCTTACCTTAGGCGGTATTGCTGCCACAGCCGCCATTTGTTACCTTTATAATGAACCTTTTTTGTCGCAAGCTTTGACATTGGCGGCGACTCAGGCATCTGGTCTGCGTTTGGTTATGGGTACCCCTATTAAGTTTTTACATGCAGGATTAGCCGCTCAGCATGCGATACAATCGGTTGAATGGTTACGCGTTGGAATAACGGCTGAGAGAGACTTTTTAGATGATAAATTAGGATTTTTAGCTGTTTTTGGACAGGGTAATAATTTCGATTTAAGTCAGTGGGGAGCTGTTTGGAAAATTGTTGAGCCTGGACTATGGTTTAAAACTTACTGTTTTTGTTCTGCTGCTGCGTATGTTGCTGATGCAGGTAAGCTACTTTATCAACATCAACAATTGAATGTTCACCATATTAGCCGTATTACCCTATTTTTTTCGCCAGCAAACAGCGATGCCGCATTAATCTATAATAATCCTTTATTGGCCGAGCAGGGGCGGTTTTCAGCCGAATATATTTTAGCGTTAACTCTATTAGGTTTTCCTCTTAATTTTGAGCAATTCAGTCCAAATCCTATTCCAGAACAGATTCAAGCACTGATGCAAAAAATGCAGCGTAGTTATCAAATTAATCTTGCGCCCCATGCTGACGCCTATAACAGTCGTTATGTTGTGATAGAAATTGAGTTAGATACAGGGAAAAAAATTAGACAACGTATTGATGTTCCCAAAGGATCGCCTAAAAATCCTTACAACCAAACAGAGATGTTATTAAAACTAACGGATGCAATTAAAGAACAACAAAAAGCGATGAATTTATTAACTGATATTAAAGAATTAGCCTCAGGTTTAACCGTTAATCAATTTCTAGCACGACATTATTTAACATTGTAAAATGATACATGCTAAATGAGTTCAATTGGTTTACTTGTGCTAACTAAATTTCAAAATCTATTTCATCCGTAATTTGGCGTAAAAAGCGTTGTGTCAGTTCATGTTGTGGATTATCGATAATTGATTTTGCTGGTCCTTCTTCAACAATGACGCCATTTGCCATAAAGATGATACGATCGGCAACGTATTTAGCAAACTCCATTTCGTGCGTGACAATGATCATCGTAATATGTTCCTTAGCTAGCTGTAACATCACTTGCAGTACTTCATGGACTCGTTCGGGGTCGAGTGCCGATGTCGGTTCATCAAATAATAGTACTTTAGGTCTAACTGCCAGTGCTCTAGCTATGGCGACACGTTGTTGCTGACCACCTGATAAGGTGATTGGGTATTGATTTGCGTACGGCAACATACCAACGCGCTCGAGTAAAGATAGCCCTTGCTGTTTGGCTTTGTCTTTACCTATTTTTTGCCCAACAATTAGTGGGTAGGTAATATTTTCTAATGCAGTTTTATTTTTAAATAAATTATAGTGTTGAAAAACCATTGCTGATTGTTTGCGTAAATTTATTTCGTCTTTACTGCGATATTGTTCACTATTTAAGGTAACCGATCCTATTTTGATTGTCCCTGTATTTGGTTTTTCCAGTAAATTTAAACAACGCAACAAGGTTGATTTACCTGAACCCGATGGACCAATAATGGCTACCACTTCGCCTTGTTTAATATTTAAATTAATGTCCTTTAACACTTCATTATCAGCAAAGCGTTTAGACAAATGTGAAATAGAAATCATCACCTTTCTCCTTAACGGTGATAGGGTTTACTGAGCTTGTTCTCAAGCTTCTTTTGTATCCAAGAATAGATAACAACAGTAAACCAATAAACAATACCGACAGCCAAATAAGTTTCAAAATAGAGGAACGAATTGGCCGTTAACATTTTCCCTGCTGCTAATAACTCTTGTACGCCAACAAAAAAAGCTACTGATGAATCTTTAAGTAATGAAATAAACATATTACCTGTATTGGGTAGGGCATTTACCACTGCTTGTGGCAGAATAATGCCACGATAAACTTGAAAAGTACTAAGACCTGAGGTTAAGCCTGCTTCTTTTTGCCCGTGATCGACCGATGCTAAACCAGCACGAAAGATTTCAGCTAAATAAGCCGAATATTTTAAACTAAAGCAAATAATCGCCGCTGTCGTTGCGCCCATCTGCTTTAATATCGGGAAAATTTGCGGTAATCCATAGTAAATAATAAACAATAATACAACGGAAGGAATACCACGAAATAATGAAATAAATAGCGCGAACATAGCATCAATCACGATAATCTTATGATTACGTAATAATGCAATAGCTAACCCAAAAACAATGGCAAATAGGATCGAAACGATAGCAATAAAGAGTGTGACTGGCAGATAAGGTAATATCTGCGGGAACACACTAAAGAAATAAGTTACATTAAAATTCATGAGGTAATATCTTCACCAAAATATTTAATTGCAATGTTTTTCAATGTGCCATTGGTGCGAAGTTTTTCTAAAGCCTGATTGAACTTTTCACGCAGTGCTTGGCCTTTTTCATCTTTACTAAATGGGAACGCTACTTGTTCAATAGTAATAGGATCACCGACCAATTTAAACGGTAAGCTTTTGCGTTTAATTTCGGCAAGTAAGATAGGTTTTGAATTGATATAACCATCAACACGTTGATACTCAGTATCATACATAGCACCATCTCGTGTTTCATAGGTTTTGATTGTAATATCATTATTTGGAAAAGCGTTTTTTAAATTATTAATATGATTTGAACCAAGCACACCAGCAATGATCTTACCCTTAAAATCAGAAAGTTGGGTGATGTTTTCATTGTCTTTATGTGTAACAATTTGACTGCCATAAAAGCTGTAAGTATTGGAAAAATCATATTTGGCTTCACGTGCAGGGGTAATTGCAACTGCATTGGCAATGGTATCTAAACGTCCTGAATCAAATTGCCCCATTAAACCGCCAAATTCAGCAATCACCCACTCAACTTTATAACCGAGCTCTTTGGCGATAGCTTCAGTTATCTCAACATCAAATCCTACTAATTTATCGTTTTGTTTATAACCATTAGGATAACTTTGCCCTGTGGAACCTACTTTTAGAATATTTTGCTCGGTTGCTTGATTACTGGATTGGTTATCACAACCGACCAACGCTAAACCGGTTAATATTGCAGCAGATAATAATGTTATTATTTTATTCATTGTCTATGGCTCCTATTTTTCCATTCGGTATAGCTTTTTTGATTGAAAATTTTTTCAAAATAAACAGTAGTATGGTCTTCGGTTAAATCGGCTTGTCCAATTGGACTAAAACCTTTTTTGATATACATTTGTGCCAACCAAGGGTGATTTTGTGCTGTACCTAAAGTGACGGCTGGTAGTTTTAATTGATTAATCAGAATCTGTTGTTCTACCCAATCCCACAACTGATTGCCATAACCTTGTCCTTTATATTTGGGATCGGTTGCAAACCAACCTAAATGCGGTAATCCATAAGGTCCTGGATTATTTCCCCATGGAAAACGAATGCTTAAGGTGGAAACCAATTTACTTTCTTTTTCAAATAGATAAACTGCATTGGATTGTATATGATGATTAATTTGCTCATCATTTACTGTGGCAGCGGCAAAATGAATTCCCAAATTCGTTGTCATTTGATAAGCATTGTGTAATAAAGCCTGATACGCAGGAATATCGGACTTTGTAATTAAGCGAAAGCTCATGCTAGTACTCCACTTTGCTCAGCATAATTGATAACTTGCTGCACTTTTTCTGGTGCTGAGCCAAGATAGTTGATTGGTTCAAGCCAGCTATCAAGTTCTGCTACAGAAAATTCTTTATTCAATAATGGATCATCTAACAGTACATCTTTAAAATCTCTTTTTTGTTCAAAAGCTTGCATAGCACAGTTATACACCAGATGATGAGCAGTTTGTTTGCCTAAACGCTTACCAATTTCAAACATGACTTTTTCAGATAGCAATAGCCCATTTTGCATTAATAAATTTGCTAACATGCGATCACTATTGACTTTCAAACCTTTAAGAATAGTGAGTGCGGTCTGTAATTGAGCAGAGATGTATAAATTAATTTCGGGTAAGGCAATCCATTCTGCCCGCCAACTCATGGCATCGCGTTCATGTTCAACTTTCATTGATTCGTGGATTAACGCAACACTTTTTAACAGGGGCGCAGTTAAGCTTGCCAAACCTTCTAAAGCTGCTGGATTACGTTTGTGAGGCATGGTAGTTGAACCGATTTTTCCTTCCGAAAACGGCTCTTCGACTTCATTAATTTCAGTGCGCATTAAGTTATAAAACTCGTTGCCAATTTTGCCTAGTGTGCCACTAATTAAGGCGATGACAGAGCCATATTCCGAAAAACGGTCGCGAGCTGATTGCCAACCGATATTTGGGGTATTAAGACCAAGGCTCGATAATGCACGTGCTTCAATCATAGGACCAAAATTCCCCATTGATGCATAAGTGCAAACAGCACCACTAATGTTTCCAACTAAAACACGCTGTTTTATTTCAGTTAAACGTTGTAAATGGCGTACAAACTCATCTAACCAAACCGCTAATTTAAAACCAAATGTAGTCGGTAGGGCTTGCATGCCGTGAGTGCGCCCAACCATAGGCAGATATTGATATTGTTTTGCTAATCGTTTAAGTTCAATAGCAATAAGTTTGGTATCACGTTCAACAATAGCGAAAGATTGTTTTAATTGTAAAACCGTTGCCGTATCGACAATGTCTTGAGTGGTTGCGCCGTAATGAATAAATTGTCCAGCTTCGCCCACCTGTTTTTGTAGTGCATTAATCGTCGACATTAACGAGTGTTTCGCTTTCGCGGCTTCGTCAGCAATTTGTTGTAAAGATAATTTCGATGCATCTGCTTTTTTTACAATTTCGTCAGCTACATCAGTTGGGATCACACCTAATTCACCTTCGGCTTTTGCCAAGGCGACTTCCACATCGACTTGCTTTTCTAAACGATTTTGTTCTGACCAAATGGCTCGCATTTCACTGGTGCTAAAGTTATTCCCTAAAATTAAAAAATCTAAAACATGTGATGCCACAACAGCCCTCAATTATTTTCTATATTTCATTGTTCAATTATTAATAATTAATGGATTAGCGTCTAATAATCAGTTTGTATATTGATATAACTAAAAGGAATAAAAATAGGAAATTAAATATAGAAAATTAAAGAAATAGAGGATTATCCAACATCAGTTAAAAATGAAATTATTTTTATTTAATGGGATATTTTGATTTGAGTGGATTAGGATTTTATTGTTACTCACAATAACTAAGGAAATTTAATCATTCCCTTAGTTTTATTCGAGATTTTGAATTATTATTCAATTTGTTAATGAGTTTTATAATACTTCAACAATTGATTCACAGAGTCTGGACATATTATCAATAGTCATTCCTGCAACATTGATTCGTCCTGAATTAACAATGTAGATGCCATAATCACTGCGTAACTTTAAAACTTGCTCTTCACTTAAGCCACTAAATGAGAACATCCCATTTTGTTTAGCAATAAAGCTAAAGTCTTGATTTGCACCTTTATCTTGTAACGTTTTAACAAATAATTGTCGCATACGATGAATGCGTTGACGCATGTTGGTTAATTCATCAATCCACTCTTCTTTTAACTCTTCATTATTTAGAATATAAGAGACAATTTTAGCTCCATGAGCTGGAGGATTAGAATAATTCGCGCGAATAATGGTTTTAACTTGACTAAAAGCACGATCGGCAATTTCGGCATTCGCAGCAATTAATGTAAATGCCCCCACACGTTCGTTATATAACCCAAAGTTTTTTGAATAGGAGCTTGCAATAAGTAATTCAGGTTGATGATTAGCAAATAATCTTAATCCATAAACATCCTCTTCAATACCTTGCCCAAAGCCTTGATAAGCTAAATCAAATAGAGGCAACCAACCATTTTTTAACGCTAAATCAGAAATAGCTTGCCATTGTTCTGGTGTTGGATCGATACCTGTTGGGTTATGACAGCAACCATGGAATAGTACTGCTTCGCCAGCTGCGACTTGACTTAAACTGCTCATCATGGCATCAAAATCAAGACTATGTGTCTGCGGGTTATAATAGTTGTATTCTCGGACTTCAAGACCAGCGGTTTGAAATACACTACGGTGATTAGGCCAAGATGGATTACTTATCCAAATACGTTTGACTTTGGTTCGGCGAGATAAGAAATCAGCCATTATGCGTAGCGCGCCCGTTCCTCCAGGTGCTTGGGCTGTTCTTGCTCGTTCATTTTTATTACCAAAAAGCAACGTTTGTGTCGCTTCATTAAATGTACTGGAACCATCAATCGGTAAATAACTTTTAGTGGTTTCGTCGGTTAATAAAAATTGTTCCGCCTTTTTTACACTTTCTAAAATAGGTGTTTTGGTGGTTTCATCCTTGTAAACACCAACACTTAAATTAATCTTATTGGTGCGTTCATCTTTATTATAAAGATCTGCTAGCCCTAAAATGGGATCGGCTGGCGCTGCTGTTAAATATTCAAACATAATTCACCTATCTAATCTAATGACTTTTAACGCATTATATACACATTATTTTATAAGTTACAATTTAGAAAATATTTACTTTTATGGATCGACCTCAGTATTGAGTTTTCGCTTGAGTTATAGCTTACTAATTGTTATTTAATTAATAACAATTAGTTTATTTAAAAAAGATGTTAAATCTTGAGTAAGTGTAGTTAACTCTCCTGTAATCAAATCTTCTTTTACAATTTCACCAGTTAAATTATTCAAAGAAATTATTTCAGTACTTTCATCTGTCGCTGCTATAAAAATGGTTGGAACACGTTTTAATTTTTTTTGTTGGGATAAATGGGCAATTAAATTTTGTTCTAAGTTAGAAAAATCATCATCATTCCAAGCTTGGATTAAAGTTAATTTGATGTCGGCAAATTTAGCTGTCATATTGCCAGCATATTGTGTGCCATAAAAAATATGTGAAGAGGGATGTAAAGTAATGCCTACAACTTCTTCAACTATGGATAAATCTCTTGGTGGTTGTAAGGCAAACGGTTGCCAAAATACGGTAAGTTGTTCGGTTTTTAAAATACAAGGAGAAGGGATTGCATGCAATTCTTCACTTTGTGGGGCGTAATCAAATTGATTTAACCAACGAGTGGTAAATTCAATGAGTGCTGTTTTTTCAGGTATGTCCATAAATTGTTTTTGTCTCTTGTTAACAGTTTTCCTTAATAATTATTATACTGATTAAGATTAGCCTTGCACCATGTAATTCATTGCTTATTTTTAATTATGTGAGATAAGCGTCAGGACAAAAATTTGTAAAGAAGTTTCAGGTTAACATGATGTTTTAGTATAAAGTACTCATATCAGAAAGTGAGATTTTCTTTTTTAGTTGAACAAGATTTATGATAAATACAAAATACCTTGATAACTATTTATAAAATAGCAATTTTAATTTGCTTGCTATCCTTTGCTGAAACGTTAAAATAAGAAAGGATTTTTTTATCCTTGTAATGCAGCAATGGCGTTAGACATTACAATTTTTTTTAAAAGTAAAATAGCGTAAGTAGGATTATTATAATTAAATAATATGTTTATTTTGAACAATCATGTAACGATTTAATTTGGTAGCCAAAGTCAAAAAAACTTTAGTTTATAAGTTAACCATAGAAATAATATCAATGAGTTATATGTTTAGGGATGGTTCATAAAGTGAGTGAAACTTTTGAACATTGATAAAGCCTTAAATTTTAAAAAGATATTGTACAAATAATATCGGTTTCACATAATATAATAACAAAAATAACACAAATAAAATAATGAATACCATATTTGAATATTTAGTTAACAACCATTATTTATCATTGTTAAAATAAACGTTTATTATTGATAATAATATTCTACCTATAATTAATTAAGATTAATAAAGAGTGTAGAATAATGAAAAGAATGCTAATCAACGCAACTCAGCAAGAGGAGTTGCGCGTTGCGCTCGTTGATGGACAACGCTTGTATGATTTAGATATTGAAAGTCTTGGGCATGAGCAAAAAAAAGCCAACATTTATAAAGGCAAGATCACTAAAATAAACCCAAGTTTAGAAGCGGCTTTTGTCTCTTATGGTGGTGAGCGAGATGGATTTTTACCATTAAAAGAGATTGCTGAAAGTTATTTCCCCGCTAATATTTCGGGCCGTCGTAGTATTAAACATCTACAAGAAGGGCAAGAAGTTCTAATCCAAATTGAAAAAGAGATCCGTGGTAAAAAAGGTGCAGCATTAACGACTTATATTAGCCTAGCGGGTAGCTATTTGGTACTGATGCCTAACGATCCCCGAGCTGGTGGTGTTTCACGCCGTATTGAAGGTGAAGATCGAGTAGATTTAAGACGCATTATTGATGCGATTGAAAAACCAAGAGGAATGGGGGTTATTGCTCGAACCGCGGGTGTAGGTAAAAGTCAGGAAGAATTACAACAAGATTTAGATGCCTTAGTCAACTATTGGACAGCTATTCAAAACGAAGCCAAGAACTACCCAGCTCCAAGCTTAATTCATAAAGAAAGTGATATTATTACCCGTGCATTTCGTGACTATTTGCGTGATGACGTGGGCGATATTTTAATTGATAACCCTAAAGTAATGGAAGTGGCTAAAAAGCGATTGGTTGATTTAGGTCGCGTTGAATATGTTAACCGTTTAAAACTTTATGAAGGTGATGTTCCATTATTTAATCATTTCCAGATTGAAGGGCAAATTGAGTCAGCATTCCAACGTGAAGTTCGCTTACCATCTGGTGGTTCAATTGTTATTGATACCACCGAAGCATTAACTGCCATTGATATTAACTCTGCTAAGTCAATTCGTGGTAGTGATATTGAAGAAACAGCGTTTAACACGAATCTTGAAGCAGCAGAGGAGATCGCTCGACAATTACGTTTACGCGATTTAGGTGGTTTGATCGTTATTGATTTTATTGATATGACACCAATTCGTAACCAACGTGAAGTTGAAAACCGCTTAAAAGAGGCGATGAAAACTGACCGTGCCCGTATTCAAACTACGCGAATATCGCGCTTTGGTTTGCTTGAGATGTCTCGTCAACGTTTAAGTCCTTCATTACGTGAAGCAACCCATCATATTTGTCCTCGTTGTCAAGGTACGGGTACTGTACGTGATAACAATTCATTGTCTCTTTCTATTCTTCGTTTGATTCAAGAAGAAGCAATGAAAGATAATACCGTTCAAATTGATGTGATTGTCCCTGTACCAATTGCCAGTTATTTACTTAATGAAAAACGTCGAGCGATCACAAATATTGAAAAAATGCATCCTGATGTCAAAATTGTAATTGCTGGTGACGAAGAGATGGAAACTCCTCTTTATAAAGTTATTCGTAAACGTACCGGTGAAGAGACAGATATACTCAGTTATAATCTTCCTAAACTGATTCGTGAACTTGAAGAAGAGGAAGAAGATCAAACGACAGATGTCATTGTAGAACAAGCTATATTATCAGGACCTAAAGTCGAAGCTTATGCAACACCAAAAGTTAAAGCTGAGCCAAAAATTAAGAAATTATTTAACTTATGTAATACTATTTTAGGTAAAGTAAATAAACTATTTGCTGCTGAAAAACCTAAACCTGAGCCAGAAGTTAAACAACCATCACAAAAACGACGTGATAATCAACGTTCTAATAATCGACGCCAGCGTAATAATCGTAACAACAATGCTGTTAATAATATTATTGCTATGGTGACGCCGGCAACAGAAACCAATACGAAAGAGACGCCAAATAGAAGCAGTGGACGTCGTACAAGACAAAACAATAATGCAAATGCATCAAATACGATAAATGCTACTGCTAAGGTAGATAAAACGGTTAATGAAGCCACAGCTATTAAGCCAAAAGAGCCTAAACCACGACGTCAACAACGTACTTTAACTAAAAGTGTCCGAGTTAAAAATAGTGAAATGATCGATCAAGTTGTCGATGAAAAAGTTGTTATCCCAACTTTATTATTACCAATTATTGTTGATCAACCAATGAGTAACAATGTTGCTGATATTCAACCAAAACGCCAACGCCGTACATCTAGGCATTTGCGTATGAATGGTCAGCGCAACAAGCGACGCGTAAGAAATACTGAACAAAAACAGTCACCAATGCCATTGCCATTTGCTGCTGCATCACTCGAACTGGCCTTAGGTCGAGTATCTATTGATTATAGTCAATTGAAGCAGGAAGAACCAAAAATGACAACACAGGTGATTCCGACGTTATTAGTACCGGTTATTATTAAAGATAATGAAGTTGTAGCGACCAATGACATTAAAGATAATACCGATATGACGTTAAGCGATACCTCAGCAAATCAAGTAAACGTTGATATGCAACCTGATTTTGAAGAGGTTAAACAAAGTAATGACAGTGAGAAATCAGTTAATGTAACTGAACAAACAACTGGTCATTCTTCGGCTGTAATGACCAAAGCGTCAGCACCAGAATACGAAGTATCGAATGAAAGTATAAAGTCGCGTGAAGAGTCAGACTATCATTTTGATGGTAAAGGTAATGCTGGTGGTTTAAGTGCACAAGATCATGCTTATGCAGCTGCTAGTAAACCAGTAATATCAGAAGATTAATCCTTTAAATAGCTTAAAACACGGTAATAGAGTTTTGTTACCGTGTTTTATTTACTTATAATAGCGATAAAGATAAATATGATTATCTATATTTTCAAAAAAATAGTAACGTTTTTATTTATTATCTGCGTATTGACTCAGATTTGTTTCTGCTTAGTCTATTTTGCTCCACATTCAATGCTTAACTTTAATAATCTCAGTTTTGTTGATGCATATAGTGCTTTTTTTAAGCAATTACTGCAAGGTCAATTCAGATTATTATCAGGTGAAACCGTTCCATTTTTTCACACTTTATTAGCGACTTTTGAGCTTTGTATACTCGCTTTAGTGGTTGCTTTAGTAATTGGATTACCGTTAGGAATATTTCTTGGTCTGAGTAATATTAATTGGCTAAATAGTACAATTCGCTTAGGCTCGTTATTTCTATATTCTTGCCCTATAGTTATGCTTGTTGTTATTGTTATGCATTGGTTATCGCCTACTTGGACGATATCAATGAATTTTGACGTGTCGCCGTCAGTAGCAGGGACATCGTTACTTGATATTTTAGTTGCATCAAAAACATTTAAATTACAAGCGCTACTTGATCAACTTCATCATTTGCTTTTGCCTATTATTATTTTAGCCATTCAACCAAGTATTATGACAATACAATTAGTGAGCCAATCAGTAAAAAGTACCTCACGTCAAAACTATATTAGAATGGCGATTATTCGTGAACGATCTCCATTTAAAGTTTTACGTCGTCATTTGTTACCTAATTCTATTCCTGCAACGATTCCACAGTTAACATACAATACGACAACGTTGCTGTTTTCGACAATGGTAATTGAAATTTTATTTAATCGTGTTGGTCTAGGGCAATGGGTGATGATTGCTTATCGCCATCATAATTATTCTATTATTGCTATTGCTATTTTGGCATGTGGTACGGTTATTAGTCTATTAACATTATTAGGTGAGATTTCCGCAGTTGCTATTTATCCATTACGCCATAAGGTAAATTATGTCTAGGGTAACTAAATTAGTTAATACTATTGTATCTTGCTTTAATAAGCTACATAGTAATGTATATTTAATTATTAGTTTTTACGGCATATTAGCAATTGCATTTGTAGCATTATCGACTAAATGGTTTTTTCATGCTCATTTAAACCCTATTTATCCCGCCTCATTACCACCAGCTTGGTGGGCGAATGGTGATTTGAATCATATTTTAGGTACTAATGCTAAAGGACAAGATATTTTCGATTATTTATTGATTGGGTATCGTTCGACCATATCCATGACATTAAAAGCCGTATTTTATGTCATTGTTATTGGTGGGCTAATTAATTACTTAATGTTTTTTATCTCTTTTTTGCGACCGTTAGTTTTATTTATTTTTAAGTTTTGTATGGTTGTGCCACCGCTACTCGGTGTCATTGCCATTAGCATGGTATTTGAAGATGATATTACCAATATGTTATTAGTGGTAGGATTATCTTATACACCACGCTTTATCTATAATATTCATCAACGAGCGATTAATGAATGGCACAAAACTTACATTACCGCTTATCGATTGGATGGGTTGTCACCATTTTCAATTTTTAATCACTATATCTTACCTAATATTTTACCTGTATATTTGACCGAAATTGTCTCTTTATTTGGTTCGATTATTTTGGCCATTACTACCATAACTTTTTTAGGTTTTGCCAATGATATTTCTCGCCCCGATTTGGGTATGATGATGTTTAAAATGAAAGATATTATCGGTACTAATTATTTAGCCTTTCTTGCTCCAGGATTGGCTGTGGTCGTTACCATTACTTTGGTCTATTTATTCAATTTTGGATTATATGGCCGACGAGCAGGGCATTAATTATGGCTTTGTTAGATATTCGAAATTTAACCATAGAATTTATTACACCTGATGGTTTGTTGCGTGCAATCGATCGTGTAAGCTTAAAATTATCTGAAGGTGAAATTCGTGGTTTAGTTGGGGAGTCTGGTTCAGGAAAAAGCCTTATTGCTAAAGCCATTTTAGGGGTGACTAATCACAACTGGAAAATTTCGGCTGATCGTTTTCATTTTAATGATATTGATCTATTAAAACTGACTCCTAAACAACGTCGAAAAGTGATTAGTGATAATGTTTCTATGATATTTCAAGAACCACAATCATGTTTAGATCCCTCAATGAAAATTGGTCAACAACTCATAAATGCCATTCCAAGAAGAACATTTAAAGGGCATTGGTGGCAAAGATTCTTCTGGCGTAAAAATCGTGCCATTGAATTGTTGCATCGGGTAGGAATTAAAGACCATAAAGAGATATTGAAATCTTATCCATTTGAATTAACTGAAGGAGAGTGCCAGAAAGTAATGATCGCTATTGCTCTGGCTAATCGACCTAAATTATTAATTGCCGATGAACCTACTAATTCAATGGAAGCAACAACTGAGGCACAAATATTTAGACTTCTTGCAAGTATGAACCAAAATATTGGTACCACCATTCTTCTTATTAGTCATGATTTACAAATGGTGACACGATGGACCGATCGTATTAGTGTATTGTATTGTGGGCAAACGGTAGAAGTTGCTGATAGTGAGGATTTAATTAAATCACCTTATCACCCTTATACCCAAGCTTTAATTTATGCTATTCCTGATTTTGGTAAAGCGATGCCCCATAAAAGTCCCCTCAATACTTTACCGGGAGTGATTCCATCTCTTGAACATTTGCCGATAGGTTGCCGGTTAGGACCGCGTTGTCCTTATGCTCAAAAAAAGTGTATTCAAGCCCCTGAGTTAATACCGATAAAGGATCACTCGGTAGCTTGCCATTTTCCGTTAAATACAGATGAGTAGTAAATAATAGGAATATATCATGAGTCCAATATTAAAAGTGCGTAACTTATCTAAACAATTTAAAGTTCCTAAAGGTCTTTTAGGGCATTTACGGATTGATGCGGTTAAGCCATTGTCGTTTTCTCTAAGTGAAGGTAAAACATTGGCCATTATTGGACAAAATGGCTCCGGAAAGTCAACCTTAGCGAAAATGTTAGTTGGTATGTTAAAACCTGACAGTGGCGATATCTGGATTGATGGTAATAAAGTTGAATATGGTGATTATAGTTACCGTTGCCAACTTATTCGCATGATATTTCAACATGTCGAAAGCTCTTTTGATCCAAGATTACGTATTGGTCAATTGTTAGAAATCCCATTAAAACATAATACTAAATATAATGCTCAAGAACGTGAAAAGTTAATTAGTGAAGTCTTAAAGCAAGTTGGATTGTTACCTGAACATGCTTCTTATTATCCTTCGGTAATGGCGGCGGGACAAAAGCAACGAGTGGCATTAGCTCGAGCATTAATTCTGAAACCTAAAGTGATAATTTTAGATGAAGCTCTAGCTGCTCTAGATATTTCAATGCGTTCGCAAATTGTGAATTTAATGTTATCGCTGCAAGCGGAGCAAAATATTTCTTATGTATACGTTACTCAAGATATAGGGATGATGAAACATATCAGCGATGAAATTTTAGTGATGCATAATGGCGAACTAGTTGAATATGGTAATACGGCTGAAGTATTAGCTTCACCATTAAGTGACATTACCCAAAAATTAATTAATAGCTATTTTGGCGAAGCATTAACCGCTGATACTTGGCGTACTGACACTCGTGCTTTCTAAGGTTTAATACCTCCAACACCCTTTTTTACTGTGATAACCATTCAAGTATTATCTCCTATTGAATTCGCTACTATACTGATTTTTTAAATCTTATTTCTATTATTGTTCAATAAAAATCTCGACAAATATTATAAAACCCACTATATTTAGCTATACAGATATCTAGACGTCTATTTTAACTGTTAAAAAATAACTGATTATTTTAGGAGCTGTTGTTATGCCTATTTGTATTCCAGACTCATTGCCTGCTGTTGATGTACTACGCAATGAAAATGTATTTATTATGACTTCATCGCGTGCCAAAACCCAAGAAATTAGACCTCTTAAGCTTCTCTTTCTCAATTTAATGCCTAAAAAAATCGAGACTGAAAATCAATTTTTTCGGCTTTTATCGAATTCACCTTTACAAGTGAATGTTCAATTATTGCGGATTGATCAGCGCGAATCAAAAAATACACCAATGGAACATTTAAATAGCTTTTATTGTGATTTTGATGATATTCGGCATCAGAATTTTGATGGACTTATTATAACGGGAGCACCATTAGGAAAAGTACCTTTCTCTGATGTGGTTTATTGGCCTAAATTAGCTGAAATTATTACTTGGGCAAAAGAACATGTAACTTCAACAATGTTTGTTTGTTGGGCTGTGCAGGCTGCTTTAAACGTCTTGTATGATTTACCAAAATTTACTCGCAGCCAGAAATTATCAGGCGTTTATCAACATCACATTATTCAGCCGAATGCGATTTTATCTCGAGGATTTGACGATACCTTTTTAGCACCGCATTCACGTAATGCTGATTTCCCCAAAGATAAAATCATAAATTACACCGATTTAACAATTTTAGCCGAGTCCGATATTACAGGACCTTATCTAATGACCACGGCAGATAAACGCATGGCATTTGTAACAGGGCATCCAGAATACGACTCTTTCACCTTAGCCAATGAATATTTTCGTGATATTAAAGCCGGTATAGAACCCAATATTCCAGAAAATTATTTTCCTGATAATAATCCAAATCTGACCCCTAAAGCCACATGGCGCAGTCATGCTTATTTACTATTTAGTAATTGGCTTAACTATTACGTCTATCAATTAACACCATATGATTTAACAACACGTAATATGACGGTTGATGATTAAAAGAAAGTTAATTTACAAAGCTTGTTTGTATATAGATGTGGAGAATATCGATTATGGAAAATAACTAAAAATTTGTAAATAAAACATGCTGTTCACTGGTGAACGTAAAATAAAAAAGAAAACCATTTAATAGATAAATAAAATTCTAAAATATAGATATTCTTCAATCTATTATTGATTTTGTAGTATAGGAAATAAAAATAAGATTAATGAAATATTATAAACTCAGTACTCAAAAAAAATGGCAATATTGGTAACAACCCGTTTCCGAAAATCATTTAGTTAGCTATAACTTTATTGATTTATGCAGAACGCAATTACAAGAATCTAATTTTGAAAAAGCTCGTTTTGATTATAGTTCTGCTTAAGATGGAGTAATTAAATATTGCATTAATTATCCTAATCAAGTTAACAGATCTATGGAATGCTATATAAACTATATTTTTATTATGGCTATAGTCACTATCGTCATGATAATGCCAAAGTTATCCAAGCTTTAAAAGAAGCGCTCACTACCGGTAGAGCGCTATTATTTGATTTAGTGGAATTAACTTATGAAATAAACTTGGTAATATAATTAGAAAATAAAATCCCACACAAATTAACATCAACTGAAATACGTGAACAAGAACTGTTTTTTATTGATGAAAAAAACTAGAAAGAATTTAACTTAGAAAACTTATCGAATAAACCCTCTACATTATTTCATAGCGGAACTCAAAAAGTTATTTACTAAGTTTACACTGATAGTAAATACATTTATGCCCCTTATTTATTATTGCAACCAATATCAAAAGAGGATTAGGAAAAACATATTAAAGCAATCAATCCTAATGGAGTTATAATTTCCGATAAATTATATGTTTTTTAAAAGAGTAAATAAAATGTCTACATATAAAATACTTAATCCAGAAAGAAATCTACTCAACATAATAGAAGAGATTAGCTCTTGAATGGAGGCATTATAAATAACGATATCCAGAGATAAGAGTAAATAATCAATTAGAAAAAAACTGTTCAAATATTCATTTATTTGTTGCATTTTGGTTTGAAAACGAATCAGTAGAAATAATTAATAAATTGAAACTATTTGCTGATTAATCATTATCAAGGTGCTCTTAAATGGGAACTTCGTGAGCATAAGCGGGCATATCTACCCGTAACAAACTTGGTAATAATTATTTTATTTAATATACAATAAGTTATAAAAACATCCAGTTCTTATATCCAGCAAATTTGGATTTAGAGTATTCTTTTTGATATTTATTTTGCCGAAAATAAGTAGTTTTTCTGACTGTATACTTATAGGCAATAAGAAATTACCGATTTGGTCGCCTTATTTTGACTTTTTTCCGCTTATTAGTCTTTTAAACAAGTATTCATTAAACGAAAAAGTATGAAATCAATCAATTTAAAAAGCTAAGGATAAAATCTTAGTAATTGTAAAAAACAAAAGATAAAATCCTTATCTTGCATCATGTTAGGCATAGTTATATTATGGATAACAGTGCTATATTAATTAAGGAATTAAATATGTTAAAGTCAATTGATCCAACTACCACTTCTTCTTGGAAATCTCTTCAAGCGAGTTATGAAAAGCATCATGAAAAGACAATTGCTCAAATCTTAAATGACGAGCCTAAGCGTGTTGAAAAACTGAGTATTCCTTTTGAAGATGAGTTTTTGGTTGATTTGTCAAAAAATAGAGTGACACAAGAAACTTTAGAGGTTCTTTATAAACTTGCTGATGAATGTGATTTAAATGGCGCTATTAACGCCATGTATAGCGGTGAGAAAATAAATCGTACCGAAAACCGTGCTGTATTACATGTTGCGCTCCGTAATGTTTCAAATACGCCGATTTTTGTCGATGGTAAGAATGTGATGGATGATGTCAACACAGTATTGGCTAAGATGGAATCGTTTAGTAAAAAGATCATTAGCGGAGAATGGAAAGGTTATACAGGTAAAGCAATTACCGATGTAGTTAATATTGGTATTGGTGGTTCAGATCTTGGTCCTCATATGATTACCGAAGCATTACGCCCTTATAAAAATCATTTAACAATGCATTTTGTTTCGAATGTCGATGGTACTCATATTGTTGAAGCGCTTAAAGGTTTAAATCCTGAAACTACTTTATTCTTAGTGGCATCTAAAACGTTTACCACACAAGAAACCATGACAAATGCTCAGACTGCTCGTAAATGGTTACTTGATGCAGCTAAAGATGAAAAAGCTGTTGCTTTGCATTTTGTTGCACTTTCAACCAATGCTAAAGAGGTCGAAAAATTTGGTATTGATACTTCCAATATGTTTGAGTTTTGGGATTGGGTTGGTGGTCGTTATTCTTCTTGGTCTGCAATTGGCTTGTCAATTGTTTTATCAATTGGTTTTGACAACTTCAAAGAGTTTTTAGCTGGAGGTCATGCTATGGATAAACACTTCCAAAGCGCACCAATCGAGAAAAATATTCCAGCATTACTCGCGTTAATTGGTATTTGGTACAATAATTTCTGTGGAGCAGAAACCGAAGCAATTTTACCGTATGATCAGTATATGCACCGCTTTGCAGCTTATTTCCAACAAGGAAATATGGAATCAAACGGTAAGAGTGTTGATCGTAATGGACATAAAACGTCTTATACTACAGGCCCAATTATTTGGGGAGAACCAGGGACTAATGGTCAACACGCATTTTATCAATTAATTCATCAAGGTACTAAATTAATCCCATGTGATTTTATTGCACCAGCAATCAGCCATAATCCAGTGGGTGATCACCATCCGAAATTACTCTCTAACTTTTTTGCGCAGACCGAAGCTTTAGCATTTGGTAAAACCGCTGAGCAAGTTGAACAAGAATTCATTGCAGCAGGTAAAACACTTGATGAAGTTAAATCAATTGTACCGTTTAAAGTTTTTGAGGGTAATAAACCAACAAATTCAATTCTCGTGAAAAAAATAACACCTTATACTCTTGGAGCATTAGTGGCTATGTATGAACATAAGATCTTTACACAAGGTATTATTCTTAATATCTTTAGTTTCGATCAATGGGGTGTAGAGCTTGGTAAACAATTAGCTGGTCGCATTTTACCTGAATTGGCAGATGATAAACCTGTTACTTCTCATGATGATTCAACTAATAATCTAATTAATCAATATAAGAAATGGCGTTAAGAAGTTTAAAAGATTAAATTTGCTTAGCTAAAATAAAAAACCTTCAGTTTAGGCTGAAGGTTTTTTTATGATTAGCTTAAATGAAAAAATTATTTTTTCACACGCATTATCGGTGTTTTACCTGCTTCAACAGAACCAGAAAGTTTAGTTAATTCTACCACTGTTTCCATATTAGAAATAACCACTGGTGTTAACACTGATTTCGCTTTACTTTCAAGTAATGGCAGATCGATTTCAATGATTGTATCGCCTACTTTTACTTGTTGACCTTCTTCAGCAATTCGCTTAAAGCCTTCACCTTTTAACTCTACTGTGTCGATACCAAAGTGAACAAAAAGCTCAATTCCTTCATCTGACTCAATTGCAAAAGCGTGATTGGTTTCGAAGATTTTGCCAATTTTACCGTTTAAAGGTGCAACAATTTTATTACCTGAAGGTTTAATTGCAACACCATCACCAACGATTTTTTCAGCAAAAACCACATCTGGTACATCTTCGATTTTGACTATTTCGCCACTTAAAGGTGCAATAATTTCGATGCTATTTTTATTATCATCGGATACTAATTGCTTGATTTTATCGAATAGACCCATCATTGTCTCCTAACAAATTTGCTTTTCAGCGGTATAATTTTCAATTAAGTCAATAATTTCTTTGGCTGTAGCTTTTTGTAATACTGTATCAGCAAACTTTTTCGCCTCTTCAAAATTAGTATTGCGAATCAATTTCTTAATTTTTGGAATTGATACCGCACTCATACTAAATTCATCAAGCCCCATACCTAATAATAAAATTGTTGCGCGTTCATCACCAGCAAGCTCACCACACATTCCAGTCCATTTACCTTCTTTATGCGATGCATCAATAACATTTTTAATCAATGTTAATACAGAAGGTGATAATGGGTTGTAAAGATGAGAAATCAATTCATTACCACGGTCAACAGCAAGTGTATATTGAGTTAAGTCATTCGTTCCGATACTAAAGAAATCTACTTCTTTGGCTAAGTGATGCGCAATCACTGCTGCTGCAGGGGTCTCAATCATCACACCAATTTCGATATTTTTATCAAATGCTTTGCCTTCAGTCGTTAATTGTTCTTTAAGAATATTGATTTCAGATTTTAAAATGCGAATTTCTTCCACTGAAATAATCATTGGGAACATAATACGTAATTTACCGAATGCAGATGCACGTAAGATTGCACGTAATTGGGCATGAAGTACTTCTTTACGATCTAAACAAATACGAATTGCACGCCAGCCTAAAAATGGATTCTCTTCTTTTGGTAAATGCATATAAGGTACATCTTTATCGCCACCAATATCCATTGTGCGTACAATTACGGATAAACCATGAGTTGATTCAGCTACTTCTTTGTAAGCTTTAAATTGTTCTTCTTCATCAGGATAAGCATCGCGATCCATAAATAAGAATTCGGTACGGTATAAACCAACACCTTCATAACCGTTGCGTTCTGCACCAGCAATATCACGCACAGTACCTATGTTGCCACAAATTTCGACTTGGTGTCCGTCAAGCGTTACAGCTGGCAAGTCTTTTAATTTTGAAAGTTCTTCTTTATCGCTAATAAATTTTGCTTGAACTTGTTTTAATTTTTCTTGGGTAGTGTGATCTGGATTGATATAGATAGCATTATTAATTGCATCTAAAATAACAAAATCACCTTGTTTGATTTCTTGGGTTGCGTTAGATGTGCCTACAATGGCTGGAATTTCTAATGAACGAGCCATAATTGATGTATGTGATGTTCGTCCACCAGCATCAGTAATAAAACCTAATACCATGTCTAAATTTAATTGAGCGGTTTCAGATGGTGTTAAATCTGTTGCAACTAAAATACATGGTTGGCTAATAGCACTTAAATCAACAATTTCAATACCTAAGATATTTTTAAGTAAGCGTTTACCGATGTCGCGAATATCTGCTGCACGTTCTTTTAAATATTCATCATCTAAATTTTCCAGTTCTTTAGCTTGAGTTTCAAAAACGGATTGAACTGCGGCATCAGCGGTAGAATGTTTAGTTTGAATACGTGAAATAACTTCTTGTTCAAGATCTTCATCTTCAAGAAGCATGATATGACCTTCAAATATTGCTGCTTTATCTTCGCCTAATGTAGATTTTGCTCGCTCCATGATTGCATGTAATTGCTCACTTGATTTTTCTCGAGCTTCTTTGAAGCGTTCAATTTCAGCGTCAATTTTGTTATCAAGAATTTGTCTATTACTAATAACAATAGGCTCTTCTTTTAATAATAGCGCTTTTGCAAAAGCGATACCGGGGGAAACAAGTATACCTGATACCATAAATTTAATCCTTATTCAATTTTAAAACTGTTCATAGCTAATTTGGAGTTATTATTCTAATTCTGGAATTAGTTTTACAAGATGTTGTACTGCTTCTTTTTCATCTTCGCCTTCGGCTGAAATAGTAATTGTTGTTCCTTGTGTTAAACCTAAAGTTTGTAATTTAAATAAGCTTTTGGCACTTGCACTTTTACCATTTGAAGTAACGGTAATTTCAGCATTAAAATTTTTGGCTTCTTTGACAAATTGCGCCGCTGGACGGGTATGAAGACCATTTGATGCCGTAATTGTTACATCTTGTTTATACATATTATTTTTGCTCCTAAAAATATTTTCTTTTCAGCAACCAATATAAATAAAAACTGCATGAAAGGCTAGTAAGATTTCATAGATCTTTGACATTCATTGAATATTATTAGCCATAATTTATAGAGATAGCTAGATTTTATCAGTATCGGTAAATTCGAGTGATTTTATCACTACATTTTCTAAATTCTACCTGCCCATGAATACCATGTTTGATATTCTCAAAAACGACTTCTTCACTACCATCAAGTTGTGAAGCTCTAATTTCTTTACGACAGAATGTTTCAAATCGTTGCAGTTCTTGCTCGCCATTACCTAATTTATAAGTTTTAGGTAAATTTTGACTGGTTACATAAGTGTTTATCTTATCTTGCACATTAAGGATAATCACGCCATTATTTGAAACTAATGAACCACAAGCGGTTAATGATATAGCTAAAACTGCATAAAAAGATAGTAGTAGAGGCAATTTCACGATTAATCTTAATAACTTCAAAATAATTCCTTTATAAAGCTCAGTAACCTGTTTATTATTTATAGCAAGCTTAGAATTATATACTAAATTTGTGAAAAGTGCAGAAATGCATTTTTTGTGATATGACAACATCAAGGTGACATAATGGCGGAAACTATTAATTATGACGAACTTAATCGTCAATTAGTCCAATATAAAGTAGGGATTACAGCAGCTGAGTTGCATGGTTTTATCGTAGGTATTTTAGCCGGAGGTAACCATGATGAGAGTTGGCGTCCTTTAGTTGAAGATATGTTAAATAATGGTCAAACTGTTGTTGCACCTCTGAATGAGCAAATTACTAAACTTTATCAGTTAACTAAGCAACAACTCTTAGATGAAGATTTTGAATTTCAATTGTTTCTTAGTGACAAAGATTTGTATGCACAAATTGATGATTTAGTTGGTTGGGTAAATCATTTTTTACTTGGTATAGGGCTAGTACAACCCAAAATTAATCGAATTAAAGGTGATGTGGGTGAAGCTATTTATGATTTACGTCAAATTGTTAATTTGGGCTATGATGAGCAAGAAAATCAACAAGAACTTGAGTTTGCGTTTGAAGAAATTAAAGAATATGTACGTATAACATCAATGTTATGTTTTGACGAATTCAATGAAACCGAAATAACACCAACAATTCATTAAGATTAACTAGTAACTAATCTTAATTAAGGTCGTCATAATGATGAAAACAGATATTAAAACAGAAATTATTTTGCGTCGTGAAAAGTTGCTTGCGCAGATGGTGCCCAATAGTGTTGCTCTTTTTTTCGCTGCTCCTGAAGTAACACGAAGTAACGATACTCATTATCCATATCGACAAAATAGTGATTTTTGGTATTTTACCCATTTTGCTGAGCCAGAGTCAGTGTTGGCTGTGATTAAACAACAAGATAATAGTGCGCGGTATGTATTATTCAATCGAAAAAAGGATCCTTTGGCAGAGACATGGACGGGATATCGTTTAGGTCAGCAAGCTGCATTGGCATCAATTTTCGTTGATGAAGCTTATCTTTTTGATGAAATTGATACCATATTGCCCGATTTATTAAATGGTAAAACTGCAATTTATCATGCTGATCAGCTTTATCAATATGCCGATAAAATTATTAACCAAGTACAGGCGACTTTAAGACAAGGGGGTAGATTAAATTTAGTGGCACCAAGCTCTATCATTGATTGGCGACCAATAGTGCATGAGATGCGGATGTTTAAGTCCGATTTTGAGATGCAACTATTACGTAAGGCATGTAAAATTAGTGCAGTGGCACATGTTAGAGCAATGCAAAAATGTGCGCCTTCAATGTATGAATATCAATTAGAAGCCGAAATTTTACACGAATTTGCTTGGCACGGTGCACGCTTTCCATCTTATAACACCATTGTTGGTGGTGGCAATAATGGTTGTATTTTGCATTATGAAAATAATAGTGAGCAGTTGAAAGATGGGGATTTGGTTTTGATTGATGCGGGGTGTGAGTATCAATACTACGCAGGAGATATTACTCGAACATTTCCAATTAATGGCAAATTTAACCAAGCACAACGTGAGATTTATAATATCGTTTTGGCTTCTCAATATCAGGCAATTCATCTTCTCAAACCTGGCACATCCATTAAAGACGTTAATGACCAAGTCGTACGAACGATGGTGATAGGTTTAGTTAAGTTAGGCATTATGCAAGGTGATGTAGACAGTCTAATTGCTAATAAAGCCTATTTGGCGTTTTATATGCATGGTTTAGGGCATTGGCTTGGCATTGATGTGCATGATGTTGGTAGTGGACGAGATCGAATTTTAGAACCAGGAATGGTGTTAACTGTCGAGCCAGGATTGTATATTAATAAAGATGCTGATGTACCAGATCGCTATAAAGGTATTGGCATTCGTATTGAGGATAATATTTTAATTACCGAATCTGGTAATGAAGTTTTGACCGCGGATGTTCCTAAAGAGCCTGAACAAATTGAAAAATTGATGGTCAATCACTTGTAGAGTATAGATAACTATTGCCATAACTTTCGAGTTTTAAGTTATGGCTTTGTTGTTGTCACTTAAAACGATTATGCGAATAATTAGTCCAAACTAATGGATTTATCTCGATTAAAGATAATTTTTATTTTCTGATCTTTCGCTGCAATAGGTTGATACCTCCACGTTTTCATTGCACTAATTACTGATCGATTAAAGATATTATTGGGTTTTGCTTCTATAATCCGAATATTTTCAATACGTCCATTACTGTTTATATCAAACAGTGCTATCACATAACCTTCTAAACGCATATCAAGTGCTCGGCGAGGATACTCGGGTTGATTGCGACTAATCGGTGAAGGATTGCCTGAGTATCGACGACTATCAGATATTTGTGGGGCAACTGAAGTATTAGAGATATTTTCAGCAATGACTTCTTGCCTTACTTGTTGACGTGATGCTTTTTGCACAGGACGGTGTTTTTTCTTAGGTTTATCTTTTTGTTTTACAATAATATCTTTTTCAGTTATTACTGCAGGTTTGTCAGGTATTGTTTCTTCAATAGGTTCAGGTTCAACAATTGGTGTCTCTTCAATTGGTTTGTTATCAATAATTTCACTGTCTTGAGCACCTTGAATATCAGGTGTATTTTCAACTAATGATTGTTCTGGAGCAGCAAGAGAAAAATCAATCATTATGGCTTTAATTGAATTATCGCCCTCATCTGCAACGATGTCTTTTACAAATAGCGTAGAACAAAACAATAAAGTAAGTATACACAAATGTGACATTACAGCAATAAATGCATATAAATAAACACCTCTTTCCTCTTTCTTAGCAATGGATTGAGGGATCTTTTCATCACTGATATCTATATCAAAGTTAATCTTCATACTAATAAACATTTCTAACTTAAGGTGGGTATTTTAAATGAAAATGCTTATCATTTGTAGTTTTTTTTAAAATATGATCCGCAACTCTTGTTGCATAAAAATATTTATCAGATAATAGCAAGATTAATATCTATTATTTCTAGCGGTTAAACTGATGAATAATCCATCAATGAATCAAATACTCGATCTGGTAAAAGATGATTTAGTTAAAGTGAACCAAGCTATACAAGCTGAACTAAGTTCAGATGTGGCTTTGATTAATCAGTTGGGCAATTATATTATTAGCAGTGGAGGAAAGCGTATTCGTCCTGTTATTGCTTTATTAATTGCTAAAGCACTTAATTATCAAGGTGACAAACATATTATTACGGCCGCTTTTATTGAATTTATTCATACCGCCACTTTATTGCATGATGATGTAGTAGACGAGTCTGATTTAAGGCGTGGTAAATCGACCGCCAATGCTTTATTTGGTAATGCTGCTAGTGTATTAGTCGGTGATTATATTTATACACGTTCTTTTCAAATGATGGTGCGTACAGAATCGTTTAAGGTTTTGACTATCATGTCGGCAGCAACTAATGTTATTGCTGAAGGGGAAGTACAGCAATTAATTAATTGTAATGATCCTGATATTACCAAAGAACAATATTTAGAAGTTATTTATCGCAAAACAGCCCGTTTATTTGAGGCAACTTCGCATTCTGCTGCGGTGTTAGCTGGTGCAAATGAACAGCAAGAGTTTGCCTTACAAGAGTACGGTAAATATTTAGGTACTGCCTTTCAAATTATTGATGACCTATTGGATTACAGTGCCGATAATAATCAAAAATTAGGAAAAAATTTAGGAGATGATCTTAATGAAGGCAAGCCAACCTTACCGCTCCTACACGCCATGCATCACACTAAAAATGCTGAGGATGCTGCATTAATTCGTCGGGCTATAGAACAAGGCAATGGTCGACATTTATTAAATCGCATTTTACATATTATGGATGAATGTGGTTCACTTGAGTTTACCTTGCAAGCTGCTCAGGCGGAAGCCCGTAAAGCATCGGATGTTATTGCTATTTTACCTGACTCACCTTATAAACAAGCATTACAAGATCTAGCCTTATTGTCAGTAAAAAGAGAAAATTAATTAATCGGTAAATGTTAAGTAAGTTATTTAAGCGTCTATTTTATACTCAAATGTATCGTTTATCTCAAACTTTTTGGCATTAATTAAATAGACAATAAGTTCAATATATTAAAGTAAGGTATTTTTATGTTTAAAAGATCTTGGCCGGTTTTTTTGATTTTTGTTTCGATGATCTCCATTCAAGGTAGTGCTTCAATCGCCAAATATCTTTTTCCTGTGTTAGGACCTGAAGGTATGACCGCTTGGCGATTATGTTTTTCGGCTATAATTTTAATTATCATTTTTAAACCTTGGCGAAAACCAATACCTAAACCGGCATTAAAATTTATATTTTTATACGGTATTTCAATTGGTTGTATGAATTTAGCTTTTTATAGTGCTATCGCTAGAATTCCTTTAGGCATTGCTGTAGCTATCGAATTGACAGGACCAATAATGGTAGCCATGTGTTCATCACGTCAATTGTTTGATTTTATTTGGCTAGGTATTGCCGTGATCGGATTAGCTATGTTACTGCCTATTCATCAAGCGTCAGGGAATTTAGATCCTATCGGTATTTTATTTGCTTTATTAGCAGGCAGTTGTTGGGCATGTTACATTTTATTTGGGCGTAAAGCTGGTGCTATTTATGGATCTTCAAGCGTCGCTATTGGGTCGGTAATTGCTTCGTGCTTTTTATTTCCAATTGGTGTATGGCAAAGTGGTAGTGCTATGTTCTCGTTAGATCTACTCCCTTTGGTGTTTGTTGTCTCTTTATTGGCCTCAGCTATTCCTTATGGATTAGATATGATTGCTCTACCAAAATTGCCTGCGCAAACATTTAGTACTTTAATGAGTTTATCACCTGTTTTTGCTGCGCTTTCTGGTTTAATTGTGTTGCACGAACAATTATCGAGTTATCAGTGGTTAGCAATTGTGTTTATTATTGTTTCATCAATAGGTACCGTACTCACCATGAATCGCCCAACAAAGATTGAATCGGTTAAATCAGGTAATTAAAAAAAATTATCGCGCTGTTGAAGGCGCGATTTTTTTGATAGTCTAATGTTCAATTATGACCCTTTTACAAGGAAGAAATTAAGCGTAGATTTAACGTGGAGGGAATCCCATTCCACCGCCCATTAAACCTTTCATCTGGCGCATCATCTTCATCATGCCACCACCTTTCATTTTCTTCATCATTTTTTGCATATCGTCAAACTGTTTTAAGAGTTTATTCACATCTTGTACTTGGGTTCCTGAACCCATTGCAATTCGACGCTTACGTGAACCTTTAATGATTTCAGGATTTGCACGCTCTTTGAGCGTCATTGAGCCAATAATTGCTTCCATTTTGATAGTGATTTTATCATCCATTTGTGCTTTGATATGATCCGGCAGTTGACCAACGCCAGGTAATTTTGCCAGCATTGCACCCATACCGCCCATATTGCGCATTTGTTTAAGCTGATCTTGAAAATCATTAAAATCAAATTTATCGCCTTTTTTCAATTTTTTGGCGATTTTTTCTGCTTTCTCGCGATCGACATTACTTTGTAATTCTTCAATTAACGAAATAACATCCCCCATACCCAAAATACGAGAAGCAATGCGATCAGGATAGAATGGTTCTAAAGCATCGGTCTTTTCACCCATCCCCAAAAATTTAATTGGTTTGCCAGTAATATTGCGAATAGAAAGCGCAGCACCACCACGAGCATCCCCATCAACTTTAGTTAAAATCACACCAGTAAGTGGTAATGCATCATTAAATGCTTTTGCGGTATTGGCCGCGTCTTGCCCCGTCATGGCATCTACAACAAACAAGGTTTCAATTGGGTTTATTGCTTGATGAAGAGCCTTGATTTCGTCCATCATATCGTTATCGACATGTAAACGACCTGCGGTATCGACAATAAGTACGTCAAAAAATTGTAGTTTAGCGTGTGAAATAGCTTTATTTACAATATTAACTGGTTTTTCATTAATATCAGATGGAAAAAATTCGACATCAATGGCTTTAGCTAGTGTTTCTAACTGCTTAATTGCCGCCGGTCGATAAACATCGGCAGATACAACCAGTACTTTTTTCTTCTGTTTTTCTTTTAAGAATTTGGCCAGTTTTGCAACACTGGTGGTTTTACCTGCACCTTGTAAACCAGCCATTAAGATTACTGCTGGTGGCTGTGTTGCTAAATTGAGTGAACTGTTAACTTCTCCCATTGCAGCCGTCAGTTCAGCTTGAACTATTTTAATAAACTCTTGGCCTGGCGTTAGGCTTTTATTGACATCTAAACCTACAGCTTTTTCTTTAACTTGATTAATAAATTCACGAACAACAGGTAGCGCAACATCGGCTTCAAGTAGAGCCATTCGAACATCGCGCAGTGCTTCTTTAATATTATCTTCAGACAGTCGCCCACGACCACTGATATTGCGAAATGTCTGTGATAAACGGTCGGTTAAATTCTCAAACATGTTAACTCTCAATAAATAAAAAAATTTTGATTATCATATCAGAAAATTTTAAGAAGTCCCATGATCATCATTATGTATTGACTTGACACCAAATTATCTTCCTGTTCAAATGAAGATAGATAAACAAAGGTATATTACTTATAAAAGGTAATGAAGAGATAGAATAAATACAAAAGGAGAAAAATTGAATATGGCAAAAGTGATTCAAACCGAAAAAGCCCCAGCAGCAATCGGACCATATGTTCAGGCAGTCGATTTAGGCAATATACTATTTGCATCAGGGCAGATTCCTTTAGTCCCTGAAACAGGTGAAATGCCAGCTTGCGTTAAAGAACAAGCAAAACAAAGTTTAGCTAATGTTAAAGCAATAATCACATCGGCAGGTTATCAAGTCAGTAATATCGTTAAAACAACTATTTTTTTAGCTGATATGAATGATTTTGCTGCTGTTAATGCGGTTTATGAAGCATTTTTTATCGAAAATAATGCCGGATTCCCTGCACGTTCTTGTGTACAAGTTGCTCGTATACCTAAAGATGCAAAAGTTGAAATTGAAGTCATTGCAGCTAAATAATTTTAACTAGTTTGATTAGCACTAAAAAGTGCTAATCTTTGTCAAAAAGTTTCAGGTAAACCCTACGTTTTAGTATAAAATTGAACTTAAATTGAATAATTTATTCATTTAATATATCGTTGATTATTCTTATCAAAAATGATTGAAATTCCTAGTGAAAATTCAATTGAATTATTTACAGTTGAACTTGTATTTAGTGATTGATTGCCAATTGAGTTGATGCAATAATCTACAGTTATAAGTTATTGTGCCAATTAGGTTATAATATGTTTGAAAAAGTAGAATCCTATGCAGGGGATCCGATTTTATCGCTAGTCTCTGAATTTAATAATGATCATCGTGAAAGTAAAACTAATTTAAGTATTGGTTATTATTATGATGAAAATAGTATTGTACCTCAATTGGAGTGTATTAAAATTGCTCGTGATTACGTTTACCATAATCAACAAGGCGCACAACTTTACTTACCAATGAGTGGTTTGCCTTCTTATTGTCAAGCAATTCAGTCATTGCTATTTGGTGAAGAACATTCAGCCTATAAAGATAAACGTATTGCAACTATACAAACATTAGGTGGATCAGGTGCACTAAAAATCGGTGCCGATTTTTTACATCGATATTTTCCTAATTCTCAAGTTTGGGTTAGTGATCCAACATGGGAAAATCATATAGCCATTTTTAGTGGTGCAGGTTTTAAAGTAAATACCTATCCTTATTTTGATTCACAAACATGTGGGGTCAAATTTGATGCAATGCTTGAAACATTGGAACTATTGCCTCCCAAAAGCATTGTATTACTGCATCCTTGTTGTCATAATCCAACGGGTGCTGATTTAACTCAGGCACAGTGGGATAAAGTAATTACTATACTACAAACACGTGATCTCATTCCATTTATGGATATTGCTTATCAAGGATTTGGTGAAAGTATTGAAAGTGACAGCTACGCAATTAAAAAAGCAGCTGAAGTTGGTCTTTGTGGTTTTATAAGTAATTCGTTTTCGAAGACATTCTCACTTTATGGCGAACGTGTTGGAGGACTATCTGTGTTGTGTGAGAATGAGGAAGCAGCTCGTCGAGTATTAGGACAACTTCAGGCAACAGTTCGTCGAAACTATTCTAGCCCTGCGGCTTATGGAGCCCAATTAGTCAGTTATGTGTTAAATGATTCTGACTTGAAAATGAGTTGGTTTAAAGAAGTTGAAACAATGCGAAATCGTATTGTTTCGATGCGTTCTGAGTTAGTTAATTTGTTGAAAAAGCAATCTCCAGAACGTAATTTTGATTATTTAGTTAAGCAGCGAGGTATGTTTAGTTATACTGGTTTTAGTAAACAACAAGTCACACAATTAAAAGATAATTTTGCTGTTTATTTGGTGGGCAGTGGAAGAATGTGTGTGGCAGGCTTAAATCACCATAATATTCATCGTGTGGCGCAAGCATTTGCTACATTAAAATAATCAAGTCACAAAAAGGAGAATATTCATGTTACGTAAGATGTTAATGCTGGTATTCGGTATTGCAATGACAACCCTCATTGTTGGATGTAATACAGTTAATGGTGTAGGCAAAGATGTTCAATCTGGTGGTAAAGCTATTTCGAAAACAGCTGAAAAAGTTAGCGATAAATTATAATAAGGATGGTAAATATCTTTATGAATTATAAAAAGTAAAATGCGACATATTGTAGTAGTTATACTTTTTTTACTTACTGGGTGCAGTTCATTAAATTTTCGAACTGCACCTTTAACCTTTGAAAACTGTCATTATTCAAGTATGATTAATACAGAATTTGTATTAAATCCTTTGCCATCAAATATATTAAGTTATCCGCATATTTATATTGCCCAAAGTCGACAAAGTAAACATTTACCAGCAAGTTATGCTGGCATGAAAGGAAAATTGACAAATAAAGTTGAGGTTCGTGATTATCCAAAACAAACATTTTGGCGAGCACAATCTTTACTCGATAGGGCAACATTGTATGACGATGGTTATGACGATCTTTATATAAGCTCCGCGCAAAAAGAAGCGCGAGATCGTAAAGCGAAATTTGTAGTAAGACAAGCGATTTTGCAAAACTGCCAGATTATTTATATTGCTATTGATTCTTTGGCAAAAGATAGGGATAATCCTGCATTAATTGAATCTAACGATTTATCAATATATAAATAGATAAGATATTATACAAGAACAAATAATTAATAGTATTATTGATTAAATTGATAGTTATAATATCAAGTTTTTAAAAAAAATTTATTTCACTTTCTTATTTAATTTTTGATAATTTAACCCTTATAATTGTTATTATCTTGTAAAGATTATCAATTCTGCGTTTAATATGTTAGATTTAGCTTTTTTCATCGTTTATTACAATTTGATACCGAATCGACGTAATATATGAAATTTTACATGGGCAATTATTCATGCATGTATTTTGATTCCCTATATGTTAATGTCATTATGGGTTGAAAATACATATTGTTAATATGGCATAGAGATAATAGACATTATTGTAATAGTTGTGTTATCTGCTAATTTTTTTAAGGAAATAAAATGTCATCAAGTTTTGAATCAACTCTGAATGGAAAAGTCAAAAAAGCCGTTATCCCCGTTGCTGGTCTTGGCACTCGAATGTTACCTGCGACTAAAGCTATTCCAAAGGAAATGTTACCTGTGGTTGATAAACCACTTATTCAATATGTAGTAAAAGAGTGTATTGCAGCAGGCATTACTGAGATCATTTTTGTTACCCATTCATCAAAAAATTCAATTGAAAACCACTTCGATACTAGTTTTGAATTAGAAGCAATGTTAGAAGCGCGTGTTAAACGTCAACTTTTACAAGAAGTACAAAGTATTTTACCTAAGAATGTAACAATAACGAGTGTTCGTCAAGGTTTAGCCAAAGGGCTTGGTCATGCTGTATTGTGTGCTTATCCTTTAGTTGGTAATGAACCTTTTGCCGTCGTGCTACCAGATGTGATTATTGATGAGTATGAAAGTGATCTAACAAAAGATAATTTAGCGGCAATGATTAATAATTATCATGAGACCAAGCATAGTCAAATTATGGTTGAACCAGTACCGAAGGAGTTAGTTTCTTCTTATGGAATTGCCGATTGCCATGGTCAAGAATTGTCTGCTGGTGCTGTTACACAAATGTATAGTGTCGTTGAAAAACCATCAGTTGAAGAAGCACCATCCAATCAATCCGTCGTTGGGCGCTATGTTTTATCTGAAAAAATCTGGCCTTTACTAGCTAAAACACCTTTAGGCACTGGTGGTGAAATTCAACTCACGGATGCAATTGCAATGTTACTTGAGAGCGACCCTGTCGATGCCTATTGTATTAAAGGCAGAAGTCATGATTGTGGTAATAAATTAGGCTATATACAAACCTTTATACAATACGCAATGCGCCATAAAAGCTTAGGTAATGATGTTACTGCATGGTTAAAAACAATTTAAACATTAATTTTGAATAAAAAAGGACGCTTTAAGCGTCCTTTTTTATTCTACATATTCTTTACTTAAATTAAACATCCGACTGTTCATTTTCAAGAGAAATATTTGGATCATAGAAAGTATTCATATCCATAAGTCCCACTTCACGATCGGTAGCGACTGCCGCAGTCATTGCCCCAGATACGTTGGCTAGTGTGCGTGCCATATCAATGATTGGATCGACAGCCAGAACCATACCAATTAATGGAAAGTATTCAGCCATGCCCATACCAGATAAAACCACTGTTGCAGCAACTGTTGCTGTACCAGGAATACCGGCAATACCAATTGAACCAATCACGACCACAATGACCAGCATAATATAAAATTGGAAATTAGTATCAATACCCACCATATGCGCAACCATAACGGCAAGTAACGCAGGAAAGAAACCTGCACAGCCATTCATACCCATAGTACTACCAAGTGAACCGACTAAATTTGCTGTGCCAGTATTGACTCCCATACGTACCGTTAAAGTTGAGATAGTCATGGGTAATGTACCAACTGATGAGCGGCTGGTAAAGGCTAATAACCACGTTCCCATGGCTTTTTTAATAAACATGACAGGTGATATACCGTGAATCATAACAATTAAAACATGCACAATTAACATGATCAATGTGGCAATGTAGATGGCTGCAACAAAACCTGATACTTCAACAATTGCAGGTATACCATTAGAAATAATGGTTCTAGCTAGAAGGGCGATGACTGCATATGGCATATACTTAATGATGGTCATGGCAATTGACATCACAATTTTATAAAGTGCTTCAATAAAGGTTTTAAACAGAGCAATAGGTTGTGGATTTTTCTTTTCCATTCGATTGGCAGCAATCCCCATAAGAGCAGAAAAAATAACTAATCCAACAATATTTTCTTTAACCATTGATGCAATGATATTACTTGGAATAAGGTTTACAAAAGTATCAATTATATTAGTGTATTGTTTAGCTTGAGCATGATGATCAGTTGTAGAGCTGATTTCTCCTAATGCAAACAAATTAGCCAAAGCAATACCAACGATACAAGCAATTGCCGTGGTAAACAGTAACCAGAATATCCCTCTAAATGCGATTTGTGGCAGGTTTTCTTTACCAGAAAAATCGATAATGACTTTAACAATAGAGACAAATATCAAAGGAATGACTAGCATGCGAATAAAGGCAATAAAAGCACGTCCAAAAAGACCATACCATGTAGCTGTCTCTTGCATCCAAACATTTGATGTATCAGGGAACCCTGCTGCAGCTTGTATACCTAAACCAAGCACAGCACCAAGTATTAACCCAACTAACATACGAAGAGAAAAATTAATTTTTTTATCTTGTAATGGTTTCATCACTCCAAAAAAACAAACTAGCAGTAGTCCAATACCAATTAAAGTTTGATAGTGTGTGATAGATAGGAACTTTTCAAAAAAAGTTCCTTGAAAAATGGGATCTGACATAATTGCCCCTTTATTGTGATAATTTAATCATCGAATAAAATCATATTAGTAATCTTACTTAATTTATGATGCACTGATTTTTGTATCAAGTAAGATAGTTTGTATTATTTAGTTGTTATTGCTAACAATAATGATTTATCTATTATTTAGCTATTGAACCTACAATATTTAAAATGTCCCATGGTCTTGAAAATGGCGGCGCATAAAGAAAGTCCATCATTGCTAATTCATCAATCTTCATTTCTGCCCATATGGCAGTTGCTAATGTATTTACTCGTAAAACAGCGCCACTGCCACCCGCAATTTGTCCACCTAAAATGGTGCGGGTCTCGGCGTGATAAATTACTTTTGCTGTTACCTCAGTTTGCCCTGCAACATAGTTACTGTGATTTTTATCTTTAACAATAACTGTTTTATAAGCAATACCCGCTTTTTGAGCTTCTTTTTCGGTTAAGCCTGTTCGTCCAGCCTCAATATCAAACGCTTTAAATGCTGAGGTACCGATGGTTCCAGGGAATTCACTCTGTCCTCCTCCTAGATTTTCACCAACTATCTTGCCCAGTTTGTTCGCGCCTGTGGCAAGAGGAATGTAAACCATCGCTTTGCTGACTTTATGCTGCAATGCAGCGCAGTCACCTGCTGCATAAATATCCGGAAGATTCGTCCGTCCATAGCTATCGGTAATAATAGCGCCATTTGGTAGCATATTAAGACCAATATTTTGATAAATTTCACTGTTAGGTTTCACTCCAGTTGCGATAATAACCATGTCAGCAAGATAAGTATCTTTATTGGTAATTACGTGAGTGACATGCTGTTCCCCTATAAAACCTTGTACTTGTTCTTGTAGATGTAAATCACAATGTTGTTTAATGTTCTTTGCAATTACGTCGGTAATTTGTGCATCGAATGCATCGACCAGCACTCTATCATCTAACTGAATTAATTTGACTTGCTTATTTAAAGCAACAAATGACTCGGCAATTTCAAGTCCTATAAAGCCTGCACCAACTACAATGACGTTTTTTACTGCTGGATCGGATAATGCTTGTTTAATGGCTAAACCATCATTGAGATCGCGTAAAGTAAAAATATTTTTCAATTTATAATTTGTAAAATTTGGAATGATAGGGCTTGCACCAACGGCAATTAATAATTTGTCATAATTATCATTAAAACATTCATCTGTATTAATATTTTTAATCGTTAATTTTTTTTGTATGCTATCAATAGCGACAACTTGGTGACGTGTTTTTATTTCAATACCATCTTGTTGGAATTGTTGTGGTGTACGGGATATCATTTCATTAGCATCAGTGAAATGATCACCGATAAAATAAGGTAAACCACAAGCTCCAAACGATACAATGTCAGTTTTTTCATAAATACGAATGGTAGCATTAGGGTTCATTCTTTTGGCTTTAGCAGCAGCACTCGCTCCTGCAGCTTGAGCGCCAATGATGATTATTTTCATCTAATTTTCTCCTTAGGGCTCAGATTCTCAATAATGACAATCCTATCATAGGTTATAACATATGTGTGCGACAGATAATGACTTATTATGAATATTAATCAGTCGTACATTTGAAAACAAAATATTAAAGGTCTAAAGCGATAATTAATTCCTTTTTAGCCCTATTTTTGTCAAAAAGTTTCAGGTTAACTATACGTTTGAGTATAATTTATTAGATCTTTAATTAAATCAATTTGTAAATTAGAATCATTTAATGCATGAATATAATGAAATTTTTTGCCGCCAGCCTGTAAAAATAGTTCTCGATTTTCTTCGTTAATTTCGTAAATGGTTTCAATACAATCCACAGAAAATCCAGGACAAATAACATGTACATATTTAACGCCATCATGCGCTAACTTTTCCAAAGCATCACTGGTATTTGGCGTAACCCATTTTCCTTTACCAAATTTAGATTGATAAGCCATTTCAATGGGAATATTAATGCCATTAGCTTCACATTTCTCAATTAATAATAATGTGGTTAGTTGGCAACGCTCTATGTAATCATCTTTACGTTTATGAATATAACGTTCAGGAATTCCGTGATAAGATAGTACTAATACCTCAGGCTCTCCTTGCTCTTCAAATGCCTGTTTAATCAGCAAATATAGAGCATTAATATAACTTGGATGATCAGCATAATCGCGGATGTAATGAATATTATTGGTTATTGATTGAGAGGATTTAATTGTCTTTAGTTTATCAAGCACCGCTAATGTTGTTGTGGTCGAATATTGGGGAAATAATGGTAATACCGTTATTTTCTTACACGATTGCAGATTATTTAATGCTAATTGAAGATTTGGCTCGCCATAGGTCATGGCTAATTGACAATGAATATTAGGTAATTCCTGTTGTAACTTGTCACACAGTTGTTGGCTATAATGCATCAATGGTGATGAATTATCTATCCAAATTTTTTTATAGTGGTTAATAATATAAGGTACCCGTTTTGGTAACACTCGATACTTTAAAATTGGATACCAAAAAAAAGCAGGTAAATCCACCACATGCCTATCAAGTAAAAATTCGGTTAAGTAGTGTTTTATTGCATCAGGCGTGACAGCGCTTGGTGTTCCGAGATTAACCAGTAATAACCCTTGTTTTTTATCCATAGCTAATCCTTATTTTGAACAAAGATAACGACTTATAATACCAAGAAGCCTATCTAATGCACCTTGATTTTGCTTTAATACTTGGTAGGCATTTTCACCAATTTGTTGGCTTTCTGTTTTATTATTTAATAGGTTGTTTACTACTAAATATAAAGCTTCTGCTGTGCTGTCACAAATTATCATTCCGTTTGCAGCAATTAACTGTTCGCAGATGATTTTGAAATTGAAAAAATATTGACCGCTAATAATTGGAATATGATGTAAGGCTGGTTCTAGAGGATTATGTCCACCATGCTCGACTAAGCTACCACCAACAAAGGCAATATCTGCCATGCTATAAAGTTCTAACAGTTCACCCATGGTATCACCCAAGACCACTTGTGTTTGATCGGTTGGAATTTGGTTCGAACTACGAGTTATATAATTAAATTCATTATTTTTAATCATTTTTTCGACTGTTTTAAAACGTTCAGGATGACGGGGCACTAGGATTAATAATAAATCAGGATGCTGTAATAATAATTGTTTAAATGCCTTTAAGATGATTTCATCTTCACCATCATGGGTACTAGCTGCAATAAAAACGGGGCGGTTTAATTGCCATTGTTGTTTTAAGTTAGCAATTTTTTGTTGTTGCTCAGTTGTTAAATTGATGTCGAACTTAATACTGCCTGTTACGGTTAGATGATCGCTGGGTAAACCTAATGCTGTAAAGCGTTCACCATCTTGCTTATTTTGTGCGGCAACCATACTGATTTTAGCTAATAATCGGTTAATGGTTGTGCCTAATTTACTGTAACGATTTGCTGAGCGTTCCGACAAGCGAGCATTAGCAATAATCAAAGGAATAGCGTTCTTATGGCATTGGCTAATAAAATTAGGCCAAAGTTCGGTTTCCATAATAATGACTAATTTGGGTTGGGTTATTTTTAAAAAACGTTTGATAGCGCACGGTAGGTCATATGGTAAATAGACATGACTCACACTATCTTTTAATAATGATTTAACTCGCTCAGAGCCTGTTGGTGTCATGGTTGTGACGGTAATGGGCAAAGCGGGATATCGTCGCTGCAATGCTCTAATAAGTGGAACAGCAGCAATGGTTTCACCCACGGATACCGCATGGACTAAAATACCATTTGCTTTCACTTTATTTTTGCAAAAACCATACCGTTCAAACCAACGTTTACGATATGCTGGCGCTTTGTGGCTGCGCCAAAGTAATCTTATCCATACCAATGGCTGAATAAGATAGAGTAAAATGGTATAAAGTAATTGCATATCAATTAGTTCTTAAGCTTAAAAAAATGTTGGCGATAATAAATAAGCTCTGCAATTGAATCACGAATATCATCAAGCGCTTGATGGGTACTTTGCTTTGTAATTCCTTTTAAAATTTCAGGTTTCCATCGTTTAGCTAATTCTTTTATAGTACTGACGTCTAAATAGCGGTAATGAAAATAACTTTCTAAATTAGGCATATAGTTAAATAGAAAACGACGATCTTGACCAATAGTGTTACCGCAAATTGGTGAGCTGTTTGCCGGTACCCACTGTTTTAAAAATTCGATAGTTTGTTGTTCGGCTTGTTGTTCATTAACGGTACTTTGACGTACTCGTTCAATTAAACCAGACTTGCCGTGGGTATTTTTGTTCCAATCATCCATTAAGGCTAATTGATCGTCGGATTGATGAATGGCAATAACAGGACCTTCAGCTAAAATGTTTAAATTAGAATCAGTTACAATAGTTGCAATTTCAATAATACGATCGGTTACTGGATTAAGCCCAGTCATTTCAAGATCGATCCAAATAAGATTGTTGCTGTTAATTTGTGATTGTGTGGTCATAATTTGTTATAGAAGTTTTCTTTTTGATGCCGAGTAGTGTAGCATAACTGTCAAACTGTTTTAGCAAAAATTAGTGACTGTGGCAAAAAATCAACTATCCAAAAATCAAAAAAGACGCGTGGCGGCTAAACATCAACAACGATTAGAAACCAAACAAGATGAAAATCTGTCAAATTTTTCATCACCTCGTGATGGTGTGGTGATAAGTCGTTTTGGTAAGTCGGCTGATGTTGAAGATAACGCACGAAACATTTATCGCTGTAGTATTCGGCGTACTTTACCATCGTTAGTGACTGGCGACAAAGTCGTGTGGCGCGAAAGTTTGGAGCCCAATACCAATGGCATTATTGAGGCGGTACATGCAAGGCATTCTGAATTGGTTCGTCCTGATTTTTATGATGGGGTGAAACCAGTGGCAGCCAATGTTGATCAAATAGTGATTATTTCAGCGGTTTTGCCTGAATTATCACTTAATATTATTGATCGTTATTTAGTGGCTTGCGCAGTAACCGATATTGAGCCAATCATTGTCTTAAACAAAATTGATTTATTAAGTGATGAACAACGAGTAGAAGTTGAAAAGCAATTAGCTATTTACACAAATATTGGCTATCAAGTTTTATATGTTTCTTGTCAGAATCACCAAGGAATTGCTGCATTGCAGGCTGTCTTGCAGGATAAAATATCCATTTTAGTTGGGCAGTCAGGTGTCGGTAAATCAAGTATTATTAATTTATTATTACCACATCAATTGCAATCGGCTGTAACTGGAAATATTTCTGAATTATCCGGTCTTGGACAACATACTACTACTTCAACCAGACTTTATCATTTGCCAAATGGAGGTGATATTATTGATTCACCAGGTATTCGTGAATTTGGTTTATGGCATCTAGAGCCAGAACAGGTAATTAGTGGTTTTAAAGAGTTCGATGACTATTTAGGTGGATGTCAATTCCGTGATTGTAATCATCTTGATACGCCAGGTTGCTTATTACAACAAGCTGTAAGAGATGGCAAAATCGCACATTCAAGATTAGATAATTATCATCGAATTTTACAGACCATGAAAGAAGTAAAAGCTAGAACGAATAAAAGTTATAAATAATCGTTTTTGGTGAATTTAAATATCGTTAATTTTAATTGAATCAAACGTTTTTGTTATTACAACAAGTAAGGGTTGCTTACATTATTTAAATAGCAATTATGGGCAACCCTTTAATATTAAAGCATCAGTTTTTTACAGCAAAACCAATTGCTACATATGCAAAACCTTGGAATATAAGGTCAATACCTAAAAACATTCCTAGTACCCAAAGACTATCATATGGCCAGCCAGTAATTATCATCAAACCTAAAATTAGGGTTATAATACCAGAAGTGAGTACCCATCCCCAACGCGGTAAATTTCGATTACTAAAAGAGGCAAAAATTTGCGTAAAGCCACTCATAATTAGCAATATTGCTATCACTAAAGTTAAAGCTGATGAAACCGCAATCGGCCGGAAAAAAGAAATTAAGCCAACAATAATGTATAAAATGCCCATTATTGCCCATAATGCCGTTTGACCAAAGCCTTTAAGGTTAAATGAATTTATTGTTTGTGCGATTCCTGCAATTAAAATTAATGTACCAATAAAATAGACAGAAAAAACAGTAGCCATGAACTGATAGCCTAAGGCTAAACATCCTAATACAATTAAAATAAAGCCAATTACGATTAACCAATTTGATTTTTGTTTTATATATTGAACGTTGTTTTCATCAGATATCATATTATTTTCCTGCTTTTATATTTAAGTTTACATTTAAATAAAATATCTTTCTGATCATAGAGTTGCTAATCATAGTTAGCAGCAGAAAAGAAAGATCGCGGAGGTAATGATTACTACTGATCTGTGGTATTCTTTAGGTGTACCACAGATCTTACTACTTACTTATTGAATAACTTAAAAACTACGATGAAACTACTCTTTATCTTTCAATGCTTCATCTAATGTTGAGAAGAACATTAGTTTATTGGGGATAGGTACAATTTTGGCGCGAGCTAATGTTTTTAATGGCTGAAATTGCAATTCACAAATTGATAAATCAACATGTTCTGGCAATTCATCAATAAAATGTATTAAGGCATTAAGTCCACCAGCGTCCAGAATTGGTACGGCATCCCATTGTAATATAATATGCTCATATCCGTTAATTTTTTTATAAAGCTCAACAAAAGTTTTTTCTGCCGCAGCAAAAAACAGTGGGCCATTAACACGTAAAACTAAGGTTTTATCATCACTTCGATTTAACTCAACTAAGCGGGTCATTCGAGCAATACGGCGCATAAATAATATGGAAGCCAATACTATGCCAAGTGTAATTGCTATAACCATATCAAATAATACGGTAAGTGACATACAGATTAACATAATTAAAATATCATCTTTAGGTGCGCATTTGATGATATACATCACTCGTTGCACGGCACTCATATTCCAAGCCACTATTAATAGCAGAGCGGCCATTGCTGATAGTGGAATATAAGATAAAAGTGGTGCAAAGCAAATAAGAGCAAGTAATACTACTAATGAATGTAATACGGCTGCAATAGGTGATGTAGCACCAGCCTTAACATTCGCAGCTGATCGTGCGATAGCGGCGGTAGCCGAAATGCCACCAAAAAACGGTGCAATAATATTGCCTAAACCTTGACCAATAAGTTCACTGTTTGAGTGATGTTTTGTGTGGGTCATCTCATCTAACACTACAGCACAAAGCAGTGATTCAATAGCGCATAACATTGCCATAGTCAATGAAATCGGAAGTAAAGCAGAAAGTGTTGTCCAATCCCAATTAAATTCAGCATTTTCCCATGGTAATACAAATTCAGGTAGTACCGAAGGAATACCATGACCAATAGTATTATCAGCAAGTGTATAGGTAAATCGTGAGCCTATGGTTTCAATCTGATAGCCGAATTGATTAAATATAAACATGACAATAATACCTGCAACTAATGCTGGTAAGTGACCAGATATCTTCACTCGAAATTTTGGCCATACAATTAATACAATTAGCGTTACCATTCCGACAATTGTGTCTGCAATATTAATTGATGGTAAAGTCTTAGCTAATTCAATAACTTTGCTTATATAACTTTCAGGCATATGTTCAAGAGTCAAACCGAAAAAATCTTTAATTTGCATAGTAGCAATGGTAATTGCTATGCCTGAGGTAAACCCTAATACCACAGGTAATGGAATATATTCAATTAATCTTCCTAATCGAATCATGCCCATCAATATTAGAAAAACACCCGATAATAATGTTGCAATTAATAATCCAGATAAACCATATTGTAATGATACTGGATATAAGATAACGACAAATGCGGCGGTAGGTCCCGAAACACTAAAACGAGATCCTCCCGTTAGAGCAATAACAAAACCGGCTATAATTGCGGTATAAAGTCCATGTTGTGGTGGAACGCCACTGGCAATTGCAAGAGCCATTGCTAGTGGTATAGCGATAATACCAACGGTTATCCCAGCTATTAAATCTTTAAAAAAACGCGTTGTGTTATAAGGGGTAGTTATACATGCTGAAATAAATGCACAGCTAATTTTGGTGCCAGAAAGGCCATATAATTTCATTATTTTTGATTAATTAAATGGAAGTTATCTTGAATGCTTAATAAGATAATCTTTTTTACAAAAAATAAAAGAGCGTTATGAAAATAATCATCTTCTTTTTGTAAAATTTTACTATAGATCAAGTTTAGAGAAGTGGCTGTGTTAAAATACGAAAAGAATATTGATTCTTGTGGCATCTATTAACCACGTTTTCATCTTAATCCTAATTGCGTTAATATTAGTATTTAAATGGAGATAAAAATATGATTATGCACAGTTCCCGTAAATTATTGACTGTTTTTCTATTTACTTTTACTTCATTAAGTTTTGCTCAAACCAATGTGATTGCTGGTTCCAAAACAGCTTACCAATACAATTCTAACCAAACTCTTACTTCTGCTCCAACAGACTATCAAGCTTTTTATATTGATCATATTGGGCGCCATGGCTCGCGGTATATAAGTAAATCAAAGCATGAAGATCTTGCTTATCACATTCTATCATTGGCTGACAGTCAACATCAATTGACTGATTCAGGAAAAGATCTTCTTAGGCAAGTCACTATCCTTAAGCAATTAAATCAGAACCACTATGGTCAGCTTACCAATCTGGGTCGCAAAGATATTAGTTTGATAAGTAACCGAATGCTGGAAAATAATCCAACAGTATTTAAAGGAAAAAAAATTGAAGTTATTTCAAGCAGTTCTCCAAGAGCAAAAGAAACAGCAGAAATTTTTATTGATTCTTTTAAAGCTAAATACCCTAATATTCATGTGGTTCAACAACCAGACAATGAACAAACATTATTGCGCTTTTTTGAGTATTCTCCTGCCTATAGTGAATATAAAAAAAGTAAAGTAGTGAAAGATGCCGTGAAATCTCTTGAGTATGCTTCTCAAACTAAACAGATGAGTAAACAAGTTGCCAAAGGCATTTTTAAAAAATCTTTTTTAATTAAGTTAAAAAAAGGATTGAATGAATCTGAGGATACATTAGTAAAAACATCGGATTTTGTTATTGCAGTATACCAATTGTATCAAGAATTGCAGGCTTTTTCGCCACAAGTTTTAACGGACAATCATCTTGATTTAGATCGTTATTTTTCAGCAGAACAAAAGACATGGCTTAATACAGTTGTTACTACAAAAAATTATTTGCAAATAGGCCCTGCCTTTGATGCTACAGGTATTCAAATTAAAATTGCTGCACCATTATTATGGGATATGATTCACTCTGCTGATAAGGCAATCGTTGATAATAATGTGGATGCTAATTTGCGCTTTGCGCATGCTGAAACGGTTTCACCATTAGCCACTTTACTTGAAATTGAAGGCTCTGCTAATGTTACTAAAACACTGTTTAATTATCCCACTGTATGGCGAGCAGATAAAATTATCCCTATGGGGGCGAACATTCAATGGATTTTTTATAAAAGTAAGCAAACTCATCAACCGATTTTAATCAAAGTATTACTAAATGAGCGAGAGGTACATTTACCTATTAAAACCGATAGTTACCCTTATTATCGATGGAATGATGTAAAACAATTTTATGTTAATAAACTGAATAAATTAGGTTTAGATGAGAACCAGTCAGCAATAGAGATGTTAAAAAATCTAAAATAAATTAACAACTATAAATATTATGTCCTTATATCAGGGCATAATATTTAATATTGCGATTATGATTAGACTTGTAGCCAGAATGTTACTGGTCCATCATTTATCAAGGAAACCTGCATGTCAGCTGCAAATTGACCTGTTTGTGTATTAATTTTCTTTTTACATTGTTCAACAAAAAATTGATATAGTTTATTGGCTTCATCCGGTTTTGCACCTTTAGTAAAACTAGGGCGCATACCCTTTTGTGTATCGGCTGCTAGTGTAAATTGAGAAACAACTAATAGTTCACCATTAGTTTGGCTAACATTTAAATTCATTTTGCCTTCATTATCACTAAATATTCGGTACCCTAGAACTTTTTCACATAAGCGTATTGCTTTTTGCTCATTATCTTCTTGTTCTACACCTAATAATACTAGTAATCCATGATTAATTTGTCCAATAACTTGATTATCAACCGTAACACTAGCTTGTTTAACACGTTGGATTAAGGCGATCATAAAATAATTACTCTGGTAATGATTGATTTTCAACTGCGTGCTTTTTGCGATTAAAGTCCGTTAAGGTTGCTGCAAACTCAGCGCCAAACAAAACAATGCACCAAGAAAAATAGATCCAAACTAACATAATGGGAATTGATGATACAACTCCATAAATAAGTTGATAAGTTGGAAAAGAAGTTATATACAGCGCAAATGCTCGTTTTCCTAATTCAAATAATATTGCTGCGACAATGGCTCCAACTATGGACTCTTTAAAAGGTACTGATTCAGTAGGAATAATACTATAAAGCAACCAGAAACCAGCTACAGATATAAAAAATGGTAAAGAACTGAATAGAAAGTTACCTGTTGTCGCAGTAGAAAGCCATTTTAGTGAAAACACATAAGAACTTATTGCAACACTTGAACCAGCTAAAATAGGGCCTAAAGTTAATATGGTCCAATACATCGTTAGATTGTACATGAATGATCGCTTACGCTTGGTTTTCCATATGTGATTTAGCGCAGTATTAATTGAATTAATTAATAGAAGCGATGTAACAATTAAACCGATTACCCCCATAAAGGTCATTTTTTTAGTATTGCCAATAAATTGTTCTAAATAATTCTCGATAGTGTCACTAGCCGTTGGAACTAAGTTGTTATAAATTATTTTTTTTAATGAAAGACTGACCTCGTCAAACATAGGAAAAGCAGAGAGTAGAGAAAATATAACAGTAATAAGTGGCACTAAAGCAAGGATTGTTGTATAAGCTAACCCAGCAGCGGATGTTGTTAAACGGTCTTGATTTATACGCAACCATAACATTTTAGTAAACAGCTGTATATTTTTGAATGATTTCATATTTTTCTTTTTAGTTAGAAATAATACAATCATTAATCCCATTATTTTTTAATGAGTTTAATGCCTTATCTGCCTCATTTTTATTAGTATATTGTCCTGCAGTGACTCGATATAATTGACCAGAAGATATACTACCACTGATGCCAATCATTGCAATTCTTGCTTTAAGGGTTTCGGCGTTAGCTTTATCTTTGAATGCTCCGCACTTCAATATCCATTTATTTGCAGTACCAACATTTTGCGTAGTTATAGATGAAGTGGTTTCTTGCTTGGTCACACTATTATTTTTAGCCGGCGGCGTGACAGGACGTGAATTATTGACAAAGCTATCTAAAATTTGTTGCCGTTCACTTGCTCTTGAATCATAACTAGCATTTGGAGTTTCAAGTTCTTTAAGATAAGTCCAACGTTCTTGCGGTCGTTCTGGTAATGTTATTGCCGGAGGTTGGGTTTTTACTTTTGGGGGTTTAACTGGTTGAGTTGGTTTGTTATTCGCAACGTAATAGAGAATAGTAGAAAATAGAATAATGATAATAATGGCCAAAAATATCATTAAATTAGGCTTATTTCGTGAATTATTTTTTTTTGATCGGCTCTTTTTTCTTACATAATCACGCTGAACCACAATATACTCTCTTATTAATATCGAATAACGGATTAGTATACAAATAAAAAAAGTGGCTTACACCACTTTTTATTATTCTTTCTAACTATAATAGTTAATAGATAACAGCATTAAGCCAATGCTTTAATCTGCTTAATTAAATTCGCTTTATGACGTGCAGCTTTGTTTTTGTGGATTAAGCCACGAGCCGCTTGACGATCAACAACTGCCTGCATGTCTTTGAATGCCACTTCAGCTGTTTGTTTATCACCAGCTGCAACAGCTGCGTAAACTTTTTTAATATAAGTACGCATCATTGAACGGTTACTAGCATTATGTTTACGGCGTTTTTCGGATTGAACCGCACGTTTCTTAGCTGATTTGATATTAGCCAAAGTCAACTCCCAAGTTTAGATAAAAATTACATATTAATAAGGCGGCAAAATATGCCTGATTTTCTCTCTATTGTCAATGCTGTTATATAAAATTTTTTACCTTGATAACAAATTTTTTATTTCTATCAGATGTTCAGTATGTGAACAATAATGGTTGTAACCTAAAAGAAAATTTTATGTTAGAATAGTCATAATTTTATTATATTGATATTTATAAGAGGAAGTCACATGTCTATTATTAGAATGCAAGATCTTGATCTAAAAGGAAAACGTTTATTTATTCGTTCAGATCTTAATGTGCCAGTTAAAAATGGTAAAGTAACCTCTGATGCGCGAATTAAAGCATCACTACCGACTATTGAAGAAGCGATCAAGAAAGGTGCTAAAGTAATGGTTACTTCTCATATTGGTCGCCCAACGGAAGGGGAGTATAATCCTGAATTTTCATTACAACCTGTTGTTGATTACTTGAAAGAACATGTATCTTTCCCTGTTCGTTTAGTAAAAGATTACCTTGATGGTGTGGATGTTAAAGAGGGTGAATTAGTTGTTCTTGAAAATGTGCGTTTCAATGTCGGTGAAGGTAAAGATGATGAAACTTTATCTAAAAAATACGCTGCACTTTGCGACATTTATGTAATGGATGCTTTTGGTACTGCTCACCGTGCACAAGCTTCAACTCATGGTGCTGGTAAATTTGCTCCTGTTGCTTGTGCAGGTCCATTATTAGCGGCTGAATTAGATGCATTAGGTAAAGCGCTTGATAATCCAGCAAGACCAATGGTTGCTATTGTTGCTGGTTCTAAAGTATCAACTAAGTTAACTGTTCTTGATTCACTTTCAAAAATTGCTGACCAAATTATTGTTGGTGGTGGTATTGCTAATACTTTCATTGCAGCAGAAGGTTATAATGTTGGTAAATCACTTTATGAAGCCGATTTAATTCCAGAAGCTAAAAAACTAATGGCTAACTGTGAAATTCCTGTACCTACTGATGTACGCGTTGCCACTGAATTTAGTGAAACAGCTACGGCAACTGAAAAATCAGTAAAAGATGTTAAAGAAAATGAGCAAATTCTTGATTTAGGCGATAAATCAGCAGAAGTATTAGCAAATATTATTAAGAATGCAAAAACTATACTGTGGAATGGTCCTGTAGGTGTATTTGAATTCCCTAATTTCCGTCGTGGTACTGAAATTGTTGCTAAAGCAATTGCTGATAGCCAAGGTTTTTCAATTGCCGGTGGTGGAGATACATTAGCTGCAATTGATTTATTTGGTATTGAAGATAAAATCTCTTATATTTCAACTGGTGGTGGTGCTTTCCTTGAATTTGTTGAAGGTAAAAAACTTCCAGCTGTTGCAATGTTAGAAGAAAGAGCAAAAGCATAACATTTTAGTTTAAAAGTAAGGATGAGCTAATTACTCATCCTTACTACTTTTTATATTAATAAATTTATAGGTAATAAAATGGTTACAAAAATTTCTGATGTCGTTAAACCTGGTGTGGTAACTGGTGATGATGTTCAAAAGGTGTTCCAAATTGCACGTGAAAATAATTTTGCCCTACCAGCGGTAAACTGTGTTGATACAAATACAATTAATGCAGTCATTGAAACGGCAGCTAAAGTAGGTTCTCCTGTTATTGTTCAATTTTCTAATGGCGGTGCACAATTTATTGCAGGTAAAGGTTTAAAACTTGAAGGGCAAGAGTGTGCTGTGTTAGGTGCTGTATCTGGCGCTAAACATGTTCATCTTATGGCAGAAAAATATGGCGTACCAGTTATTGTACATACCGACCATTGTGCGAAAAAATTATTGCCTTGGGTTGATGGATTACTTGATGCTGGCGAAACTCATTTTGCTAAAACAGGTAAACCATTGTTTTCTTCTCATATGATCGATCTTTCAGAAGAAACATTAAAAGATAACATTGATATTTGTTGTCAATATCTAGCTCGTATGTCGGCAATGAAAATGACATTAGAATTAGAATTAGGTTGTACTGGTGGTGAAGAAGATGGTGTTGATAATAGCCATATGGATAGTTCAGCACTTTATACACAACCAGAAGATGTTGCTTATGCTTATGAACGTTTGAGCGCGATTAGCCCTCGTTTCACTATTGCTGCATCATTTGGTAATGTGCATGGTGTTTATAAACCAGGTAACGTTAAGTTGACGCCAAAAATTCTAGATAACTCACAAAAATATGTATCAGAAAAATTTAATTTACCTGAAAAATCATTGAACTTCGTGTTCCATGGTGGTTCTGGCTCTACACCAGAAGAAATTGCAGAAGCAGTAAGCTATGGTGTTATCAAAATGAATATTGATACTGATACACAGTGGGCTAACTGGGCTGGTGTTTTAGATTATTACAAAGCGAATGAAGCTTATTTACAAGGACAATTAGGTAATCCTGAAGGTCCTGATGCACCAAATAAAAAATATTACGATCCTCGTGTATGGTTACGTAAAGGTCAAGATTCTTTAGTTGCACGTTTAGAACTCGCATTTAAAGAACTTAACGCAATTAACGTTCTATAATTTGATGGCAAAAAAGCAGAATCTGTGGTTCTGCTTTTCATTTTTATCCTGTTTTAAATAAATCTTGCTTTTTGTATAAAGTTGTAGGATAATTCTGCCCTCATTTAACTTAGGGGAGCTGTCTATTTATTAATAGCTGTTATTAATAGAGGCGTTTGCACCCGAGAAAAGGAAAATCAAAAATGGCAAAAAAAGTACAAGCTTACATCAAGTTGCAAGTTGCAGCTGGTGCAGCGAATCCTAGTCCGCCAGTTGGTCCTGCACTAGGTCAACATGGTGTTAACATTATGGAATTCTGTAAAGCATTTAATGCAAAAACAGAAAGCATGGAAAAAGGTTTACCTATTCCTGTTGTTATTACAGTATATTCTGACCGTTCATTTACATTTGTAACTAAAACTCCTCCTGCTGCGGTTTTATTAAAGAAAGCTGCTAAAATCAAGTCTGGTTCTGGCGAACCTAACAAGAAAAAAGTAGGTAAAATTACAAGTGCTCAGATTCGCGAAATTGCTGAATTAAAAGCTGCAGATATGAATGGTGCTACCATTGAAACAATGATGCGTTCTATTGAAGGAACGGCTCGTTCAATGGGCTTGGAAGTGGAGGGTTAATCAATGGCTAAATTATCTAAGAAAGCTAAACTTATCCGCGAAAAAGTTAATGCGACTAAACAATATGAAATTAATGAAGCTATTGCTTTATTAAAAGAATTCGCAACTGCTAAATTTACAGAAAGTGTTGATGTTGCTGTTAATTTAGGTATTGATTCACGTAAATCAGATCAAAATGTGCGTGGTGCAATTGTACTTCCACATGGTACTGGTCGTAGTGTTCGCGTTGCTGTATTTACTCAAGGTGCAAATGCAGAAGCAGCTAAAGAAGCTGGCGCAGAACTAGTCGGTATGGATGATCTAGCTGATCAAATCAAAAAAGGCGAAATGGATTTTGATGTTGTTATTGCATCACCAGACGCTATGCGTGTTGTTGGTCAATTAGGTCAAATTTTAGGACCACGTGGTTTAATGCCAAATCCTAAAGTTGGTACTGTAACGCCTAATGTTGCAGAAGCAGTTAAAAATGCTAAAGCTGGTCAGATCCGTTACCGTAATGATAAAAATGGTATTATCCATACCACTATCGGTAAAGCTGATTTTGATGCAGCGAAACTTAAAGAGAATTTAGAAGCATTACTTGTTGCGTTAAAACGTGCAAAACCAGCCTCTTCTAAAGGTGTATTTGTGAAGAAAGTTAGCCTTTCTACCACAATGGGTGCTGGTGTTGCTATTGATCAAGCAACATTAAATGCAAGTGTTTAATTACTTTTGTTGATTAAACAATAAGAATCGGTTGGTGTCTGGCCTTAACCAGACCCCGTCCAAGACCGTAGGTGTAGTTGAAGTTTAACTACTTAATTTTCCTACGTAGACGGTGACAGAACCTGATAGATATAATAGAGGGATTCTGCTCATCGTGGTTATGCTAGCTACATGTGTAGCTAGTTAAAATCAGTCTAGGCTTTGCCTAGTTTAATCCAGGAGCAATACCAATGGCACTAAATCTTCAAAATAAACAAGAAATTGTTGCTGAAGTTAATGAAATCGCCAAAGGTGCGCTATCTGCAGTTGTTGCTGATTCTCGTGGCGTAACTGTAGAAAAAATGACTGCATTACGTAAATCTGCTCGTGAAGCTGGTGTTTATATGCGTGTTGTTCGTAACACCTTATTACGCCGTGTTGTTGAGGGAACTCAATACGAGTGTTTAAAAGATACGTTTGTTGGTCCAACTCTAATTGCATTTTCAAACGAGCACCCAGGTGCTGCAGCGCGTATTTTTAAAGCGTTTGCAAAAGAAAATAGTAATTTTGAGATTAAAGCCGCAGCCTTTGAAGGTGAGTTGATTACTGCAGCGAACATTGATCGCTTAGCAACATTACCTACTTATGAAGAAGCATTAGCTCGCTTGATGTCAACCATGAAAGAAGCCGCAGCTGGCAAATTGGTTCGTACTCTTGCAGCGGTTCGCGATCAAAAAGAAGCTGCTTAATTGCGGTTTGATTGTGAATTTTATTAATTAAAAAAATGTAAATTTGGGAAACTATATTATGTCTATCACTAAAGAACAAATTTTAGATGCAGTTGCAGAAATGTCTGTAATGGATGTTGTTGAACTTGTATCTATGATGGAAGAAAAATTTGGCGTTTCTGCAGCGGCAGCTGTAGCAGTTGCAGCAGTTGGTCCAGCTGAAGCAGCAGAAGAAAAAACTGAATTTGATGTAATCTTAAAAGAAGTTGGTGCGAACAAAGTAGCTGTTATCAAAGCAGTTCGTGGTGCAACAGGTTTAGGCTTGAAAGAAGCTAAAGATCTTGTTGAATCAGCTCCAGCAACAGTTAAAGAAGGCGTTAGCAAAGCTGATGCAGATGAACTTAAAAAGGCACTTGAAGAATCTGGTGCAGTTGTCGAACTTAAATAAGTTTATCGATAGCAACCTAAATGGCTGGGGGTTTTTTACCTCCAGCCTTTTTGCGCTGTAAAAAGTCAAAGAATTTTATTTGAAGATTATCAATAAAAAGTAATAAAGAAATAGTATATTTACTAAGCCTAATCAATTGATATTTAAAGATATTTTCGATGAGGTGTCAGGCGTTATTATTTGAAGGTAGTACCCCCTGATGAATATTTAATCATGCTAAAATAGCAGATAAGCAAGTTGAGGAACTAATGGTTTACTCTTATACCGAGAAAAAACGAATTCGTAAGAATTTTGGTAAGCGTCCACAAGTCTTGGATATACCGTATCTTCTTTCTATTCAACTTGATTCGTTCCAGAAATTTATTGAACAAGATCCAGAAGGTCAATATGGCTTAGAAGCCGCATTTCGTTCAATATTTCCGATAAAAAGTTATAGTGGTAACGCTGAGTTACAATACGTGAGCTTTAAAATGGGCGAACCTGTGTTTGATGTTAAAGAATGTCAAATTAGGGGGATCACTTACTCAGCACCGTTGCGCGTAAAATTACGTTTAGTTATTTATGATAAAGATGCGCCAGAAGGAACAGTAAAAGATATTAAAGAGCAAGACGTCTACATGGGCGAAATCCCTTTAATGACGGACAATGGTACGTTTGTGATCAACGGTACTGAACGTGTAATCGTATCACAATTACATCGTAGTCCGGGTGTGTTCTTTGATAGTGATAAAGGTAAAACACACTCTTCTGGTAAAGTTTTATATAATGCTCGGATTATTCCTTATCGTGGCTCTTGGCTTGATTTTGAATTTGATCCAAAAGATAATCTTTTTGCCCGTATTGACCGTCGTCGTAAACTTCCAGCAACAATTATTTTACGTGCTTTAGGTTATGAAACAGAAGAAATTTTAGATATTTTCTTCGAGAAAACTATTTTTGAAGTGGGCAAATCCAAACTGAAAATGGATCTTGTTCCAGAACGTTTACGTGGAGAAACAGCTCTTTTTGATATCGAATCAAAAGGCAAAGTTTATGCTGAAAAAGGTCGTCGTATTACCGCTCGCCACATCCGTGAATTAGATAAAGATAACGTAACTAAAATTGATGTACCTGTTGAATATATAGTTAATAAAGTGTTAGCTAAAAATTATGTCAATGAAGCGACAGGCGAAGTTATTGCTTTTGCAAATACACCAATTTCATTAGAGCTATTGCTTGAATTAACTAATGCAGGCCATAGAAAAATCGAAACATTATTTACTAATGATCTTGATCATGGTCCATTTATTTCTGAAACCCTAAATGTTGATTCAACCCGTGATCGATTAGGTGCATTAGTTGAAATTTATCGTATGATGCGCCCTGGTGAACCACCAACAAAAGAGGCTGCTGAAGCGTTATTTGATAATTTATTCTTCTCTGACGAGCGTTATGATTTGTCCGCTGTTGGTCGAATGAAATTTAATCGTTCTTTAGGTCGTGAAGATATCGAAGGCGAAAGCGTCTTAACAAAAGATGATATCGTTGACGTAATGAAGAAATTAATCGGCATTCGTAATGGTCATGGTGAAGTTGATGATATTGACCATTTAGGTAATCGTCGTATTCGTAGCGTTGGTGAAATGGCAGAAAACCAATTCCGTATTGGTTTAGTTCGTGTAGAGCGAGCTGTTAAAGAACGTTTATCTTTAGGTGATTTAGATTCACTGATGCCACAAGATATGATCAATGCTAAACCGATTTCAGCTGCAATCCGTGAGTTCTTTGGTTCTAGCCAATTATCTCAGTTTATGGATCAAAACAATCCATTATCTGAAATTACTCACAAACGTCGTATTTCAGCATTAGGTCCTGGTGGTTTAACTCGTGAACGAGCAGGATTTGAAGTGCGTGACGTACATCCTACTCATTATGGTCGTGTATGTCCGATTGAGACACCTGAAGGTCCGAACATTGGTTTGATTAACTCATTAGCAGTTTATTCTCGTACTAATGAGTATGGTTTCTTAGAAACGCCATATCGTCGAGTTATCGATGGTATTGTAACTGATGAAATTAATTATTTATCAGCGATTGATGAAAGCGAATTTGTTATTGCTCAGGCTAACTCAAACCTTGATGAAGACGGACGCTTTAAAGAAGACTTAGTTACTTGCCGTTTAAATGGTGAGTCAGGTTTATATAGTCCTGAACAAGTTCACTATATGGACGTATCAACTCAGCAAATCGTATCGGTTGGTGCTTCATTAATTCCATTCTTAGAGCATGATGATGCGAACCGTGCCCTAATGGGTGCGAACATGCAACGTCAAGCAGTACCGACATTAAAAGCGGAAAAACCATTTGTTGGAACTGGTATGGAAAGGGCTGTAGCAGTTGACTCAGGTGTAACTGCAGTAGCTCGTCGTGGTGGTACTGTTCAATATGTTGATGCATCACGCATTGTAATTAACGTTAATGATGATGAAATGTACGCTGGTGAAACAGGTATTGATATTTATAACTTAACTAAATATACCCGTTCTAACCAAAATACTTGTATCAATCAAATTCCATGTGTGAAATTAGGTGAAAAAGTTGAACGAGGCGATGTTCTTGCTGACGGTCCATCAACTGATTTAGGTGAATTAGCATTAGGTCAAAACATGCGCGTGGCTTTCATGCCATGGAATGGTTATAACTTTGAGGATTCAATTTTAGTTTCTGAAAAAGTTGTACAAGATGACCGTTTTACTTCGATTCATATTCAAGAACTATCTTGTATCTCACGAGATACTAAATTAGGTGCTGAAGAAATCACTGCCGACATTCCAAATGTAGGTGAAGCTGCACTTTCTAAACTTGATGAATCAGGTATTGTTTATATCGGTGCTGAAGTTAAAGGCGGTGATATTCTGGTTGGTAAAGTGACACCAAAAGGTGAAACTCAATTAACCCCAGAAGAAAAACTACTGCGTGCGATTTTTGGTGAGAAAGCGTCTGATGTTAAAGATACTTCTTTACGTGTGCCAAATGGTGTTTCTGGTACAGTAATTGATGTTCAAGTCTTTACACGTGATGGTGTACAAAAAGATAAACGTGCACTTGAAATTGAAGACATGCAATTAAAACAAGCACGTAAAGATTTAACTGAAGAACTTAACATTTTAGAAGCTGCTTTGTTTGCTCGTATTCGTGATGTGTTAATTGCTGGTGGAATTAAAGCTGACAAATTAGATGCTTTACCACGTGAAAAATGGTTAACAATCGGTATTGCGAACGAAGATAAACAAGCTCAATTAGAGCAACTTGCAGAACAGCACGAAGAAATCAAAGCTGAATTTAACAAAAAACTTGAAGCTAAACGCATGAAGATCACCCAAGGCGATGATTTACAACCTGGTGTGTTAAAAATTGTTAAAGTTTATTTAGCTGTTAAACGTCAAATCCAGCCTGGGGATAAAATGGCTGGTCGTCATGGTAACAAAGGGGTTATCTCTAAAATTAACCCAATTGAAGATATGCCATATGATGACAAAGGCCGTCCGGTTGATATCGTATTAAACCCACTGGGGGTTCCATCGCGTATGAATATCGGGCAGATTCTAGAAACTCACTTAGGTATGGCGGCTAAAGGTATTGGTCAGAAGATTGATACTATGCTGAAAGAACAGCAAGAATTAGCTAAATTACGCGAATTTATCCAAAAAGCGTATGACCTTGGTTTAGGTGCAGCACAAAAAGTTAATGTTGCTGAATTTACTGATCAAGAAGTCATGACTCTGGCACAGAATTTACGTAATGGTATGCCACTTGCTACACCAGTATTTGATGGTGCTAAAGAGCAAGAAATTAAGGCATTACTTGAACTTGGTGATCTACCAACTTCTGGACAAATTACGTTGTATGATGGTCGTACAGGTGAACAATTTGAACGTCCTGTAACTGTTGGTTACATGTATATGCTCAAATTGAACCACTTGGTTGATGACAAAATGCATGCTCGTTCTACAGGTTCATACAGTCTGGTTACTCAGCAACCATTGGGTGGTAAAGCTCAATTCGGTGGTCAGCGTTTCGGTGAGATGGAAGTATGGGCACTTGAGGCATATGGTGCTGCTTATACCTTACAAGAAATGTTAACTGTTAAGTCAGATGACGTGAACGGTCGTACTAAGATGTACAAAAATATTGTAGATGGTGATCATCGTATGGAACCTGCGATACCAGAATCATTTAATGTATTGTTAAAAGAGATTCGTTCGTTAGGTATTAATATAGAGTTAGACGAAGAGTAATCTTCTCTAATTCAAATGATTTCTATTTATAGGGATAACTTATTAGTAATAATAAGTTATCTAATTGATTTAACTCCATAGGAGTCAATTGTGAAAGACTTACTAAAGTTTCTAAAAGCACAAACTAAAACTGAAGATTTTGACGCTATCAAGATAGGTCTTGCCTCTCCTGATATGATCCGTTCATGGTCTTTTGGTGAAGTCAAAAAACCTGAAACAATTAATTATCGTACGTTCAAGCCTGAACGTGATGGATTGTTTTGTGCGCGTATTTTTGGACCTGTGAAAGATTATGAATGTTTATGTGGAAAATATAAACGTTTAAAACACCGTGGTGTGATCTGTGAAAAATGTGGTGTAGAAGTCACTCAAGCTAAAGTGCGTCGTGAACGTATGGGGCACATTGAGCTTGCTTCTCCAACTGCTCATATCTGGTTTTTAAAATCATTACCATCTCGTATTGGTTTATTGCTTGATATGCCACTGCGCGATATTGAACGTGTGCTTTATTTTGAATCATTCATGGTTCTTGATGGAGGCATGACGAACTTAGAACGTGGTCAGATTTTAACTGAAGAACAATATTTAGATGCGTTAGAAGAATTTGGTGATGAATTCGATGCACGTATGGGTGCAGAAGCTATCCAAGAATTGTTACGTAATATTGATGTGCAAGCTGAATGCGAAGCACTACGTGACGAACTAGCAACAACAAATTCTGAAACTAAACGTAAAAAATTAACTAAACGTATTAAGATTATTGAAGCATTTATCCAATCAGAAAATAAACCTGAATGGATGATTTTAAATGTATTACCAGTATTGCCACCGGATTTACGCCCACTAGTACCACTTGATGGTGGACGTTTTGCAACATCAGATTTAAATGATCTTTATCGTCGTGTAATTAACCGTAATAACCGTTTAAAACGTTTATTAGATTTAGCTGCGCCAGATATTATCGTACGAAACGAAAAACGTATGCTACAAGAATCGGTTGATGCATTATTAGATAATGGTCGTCGTGGTCGTGCAATTACAGGTTCAAACAAACGTCCTTTAAAATCACTTGCTGATATGATTAAAGGTAAGCAAGGTCGTTTCCGTCAAAACCTATTAGGTAAACGTGTTGACTATTCAGGCCGTTCAGTAATTACTGTAGGTCCATACTTACGTTTACATCAATGTGGTTTACCGAAAAAAATGGCACTTGAATTATTTAAACCATTTATTTACGGAAAACTAGAACGCCGTGGTTATGCCACTACCATTAAAGCAGCCAAGAAAATGGTTGAGCGTGAAGATGCAATTGTTTGGGATATCTTAGATGAAGTTATTCGTGAACACCCAGTATTACTAAACCGTGCACCTACATTGCATAGATTAGGTATTCAAGCATTTGAACCTATCTTAATTGAAGGTAAAGCGATTCAGTTACATCCATTAGTTTGTGCGGCATTCAATGCTGACTTCGATGGTGACCAAATGGCTGTTCATGTTCCTTTAACACTAGAAGCACAGTTAGAAGCTCGTGCGTTGATGATGTCAACCAACAACATCCTTTCACCGGCAAGTGGTGAACCTATCATCGTTCCTTCTCAGGACGTGGTATTAGGTCTTTACTACATGACTCGTGATAAAGTGAATGCTAAAGGCGAAGGCATGATATTAACTGGTCCTAAAGAGGCAGAAAAACTGTATCGCTTAGGGCTGGTAGAATTACATGCAAAAGTGAAAGTACGTATCACTGAAAGTCAGCGTAATAGTGTTGGAGAGTGGGAAGATAGTACATCAGTTGTAGATACAACTGTTGGTCGTGCTATTTTGTGGTTAATTATGCCTAAAGGTATGAGCTTCTCAGTAATTAATCAACCACTCGGTAAAAAAGCGATTTCACGAATTTTAAATATTTGTTATCGCCAATTAGGTATGAAAGAAACTGTTATTTTAGCTGACCAAGTGATGTATACCGGTTTTGCTTATGCAGCTCGTTCTGGTGTTTCAGTTGGTATTGATGATATGGAAATTCCTGCGAAGAAATTACAAATCATCAACGAAGCTGAAATTGAAGTTGCTGAAATTCAAGAACAGTTCCAATCAGGTTTAGTTACTGCTGGTGAACGTTATAACAAAGTTATCGATATCTGGGCCGCAGCTAATGAGCGTGTTGCTAAAGCAATGATGGATAACTTATCAACTGAAAAGGTCATCAACCGTGATGGTGAAGAAGAGGTTCAATCTTCTTTCAATAGTATCTATATGATGGCCGACTCTGGTGCTCGTGGTTCCGCAGCACAGATTCGTCAGTTAGCGGGTATGCGTGGTTTGATGGCAAAACCAGATGGTTCAATTATCGAAACACCAATTACTGCAAACTTCCGTGAAGGATTAAACGTACTTCAGTACTTTATTTCTACCCATGGTGCACGTAAAGGTCTTGCTGATACTGCCTTGAAAACTGCGAACTCAGGTTACTTAACTCGTCGTTTAGTTGACGTAGCTCAAGACCTAGTTGTTATTGAAGATGATTGTGGCACGTTAGAAGGTGTAGTAATGACACCAGTAATTGAGGGTGGTGATGTTAAAGAGCCACTACGTGAACGTGTACTAGGTCGTGTAACAGCTGAAGATGTATTAAAACCAGGTAGCGCGGATATTTTAATTCCTCGTAATACACTACTTGATGAAAGCTACTGTGATTTGTTAGAAGCTGAATCTGTTGATAGCGTGAAAGTACGTTCTGTGGTTTCATGTGATACTGATTTCGGTGTGTGTGCAAAATGTTATGGTCGTGACCTAGCTCGTGGTCACTTAGTTAACAAGGGTGAAGCAATCGGTGTTATCGCGGCTCAGTCAATCGGTGAACCGGGTACACAGTTAACCATGCGTACATTCCACATCGGTGGTGCTGCATCGCGAGCAGCAGCAGAATCAAGCGTTCAAGTTAAAAATAAGGGTAGCATTAAATTAACAAATGCGAAGTTTGTAACTAACCCAGATAAGAAATTAGTAATTACTTCACGTAATGCTGAATTAACAATTATCGATGAATTAGGTCGAATGAAAGAAACCTACAAAGTTCCTTACGGTTCGATTCTAGCTAAAGGTAATGGTTCAGCGGTTGAAGCTGGTGAAACGATTGCTAACTGGGATCCGCATACTATGCCAGTTATCTCTGAAGCAAAAGGTTTTGTACGTTTTGTTGATATGGTTGATGGTCAAACCATTACTCGTCAAACTGATGAGTTAACCGGTTTATCATCTATCGCGATATTAGATGTAGCTGAGCGTACTGGTGTAGGTAAAGATTTGCGTCCAGCAATCAAAATTGTGGATGCTAAAGGCGATGATATTTATGTCGCTGGTACAGAAATGCTTGCGCAATACTTCTTACCAGGTAAAGCTTTAGTTCAATTAGAAGATGGTGCTGAAATCAATATTGGTGACACACTTGCTCGTATTCCACAGGCATCTGTTGGTACCAAAGATATTACAGGTGGTTTACCACGTGTTGCTGACTTGTTTGAAGCTCGTAAACCGAAAGAACCAGCTATACTTGCTGAAATTGATGGTATTATCTCATTCGGTAAAGAAACTAAAGGTAAACGTCGCTTAATTATCACACCATTAGATGGTAGTGAACCATACGAAGAGATGATCCCTAAATGGCGTCAGCTTAACGTATTTGAAGGGGAACAAGTTGGTCGCGGTGATGTGATTTCGGATGGTCCTGAATCGGCGCACGATATTTTACGTCTACGTGGTGTAAATGCGGTAACACGTTACATTGTTAACGAAGTTCAAGAAGTTTATCGTTTACAAGGTGTAAAAATCAACGATAAACACATTGAAGTCATCGTTCGTCAAATGTTACGTAAAGCAACGGTTATTCATCCAGGTAGTTCTCGTCTACTTGATGGAGAACAACTTGAGGTTTCACGCTTGAAGATTATTAACCGTGAACTTGAAGCGCAAGGTAAAGAACCTATTGTTTACTTACATGATCTGCTTGGTATTACTAAAGCATCACTAACTACTGAATCGTTTATATCTGCGGCGTCGTTCCAAGAAACAACACGCGTATTAACCGAAGCAGCAGTTGCTGGTAAAAATGACGAATTACGTGGCTTAAAAGAAAACGTAATTGTTGGTCGATTAATTCCAGCAGGTACAGGTTATGCTTACCATAAAGAGCGTATGCGTAAACGAGCAATGCCATCGACGGATGATATTCAAACAACAATTTCTGCAGAAGAAGCAACAGCTAACTTAGCTGAATTACTAAACTCAGCAGAAGAACAACAATAGCCTGTAAAAAGGCTAGAATGTAAATAGCACGCCTATGCGTGCTATTTTTTTGCCAACTATTTGAAATACAAAAGGAGATTTGGATGTATATCGTAATGAATCGTTTTAAGATTAAATGTGGAAGTGAAGATACATTTATTGAAATATGGCGTAACCGAGATAGTCATTTAAAAGACATGAACGGATTTAATCGTTTTTACTTATTACGTGGAAAAAGTGAGGAAGAATATACGCTATTCTCATCGTATACTGAGTGGGAGTCTAAAGCAGATTTTGACGCTTGGGTTAATTCCGAATATTTTCAACATACCCATCGTAACACTAACAATCGATCAAATAATAAAGATATTTATTTTGAACCAGCACAATTAGAGTGTTTTGAAACAATTCTATAATCAAAATAATTATAAAAGATAAAATTAGTTAACCAATTTATCTGAATTTTTGTTAATAAATTTTGTAAGTAATAATAAATGATATTGCGATGTATATTTTATAAGTAATTAGGATTATACTTCGCAAATTTGATAAAAAAAGATATAATGTTTATAAACTATGTTAAGTAATGTAGATTTAGTTAGTAAATAACATTATCCGATTTACTTAAATAGTTAACGCAAAATTACTTTTTCTTGAAGTCTTTTCTTTACAATTTTTCGCTATCCTTATTATTTTTCCATACTAGGCTGTATTTGTTTGTTGTTTTAAAAGCAAGTTTTAATACTAAGTAAAACGCGGGATATATAGTTTTCAAATAGTTACTGTTCATAATTTGTTGAGTTATCAATTAATTCAATTATTTATAAGGACTTACAATGAAATCAAAATCTTTATTAATTATTATTGTATTACTTATTATTGGGGCTTTTATCTTTTTTAAAGACTATAACAATATTCAAAACCAAGATGAAGCTGTAGCCGCTTCATGGTCTGAAGTTGTTAATCAATATAAACGTCGAGCTGATTTGGTTCCTAATTTAGTCAATACCGTAAAAGGTTATGCTTCTCATGAAAAAGACGTATTAACTCAAGTCACCGATGCTAGAGCTAAAGTCGGTTCAATTCAAATTAATGCAGATCAACTTAGTGATCCTGCTTTATTTTCTAAATTCCAACAAGCACAATCTGAATTAAGTTCTGCATTAAGCCGATTAATAGCAGTGAGTGAAAACTATCCTGATCTTAAAGCTAATACCCTTTATCAAGATTTAATGAGCCAACTTGAAGGTACGGAAAATCGTATTACTGTGGCGAGGGGTAGATACATCCAAACCGTCCAGAGTTTTAATAGTTATATTCGCAAATTACCGACTAAATGGGTTGCTGACATAATAGGGCAACAACCAAAACAACAATTTACTGTTGAAAATGAACAACAGATATCTAATGCTCCATCTGTCAATTTTGGGTAATAAGCATAATGAAAAAATATTATCTGCTCTTTTGTTTACTGTTTTTTAGTATTGTAAGTTATGCATTAACTGAAATTCCAACATTTGATCATCGTGTTATTGATACATCAGATACTTTAGAATCTTCGCAAATAGATGATTTGGAATCAACCTTGATTGGTTTTGAAAAGACGCGAACTGATGGTGCGCAGATCGCTGTATTGATGATTAATAAACTTGATAATGAAACGATTGAGCAGTATGCCGATCGGGTGTTTATTCAGTGGAAAATAGGTAAAAAAGAGAAAGATAATGGCATTTTATTATTAATTGTTAAAGATGATAAGTTGATGCGAATTGAAGTGGGTTATGGGTTTGAAGGAACTATTACTGACTTAATTGCCAGCCATATTATTCGTGAACAATTAGCGCCACAATTTAAGAAAAATGACTATTATCAAGGTATACATGATGCGCTTTCAGTTTTAATTAGTAAATTGAATGATCCTCAACAAGTACCAGAAACTAATAATGATACTGATCTCAAAACGGTACTTGCTAGTGAATTTGGTGCTGATTTATTTAACTATGGGTTAGCCTCCTTTTTGATATGTTTCGGTGTTGTGAGCTTATTTTTGATTAGTTCCACTAAACGTAGAGCCGCCAGAAGTTTAGGCACTGGTTTGTTAAATGGGATATCCGTTGGCGGTTTTACTTTGTTCAATGGTTATTCATTACATATTGTCTTGCCATTAATATTTTTAGCATTTGTGGCTAGTACAATTTTAAGTGGAATTTTAACTATGAGTAGTAGCAGTGGTCGAGGTCGAGGAGGTGGTTTCGGTGGTGGTAAAGGTGGTGGTTTTGGTGGAGGTTCATTCGGCGGTTTTGGTGGCGGAGGTGGCGGACGCAGCGGTGGTGGTGGTGCTTCTGGAAGTTGGTAATAATAAATGAGATATTTTATTTGCTCTATTTTTTAATTAATTCTTATTATTTATCGTTAAAAGTAATCAAATTTTTCTTTCCTATATTCTATTTTTCTGATAAATAATAGTTAATGTAAATTTGATATTTAATATAAAAATCAAATTTAGCGATCATATTTTTGACATGAACGAAATTATATAATCGGAATAAATATTAGGGTAATAATCAATAACTAAAACAAATTATCTTGTTTACGCCCATTGACGAAATCATGATTTAAAGGTAATATGCGCGCCTTACGGCATTGTGTGGTTTTTAACTATACTGAATAAAATTTTAAGGCAGATACACATATCTTATGCTAAATAAATTGCCATTAACAATTGACCCAATTAAAGCAGCGCAAAAACGGCTTGATTATGTTGGATATTATCCTATTCAAGCTATCACTAGGGTTGATTGTCCAAAAAGTGATATTACATGTAGCTTATCTTTTGATTTTGATGAGCAAAGACTTTGTGTTATCACAATTGATGCAAAAATGACGTTAGAGTTGATTTGTCAACGTTGTTTTAAACCTTTTATCACTGAAGTTCATGTGATGAATAAATTCAGTCCTGTTAAGAGCGATGCTCAAGCAGAGACTCTACCGGAACATTATGAGCCTGTTCTGATGAACGAGTTCGGCGAAGTAGATATATTAGCGTTACTTGAGGACGAAATTATACTTTCGTTGCCAATTGTGCCGGTACATGATAGTAAACACTGCGAAGTGTCAGAGGCAGATATGGTATTTGGTGAAATTCCAGCGGAGAATGAAAAACCAAATCCATTTGCAATTTTAGTTAGTTTAAAGAATAAGGGGTAAATCCATGGCTGTTCAACAGAATCGTAAAACTCGTGCAAAACGTGGTATGCGTCGTTCTCATGATGCATTAACTGTTGCTAATATCTCAGTTGATGAATCAGGTAAAACTCATTTACGTCATCACGTAACCGCTGATGGTTATTATCGCGGTCGAAAAGTGATTTCTAAATAATTAATTAGTAATTAGAAATCTTCAGGTGACATTTTGGATAATCTAACCATTGCGTTAGATGCTATGAGCGGGGACTTCGGTCCTCGTATTGTTGTACCTGCAGCAATACAAGCACTAAATTGTTATCCAAACCTTTCTTTGTTTCTGGTCGGCGATCCAACAGAAATCAGTTTCTTTTTGTCTAAAGAAAATTCCGAACTTGTCACTCAATATCAATCAAGTGGTAGATTAAATTTGATCGAATCAAGTTCAGTAATTGCTAATGACATAAAACCTTCTTATGCAATTCGTCATAGCCAAGGCTCATCAATGCGAATAGCACTTGAATTTGTTAAAGATAACAAAGCTCAAGCATGTGTTAGTGCAGGTAATACAGGGGCATTAATGGGACTATCAAAGCTGTTATTACACTCATTAACAGGAATTGATCGTCCTGCTTTGGTGGCTACAATTCCCGCTTTAAATAATCAAAATACCGTAGTATTAGATCTTGGTGCCAATGCGCAGTGTGATAGTGATATGTTGGTACAATTTGCAATAATGGGCGAAATCTTAGCAAAAACTGTACTTAAGATAGAACATCCTCGTGTTGCATTACTTAATATTGGTGAAGAAGATATTAAAGGTCTAGATAAAATCCGAGCAGCAGCAGAGGTCTTAAAATCTAATGATCAAATTAATTATATTGGTTATCTGGAAGGTAATGAACTTTTAACTGGTAAAACAGATGTATTAGTATGTGATGGTTTTGTCGGTAATGTGACACTGAAAACTGTTGAAGGATTAATTAAAATTTTTATGTCTTCATTTAAATTATCTTTAGGTCGCCATTCATTTTTCATAAAATTATTAAGCAAATGGCTACAAAGGATGATTACAAAAAATTTTGGTTATTTAGATCCTGGGCGTTATAATGGAGCTTGTTTGCTTGGACTCCGAAGTATTGTGATTAAAAGTCACGGTAGTGCCAATCAAAAATCATTTTTTGCAGCAATTGAACAAGCTATTTTGGCAATACAAACAAATATACCAGAGAAGATTGCAATGAGCCTTTCTTCCGCATTACCCAAGAGCGAATAATTAGATGTATACAAAGATTTTAGGAACAGGGAGTTATCTTCCAAAACAGATAAGAACTAATACTGATCTTGAAAAAATGGTCGATACTAGCGATGAATGGATTACAACGCGGACAGGTATCAAGGAAAGACGCATTGCTGAACCGAACGAAACCGTTACAAGTATGGCTTATGAAGCAGCTATAAATGCAATAGATATGGCAAATATCAACAAAAATGATATTGGCATGATTATTGTTGCAACAGCAACTTCAGCCAATGCTTTTCCAAGTTCTGCAACAGAATTACAAGCTAAACTAGATATTGATGATGTCGTTGCGTTTGATGTGTCGGCTGCCTGCTCAGGATTTGTTTATGCGCTTGATATCGCAGATAAATACATTAAAAGTGGTGCTGTTAAATATGCATTAGTCGTTGGTTCAGATATGTTAACACGAGGTGTTGATCCAAATGACCGTGGTACTATTATAATTTTTGGTGATGGTGCAGGTGCGGTTGTTGTCGGGGCATCAGATGAACCTGGTATTATTGCTTCACATCTTCATGCTGATGGGCGTTATGGTGACTTGTTGAAGTATCCATATGTTGATCGTCGTAATATGAATGATCCCGTTTATATGACTATGCATGGTAACGACGTGTTTAAAGTTGCTGTTAAAGAACTTTCAAATTTAGTTGATGAGCTTTTAATGGAAAACTCATTTAATAAAGCAGATCTAGATTGGTTGGTGCCACATCAAGCTAATTTAAGAATTATTTCAGCAACAGCTAAACGTTTAGATATGGATATGAGTAAAGTTATTGTCACATTAGATAAACAGGGTAATACTTCCGCTGCTTCTGTTCCTTGTGCTTTAGATACAGGTGTGCGAGATGGACGAATTCAACGAGGTCAACTAATTCTGTTAGAAGCTTTTGGTGGTGGCTTTGTTTGGGGTTCTGCACTAATTAGATTTTAATTTATGCTCTATTTTTAATGATCAAGGATTTAATAATGACCAAATTTGCAATGGTATTTCCAGGACAAGGTTCACAAACTGTCGGCATGTTAAAAGATCTTGCTGATAATTATCCAATTGTGAAATCAACTTTTGCTGAAGCCTCTGAAGTACTCGGTTATGATTTATGGGCCTTAATACAAACTGGCCCAGCAGAAGAATTAAATAAAACATGGCAAACGCAACCAGCATTACTTGCCTCATCTGTAGCTATATATAGAGTATGGCAAAGCGAAAATGGTTCTGAACCTGATTTTATGGCAGGACACAGTTTAGGTGAGTATTCAGCTTTAGTTTGTGCGGGTGTGATTGATTTTAAAGATGCGATTAAACTTGTTGAGTTGCGGGGAAAATTAATGCAAGAGGCCGTACCAAATGGTACTGGTGCTATGTATGCAATTATTGGATTAGATAATGACTCGATTCGTCTTGCATGCGAACAAGCAGCGCAAGGTCAAGTTGTTGCACCGGTGAATTTTAATTCTCCTGGTCAAGTTGTTATTGCTGGTAATAAAGAAGCGGTTGAGCGAGCAGGTGCTTTATGTAAAGAGGCGGGAGCTAAACGTGCATTACCTCTTGCAGTGAGCGTACCTTCACACTGTGCTTTAATGAAGCCTGCAGCGGATAAATTAGCATCAACCCTAAATAGCATCACGTTTAATGCACCAAAATTTGCCGTAATTAACAACGTTGATGTCAAAGTTGAATCTGCCGCTGACAATATTAAAGCAGCCTTAATTGCCCAGCTTTATAGCCCTGTACGCTGGACTGAAACAGTTGAAGAAATGGCTAATCAAGGTGTAACATTGTTAGTGGAAATGGGACCTGGTAAAGTATTAACAGGTCTAACTAAACGTATTGTCGACACTCTGTCTGGTTGTGCTGTCAATGATAAAGCTTCATTAGATGCCGCATTGGAAATTACTAAATAAAAGATAAAAAGAGGTAAATATGAACCTATCAGGAAAAATTGCTTTAGTCACTGGCGCTAGCCGTGGAATTGGTAAAGCAATTGCAGAAAAACTTGTTGCTTGTGGCGCAACAGTCATTGGAACAGCGACAACAGAAAATGGTGCTGAAGCTATTAGCCAATACTTAGGTCAAAATGGTAAAGGATTAGCCTTAAATGTTACTGATGAAGCATCAATTGAATCGGTAATTAGTACAATCAAAGCTGAATTTGGTGATATTGATATTTTGGTTAATAATGCTGGCATTACTCGTGATAATTTGTTAATGCGAATGAAAGATGATGAATGGCAAGACATTTTAGATACAAACTTAACTTCTGTTTTCCGTTTATCTAAAGCATTAATGCGTACAATGATGAAAAAGCGTTATGGCAGAATTATAACTATTGGTTCAGTAGTTGGAGCTATGGGTAATGCTGGTCAGGCTAATTATGCTGCAGCTAAAGCAGGACTAATTGGCTTTAGTAAATCACTTGCCCGTGAGGTAGCTTCACGAGGTATTACCGTTAATGTTGTTGCTCCGGGTTTTATTGCAACAGATATGACAGCAGCTTTAACTGATGAACAAAAAGCGTTAACAGTGGCACAAGTTCCTGTAGGGCGTTTAGGTGAACCAGCTGAAATTGCAAGTGCCGTAGCATTTTTAGCATCAGATGAAGCATCTTATATTACTGGTGAAACTTTACATGTCAATGGCGGCATGTATATGGTGTAATTGATTAGAATAGTGTAAAATAAGCCAATATTTTAACATTTAGCTTAAGAAATAAGCAATTGGGTTGAAAAATGATTTGCATCTTTTTCAACATTTTATAAACTTACATTCACCGCCACTTTTGGCGATTTTTATAGGAAAAAAAAGAGTATGAGTACTATTGAAGAGCGAGTTAAGAAAATTATTGTTGAGCAACTTGGTGTGAAAGAGGACGAAGTTAAAAATGAATCTTCTTTCGTTGAAGATCTTGGCGCTGACTCTCTTGATACAGTTGAATTAGTTATGGCTTTAGAAGAAGAATTTGATACTGAAATTCCTGATGAAGAAGCTGAAAAAATTACAACTGTACAATCAGCAATTGATTACATTACTGCAAATCAATAAGGTTGGCAGAGTTTTCATAATAGGCGGTCAAATGATCGCCTAGTTTGTATTTATGTCACTATTTTTCAAAAAAGAATTTGGCATAAGTTAATTCTGAAAACTGATAATAAAAATTTCAATGATTCAAATTTCATTTCAATCCTTTTCTGGAGGACAATGTGTCTAAACGCAGAGTTGTTGTCACAGGAATGGGCATGATATCTCCAGTCGGTAATACAGTTGAATCCACTTGGCAAGCACTTTTAGCTGGTCAAAGCGGTGTTGAACTCATAGAACACTTTGATACTGCCCCTTTCGCAACGCACTTCGCCGCTATGGTTAAGAACTTTGATGGCGAAGATTATAATATTTCACGTAAAGATGCGCGTAAAATGGATTATTTTATCCAATATGGTATTGCCGCAGGTATACAAGCAATGCAAGATGCTGGTATTGAAATAACGGAAGAAAATGCAGAACGTATTGGTTGTGCTATTGGTTCGGGTATTGGTGGACTTGGATTAATTGAAGAAAATCATAGCGCATTAGTCAATGGTGGACCTAGGAAAATTAGTCCGTTTTTTGTACCATCTACAATTGTTAATATGATTGCAGGACATCTATCTATTATTTATGGATTAAAAGGACCAAGTATTGCTATTGCTACAGCTTGTTCTTCAGGTGTTCATAATATAGGGAATGCTGCGCGTATGATTGCTTATGGTGATGCTGATGCAATGTTAGCTGGTGGCGCAGAAAAAGGAAGTACTCCTCTTGGTATTGGCGGGTTTGGCGCAGCTCGTGCATTATCTACAAATAATGATAATCCTAAAGGTGCAAGTCGACCATGGGACAAAGATCGAGATGGTTTTGTGCTTGGTGATGGTGCGGGTATTATGTTCTTAGAAGAATATGAACATGCTAAAAAACGTGGCGCTAAAATCTACGCTGAATTAGTTGGATTTGGTATGAGTAGTGATGCATATCACATGACCTCACCACCACCAGATGGCAATGGTGCAGCATTAGCTATGAAATGCGCACTTCGTGATGCAGGAATAACTCCTGAACAAGTGGGATATATTAATGCTCATGGTACATCTACACCAGCTGGTGATAAAGCTGAAACGCAAGCGGTTAAAAGTATTTTTAAAGAAAATGCTAATAAAGTAATGGTTAGCTCAACTAAGTCAATGATTGGTCATTTACTTGGTGCAGCGGGTGCTGTTGAGTCAATTTTTACTGTGCAGGCATTACATGATCAAGCTATTCCACCAACTATTAATTTGGATAACCCAGATGAAGGTTGTGATCTTGATTATGTACCTCATACCGCTCGTCAAGTTAAGAATTTAGAATATGCACTTTGTAATTCGTTTGGTTTCGGTGGAACCAATGGTTCAGTGTTATTTAAAAAAATCTAATTCTATTTTGCTTTCCCATCACTATAAAAAGTGATGGGAGTGAGAAATTCTTTCCTATATTACTGCTTAATAATGGTTTTACCGCATTAGAAGAAACGCATAATTATTGGCAGGTGAAGAAGAAGCGATAGATAGCCTTAACTATGTTGATAGATAGTGATCCAGATATGATTGACACTGTTTATAAATTTTGTGAATCGGTTGGATTACCAACAACCTAGCAGAAATAGGTTTAATTGATGTTAATGATGATGACTTGATAAAAGCAGCAAATGCAGAAAGATTTCGTCGTAAAAAACATTAAAAATTCTATTCAGATTATGTTATCTAAAGTTAAAAAGCTCTCGTTGATATCATGTACAATAGTTTCTATTGTTGCGACCTTATATAAATTTGTGCTGGTAAACAGAATAAGAATATTCATCTTGCTTGTGTTATAATGCTAACCATTTTTTATATCATTTTTATTTCCGGTAATTATGGCAGAACCCAAATTTATTCATCTTCATTTACATAGCGATTTTTCCATGATTGATGGAATTGCTAAAGTCGGTACATTAGTTAGTGAAGTGAGCAAATTGCAGATGCCAGCTTTTGCGATCACTGATTTTACAAATCTTTGCGGACTGGTTAAATTTTATGGTTCTGCAATGTCCAAAGGAATTAAACCTATTATTGGTGCCGATTTAGTTATTAAAAATCCTCAACTATCAGATGATATCTATCAGTTAACATTATTAGCTGCAACAAATGAGGGATATCAAAATCTTACATTATTAATTTCTAAAGCTTATCAGCGAGGCTATATTGGTGATATGCCTGTAGTGGATCAACAATGGCTGGTTGAGCATAGAGCAGGATTAATTGTTTTAGCTGGAAGAGAAAGTGATATTGGTATTGGCATTACTCGTAATAATCAGGCAATAGTTGATAATGGAATTAATTTTTATTTTGAAAATTTTCCTGATCATTTTTATTTTGAACTGGTACGAACGGGCCGTACTAATGAAGAATTATTCATTCATACTGCCGTAAAACTTGCCGAACAACATCAATTACCTGTTGTTGCTACCAATGATGTTAGATTTTTAAAATCCTCAGATTTTGAAGCTCATGAAATTCGTGTGGCCATTCATGATGGCAATACACTTGAAGATCCTAATCGCCCTAAAAACTACTCGTCTCAACAGTATCTTCGTAGTGAACAAGAGATGTGTGACCTATTTTCGGATATTCCTGAAGCTTTGGCTAATAGCGTTGAAATAGCAAAACGATGTAATGTTACAATTCGACTTGGTGAATACTTTTTACCTAAATTTCCAACTGGAGATATGTCAACCGAAGATTTTTTAGTCTATAAATCAAAAATCGGTTTAGAAGAAAGACTTGAATTTTTATTTCCCGATCCTGAAACAAGAAAACAAAGAAGATCGGAATATGATGAACGCTTGGACACAGAATTAAATGTCATTAATCAGATGGGCTTTCCTGGCTATTTCTTGATAGTTATGGAGTTTATACAATGGTCAAAAGATAATGATATTCCTGTCGGACCTGGACGTGGATCTGGTGCGGGCTCTCTCGTTGCTTATGCTTTAAAAATTACTGATTTAGATCCGTTAGCTTTTGATTTGCTGTTTGAACGTTTCTTGAATCCCGAACGTGTTTCAATGCCTGACTTTGATGTCGACTTTTGTATGGAAAAACGCGATCTGGTTATCGACCATGTTGCTGATATGTATGGTCGGGATGCTGTTTCACAAATTATCACTTTTGGTACGATGGCAGCTAAAGCGGTAATACGTGATGTCGGTCGAGTACTAGGACATCCTTATGGATTTGTTGATCGTATTTCTAAATTAATTCCACTTGATCCCGGAATGACTCTGGCAAAAGCTTTTGAAGTTGAACCTCAACTCCAAGATTTATACGATAATAATGAAGAGATTAAATCATTAATTGACATTGCACGTCAATTAGAAGGGGTCACACGAAATGCGGGTAAACATGCTGGTGGGGTGGTGATTTCACCGACTAAGATTACAGATTTCGCACCAATTTATTGTGATCCAGAAGGAAACCATCCAGTAACTCAGTTTGATAAAAATGATGTTGAATATGCTGGACTGGTAAAGTTTGACTTTTTAGGACTACGTACATTAACCATTATTAATTGGGCAATTAAAATGATTAATGAACGTCAGTTGAGAAATGGTCAGCCGCCAGTTGATATCAATCGCATAGAACTTGATGATAAAGATTCTTTTGAACTGTTGTTAAAAGCCGAAACAACAGCTGTATTCCAGCTGGAATCTAGAGGAATGAAAGATTTGATTCGGCGTTTAAAACCAGACTGTTTTGAGGATATGATAGCGTTAGTAGCACTGTTTCGTCCTGGTCCACTACAATCTGGCATGGTAGATAATTTTATCGATCGTAAACACGGTCGAGAAGATGTTTCTTATCCCGATATAAAATACCAACATGAGTCATTAAAACCAATATTAGATCCAACCTATGGTATTATTTTATATCAAGAACAAGTTATGCAGATCGCTCAAACCTTATCTGGTTACACGTTAGGTGGGGCCGATTTATTGCGTCGAGCTATGGGTAAGAAAAAACCTGAAGAAATGGCAAAACAGCGCTCAGTGTTCAAAGAAGGAGCAGAAAAACAAGGTGTTGATGGTGAACTTGCGATGCGTATATTCGATTTAGTTGAAAAGTTTGCTGGTTATGGATTTAATAAATCTCACTCTGCTGCTTATGCACTTGTTTCTTATCAAACATTGTGGTTAAAAACACACTATCCGGCTGAATTTATGGCAGCAGTGATGACTGCTGATATGGATAATACTGACAAAATCGTTGGTTTAGTTGATGAATGTTTAAGAATGGGATTAAAAGTTAATCCTCCTGATATTAATAGTGGTCTTTACCATTTTCATGTGAATGATAAGGGTGAGATTGTTTACGGTATAGGTGCTATAAAAGGAGTTGGTGAAGGGCCAATTGAAGCTATTGTTGAAGCTCGTAACAGTGGTGGATATTTTAAAAATATCTTTGAACTTTGTGCCAGAACAGACATGAAGAAAATCAATCGCCGGATACTTGAAAAGCTCACTATGGCTGGAGCTTTTGACAAATTAGGACCACACCGAGCAGCGATTTTACATAGTATTAATGATGCGATGCAAGCCGCAGATCAATATGCCAAAGCCCAAGATATCGGACAAGAAGATATGTTCGGTGTTTTAGCCGAGGAGCCAGAGCAAGTTGAACATGCTTATGCTGCAGTTCCCGAATTACCTGCTCAAGTGTTATTAGATGGTGAGCGAGAAGCATTAGGACTATATTTAACAGGCCATCCAGTAACTCAGTATTTAAAGGAATTGAATCGTTATTCCGGAGGGTTACGAATAAGCGAGGCTTCTCCTACTGGTTGGGGAAAACTTGCAACTTTTGCAGGTATAGTTGCTGATGCTAGAGTTAGGATAACTAAAAAAGGTAATAAGATTGGTTTGTTTACTCTAGATGACCGTTCAGGTCGTATTGATGGAATGCTGTTTGCCGATTCTTTGGAAAAATTCGGGCATCTACTCGTAAAAGATAAAATTCTCATTGTGTCAGGACAAGTTAGTCACGATGATTTTAACGGTGGACTCAAAATGTCAGTACGAGATATTGTAGATTTAAAAGATGCTCGAGCAAAATATGTAAAAGGTCTTGCTGTTACATTAACTGAAATTGAAGCTAATCGTTCAATACTACAACGATTACAACAAATTTTTGAACCTTATCGTCATGGAAGTGTACCTGTTAATTTATATTATCATCGCGATGATTCTGTAGTGCGTATTCAATTTGGTACAACATGGAGAATAATACCAGAAGATGCCTTAATTGTTGAATTAAAAACATTACTTGGTAACGATCGTATTGAATTTGAGTTTGACAAATAATAACTAAATAATTACCTATCAATTAAGAGTTATTGATTTAAAAGATCAGATCAATTAAAGTCACTATTATTAAAAACTAGTGACTTTATTTTTGGATAATTGAAGTAAATTGATATAAATGTTGGTGACTTCAATAAGTATTACATAGTAGAATTGACTTAATTTTATCTTAAGAAATAGTCAGTATACTTTAGTTAATGATGTATTTTTTAGGAAATACAAATAAAATAAGAGGCAATCATAAGCGTTATGAACAATTTTTTGGAATTTGAAAAGCCGATAGCGGAATTAGAAGCAAAAATTAATTCCTTAAAGAATATTGATTCGCAACAAGTTGAATTAGATCTAAATTTAGATAAAGAGATTAAACAATTAAATCGAAAAAGCCGCGAGTTAACAAAAAAAATATTTGCAAACCTATCGCCTTGGGATGTAGCACAATTAGCTAGACACCCCAATAGACCCTATACATTAGATTACATAAAAGAAATTTTCACTGATTTTGATGAATTAGCTGGTGATCGTGCATATGCCGATGATAAAGCAATAGTTGGTGGTATTGCTCGTATTGAGGAACGTGCAGTTATGGTTATCGGACATCAAAAGGGACGAGAAACCAAACAGAAAATATATCGTAACTTTGGTATGCCTGCTCCAGAAGGTTATCGTAAAGCATTAAGGCTAATGCAATTAGCGGAGCGTTTTAAATTACCTATTATTACTTTTATTGATACTCCTGGTGCATATCCTGGTATTGGAGCAGAAGAACGCGGCCAAGCTGAGGCTATTGCCAGAAATTTGCGAGAAATGTCACGTCTTAAAGTACCTACAATTTGTACCGTTATTGGTGAAGGTGGATCTGGAGGTGCACTTGCTATTGGCGTATCAGATAAAGTTAATATGATGCAATATAGTACTTATTCGGTTATTTCGCCTGAAGGTTGTGCATCTATTTTATGGAAAAGTGCTGATAAAGCATCTGTAGCGGCTGAAGCAATGAACATGACCGCTGATAAATTACTTAAACTAAATCTTATTGATGCAATTGTACCAGAGCCACTAGGTGGAGCTCATCGTGATTATGCTAAAGTAGCTGCATCATTAAAAAAACAATTGATTAGTGATCTTGATGAACTTGAAAGTATGGATTTATCGGCTTTACTTGAAAGAAGGTTTCAACGATTAATGAACTATGGTTATGTGAGATAATTTTTAATTTGGAATTTATAATGGAAAAATCGACAGGATTACAGCGCATTGTTAATGCTACAAAGTATTCTTTAAAAGGTTTTAAATCTGCAATTATCTATGAAACGGCATTTCGACAAGAGCTGATTTTGTTGTTGGTAGCTTATGTTATAGTTATGTTAATAGATTTTACCATCTATGAGCGAATTCTATTACTTGGCTCAATAGGTTTTGTTATGATTGTAGAATTGCTTAACAGTGCTATTGAATGCGTTGTCGATCGAATCGGTAGTGAGAGACATGAATTATCTGGAAGAGCAAAGGACTACGGTTCTGCGGCAGTATTCATGTCACTGTTATTGACTATTATTTTATGGATTTATCTATTTTCTTGTCATTTTTTCCCTTAATATTACTTAAATGTGGTGTTTTCCTAAAACATCTAGACAAAAAGTAAATTTACTATAGACATTCATATTAAAAATGCGAGATCGTTACTCGCATTTTTAATAAAATTGATATTATTCCGAAACCAGCTCTTGTGCAATAAAACTACCAGTTTTCTCAACATCTAAGGTATTTTTTAGCCATGGTAATATTGTTTGCATTTGTTCATGTAATTTCCATGGTGGATTAATCACTAACATTCCTGAAGCAGTCATACCTTTTTGATTATTATCTGGTTTTATTGCTAATTCAAATTGTGAAATTCGTCTAATTCCTAATTTAATAATACTATCGATCATTTTTTGAGTTTGTGTTCGTGATACAACTGGATACCAAATTAGATAAACACCCGTTGCAAAACGTTTATAAGCTTCAAATAATGCTTTAGGTATTATTTGATAATCGTCTTTAATTTCATAAGATGGATCAATTAAAATAATCCCACGACGAAACTGATGTGGTAGCTTAGATTTTAATTGTGCAAAACCATCTTCACGTAACACTTTTGCTCTTTTATCTTTACTAAATTCCTGACGTAATAATGGATAATCTGTAGGATGTAATTCTGTTAAATTAAGCTTGTCTTGTTGTCGTAATAATTGTTTAGCAATTAAAGGTGATCCTGGATAATATTTTAATTCACTAAAAGGATTATATCTTTTTATTACAGATAGATAAGTGTTAAGCAATTCCGGTATATTAGGTTGTTGCCATAGCAGATTAATCCCTGATAAATATTCTCCAGTTTTTTCCGAATGCTCACTTTTCAACAAATATCTACCAGCACCAGAATGTGTGTCTAAATATAAAAAAGGTTTTTCTTTTTCTTTTAATGCGTTGATGCATAATGTTAATACAATATGTTTTAATACATCTGCATGATTTCCTGCGTGATAGCTATGCCGATAGCTTAACATGACTTATTTAACCTCTTTTGTTCATTTTTCTGCATATAGAAAGTTGTTAATGCTAAACTTAAAAGACATGGTATTTCCATCAACTCTTCAATTAGATCTTTTCGAGTACGTTCTAAAACTAAAAATTCATATCCTAAACGTCTATGTTCAGCAACGTCAGCAATACCTAAAAAAAGAAATGCAAAAAATAAATGCCAAACGGGAATTGTCTCATATTTATATCGACGAACTATTTCTTGACGAATAGTTGGCAAAAATATAGTTAATAATGGGATTGCAATGATAATACTGGCAATAATTTTATAATAAAAACGAGGAACATCAGGGAAAAAATCACGTCCCCAGCTAATGCCTCGACCAAAAAGCATAAACCACCAAAATATTGTCCAAATCCAGAATTTAAAAAGGTTTGTATGATTCTTAACGCTTTTAGCATAATGATATGTGTAACAACACATAAATAATAAGAATAATGACTGTAAATGTTCAACTAAGCTAACAGTTAATTTATTGTATAACGGAAGCCAAAAGTTACCTGTAATATATAGAAAAATGCTCAGAATCACAATAAACATAGAGCTTTTGTAAAAGTGTGTATCAAATTTAGGCATAATTTATTTTAATAATTAAATAATATTTTTAAGTCTAAGTATAGTACCGCATTTACGACATTGATAACTAGTTTTATTCTTTTTAATTTTATTATGTCTTATTGGTGATAAATAATGTTCTTGGCAATCACATATATATACATACTCGTAACGTTTAAAATTAAAATTATGGGTAACTTTAGGGGGCTTCTTCATTATTTCTGACATGATATATTGCCATTCTTTACCATGAGGTTTTACTTTTCCATAGATTTGAAAGGTAATAAGATGAGCTAATTCATGAGGAACAACCTCCTCAATAAAATTTTCCCCATTTTCACAAAGCATTGTGATGTTAAGTTGAATTTCCCAACAATTTAATACCGCACTGCCTGCTATGCTGCCTTTTGATTTATAACTAATTTTTGGTTCTTTATATTCAGAGTGTAGCAGGAGATTGGCTTGAAGTAAGTATCTCCTTAAACAAGCCATTACCTGATTATGTAAATAAATTGGTATGCGTTTATAATCCTGCTGCATCGCGAAGTAGTGCTGCTTTATCGGTTTTTTCCCAAGGAAATATATCTCGACCAAAATGACCGTAGGTTGCAGTTTTTTGATAAATTGGTTGAATCAGATCAAGCATTTGAATTAGCCCATAAGGTCTTAGATCAAAAAATTCTTTGATTAACGAGACAATTTTATCGTGTCCAACTTTCTCAGTACCAAAAGTATTAACATAAACAGAAGTAGGGTTAGCAATACCAATTGCATAAGAAATTTGTAATTCACATTTATCAGCAAGCCCTGCTGCCACAAGATTTTTAGCAACATATCTTGCTGCATAAGCCGCTGAGCGATCAACCTTTGAAGGATCTTTTCCTGAAAAAGCTCCACCACCGTGACGGGCTGCACCACCATAAGTATCTACAATGATTTTTCGACCAGTTAATCCACAATCTCCCATTGGACCCCCAATAACAAAACGCCCAGTTGGATTAATAAAATATTTAGTTTTTGAGGTTAACCATTCGGCAGGCAATGTCGGTTTAATGATTTCCTCCATTACAGCCTCTTGTATAACTTTTTGTTCAATGCCATCTGAATGTTGAGTTGATAAAACGATTGTATCGACCCCTTTTATTTGTCCATTTTGATAAATTAATGTGACTTGGCTTTTTGCATCAGGTCTTAACCATGGAAGCGTACCATTTTTTCTTACTTCAGCTTGTCGGCGCATCAAATCATGAGCATAGCTGATTGCAGCAGGCATTAGATTAGGCATTTCATTAGTTGCATAACCAAACATAATACCTTGGTCACCGGCACCTTGTTCCAATGGATCTTCTCTATCTACACCTTGATTAATATCGGGAGATTGTTTACCAATTGCATTTAATACAGCACAAGAATTCGCATCAAATCCCATTTCTGAACTGGTATAACCAATATCATTAATTGTTTTTCTTGTTAATTCTTCTATATCTACCCAAGCAGAAGTCGTAATTTCACCGCCAACTAATGCCATACCTGTTTTTACATACGTCTCGCAAGCAACGCGAGCCTTTGGATCTTGCTTTAAGATTGCATCAAGTACGGCATCAGATATTTGATCGGCAATTTTATCTGGATGACCTTCTGAAACAGATTCAGATGTAAATAAAAATTCTGACATAGAATACCTTTTAACTTAATTGTGTTTAGTAATCGAAATATAATACCTAATTTCTGGGAATCTATTTTAGCAGTTTTACCATCTAGACGTCTATCTTAATAACTATAAAATATTGAAGAAATTTTGATACAGATAAAATTACTTGCATTAATTTCTATTCAATTTACGATATTGTGCGTTTTCTATTTCTTATCTAATAAAGTTTAATTTAATATGAATATTATAAAACAATCTCCTGTGGTGTTAGTGTTTGATTCTGGCATTGGTGGATTATCTGTTTATAATGAAATTTACAATAAAATGCCTAATGCGCAGTATATTTATGCGTTTGATAATGAAATGTTTCCTTATGGAGATAAATCTCCAGAGTTTTTAGTTAATAGAGTTAATTCTGTTATAAAAACCATTACTAGGTTTCAACAAATTGATTTAGCGGTTATTGCATGCAATACTGCTAGTACAATTTGCCTACCTAGCTTGCGTGCCAAATTTCTTTTTCCTATAGTGGGTGTAGTACCTGCTATTAAACCTGCAAGTTTACTAACAAAAAATAAGTGCATAGGATTATTAGCAACAAAAGCAACCATTGAAAGGGCTTATACAACAAATTTAATTAAACAATTTGCTAATCATTGTTCAGTTAAATTATTAGGTCTATCTGAATTAGCGCTTATAGCAGAAAATAAATTACAAGGTATTGCTGTTGATATACAACATTTAAAAGAGTTGATGCATCCATGGCTCAGTTTACAAACTATTCCTGACACAATTGTTCTTGGATGTACTCATTATCCTTTTATTAAAGAAGAATTGCAGATGATTTTTCCTCAAGTAAACTTTATTGATTCAGGTTATGCAATTGCAACAAGAGTATATAATTTATTAAAAGATAAATATGACGCAAACAGAATACCTTCATGTGAGAAAAAAAATATCATATTAAGTACGGCCTACAATCAGTCTGTTGAAGAATTGATTAAAAAATTATCTAAATATAATCTCTATAAATATCAATGCATTAATGTTTTGGGTGTTTAAAGGTTATTCGAACGATTAAATATTTAATCTTTTTCACTTGCCAAAAAAAATGAAATGCCTATAATGCGCATCCACTGACACGGCGTCAGCGACAAGCAGACGAAAATAGT
>CAMLPV010000010.1 GCA_946482005.1 uncultured Gilliamella sp.
GATTGTACCAACGTTAACGTGGGGTTTTGTACGTTCAAATTTTTCTTTAGACATCGATTGTCCCTCAAATGTAATACAAATCGGTGGTTATTCACCACATTAACCAAGTATCATATTTAATTATCAACATAATACTAACTTAAAATTAGCTCTGAATAATAACAGATAAAGCCGTATAGTGACAAGCTTTAAAGCAGGCAAATTCGATATTTTTAGAAGTTTAGGAGAATAACAAGAATGGTGCTGATAGGCAGATTTGAACTGCCGACCTCACCCTTACCAAGGGTGCGCTCTACCAACTGAGCTATATCAGCAATTGGAGCGGGCAGCGGGAATCGAACCCGCATCATCAGCTTGGAAGGCTGAGGTAATAGCCATTATACGATGCCCGCATGTTCAAACTCGGCTACCTAAATGCTTCAATTAGCAATTGCTAATGTTAGATAATGGTGGTGGGGGAAGGATTCGAACCTTCGAAGTGTGACACGGCAGATTTACAGTCTGCTCCCTTTGGCCGCTCGGGAACCCCACCCCGAATCATTATAAACTGTTTACTTAGGAAAATGGTGCCGGCTGCCGGAATCGAACTGGCGACCTACTGATTACAAGTCAGTTGCTCTACCTACTGAGCTAAGCCGGCCTAAGTGCTGCGCATTATGTACTAGAACATTTAACCTTGCAAGCAAAAAAAACAAATTTTATTTTGTTTGCTTAAAAAAAAATCAAAAAATACAAAAAAGCCTGAAATATAGACTATTTCAGGCTTTTTTTGAATCAAAAATAATGTGTTAAATTATTTCTTTTTTGGCGCTTTTTTCTTAGTAGCTGCTACGCCTTTGGCTGCTGTATGTACAGCAACATCTTCGCTAATATCCCCTTTATCTTGATATGCACGACCATAGTATGTATCAAGTAGGATTTGTTTTAATTCAGCAATGAGCGGATAACGTGGGTTAGCACCAGTACATTGGTCATCAAATGCATCAACAGCAAGTTGGTCCACTTGAGCCAAGAAGGCTTTTTCATCCACACCAAACTCTTTAATTGAGAATGGAATATCAAGATCTTTTCTTAATTGATCTAACCAACCAATTAATTTCTCAACTTTCTTCTCATCTTTGTCAGCTGCAGCAGTTAAACCTAAATGATCAGCTATCTCTGCATAACGGCTAACAGCTTGAGGATAACCATATTGGCTAAAGGTACCTTGTTTAGTCGGTTTATTGGTTGCATTAAAACGCACTACATTACTAATTAGCATTGCATTTGCCACCCCATGAGGAATGTGGAATGCAGCACCAATCTTATGCGCCATTGAGTGACAAACACCTAAAAATGCTTGAGCAAAAGCGACACCTGCTAATGTTGCAGCACTATGCACTTTTTCACGTGCTTGTGGGTTTTTAGCGCCTTCTTTATAGCTTGTAGGTAAATAAGCTTTAAGCATGCTTAACGCTTGTAATGCTTGTCCATCAGAAAACTCAGTTGCCATAATTGAAACATAAGCTTCTAAAGCATGAGTTACCGCATCATAACCACCAGCTGCACAAAGTGATTTTGGCATATTCATTACTAAGTTAGCATCAACAATGGCCATGTTTGGCGTAATTGCATAATCAGCTAAAGGATATTTTTGACCAGTTGCATCATCAGTAACCACAGCAAATGGTGTCACTTCAGAACCTGTACCAGAAGTGGTTGTAACGCAAATTAGTTTCGCCTTTTTACCCATATTAGGGAAATGACAGGTACGTTTACGGATATCCATAAAGCGCAATGCTAGCTCATCGAATTTTGTTTCAGGGTGTTCATAAAGAACCCACATGATTTTAGCCGCATCCATTGGAGAACCACCACCTAAAGCAATAACAGTATCAGGTTGGAATGATGTCATTGATTCAGTACCTTTTCGAACCACACTTAAAGTTGGATCGGCTTCAACATCATAAAATGTTTCGCAGATAACGCCTTGTGATTCTAATTGGTCAGTAATTTGTTTTGAGTAACCATTGTTAAATAAAAATTTATCAGTTACTAAAAAGACTCGTTTTGCGCCTTGTTCAACAACTTCATTTAAAGCAACTGGAAGTGAGCCTCGTTTAAAATAGATAGAACTTGGTAATTTGTGCCATAACATGTTTTCTGCTCTCTTAGCGATGGTTTTTTTGTTTAATAAGTGTTTCGGTCCAACATTTTCAGATACCGAGTTTCCACCCCAAGAACCACAACCTAATGTTAAAGATGGCGCTAAATCGAAGTTATACAAATCACCAATACCACCATGGGCTGCAGGTTGATTGATTAAAATACGGCAAGTTTTCATTTTACTACCGAAATAATCAATACGGTCACGGTTGCTATCTTGATCTGTATAAAGTACAGAGGTATGACCCATACCACCCATTTCTACTAATTTTTCAGCTTTTTCCACTGCTTCAGCAAAATCTTTTGCTCTAAACATTGCTAAAGTAGGAGAAAGTTTTTCATGAGCAAATGGTTCAGATAAATCAACTTTAGTTACTTCACCAACAAGTACTTTTGAACCTGCTGGAGCTTTAAATCCTGCTAACTCTGCAATTTTAACTGCTGGTTGACCAACGATATTAGCATTTAAAGCACCTTTATCGTTTAAGATGATGCCTTGTACCGCTTTGGTTTCTTTAGCATTTAAAACATATGCACCATATTCAGATAATAAACTACGAACTTCATCATAAACAGAGTCAACTACAACGATTGCTTGTTCTGATGCACAAATCATACCGTTATCAAAAGTTTTAGACATCAGTACTGAAGCAACCGCACGTTTTAAATCAGCAGTTTCATCAATAATTACTGGTGTATTACCTGCCCCAACACCTAGTGCTGGTTTACCAGAACTGTATGCAGCTTTTACCATACCTGGTCCACCTGTCGCTAAAATAGCTGCGACATCATCATGATGCATTAATGCATTAGATAATTCGATAGATGGCTCATCAATCCAACCAATAATATCTTTTGGTGCACCCGCTTTAATTGCAGCATTTAACACAATTCTAGCGGCTTCAATAGTGGATTTTTTAGCTCTTGGGTGAGGTGAAAAGACAATTGCATTACGAGTTTTTAAACTGATTAACGATTTAAAAATCGCCGTAGAAGTTGGGTTAGTGGTTGGCACGATGCCACAAATGATCCCTAAAGGTTCGGCTAAAGTAATTGTACCATATGGTTCATTTTCAGCCACTACGCCACAAGTTTTATCATGACGATATTTATTTAAGATATACTCTGCAGCAAAAAGATTTTTTATAACTTTATCTTCAACAATTCCCATTCCTGACTCTGCAACCGCTTGTTGTGCGAGAGGAATTCGAGCTGCTGCTGCGGCTGTCGCTGCCGCTACGAAGATTTTGTCGACTTGCTCTTGAGTATAATTTGAATAAGTTTCTTGTGCTTTCTTCACACGAGCCATTAACTCATTTAACTCATTCATATTAGTTACTGCCATAGATTTCTCCTTGAAATATAAAAAATAAATTGGGATCGTTTGGCCTCTTCCTTGAAACTTTTCAGTGCTTAGACATAATACAAAACGAAATTGGCATTATCCTAAATCAGATTTGTGCTTTATACAATAATATATGAGCAAAAAAAGATTGTTTTTTTTAATCAATAGATATATTTAGACATTTTAGAATGTAAATTAAGAAGAATATTTGCAATAGGAACTCAAAAGACAATTACTTTAGTCAAATCTTAATTGTCTTTTGGCGGTATTTATTTTAGAAAGATAGAATTTTTTTTTAATTTAAAGTGAGATAATCATCCGTTACACAATTTGTTTAATACATAACTAACAGCAACAAAACCAAACGTTGCAGTTACTGTTGTTATCGCTCCGAATCCCGATTCACAGTCCATTTTTTTATTACTGTCTGCTTGATTTTTAGCAAAACAAATCTGACCATTTTGGGTTGGATAAGTCAGTTGTTCAGTAGAAAATACACACGGAATGGAATATTTACCTTTACTGTCTTTATTTAGCTTATAATCATTTTTTAATTTTTCGCGTAATTTAGCAGCTAAAGGATCCTGAATGGTTTTGGCTAAGTCTGCAATTTTTATTTGCGTAGGATCTTTTTGACCACCAGCTCCCCCTATTGTAATAATTTTTAATTTTTGACGCTTACAATAAGCAAGAACAGCCGCTTTATCACGAACACTATCGATCGCATCAATAATATAATTATAACGAGGATTTTGTTTAGTTCCCAAATATTGGCTGACATTATCGATATTAATAAAATCATCGATTTCATTGACAATACATTCAGGATTAATTTGCAAAATTCGTTCAGCCATGACGGATGTTTTAGGTTTACCAATATTAGATTTCAAGGCATGAATCTGACGATTAGTATTGGTTACACAGACATCATCCATATCAATTAAGGTAATTTGCCCTATACCACTACGCGCAAGTGATTCAGCAACCCAAGAACCTACTCCGCCAATACCAATTACACAAACATGTGCCTGAGAAAAAGAAGTTAATGCAGACACACCATATAACCGTGCAATTCCGCTAAAACGTTGAAAATAAGAATCTGAAAATGTGTTTTGCATAAGTACCATTCATCTATCAAATTATGCCAGCATACTAACAGCGCACAAATACAAGCGCAATATGTTAACCAATCTCCATAAATGGTTATTATTTAAATAAGCAAAAATCATGACTAAATTTTTAACTCTAATAATTTTTGTATTATTTTTGGTATTTATTATAACTCACCAAATGTATTTTAAAGTTATCAATGCTTTTTAATAAAAACTACATCATTCATAAATATAAGAAAATTTAACCATTATTGTGGTTAATTCTCGTCAAAATACTAATGCCAACATTAATTATTATTTAGCAAAATTTATTAATTCACCAACCAGTTGCTGTGGTTCAATAAGATTTACAATTTTACAAAAATCACTATTTTTAGCATTTAATAGATAAACTAAGGATTTTATTGTTACTAAACTGTTAGCCTTATCAAATTGTTGAATCAGGATATAACGCCGGTTTAATTTGGAATCAATGCCATCAATATATTTCACATTGTTATAAAGCTTGATTTCTGGTTTTTGATTACCTCGTGTTTTAGCTTGTCCAAGAAATATTTGCATGGCCTCTTGTTCATTGGCAACAACTTCATTAATAATTAAAATTCGTGCGCCATTCAAGTCATTACTATAAAGTGCGACATAATTATCAGTGAAACTTTGGATATGATTAGAAGTAAACGATTCGGTTTTCTTAAAATCGATAGAAAGAAATCGACTTTGCTCTGGTAACTGAAATTGTGGCGAGGCTTCATCAGATGATTGAATTGAAATTTTATCCGTGTTAGGTGCAGACAACACTTGATTAATTGGCATGTTTATTAAAATGCATGCAGTAAAGATCGCTCCAAGTTTTTTCATACTCTCTACTCTATTTATTCATTAAATCATCATGCGTTGAAGTCGATTATAACCTTATTATGTAAGTTAGCAATTTATATCAGAATCTCTTAACAAAAATTTTTCTAATACAAACTAAAGGGTTTTAATAGCCTTTACCTTATTGAATTCATAATATGATTTTTACTGAAACATAGCCATAACCTGAAACTTTTTTACAAGCTAATATTGTATTTTGCTAAATGAGTGGCGGAAAGCGATTGCTCCCTGTGATGAGCAATCAAAGGGTTATTTTTGTCATTATCAGAATCTTTTAACAAAAATTTCCTAATACCAAACTAAAGGGTTTAAATAGCCTTTATCTTATTGAATTCATAATATAATTTTTACTGAAACATACTCATAACCTGAAACTTTTTTACAAACTCATTTATATTTTGCTAAATGAGTGGCTGAAGCGATTGCTCCAATGATGAGCAATCAAAGGGTTATTTTTGTCATTATCAGAATCTTTTAACAAAAATTTCCTAATACCAAACTAAAGGGTTTAAATAGCCTTTATCTTATTGAATTCATAGTATGATTTTTACTGAAACATCCCCATAACCTGAAACTTTTTTACAAGCTAATTTATATTTTGCTAAATGAGTGTTTGAAAGCGATTGCTCCCTATGATGAGCAATCAAAAGGTTATTTTTGTCATTATCAGAATCTTTTAACAAAAATTTTTCTAATACCAAACTAAAGGGTTTTAATAGCCTTTATCTTATTGAATTCATAATATGATTTTTACTGAAACATACCCATAACCTGAAACTTTTTTACAAACTAATATTATATTTGCTAAACAAGTGGTTGAAAGCGATTGTTCCCTATGATGAGCAATCAAAGGGTTATTCTTGTCATTATCAGAATCTTTTAACAAAAATTTCCTAATACCAAACCAAAGGGTTTAAATAGCCTTTACCTTATTGAATTCATAATATGATTTTTACTGAAACATCCCCATAACCTGAAACTTTTTTACAAGCTAATTTATATTTTGCTAAATGAGTGGTTGAAAGCGATTCCTCCCTATGATGAGCAATCAAAGGGATATTATTTGTCATTAAATGTATTCGTTTGGCTTTTTAGTTTTACCTACAATAAATGTCGTTAAATATGATTAATAAAGAGGAAAAATCAATGCGTAAACCCAAAAAATTACTTAACGATCCAAATAACGTAAGACAAGAAGTCATGCAAGGATTGGTATATGCCTATAATGGTAAATTAACAGCTATTCCTGATTATTGTGCTGTTTATGGTAACCATATATCAAACGATCAAGTCGTAGTTATTTCGGGTGGTGGTAGTGGTCATGAACCAACTTTTGCTGGTTTTATCGGTGAAGGAGGCATTGATGGTTGTGCGTTAGGAGAAGTTTTCACTTCACCATCACCAGACCAAATAATTGAGCTTACCAAAGCGACTGAAAAGGGTAATGGTGTGCTTTTTTTATATGGTAACTATTCAGGTGATGGAATGAATTTTGATATTTCAGCCGAAATATTAGCGGAAGAAAACATCGTCACTAAAACTATTCGAGCAACCGATGATATTGCTTCAGCCCCTTTATCCAAACTGTCCGACCGCCGTGGTGTAGCCGGTATTATGTTTTTATATAAAATTGCAGGCGCAGCTTCTCAATTTGAAAAATACAATCTTGAAAATCTTTATCAAGTTGTTGCAAAAGCTAACGCTAATGTTCGCACTATAGGTGTCGCGCTTGATGGATGTGCCTTACCTCAGTCAAATAATTTTAATTTTGAATTGGATGAAAATGAGATCGAAATTGGGATAGGTATTCATGGTGAGGCTGGATTACGTCGACAAGCAATGACATCAAGTGATGAAGTTGTCAAAGAGATGATAGATCGCCTATGTGATGATTTACCTTTCCAAACAGGTGACCGTGTGTGCGTACTGATCAACAATTTAGGCGCTCTTAGTAATACAGAACTACTAGTGATAACACGCAAAGTCGGCATTGAACTTAATAATCGAGGTATTGTCAGTCACGATATTGCTGTCGGACATTTTTGTACATCACTTGAAATGTCAGGTTTTTCAATCACACTAATGAAGTTAGATGATGAATTGCAACATCTTTATGATCTACCTTGTCAAACGCTTGGATGGAGAAAATAAAATGAATTTATTACAAGTACGTAAAATGATGTTATTTACCGCTCAAAAAATGGTCGAAAGCGAACCCGAATTAACAGCGTTAGATCAGATTGTTGGTGATGGTGATCATGGGATTGGGATGAAACGAGGATTTTCATCTATTATTGAGTTGCTACAAGATGAAAAATTTCAACCGACTGATATAGGTGATTTTTTTATTAAGATTGGCACAAAATTAATGACCAGTATGGGTGGTGCTTCTGGCGCTATATTTGGAACATTATTTAGAAGTGGCGGAAAAAGTATTGCTGGCACAATGGAATTGAATTCTGAAGTCTTCGCAAAATTTCTTAATGACGGTTGGCAAGGGGTATATCAACGCGGTAATGCTGAGCCCGGCGATAAAACGATGGTCGATGCATTAGCTGCAGGGACAAAATCAGCCAATGAATTAACCACGCTTCCACTCAATGAGGCATTGCCAATAATTGCTAAATCAGCGATGGAAGGTGCAGAAAAAACCAAACAAATGGTTGCAGTATTTGGGCGTGCCAAAAATTTAGGTGATCGGACTATTGGACATATGGATCCTGGAGCGGTTTCAATGGCATTTATTTTAAAATACATGAATGACTATATTCATATGCAATAAAATTCAAATGTAATAAAGAATAAAATCCGCTGGTTATCGGCGGATTTCTATAAGCGTATTGGAGATCCAAAAACAGTCTATAAATCCCCCTATTAAACAACACAAAAAAATTCTTAAATTAATATTATCAAAATAAATTAAAACATCTGCATTTTATAACGTAATGTTAAGTTATTACGTTATAAAATTAGAGAACATGAAATATTAGTGTTTAAATTTAATTTGTGAAGGATACGCCCAGCTTTGCAACTCTTCGGGTGGAAAACCGCCAGGATCTTTACCATCATTAATAAGTAATGCGTGATAATAAATTTCGGCCATTTCTTCAATATAGGCTGCTTTTAATACGGCCTCATAAGGATCTTTATCAACAGCTATAGCGCCGTGTTTTTCCATTAAAATCGCATCAGCACGCTTAATTGGTTCAATAACACTATGTGAAAGTTCTGTTGTTCCAGGTCTGCCATAAGGGGCAACAGGAATAACACCATCTTTCAAATTAAGGATGGCGCATTCATAAACTACGGCAGGTATAGGCCTTGCGAGTACGGCAAATGAAGTGGCAAAAATAGAGTGCGTATGTGAAATAGCAAAAACATCCTCACGCGCCTTATAAATTTCAAGATGCATTAAACATTCACTGGTAGGTCTTAATCCTGAATCAGCTTCAATAACATTAGCGTCAAGATCCATGACCACAATATCCCGAATTGTTAATAATTTTTTATCAATTGTAGTTGGTGTTACAAGCACATACCCCGTTTGTTTATCTCTAACACTTGAGTTACCCGCTTTATGTTTACATAATCCCCATTCGCTGGATTTTTGTGCCATATCGACAACATACTGCTTTTGAATCTCTAACATTTTATGACTCCTATTTTTGGCAAAATATTCATTGATAGTTTGCAAACAATTTCCAAATTTCGTGGTTATTGTTTGCTTTTCGTATATTTGCAGCTCCTTCATGAAGCTCTAATAATTCATTTAATTGAGCTAAAGCTTTAAGATGTTTTTGTGGATTATTGGTAGCAAGAACAACGATTAAATCGGCATGCATGTAACCACAAATATCAATTTTTTTAGGAAGTTTAAGTAAAGACATCGCAACTTTATTAACACCATCATCAATACCAGCATGAGCAATGATTAAACCATCAACTAACATAATATAAGGTTGTTCAAATTGAATTTTATTAACCATTCTTTCAAGATAATAACGCTCTATGGATTGATTACTTAGAAGTGGTTTTGCAGCTAATTCAAGTGCGTCCTGCCATGAAATATCGGCTGATTGCGCAATATTGATATGTTCTGGTTGCATTAAATCGGCAAGTGATGGAATTTCCTGTTGAGTGATACGTAAAGGGTTGTCATTTACTTCATCGTTATACAGATATGCGGTTAACTCTTTTTGTAAGGCTTTTCTCTCTTTTATATTACTGAACTTTTCAATAATTAGCATCAGTTCTTCAACTTGAATTATACTTGGATCAATTCCTTGTAAAGTACCGATCACCTGATTACGAAAAGCATTTTTATGAAAATTATTAACGGATGGATTAACAATAAATAAAAGTTTATCCGTCGATAAATAGGATGTTGAAAACACAATATCGTAATAATGATTATATTTTTCAAACTCACGTTTAGACATCGCATCGGAAAAATGCAATTCGGGTAGTAAGACCTGCAAAGTTAAATAAAGATAAGTTGAAACAGTTGCACTATTTTCACAGACAACAATCGCAATTTTTTTTGTTTTGATTTGATTTATCAAACCTTCACGAGTTAACCAACCGCCAAATAAAACGGTTATAAAAGCGACTTCTTCATCAGGCATATTACAATGTAAAATTTTTTCAAACGGTGCAATGGCTTTTCGTACCATTTCATGTAAATGACCAAACTCTTGTAATACTATGTCATAGACACTATTAATATTGGTAATATGATAACGAATTCGATAATACGCAGGTTTCCAATGTTGATAGATGCGTTCAATGAGTTCACTTTTATCCTTAAAAGTGATACAACTAATCTGCTCAAAATTATTAATAACTTCAACCGCACTTTCCAATAATACAGTATCTAAATGGAAATATTTGTCTGATAAAGTTTGGATATTTGAACTTTGCACTAGAATCGTTAAAAAAATTTGTTCATTAAGATCGGTAATACCAAATTTTTCAATCAACTTTTTCATCAATTGAAAATCACGACTATTGGCAACTTCAGCATAATTTTCAGGTAAGTGCTCAATTTTTTTATCGGTTTCAATGCGCTGTAACATAAAACAGATAAAGTAGGTCAGTTCTTGTAACTGCTCATCGGTAAAAATAATTTTTAATTTTTTCTCTATTTCACTAAATACTTGCCCTACTTGTTCTAATCCACCTTGGGTAATAATATCGTTTTCTTTAAATATCTTATCCGCAACGGGCATACTGATAATTCTACGAATCAATTTCAGCAATAAATACCGCTTGTCAATTTCGTTACCAATAATTCTGTAACCATTTTCACGGTCATAACTTATTTGTAGATGATATTGCACTATCATGAGTTGTACTTTTTTAATATCATTAATAACAGTATTTTGGCTAACAGTCAGCGCGGAAGATAAATGTATTAATGAAAATCTTTCGGTCCGAGTTAATAAAAAGAACAAAAGCAAATGGACTCGCTCATCTTCTGAATATATATAACGTCCGATAGCCTTTGAAACAGGTTCATCCCTAAATGTTTCAATGACATGTTTTGGTACACTAAATTTTCCTGTTTTAAAACGTTTAATTAATTCAAGATTAGAAGACTCAAGGAAATCATTAATTTTCTTAAATGTATAACTAAGTTGTTTGCGTGTTAACCCAAATTCAGCTTGAAGTTCTACGCCACTAACACTTGGATTTTGAATCAAGGCATTTAGAACAGTATGAATTCTCTTATCAACAACCATATAACAATTACCTTTTTGTTCGTTGTCTGATGGTAATTATCATTACCATCAGAGATACTAAACACTATTTTCAACGAATGTTTAAATGCTCATTTATCCATTACTTTCAGCTAAATCTTGTATTGTTTCCCTGCGCAGTTCACGGGCATAAAAGAAATATCCTACACACCAATAGACTGCAAAAATTAAGGGTACAAAATAACCTTGCAAACATTGCCAAATAAAAGAAAACGCATAGGTAAAAACCGGTGCATCAATAGAACTATTTGAAATTAATTGATTGGCTGGAATATCAATTGCTTTAGTTGATAATCCTAAATCTGTGATAATAGGCGCAAATTGGGTACCAACAAATAAGAAAAATGGCACACCTATGATTGCTAAAATCACCATTCTCAAAGTATTACCTTTAGTTAAAATATAAGCAGGAACAATAAGAGCAATGTTGATAATGCCAGCAAATGGTAAAAGTTTATTACCCGGTAAAATAACAGCCCAAATTAAAGTAAAAGGAATAGCAACAATTATAGTAAACCAAATCTCACTGGCTCCTCCCATAAATGGCCAGTCCAAACCGACAAACAATTTACGTCCAGCAAAACGCTTATTCATGTAATCACTGATTGCTTCAGAAATTGGCGAAAGTGCCTGCATAAATAATTTAGAAATCATTGGAAATAACATCAATGCAGTAGCAGCTTGCACACCTAACATTAAGATGGCTGCCACATCATAACCGGCAATAATTCCAAAGGTCACACCCAATAAAAAACCAATCACATGATTTTCAGCAAAAATACCAATTTTGGCACGTAATGTTGCTGCATCCATGGGTTTATTTAAAATAGGAATTTTGCGAAGTAATAGATCAAAAGGATAATAAATTGCACTGAAAAATAACATTCGGTGAGTACATGTAACGCCTGGTATACCGGTTAATTTTTCAATACGATGTTGATTAATATCACCAGAATTAAGTTCCAATATGATTTGTAATGTAGCAACAATAAAAGCAAGAGCCAATGCCACAATAGAGCCTAAAATTGGTGTAGCAACGGCGACAACAATAAAAGCTGTAAAAATTTTTCCCCATACATTCCATAAATCAGCGTTAAATGTATCTGTCTTTTTTAAAACGAGCATTAAAATATTGACGCCCACTTGTAAAGGAAACATAAGAAAAGCATACGGCCAAGCCCAAGATACGTTTGCCATAGTTGTCCAACCGCCATCAACAATACTAAGTTCTATGCCTGTGCGTTCCATCATAGTTTGTGCTGCTGAGCCAATGGCGCTTACCATAAAACCGATCAACATACTCATACCAACAAATGCAACACCTAATGTAATAGCGGCTGATGCACCATCTCTAAATTTCATTCGGACAATTAAACCCGCAATGAGCATAATGAAAGGTACAAAAACTGGAGCACCTAAATTTAAAATATAATTTATAATTGTTCCAAGAAAGTCCATAATGCACTCCTATTTACAGGCATCGATAATTTTTTGTAATTCAGTTTCCATATTTATTCCCGTTAAAAATGCAATGCCATTAATCACTGGGATAGGATATTGTTTTTCAATTTTGGTTATCGCTATGTATGCCACGCTACTTTTGATATGAGAATCAACCGATTTGAGATCAACAACTTCGACCTTTATGTCTTCAAGATTTCGTTCTTTTAATAAACGTGTAACCTTACTTGCAACTGTTTGAGATGTAGCAACTCCACTGCCACATGCAACAATAACTTTTTTCATAATGCCTCCTTATAAATTAATATTCGACGTGAGTAGTGTAAAAACTTCATGTTTGTTTTTTGCCTGGAAAAGCGACTCTAAAAAACATGAATTCACAAAGCAGGACATTAATTTTTGCAACAAATCAATATGTCCATTTTTTTCGTTAAACCCAAGTAAAAAAACAAAATTAGCATTTAAAACATGGTCATTATTTGCCATTTCGCACCATGGAATGGTTCCTTTAACTCGAGTAAAAAAGATAAATGGTTTAATCACATGTTCAATGTCAGTATGAGGCATAGCAACTACATAAGGTTCTGTAGGTAGAGCGGTTGGAAATGAAGATTCTCTTTTTTTAATTGCTTCTAAGAAAGAGTCATTAACATATCCTTTTTTTCTTAAAACAGAAAATGTGAACTCAAAAAATTGATTCGTATTTTGGAAGTCTTTATCTAAAAGAATTAAATCTTCAAAAAACATTTGCTCGCTAGATTCATTCCCCATTTCATCCTCCATCATTATGTGATCAGCAAATTTTTAAAATATTAATCATTTGCTACTGCTAGAATTAAATTAGCATTGTTTAGATGTGATTGATTTTAGGAAATAAAAATAAAAGAAACTAATGGATTTGATACCAAATAGTCGCCATGGTATTGCTCATCATAGGGAGCGTTATAACAACAGTAACAACAATTTTACTGAGCAGAGTTTTATAAATACATTTTTGAGGAAAAATAAAAGATAAATAGATTGATATCCGTCTGCTTTCCACAGACGGAATATGAAAGATAACCAATTTATGACTAATTAATTAGTTTTTGAATGAATGAATTGGAGCCGGAATTCGTCCACCACGATTGATAAAATCACAAGAGGAGAATTTATTTACTGACATCACTGGCGCATGTCCAAGTAACCCACCGAATTCAATATTATCCCCTACTTTTAAACCAACAGCTGGAATAATTCGCACCGCAGTAGTTTTGTGATTAATGACACCAATTGCAGCTTCATCAGCAATAATTGCCGAAATAGTTTCTGCTGGGGTATCGCCCGGAATGGCTATCATATCAAGCCCTACTGAGCAAACACAGGTCATTGCTTCAAGTTTTTCCAAATTTAATGCGCCATTATTTACTGCATCAATCATCCCCGCATCTTCTGATACAGGAATAAAGGCACCGCTTAAGCCGCCCACATGTCCACAAGCCATTACACCACCTTTTTTAACGGCATCATTTAACATGGCAAGTGCCGCCGTTGTTCCATGGGTACCAACGGCTTCTAAACCCATTTCCTCTAAAATATGTGCAACTGAATCACCAATAGCTGGAGTTGGTGCTAAGGATAGATCAACAATACCGAATTTCACCCCTAAACGCTCTGATGCCTCTTTACCAACAAGCTGTCCCATTCGAGTAATTTTAAATGCGGTTTTTTTGATCGTTTCAGCAACAACATCAAACGATTCACCTTTCACTTTTTCAAGCGCTCGTTTTACAACGCCAGGACCACTGACCCCAACATTAATAACACAATCGGCCTCACCGACACCGTGAAATGCCCCAGCCATAAAAGGATTGTCTTCAACTGCATTAGCAAACACCACTAATTTGGCACATGCCATACTGCTATTATCTGCCGTTAATGCCGCGGCTTCTTTAATGATCTGCCCCATTAGTTTTACAGCATTCATGTTGATGCCTGTTTGTGTGGAGCCAACATTAACCGATGAGCAGACTCTTTCCGTTTGTGCTAATGCTTGAGGAATTGATTTAATTAAAATTTCATCGCCTTTATGGCACCCTTTTTGTACTAATGCCGAAAAACCACCAATAAAGTTAACACCCACTGCTTTAGCTGCGGCATCAAGTGTTTTAGCGAACTCAACGTAATCTTTATCGTCACTCGCACCAGCAATCAGCGAGATAGGGGTAACTGAAATACGTTTATTAATAATTGGAATACCAAATTCTGAGGTAATCTCATCCCCAACTTTAACCAGATCTTTCGCTAATCGCGTAATTTTTTCATAGATTTTTTGACGTGCTTTTTCACCATCACTGTCAATACAATCCAGAAGTGAAATACCCATGGTAATTGTGCGGATATCAAGTTTTTCTTCCTCAATCATTTTAATTGTTTCGAGGATTTGTTTAGTTTCCATAAGTATTATCCTTTAATAATAAAGTACAAAATTTAGATTATAAACGATGCATCGCATCAAAAATTTCTTCCCGTTGAATATTCACTTTTACTTTTAGTTTGTCACCAGTCTGAGTCAATGCAGTCTTAACATCATCAAATGACATATTAATTTTAGATAAATCTAATAGCATAATCATGGTGAAATATTCCCCCATAATCGTTTGACTCACATCTAAAATATTAATATTTAACTCATATAATTTCTGACTGATACCTGCAATAATCCCCGTTTGATCTTTTCCAATTACCGTTAAAATAGTTTTCATAACACTCTCCGCACAAATTTCACACAATCAAAAGATATTTCTTAGGCTAAGTATAATAACATCTTCAAAAATTATCTAAATAGGAGTAGATTGTTTTTTTAATTAAAAAATAAAAACTATCACAATAAATAGAAAGGGCTGAATCATGGTAAATTTCCAAAAATCCAATAAATTGGATCATGTTTGTTACGATATACGTGGACCAATTCTTGAACATGCAAAACGTCTTGAAGAAGAAGGCCAAACTATCCTCAAACTCAATATTGGAAATCCCGCCCCGTTTGGCTTTACTGCTCCAGATGAATTATTAGTGGATGTCATTCGTAATCTACCTACTTCGCAAGGATATTGTGATTCAAAAGGTCTCTACTCTGCCCGTAAAGCGGTTATGCAATATTATCAATCCAGAGGAATTACTGAGTTAGATGTGGAAGATATCTATATCGGAAATGGTGTTTCAGAATTAATCGTTCAATCCATGCAAGCACTTCTTAATAGTGGAGATGAAGTTTTGGTTCCGATGCCTGATTATCCATTATGGACAGCCGCAATTAGTCTATCTGGAGGTAATGCGGTTCACTATCTATGTGATGAAGAGGCTAATTGGTCGCCCGATCTAGAAGATATTAAGCATAAAATCACTTCCAAAACCAAAGGAATTGTGATTATTAATCCTAACAATCCAACCGGTGCAGTTTACAGTAAAGAGGTGTTACTAGAGATTGCCGAAATTGCTCGACAGAATAATTTGATTATTTTTGCTGATGAGATTTACGATAAAATTTTATTTGATGATGCGGTTCATCATTCAATCGCAGCTCTAGCACCCGATCTTTTTGTCATAACCATGAGCGGTTTATCAAAAACGTATCGAGCAGCAGGATTTAGACAAGGATGGATGGCACTTTGTGGACCAAAACAGCACGTAAAAGGTTATGTTGAAGGTTTAAACATGCTAGCTTCAATGCGTTTATGTGCAAATGTGCCACTGCAACATGCCATTCAAGCTGCTTTAGGGGGTTACCAAAGTATTAATGAGTTTATCGTACCCGGCGGGCGACTCTATGATCAATGTATGCTGGCATGGCGATTACTCAATGATATCCCTGGCGTATCATGCACTAAACCACAAGGTGCTTTATATTTATTCCCAAAACTTGATCAGAAAAAATTTAATATTCATAACGACCAAAAATTAGTTTTAGACTTTTTGTTACAACAAAAAGTATTACTGGTACAAGGAACTGGATTTAACTGGCATCAACCCGATCATGTTAGGATTGTCGCCTTACCTCATACAGGTGAACTTGAAGATGCAATTGAAAGATTCGCTAAATTCCTATCTACCTATAAACAATAAAATACATAATAACCCCAGTCCTCACTGGGGTTAATGATAGAAATATTTTAAATTCAGTTATAAACCACATCAAACTGTTAAAGTTTTTTCCACTTGTCCAATATTAAATCTTAATGTTGTTAGTAGATTTTTATAAATAAAATTTATTTTGTTGTCATTGAGTAAGACTAATTATTTCCACCATATGACTTTCGCCATACTCATCTTGAATATACTGAATTTCAGAAAAGGACCAAATATTACTTAATAGGTTAGAAAAAAAGGGATAAGGTTACTGACGATAATTTCGTACTAATTTAGAAGTGTAATTGCATAAAAGTTATATAAAAAAACGCCATGAATGGCGCTTTTTAATGTTAGGTCGTTTTTATTTTTTTATTTCTGCAAGTTTCTTGCGAATATTTGCTGCTCTTGATTTAGAAGATGGGTGACTACTCAATATTGAAGAATCTCCACCACCTAATTTATCAAATGCAGTAGCAAGTCCTGCTGGATTAATTTTTTTCTTAACTAAGAAATCAAATGAATAGTTATCAGCATCTTGTTCTTGTTTTTGTGAGAATTGAGAATTAACAACTGCTGATGCTAAAGCACCTAATTTAGATTTAGAAATTGAAGCGATTGCTGCATTACCAGACGCAGCGGCAGCATCTTGAGCAATTTCGGTTGCATAAGCGATCTGCATTGCTTTTTTACTATGACCTAAAGCAACATGACCTAACTCATGACCTAAAACACCTTGAATTTCATTATCTGTCATCAAGTCCATTAAACCACTATAGACACGTACACAACCGTTCGCCATCGCCCAAGCATTAACATCTTTAGTGATATATACTTTATAATTAACTGGTGTACCATCAATATTGTTACCTAAACCTTTGACGATTTTCTTTAATCTTTTAGTATAAGCACTATTTGCAGAAGCAATTTTTGACTCAGCATCCATTTGTGCACAAGCATCTTTACTTAATTGTTTAACTTCATCGTCACTCAATGTTGCAGCTTTAAGACCTTTTATTCCTAGGTTAGCTAAGTCATCTGGATTCATATTACAACCAGTTAAAGACATAGCTGCAACTAAAGGTAATGCGACTAATAATGTTTTTTGATGTTTTTTCATAATATTTTCCTTATTTAAATCATTATTTATATCCATCTAAACTAAGTTAAGTTAGACGCAGAAATTTTAAACTAACTTTAATAATAATCAATAAATAATTGCTTGTTTTAACACTTAGAAAATAATTACTTGATTACTCAGTATATGAGATTTAGACTAATCACCCATTTTTTAAGGTACAAACTTATGCAATTATCTGATTTCGATTTTACACTTCCTAAAGAACTCATTGCCAAATATCCAGCAGAAACGAGAAGTGCATGCCGACTTTTATCGCTTGATGGAAACACAGGTAACATTAACCATGGTTTTTTTACTGATATTGTCGACAAAATTAATCCAGGCGATTTGCTTATTTTTAATAACACTAGAGTCATACCTGCTCGAGTTTATGGAAAAAAATCATCTGGTGGTAAAATTGAAATACTTATTGAACGATTATTAGATGGGAATCGTGCACTTGCACATGTAAAAGCGTCAAAATCGCCTAAAGAAGGAGCTGAATTAATATTAGGAGAAGACTCATCGGTTACTGTAACTATGGTAGCTCGTCATGATAGCCTTTTTGAATTACAATTTCCGGACGATGTACTTACTATTTTAAATAAAATCGGTCATATACCTTTACCACCTTATATTGACAGACCTGATGATGACCAAGATCGTGAAGTTTATCAAACCGTATACAATAAAGTACCGGGAGCGGTTGCTGCACCTACAGCTGGACTTCATTTTGATGAAAGCTTATTAGAAAAACTGAAACAAAAAGGCGTTGAAATGGCTTTTGTCACTTTACATGTTGGCGCAGGGACATTTCAACCGGTAAGAGTTGAGAATATCGAAACGCATGTTATGCACGCAGAGTATGCGGAGGTTCCAGAAGAAGTTGTTAAAGCGGTATTAGCCTGCAAAGCCAGAGGTAATAAAGTCATCGCTGTGGGAACTACCTCGGTTAGGGCTCTTGAAAGCGCAGCACAAAAAACTGGGGAAATTGCTCCTTTTTTTGCTGATACACAGATATTTATTTACCCAGGCTACCACTTTAATGTCATTGATTCACTGATCACAAATTTTCATCTACCCGAATCAACATTAATTATGCTTGTATCAGCATTTGCAGGATATGAAAATACAATGAATGCTTATCAAGAAGCGGTTAAGCAACAATATCGATTTTTTAGTTATGGTGATGCAATGTTTATCACTAAACAATCGAATGAATGACTCTAAAATTTTATCAACATTTAATGGAAAGTTGCTTAATCAAGCTGATATGGCAAATTTGGTTGGTAACTTTTCCATTTAACCATTTTTATTACCTATTTATTCTTTAATTTATCTAAAATATTATTCTTGCGATGCAAATTTGATGGATGAGATGTCGGATATTCTGATGCATGAATGGGCATTTTAGATAACATATTTACCAAACCTATGGGATCAATTTTTTCTTTTAATAAAAGATTCAAAGCATATTCATCTGCTTCAACTTCATACTGTTGCGCAATTTCTTGTTTTACCATGATAATAATTTCATTGGCTTTATCGGTAATTTCAATATAAGGAGCCTGTCGAAATGATTTTATAGCATGTTTAAGTGCAATATGTCCTTGTTCATGCGCCAATACGGCTTGCAATTCATTATCCGTTAATAATTTAATCAATCCACTGTTCACTCGAATACATCCATTTGCAGTTGACCAAGCATTGGGTTCCGTATTCAAATAAACCTTATAATTTATCTCGTTATTATTAATATTGTTAGGCAATGTTTTAGCGATTTTATTTAAGCGTTTACTTAATGCATGATTATTGGCTGGAATTGTCGCCCTATGATCCATTTCATTACACGCTTGCTGACTAATAGCTAGTATGTCTTGTTCGGATAAAAATTTTACTGCTTCAGACGGTATCCGTTTAGCTGTACGAATGTTTGTATGATTTTGACATGCGGTCGACAAAAATATCAATAACAATGAAAATATCAATATAACATAGTTCAAAATTCTTAAAATCCTTTCAAAAGTTGTTAATTCAAGTCAAGCACGATAAACTAGGCGCCGCAATGTAATAGTACACAACGCATTATATCAATAATTCGCGCCAAACTGTTTATTTGGTCGCAAGAGGTAAATAAATAAATGAAATTTGAATTAGATAATACCGACGGCTTAGCTCGTCGTGGACGTATGAAATTTGATCGTCGTGGAGTCGAATATACGGTAGAAACCCCTGCATTTATGCCTGTCGGAACTTATGGAACGGTAAAAGGTATGACGCCGGAAGAAGTAGCCGCAACAGGAGCTCAAATCTTATTAGGCAATACTTTCCATTTATGGTTAAGACCTGGTCAAGAAATTATGCGTAAACATGGTGATCTGCATGATTTCATGCAATGGCATGGCCCAATCTTAACGGATTCAGGTGGTTTTCAGGTATTTAGTTTAGGTGATATTCGAAAAATTAAAGAAGAAGGTGTCTATTTTAGAAATCCAATCAATGGAGATAAAATCTTTTTATCACCCGAAATTTCTATGGAAATCCAATATGATCTTGGTTCTGACATCGTCATGATATTTGACGAATGTGCACCATTTCCTGCCGACTGGGATTATGTCAAAAAATCAATGGAGATGTCACTACGTTGGGCCAAACGCAGCAGAAAACGCTTTGATGAATTAGGCAATAAAAATGCCTTATTTGGTATTGTTCAAGGTGGTATACATCAAGAATTACGTGACATATCAATTAAAGGATTAACAGAAATTGGGTTTGATGGTTATGCTGTTGGGGGCCTTGCCGTTGGCGAACCTAAAGAGGATATGCATCGTATTTTAGAAGGTACATGCCCACAATTACCAGCTGATAAACCACGTTATTTGATGGGCGTTGGGAAACCAGAGGATTTAGTGGAAGGTGTGCGTCGTGGCATCGATATGTTTGACTGTGTAATGCCAACTCGTAACGCACGCAATGGTCACCTATTTGTAACTGATGGTGTAATCAAAATTCGTAATGCCAAATATAAAGATGATACAACACCGCTGGATCCTCATTGTGATTGTTACACATGTAAAAATTATACAAAATCTTATCTACATCACTTAGATAAATGTGGGGAAATTTTAGGTGCACGATTAAATACTATTCATAATTTGCGTTATTACCAACGCCTAATGGCAGAGATTCGTGAAGCTGTGGCAAATAAACGTTATGAAGAATTTGTTATCGAATTTTATCAACGTATTGGTAAAAAACCTGCCCCATTCGCAAAATCTGAAAATAACTAGTATATTTTTTTAGGTAAGTATTGACACTTTTTAGTTAGCGCAGTATTATGCGCTTCCTAACGGCGAGTAGCGCAGCTTGGTAGCGCAACTGGTTTGGGACCAGTGGGTCGGAGGTTCGAATCCTCTCTCGCCGACCAATTTTAAATAAAAAAGCTTACTCATTTGAGTGGGCTTTTTTATTATCTGCATTTTGAGAGGATGAGAACCGACTGGAGGTTCGAGCCGAGCGTAGCGAGACAACGTTGCTTTAGCAACGACCCGCAGGGCGAGCATGAAATGCGAGTAATCCTCTCTCGCCGACCAATTTTAAATAAAAAAGCTTACTCATTGAGTAGGCTTTTTTATTATCTACTTTTTGAAAATTCATTTAAACTCACTGATGGCTGAAAGCTTTATTTATTAATATCTCCTACCAGTTCAAAATCGTGGTATCGCAGATTTCAATTTTCAAACAAAGAAACACAGATAGGATTTGGCTCTTATCCAGCCGTATATACCCAGAGAACTTAATATAAAATTGTATGAAGTCGGTAATACAGCAAAATATACACTGTTTTAATTTAACCGGCATACTATTGTAGCGGTCACCGAAAAATAAGCATAATGAGTCTGTGTTCGGTGGAATTAATTTTACCGATCCCGTTTTACCGCCTGATATATCACATCACATTGTGTAAAATCGTATACCTATGTTGAAATTTTCATCGCGTTATCATTCCTCATTTGATGAGGTAAGCTGCCATGAGAGCGATTGCTGTTGACGCTGCCACAATTCAGCATAAAGACCATTTTGACGAAGCAAGCCGTCATGCTCCCCTTGTTCCACCAAACATCCAGCGTTCATAACAAGTATTTTCTGAGCCTTTTGTATTGTGTTTAAACGATGAGCAACAATTACAACAGTACAATGCTTAGATAATTTTTCTAATGCTCGATGTATTGCCAGTTCAGTGGAAGCATCAATACTGGCTGTCGCTTCATCCAATAAAATGATAGGGGCTTTTTTTAATAATGCCCTAGCAATTGAAAGTCGTTGACGTTCTCCGCCTGATAATGAGTAACCGTTATCACCAAGAATTGTTTGATAACCATCGGGCAACTGCCGAATAAATTCATCTGCTTGAGCTAATTTAGCTGCCTGAATCACTTCCTCAGTTGTTGCAGTCTGATTACCCATCAAAATGTTGTCAAATACTGATGTCGAAAACAAAACCACATCTTGAAATACCATAGCAATATTGCGATGTAAGATCTCACTAGAAATTATCTTGGTATCATGTTCACCCCAAAGAATCTGACCGGAGCTTGGTATCCACATTTGACCAATCAGTTGCAACAAAGTGCTTTTCCCTGAACCACTTGGACCAACAATAGCTGTTATGCCATTACCATGAATGTGGAAGTTAATATTTTGTAAGGTCGGACTGGATTGCTCAGGATAGGTAAAACTGACCTGTTGCACAGTAATTTCATTGGATTCAGGGATTACAGAGGAATTCCCATCATTATATGTGGTGACCGGTGTTTCACTCAGTAGTTTTTTGATACGTTCCATGGCTCGTGAACTAAATCGAAGTTTTATTAATCCATCGCCAAGTGTTTGTAACTGTCGATAGACAATCAGTGAAAAAAAATTGATCAGGATAAAGTGCTGAATATCTAAATGTTCCTGAAACAACAAATATCCACCTGATACGAGTAATAATAGAAAACTGGACTCACAGACAAAACCAAACAATGCGACTAATGCAGAGGGTTTAGTTTCCAACATCAGCTGCGCTTGATATTGTTGAAACAATGCATTAGAAAGACGCTTCCAGGCTGTACCAAACTGACCAAAGCAGCGAATAATGTTAATGCCCTGTATATAATCATATAACTCTGCTTGTGTATCACTGGCAGTATCCAACATTTTTTCATCATAACGATTAATAACTCGCTGCGTTAATGTCATTACCAAAAAGGAAAAGGGAATCGTTATAATGACCAGCAACGTTAAAAAAATATCAATCCAACATAGAAGTGCCAATATTAATAGCATCGTGACTATTGTACTGGTAAAGACAGCCAAAAAATGCGACCACAACCATTCGATTAGCTCAAGATCGGATGTTAAACGAACACTTAAATCACCTGTTCGTTTGGCTGAAAACCAACCTAGTGGTAAAGCGTGTAGATGGTTAATAATTCGAATTCTAGCTTCAGCCATCATGGCATAAGTACCACCAAAAACGTGGCTTAATGCCAAATTACTTAAATAAATTCGCCCCAGCAGGCAGGACAATAAACCGACCGTGCTTAGCAGGATTATCTGTAACGAAATGGTTGTATTGAAAACGGATAAGATAAGTTGTGCAATAATGTAATAATTTACTGTCAATAAACAACCATCAAGTGCCGCCAGAAATAATCCTTTCGTTAACCGACGATCTTGATAACCAGCCAACTGATAACCGGAGCGAATAAATTTAATGATCATCTATTTTCTCTCCATCCAACTCGATATCTTGCCAGAGTTGGCAATAACAGGGACAATTCAAAAGCAGTTCGTCATGGCGTCCCTGACCAACCAATTTTCCTTGATCGATAACGATTATTTGATCGGCATGAATAACCGTTTTTAGGCGATGGGCAATCATTAGAACACTTCGCCCATTACAAAGATTGGAGATAGCCTGTTGAATAAGCCACTCGTTCTCACTATCTGCATAAGCAGTTGCTTCATCCAAAATTAAAAGGGGAGCATCTCTTAATAATGTTCTGGCAATGGAAAGGCGTTGGCGTTCGCCTCCCGATAAGCGAGCGCCATTTTCACCAATTTGGGTGTCATATCCTTGTGGTAGAGAGAGAATAAATTCATGAGCACAGGCTGCCTGTGTTGCTGCAATTACCTGCTCATTATTGGCATCCGGTCGGCCGAGTAATAAATTTTCCATAACTGTGCCATTAAAAAGATATACATTCTGAGATACCATTGATATCTGTTTAAACAACTCTTCCACAGGCCAATGCTGGATATTGAGCCCACCTAAAGTGATTTCACCATTATCACAGTCAAGTAATCGTGTTGCTAAATGTGCAATTGTTGTTTTCCCTGCCCCACTGGGTCCAACAATAGCGGTTAACCCATGTGGCAACGTATTAAAGGTTACTTCTTGAAGGGCTGTTTTTTGCTGATCGTAACAGTAAGAAACGAGAGAGAACGACAGCACAAGGTTTTCCGTTGGTAAACTCGTCTTATCAATCTCATGAGATACCGTCATCTGTGATGCATTAACTATCTGATTAAGACGATCTAAAGAGCCCTGCCGTTGGGCTTGCTCCGAAAACGCAAATACAAGGCGTGAAAACGGCTGAAGTATCACAGGAGCGACCAATAAACACAGTAACCAATCAACTGGTGTTAAACTCCCTTGAAAACAGCGCCAAGCTCCAATAGGAGCCACTAAGACTAAATTGCTTGAAAGTAAACAATTAAAACAATTCCAACCAAACATATTCTTTTTACAGTAGTTTTCTATCCAAGGTGCGACATCACGAATTGTCTGACTGAGTTGACGAAACGAATCAGCCCTCAGCCCAAAGCTTTTAATCACTACAATGCTACGGATATATTCACTCACCTTTTGCGCTATATTGATCTGTAATTCTCCCCATTGACGCGCTTGTTCGTTACTGTGTCGCATAGATAACCACTGGCACCAAACCGCCACAGGCAATAATAGTACGGCAGTAAACGCCATCGATGCATCTACGTAAATTAACAATGATAATCCGACGATCGGCACAGTAAGCGCTGAAGCTACATCAGGCAAAAAATGAGCTAGAAAACTTTCTAATGCGGCAATATCATCATTAATTACTTTACGTAAATCACTTGCTGTATGAGTACTGAAAAACGATAAAGGAACTAATCCCAGCTTGTGAGTTAAATATAACTTTAAATGATAAGCTAGTTTTAATGCACCGTGATGAGCACTAACATGGCTAATCACAATTAATCCCCAGCGAAGCAACATTGCAATGAATGCCACAACCAGACATGAATAGATAATTTCAAGAGACTCTGTGGCAATAGTCAGTTTTCTCACCATGATGTAAAGTATCCAAATGGGTACCAGCGTCATAATGGTTGAGATGATTGCTGTCAGTATTGATATCCAAAAAGCCTTACCCATTAACTTTACTAATAGGATAAAACTCAGTGGTTCAGAAATATTCATGACTTTGCCCGAATTTATATGTGCCAAACTTAAAATAACTCAATTTTTATGTTAGCGCCCGCAGTTAAGCCTTCGTTGAATTGAGCAAAAGCTCTATTACCTCGGGCGTAACCGTATGTGCGGTAGCGTTTATCAAAAATATTGTTGATATAACCGTACACAGTAGTTCGTTCATTGATTTGCCAGCCAAGACTAATATCAGTTGTACTATAACTACCCTGACGTAGTTGATTGCTACCATCAAAGTAAAGAGGACCAGTCACATTCACAGCTATTCTAGGCATTACAGCACCTATTGACGTTGCAACCAAGCCATCTACACTAAACCCAGCGCCATACCTAGGAATAAAAGGAACTCGATTATTAGCATAATCATCAGCAGTTACATTACTGGCAAACTTAGAGTGGGCTAAATTGCCATTTAGTGTTGCTGCCCATCCGGTTGTAAATAACCATTTTGCATCAGCTTCAATACCAAAGGCATTTGCACTACCCGCATTTTTCAATGTTTGAGAACCCATCGGACCAGAGTAAAGCTGCATATTTCGAGTATGGGTATAGTAGAGGGCGCTTTGAAGCTGAAAATCTTCCATTTCATAGCGTGAACCAATCTCATAGTTAATTGATTTTTCAGCAACAAAAGGCTTTGCTTGAGTGCCGGCTTGTGGTGTAATAGTAAAACCAGCAGACTTATATCCTTGTGCGACGCGCGTATAGATACGCCAGTTCGGTGTTAAAAGATAACCAGCTGAAAACTGACCTAAGAGTTGATTATCACTATTATTCCCGGCGGACCAGTTGCTATTTTTACCATAATGCGTCTTCGCTTTATCATGAGAAGCGCGTAAACCTGCTCCCAAATCAAATTGGGAAACATGCCAAGTTCCATCCATATAAATGGCTAATGATTGCGAAGAGACTGAAGAATCTGTTGAACTGGATTTACGACTTTCATCAATATCCAGTCGGTATAACCCCAATACCCCATCCCATAAGCGGTCATCGCCTTGTGTTGCCGCGCGAATTTCCTGTGTATTTTGATTCCAATGCTCCGAAGATTGAGCAGAGAAAGGACCATAAGGAAAACGACGTTCATATTTCAGTTGTTGCCAAGCACTACTAGCCGTCAGTAACCAATCGCCGAAATCATAACTTCCATTTAGAGTCTGACTATGTGTACGACGATGCATACGCGGATCTAAACTACCCGCAGACGTTAATAATTTGCGGCTGTGTGTATTTTTATAATCTAAATACGTATCCTGAGTTGAGTGAGTTCTATCTTCTGTTGCACTAAAATTGATTTCCCAAGGTGCGGCTATCGGAGCTAACCTGAATTTAATATTACCCGTATTTTCATCTGATCCCCCCAATCTTTGCGAACCAGTGGATGGGTTATTGAATGCCCCCGGTTGTTTCTGACGCAGCAATGTGATGCTGCCATAGAATACATCCTCTACCAGAGGGCCACTGAGATTCAAACGGCTATGGTAACCTTTTCGGCTAGCACCACCACCATCAATGTAACCGCGAAATAGGTTATTAGGCTTGGCAGTACTAATATTAACTATACCGCCCTGCGCGCTGCGACCATAAAGAGTGGCTTGCGGACCTTTCATCATGGAGACATGATCAACGTCGATCAAAGACTGGACTAAATTAGTCGACAATTGTGGTACGCCATCAACATAAAATGTGATTGCAGGCGTATATAAATCCTGAGCAGAAGAGATACCTCTTAGTGATATCGCAGGAAATAGCAAATTACCACTGCTTTGTATATTCAAGCCGGGCAATACCCGAGAAAGTTTTTTAGTATTATCTACCCCCGCGGCTTCGAGTTTAGCCTGAGAAATGGTATTAGAAGAAACATTCAGTGAAGAGGCTGCATTATTAGATTGTTTACTTGCAGTTACAATAATAGTATCAAAGTTAGTTTCTCGGTCGCTTTGTTTAGATACTTGTTCTGCCAGCAATTTCTCATTATATAACAAACCTAAAACGCACAAATATATAAGTTTTTTTTTCATTGATTATTATCCACTGTTACTTTTCTTTTTGAGCTAAAAATTCATTGTAAAATAGAAATTGGATAATGCTGGTGTACAAAATCTTCAAAAAAAGTATAATTAAGGATAATGATAATTATTATCATTTGATTGTGATAAAGAGGTGACTGATGAAAACCATTCGCTATAGTAAAAATACTCCCAAACTGGCAAAAGACAAACAACTCTTTGAAAACACCGAATGGTTTAATATACAAGGATTGCTTAATGCCGGCTTCGTAGAAATGGCTCCGTTACAAGATATTCGAAATAACACAAAGGTTGATAAGCATTTATCATTAGTGTTTATGCTCAATGGAGCTGTGCATCATCATATACATGGATCTAAATCAGTCGTGTCTTATCAACCCAATAGAGTCTATCTCTCTTACTCACACGATACCATATATGGCACTGATTTTTTTCCTGCTAATTACTGTTATAACATCATATTGTTACAATTCCGTCCCGACGAGTTATTAGAGATATTCAATGAGCGCTCACTAAATAGCTATCGTGCTAATATGCAATTTTCTTCACCTAATTTCTGTATTTGGCGTTTAACACTAACACCTGTTCTCAAAGATATCGCACAACGATTGCTAGCTGCCAGAAGATCTTCTGATGCTTTATCACTACTCAATATACAGAGATTAAGCCTTAACGCGCTGTGGTTAACATTAGAACAATTAAAATACTCTTCATCGACAGATGGGGAACCGATGAGGAGCAACTTAACTGGTCGAGATCGCAAAAATGTAATAAACGCACAATTATTTATACACGAGCACTTTCAAACTCATTTAATCATAAAAGATATTGCTAAAGTTATTGGAGTGAGTGAGTCTAAATTAAATAGAGACTTTAAAAAGATGTTCAATATTGGTATACACCGCTATATTATTAACTATCGTTTGCAACAGGTGACAAAATTACTCAATGAAAGCACATTAACCGTCAGTGACATTGCAATTCGATGTGGCTTTACCTGTGCTGGTCATCTCTCCAGACGATTTGTTGAGGTGTTTGGTGTCACACCTCATGCTTATCGTTGCAATTAATACAAAATCTATACTGCTTTTAGAATTGAGCTTCGATACAAATAAATAAGTACGAATAAAGCACAGCCTAAAGTAAGATTGAAGAGTGTAACGTAACCCATATAATAAGCAACGATACCACCGATATAACCAGAACATCCGGCAGCAAGCGCTGCTCCGCATTGAAATAGTGTAAAATCTAATCCAGCTTGCTTCAACGACGCTTGTGTGGTTAGGAACGAGTAAAGACAAACTAAGCCCACGGAAAAAGTGTAGTTAAAAAACAGATAGCTAACAATAAGCCATAGTGGATTTATATCAGGCTGAAGACTTAATATGATAAAGCTGCTGATTGACAAGCATTTAAATAGGGTCGCCAATAAGAGTGCCCAGCGATAGCCTATAATTCGGATAAAGAGCATACCTGATAAAGTGCCTAGCATCCCACAAGCAGCACCGCCAAAACTGGTTACTTTGCCTAAATTCTCTAGAGAAAGTCCGGCGTCAATCGCAAAAGGAGATAGCATAGATGAAATTAAACGACCACTAATCTCAAAGAAAAAGACTAAAACGATCGCCTTTAACATCATTGGTTGCTTTAGTGTTTTAATGAGAGATGGTCTCTGATCGCTTTTTTCTGTAACAGGAAGCTGATTGATACTCGGCGCTAATAACAAAGGTAGCAATAAAAAGAGTAGTAATCCACTATAAACAAGTAAGGAGGATTGCCATCCCCATTTATCATATAGATAAATTAACCCGCCACCGCCTACTGCCATTCCTAAATAACCACATCCAATCCGTAATCCATTGCCGATACCGTATGATTTTGAATTTAAATTCTCAATCATATAAGCATCACAAGCAATCTCACTCGTGCAACAAACTAATGATAATAAAATTAATAGTGAGATTAGTGTGATGAACATATTTTCATGTATGAATGATAGGCCAATTAATATCACCGCTAGAGCCACTTGTCCTGCAATGACAATTTGTTTACTGCGAATTTTCCCGGATGCAGTGACTCTATAACGCTCAACGCCACCCGCCCAGAGTACTCGAAGTGTCCAAGGAATCATAGCAAGTGACACTAAACCAATAGTGTACAAATCCACATTATGACTCCGTAGCCAAGCCGGTATAGCTTGAAAGACAATACCACCGATTAATGTTTGAACAAAATAAAATGAGCCAATTGCAAATATAAGTTTCAAAAGAACGCCACCATCAAATATAAAAATATCCACAAAAGTACAAAGTTTTTTTCATCAATTATTATCCTCTGTTACTTTTTTGGAGCCAAAAACTCATTCTAAAATAGATATTGGATAATGCTGGTGTACAAAATCTTCAAAAAAAGTACAATCAAGTTTAATGATAACTATTATCATTTGATTGTAATAAGTATTACTTAGTTTTTAGTCGTTATTTTTATAATAGTTATGATTAAAATAGTAAGGCTTTATTATGATGTGTGTATCAATTTTCGAATTGATCAGGCTCCGCAATATATTTTTCGAACAATTTCATTTTTTATTTCACTTTTATTTGTCATTAAACCTCCAATAGATTATTCATTTATATTTATTAAAAATTGAAATAAGAAAGTAAGTAATAAAAGGTATATTTCATCGGAAAGAGCGCCATCCATATAGCGCTTGACAGTATGATTCTGCATATTGTGAGCAATAATCCTAAAATATTAATTAATGTGTCGCTGTCATCTTTTATTATCTCGATCCCTATCTGAGTTTGGATCGTAAATATGCCATTGAAGCACAAAGGAGCCTATTTTTTGCTAGTGGGTTTCTGGTTTTGCAGATCTGTCGTTAGCATGTAGTAAATATTATTAGAATAAAAAGGCTATTTGCTACATAGCTAATGAAATGTGAGTACTCAGCTCGCGCCGACCAAAATTAGATAAAAAAGCTTACTCATTGAGTATTTTTTTTATTATCTACATGTTAGAGAATGAGAACGGACTGGAGGTTCAAGCCGATCTTAATAATTCTAATCATCTTTCTTAATAAAGCTAATTAAACACTCGCTCGCAATCGTACGACTGGTGCTAACGCTGATAAATCTGTTTCATGTGTTACTTTTTTATTCTTTAAATTATCCAACAGCAGAGAGGCTGAATATTCACCAATTTCTTTATACGGTAAAGCGACCGTTGTTAATGCAGGAAAGCTCACTTGGCTAAACTCATTATCACCAAAGCCAGTTACAGCTAATTGATAAGGTACTCGAATATGTCGACGCTGACATTCATATAGGACTCCACAAGCTAATTCATCTGTTGTACAAATTAGTGCGTCTAGTTCTGGCCAATTTAATAACATATCGGGTAATAACTCACTTCCAGTACTAAAATTAGCCGGTTTAGCAGCATTAATAACTCGATGTGTAGGGAGATGATAAGCTAACATGGCTTTATACCACCCGTGTAAACGTTGTTGAAAAATTTGATATTCTTGATTAGCACAGAGTAACCCAATGTGTTGATAACCTTTTTTAATGACATGTTCAGTGAGCATATACATAGCCAAACTATCATCTATTCCAACATTCATATTAGTTAGCCCATCATAATCTTTACCAATATTCAAAATAGGAACAATTTTATTTTGCAGAATTTGCTTAATAAAGTTTTCATCTTCAACTTGAAATAGTAATATTGCCTCAAGGTTATGACTATATAAAGCATCTAACATTTGTGATTCTAATTTATAATAATGATAAGATTCAATAAGTAAGGTTGTGTACCCCTCTTTTGCTAAGTGTGTTTGAAGCGAATTTAACCATAGTTGAGCTGAATGATCGTATATTTTGGGCGTGATAACAGCAATGACTCGATTTGCCGATGCGGAGGCTAGCAAACTTGCAGCAACATTGGGTTTATATCCTAAAGCATCGACAGCAATTTGAATTTTTTGACGAAGTTTATCTGAAACTCGATCTGGGGTTCGTAAAGCTCTAGATACGGTCATTGTTCCGACACCCGCATATCTAGCGACATCGAATAAAGTAATCTGTCCAGTAGTTTTACGCTTCTTTATTTCTTGCATCTTTCATTCCGATTGAATTTAATCTAAATTTTTTCAAATAAATCTTATATTAGTAGTAGCAAAGCAGAAAAATCGATAATAGACAATCAATAATAGAAAAGTGTGATACAATCACTTCGAAATCACTCTCATTTCTATAATATTATTACGTCTAACTAACTAATTTATAATCGTTATATCAAAAATGTTACTTTCATCACAAAATGAGAAAAGTTTTCATCAAGTTTGATAGCGCTATCACATTTCTAATATTTTTTTATTTCTATTCTTATTTAGTATGTTATTTTTTAAACTAACAATTGATGATATCAGGTTTAATGGAGGAAAAATGTTAGGTAAATGGTTAACCAGCCAAACAGTCAATGTTGTTGATTCTGTTGAAGATTGGAAAGAAGCGATACAAATTTGCGCAAAACCATTATTAGAAAATAATGCCATTTCGCCAAATTATGTCCAAGCAATTTTTCAATTACATGAATCAATTGGACCTTACTATGTATTGGCACCGGGTATCGCTATGCCACATGCTAGACCAGAGCAAGGTGTCAATCAACTGGGTTTATCTATGCTATTGGTCAAACAAGGCGTGAAATTTAATTCAACAGAAAATGACCCTGTATATTTAATTACATTATTAGCAGCCAGTGATAGTACGAGCCATATTGAAATGTTAACTCAATTAGCTGAGCTGTTTAGTGAATCAAACGATATGCAGACAATTTTTAAGGCACAAAATAGTGATCAAATATTAGCTGTGATCAATCGTTATTAAATTTAATAAAATAAAGAAAAGGATAAATAAAATGAAAATTATGGCAGTTTGTGGTTCAGGTCTTGGTAGCAGTTTTATGGTTGAAATGAATATCAAAAAAGTTCTAAAAAAATTAAATATTGATGCAGAAGTAACGCATGCAGATCTTGCATCAGCAACACCAGAACAAGCTGATTTATTTGTTATGACTAAAGATTTAGCAGACAGTTCTGGCATTCCTAGCGATAAACTGGTAGTTCTAAATAATATAATTGATATCAATGATTTGGAGTCCAAACTCGTTGAACATTTTGATAAGCAATAGTCTGATAATGAGGTGTTGCGATGATTCAAGAAGTTGTTAAATTTTTCGTTGATATTTTAAAAGTACCGGCCGTATTAGTTGGTATGATTGCTATGGTTGGGTTAATAGCCCAACGCAAATCCTTTGCTGATACGGTAAAAGGAACAATTAAAACTATTTTAGGATTTTTAGTATTGGGTGGTGGCGCAACTGTACTTATTAGTGCGATTACACCATTAGGCATGATGTTTGAAGAGGCCTTTAAACTACAAGGTATTGTCCCAAATAATGAAGCTATCGTATCTATGGCATTAAATGATTATGGTGCAGCAACAGCATTAATCATGGCGTTTGGAATGATTGCTAACATTGTAGTTGCGCGTTTTACACGTTTAAAATTTATCTTTTTAACTGGACATCATACCTTTTATATGGCGTGCATGATCAGCATTATTCTAACAGTTGCGGGTTTTAAAGGTTGGCAATTAGTCTTTACCGGAGCCCTAGTACTTGGGCTAATTATGGCGTTTTTCCCTGCAATAGCTCAACCATATATGAGTAAAATCACAGGAAATAATGATGTAGCATTTGGTCATTTTGGTACTTTAGGTTATGTATTGGCTGGAGCGATTGGTGAATTAGTTGGTAAAAACTCTCGCTCAACGGAAGAGATGAATTTACCCAAAAATATAAGTTTCTTGCGTGATAGCTCAATTTCAATTTCATTAACAATGATGATTATCTATTTAGTTCTTGCCGTTTTTGCTGGGCCTGAATACGTCCAAACGAATTTAAGTAAGGGGGATAATTACCTAGTTTATGCAATTATCGAAGCAATTACCTTTGCAGCTGGGGTATTTATTATTTTACAAGGCGTACGGTTAATTCTTGCTGAAATTGTCCCTGCATTTACAGGTTTTTCAGAAAAACTTGTGCCGAATGCCAAACCAGCCTTAGATTGTCCAGTTGTTTTCCCATATGCACCGAACGCGGTATTAATTGGTTTCTTATTTAGTTTTCTTGGTGGATTAATTGGTCTATTTGTGTTGGGGCAATTAAATGCTGTACTAATTTTACCTGGCGTAGTTCCTCATTTCTTCTGTGGTGCAACTGCTGGTGTTTTCGGTAATGCTATGGGTGGACGTCGAGGCGCTATGTTTGGTGGATTTGCTAATGGTTTATTAGTCACATTTTTACCTGTCCTTTTACTACCTGTTTTAGGTTCGCTTGGTTTTGCCAATACAACTTTCTCCGATATTGACTTTTGTGAGATTGGTATTATTTTGGGTAAAATGGCTAAATGGTTTAATAAAGAAATAATAATGGGCATTGTTGTCGCTATCTTTGCTTTATTAGTTATTCAAAATTACATGGTTAAACCAAAGAAAAATGTAAATAATGAAGCGTAAAATTTTTCTAATTAATTCAAACAGTAAAATTACCAGATTAAATGATCTGGTAGTTTTTTATAATTAACGATAACGATAAAAATATAATCATTTAATTTAGTAACGTTGATATTATTCTTTAATTTATATTTATACTGACTGAAAATTGCTTATGCTCTTAAAGGAATAATTAATGACAAATACCAATCAACAAAGCATCATTGTCAATGAACATATTCATTTAGTGCCATCGGATCGACAATATTCATCTAAGTTATACAATATTATTGATGTTAATCGTGATAATTTTAGTCAATTTATGGCTTGGCCTAAGTTTGTCAGTAATGAAGCAGATACATCAAATTTTTTAGATAATTGTTCAATTGAACATCAAAAAGATATTACCAAAACCTATGTAATTTTACTGGATAATAACCCTGTCGGCTTATTGTCTTTTAATCGAATAGATAAAAACAATAAGACTGCCTATATTGGTTATTGGCTCGATAGCCAAGCAGAAGGCAAAGGTGTTATGACGCAAGCAATCCAAGCACTCACTCACTACTATGCATCACAAAAAATAATTAAACGATTTGTTATTAAATGCTCAGTGGATAATCCTAAAAGTAATGCGGTTGCTAAGCGATGTGGTTTTAGTTATGAAGGAACACTTAAACAGGCTGAATATTTGAATGGAATTTTTCATGATCAAAATATTTATGGTCTAATTTCAACATATATTTAAAATTTTCACCAAACTGTAACAAAATAATTACTCACTAACTTTATATTAAATATTTTATTACTGATTAAATTAAAAGGCCTGACTCCGGTTGAATATCGAAATCAGGCCTTACAAGCAGCTTAACAAAAGTGTCCAACTTTATGGGGTCACTTCATAATGTCGGTTTTTATTTTTATAACGTTGAAATGATCCATTTCAAAATAAGTTAAATATATTCTCTGATTATTTACTAAACACGTTACCATAAAGAGCTAACAGAGCAACGATGATCATTGTAGAAACTGCGATGGTATATTGCATTTTCACTTTATATTTCTTCATTTCACCAAGTGAAAGCTCTTTATTCTTATTCTTTCTGTGGTAATAATAATATAAAGGTAAACCGATTAAAGTTAGAACTATTGACGCAATACCATTAAAAGTTTGATGAACAAGCATACCATAAATAACATACATAGCCCCCAAAATTGCGATAATTGGAATGATTGGATAACCAATAACTTTATAAGATCTTGGGATATCGGCATATTTTTTACGAGCGATGATTACACCAATAAATGTTAATAAATAAAATACCCAAATTGAAAACATTGAGATTTCAGATAAACGATCAGCATCCAGTAAAATTGAATATAAAAAAGAAAATATCACTAATACACATATAGCATTAACTGGTGAGCGGCTATCATCATCGATTGTACTTAAATAACGCGCTCCAATGATGGTTCCTCGTTCTGCCATACTGAAAATTGTACGAGATAACGTCATAATATAACCATTAATCCCACCTAAAATTGAGATCATAATGCCAACCGCAACTAAATTACCTCCCAAATTGCCAAACATACGTTGTGAGGCAACGGCCGAAGCATCATGACCAAGTGATACCATCTCTTGGACAGGAAAAATTTTGAACAATGCAATATTGATACAGGCATAAACAACCACTAAAAATATAATACCCAAAATAATTGCTTTAGGTAGTACTTTTGCGGGATTATGAATTTCACCAGCAACAGAGGCAACTTGAGCCCAACCATCATAAGCAAATAAAGTAGCTAAAATAGCTACAGCAAATGGAGCATAAGTTTCAATCCCTTGACCACTAGCACTAAATAATGCTACTTGACCATTACCTTTCCATAGTCCAAATATGGCTAACAATAAAATAGGAATAAGCTTACAAGCAGTAGCTATGGTTTGCAAATAACCTGCTTGCTTAACGCCAATAGCGTTAATAACAGCAATAAATCCTAAAACGCCAGCACTTACTGCCATTTTATAAGAATCATCAATACCAAATAACAGACAAAATACCGAACTAAAATATCCTACCAATGCTCCAACTAATGATGGAGCAAAAAGCACGGTAATCATCCAACCATAAAGATGAGAAACTTTTGAGCCGTAAATTTTTTCCAGATAAACCAACATACCGCCCGTACGTGGAAACATAACACCTAATTCACAAAGCGTTAATCCACCACAAATAGAAAAAACACCACCAATGATCCACGCTAACAATGCATAGTTATAATCACCGGCAACTTCTAATACGGCAGGTGGTTTCATAAATGCGCCAGCCCCTAAAACCATACCAACAACCAACGACAATGCAGAAACTAAACCAAGATCTTTCCGTAAATTATTTTCTAAATTGTGATCTTCCATATAGGTCCTCTTAAAACATATTAAATTAGCGAGCAAAATTGATTTATGATAGGGATTTATTAATAAAATACAAGAAAGATTAATATTATTAATAGTAAAGGTAGCGAAAGTAAAACGGATAAATTAATATTTGATCAAGAAAAAAGCCGGCATCAAGCCAGCTTTTATTGGTTTTTAACTTAAATGGAGAAACAATTATTTCTGTTTTTTCATTTTCATATCAACAACCATACGACCGCGAATTTTACCTTCTCTCATTTCGTTAATCATATCGTTGATATCTTCTAATGGACGTTTTTCAACAATTGGTACAACTTTACCTTCAGCACTAAATTGGAATGCTTCAGCTAAATCTTCACGCGTACCAACCAAAGAACCTAAAACTTGAATACCATCTAATACTGTTTTAGGAATACTTAAATCCATTGTTTCAGAAGGAAGACCTAAAGCGACAACTCTACCTAAAGGACGAACTGACTCAATCGCTTGATTAAAAGCTGTTTTAGTTACCGATGTTACCACCGCACCATGCACACCACCACCTGTATGTTCTTTAATATAAGCGCCTACATCTGCCACTTTTTTAGGATTAACAACCAAGTCAGCACCCATTTCTTTACATAGCTCTAATTGGCTGTCGCTATTACTAATCGCCACCACTTTATTGTTGAACACTTTTTTACCATATTCAATAGCCAAAGTGCCTAAACCTCCAATACCAAATACCGCAAGCCATTGTCCGGGTTTTGTATCTGCGACTTTAATACCTTTGTAAGTTGTTACTCCTGCACAAGTTACACTGGTTGCCTGAGCAGGATCTAATCCCTCTGGCACTTTAACTGCGTAATCCGCTTTGACAATACACTGTTCTGCCATACCGCCATCGACACTATATCCAGAATTTAAAGCATTACGGCAAAAGGTTTCCTGACCTGAAATACAATATTCACACGAACCACAACCGGCATGGAACCAAGCAATACTAACGCGATCACCAATTTTTAAGCTTTTCACATCTGGAGCAATTTTAGTAACGATCCCTACTCCCTCATGTCCAATAACACGACCAGGTTTTTTACCAAAGTCACCGGCCGCGACATGAAGATCCGTATGACAAAGACCACAATATTCAACTTCAACTAAAGCTTCTCCTGCTTCCAATGGACGGAGAGGAATATCTTTAATTTCAACTTGACCATCGCACTCTTGTCTAACAACTGCTGCCTTCATTTTTTTTCTCCTAGATAATTTCAAAATAAAATATAACTTGGTTTATTTTATCCTAACTATTCTTAAAAAAAATGAGTTATTTCACAAAATTATTAAAAACATTGATTATTTAATAATCTCGATTGAAACGTACATATAACCTCAAACTTTTTGACAAAAAATTATAAATTCCTAAAAAAGTCTTTAATTAATTTTATTGATTGTTTGCTCTGCTTTTTATTTTATCCAGTTTAACAATAAACCATATCAATAAACTTGATTGGGATTTGACTAAATAAATTGTTAACTATAAGTAAGTTAGATATTGATAATCGATAGTGTTTAACTCCATTTTACATTCATATTATGAATATTTTTTGAGTAATTAACGATGGTATAAGGCTTTTTGTAAAATTCAGTCATGAAATAAATAGGGGATAAAGGATAGGAAAGCGTTTTTATATTTTAAAGGAACGAGCCTGAATACTCGTTCCTTATTTAACATTAGAAATTATGGTTAACCAATATCTTTTGCAATGTATTTTTGACTATTATTATTTATTAATAAAAATAGTCCAATTAATGCACCAAGTGCAAATAACCCAACCACATACATAGCCGGTGCCATTTTGCTCACAAAGTCACTCAAAAGCGATATGAGTAATGGCGTTAATCCACCTGCAATGGCATACGCCATATTAAATGAAAACGACACCCCACTATAACGAATTTGGGTAGGAAAGACTTTCACCATAAAGTAGGCAAAAGATCCAACAATACCGACGCAGAACCCTGCTAGGGAATAAGTGATAAATAAAAGTTGATGATTATCTAATGATAAATAAAAAATAGCGATAGCAAGCGCTGCAAGAATACAACCAATCAATATGACTTTACCCATTGCAAAATTATCCATCATCATGCCATAAAAAGTACAACTTATAATCAGACCTATTATTGCTAATGTATTGCCTTGTAGTGCATCAATTGGTGAATAATCAAATGATTTTTGCAATAAAATAGGCGTCATTAACATAATAACCATAATACCGGCAGACAAAACCCAAGTCAGTAACATTGATAATATTGTCTGTGGTAAATATTGAGTTATCACGGTAACGACAGGAATTTTATTTGATAATTCTTGTTGTTTACGTTTTTGAATTTCAAGAAAAATGGGAGTTTCTTTTAGCCAACGGCGCAAATACATTGCGATCAAACCAAAAATACCGCCAATAATAAAAGGAATACGCCATCCCCAATCGATTAATTGTTCCGGTGAGACGCTTTTATTCATAACAGTTGAAACCAATGAACCGAATAAAATACCTAAACTTAAACCACTGGTTAAAATTCCACATGCTAAACCAATTTTATCTTTTGGTACGTGCTCAGCGACAAACGTCCAAGCACCAGGTACTTCGCCCCCTACTGCCAATCCCTGACATAAGCGCATAAGTAATAATAATAAAGGTGCAAAAATTCCAATATGGGTATAAGTAGGTAAACAACCGATAAATAACGTCGGTAATGCCATAAGCAGAATACTAAGTGTAAACATTCGTTTGCGACCAAACAGATCACCAAAGTGTGCCATAATAATTCCGCCAAAAGGACGAATTAAATAACCTGCTGCGAAAATACCGAATGTTTGTACCTGACTTAACCATTCAGGCATATCATCTGGAAAAAACAGATGGCCGATAGTAATTGAAAAGAATACAAATATAATAAAATCATAAAATTCTAAAGCCCCGCCTAAAGCAGACAATGCTAATGTTTTATAGTCTTGTTTATTTAAAGTACGCATTTGCGTAATTGGTGCTGTATATGACATGGTATTCCTTGTAAATCATTTTTTACACATAGTGTATTTTAATGAATCAATATACCTGAACACCATTTTTTTTTAAAGATAATATCCATTAAAACGACAACCTACATTTTATTATCGGCATTAGATAAAAACTTTTTTAAATATAATTGATTTGATTAAATAAACAGCACTAAATGGTTAATATATATTTACAAATTAAAACTACAATCAAAAGATCTTTTTAAATGGAGAGTTATAAAATGGCTATAAAACGTATTACTCGAGGTAAATTCACACGCATGCAACAATTATCTAACCAAGATGGCGTTATTGCGGCATTAGCGATTGACCAACGCGGTTCAATGGTAAAAATGATGGAGTCGGCAGTCGGTAAAGATCGCTATCATGTAGATATGGTGTATGAATTTAAAGAGCTTGTCTCACAAGAATTAACAAAATATGTTAGTGCAATCTTGTTAGATGAAGAGTATGGCTTTAAAGGTATGACTAAAAAAAACAAAGATGCTGGATTAATTATATCTTATGAAAAAACAGGATATGATGCCAATACTCCAGGTCGACTACCCGATGTATTGCCAGAGGACTCTCTACAACGGTTATTAAAAAAAGGAGCCGATGCTGCAAAAGTCTTGGTTTATTATAATCCAGATGATCCTCAAGATATTCTAGAAAAAAAACATGCATTTTTAGAACGTATCGGTACAGAAGCGAGAGCAGCAGATATCCCGTTATTTGTTGAGCCGATTGTCTATGATAATGTAATAACTGATGATAAAAGCCCTGAATTTGCCAAAATAAAGCCTCAAAAAGTCATTAACACCATTAAAGAGTTCACTAAAAATCAATACTATATTGATGTACTAAAAGTTGAAGTTCCAGTACTTTTCAAAAATGTTGAAGGATTTAATGATAATAATGTTGTTGTTTACACCCAAAAACAAGCAGCTGATTACTTTAAACAAGCCAGTGACGTAGCAACTCGTCCATTTATCTATTTGAGTGCCGGAGTACCAACTAAAACTTTCCATCAAGAATTAATTTTTGCGGGTGAAAATGGCGCTAAATACAGTGGTATTTTAGGTGGGCGCGCAACTTGGTTTGAAGGTGTTGCAGCGTATGCCAAAGAAGGTAAAGAAGGCTTAAAACGCTGGTTAGACCAAACTGGACGTGAAAATGTTGAGCATCTTAATAAAATTTTAAAACAGTATGCGACACCTTGGTACGATATTTATGGTGGCGAACAAAATATAGAAGTGATCGATATTAAATTAGGAGATTAATTTCAAATCCTATACCAATAGTTATAAATTATAAGTAAGCAAAGATAGAGTACAGGGTTTTATCCTATTTACCTGTACTCTCTTTTAAAGCTCTAAAAATTTTATCACCAAAATTAACTACCAAAAAAACTAAATTAAAACTTCATGAATGATTTTAAATTGCTTTATCAAAAAATAAGTTCACTTTGGTTAGTTTAGCCATTGACTCGATATAATCCTTAACTTTAGGCGGAAAATGTAATCCTTTTACACAAGTCAAATTACGTAAAACAGGAAACAGACAGATATCATCTAAAGATAATTGCCCATTACATGCTTGTGGCGAGATAATCAATGATTCAAGCTCGTTTAATAACTTGGATATTTCAGATACTAATGAATCAGTTTGCGCTAAACATTCATCAAATGAACCGATTTTTTTAGTTTTACTCGTGACAAAGTAATTGATCGCACTTTGAGTTGCAAATTCTGCTAAGCCAAGTTTGATATAACGTGGACACTCTAATTTATAATCATATTGCTGTAGTTGTTTAATTAATTTTTCAATATTTGGCGATTTTGGGCCGATTAAGATAGGCTTTCCTCCATAATGATTATCGACATAATCAACAATATCCAGACTTTCAGGCATATAACTGCCATCCTCTTTTTGTAAAATTGGTGCCATCTTTTGACCAATCATACTTTCGGGAGACTTAAAATCATCACTCAAAAAGACATGTAGCTCAACAGGGATATCTTTTAAACCAAAAATCATTCTAGCCCTTACACAAAAAGGACAGTGTTCATAAATATATAATTTCATTTCTACCTCCTTAAACAATCAATAGCCCATAATAAATAGGCAAACCCTATAAATGCCAGCATGACAACGCTCGCATTAAACAATGCGTGTGGATAACCGATTTTTGTCACATTGATAAAAGGATACGGATAATAATGAGTAAAAAAACCTAGTACAAAGATATAAACGGCATAAATTAACATGGTAGTTAATGATCCTATAATGACGCGAAAGCTAATGCGTCGAAATGGCCCCCAAATCAGCCAACTCAATATGCCTAGTAGAGGAATAACAACATGTAAACTTTCATTAGCGAATCGCATAAATATATTTGGTGGAACATGAATGCCACGTAAAAGCGAGTTATACACAATAGCTGTTATAATTACACCTACCAACCCATTTAATCGAATAATTCGAAAAATAAAACGATTACAATTCGGACTAAAAGCTAACCATAAACAACTTATTGCCAACATAAGGTTAGATAATACAGTAAAAAAACTATAATAAAACACCATACGCCCTATTGATGTTGCTGGCTGCCAACTTCGAAGCTGCATATGCCAATAAGTATAAGTTTCAACACCAACAACTAACAGCACATATAATGCGATAAAAAGATTAATATTTCGTTTTAACATAACAAACATAAAAAAATAAAAACGTATTGCAGTATATATCAGTAAACCTAAAAAAAAGAAAATATAAAAATAGATTAATTTGTTATTTTTAATAAAAATAATGTCAAAACGTTTTATCTTATGAGAGTATTTTAATAAAAGCCGTTTTTTAGATATAAAAGCTCCACCTAATTTTACTCATTGTTCACTGTTGTAAATTGCGCTTAGAATTTAAATTTAGAATGTTTTTATTATGAAATGGTATAGACTCCTGAATGTTTTTTACAAAATAAATTATAATTCACTAATATAATTAAATTTTTATATAAAACTCAACCCAATTATTTATTCAAACTAAAATCCTATTCACTATCCTATCGATAGTTTAAAAACTATTTTTTATCGCTGTGCAATCAGTTATTTTGTCAAAAAGTTTCAGGTCATGGCTATGTTTGAGTAAAAATGATTTTTTTAGTTACAAATCTTAATAAAAATTCTATGCAAAATACTCAATAAAAAATCCGCAAAAACCAAATTCTTTTAGTCCTTGTTCGATCATGTTTAGGTGACAAACTTTTAACGATATTTTATTTTATTTATTAATAATATCAGTAAGTTATACAAATAATTAAAATTTAAAGAAATGCAAAAAAAAGATTGCAAAATATTCAAAACAGTGTAATTTATACCGTTTTTAGATTATTTTTTAACTTAAATTCATTAAAAAAGCGTTTTATTTGTAATAAATTTTCAAATAATCAAATTGTTATTAAAAACATAATGCTAAAAATTATTAATAATAATAAATAGTTCAATAAAACATTGTGTTATTTGCAGGGGACATGAAATATATCGAGGATAACATGGAGAAAGGATTAACTAATCTGGTGGATCAATTGGGCAATGGTTTAAGTCGAGGCTTAAAGCAAGGTTTGGTTAATGGAGTCGGTCACAATCGCTATACGTTAAATATTGATGGTTTGCCTGCTGAGGTTTCAATCTTACAGGTTGAGGGTAATGAGCAGCTTAATCAACCTTGGCACTATACGATTACTTTCACCAGCTCGGATAAACAACTTTCTGTTGAGTCATTTCTTAATCAAAATGCCCGTTTGAGTTTTAATCCTGCTAATTCTGGCAGTTTAAGCGACTTTGCAACTCAAGGACTTAATGCACTTAATTCCTTAACTTCGGCTAATCCATTAGATGCATTAAAACAGTCTGAGCCATTAAAACAGTTAGATAAACTTAAACAATCTAATCCACTCGATTCACTTAATTCTTTAACCCAGTTTAATCCGCTTAATCCGTTAAATTCACTATTATCTCAAGGTGGCTCACGCACTCTTTATGGTGTGATAACCCAGTTCAGTCAATTATCAGTCAGTAATGATGAAGCCCGTTATCAGGTTGTCTTATCCTCGCAATTAGCCAAACTGGCATTAAGTCATAACTGTGCTATTTTTCAGAATCAAAGCGTTATCAGTGTGGTTGAAGAGGTCTTGCGTGGTCATGGTTATACAGGGATTGATTATCGTTTAGCGCTTAAAGAGCAATATTCGGAGCGTGAGTTTATCACCCAGTGGCAGGAGAGTGACCTTGAATTTATTCAAAGATTGCTTGCTGATGTGGGGGTCTATTTCCGGTTTGAAACGCATGGTGAACATAATTGTGATGTGATGGTCATCAGTGATTATGAGCAAGGTTATCAGCAGGTGGCTGATATTGTGTACAAACAACCGAGCGGCACACTGGATAACGGCGTTGAAAGTGTCTGGGATATAACCTTACACAGTCAGATGGTGGAATCTTCGGTACAAGTACAAGATTATAACTACCGAGATGCGCAGGCGAATTTACTGGGTGAAGTTAACAGCCAACAGAAAGATAACACCACTTATGGCACTGATTACCGTTATGATGAGCACTATAAAGGGTTAAATAGCAATGGTGACAGCAATAATGGAATTGATAGTGACACCAACAATAATAATGATGACGATGATGATGAAAACAGTGGTGATATCGATACCGATGACAGTCAAGGCAGTAACGGCAATAGTAATGACAACGACAATAATAGCGATAACACTAACGGTAGTAATAGCAATAACAACAGCAGTGATATTGACCGTAATCAAGCTAACACGAGTAATGGTGTTGAAAGTGGTGAATGGTATGCCCGCATTCGCCATGAACACGCCATTAGCCGTCAAATTGTTATCCGGGGTAAAAGCAATCAGGCTAATTTAGCTCCGGGTCAACATATCCGCATCAAAGGCAGTACGATTGCCGGAATAGATGAGGGGGTAATGATATTAACGGTGCAAGGACAGGGAAACCGCAGTGAGGCTTATGAACTGAGTTTTACCGCCATACCTTACCAGCCATTAAAACCTTACCGCCCGGAGCCGATTCCTTTTCCGACTATTGACGGCACTTTACCGGCACGGGTAACCAGTCCGAATAATGACACCTATGGTTATATTGATACACAAGGGCGCTATCGGGTTAAATTTAACTTTGATTTAAAAGAGTGGCGAAACGGTGAAGAGAGCTTATGGTTAAGACTGGCTAAACCGTATGCAGGCAGTACCTATGGTTTTCACTTTCCACTGATTGACGGCACAGAAGTTGCGGTAGCGTTTACTAACGGTAATCCGGACCGACCTTATATCGCACATGCGATGCATGACAGTCAACACCCTGACCATGTGACCGCCATAAACAAACACCGAAATGTAATTCGTACTCCTGCTAACAACAAACTGCGGATGGATGATAAGCGCGGACAAGAGCACATTAAGTTAGCGACCGAATACGGTAAAACCCAGCTTAACATCGGGCATTTAGTTGACCAAAACAAAGAGCAGCGTGGTGAGGGATTTGAACTGCGCACCGATGAGTGGGGAGCGATTGCTGCCAATAAAGGTTTATACCTGACCAGTCAGACCGAGCCTAAGGCACAGGGTAAACAACTTGATATGCAAGGAGCCATTACTCAGCTTGAAAATGCGTTATCAATTGCTAAAGCACTGCAAAATGCAGCAACTGCATCTGAAGCCCATGGCGCAGATACCGACAGTCAAGAGCAACTTAAAGCGACATTAACCCAATTAGCCCAAAGTGGCATTATTGCTTATGCACAAGAGGGCATTGCTTTAACCAGTCCGGAAAACATCCAACTGTCCACATCAAACAGCGTATCAATGACCAGTGAAAACCAAACTGACATTAATGCGTTAAAAAACATTACCGTCTCATCCGGTGAATCCATCGGTCTGTTTGCCCATAAGTCGGGAATGAAAGTCTTTGCCAATCAGGGTGATGTTAACGTGCAGGCACAAAATGCCAACCTGAATATGGCCGCCAAGCAAGATATTAAAATAGACAGTGTAGATGGCAGTGTTGATTGGTCAGCTGCAAAAGAAATCACCTTAATATGTGGTGGTTCATACGTCAAAATCAGCAGTGCGGGCATTGAACTGGGTACCGCTGATAATGTTTATATAAAAAGTAATGCATTGCAAAAAATGGGGCCAACCTCGAAAGAGGTGACACCTTTACTGTTACCAAAAATTACATCCTTTATTAAGGAAAAAATTTGTTTGCCATGCTTGATTAAAGCCGCCGAGAATGCACAAATGTTAGTAATATTAGGAGATGAATAATGTTATACCAACATATTGCTTATCAAACATTTTTAGATCTCCAACAACAATCAACATCTTTTAAATCAAAATTGAAACTTTATTTATTAGTAGATGGTCTAGAATACGAACGTTTATTTCAAAATGAAATCATAAAAAATGAAATTACATTACCACTTTTTATTCGTAACAGTAATAAAGATGTGTCCTTTGCAGGACCTTGGCTTATTGATATTACGAAAGTTGATAAAGAGATACAAAGTTCTTTATTACAACTTGAACAAGTTTATCCTTCTACTACTTGGCTAATTTCTATGCAAAGTTTAACGAATCTGTTTAATCAACTAGAAAGCCAATTATATCTCCGCTTACCTGATAAACGTAATGCTTTATTACGTTTTTATGATCCTCGTGTTCTACACAAGCTTTTAGATGTTTTTACACCTGAACAATTCAAATTATTTACCTTAAATATCAATGACTGGATCTACTATCATAATCACACTTATTATTCATTAATAAGAGGTAAATTATAATGAAACTTTGTCAAGAACAAATTGATGCTATTTTTCAACAAGAACAAGATGAATACATTTGGGAACTCGTGCATAAATTCAAAAAAGACTCTCGTTTAACATTGCCAGAGGAAAATATTAATGAGTTATTTAATCGCTTAAAAGTAACATATCAATACATTATTGAGTTAGGTTTTTCTAAAAAAATTCTTATCGAAACATTTTTATGCGCGGAAGCAACGACACCGGGATATAAAGATAATCCAAAACTTAAGGCTTGGATCGAAAAACAAAATGAAATTCCTGAAAATCAATTTGAAGATTTATTAAGGATAGCCAATAGTATTCAACAGGGAAAATAAGGAAGAAACATGCCATTACCAATTATAGTTGGTGTAATTCTTGAAGAATTAGCTTTAATTTTATTAACCACAGATGCAGTATATATTTATAATAGTAATCAACAAGACTCATATCCCCCTGGATATGAAACAAGTTATAAACCTATTTGGCCTACAATCGAAAGACATTCACATTCAACGAATAAAGATACTTATCCTTTATTTCAAAATCCCCTAATTTTTAATAATATACTTAAAGAAATACAAACAAAGAACATACTTTTATTAAATAAAGCGGATGTTATAGACAAAACGATGGATGATGACATTGAGCCCGATACACCTGAAACTATTGCAGAATTCGAAAAAGAAATTGAATTTTTTCGAACACATATACTAGGTTATTATGAAAAAGAACTTGATAAAGTAAGAAATGGACAAGCAAGTAATAGCGGGTATGAGGAAGAAGATTTAGTAAAACAGCTACAGTTTTGTGAACTAGAACTTGCTGAAATGGAAACTAATTTAGCTATTTTAAAAGGAGAATCATCCCAAGGTTTAACTGAAGATGAAAAAGATATTGTAACAGGTGGATTGGCCGAAAAAATGGTAAAAATAAAGGAAGAACAGCTTGATAAAATAGAAACCTGTAGTTGTTCTATTATTCCTTTTATAAAACTTAATACATTTCGCCGAAAAATGAGTGATTTAGCTGCAGATTATCAAGCAACCATCAGCGGTGCTGAATGGGAAAGAAGTGAAAACCCAAATACTGGTAAGATATCTGTAGAAATTTCAGAATGGGTTTATATTGGACCTGCGAGTAAAAAAGTTGATTTTGATGGTTGGATGCCAAATTATTGCCTGTTATTAGAAATGAAAGCTAATTACGATACATTAATGTTTAGTAAAACACAAATTGACTCTTTCGGAACCCCTAAATTAAAAGGTATAGGGGAAAAGAAAATGGATACATTACTAAAACAAGCAAAGCGACATAATACTGTGTGTTTGGCGCATCCCCCTGCGCGATGTTGCTGGATATTTATGACACCATTGTTATATGATGCATTTACAGCTAAATTAGCACGTGGAACGTTACCTACTATAACTACAGTGTATGTACCAACTACTTTACTTAAATAATGAATAAGGAATTAATTATGCCAGTACAAATGCGATTAGATCTTATAGATTACAATATTGAAATTTTTTTCCCAAAAGCATTGGAAAATAATATTCCAGAAATACGAAATCAGCTGGATGAAGCATTTAAAATTTATCAAAATAACTTTAATTCGGATGCTAACTGGTATTATTTTGCTAATTCTATCAAAGCTGATCCTAAATTATTGGCCTACAATAAAGAGGGTTTGACTGAGTTAGTTTTGAAAAAGCTAACATTCGGATTTAAAAGAGTAGGACAAGATGGGGATCTGATACTCTCTTTTATAGACATTGATAAAGATCCAGCGATCGAAGGACAACTATTATTTTACTTAGCCTCAAGATATTTAAATAGCCCATTTCTCGAATCAGAAATTAAATTTTTATTTACCCACAAAAAAGCAGGAGTTTATAATAAAATTACTCAATTTTTTACAGAATTAGCAAAAGTATTTAGTGATTGCTATATTGAAATTGATCTGAAGGATACTTTTCCCATACAAAATGCACTATTTCCTCAACGTATTGGTACATCAATGATTGTTTATATTCCAAGCCCATTAAATGCTGATGATTATCCTGAAGCTCATAGAATGATCCCAATTAATCGGGATGATAAACAAGTGGGGACGGTTATTATTTCACTCGATCATATCCCGAATCGCGACAATATAGAGGATATTAAAATTATAAATCGTTTAGATATTCGTTTACGCGAGGCAGATCTATTGCCAACAAGACAATAGCACGGTGATATCTAAAAAACAAATAAAGCGAAATAATGAAAATCCTTAAATTTTTTATTGATATAGTTAAAAATCAATATGATGATAATGCTAAGTTAAAAACTTTCGGATATAAAATATTGCTATGTAAAAAAAGATGATAAAAACTGTTATAGTCAGATGAGATATTGCGAAAGGTTTAGCAGAAGTAAATCAATCCACCGACGCAACCTAGACTGAAAAAAATGCCCCAAACTGAATGAGCAGATAGTGTTTCAACCTTAGAATCAGCTTCTCCTTTCAGCTACCCTATGGCCTGGCGATAATAGACATAGTTTTCAGTGATATCAAGATTTATGGATTAAGTATAGTCACATATCATATTTACCACGATGGAAAAATTGAAAGACATATTCCCGAGAATATTAATACAAAATATAAAAATAAATATAAATATGTCTATCACGACAAAAACAGTAATTTTCATCAATTAGGTATTTATGAGTTTATTATAATAAAAAATAAGTATTTATCGAGGTCTGATAAAAGATATGGCAATACTGAATATATTCATCTTATTGATTTAAGAGAAGTAACTCAAAAATACGAAAAATATGGATTAACGTATTGTTTTAATGTGGATTGCTTTGAAGACCCTCGTTTTTTTATGAATCGTGATACACTTGCAAGCTTTTTTGGCGCAATGCTTGAAGTGAATTTTACTGATATCAGTTGTAACGGTTTTAGTACTAAAAAAGACGAATCAGGTGTTAGTAAAAGTCATAAGAATGGTTATCATGGTGACTTCAAATATTTAATAAAAAAAACAATAAATTATATAAATGAGAAGGATCAAGTCTGAATATCAAATTAAATCCTGAAGAACTGGATGTTGATAGACAAAATCAGTGGATTAACGCTTTGTATAAATTTGGCTGAACAAATATATTAGGTTGGAGTTATACCTTAAAAGGAAAGAAACACTTTTGAACCATATTCCGAAAGAAACTACAAATCACGAATATCATTTACATGTTGAATATTATGATATGAAGAAAGTTAAGGAAATTAAAGAATGAAACAGTTGATTTATCCCATTATTTTTTGCTTAGCTGTATTAGGGAATATTAACAATGCAATTGCAGATACTTTTAAAAATGAACTCAAGCATTATAAAAAAATAGATCTACCTTACACTTCCAATGACATAACTAAATATTATTGGGAAGATGAAGCAGGAGGATTACATATATCACCAAACTCCAAAATGCCATTCAGATTTTCGGCTAAAGAGTTCTCTTATAAACCAAGCTTAGTTAGAATCCCATTAAAATATTCTTTTTATTTTCCTGCTGTTTATTTTAATTATAAAAATATTACTTATAAAGGTATTATCTTTATGACACATATCGATAATGATGAACCAATATTTTATTTTCAATTAAATAGTTATGATAAAAAAGGTAATTTTATTGATGCAATTATGTTAGATGAAAGATATTCAGCTGAGGGAGAGGTATTAAGATGGAGTGATTTTAAAATACTTACTAATGGACAAATAACAGTCAATCAAATGGAGCAAATGCTTATTGATGATGATATGGAGTTTAAGAATGGAGATATTCATTTTCTCACAAAGAATATATATCAAATGAGTTCAACTGGTATTTTTAAAAAGGTCAAAGAAACTATTATCTATGACCGATATAATTAAAGCGTAAAAATATAATAATTAAATATTAATAAAGAGTTAATCAAGATTTTAGGGAAATATGCAATGAAAATATCTTATTCTTTAGGCTTGTTATTATTAATATACACATCATTTTGTTATAGTGACACCTATATTATTGATGAAAAATATACAGGTGCACCATTTGTGAAAGATGGTGATATGTCCGGATGTGGTTTTAATTATGATTATTGGCAAGATTTAACAAATGAAGAACGAAAATTGGAGGCAGAGCGTTGCTCTTTAAACACCACTAAATTTAATTTTAATAAACTCTATGATTTAATCGATAAAAAAACGGTCATCTATCGTGATGGCGATTTTGAACTTATTATGGACAGAAAGCATCAAGAATCTGATAAAAAAGATAAAATAATTTATGATTATAATAATCCAATTCATGACATAGTTTATGAAATAGATTTATCTTTAGTTTACAAAAAGGAAATTAAAAGTAGGATAAGTTTAGCAAGCTATTCTTATAATTCTGATCGTGCTTTTTACCTAAATAGTCAATACTACTATTTTGATGCTAGCGGAGATATCTACATAATTTCATTCAAAGAATACAGTGAAAATATTAAAGATATAAATCATATTCATTATAAAATAGATAAAGATAATTTAAAGTTTATTAAGTTATGATGATTAAAAATCAAATCAACAATTCAAAACTTAATTGCTATTACGATATATATGATTTTATAGAATGAAAAAGATCAAAGCATAAAACACCTAATTTATCTTATTATTTGCTTAGTTGTGATAGAGAATATTAACAATGCAATTGCAGATACTTTTAAAAATGAACTCAAGTATTATAAAAAAGTAAACTTGCCCTATTGCTCTAAATTTTTATAAAAATTCTATTACTGGGCGGAATATAAATTATATTTTTCTTCTGATTTTCTATATAACCATCTATTAGATAAGACTTTCATAATACTTGGTTCTCAAATTATATTAGTAATAATCAATTCAACACATTGAAACATAGAAAAATTATAAGAAAAATTACAAGATATTTTAAATTATTAGAATCTAGATCCTACTAATACAAAAATAGGAAATTTTATAATGGTTAGTAATATTTCTATTAACTCATAATTTAACCAGTACGTCGGATTTAATATAATAAAAAGTTAGCTAATTATAGAGAAAAAGTTGTGATTTTTAAACGCAACTTTTTCAAAAATAAGGAAAGGATTAAGGTTAACAGATGAAATACTCACATTATCTAGCATCATTATGTTTATTATTTAGCACATATTGTTACAGTCAGCATTATCAAATAGAGGATAAATATCGTGGCGATCCATTGTTTAGAAAAATCGACATGAATAAATTAGAAAAAGATTGTACTTATCCACCAAATTATTGGCAATTAAGTGACTCAAAACGAGAAGAAATAGATAAACTTTGCCCTTTAAATAATCTCAAATTTGATTTGAGAGGATTATATAAATTTATTTATAAAGAGCCAGTAATCCTCTATAACGGAAAAGATTTTCAACTGACATTAAGTATGTCAGAAAATAATGAAAATAATGATATTGAATCTGATGGCACTATTTATGGAGGTGATATATTTCTATCAATAGTTAAAGATAATATTGTAAAAGATAAAATTTATTTGGCTAATAATTATATTAATCTTTCTGATTTTGCAGCTGCTTACCAACATTATTTTATATCCCCAGAGGGAGAGATAAATACATTATATTTGATAGAGGTAGAAGAAGGTATTTCTCCAATGTTTTGGAAACACTATAAAATTGATAATCAAAAAATGAAGTTTGTACTTCAGGATATGTTAGTCAATGTTACAGATGGCGTACAATATCAAATCATTTATCCAAATCAATTTAATATTATTTCGAATAAACCAGTCAAAAAAATCGATTCACAAGAACTTAAATTATGTGAAGATGAATATGACAAAGAAGAATATCATAGTTGCTATATAGATGTTTATAAACATTACAATAATAGATTAAAAAAAAAAATTAACTTATTGAATAAAAATAACAATACAATAAAAAAATCTTATTTAAAATTACAGCAAAAAATGGCTTCAAGTTGTTTAGAATTACCACCCCCAGTTTCTGGTAATAGAGGAGAGACAGATCCTTATTTATCTAAAGTTATGTTTTGTTTAATTCAAAATTATAAACAAGAAATAACCAATATTGAAAAACAACTCGCTCCCTAATCTGAAAGTTGGATCTGGGAGTATGAAATTATAAAAATGATAAATAAAATTAAATAATTATATAGAAAAAGTTGTGATTTTTACACGCAAATTTTTAAAAAATAAGGAAATAATTAAGGTTAACAGATGAAATACTCACATTATCTAGCATCATTATGTTTATTATTTAGCACATATTGTTACAGTCAGGATTATCAAATAGAAGACAAATATCGTGGCGATTCATTTTTAAGAAAAATTGACATGAATAAATTAAGAAAAGATTGTACCTATCCTCCAAATTATCGGCAATTGAGCGAATATGAACAAAAAAAAATATATGATAATTGTCCATTACGCAGTCTTGAATTTGATTTTACAAGTTTACATGAATTTATTTATAAAGAGCCAGTAGTCATTTATAACGGAAAAGATTTTCAACTGACTTTGAGTATGCCAGTATCTGAATGGGAATATGAAAATGATGTTGGTCCAGAATGGATACTTGAGCGTGAAATATCCCTATCAATAATTAATAACAATATCGTAAAAGATAAGATTTATTTAGCCAATAATTTTATTGATCTTACTTTATACAAAGATTATACCGAGTATACTTACACTAGGAATATTTTCCCATATAATTATATATCTCCACAAGGTGATAGCTTTAGCTTTCAGGAGCATACTGAATTTTCTCATGGCGAAATGGCTTACCTATATTATTATATATCTCCACAGGGTGATATATATACTTTATCCTTATTAGAAACAGATGATGGAATAATACCTCAAACGTGGAAGCATTATCAAATCGATACAGAAACGATGAAATTTAAACTAATTCAAATTGATAGAGGAAAGGTTAAAATTAACTTGCCTGATAATTTTACTGTATATTCCGATCCAGATCACATCGCTAACTATAAAAGTGAAGAGTTTAAAAAATGTTTAAAAGATAGAACAAATGAAGGGTGTTTTGACTCAGAAATTTATCTTTATTATCTGGATCAATTAAAACCAAAAATGGAGTTACTGGCTAAACAACAAAAACACAAAAAAAATAATTTTTCACTATTTAAACAACAATTGGATAAAAAATGTTTAGATAAACTGAACCCTTTTGGTGATGATGATGACCTTAATTGGTATATTGATACTACTCTATATTCATGTGAAATAGATGGCTTTAAAGAAGAGTTATCACATGTTGAAAAATAACTCGCTAGCAATAAGTTGGATTTAAAAGAAAAAAATTAAAAAATTTAGATAATTATAGAGAAAAAGTTGTGATTTTTTAAACGCAAATTTTTCAAAAATAAGGAAATAATTAAGGTTAACAGATGAAATATTCACATTATCTAGTATCATTATGTTTATTATTTAGCACATATTGTTACAGTCAGGATTATCAAATAGAAGACAAATATCGTGGCGATTCATTTTTAAGAAAAATTGACATGAATAAATTAAGAAAAGATTGTACCTATCCTCCAAATTATCGGCAATTGAGCGAATATGAACAAAAAAAAATATATGATAATTGTCCATTACGCAGTCTTGAATTTGATTTTACAAGTTTACATGAATTTATTTATAAAGAGCCAGTAGTCATTTATAACGGAAAAGATTTTCAACTGACTTTGAGTATGCCAGTATCTGAATGGGAATATGAAAATGATGTTGGTCCAGAATGGATACTTGAGCGTGAAATATCCCTATCAATAATTAATAACAATATCGTAAAAGATAAGATTTATTTAGCCAATAATTTTATTGATCTTACTTTATACAAAGATTATACCGAGTATACTTACACTAGGAATATTTTCCCATATAATTATATATCTCCACAAGGTGATAGCTTTAGCTTTCAGGAGCATACTGAATTTTCTCATGGCGAAATGGCTTACCTATATTATTATATATCTCCACAGGGTGATATATATACTTTATCCTTATTAGAAACAGATGATGGAATAATACCTCAAACGTGGAAGCATTATCAAATCGATACAGAAACGATGAAATTTAAACTAATTCAAATTGATAGAGGAAAGGTTAAAATTAACTTGCCTGATAATTTTACTGTATATTCCGATCCAGATCACATCGCTAACTATAAAAGTGAAGAGTTTAAAAAATGTTTAAAAGATAGAACAAATGAAGGGTGTTTTGACTCAGAAATTTATCTTTATTATCTGGATCAATTAAAACCAAAAATGGAGTTACTGGCTAAACAACAAAAACGTAAAAAAAATAGTTTTTCACTATTTAAACAGCAATTGGATAAAAAATGTCTAGATAAACTAAACCCTTTTGGTGATGATAATGGCCTTAATTGGTATATTGATACTACTCTATATGTATGTGAAATAGAAGGATTTAAAGAAGTGTTATCGCTTGTTGAAAAACAACTCGCTCACTAGTCAGAAAGTTGGATTTGGAAGAATAATATAATAAACAAAGTTAGATGATTCCAGAAAAAAGTTGCTATTTTTACTAGCAATTTTTCAAAAATAAGGAAAGGATTAACGGTTAACAGATGAAATACTCACATTATCTAGTACCACCTTGTTTACTATTCAGCATCTACAATCAATTCTATTTGTAGTTTTAATCATTATCTGGTAGTGAATAAAGGTATAACTATAAATGATATATAATAATTTTAACAGTGTAAGCATGAAATATGATCAAGATTAAGCGGTTTGGTATTTTTTTTGTAGTAACTTTATTAGTTTTTCAAGTTAAAGCCCAAGATAAATTAAGTAATAAAATTCTTTATGAGTTTAAAGAATATTCATCAAAGGTCTCATCCCCTGAATATACGTTAAAAAATTTTTTCAATGATAATCATGTTGTTTATGATGAAAATAATCCATTAAATTCACTTTTTCAACCAAATACCCCATTGAATAGTATGGTTAATCATAGAAAACCTTATACAGGTGAAGCTAAATTTTTTAAAGAAATACATCTGGATAAAAATTTAAAAATTTTGCTCTTTGCATATTTAGATATTGATTATCAAGATTCATATTTAAATTTATTTACAATCGAAATGCAGATTTTTGATAGAAATTATAATTTTATAGACAAAATAATTGTTGTCGATGGGGCTTTAGCAGAATGTTCAATTAATAAAAGAATTCGTTTATATAAAAATAGAAATTTTGAAATTATAGAAAAAGAAATATGCTTAGATATAGAAGAAAATGATAGATTATTATCGGAACAAACTAAAGTAACTTATTATTACATTGATAAAAATGGGGAAATACATAATTGATAAAAAAGTAAATTTTATGATTTTTATGACCAAACAAAATATTTACTTTTTTAGAAAAAGACAGATTATCATCTGCAATATCTAGAGGATTAAATCAACAATTAAATTTGTTAGGTCACTCAATATTATGTGATAAAAAATGTTAGGTTTGAGTTATACCTTAAAAGGAAAAAAATACTTTTTAAACCATATTCCAAAAGAAACTACAAATCACGATCATCATTTACATGTTCAATATTATGATATGAAGAAAGTTAAGGAAATCAAAGAATGAAACAGTTAATTTATCTGATTATTATCTGTTTTATTGTGTTTGTAAACGTTAATAAAGCAATTGCAAATACTATAAAAAATGAAATCTTAATAACCAACTCGTTTACTGGTGAAAAATTAATATCAAGTAAAGAATTTGTACAATCTGTAAATAGAACTTGTGAAGATGATGACACATGTACTCTTTCGAAGATAAAAAAAAGTTATTATCAGCAATTTCGTGACCTAAACAATGATGAAATAACTATATCGAAACTTAAGAATAATATTGAATTAAAATTAAAAAAAGAAGAAACTCAAAACGAATTTTTAATAACTATCGAATTAATCTCATATAAGAATAATAAAAAAGTGGATTCTTTAATATGTTATGAATACAAAAATAATCCAAATGATAGTTTGGCCGTAGAAAAACTGTATTATCTAGAAGATTATAATTTATGGACACTGTATTTTATTTATGATTTAGAATCCACAACTACTGGAAGTTGGATTAAATATAAAATTAATCCCGAAACAGGAAAATTTGGGTTAGATAATAAATAACTTACCAATTGGTTTTATTAAAGTTTTACTTTACATGTAAAGCATGTATGTAAAAATACATATTAATTGAGTTTAGTTAGCAAAATATACCTAATCTATGATTTACGATGAAAGAACCATTATGAAATTAAAAAAAATCTTTTTAAAAATTATTACGGTGTTATTTTTATCAATAAACATTGTCTATGCAACCGAACCACCCGAAACATGGTATTTTTATAAAGTTTCGAAAAATACAGCTTTAGATTATGAATCAGATTCTGAAAGAGAGCGTTTAATAGATAAATATTCAGAAACTAAACTAATCTTAATTGATGGCGATTTAACAGTAGATAAAATTTGTACCATGCCACATGAGACAACGACTGATATTGAAACACCTTTATCATATTGGAAATCTCCCGAACTAACAGACAAGTATAAAAAAATTTTTATAGAAGAAAAAATCCCACTAGAAAACCAAATAGAAGTAACAAGAAATAACTATGAAAATGAAAATTATCCCTGTTTTAAAGAGGAATTTACAGACTTAATAAAAACAGGTAATTTTATGGTTTTCATGACTAACCCAGGATATTTACTCATTTTTTCAGAAAACTTAGAAAAAGATCTCTCTCAATCAAATGACAAATCATTTTCAAAAGAGTTGACACAACTACCGATTATTGACACTCCTTTAAATGATTATGATTTGTATGAATTAGATAAGGAAGACTCATTAAAAGAAATACCTGTCCATTATAAAAAGTATTTGGATATTCCTTCGTACGAGGGAGAAGATATATTAGCAGCGAAATTACCTTCAATTTCTTCAAATATTAATCCATATATTATTAGTTATGTTATGGATAGTGGAGAAAGGGATTCGTATTTATATTTATTTTCAGACAATGATAACGTGTTAGATAAACTATTAATTTTTAGTTATATAACCACGACAAGGGGCGGGCCTGGAGGATACGGGCTTCCTGTTGGTTATCGTTATTTTAACATAGATAAAAACTATTCAATTGAACGTCGGCAACGTTTTGAAGATGAAACTATTGAAATCCAACATTATCAAGTAAACCAAAATGGGAAATTTAAAGAAATTCCTGTGACATCGGAATGTTATAATCAATTTCCGCCTAAAGATAAAAATAAGCACTCCTCAAAAAGTCTTTTATTATCAAACTTTCAAGCCAATAACTATTTACGCTCTTATCTTGAGGATAAAAATGATTTCTATGATATGACTATGACACTAAATATTGAAGAAAATATTTTTTGTCTCAATTATCAACAGTCTTTTCCAATAACTCTGAATAAAATCAATGCTAAAAAGTTTTTCAATAATGAAAATTTATACCAACAACAGGTTGAAAATTTTAAGAAAGTAGGTATTGATATAAGTAATGAGTTGGAATATATCACTTTCCAAAATATTGAAAATACCCGATTAACTAATTTTTTATTGAATGGCAATCAGGCGATTTATATGGACAATAAACTCTTTTTTGTCGGTGAAAATTACTTTGCTTTCTTTTGGCAACCAAAAGATGAAGAATTATTTTATGAATAGGTTAAATTTTAAGATACGATGATAGTCATTATCCATCTAGAATTGAACAGTAAGGGTGTTGATAGTGAGTATAAATGGATAGGAAAAATAAATTAGAAATAATTCAGAGCTTTGATGGAGGAGTAGTCTCTTACCTTTTTGAGTATCAAAAAATGGAGATAATATTGTCGCAACTTTGCAAGTTGATGAATAAAATCTTAATACCCTTATTGTTTGTTTTTATTAATAACCAATCATTTGCACACACTCATTCTTATTGCAATCTGAATTTGGTTGTTAGTTACGATATTGAAGAATGTGCAAATTTTTTTGAAGAAAAAATATCATCACTTTCGTCAGAACAAAAACAGTCTTTTCAAAAAGATTTTGAGAAAATAAAAAAGGATTACCCTTACCCTGAGTTTTTTATTCCTTTATTACGTAATTATCCAACTCCTGAAGTTTTGTTTACTGACCTTCAATTGAGTGAGGAAGATGATAAAAGAAAGGAATATAGTAAAACGAAAATTTCTTTTGATGATGTTGAGTCTTTAGTATTTAATAAATATATAAGGATTTTTCAAATATATAAAATTATTATTATCATGTTAGAGAAAAAGAGCAATCTAACATTAAGTGAACAAAATATGCTGCAAGTAAGTAAGCAACGCAGTCAATGTTTAGGTGAAATTTTAGATGATTTAAGTAACAACCCTGAAAAATCAATTGAAGAAAAAGTTATTATAGATAAATGTTATAAATAATGATTCAAAAAAATCATTAATTATTTAATAGTATTAATGATAATTGTTTATAAATTTAACTGTAAGTGAACCTATAAATATATTACAAAATGTGGGTTTATAATCAAAATAGATCATTTTACTAAAAGGTATGCTGTAACAAAATTCGAATTGAAAAGATTGATGTTCTTAGCAAGGATTAATTATAAAAGTAATGATATTTGAACAAAAAACCGATATCAAACTTTTTAGATCTGTTTATTTTAAAACTTTAGACATTAAGTAACGTTATGCAGTTAATGGTATACAATAAAAAAATAGATGCTAATGTGTTTACAAAAATTAGTATAACCCGCTTAATAAAATGATTTTGTCAAAAAGTTTCAGGTTAACTATACGTTTAAGTAAAAAATGGGTTAAACGAATAATTGAATATCGAAAAAGTATTATACCAGCCTATAATCTGAACCTATCTGCAACTTATCCTCAGTTGGTATATAATAATTATCATAAATTAATAGTAGAGATGACTTTTGATATCTGATAAAAATATACCAGCACAAAATAAACTGTTAATACAACAATTTTTAGATGCACTATGGCTAGAACGCAATTTAGCTGAAAATACTATTGCATCTTATAAACTTGATTTAATAGCATTAAGTCAATCACTGCAACAACAAGATGTAACGTTATTGACCGCACAAACGGATAATTTACAGAATTTTTTAATGCAGAGAGTTCAAGATGGATATAAAGCCAGCAGCTCTGCACGTTTACTCAGTGCAACTAAACGATTTTTTCAGTATCTTTATCAAGAAAATTATCGTACTGATGATCCTTCTGCAGTTTTATCATCACCTAAATTACCCAAAAAACTGCCTAAAGATTTAACTGAATCACAAGTTGATGCTTTGCTTGAATCACCTAGTATTGAAGACCCTATTGAGCTTCGCGACAAAGCCATGCTAGAAGTTCTTTACGCCACAGGTTTACGTGTTTCTGAATTGGTTAATTTAGAAATAAGTGATGTCAGTTTACGTCAAGGTGTCGTTCGAATCATCGGTAAAGGTAACAAAGAACGTTTAGTACCACTTGGTGAAGAAGCGATTTATTGGTTAGAATATTATTTTAAATATGCTCGAAATGATCTTTTGAAAAATGGTGCAATTGATGTACTTTTTCCAAGCAGATTAGGAAAAAAAATGACCAGACAGACTTTCTGGCATAGAATCAAATATTATGCCATACTAACCGGCATTAATATTGAGGCTCTTTCCCCCCATGTACTTCGACATGCTTTTGCAACCCATTTGCTTAATCATGGCGCGGATTTGCGCGTGGTACAAATGCTACTCGGTCATAGTAGCTTATCAACCACTCAAATTTACACACATGTAGCAACGGAAAGATTAAAGCAGTTACACAGCAAACATCATCCTCGAGCGTAGTTCTCAACAAAATAAGGATAATTAAATGAAGAAAATAGTTTTAAGTATAGGTTTGGCATTAATCTCAACTTCAGTACTAGCAGCTAATACAGATATTACAAAAAGCTTAAACCGATTAGGTTATGAATCCAAAGATATAAAAATTGAGAATAGTCCAGTAAATGGATTTAAAACCGTGATTACGCCTGATGGTATTTTTTATGTTTCTGATGATGGTAAATACTTAACTCAAGGACCTATTTTTGATGTACAAGGTGATGAACCACAAAATATAGCTAATAGCAACAATGTTAAATTAATTAAATCTATTGAGAAAGATGCTATTGTCTATAAAGCTAACAATGAAAAATATGTTATTTCAGTATTTACCGATTATACTTGTCATTATTGTAAGTTATTGCATGAAAATATTAATAAATATTTAGATGCGGGTATTTCAGTGCACTATTTTGCTTTTCCTCGTGCTGGTGCAGATAGCGAAGTTGGGAAAAACATGCAATCAATCTGGAGTGTAGCAGATCGTAAAGCTGCTTTTGAAAATGCTTACAAAGATAATCCTATCTCTCCGGCAAGCAGTATGATACCTTATGTAACCCAACAATTTAACGTTGGCAAACAAATTGGTATTACTGGCACACCTGCCATTGTTTTAGCTGATGGTCAACTTGTTTCTGGCTATGTTCCTGCTGATAAATTACTGACTATTTTAAATAAAAAATCGGTTAAGTAATATTTAACTAATCAATTTTAATCATTAATTAAAACGAATATAAAGACATATGTTAGCGTTTTGACGCTAACATTTATAATATGAATAAAACCAAAATATTACATCGAAAATTACCTGAAATTTTTCCTGAGTTATCACAAGATATTCCGCGACTATTGCAACGAATATACGCATTGCGTGGTATTAGATCCATGCATGAACTTGACTATACTACGCAAAATTTATGCAATTTTGATAAATTGGATGGGACACAAAACGCTGTTGAAATTCTTTATTCGGCAATGAAAGAGAATAAACGCATTGTCGTTGTCGGTGATTTCGATACCGATGGGGCAACGAGTACGGCATTAATGGTCACAGCACTTAGAAAAATGGGCTGTCAATTTGTTGATTATATTATTCCAGATCGCTTTGAAGATGGCTATGGATTAAGTATAAGCGTAGTAAAAAAAGCTATTTCACAACACACGGATTTAATTATCACTGTTGATAATGGTATTGCTGCTGTTGAAGCGGTCGAGTTTGCAAAGCAAGCTAATTTAATGGTGATTATTACTGATCATCATTTATGTCCTGAACAGTTACCCAATGCTGATGCCATAATCAATCCTAATTTACCTGATTGTGCTTTTCCATCTAAGCATTTGGCTGGCGTCGGGGTAGCCTTTTATTTTATGCTGGCACTAAGGGCAAAATTACGTAAGGAAGATTGGTATACAAAGAAAAATTTAACGCCATACAATGTTACTAATTTACTGGATTTAGTGGCGTTAGGTACTATTGCTGATGTAGTAAAACTTGATCACAATAATCGAATATTAGTCCATCAAGGCATAAGCCGAATTCGATCAGGCTATTGTTGTGAAGGAATAAAAGCTTTATTGCAAATTGCTAAAAAAGAGCAGTCTTCTTTCACTGCAACCGATCTCGCTTTTTATGTGGCCCCCCGATTAAATGCGGCAGGAAGAATGGATAATATGTCTTTAGGTGTTGAATTGTTACTTTGTGATGATTTTGATACTGCTTTAGAACAAGCCAAAAATCTTGATATGCTCAATAATGATCGCAAGTTGATTGAGCAAACTATGCATAAAGAAGCATTATCATTTATTCAAAAAATTGAAAATCAAGCAACAGCCATTCCTGACATACTTATTGTTTATCATCCTGAATGGCATCAAGGTATTATTGGTATTTTATCTGCCCGATTAAAAGATAAGTATTATCGACCCGTTATCTCATTTGCTTCAACATCAGACGGTTTTTTAAAAGGATCGGGAAGATCAATTGCAGGAATACATTTCCGTGATTTATTAGATGAATTTGATCAGAAATACCCTAATTTAATTGTAAGTTTTGGTGGTCATGCAATGGCGGTAGGTTTAACCATTCGTGAAGAAGATTTTGAACAATTTAAAAATTGTTTTGAAGAGTTAATCAATACAAAATTAATTAAGACATCACTAGAACCAATTATTGAAACCGATGGTGAAATTGATGGTAAAGATTTTAATTATGCGATCGCAAAACATATAAAAGAAGCGGGGCCTTGGGGAGAAGGATTTGCTGAGCCTATTTTTGATGGAGAATTTATCATTCATCAACAGCGCTTATTTGCAGAAAAACATCTTAGATTGGTTTTGGAACCCCAAAAAGGGGGACCGGTGATTGAAGGGATATTATTTAATGCTAATTTGCAACAATGGCCAGATCAATCATTAAAAAATGTCAAAATCGTTTATCATCTGATGGTAGATGAATTTCGAGGTAATCAAATGGCAAAATTATTGATTCGATATTTATGGCCTATCGCATAAGCCATAAAAATCGACTATAATTATCTGGACATTTCGGAATTACATCCAATTGCCAATCAAAACGACAGTGATAACAAAACAGATATTATTATCAGTACATTTTATTAAAAAGTTAAGGACTAAAAATGCATATTCATATTCTAGGAATTTGTGGCACATTTATGACAGGAATTGCATTAATAGCCCGTTCGCAGGGTCATCACGTAACGGGTTCAGACAAAAATGTTTACCCGCCGATGAGTACACTCTTACAAAAAGAGCATATTGATATTATTGAAGGATATGATCCCTCACAACTGACTCCTACCCCTGATCTGGTGATCATTGGTAATGCGTTATCAAGAGGTAACCCTTGTGTTGAATATGTGCTTGATAATAATATTCCTTATATTTCAGCCCCTCAATGGTTACATGACAATGTCTTACGCGATCGTTGGGTTATCGCGGTTGCAGGTACACATGGTAAAACAACCACTGCTGGAATGGTCAATTGGATTTTAGAAAAACAAGGTTATAAGCAAGGTTTTGTTATTGGTGGTGTACCTGGTAATTTTGATGTATCGGCAAGATTAGGCGAAGGTAACTTTTTTGTTATTGAAGCTGACGAATACGATTGTTCATTTTTTGACAAACGCTCAAAATTCATGCATTACTGCCCTAAGACATTAATCATGAATAATTTAGAATTTGATCATGCTGATATTTTTGATGATCTTGCTGCAATCCAAAAGCAGTTTCACCACTTAGTTCGTTTAGTACCAAGTAAAGGACTTATCATCACGCCACAAGATGATGTTAATTTAAAACAAGTACTAGCTAAAGGTTGCTGGAGTGAACAAAGCTTTACGGAATCTGAAACAGGTTGGTTAGCTCAACGTATTAACAGTGATGCCAGCCATTTTGCGGTTTACTACAATAGCGAAAAAGTGGGCGAAGTTAAGTATTCTTTAGTCGGTGAATATAACATGCATAATGCGTTGATGGCTATTGCTGCAGCTCATAATGTTGGTATTAAGCCGACAGATGCTTGTGCAGCACTCGGTTCATTTATCAACGCCAAAAGACGATTAGAACTTTATGGTGAAGTTAATAATATAGAAATATATGACGATTTTGCCCATCATCCAACTGCAATTTTGGCAACACTTGAAGCATTACGTAGTAAAATTGGCGCTAATCGCCGAATTTTAGCTGTTCTTGAACCTCGTTCAAATACCATGAAGCTTGGAGTATCAAAAGATGAGTTGGCGCCATCACTTGGTCGTGCTGATGAAGTTTTCCTATTCCAACCTGAACAATTACCATGGTTAGTAGCGGATGTTGTGGATGGTTGTATTCAGCCTGCATATTGGTCTGGCGATATCGATTTACTTGTCGAAATGATAACAAAATCGGCTAAACCGACTGATGCCATTTTAATTATGAGTAATGGCGGTTTTAGCGGAATACATAATAAAATTTTAGAAAGCCTAAAAAAACAACAGTTAAAAAAGCAAATGAATGAACAATCATTAATCTAATCATTGATTAATTTACCTGTATGATTTTGCCACTTAATGTGGCATCTCATTTACAGAAAGAGGCAGTATCATGCAATACTTAGTTACCTCGTCTGAAATGAAGCATTACGATGCTTATACCTCAAATGAAATTGGCTTACCCTCCCTAGTACTAATGGAACGCGCGGCTCTAGCCGTTGTGAACCAACTCAATAACAATAACTATAATTTAAATAAAGTGGCTGTAGTATGTGGCTACGGTAACAATGGTGGTGATGGTATTGCCGTTGCTCGCCTACTTAAATTACAACATATTGATGTGGACGTTTATTTAATTGGTAAGCCAGAAAATGCTTCCGATGAAACATTACAGCAACTTAAAATAGCCCAGCATTATAATATTACCTTTGTAACATCACCCACTGATTCCTTTGCCAAATATACAACTATTGTTGATGCCATTTTTGGTATAGGGCTTAATCGTATTGTCACTGGTGACTTTCTTCATACGATTGAATTGATTAATCAAAGTAATGCTGAAGTGCTTGCGGTTGATATTCCCTCAGGACTTTGCAGCAATACAGGTAAAATTCTTGGTATTGCAGTCAAGGCCAAACAAACGGTAACGTTTGCCTATTCAAAAATTGGTTTATCACTTTATCCTGGGGTCGAATTAGCTGGCGAAGTCACGATTGCAGATATTGGTATCTATGCAAATACCCCAGCAAGTCATTATACTTATCAATCTAACGAGTTGAGTCAATTACTACCATGCCGATCAAATAATAGCCATAAGGGTAGCTATGGTAAAGTATTGATTATTGCTGGTTCAGAAAATATGTCTGGAGCTGCGTTCTTTTCGGCTAAAGCCGCTTATAAAACCGGTGCAGGGTTAGTACGTATTTACACACCAATATGCAATCGTGATATTTTATTGACACAACTACCTGAAGTATTACTTACGCCATATATTCCCAATAAAATTGATATAAAAAAACTCGAAGAATTAATAAATTGGGCTTCAGTCATTGTGATTGGACCAGGAATGGGCGTATCCGATGATACTCATAAAATCCTAGCGCACGTATTGCAATACGCTACAATTCCGATAATTATTGATGCTGATGGACTTAATGCCTTGGCTACGAATTTAAAATTACTTCAACAAGCTCAGTCAACGGTTATTGTCACGCCACATCTGGGCGAAATGTCTAGATTAGTCAATCTACCGATTGAAAAAATTAAATCTAATCTCATCACAACAGCTAAAAAATTTGCACAAGACTTTGACGTAATCTGTGTTCTAAAAGATGCAAAAACCATTGTCGCAATACCTGAACACGCCACTTATATTAACCAATCCGGGAATAATGGTATGTCGACAGGAGGTACGGGTGATGTTTTGACGGGAATAATGGCTGGACTTATCGCTCAACATTTATTGCCAACAAAAGCAGCCCCAGTAAGTGTTTACTTACATGGATTAGCAGGTGATGCTGCTTTAAAAAGACATAATAAATATAGTTTATTAGCCAGTGATATCATTGAAAGTTTAAATAATATATTACATGTTTAGCTATAAAAATAACCTTAAATTTTAGTTTACCCAGTAAGGATTATTCATGAATGAAATTAACGACATGATAAAATTGTTATGTCGCCGAATAAAAATGGCTAGAATCGAAAAAAATTTATCGCAACAAGAACTTGCCGACAAATCTCAAATTGGTATAGCAACAATAAAACGTATTGAGCAAGGCGAATCAATCACATTACAAACATTAATTTCAGTTCTTAAAGGATTAGGCGAACTCGATCAGCTTAATAACTTACTTGCCTACAACGAAGTCATTCACAAAACCTCAGCAGACCAACCAAAGCGGAAAAGAAAAAAACGAACAACAAACAAAGAAAAAGTTGACGTACTTGTTGAAAATGATTTTTTGCGCTCTAAAGTGAATACCATGCGCTGGAAATACTAAAAAAAATTCAAAAAATAAAACGCTAAAACTAAGGATATAACGTAATTTTTATCTTCGCCAATTATAAAAAAGGCGAAGATAATAAATGGGCTCTTAACTACAATGTACCGTAATTGCCAATCCACCTCGAGATGTTTCTCGATATTTAGCATTCATATCTTTACCCGTTTCATACATTGTTTTAATTACTTTATCTAAAGTTACTTTTGCTGCCGTTATTCGTCTCAACGCCATTCTTGTAGCATTGATAGCTTTCACCGCTGCAATAGCATTACGCTCAATACATGGCACTTGCACTTGCCCTGCAACCGGATCGCAAGTCAAACCTAAATTATGTTCCATCGCAATTTCGGCAGCCATACAAACTTGCTCGGGATTTCCGCCTAAAAGCTCAGCTAATCCTGCCGCAGCCATTGAGCAAGCTACACCTACCTCACCTTGGCAACCAACTTCCGCGCCCGAAATAGAAGCGTTCATTTGATAAAGTTGACCAATTGCACCACAAGTTAAAAAGAAGCGAATATAGATATCAGGCGTAACTGGGTTAATAAATTTATCATAATAACCCAATACCGCTGGAATAATACCGCAAGCACCATTAGTTGGAGCCGTAACCACACGCCCCCCTGCTGCGTTTTCTTCACTCACAGCAAGTGCAAACATATTAACCCAATCAATGATCACCATTGGATCACTAATGATCTGATCTTTGGTTGTAGATAGCTGTCGATAAAGAGAAAAAGCTCGGCGTGGCACTTTAAGTGGCCCAGGTAATAAACCTTCTGTATTCATACCTCGTTTGATACATTCTAAAATAGTTTGCCCTACGCGTGAAAAGTAATCTTCAATTTCTTCATACGAATGAAATTGCAGCTCATTTTTCATCATAATACTGGAAATTGATAATGAATTATCTTCACAATGTTTCAATAATTGTGCAGCAGAAGAAAAACGATAAGGTAGTTTTACTGATTCGGTTTTTTGCTTTGCAAATTGTTCTTCTTCTACAATTTTACCGCCCCCTACTGAATAATAGGTTTTCTGAAACAAGAGCGTTTCACCACTATAGGCACTCAACGTCATACCATTTTCATGGAGAGGTAAAAATTTAGAATGAAACACCATACAACTAGCAAGAGGAAAATCGATTTCGTAGCGATTATCATAAATCGGTAAGCGATGTGTCTGACTGATTTTTTCGATAAAAGATGGAATATTATCAATATTCACCATATCAGGTTTTTCGCCAGCAAGTCCCATAATGATAGCGATATCCGTTTGGTGACCTTTACCAGTTAGCGATAAAGAGCCATAGACATCAGCCACAATTTTGGTTACCGATGACATCATGTTATTACTAATCAGTTGATCAACAAATGCCTTCCCGGCTCTCATAGGGCCAACCGTATGTGAACTTGAAGGACCAATACCAATTTTAAATATTTCAAATACCGAACTCATATTTTTCCCTTTTTGATACTTACGCAACTGTGTTGCGTAAGTTTAAATCTTCGTAAATTTACTATTGCAACGAAATGGACAAGGAGCAAATTTACAATTAAAACTATTTTGCCTATTAAAGAATACGAGCCATCGGCTAATGCCGATGGTTTTGTTCATAAAAAATCAAATCAACTATGATAAATAATGGGATCTTTTAAACTAAATTATAAATAGCGGCTGAAATCGCAATAAATCCCATAATCACAATAAACCCATTACTGAGTTTGCCACGATATTTTGCTAATGCGGGTAATTTATGAATTGCATACATTGGCATTATAAACAATAGTACTGCAAGAATTGGGCCACCTAGTGATTCAATTAAACCTAAAATACTTGGATTGAGCGTTGCAATGCCCCATGCTGTTAAAAACATAAATGTTACAGCAAGTTTTTCAAGTTTCTTTTCAGATAGTGTTTTATTACGACTACGTAAAGCTTTATTCACGATACCATTAAATCCTTCTTTCGCACCTAAATAGTGCCCCAAAAACGATTTAGCCATAGCAATAAATGCAATTGGTGGACCAATATACTCAATAACTGGCGAATTAAAACGATTCGCTAAATAAGATAACGTTGAAAGATTTTGCGCTTTTGCTTCTAAAAGTTCTGCAGGCGATAAACAAAGTGCACAACTGAACACAAAAAACATCACCGTTGCAACCATCATAATATTACTTGCTGCAATAATTTTAGTACATTTTGATTCGGCATAATTTTCACCGTATTCTTTACGTTTAGCAACAGCTAAAGAAGAAATGATTGGCGAATGATTAAAAGCAAAAACCATAACAGGAATAACCAACCAAAGTGTCATTAAAATACCGTGTCCACTGTAACCATTGCTGCTAAAAGAAATATTATTAAAAATTTCGCCATTCCATTCAGGAATTAAAAACAATGCCAAAATCATTAATACCGCGATGAAAGGAAACACCAGAATGGACATAACTTTTACAATAAGTTCTTCACCAAAATGGACAATCGACATTAAAAAAGCGACCAAAATAAATGATAACAAAGCTCTTGGTAGTGACGTCATACCCAGTTGGTGCACCATAAAACTATCGACAGTATTAGTAATACCTACACTATATACTAATAAAATGGGGTAAATAGCAAAAAAATAAAGTACCGTTATCCAATTTCCTGCCGTGCGACCAAACGCTTCTTCAACTACGACAGTGATATCCCCGTCTCTACTTTTGCCTGACAATACAAAACGGCATAAAGCACGATGCGCAAAAAAGGTCATAGGAAAAGCGAGAATTAACATCACTAATAATGGAATCAAACCACCTACACCTGCATTAATTGGTAAAAATAATACCCCTGCACCAATTGCAGTACCATAAAGGCTCAACATCCATAAAGTATCGCTTTTACGCCATTTAGATAACGCAGCATCCTCTTTAGAAGTTGTTATACCCTCGTTAATGGTTAATTGGCCCATATTGAACTACTCCTTTGTCTAAAATTTTGCGCGTATGATATCAATTTAATCTCCTTATCAACGTGATCTACGTCACACAAACACTAAAAAACTTAATATAATCAATATGATATATTTTTGGAAAAATATCTATTTTGATACTTATTGTGTCCAAAAAAATTAAAGTATCAGTTTTAATACTAAATTTTTATAAAATTGCCTGCAATTTCACAATACCCCCCAATTGATAATGCATGATACTTTTGAATTAGATTTGGCGTTTATCGCAAGTAACTTGCTTTGTTTGATACTGTTTTGATGGTCTTATTATCTATTTCACATCAAAAATAACGATAAAATTACTTTAGTGTTGCGCTGGGTACTGCTAAACTAGCAAGCATTTTTAGTATATTTATAAGTAAATTATTTTTCGGGATAAATTCATGCGAACCAGTAAATATCTTCTTTCTACGTTAAAAGAAACGCCAGCTGATGCTGAAGTAATTAGTCATCAATTAATGTTACGTGCCGGTATGATCCGAAAAGTTGCGGCCGGTTTATATACTTGGTTGCCAACTGGTTATCGTGTACTTAAAAAAGTTGAAAACATTGTCCGAGAAGAGATGAATAAAGCGGGAGCAATTGAGGTATTAATGCCTGTTGTTCAACCTGCTGATATTTGGCAAGAAAGTGGACGTTGGGAACAATATGGTCCAGAACTATTACGTATTAAAGACCGAGGTAATCGTGACTTTGTATTAGGACCAACGCATGAGGAAGTAATTACTGACTTACTACGCAATGAAGTGAGTTCATATAAACAATTGCCATTGAATGTTTATCAAATTCAAACCAAATTTCGTGATGAAGTTCGCCCGCGATTTGGGGTAATGCGTTCACGTGAGTTTATTATGAAAGATGCTTATTCATTCCATACTTCACAAGCATCATTACAAGAAACTTATGATGACATGTACAAAGCTTATAGTGCCGTGTTTACTCGTGCTGGCTTAAACTTTAGAGCCGTACGCGCCGATACAGGATCTATTGGAGGTAATTGGTCACACGAATTCCAAGTTTTAGCTGATAGTGGTGAGGATGATATTGTCTTTTCAACTGAATCGGATTATGCAGCCAATATCGAAATGGCACAAGCATTAGCGCCAACTCAAAACCGTGCAGCACCGACTAAAACAATGGAAATTGTTGATACACCAAACGCCAAAACCATTGATGAATTAGTTCAACAGTTCAATTTACCAATTGAAAAAACCGTTAAAACATTAATGGTAAAAGCAACTAAAGAAAGTGGTCATCAATTAGTTGCATTATTGGTACGTGGTGATCATACTTTAAATGAAATCAAAGCTGAAAAAATTGACATTGTTGCTTCACCACTAGAATTTGCAACTGACGAAGAAATTCGCGCTATTGTCAATGCTGGCCCTGGATCATTAGGTCCAATCAACCTTAATATGCCAATCATTATTGACCGAGATGTCGCAGTAATGAGTGATTTTAGTGCGGGTGCCAATATTGATCATAAACATTACTTTAATATCAATTGGGAACGAGACGTTGCCCTACCGCGCATTGAAGATATTCGTAATGTGGTTGAAGGTGACATTAGTCCAGACGGTAAAGGCACATTGCAAATTAAACGTGGCATTGAAGTTGGGCATATTTTCCAACTGGGAACTAAGTATTCAGAGGCGATGAAAGCAACCGTTCAAGGTGAGGATGGACAAAACCACGTTATGATTATGGGTTGTTATGGCATTGGCGTAAGTCGTATTGTAGCTGCAGCGATTGAACAATGTCACGATGAGCGTGGAATTGTATGGCCAGAAGCCATCGCCCCATTTAGTGTTGTCATTATTCCTATGAACATGCATAAATCTGAAAAAGTACAAGCGACGGCAGAAAAACTTTATGCGGATTTACAAGCAACAGGTATTGATGTGTTGTTTGACGATCGTAAAGAGCGACCAGGTGTGATGTTTGCAGATGCTGAGTTAATTGGGATCCCGCATACTATTGTTATTGGTGAACGAAATCTGGATAATGGCGAAGTGGAATATAAACATCGTTGTGGTGGTGATAAAGAGATGGTGAAAATTGAAAACATCATTGAATTTATCCAAAACCGTCGTCAATTGGCTTAAAAATTAATAAATTGTATCTATTTATGCTATACACAACACAACAATTAAGATCTTGTTATGATTTTATCAAAGTAAAATTAGCAAATTCATTAATGCTGTGTTGTGTCTGCTTGATGATAATAGGCTGTCAATCTAATATGAAACCGAGTGATAATTTACCCGATAATTTTTATAAAATATCCGATGATCTTTCACGATCAGAACAGCCAACCAGAAAACAGATACAATATCTTGAAAAGTTAGGCTTTAAAACCATAATTAACTTACGGTTACTGCATAGTGATCGCGATAAATTAGAAAATACGGATCTTTCTGAAGTTTGGATCAAAATACGAGCAGGAAATATTTCTGACGAAAAAATAATTGAGATACTAAAAGCCATTAATCAATCGCCCAAACCAATATTAATTCATTGTTGGCATGGTAGTGATCGCACGGGTGTTGCTGTAGCTATGTATCGTATAGTCTTCCAAAATTGGTCAAAATCTCAAGCTATTAATGAATTAATGAAACCTGAATTTGGTCATCACTATAATGTTTACCCTAATATTGTCAAATACATCGAAAATGTTGATATCGAAAAAATTCGAGCCGCAGTATTCCAATAATTTATTATTTTTTATCATTAACCCCTGATATACCTAACAGTTGATGAGCAATTCAAAGTGAAATTGTCCTTTTTTTCGGCTAAAATAGTAATCAGTTAATATTCTTATCTCTATAGGTTGAAACAATGTTAAAAAAAGTAGTCGCATTGGTACTATCTACATCGTTATTATTACAAAATGCCCCATTAGTTTATGCCGATAACATCAACCTTCCTGATATAGGTACTGCTGCTGCTTCAACATTAAGTATAGGGCAAGAGATGGAGATGGGTGATTATTATATGCGGCTATTACGCGCTGATGCCCCTATCATTAATGATCCTGTTTTAAATCAATATATCAATGATTTAGGTAAAAGATTAGTTTTAAAATCGGAATCAGTACAAACACCTTTTCACTTTTATATTATGAAAAGCAATGTACTTAATGCATTTGCTTTTTTTGGCGGTAATGTGGTTATTCACTCTAGATTAATATTGGATACCAATAATGAAAGCCAACTAGCCTCTGTCATGGCTCACGAGATTGGTCATGTTACTCAACGCCATTTAGCTAGGGCAATGGAAAACCAAAATCGCAACAGCCCTTATGTCTGGGGTGCCACATTAGGTTCTTTATTATTAGCATTGGCCAATCCAGAAGCTGGGATGATGGTAATGACAGGTGCTATGGCGGGTTCAACGCAAAGCATGATTAGTTTTACACAAAGTAATGAACAAGAAGCCGATCGTGTTGGTCTAAGAACACTTGCTAAAGCAGGATTTGATCCATATGCTTCATCGGAGTTTTTGCAAAAGTTAGCTGATGAAACTCGTTTTAGTAGTAAGCCGCCAGAAATTTTACTTACTCACCCATTACCCAATAGCCGTTTATCCGATATTCGAAATCGTTCAATGCAATATTCTAAAAAAGATATTGCCCCATCACTCAATTATTATTTAGCTAAAGCAAGATTAGCTATTTTAATGAGTAATAATATCAATACAGGCAAATTGTTACTCGAAGATTACAAAAAACTCAATAATGAACAAAGCAAAATTGCCATCGTTTATGGTTATGCACTAGCCGATTACCGAAGTGGCAATTATCAAAGAGCAAAACAACAACTGCAACCATTATTAGATAATGATCCTAATAACATTTGGTACATAGATTTAATGACGGATATTGATTTAAGTACAAATAACAATAATGCTGCAATTAATCGATTGCAAACGGCAATAAAAAAATCACCAAATAGCTCCGCATTACAACTCAATTTGGCTAATGCTTATGTGAAAAATAAAAATTATCAACAAGCCATAAGTCTACTTCATCGATATACTTTTGATCACAATGATGATACTAATGGTTGGGAGTTACTGATTTTAGCTTATGGGGGATCGCATTCAAGAGCGAAAGAGATGAGTGCTCAAGCAGAATTGATTGCACTCGAAGGTCAATTTCCACGAGCAATCCAAATATTACAAAATGCTAAAAACCAAACGAAAGGTGATCAAATCATGATTTCGAGGATTGAGGCCAGAATTAAACAGTTACAACAGCTACAACAACGTTACGCAAAATACAGTAAAAGATAAACGCTAGATAGGCTTATTATCTCTCATTTTATGTTATTAATATTAAATACATTATTTGAGAGATAATAAAAAATTTACATCACCGATTATTTATCCGTTAAATGATCGACATTGTTATAGTATTTAACCGTAAATTTTCCTTCTGATTTATCATCCGCTTGCTGATAATTAACAACACTTATGCTGGTATTTAACATGCGCGGAAAGTATTGATCATCACGGTGTAAACGCCAATCACCTCCATTTAATACGCAAAGTAATAATCGCAATACCGTTCCATGCGAAACGACTAAAATATTACCCGTATTTTGTGGTGCATTTTGAATTATCGTATTGAGTCCTTGTTTCATACGCGTTAGAACATCAAGATAATTTTCACCTTTATTGACAGAAGCATCAAAATTAGCAGGATCGGTTAAATAAGTTGTAAACTCTGGCACTTCCTTTTTAAGAGTCGGTACATGTTTACCCTCCCAATCACCAAAATCCATTTCTTGCAAATCAGACAGTTCAAATGTTGGAATATCTTTAATATTTTCGTTAACGATATAATTACGTGTTTCTATAGCACGTTGTTGAGTACTGGAATATGCTTGCAAAAAAGGGACATCTTTTAAAGATTGCCCTGTTATTTTAGCCCCTAAAACGCCTTGTTCTGTAAGAGGAGAGTTTTGCGATCCTTGCATTTGATCTTTAATATTCCACTCTGTTTGCCCATGTCTAATTAAGTATAAATTGAGATCTTTCATTCGCACTTATTACCTTTTTATTTTAATGATTCTGTTTGTTGATATTTATCATTTCTAAGCTGATTTAAACATGCTTGCAACTTATCATCCATCGGTGCATGTAACTGCATTTCTTGTAAAGTTTTCGGATGAATAAATTTCACATTAGCCGCGTGTAAAAATAATCGGTTAAGTTTGGTATTTGCCAGTTGCATATCAAATTGGTTATCACCATAACGATCATCAAAAGCAATTGGATGGTTAGCATATTGAGTATGAACTCGAATTTGATGAGTACGTCCTGTAACTGGACTGGCTTTAATTAAAGTTGCAAAATCAAATCGCTCTTCAACTTTAAATCGCGTTTCAGAAGGCTTTCCTTCTTTATCAACTTTGACAACACGTTCACCACTTTTTAATACGTTTTTAAGTAATGGCGCCTGCACCACTTTACATTCTGACGGCCAATTTCCTTTTACTAATGCCAAATAATTTTTTTGCATCTGTTTAAGTCTAAGCTGCTCATGTAACGCTTTTAATGCGGAACGTTTTTTAGCTATTAATAGTACACCCGATGTTTCACGATCAATTCGATGAACTAATTCTAAAAACTTTGCTTCGGGTCTTAATGCGCGTAACCCCTCAATGACACCAAAACTTAAACCACTACCGCCATGAACGGCAATACCAGAAGGCTTATTAATGGCTAAAATCACATCATCTTCATAGATGATTGCTTTTTCCAGATCAGCAACTTTATTAAGCTTAGTTGAAATTTCGGGTGTTGTTTTTTCAGCAACGCGTATAGGAGGAATACGAATCTCATCGCCATTATTTAATTTATATTCAGGTTTAACGCGTTTTTTGTTAACTCTCACCTCACCCTTTCTTAGTATGCGATAAATCATACTTTTAGGCACACCTTTTAAGTGTGTAATTAAAAAGTTATCAATTCGTTGTGTCGCATTTTCTTCTGAAATTGTGACAAATGAGACTTGCAATTTTGTTTGTGGAACGTTTGAATCCATAAGAAGTGATTAATCCGCCATCAATATATAAAAGTCGTTTACATTATCCGAAAATAAACTACACTAGCATCACTTAAAAATTAGATAGATTACTTTCGATATAATTAAAGATAAGTAATTATAACGGAATATGGAGGAATAAAATAGTATGTTGTCACTACTCAATCATTACTCAAATGGCAGAGCTGCTTGGTTTTTATTATTCCTTTCTACCTTTATTTTTGAATTAACAGCGCTCTTTTTTCAACATGTGTTAGATCTAGCCCCTTGTACATTATGCATTTATCAACGCTGTGCTATTTTTGGAATTATGATCGCAAGTATTATCGGACTAATTAAGCCTAATAATTATATTTTTCGATTAGGCGGAATTTTGGTTTGGTTATTTAGTGCCTATAAAGGATTTACTCTAGCGACATTTCACGCTCATTTACAATTTGAACCTAATTTCAGTGATACCTGTGCAATTAACGTTCAGTTTCCATCTTGGTTACCTTTAAATCAATGGTTACCAAGTATGTTTAATGCCTATGGTTCATGTGCCGATAAAATTTGGACTTTTTTAACCATCGAAATGTCTCAATGGATGATTATTATTTTTGCTTGTTATCTTTTTGTCGGTCTAACCATATTAATTTCTCAATTCTTTCCAGCAAAGAAAATATAATTTGAAACCAGCGCCGCTTTTATAAAACTGGCGCTTTTTGTTGAGTTTGCTAGAATATATGACAATTTTATTTTAAGAATTGTCATATACAAATGCTTTTGGAATATCATCCCCCTATTGACCCTTGGCTTTCTATCCTACATCAAGATGACCATATTGTCGTTGTTAATAAACAGCCTGGGATATTGTCTGTATCAGGTAATAAACCTCAATTTATTGATAGTATTATTCACCGTTTACAACAAAAATACAGTTATGTTGAATCGGTTCATCGTTTAGATATGGCAACCAGTGGTATTATGGTTGCAGCGCTATCAAAATTAGCCGATCGAGACATAAAAAAACAATTTCGCGAACGGATCCCCAAAAAAACCTATATTGCTGTGGTATATGGGCATCTTGAGCAAGATACCGGACAAGTCGAATTACCTTTAATTTGTGATTGGCCGAATCGTCCAAGGCAAATGGTGGATCTTGACAACGGTAAACATGCATTAACTGAATATCAAGTTATTTCACGAAATGAGAATAATACTACCCGAGTTAAATTATTTCCATTTACGGGACGTTCACATCAATTACGTGTACATATGCAAGCTATTGGGCATCCTATTTTGGGAGATAAATTTTATGCACATCCTGAGGCATTTTCGATGTCTCAAAGATTGTTGTTACATGCCCAATCACTGACAATAAATCATCCTAAAACAGGAGAAAGCATGACTTTTACATGCGAGCCTGATTTTTGAAAATATTCATATATTAAATAACGGCTGTTACATAAAATTCACTGATGGTAATATTTGACAAACCAGTTATGGTAAGGAAATTAAAATGCAAAAAATTGTTTTAGCAACAAATAATCAAGGTAAAGTTAATGAGCTACAAACCCTGTTAGCCGATGCTGGTTTTAATGTTGTTGCACAAAAAGAGTTCAATGTACCTGAGGTGGATGAAACTGGTTTAACCTTTATTGAAAATGCGATATTAAAAGCAAGACATACGGCTAAATTTACTAAATTACCAGCAATCGCTGATGATTCTGGATTAGTGGTTAATGCGCTTGGTGGCGCACCGGGGATCTATTCTGCCCGTTATGCAGGCGAACATGGTAACGATGCAAGCAATAATCAAAAATTATTGCAAGAGTTAAAAAATGTACCAAGAGAAAAACGTACCGCTTATTTTTATTGTGCATTAGCGTTTATGCGACATGAAAATGATCCAACACCCATTATTTGTTTGGGAAAATGGGATGGCATCATTTTAAATGAAACACGAGGAGAAGGTGGCTTCGGTTATGATCCTTTATTTTATGTACCCGAACTAAATTGTAGCGCTGCAGAGTTAACAAAAGAGCATAAAAGTCAGATTTCACATCGAGGACAAGCGCTTAAACAACTCATTGCTAAGATTAAAACCGAATATTAAACCAGTATCCTATATTTACTAAATTGTATCTTTACAAACAAAGAGTATATACTTGCACAAACCATCAATAATGGAGGTTGATTGTGATTCTGATGATAGTAAGTGGCCGTTCCGGCTCTGGAAAATCAATTGCATTACGGGCGCTAGAGGATATGGGATTTTATTGTGTTGATAATATTCCTGTCGCTTTATTACCACAGTTAGCTGATGCATTAAAAAACAATAATACCCCTGTCGCTGTTAGCATTGATATTCGCAATTTGCCTATCAATTTTGAATTTAATTACGATATACTGCAAAAACTTCCAGAATCAGTAACACCTGAAATTATTTTCTTAGACTGTAGTCGTAACACACTTATTCGTCGTTACAGTGAAACAAGACGAATACACCCTTTAGCCAATCAAAAGTGTTTACTTGAAGAAGCAATCGATCTTGAAGAAAATTATTTAGAGTCATTAAAAGCGCATGCCAGTTTAGTCATTAATACAGATAATCTTTCTGTTCACCAATTATCTGACATTTTAAGGACACGCATTTTAGGTAAAAAAGAGCGTGAATTAACTATGATTTTTGAATCATTTGGGTTTAAACACGGTTTGCCTATTGATGCCGATTTTGTATTTGATGTCCGTTTTTTACCTAATCCTCATTGGGATATCAATTTAAGACCCTTAACAGGATTAGATGAGCCTGTAATTAATTATCTATCAAAACAAGATGATGTAACCAATTTTATCTATCAAACAGCTAATTACTTGCAACAATGGTTGCCAATGTTAGAGAAAAATAATCGAAGTTATTTAACTATCGCGATTGGCTGTACTGGAGGACAACATCGTTCCGTTTTCATTGCAGAGCAATTAGCTGAATTTTTTAAAGCACAAAATAAACAAATACAAATTCGCCATCGAACATTAGAAAAAAAGTAATTATTTATTGAGATCATTATTGAAATTCCATGCATCTTCTAAAGATTTTATGCAGTTTTCAAAAATATATTTTAATGTTACTTTCGGTTTAGATTCTGTTGTTAATGGCGCCACAAGTTGACTGATTTTGATTAGTTCAATATCAGACGGTAAGTTAGCCAATTTATTTTTAAGCACATTGAGCGTCTGTGGATGTGGATGCCCAATCGCAATGGCAGAACCATTTTTACGTGCAACTCTGATAGCTAAATCGAATTGTTGACTGATAACAGCCTCATTTTGCTTATCGTCTAAAAATACATCTCGTTCTACAACTGGAATATCATAAAGACTTGCCGCTTCTCTGACGGCTGTTTTTCCGACGGTTTTACTATCTAGAAAAAACATTGAGTGATAACTTAGCGCTTTCATAACATTTTCCATTCCAATTTGGCTCGATGTCATTAAGCTGCCCATGTGGTTATTAACTCCAATTGCATAAGGTACAAGCGCTACCGCATTGTTTACAATACGATCAACTTCCTCTTCTTCCATATAAGGATACAACGTATCTTTCTCTAACGGCTGTTTACCAAAGGGAGCCATTGGTAAGTGAATCATCACATCATTGCCGTGCTCATGAGCGATATTGGCTATATGATGTGCATTTGGAGAATTAGGCAACACCGCCACCGTAATATTAGGCGAAAGTTTAATAATTTGCTCTTCATTATGTTGTCTATAGCCAAAATCATCAATAACAATTGCTAACTCTGCTGCCCATACATTGCTTGTTTGTAATAATAGACCAATGGCCATTGAAATGAGTAAACGAACCACTATTTTAACCATCCACTAGGATTTAAAGCTTTTCCATCTCGACGAATTTCAAAATATAATCCTGAACTATTTTGTCCGCCACTTGAGCCCACTAACGCAATGGGTTGACCACTATAAATTTTATCACCGACTGCCACAAGCACTCTTTGATTATACCCATATAAACTCATATCACCTTTACCATGATCAATTGCAACAACAAAACCATAACCTTGTAACCAGCTTGCTAATATTACGCGTCCATCGGTTATCGCTTTTACTTGTGTACCATCTTTAGCATTGATTACCATTCCTTTCCAATACAGTTCACCATGTAATGATTCGCCAAATCGATGCAAGACAGATCCACTTACTGGCCAATTAAATTGACGTTTAGGTTTACCAATGCCACTAACTCGAGCCATGAGCGATCGCTCTTCTGGGCTTAAAGTATAATTATTATTTTTCTGTTTTGCTTGAATTTTTTTTGCTTGTCTTGCTTCTTCTTCTGCTATGCGTCGACTTTCTCTTTCTGCTTCAGCAATTTTTGCTTGTAGTTTTGCCTCATTTTCATGCAATTGCGCCAGTTTTTGTTGATTAACTTGCATGGATGATTCTAATGAAGTAATCGTTTTTTTTCTATCTTGGCGATTTTTTTCAAGCCCAACCTGCTCCTGCTTGCGTTTTGTTTGTAATGCCTGTTGAGAAACTTGCTTCTTTTGTAACACTAATTTTTTTTCGTTGAGTTGCACTTGCGTTTCACGCAAGGCATTAATATGTTGTTCTCTGGCGTCATTGATGTAACCAAAATAGGTGATAAGACGTTCATTGCGTTCACTTTGCTCACTAGCAAAGATAAGCTGAAAGCCGGTGTTTTTGCCTAGTTTAAAAGCGGTTTCAAGCTGCTTAGCCAATGCGCGTCTTTGCTGCTGTTGTTTAACATTTAAATCATCAATTTGCTTGATTAACTGAGCAATTTCCTTATTAAGTTTATTCAGTGTAGCATTATTTTTTTCAATTGATGTCAGCAGTTTAGCTATCTCGGTTTCTTGTTGTTTGAGATCATTAACTAATTGAGTCCTTTCCTTTTTCTGTTCAGCTAAACGAATTTCTTGCTCTTTAATTGACTGGCGCAAATTTTGTAATTTTTGATTATCATCAATCGCATACAAAGGGTTGGCATACATTAATCCAATTAAAATAGGGATAAGAAATTTTTGATAAATAGCCATAGAATTGTAATTAGGATTTATTATCAAACGTAAAAGATAAACCACTATACATACAAATAACTAAATAAGCAAAATGTATACCATCTCAGCGGGTTTAAGAATAATTGCAGCATATAGTATATTAGACATTTCACAAGCACGGATAAAAAGTATAAAATACAAAACTATTTAAATTACCAAAAAATCAATTCAACCATAAAGATAACATCATGCAAAAGTTTAATGTCAAAACCTTTCAAGGGTTAATACTAACGTTACAAGATTACTGGGCTAATCAAGGTTGTACGGTGATTCAGCCGTTAGATATGGAAGTTGGTGCAGGCACTTCGCACCCTATGACTTGCTTACGAGCACTTGGTCCTGAGCCAATTAATGCGGCTTATGTTCAACCATCGCGTCGCCCTACCGATGGTCGCTATGGCGAAAACCCAAATAGGCTACAACATTATTATCAATTTCAAGTTATCTTAAAACCTTCTCCTGACAATATTCAAGAGTTATATTTAGGTTCGTTAAAAGAGTTAGGTCTTGATCCAACGATTAATGATATTCGTTTTGTTGAAGACAACTGGGAAAATCCTACTTTAGGTGCATGGGGACTAGGTTGGGAAGTTTGGTTAAATGGTATGGAAGTCACCCAATTCACTTATTTTCAACAAGTTGGAGGACTTGAGTGTAAACCTGTTACAGGTGAGATCACTTATGGTCTTGAACGACTCGCTATGTATATTCAAGGTGTGGATAGCGTATACGATTTAGTTTGGAGTGATGGCGCCTTTGGTAAAACAACTTATGGCGATGTGTTTCACCAAAATGAAGTTGAACAATCGACTTATAATTTTGAATATGCCAATACCGAATTCTTATTTTACTGTTTTGAACAACATGAAAAAGAAGCTAAATTTTTACTTGAACTTGAAAAACCACTGCCATTACCGGCTTATGAACGTATTTTAAAAGCTGCTCACTGTTTTAATTTACTTGACGCACGTAAAGCAATTTCAGTTACTGAAAGACAACGATATATTTTACGTATCAGAACATTAACTAAAATGGTGGCCGAAGCATACTATGCATCACGCGAAGCGCTTGGCTTCCCTATGTGCCAAAATTCACGTTCTAACCCAAGCGCAGCAAAGTAGGAATTTAAAGATTATGCAAAAAACATTTTTAGTGGAAATTGGTACTGAAGAGTTACCTCCAAAATCACTCCGAACATTAGCTGAAAGTTTTGCAGCTAATTTTATTGAACAACTTGATAATGCCAAATTGGAACATGGTGAAGTACTTTGGTATGCATCGCCTCGTCGCTTAGCATTAAAAGTTTTAAATTTAAATGACACACAACCAGATAGCCAAATCGTTAAACGTGGCCCAGCAGTGAGCGCAGCATTTGATGCAAATGGCAATCCAACTAAAGCCGCTGAAGGATGGGCTCGCGGATGTGGTATTAGTGTCGATCAGGCTCAGCGCATTCAAACAGATAAGGGGGAATGGCTTTGTTATACGCAAAATCAAAAAGGTCAGCCTGTCGTTAATTTATTGTGTGATATGGTAAAAAACGCATTAAGCAAATTACCTATTCCTAAACCCATGCGTTGGGCGGCTCGACAAGTTGAATTTATTCGACCTAGCCATACTGTAACAATGCTTTATGGTGAAGATTTAGTGCCTGGCACTATTTTAGACATTGAATCGAATCGAGTGATTCGAGGTCATCGCTTTATGGGTGAGCAAGAATTTACTATTGATAATGCAGATCAATACCCAGATATTTTAGAACAACGTGGTAAAGTCATTGCGGATTATGATAAACGTAAAGCTATCATCAAACAACAAGCGCAAGACGCTGCAACCAAATTAAATGGTAAAGCAGATTTAACCGACAGTTTACTTGAAGAAGTCTCTTCTTTAGTTGAATGGCCGGTTGTTTTAACAGCTAAATTCGAAGAACGCTTTTTGGCTGTACCTGCCGAATCACTGGTTTATACCATGAAAGGCGATCAAAAATATTTTCCAGTTTACGATAAGCAAGGCAAACTGCTGCCGAATTTTATTTTTGTGGCAAATATTGAATCAAAAGACCCACAAGTAGTGATTTCAGGTAATGAAAAGGTGGTTCGCCCTCGCCTAGCCGATGCAGAATTCTTTTATCAAACGGATTTAAAACAACGTTTAGAAGATCGTTTACCTCGCCTTGAAACCGTTCTATTTCAACAACAATTAGGAACGGTTAAAGATAAAGCGTTACGGTTAGAAGCCTTGTCTGGTTTTATTGCCGACAAAATTGGCGCTAACGTTGAGCAAGCAAAACGTGCAGGTAAACTGACTAAATGTGACTTAGTGACAAATACCGTCTTCGAGTTCCCTGAAACGCAAGGTATAATGGGTCGCTATTTAGCACTCAAAGATGGGGAAAGTATTGAAGTTGCAACGGCCATTGAGGAACAATACAAACCTCGTTTTGCGGGTGATGAATTGCCAAGCACTTACGTATCGTGCGCTGTTTCAATTGCCGAAAAAATGGATACTTTAGCGGGTATTTTCGGTATTGGTCAACACCCTAAGGGGGATAAAGACCCATTTGCATTACGTCGTGCGGCTATCGGTGTGCTACGTATTATTGTCGAAAAAGCGTTACCATTAGATTTGGCCGAATTGTCAACTTATGCAGTATCACTATATGGTGAGAAGCTAAATAACAAAAATGTTGTTGAAGATATTGTTAGCTTTATGCAAGGTCGATTCCGTGCTTGGTACCAAGAACAAGGCTTTACCATTGATACCATTCAAGCGGTATTAGCACTTAATCCGACGAAACCTGCCGATTTTGATGCAAGAGTCAAGGCAGTAACGCATTTTCGAACACTATCAGAAGCATCATCATTAGCGGAAGCCAATAAGCGTGTTTCTAATATTTTATCTAAAACCGACAGTGTTATTTCTGAACATGTTAATGCCGCCCTATTGGTAGAGGGTGCTGAAGGGGAATTAGCCAAACATGTAGCGATATTAACCGATAAATTAGCTCCTTACTTTAACGATGGGCGTTATCAAGAGGCTTTAGTTGAATTAGCAGCACTTAAAACACCGATTGATGCTTTCTTTGAAAATGTCATGGTGATGGTAGATGATGAACAGGTGAAACTTAATCGTCTAGCCCTTTTGAAAAAACTACAAAATTTATTTTTAAAAGTTGCTGATATTTCACTTTTACAATAATATCCCTTTCGTTAATTATTTAGTGGTAGCTTTCTGGTTACCACTAATAAGGTAAGAATGTAAATATGCAAACAGAACTCTCTTTTTCCATAGTTTTTACTCAGACTGTTAATTTTATTCGAAATCGGTTTTGGTCAATTGCGCTAATCAGTTTATTATTAAATATAGTCTCCTCATTAATTTTAAAAAATAGTGTTGATCCTGTAATTATTACTCAATTATTTCAAGCAAAGAGTCCAAGCGCATTTCCTCTTTTTTTAAAAATGCTGTTAATTAAATTAGTGTTATTTATAATAATTGATTCGATTTTAATTGCTGTTATTTATAACTATTCTGTCAATAACTATCTTAATTTAAATACAGTATTATCCAGAATGCTACCCAATGTACTAAATATGATTGGTTTTGAGCTGATTTTCTTAATCATATTGCCAATAATTTTCCTATTTGCGGGATTAATATTTATGATTTTGGGATTAATTGTTCCAAAGGCTCTAGTCGTTTTCCTATTTGCAGTCGTCGCGATTGTGTTTGCCATATTTTTTAATGCGATTTACTACAATTTTTGTGGATTAATTGCTCAACCAACAACTAAAACTTTTTTCGAAAAATTCGCTGAATGTAACAGATCTATATTAACTCATTGGCGTTTTGCTCTTCCGATGATGTTAATATATTTTCTTGTGGTTTTTGTTATTTCGCTTTTTAATACTTTAGATAATAATATCTTTTTATCCGTTATTTATTCAACACTGTTAACGATCTTAAATATTTTTACAATTTGCTTCTTTTATCGTTTGAATATGCTATTAACAAGTAACAAATCAACACTTGAACCACCTGAGCAAAATAACAGTTTAATTATTTAAAAATAGCCATTACGTTTAATTACCCTATTAATTTTTATTAATAGGGTAACTAAAATTCAATCATTAACCTATTTTATTTAATTACAGTAGACATCACTATGACACCTGCGATTAAGCTTCTTAAAAAATTAAATATCACATTTAAAATTCACCAATATGAGCATGATCCTAATGATACACACTATGGACAAGAAGCTGTAAATAAACTCGATCCCAGTTTAAACGTAGTTGCTGCACAAGTGTTTAAAACATTGGTAGTAAGTTTAAATGGTAACGATAAAACGTTAGCGGTTTGTGTATTACCAGTCGATAATCACTTAGATCTTAAAAAAGTAGCTAAAGCACTAAACTGCAAAAAAGTCGATTTGGCCGATCCTAATTTAGCGCAAAAAATTACAGGTTATTTAGTGGGTGGTATTAGTCCATTAGGACAGAAAAAGCAATTACCCACTCTTATTGATTCAAGCGCAGCTCAACTAGAAAAAATGTTTATTTCGGGGGGAAGAAGAGGATTAGAAATAGAACTCATCCCACAAGATTTAGCAAAAGTATTAAATGCAAAATTTATAGAAATAAAATCGTAACCTTGCTCGTATCTGCTTTTATTTTCTAATCAATCGCTATATGTTAAAAAACTATACAAATAAAAAACATGGCCACAAGACAACGCCTTATGACCAAAAGTACATCCCATCAATATAAAAAATAGGAAGAAATAAACAAACTTATTTGATTGCTTCTTTTAAGCTTTTACCTGATACAAATGCGGGTACTTTACTTGCGGCAATTTTGATTTCTTTACCAGTTTTTGGATTACGACCAACGCGAGCTTTTCGATCATTAACTTTGAATGTACCAAAACCAACTAGTTGCACTGGCTCACCAGCTTTTAATGATTCAGTAATAGCGGCTAATGTTGCTTCTAGAGCTGTTTTTGCAGCAACTTTTGTAATATCTGCTTTGCTAGCAATAGCATCGACAAGTTCTGTTTTATTCATGGAAATATCCTTACATAATTATTTTATTGTTAAAGTTAACATTATAAGCAATGTCGAAAGTCAACTTTGCTTCTGTAAACAACTTCAGATTACATTGTTATTAAATGTAGTCTATATTCTTCCAATGTTAAAGAAAAATTTGGTAAAAAATAAAAAAATGACGCATTTAAAAGCTTAATTGCTCAAAAAAACACCAACATTACTTATTGCAGACTCTCGAATATCAGCTTTTAAACCTTTTATTAAGTCAATCATATTGTTATTTTCATCTCGTAAAATTCGAAAAATTTCCCATTGAAAATCAAATTCATCGATCACACTAGGTAAAGTTTGTTGTTCATCTTCACTTAGAACAATATTTGATTTTGTCATTTCAAATTCTGCAACGGTTGTTGCCGATATACTACTCACTTTTGCTGCGTGTTCGGTTACTTCACCCGTTAAATATGAGTGTAAAACCTCACTTAATGCCTGACATGCATCAATAGCAGGGTAAATAATATAAGGACTATCTTCGGTAATACTAGGAATAATCACTTCTAACTTTTCCAGCTGTAAATCAAAATTGATTTTTACATTCTCAACTAATAATGATTCCCACATCAGATCAAGTATTTTCTTATAACTTTTAGCATCTTCCTCATTTTGCTGTTGTTTTGCGTAAAAGACAAAATTTGGGTACATTCTTTCACACAAACAAAGCATGAATAAACGTTGTTGCCATAATGCTAATTTTTCGATTCTTAATTGAACTGGATTTTTAATCATGATGAAACCTTTTGGAGCGTTGATGTACAGCCTCAATTAAATATTGTACATGTTCTACTGGAGTATCTTGATGAATACCGTGCCCTAAATTAAAAATATGCCCATTATGAGTACCATATTCTTTAAGAACAGTATCAACATTAGATTCTATTGTTTGTCTATCAGCATACAAAACTGACGGATCTAAATTACCTTGCACAGCAATTTTACCTTTTTGTTGAATATCACTCAAATTAACTGTCCAATCAACACCAATAGCATCACAGCCAGTGTTAGCAATATTATCTAACCATAATCCGCCACCCTTGGTAAAAAAAGTAACAGGCACATATGAGGTGACATCCTGAGTTTTATTGCCTCGTTTTAACTTTGATAAGATTAATTGCATATAGTTTAAAGAAAACTCTTGATAACTTTGATGGCTTAACACGCCACCCCAAGTATCAAATATCATTATTGATTGAGCTCCCGCTTCAATTTGTGCATTTAAATATAAAGCGACACTCGTCGCCAATTTTTCAAGTAATAGATGCAGTGCTTTGGGATGACTATAAAGCATCTTTTTTATTTTGGTAAAGGTTTTACTGCTTCCCCCTTCAATCATATAAGTAGCTAACGTCCAAGGACTGCCAGAAAAACCAATTAAAGGCACTTTGCCATTTAACTCTTTTTTAGTCAGACGTATTGCATCCATTACATAGCCAAGAGATAACTGCGGATCGGGAATCGGTAATTTTTCAATATCAGATAATTGAGATAGGGATTTAGTAAATTTGGGTCCTTCGCCTGCTTCAAAATACAATCCAAGTCCCATTGCATCGGGAATGGTTAATATATCCGAAAAAATAATAGCTGCATCAAGGTCAAACCGACGCAAAGGTTGTAATGTCACTTCACATGCCAATTCGGGTGTTTGGCACATCGTCATAAAATCACCCGCTTTGGCTCGTAACTGTCGATACTCAGGCAGATAACGACCGGCTTGCCGCATCATCCAAATAGGGGTGTAATCAACAGGTAAACACTGTAATGCGCGTAAATAACGATCATTTTTTAATTGACTCATATTATCTGCTCTGTAAGTGGTTATTGCACTTTGTAAAAAAGTTTCAGGTTAGCATTACGTTTTAGTAAAAAACATTAAATTTTACTTACTATTTCCTATCTTGTGGTTGAGATAAAGAACGTTGTGCATAACGGATTAAAGTCTCAGAAATATTTTGCATTACACTACTTTCAGGCGCAAACCGATGCCAATAAAGCATTCGTCTTTGGTATAAACCTTCAGTCAGATTGACTAATTCACCATTTTTTAACTCTTGCTCAACCTGTAACATCGGTATCATACAACAGGCAGATCCCTGCTTAGCAAGCTGAACAAAGGCCTCTGATGAACTGGTAATATGACAAATTACACTACCAGGCGTTAGATTAAAGTTTTCTTGTAGAAAAGCTTGATGCATATCATCCAAATGGTCAAAAGCAACCGCAGGCGCTTTTAAAAGCGAAGATCGAGTTACCCCATTGGGAAAGTATTTTTTAGCAAACTCAGGCGATGCTACAAAAATATAATCAAGCGCCCCTAATAAATCAGATAAGCAACCAGGTAATGGATTAGGTTGAATACTGATTGCTGCAACTACTGTGCCTAAACGCAGTAGTTCTAAAGTATGTTCTTCATCCCTTACTTGAATATCAAAACGAAGAATATTTTTATCCAATACAGGCTTTAAAGCTGGTAAAAGCCATGTTGCTAAAGAGTCAGCATTGATTGCAATCGATAACGACAATGGTGTTGTGTTTTGTTCATTATCACCTAACCATTGCTGTTCCAATAATTCAACTTGATGCAATAATCCTAAAAGATGCTCTCCTTGCTTGGTGGCTTTCGGCGGTATCGTTCTAACTAATAATTGTTGACCGAAAAAGCTTTCTAATTGTTTAATACGTTGCGATACGGCTGGTTGTGTGATACACAATTTATCAGCTGCACGTTCAAATCCCCGTTCTTTTATCACTGCATCTAATGCTTGTAATGCTCTATAATCTGGACGCTTCATAATCTCTTTACTAATGATTTGATCATTGCTTGGATATTAAAGCTACTTTAATATCGTAAAAAATTTTTAACCTATCGAAAATTAATATATTTATTAAAATACTAATGATTTTTGCTTTCCAATTGGGTACTATGCCATATCTTTAATAATTTTTCTTTTAAAATTTTATTTTTTTAAGAAAAAGTATCCTTAACATAGGATGATATCATGACACAAGACGAATTAAAAAAGGCGGTAGGCTGGTCAGCCTTAAAATATATTAAACCAGATTCATATGTTGGAGTAGGAACGGGCTCTACAGCATCTCATTTTATTGATGCCTTGGCGACAATCAAAGATCAGATTAAAGGCACTGTTTCAAGTTCGGAAGCCTCGACACAAAAATTGAAGAGCTATGGTATTCCAGTACTAGACTGTAATGATGTTGATAGCTTAGATGTATATGTTGATGGCGCTGACGAAATAAATCAACAATTACAAATGATCAAAGGCGGAGGAGCCGCTTTAACACGTGAAAAAATAGTTTCAGCACTTGCAAAACAGTTTATCTGTATTGTGGATGAATCAAAGGTTGTCGATGTATTAGGAAAATTTCCATTACCTGTAGAGGTAATTCCAATGGCTCGTTCCTATGTTGCCCGTGAGTTATTTAAACTTGGCGGTAAACCAATATATCGACAAGGGGTCGTGACCGATAATGGCAATGTTATTTTAGATGTGCATGATCTTCTTATTACCAATCCGGTGGAATTAGAACATCGTATTAATAATATTGCTGGTGTGGTAACCGTTGGATTATTTGCCAATAGAGGGGCAGATATCGCACTAGTTGGATGCAGCTCAGGTGTAAAAGAGTTAAATAAAACTATTTAATTTTTAAAAAATTATAGTAAATACCTATTATATTTTGATGGATAGAGAGGAAATAATGGTTGTTCAGGCGTTAACGAAAGATGAAAACAAGTTTGTATTACTTGAAGGGATCCACCCTAGTGCGGTTGAAACACTTAAATCAGCAGGTTATAACAACATTGAATATCATAAAGGTGCATTATCTAAATCTGAACTTAAAGACGTATTAAAAGATGCAAGATTTATTGGTATTCGCTCAAGGACACACTTAACGAAAGATATCATTGATGCTGCACCTAAACTTGCTGGGATTGGTTGTTTCTGTATTGGAACCAATCAAGTTGAACTTGAAGCTGCTACCGTTAAAGGAATTCCTGTTTTTAATGCACCGTTTTCTAATACTCGTTCAGTTGCAGAGCTCGTATTAGCTGAAGCGATTTTATTACTTCGTCGAGTACCAGAAGCCAATGCTAGAGCTCATCAAGGCAAATGGAACAAAATAGCCACTGGCTCTCACGAAGCACGAGGTAAAAATTTAGGCATCATTGGTTACGGTCATATTGGTAGTCAATTGAGTGTACTTGCTGAATCATTAGGTATGAATGTTTACTTTTATGATATTGAAACCAAATTACCATTAGGAAACGCCAAACAAATTGCAACCATGAAAGAATTACTTGCTATGAGTGATATTGTTAGTATGCATGTTCCTGAAAATGCAACAACAATTAAAATGATTGGCAAATTAGAAATTGATATGATGAAATCAGGTGCAATTTTGCTTAATGCTTCCCGTGGCAGTGTGATCGATATTGATGCACTCACTCAAGCGCTAGAAGCCAATAAGCTTAGTGGCGCAGCAATTGATGTATTTCCAACTGAACCTGCTAGCAACAGTGATCCATTTGAATCGCCATTGTGTAAATTTGATAATGTCATTATTACTCCTCATATTGGCGGTTCAACCAGTGAAGCTCAAGAAAATATTGGTATTGAAGTAGCAACAAAACTAGCTAAATATTCAGACACCGGGGCAACACTTTCCGCAGTTAATTTTCCTAAAGCTGCTTTGCCAATTCCAGCAAAAGGTTCAAGTCGTTTTATCAATATTCATCACAATCAACCTGGCGTATTAACGGCAATTAATACGTTATTTGCAGAACAAGGCCTGAACATATCTGCACAATATTTGCAAACCGATCCTCAAATTGGTTATGTTGTTATTGATATCGATAGAGTAGAACAAAGCAAAGCCGAAGAGTTATTAGTAAAATTAAAAAATGTAGATGGTACCATTCGAGCTAGATTATTATTTTAATTTATCTTAGCGATATGTTCCAATGATCCTTTTTCAAAGGATTTAATGAATAAAAAACGTTTGAGCGTATATCTATACTGTCGGAAATGATCTAAAACGGTTAAAGACTCAAAGCTTATTATTAAACCAATTTTAATAAGCTTTGATATTCATTATTAGGTTTGATGCATAACTTTGGGCTGAACCCTTTCTAAGATTTTTTATCTGGATTTTTTATTTGGTTAAGGGCTTTACTTTTATTACTTTAATGCCCTTTTGAATTAATGCATCATAATATTTATCATCTAAATTATTGTCTGTAATGATGGTATCGACAGCACTTAAATCACACACCACATTTGGACTGCGTCTTCCAAATTTTGAAGAATCCGCTAATAAGATTAATTTTGCAGCCGCTTTACTCATTGCAACACTACCATGATAGCTTTCATTAAATGTAGTAACTCCACCAACTAAATCTACGCCATCTGCACCCATAAAGAGTTTATCAAACGTGTAGGATTCAAAAGCAGCAATGGCGGACGCATTATTGCTATGGAATGAGGCTGATTTACGGCGAAATGTTCCACCCGTTAAGATAATAGTTTGGTCATTATCATTAGCGACCAGTTCATTTACCATATGTAGGCTATTGGTCATAATAGTCAAATTATTGAATCTAGCAAGCATAGGGATCATTTGAGCAACCGTGCTACCAGCATCAAAAATGATTGAATCACCTTCATGGATCAATTTAGAGGCTTCTTCGGCAATCGCCTTTTTTTGAGCAGTATTAATGTAAGTTTTATGATCGATGGCTCGGTCACCAATTTCGCGGTTTAGCATAGCACCACCATAAGTACGCAAAACTAAACCACTTTCATGAAGTTGTGTAAGATCTTTACGGATAGTTGTGCCAGTAGTTTTAAAGTGTTCAACCAGTTCATCAACACTAACTTGTCCATGACTTTGCAAATATTCTAAAATAGCTGTCTGTCTTTGCCTTACCTTCATGCTTGGATCCCATCACTATAACTAGCGTATAAAAATTTTTATTTTATATAATTATTATACTTTATAATGAAAGAAAATACTTTTCAAAATAAAAGTTAATTTTCATTTATTGGCAGTCAAAGCGACAGTTAATGCACTTTGTGAAGATGGCTCATTAGGAAATATCTTTTCAGGTATGATATCTAAAACCGACAATCCATGTAATTGTGAGATAGGTTTGGGTATAGCAAAAACCGTAATCCCTTTCATAATAACAGAATCAATGACTACCTGATTTTCATCTAACGAAATCGCAATTAATACTCTGGGTTTAAAACGTTTATTTTTACTACGACCAACTCCCAAGTACATACCTTTTTTCAAGGATAAAAAAGCATGATTAAAACGGCGTATTTGAAACCAACTAAAAATAATTTGGATACACCACGCAATCAATGCCATGACAATTAGCGTATTGGTCATATTCATGATTAATCCTTTTTATATAAATTGAATAATAAAGTGCGATAAGTTTTAAATTAACTTACGCACTTTATTCTCATTAAAACATCACTTGACCACCCGTTATATTAATTGATTGTCCTGTACAATAAGAAGCTTTGTCACTTGCATAAAATAATAAGACATTAAGTACATCTTGATAATCACAACCACGTTTAAGGGGTACTTTATCAATATAAACTTGCTCAACTTGATCTTCTGCAATACCTAACTTTTTAGCATACTGAGGTATTAATGATTGGAACATTGGCGATTTTAATAAATTACCTAACATTAATGAGTTGACTGTAATTCCATAATCAGCAAGATCCAGCGCCAATGATTGAGTTAACCCAACACCGCCAAATTTAGCCGCACTGTATCCAGAGTTATGTTTACTGCCGACTTTACCTGATTTAGAGTTAATTTGAATAATTCGACCCGGGATTTTATGATTTACCATTAATTTAGCAAATTCACGTGCACATAAGAAATAACCAGTAAGGTTTACATTCACTGATAGTTGAAAATCGCTTAATACGAAATTAGTAATTGGCGCAGCTTTAGCAACGCCGGCGCTGTACACCATTAAATCCGCACGTTTAAAAGTATCATTAACATCATTTGCCAACTGAATAACACTTTCTTCGTTTGTTGCATCAACCCCAAAACCTTTAGCAGTACCTGCACCATGCTTTTGGTTTATCTCGTCTGCAACTTTATTGGCGTTTGCGATATTTAAATCAGCAACGGCAACCTTGTATCCAGCATCAGCAATACCCATACATAAAAATTCACCTAAAGTTTGACCACCACCTACAATAACTGCTACTTGTTTCATCTTTTATTTTCCTTAATTATTTAAAATTTTAATTTCATCACCTACAAAAAGTTTTTCAGGGATTTCACCCTTTACATGCACCGTTCCGGGTAATTCAGCTTGACGATTACCATCAAACCTTATTGTGATATGTCCTAATTGTTGAAAATTAACATTTGCTACATCACCTACCGCGGTAATGTTATAAATATGATGACCTAAATGAATCACTTGTCCGACTTGTAAATCCTGCTTTAAAACATCATGACTATGAATAAAGCAGTAATCGGCTAAATCGGCTGGCGCACCGGTTTTAAATAGAATTAGCATGCCATCAGCTAATGCTTCTGACGCAAATTCACCAATTTGATTAATGTTTGATTGATAGATAACATTTGACATTCTTAACCTTCTTATTTTCTGTACTAAACACTCATTTTTATTGCGATTGTTAGCTTAAAACGGGATGCGCAATCCCATTTTTTAATCGGTTTATTGATAGATAAATAATGAAACGCCCCAAGCAATTAATACGGTTGGTGCTCCCGTTAAAAAGCGACTAACAAGTACCGAAGGTACGCCAACTCTAACGGTATCTTGCTTAGCTTCTGCCAATGACAAACCAACCGGTATAAAGTCACATGCTGCTTGCGCATTAATGGCAAATAATGCTGGTAAAGCGAGATGAGGTGGAATATTACCCAGCCCTATTTGCACCCCAACTAGGGTTCCAATAACTTGTGCAATAACCGCGCCCGGTCCTAAGAACGGTGAAAGCAAAGGGAAAGAACAGATTAGCGCCAATATAACTAGACCAAGTGGATTATTAGCTAATGGCACAAGACCATGTGCAATAAAGTCGCCTAACCCAGATGCGATGATAATTCCGATTAATGCCGATACAAACGCCATAAAGGGAAGAATGGTTTTAAGTACGGTATCGATAGTGTCACGACCCGCTTGGAAGAAAACGGCAACACCCGATCCCATTCCGATACCAATTTTTGCTAGTAAACCATCACTTTGTTCAGTAATTTTTTTGCTGCTATCATAATCTTTAAATTCAGATACGGTTTTGCTCGCTTGCGATGCAGCTTGGTTAACAGCATCCCCCTCTTTTTCAATTAATGTGATATTGTTTGGTTTTACGGCTGAAACATAGATGTCTTCAACAATATATTGAGCAAGAGGCCCGGATTTGCCCGTTGCATGAATATTAATCGTTGGTATACGATTTTTTGGATAAATACCGCAACGTAATGTGCCACCGCAATCAATAACCGCCACGCCAATTTCTTCTTTAGGTGGTTCGCCTTCTTTAAAACCATCAATTGCTTGCCAGCCTGTTAATTGAGTGAGTGTGTCAACTATTGCTGGTCGCGTACCGGCTGCAATATAGACGATTTTTTTTCCTGCAATGATAGGAAGTTCTAAAGGTCCGCCCCAACCCGATTCACCTTTTTCTATACGAATAAATTTAGCCATTTTGTGTTCCTTACCATTGTTATAAATGCACTTTTCTATCTAATTTAATGCCCATTTTTTTTTCAAAAATGGCAGTACAAAAGTCTGTGATCCAACCTCTAAAGAAATTGGTGCCTAAACCGACAAGGAAATAGCTAACCGCTAAAGGACCTAACGGTAAATTTAAAGTGGTTAAGCCAGCTGCGACCCCTAAATAAACAAAAAGTTCACCAGGGTTAACATGAGGAAATAAACCATTCATTGAATGGCAGCTATAAGATGAAGCAGCGTAATAACTTGGTTTATAAAACTCTGGCATAAAGCGACCTAAACTTAATGTCATTGGATTACAAAACACAAAAGTACCAATTAACGGTAAAATTAAATAACGAGAAACAGGATTACCAGCACAAGCTTGAGCTAAACGTTCGATACGTTCTTGGCCGATAAATTTAATAAGTGCGTTCATCACAACCAGTAATGAAATTAATAATGGTAAAATCGACGTTACCATCCCCACAAAAACTTTGCCTCCTTCTTGGAATAAACCAATAAACCATTCGGCACCAAATGAAATAGCATCAATCATAATGTCTCCTATTGAGTTAAATTTCGATTAAATACTATCAACTTCAAAAACAAATAACTTTTAACTCGATCACATTTTGAAATATTTTCTTTTATTGTGAAAGAAATTTATTAGAAAATAATTAAAAAAAGGAAAGTGTATGAAATGAGTGTTATCCATAGATTGCTAAAATAGCAGTGATAGCCAACAATAGCTCATTTTGATTGGACTTTGATTGCCAGTTAGCGTAATTTGTAAATACACACTTATTTTGTTTTTCAACTTAAGGAGAATATCATGGCTAAAAGTATTACCTCTTCTAAATCTAAAAAAGCAGCTAGCGCAAAGAAACTACAGCAAGCAGCAATTTTGTTCCCTACTGATTTAGGTCAAAAAGCATCAAAAGATATTTCCGGCGCAATGAACTCTGTATTAGCAGATGTATTTGCTTTATATTTAAAAACTAAAAACTTTCATTGGCATGTAAGTGGCCCTCATTTTCGTGATTATCACTTAATGTTAGATGATCATGGTGACGAATTATTCGCAATGACCGATCCAATTGCTGAACGTGTGCGCAAATTAGGTGGCACAACATTACGCTCTATTGGTCACATTTCAAAATTACAAAGTATTTCTGATAATGATGCGGATTTTGTTGAGCCGTCAGATATGATTGCTGAACTCTGCCAAGATAATATTAAACTTACCACTCGTATGCGGGTTGCACATGATATTTGTGATAAATATAACGATTCGGCAACAGCAAGTTTAATTGAAGAGTGGATAGATCAAACAGAAAAACGTGCTTGGTTTTTGTTTGAAACCAGTCGTAAATTGGATTCTTCAGGTCACTAAAAATTTAGTAATGCTGAATCATTATCCCTAATAAGAGACACATTATTGTGTCTCTTTATCTTTCTGTTAAGGGGAATTACAAATGAGTAAAAAAATAGCTATACTTGTTGGTAGTTTACGTAAAGATTCTTTCAATTTAAAAGTAGCGAAGGTATTTAAGCAAATTGCACCACAATCACTATCACTCGATATTATCGAGATCGGCGATTTACCTTTTTATAATGAAGATATTGATACAGACACCCCACCCCAATCCTACGTTCGTTTTCGTCAAGAAATTGCCAATTGTAATGGTGTAATTTTTGTTACCCCAGAATATAACCGAGGTTTACCAGCCGTAATTAAAAATGCTTTGGATGTGGGCTCTCGTCCTTATGGTAAAAGTGTTTGGTCCAAAAAACCTGCGGCGGTAATTTCTGTATCACAAGGCGCTATAGGCGGTTTTGGTGCTAATCATCAATTACGACAATCATTCGTTTTTCTTGATATGCCAACCTTACAGCAACCTGAAGCCTATATAGGAAATATTAATAACGCTTTTGATGAAAATGGGAATATGAACGAGAAAACCAAAGAATTTCTTTCTGCTATTATCAACAGTTATGCACATTGGGTTGAAAAGTTAAGTTAATTATGTTTTATTGAGTACCCACAGTTCTAATTAACTGTGGGTTTATTTTGCAATTGATAAAGTTTTGACATGACAACAATTTATTTTCCAACCAATGAACAACAATTATTAAACCGTGCCCAATTAGTTGCGGGTTATACGTTTGGTGAAATAGCCCATTATCTCAATATGCCGGTACCGAATAATCTTAATAAGCAAAAAGGCTGGGCGGGTAATCTTATTGAGACCTTTTTAGGTGCGAATGCTGGAAGTAAAGCGGAACGCGATTTTGCTAATTTAGGCATTGAACTAAAAACAATTCCAATCAACAAACAAGGTAAACCATTAGAAACGACCTTTGTTAGTGTTACGCCATTAACGGCGAATCATGGTGTGATTTGGGAAACGAGTCATGTCAAATATAAACTCAGTAAAGTACTTTGGATCCCAATTGAAGGAGAAAGAACCATTCCTCTTGCAGATAGAAAAGTGGGGCATCCTATTTTATGGACACCAACGCACGAACAAGAGCAACAGCTTAAGCAAGATTGGCAAGAATTGATGGATATGATAGCACTGGGTCAAGTGGAAAAGATTACCGCTCGCTATGGTACTTATCTACAAATCAGACCTAAAGCAGCAAATGGAAAAGCATTAACTGAAGCGATTGGTGAAAATGGACAAATTATCCTAACACGTCCAAGAGGATTCTATCTTAAAAAATCTTTTACTTTACAGATTCTACAAAACGCAACACCTTCTTTTATTAAAGAATAATCATAATTCAATTTTCCCCCTCAAATTTATAAAGTTTAACCTTACAAATTACTACTTTTTTATATCACCATAAAAGAAATTTCTTTTATTTTGCAAGAAAATCAAATCTAAATCACATTTCTTCACATTTGTGATTTACTTTGATTATTTGTGAATATAAATTCACCTAAACATTTGTGAAGCAACAAGAGAATTTGTGAAAGAGGTGTGATATGAACTTTATATTAGCTGGCCATGGAAACATTGCTATTGAAATGAAAAAGAGTATTGAAATGATAGCTGGAGAATATGCAAACCTACATGCTATTACTTTTCAATTAGGTGAAGGTATTGAGAGTTTAAAAGATAAATACCTAAAAATTATTAGTCAATCAACTGAGCAACCATTCATTATTATTACTGACATCTTTTCCGGTAGCCCCTATAACGCAGCGGCAATGTTGGCAATGCAAAATGGCAATATTGAAGTCATCAGTGGCCTATCCTTACCACTTTGTTTAGCGTTATTACATATTGATTACGCCTCAATCAGCTTAGAAGAAACTTTTGAACAACTTAACGACATGAAAGCAGATTTTATCAAATCTTTCAGTCAATTATCCAAAAACATCGCTAAACATGAGGAATTTTAAATGATTATAAATTTAGTCCGTATTGATGACCGTTTAATACATGGTCAAGTCACGACTGTTTGGACCAAAGAGGCCAAAGCAGAAAGAATAATTGTTGTTAGTGATGAAGTGGCTAATGACGAAATTCGTTCCACTTTAGTTAAACAAGCGGCTCCTCCTGGAATTAAAGTTTCTGTGGTGAGTATTGCTAAAGCGGCGGCTGTTTATAAAAATCCTAAATATGAAAATGATACGGTGTTTTATCTTTTTACCAACCCAACAGATGTCATGCGACTGATTGAAGAAGGTGTACCAATTAAAAGTATCAATATTGGCGGTATGTCTTTCAAAACAGGCAAAAAGCAGATTACTAAAGCTGTTTCACTTGATGAAAACGATGTATCAGCATTTAGAAAAATGCATCAGATGGGGGTTGATCTGTGCTTAAAAGTGGTGATTACCGATCCTACCGTCGATTTTATCAAATTGCTTAACCAAGAATTTCCATATTAACAACCATCATTAGTAATAAATAAGGAGGTAGAAAATGGAAATTTCATTATTTCAAATTGTATTAATTTTTATTTTTTCTTGTATCGCAGGAATGGGAAGTGTACTTGATGAGTTTCAAACCCATCGGCCATTAATTGCTTGTACCGTGATAGGTTTAATCTTAGGCGATATAAAAACAGGTATTATTTTGGGCGGTACGCTTGAATTGATAGCATTAGGTTGGATGAATATAGGTGCCGCTCAATCACCCGATTCAGCACTCGCTAGTGTTATATCAGCAATCTTAGTTGTCGTTGGTAAACAAGATATTCAAACCGGAATTGCAATCGCCCTACCCGTTGCTGCCGCTGGACAAGTTTTAACGGTATTTGCAAGAACCATCACGGTTGCCTTTCAACATGAAGCGGATAACGCCGCTGAAAAAGTTCAATTCAAAAAAATAGAGCTTTTGCATTTTAGTGCGCTGTTTGTACAAGCATTGCGAGTGGCAATACCTGCAACTTTAGTTGCCATTTATGTTGATGCAAACACCGTCAAGAGCTTATTAAATCTATTACCAGATATTGTGACGGGAGGTCTTGCTGTAGCCGGTGGTTTTATTGTTGTAGTTGGTTATGCAATGGTCTTGAACATGATGATGGTTAAATATCTGGCCCCTTTCTTCTATTTAGGGTTTGTTCTTGGTGGGTATTTGAATTTTAGTTTACTGTCATTTGGCATTTTAGGCGTCATTTTCGCCATTATTTATGTTCAATTAAATTCTAAATTTAATACGACTAAAAATAATGAAACAAACATTAATGTCGTGACCAATAACCATTCAATCATTGCTGATGATGAATTAGATGATTAATAAGTAAAGGGTTTTATTATGAAAGAAGTATTAAATACTATACAAAAGAAAGATATTGTCAGCACATTTATTCGATCTAATTTTCAACAAGCATCTTTCAACTATGAACGAATTCATGCCTTAGCTTTTTGTGTCGATATGATTCCGACAATCAAACGGGTATACAAAACAAAAGAAGAGCAACGAGAAGCATTAAAAAGACATCTAACCTTTTTCAATACAACACCTGCAATGTGTGGGCCTGTTTTGGGCGTCACCATGGCAATGGAAGAGGCCAGAGCAAATGGCGCGGATATTTCTGATGGCACGATTAACAGTTTAAAAGTTGGTCTTATGGGGCCTTTAGCGGGTGTGGGTGATCCATTAGTTTGGGGCACATTACGTCCAATTACCGCCGCTCTTGGTGCATCATTAGCGCTTACTGGAAATATCGCTGGTCCATTACTGTTTTTTATCCTCTTTAACTTAATTCGAATTGCGATGAAATGGTATGGCTTAACTTATGGGTTATCGAAAGGAATCGGAATCGTTAAAGATCTATCCGGTAACATTCTTCCAAAATTAACTGAAGGTGCGTCTATTTTGGGGTTATTCATAATGGGCGTATTGGTCACCAAATGGACCTCGATTAATGTCCCACTTATTGTGTCACAAACTACGGGCATGAATGGTGAAGAGGTCACTATGACAGTACAAGGCATCCTTAATGATCTGGTGCCAGGATTACTCCCTTTAGCATTAACACTGTTAATGATGAAATTATTAAGAAAAAAAGTTAGTCCAATAACTTTAATCTTTGCATTATTTGCGGTAGGCATTATTGGCTATGGTTTAGGTATTCTTGGTTAAAAGATAGATTCAAAACAAAAACTTCACCGCCCAAAATTAATTAACAGGTTCAAAGTCATTACAAAGTGATCGGATAACACTGATTTTTAACCAGTAATACAGTTACTTTGAACCTTTTTTACTGAGCAAATTTAATCAATTTTAAAAATAAGAGGAATATATGAAAACTCATGCAGTTAGACTATATGGAAAAAATGATTTGCGATTGGAATCATTTGAACTTCCCAAAATTACTGATGATGAAATTCTAGTGACAGTCATTGTTGATAGTATGTGTATGTCTTCATTAAAACTAGTCAATCAGGGTGAAAATCATAAAAAGACACCACCTGATTTAAAAAATAATCCAATCATTATTGGTCATGAATGTTGTGGTGAAATTATACAGGTTGGAAAAAATTGGCAACATAAATTTAAGCCCGGACAAAAATATGTTGTTCAAGCCAATTTGCAACTGACGGATAGTCCATATTGCGTAGGATACTCCTATCCTTATACTGGTGGTTGTGCAACGTACATGATAATCAACCATGATGTATTAAAACAAGACTGTTTGATTCCTTATGATGGACAAACTTATTTCGAAGGTGCATTAATTGAACCTTTATCATGTATTATTGGCGCATTTAATGCTAATTTTCACTTAAAATCCAATAGTTATGAACATATTATGGGTATAAAACCTAATGGTAATTTGATTATTTTAGGTGGTACCGGTCCGATGGGAATGCTGGCAATAGATTATGCATTAGGTGGTCCTATTGCACCTAAAAAGATAGTCGTAACCGGTCGCAGTAAAGAAAAAATAGAACACTTAAAAACCCTTTACCAATCCCGCAATGGTATTGAATTAGAATTTGTGGATATCTCAAAGACCGATGATCAAGTTACCCTATTAAAAAATAAATCAACAACAGGCAGTTTCGATGATGTTTTTGTTTTCTTACCTTCGCAAGAGTTGATTCAACTTGCCTCTCAATTATTGGCAATTGACGGCTGCCTTAACTTTTTTGCCGGTCCACAAGACAAAAACTTTTCTGCTGAAATTAATTTCTACGATGTTCATTATAACTTTACCCATATCGTTGGCACTTCAGGCGGTAATACTAATGACATGCGCGAAGCGGTTAAACTTATTGAATCGGGAGCAGTCGATGTGGCAAAAATCGTATCGCACATTATGGGTATTGATCACGCGAGTAACATCACTCAAATTCAAGACCAGATTAAAGGAGGAAAAAAATTGGTTTATACTCATAAAAAGTTTGATCTTAAAAATTTGGAATCATTAAATGAAGATGCGGATGATATTGCTTTACACAAAATATTGTCTAAAAATCATGGCATTTGGTCAAAAGAGGCCGAAGATTATGTTTTAAACTATTTTCCTGATGTCGATTCTTGATTTTTTGGTATACTCTATTCACTTCAAGTTGTCATACAAAAATGACTTCTTGATGTGAATAAAAACACGGAGTTTTTTAATAACTAAAAATAATAAGATAACGCTACTATGATTAATCAAAATTTTCGCAACGACGAGTTTGAACAACACAAGATGTTAATTAAGATTGCTCAGTTGTATTATGAAGAAAATAAAACACAATCAGAAATAGCAAAAATTGTGAATATACATCGTTCAAGCATTAGTCGCATGTTAAAAACAATACGCGAGCTCGGTATTGTTTCGATTTCGATTAATTATAATTTGTTACCCGATATCGCGTTAGAAGAAAAAATTTGTAAGAAATATCATTTAAAACAAGTTATTGTCGTACCAGTCAATCTTGATATAGACAATGAAAGTAAAAATCAGATTGTTTGTAATGTTGCATCAAATGTTCTACTCAAAAATATTACCGAGCATGATGTAATTGGTGTGTCTTGGGGTCGATCGATCAATTATATAGTTAATAGCTTAAAAAATGATAATGCTACATTCGAAAACGTTACCATCGTACCAATGATTGGCGGCCCATCTGGCAAGATCGAAACAAAATACCACGTAAATAATATAGCTTATAAACTATCGGATAAACTTAAAAGTAACGCGATATTAATTGATTATCCAGCCATCGTCGATACCGCTAATTTGAAAAATGAAATCGAAAAAACTCAGCATATGAAAGAACTTAATAATTGGTGGAATAAAATTACCGTTGCTTTATTTAGTATAGGCTGTCCTGCAATATCCAAAAACTCCATTTGGTATGGTTTTTATGGTGAACTTTTTCAAAAAATTACCAACAAAAAAATTGTCGGAGATATTTTGTCGCGATTTTACGATAAAAACGGTAAGGAATTACAAACCCCTTTTCATGATCAAATCATCGGTGTTACCTTAGAAAATCTCAAAAAAATTCCTTTAAAAATATGTGCGAGTGGTGATGCGGAAAAACTCAATAGTTTGATTGCGGCATTAAATGCAAATTATATTGATATATTAGTCATTAGTGATGAAATGGCCAATCAATTAGCTAATTAAGCCATTAGATAATCGAATAGATAGTTAACATACATCAAAAAATAAAACTTCATTTCAATTTTTATAAACTATTTTCCTGTTTTGTGATTCTATTAACAGATTCTTTTACAGTTAACCTAGATAATCATTTGTATATTCACTATTTTGTCTTTTTTACTTTTGATTAAGGAAAAATTATGTATCGGTTAATTATAAAAAATGGATTATCTATTGGTCTATTCTCCCTCACGGCTAGTTTTGGTGTTTTTGCATCGCCTTCATTTTCCCCTGTTACTTTAGAAAAATTAAATATTCCTAATAAACAATGTAATGTTAGAGACTATGGTGCTGAAGCAACAGGTATTTGGTATGACACAAAAGCATTTCAAGCGGCTATCGATGATTGTGTTCAGAAAGGCGGGGGTAAAGTTATTGTCCCTGAGGGTTATTACTTATCAGAACCCCTTTTTTTAAAAAGTAACATTGAATTTCATTTAGAAAAAGGTGCTGTTTTACAAGCTTCTGCTGAAGAGAGTGCTTATCATCCCACAGAAAAACAACAAAAATGGTCAAGCTCGGCTAAATCATTGCCATTGGCTGAACAATGGATTGGCTTTATTAATATTGCAGAAGAAAAGAATATCGCTATCACTGGTGAAGGTATTATTGATGGACAGGGTTCAACACTTTTAGAAAAATATCGCGCGGAGACTCGTAAGGCAGGAAAAAAAGGACCAACAAATCGACCACGTTTACTTTTATTTAAAGACGCGAATAATATCTTAATTGAAGGCGTCACTATACAGAATTCACCAAGTTTTCATATCGTTTTTAAAAATGTGGAAGATATTACGATTAACAAAACAACCATATCCGCTCCTGCTTGGTGGCAAAATACTGATGCAATTGATCCAATGAATAGTAGAAGAGTCAGTATTACCAAAAACAATATTAGTGTTGGCGATGATCACGTTGCAATCAAAGCGACCGTAAACAACCTTAGCCATGATTTTTATATTGCTGATAATAACTTTATGCTTGGGCGTGGGTTATCTATTGGCTCAGAAACAAATGGTGGCGTGAGTAATCTGCTTGCTGAAAATAATACTTTCACCGATGCAATGTATGGCATTCGAATAAAATCTCCTCGAGGTAAAGGTGGCGAAGTCAAAGATATTCAATATAACAACAACACAATGATTAATGTAAAAACACCAATTGTACTGTCAGCTTATTATAAAGGAGGACCAACAACTAAAGATGCGAGAATTAAAGCATTGCAAGAAGGCGAATTTGCAGGTGGATTTATGCTAGGCGACCAAATCTATCCTGCTGATAATGAACAACCGAAAGAGTATAAAGAAAACGAAACACCTTACTTTAATAACATAAGCTTTAATAATCTTACAGTTAAAGGTAAAACCAATTATGCAGGTTTTATCATTGGAACCCCTGAAAAACCATTTGATAATATCAAATTTTCTAACATTAATATTGAATCTGAACTTGGTTTTAAAATTCGTAATGCATCCGTAGAGTTCAGTAAAACGACAATTAAGGTAGAAAAAGGAGCAGATATTATTAAAGAAAAGGGCAGTAAAATAACTAAGTAATAATAATTTAATGTGTTAGTTTAGATTGAACTAGATAAAAAGCTAACAACGGAGGGCGTTACCTGTTTTGATATAAAATATTAAATCGACAATCAAAACAGGTAACGCTCATTTCATATATTCAAAACTTAATGAAACGGTATAGACTCCTGAATTATTTTTACAGATAAACATGAATAAACTCAAGTAAGTGTTATCTAAAAAACAATCAATTGGGATATTTGCTGACAACAATGAAGAATAATGTCACTGCCTAAAATAACTTTGATTAAAAAAGTATGGTGATAACGTCTTTATCAACCTCTTTTTATCTTATAATCCTTTTCTCATATTCAAAACTTAATGAAACGGTATAGACTCCTGAATTATTTTTACAGATAAACATGAATAAACTCAAGTAAGTGTTATCTAAAAAACAATCAATTGGGATATTTGCTGACAACAATGAAGAATAATGTCACTGCCTAAAATAACTTTGATTAAAAAAGTATGGTGATAACGTCTTTATCAACCTCTTTTTATCTTATAATCCTTTTCTCATATTCAAAACTTAATGAAACGGTATAGACTCCTGAATTATTTTTACAGATAAACATGAATAAACTCAAGTAAGAGTTATCTAAAAAAGACAATCAATAAAATAGTTGCTGACAACAGTGAAATATAATGTCACTGCCAGAAATAACTTTGATTTAAAAAGTATAGTGATGACATCTTTATCAACTTCTTTTTATCTTATAATTCTTTTCTTATATTCAAAACTTAATGAAACGGTATAGACTCCTGAATTATTTTTACAGAT
>CAMLPV010000011.1 GCA_946482005.1 uncultured Gilliamella sp.
GCAGCGGACTTTTAATCCGTTTGTCGAGCGTTCGAATCGCTCACGACCCACCACCTTTTTTAATTCTCTGTTTTACCAATCAAAGACAATAATTAAATATATTGAGTTATAAGAATACTAGCGTTCAACTAATCCGCTCGTAATGAATCTGAACAATATTAAATGTCTGCGCTGTGAAATGATAAGGTACATAATATGCCGAATAATCAAGCTTAAAACCTACCAATTATTTCTCCTTTAGAAAATCAATACGAACGATAATAAATTAAACAGTAAAAACACCAACATTCAATAAATTAATATGCAACTATTTTTAATTAACATAGAATATTAGCTCAAAAGGAGCATGTAAACGATTGTTCAAATTATCAAATTTAACACTTTGATTTTTCTACAAAATGTAACCCTTAAAATCAATTCTATTTAATAAAATTAAGTTTCAAGAACACCAACATTTGATAAACGTTGCTAAAATAGCAAATACCCTATTAATCATTTATAACCCTGACTTCTCCATCCTCAATAAATCAACTAACACCCTAAATTTGTTATCATGTAAAATATATCAATATCAAAAGGATATGATTTAGGAAATATTATGAAAAAGTTATTATTATCGACGTTTATTATGATCAATTTGTTGACGGGTTGTAGTTCTGATTCTGATTATAATGAGGTTGAAACTTATAACGATAAAGATGTGTTATATAAAAAAGCAGCTGTATTACAGGATGCTGCAGCGCAATTTGCTTTAGGTGCCAATTACTATTTTGGGCAAAATGGTTATACCCAAGATTATAGTCAAGCTAAAAAATGGTTTGAAGCGTCAGCCAAGCAAGGATATACGACATCTCAATATAATCTAGGTCTTATGTATAATAAAGGAGAAGGCGTAAAACCTGATTATAAAAAAGCAATAATGTATTATGAACAAGCCGCTCAGGCTAACTTTGTGAGAGCGCAAAATAATTTAGGTTTAATATATTATGAAGGTAAAGTGGTTCCACAAGATTTAGATAAAGCGAAATTCTGGTTTGAAAAAGCTGCTAATCAAGGTCATCTAAAATCTCAAGTAGCGTTAGCAACTATATATCTGTCAAATAAAAAAAACTACCCTAAAGGATTAGAGCTACTTAAACAAGGGCTAAAAGCCAATAATCCTGAAGCACAATTATTAATGGGCGTATTGTATTATAATGGAATAGCAGTATCACAAGATATTAATGAAGCCAAAAAGTATTATGACTTGGCTTGCAAAAATGGATTACAAAAAGGGTGTGAACTCTCCAAAAATATTCAATAACACCAAATTAATTAAAAATCTTTCAATTTTTAATGGCTAGATGTTTAAGTGTAATTAAATGAGATTTCCATTATATTTATATTATTGATGATATTTTAACCTAATATATGGCAATATACACAAAACAGGTAATCCAAAGCATGCCAACGAATGATTTACTGTAGGATGAAGTATGATTAAGTTCTTTACTAAAATGATATTAGGTTTATGTTTCAGTATTTCTGTCAGTGCTAATTCACAAATATTATTTGATTTTAACCAAGAATATCAGAAAGCGACTGAACAAAACAATGCTGAAGCTCAGTTTCATTTAGGTATTATGTATGCCAATGGTACGCATACTAAAAAGCGTCATTTTAAGGGTATTGAAAAACAATTTGAGCAACCCGATGAATCTCAACCGGATTATACTAAAGCTAAAGAGTGGTTCGAAAAAGCAGCCAATCAAGGTCATATTGAAGCACAACATCAACTTGCTTTACTTTATTATAATGGTCAAGGGACTAAACAAAATTATTCACAAGGAATTAAGTGGGATACCAAAGCGGCAAAAAAAGGTAATGTGATAGCCCAATATACTTTAGCGAATCTTTATTATAAAGGTACAGGCGTAAAACAAGACTATTTTAAAGCAAAACAATGGTTTGCTAAAGCAGCTGAACAAAACTACTCTGATTCCAAAGAACAATTGGCCATTGTATCGAAAAAAGTATCAGCGATTGTTGCTAAGCAACAAGCTGCTAAAAAACAAAAAAGTAATTATGATTGTGGTTGTGATTAACATAAAATAATTATAACGCTATTTTCTATTATTATAGGTACGCCTAATAATTTTGATATTAAAGTCAGATCATATATCACAAGAAAGTAAAATAGAGATTTAATAAATTTATTTTTTTACTAAAACCTAGGTGTAACCTGTAACTCTTTCAGCAAAAAAACGAGTGAAGAATACGTTACCATTGAATATTAATTACAGCAAAAATCGTATTTGAAAAGCCCTTAATTCATAGTTTGGATGATTATAAAATAGAATAATAAAAGATATACTAACTGGTGACGATAGTAATATTATTGCCATCATTAAGATAGCAATAATATTTAACAAGATAAATTAATGCGTTAATCCATAACCTAATGGATATAAAGATTTCATGTCATTTGGTAAATCAGTAGCTTGTTGAAGTACACTTTCCATTGAATCAGGTAAAGCAAACGGCATTTTAGCGCTATACGGTTTATCCGCAAACAAACGTTCAAACAACACTTCATCATTTACACCAAAATTAGCCACAATAGCGCTAGCATATTGTTTTATCGGTGTAAGAACGGCTGGTCGATCTAAATAAACTGTTACAATAACAGGACGCTTTTTACTTGCCTTGGCGATAAATTTAATATTTTTATCTTTTTCAGGAAACGCAAGTGAACCTTCATGATGTCTTAAACCAAAAAAGTAATTTTTATGATTTTGCTCAAAAGGTGCATCAATACGTGCAACCACCACATCAGCATCATCAATATCATCAACAATAGTCACTTTATTTTTTAATTGATTTTTTGCCTCCGCCATAAAACCATGTAAGTAAACTTTTTTATTAGTGTCTAGTGGTAAAGTTTGTTGTTCATTTTCAAGCAATACCATTGAGTTAAATTGTGCCTTATTTGCAATTTGTTGGAATTGTTGATTACCCACAAATTTGCTTGCTTCAGTTGGATCATTATAAGGTGTTTCAAATTGGCCTAAGGCAAATTTTTGCGTCAAAATTGCCAATACTGCACTGTCTATTAGTTTCTCATCTAGTTTTTTATTTTTAACTGCCGAGACAATAGTTGAACTGTCGCTTACGCCTCCAAATTGTTGAACACCCGCTAGGATAGCTTTAATAAAACGCTCTTCTACTGTTAGATCCTCAACCCCCCAAGGCATTCCTTCTGCTTTAGGTGCAACACCTTGAGGTGATCCATTAATGCATACTTCATTGCAATCTTTAGTAATATTCCAATCACTCATGATGACACCTTTAAATTTATAGGTATCACGTAGTAAATCTTTCAATAAATAATTATTAAAACCTGCACCAACAGGATCGATTTTATGATTATTTATTTGAGCATTTTTCAATATGGAATATGTCGGCATTATAGCGGCCACATTCACCTCAAAAGCACCAGTAAATGGAATAATATGCTGTTTCAAACTATCATTTTGTGTAAATAAAGCATATTTGCCATAAAAACTATGGCTATCAAGCCCTTCTTCGGCAGCACCATACCCCACCCAATGTTTAACAACGGCAGAAACACTTTGTGAATTTAATCCATTTTTACCATTTTGCATGCCTGATATATAACCGCGCACCATCTTTTTACTTAATTCAGGGTTTTCGCCAAAGGTACCCTCAAAACGAGCCCAACGCGGTTCAGTACCTAAATCGGCCATCGGTGATAATGCTTGAGTTACTCCCAAAGATCGATATTCTTGTCGAATAATATCGCCATATTCATTAATATCTTTTTCACTGCCAATTGCAGCCATTCCTAATGTACCCGGCCATTGGCTAAAACCACTTTTACTGGTCACTTCATTACCATAATAGAATGTATTTCGAGGATCGACACTGATAGTTAAAGGAATAGAGAGGCGTGATAGTTCAGCAATTTTTTGCAACTGATTATTTTGTTGTGCAAAATCTTCTGGGCTGACTTCTAAACGAGTGATTAAACTATTTACTTTATCATTTAGTACCAGATCCTTGATCTCTTCTAAATTATATTTATCGCCATGGCCAAGTTCATCATCCAAACTTCGAGCATTGCCATGCATCATCATGCCTGCTTTTTCTTCAAGCGTCATTCTAGCAAGCAGATCCTTCGCGCGCTGAGCCGGTGTCAAACGCCAATCTTCATAAGGCGTTAGTTTGCCATCTTTATTCATATCTTTAAATTTGAGATTATTAACGGTAATGATTTTTAATTCTTGGCTTTCAATTTTAACCTGCTCAATTGCCCATAATGTGTTGGATACAAGTGCAGCGCTAATCAACAATGCTAGCTTTATGGATTTACATTTCATATTATACTCCTTGAATAACTTATTATATTTAAGCTAATTTTTGTGCGCTTAAAACAACAAAAACCTAAGCACTTTGCTAACCAAAGTGCTTAGGTTTTGCCTGCATACTTGTTAAGTTTTACAGTAACAATCCAAAATTATGCTCAATAAACTAGCATTAATCATAGAAATAAGAAATCAACAATTAAAACTAAATGATACAATTGTGATAATAATCACATTTTTTATGTTATTACTTCAACAAAACATCAATTTTATATATCTCTTTAATATTTATGGAAAAAAGTGATATAACAAAGAAAGGAAAGAGAAAAGAGTTTAAACAGATCAGAACAAAAATAAGGCACAATATGCTTTAGCTAATTCTGTAACTCACTGAAATTGCGCTTAGAATAGATAATTTTAGCCTAATTATCACAATATACGTAAATAATTAAACGATAAGCAATATAAAACATTACCAGACCAACTAAACAATCTAAAATCACCCACATTCTTTTTTGTTTAAATAAAGGAGTAAGTAATCTTGCACCATAACCAATACTGAAAAACCAGATGAATGAAACACATACAGCCCCAATCAGAAAAGCAATTTTTTGTTCACTGCTTAACGTTCCAGCAATACCGCCAACAATAACGACAGTATCTAAATATACGTGTGGATTAAGTAAAGTAATGGCTAATGTTGCCAAAATCACTTTGACTAAACTGTTGTTATTTGAGTTTTGAGATTGAACTTGCATACTACTGGTACCTTTGATTGCGCTTTTAAATGCCTTAAAACCATACCAAATTAAAAAAAGTGCACCTAATATTGCTAATACATTCGTAATTAAGGGATTACTACTGATAAATGTCCCAACCCCAAGAATACCAATTGACATCAATACAAAATCACAGATAAAACAGATCCCCGAAACATAAAATATATGATTTCGTAATAATCCTTGTTTTAATACAAATAGATTTTGTGCACCAATGGCAATAATTAAACTGGCTGAAATTAAAGCCCCTCGTAATATTTCTGAAATCATTTTGTTATAACATTGAGTTAAAATGGACAAGCATTGTTATATAATTAATACCATTAATCAAATAGTTCAAATTATTTCAATCAGATAATTAATATTTAACTTTATCTAACCAATTTAATTGAGCTTTATCTCTATTAAAATAAAGAATTATCAAACCGATTACTAACCAAATAATACCTACAATTTTTGCATAATTATCAATGTGTAATAGTACGGGTAATAGCACCAAAATACCAACAATAGGTATAAACACATCAAGAAACCATGAAAGTGCTCCTTTTGAAGCTTTCTTGAATTTAAAGTAACCAATAACTGAAATATGTAACATAATAAATGCGGTTAAGGCTCCAATATCAACAAATGACACTAACGTCGGTAATCCCTTAGCATTATTAGCAGCAATAATCACTAAACATAAATTAAATAGAGCTGCAAATAAGATTGCCATTGTCGGAACACCGCTTTTCTGGCTTACTTTAGCAAAAAAAGGTGGTAAGCGCTTATCACGACCCATACTAAATAAAAGACGACTTGCAGCAGCCTGCCCTACCATTGCAGCAAATGATGCTCCGATCGCTTTCATTAAACTTAATGCCCATCCCAACCATAAATTTATCTCTTGATTGACAATATGATAGTAAGCTTTGCCTTGTAGTTCAGGATGATTACGCAAATATTCAGAATCATAAGGAGAAAGTAAGGATGCAACGTAAATCTGCATTACAAATAGACAACCAGCTAGAATTAAACAACTAATAATAGCCTTACTAATTAAGTTGCGTTGACCACTATTTTCTTCCGAAAAAGTGGCAATAGCATCAAATCCCAAATAAGATAAAACAGCAATCGATACGGCACTAAATAGATTACTCCAAGTAAATGCTGCCCCACCAATAAAAGGTTGTAACCAATTTCGGTTAAGATCCGTAGTCACTATGATCCAAATACCAACCAATAACACCGCAAACAGTACTAGGATTTCAAGTAACAAAATGATTAAAGTAATTTTGGCAGATTTTTTTACTCCAATTAAATTTAGAGTAGTTGTTAACACTACCGCCAGACAAGTCCATAGCCATACTGGCACATCAGGTATTAAAGCGTTGAGAGAAATACCACTAAATAAGTAAGCAACGGCTGGAATAAACATATAATCAAGAAGTAACAGCCAACCGACTAAAAAACCAGCATTCGGATGAATACCTAAAGAACAATAAGCATAAACGGCCCCGGCATGAGGTAAAGCATTCGCCATTCTGGCATACGAATAAACAGTAAATGCCATCACTAAAGTTGCAACAATATAAACTAAAGCAATAGCACCATCACTTATCGCATCTAAAACACCAAACAAACCCACTGGTGCGGCAGGACCAATAAAAAGCAATCCCAAAATAACCATATCTCGGAATCGCATATTTTTACTTAACTGTTGCATAATCATTCCTTTGTAACAATCTATCAATTAAATAAAATGTTAAATGATTACTGCAAAACTCACTAATATTAGCTAGTTATTAGATTATAATTTTTTGTTATAAGAAGATATTTACTCATGTACACGTATTTCATAGGTGTAGGACATTTTCGCTGTCTTACCTAACATGATAGAGGCACTGCAATATTTTTCAGAAGCAAGTTTTATCGCATTTTCAACCGCTTCGTTATCCACATTCACACCTGTAATTACGATATGAAAATTAATTGTGGTATAAACTTTTGGTGAAGATTCTGCCTGAGTTTTATCAATTTCAATCCAAAGATCACGCACATCCTTTTTTTTATTTTTTAATATAGCGATAATGTCATACGCCATACAACCAGCAGCGCCGTGCAATAAAAGTTCCATAGGACGAGCACCACGATTACGCCCACCATGCTCAATTCCGCCATCCATCACTAATGAATGACCACTTGCGGTTTCGCCTAAAAAACCAAAATCATCAATCCACTTTAAACGATCTTTCATTTCTCACTCCTTTCAATTTAAATTTATCTTAAAACTTTTATCGATTAGGCTAAATAACATAAGATTTTTTAAGCACTATGTCATCTTTTAGCTGATTACTTTGTTAATCAATTAAAACTTAGCGTTAATTATTTTGCTAATCGATTTCTCGTTATATATTAAACAACTCGGATAGAATAACCAAATTATTTGCAACAACAATGAAACATATTTACAATCAATTGGCTAGCTATGATTTTTATTTTTGAAACAAATAGACAGGCTAATGACGTTATCCCATCTTAAGGATTAAAAATATGATTTTTGAGTTTGTTATCTTCCTCATTATCGGTGCTGCGGCTGGTTTGCTTGCAGGTATGTTCGGCGTTGGTGGGGGAGCATTGATTGTACCGGCTCTAATTTTTACGCTCAATTATTTCAATTTGGGGAACCATTGGACTCACCATATTGCTATAGCTTCATCGTTAGCGACAATTATTGGCACTAGTTTATCATCAAGTTGGACTCAAAATAAAAACAAAAACATTGAATGGTCAATTCTAAAAAAGATGGTAATAGGTTGCATTATCGGTACAATCGCCGGTTCTTACATGACCCCTTATATTCCAGGTATATGGTTAAAATGGCTATTTATCGTTTTTCTAATTTATGTTGGTAGTAAATTTATTTTTAAAACCAATAAAGTGATACAAAATCAAATATCTGAAGTAACTTCGTCGGGTAACAGTATTTTTATTGCTGTTGGTACATTAATTGGTGTTTTTGCTGCGCTGGTTGGTGTGGGTGGCGGTGTACTGGTTGTACCGTTTTTGAAAAAATGCGGAGTCGATATGCGTAAAGCAATTGGAACATCAGCTGCATTCACCTTACCCGTCGCTTTTGGTGGCACTATTGGTTACATTATTGCGGGTTGGAATATCCAAGAACTTCCTGAATATAGCTTAGGTTTTATCTATTTACCTGCGGTATTTTCAATTATGCTCACCAGTATACCTATGGCAAAAGTCGGTGTGCAAATTTCCCAAAAATTACCAGTAAATAAACTGATTACCTATTTCGGTATTTTTTTATTAATGCTTGCAGTAAAGCTTATTGTTTCCTAATTTTTTATTTTCATAATCATATAATTCAAAAAATTAGAAAATTAAAACTATCAAAAACAATTCTAAAATAACACTTTAAATTATAAATCATTGTGTATTCTATCTCTTGAAATTTTAATTAGTATAACAAAAATTACAAATATCGGTACGACTGAGGAGCAACAATGTTTTTTCCAAAATAGTTCAGAGATTTAGGTTCATCATACAAAGTTACTTTGCCAACTGCGATAGCAAAGGCCAAGGATTTTTCTTCAAAATACTCATCATAAAAGCTTTTACTAACACCTGCATATTTTTTGGTTTTTTCCCATACTAAATTTGGCTCATCGGAAATTACGTGATCTATATCAAATTCACCAACTACTTTTCCAATAGGCATCGTTGCGTAAATTACAATAGTCTTAACGGATTGTCTTTTGAAAAGTTTTTTTCTAAACTCATATTTCTTTTCACCAGATAATATTTTTTCAACAAATTCTGGTTTAATTGATAATAAAACTTTCATTGACATCACCTAATTTCAAAATTTTATCAAATTGTTTATCAGTAAGTTTTAAACATCCCCACCTTATTTCACTATCTAAGCCTACTTCGTTAATAAGAGCTTTTCTATTTGGCCGATGTGATAAAGCAATATTATATGTAAACTTTATTACATAACAAGGAAAAGAAGTTTTGTAATGATTTTCATCATACAACCTATTTAATTCTTCCGAAGTAAATACACTATATTTAGTACAATATTCAACATATTCTTTTTTATTAGAAAAAGTATACATTTGTCTTACTTCTTCAATAACACAAATTGATGTGGCAACAGAGGAGAAATATGCTTTTTTTCCTTCATCCGCTGTTCTATAAATTACAACAATATCTCCTTTTTTTAAATTACCAATCGTTTGTATTTTAGAAATATAAACTTTATGAATACTGTTAGTATGGGATACATCATGAATTATTGAACTTGATTCTGTTGTTAAAATTGAGTCGGGGAAAAGTTGGGTGTGAAATTTGGGATATATAGCTAATAAATATTTATTATTATTCGTATTAATATAAGGATAATCTTTTTCCAAATCACCTGTAAATTGTCGTTTTTTTAGTAATACATTTTCAGAACCATTATCACTTTTTTTTACTCCAGCAGAGTGAAAACCATATCTTTTGAATAAATTAATTAAATAATCATGTTTATCAAAAATTGTTACATATATACCCATCACATTATTTACAATTGCGACATCAAATATTTTTTTTATAAAACGTTCACCCCGTAATGTACCTGCAGGATTGAATTTAAAAGTACCAACTTTTAAGTAACAACCATCCATTAATGGGGGATTTATATCATCAATATTATTCTCTAATTTTAAATACATAAAACCATCAATGGTTGAAAAATTATCATTGTAAAGAACAAAGGCTTTATCTTGTAATTGAACTTTTTTAAGCCACCAATTTATAAAACCATGCGAATAATCTTTCTTGAGTGTATCAAAAAAAGGGTCAGAAAAATCAATTTCTCCAAACTTTTGAATCTTTAAGTTATCCATATTATTCCTTATTATTAAAATAATCTATTATAAGTATCATTTTTTTATTTTTATATTTGATTATATAATAAACCATATATAACACTAAGATAATATTATAATTTCAAAAATTTTCGTTCTTGATCGGAAAATTTCCTATTGTAGATAAAAATCTAATCTTCTGAAATTTTAATTAAGTGTTTTCGATAATCATTTGTGATGACAGAAAAGTTTAGTGAGTTCTTACTAATGATATTGATATAACAGATAGTGTTGTAAAAATTATTCAGGAGTCTATACCATTTCAATTTTAAACAATTAAAAAGGTCGATAATTCGATTTTTTAATTAGGTTACGGAATATGCTAGGCATTATCACGCCTCTTTCACCACTAATTTTTTTGCCATACAGCCATAATAGGATGTGTGCGGTAGTTATAACATGTGATCACAGAGAAGTTTAGAGAGTTCTTAGAAATGATATTGGTATAACAGATAGTGTTGTAAAAATTATTCAGGAGTCTATACCATTTCAATTTTAAACAATTAAAAAGGCCGCTGATGCGACCTTTTGTTTAAGTTACGAAATATGCTAGGTATTATCGCGCCTCTTTCACAGCTAAGCCTAATTGCCATACGGCCATAGCATAATGCGTACTATGATTGTATCGAGTGATGACATAAAAGTTTGGTAAGCCATACCAATATTGATAGCTATCGCCCATATCCAACCGCAATAAACTGACCTTATTATGGCCATCTAATGAACTTTTTGGTTTTAGTCCTGCTTTAGCTAACGTTTCAACGGTGTATTTTGTACTAAAACCCGTATCAAGTGATAGCGCTTGACCATCGGCGATAACCGCGACTTTTTTACCACTTTGCCAACCATGTGCTTTAAAGTAGTTAGCCACACTGCCGATTGCATCAACCGGATCCCACAGATCGATGTGTCCATCATTGTTAAAATCGACAGCATGATTTCTGAACGCTGATGGCATAAATTGACCATATCCCATTGCCCCAGCGAATGATCCACTCAGATCAAATGGGTCAACGCTTTCATCACGGCACATAACTAAAAAGTGCTCTAACTCATCTGTAAAATATTGTGCTCGTCTTGGATAATAGAAAGCAAGAGTTGAGAGTGCATCAATGATTTTGGTTTTACCCATCACTCGTCCCCAACCCGTTTCTACACCAATAATGCCCACAATAATTTCAGGTGGTACACCATATTGGTCATACGCTTGTTGTAACTCTTTTTTATAATTATTCCAAAATTCTACCCCACGAGGTAAATTACTTGGCGTGATAAATTTGTTTTTATAACGGATCCATGCACCATTAGGTTTAGATACTGTAGAAGAACCTGATGTTGGCGCTTGCTTATCCATTAAATTAATTACCCAGTCAAGTTTGTTGGTTTGCGAAAGTACTTCGCGTAATTGCTCACGATTAAATCCATGTTTATTGACCATTCTGGTAATAAAATTTTCTTGATCAACAGCCAACGGCTCGCTGTTGTTTTTTGGAGGATTGTGTTCTTCTTCTAAATAGACCCCCCCTTCGACATTAGGGTGTCCGCGATGTTCTTGCATAGGCGATATTGAAGATTTCTCACTACCACAAGCTGTAAGCAACAATATTATATTAATTAGAATGATGATTCGCTGCATATAAAACCTATATTTTATGTTATTAAAAAATCGGCGACATCTTAAAGTATTTATTGTTTTTCAACAATATTTGAACAAATTTTTCCTTCAACAATCTGTCTGATATTATTTAAAGTCGTATCAGAAATATTTAACAAGGCTTCTTGGGTTAAAAATGCCTGATGTCCAGTAAAGATAACATTATGACATGATGATAAGCGACGAAATACGTCATCTAATATTACATCATTTGATTTATCTTCAAAAAATAGATCGCGTTCGTTTTCATATACATCCATACCTAGAGCGCCGATTTTGGTTTGTTTTAATGCATCAATAGCGGCTGTAGCATCCAGTAATGCTCCTCGACTGGTATTAATAATCATGACGCCATCTTTCATTTTTTGGAAAGATTCTTTATTCAGTAAGTGATAATTTTCTGGTGTCATTGGACAATGCAATGTGATGATATCCGATTTGGCATAAAGTTCGTCTAATTCGACATATTGTGCGCCAAGTTCGACAACAATGTCATTTGGATATGGATCATAAGCTAAGATATGCATGCCAAAACCTTTTAAGATGCGAATCGCTGCTTGTCCAATTTTACCTGTGCCAATCACGCCAGCAGTGCGATTGTGCATATTAAAGCCAGTTAATCCATCTAAAGAAAAATTAGCATCGCGTGTGCGTTGATAAGCCTTATGGGTACGGCGATTAAGAGTCATCATTAACGCAACTGCATGTTCAGCAACCGCTTCAGGTGAATAAGCGGGTACACGCACAACGGTAATACCTAATTTTTTTGCCTCAGCAAGATCAACATTATCGAATCCCGCACAACGTAATGCTAGAATTTTTATGCCATATTCAGCCAATTTGTGTAAAACTTTTTTATCAACCTCATCATTCACAAATACACAAACTGCATCATAACCTTGCGCAGTAACCACCGTTTTTGGGCTTAATTTGTGTTCATAATATTCGATATCGAAACCAAATTTTTTATTGGCGATTTCAAGATGCTCTTTGTCATAATGTTTACTACTGAATACAGCAATTTTTGTTGGATTTTTCATATTATCACACCCCTTTGAATGGTGATTAGTTGATCTATTAATCGGTCGTTTTCTTTGATGCTTGATTAATAACAGCGTTTTGAAGCATTTTCTTGTATGCTCCAAATAAGTGAAGTTTTTATTTCAAAACATCCATTGTCACAATTTTCCTACTTTAGAATCAGGCTTGAGATAATCCGTTTTATCTTGGCTTGCAGAATTATTTTTTATAGTTGTATGCTATGATAACACTTTGCGAAAAAACTAATCAATAAAGTTAAAGAATGACTAATGAGCAAAATTCACTTATAAAAACAATTTTTACCGAAAAAATGCTAATCTGTATTTTTACTGGATTTGCATCTGGTTTACCTTTTTATTTGTTGTTGCAATTATTACCTGCTTGGTTAGAAAGCGAAGGTATCAATATCAAAACAATTGGCGCGTTTTCGTTAACACAATTTCCCTATATTTTGAAATTTGTCTGGGCGCCATTTATGGACAATATTTCGCTTTTCAATATAGGTAGAAGACGAGGATGGATGCTTGCTTCGCAAATTGTATTAGTATTCTTTATCACAATTTTAGGTTTTTTCTCGCCTACATTAAACATTTGGGTAATCGCTGCTATCTGTTTTATTATTGCTCTATTTTCAGCCACACAAGATATTGCCCTTGATGCATTTAGGCGAGAATTACTCTTAGATAACGAACAGGGACTTGGCAACAGTATTCATACCAATGCTTATCGTGTTGCTGGTTTAGTACCCGGTTCGCTATCATTAATTTTATCCAACTATCTACCTTGGAACAGTGTTTTTATTATTACTGGGCTATTTATGTTACCAGCAATTATTATGACATTGAAAGTTAAAGAGCCTATCAATCAAGCGCCAAAAAACCATAGTATTGAAGATATCATCATTAAGCCATTTAGTGAATTTATTAATCGTCAAGGTATAAAAAGTGCACTCACGATTTTGGCTTTTATCTTCCTTTATAAATTGGGTGACAGTATGGCAACCTCACTAGCAACTCCTTTTTATTTACAGATGGGTTTTAGCCGTTTGGATATTGGCTGGATTGCTAAAAATGCATCATTATGGCCAAGTGTATTTGGTGCATTAATGGGCGGCATATTGATGATCAAAATTGGGATTAATCGTGCACTTTGGCTATTTGGTTTTGTACAAGTTATTTCTATTTTAGGGTTTGCATGGTTGTCTGTTGAAGGTCCATTTACTGAAATTACCTACCACGCTAAAATTTTATTAGCTTTAGTGATTAGCTTTGAAGCGTTAGGCGTTGGGCTAGGATCAGCAGCCTTTGTAGCTTTTATAGCAAAAACAACTAATCCCCTTTATACAGCAACACAATTTGCATTATTTACAAGTATTGCTTCTATCCCAAGAACATTAATTAATGCCACTACAGGCATTATGGTTAATTATTTAGGATGGACAACTTTCTTTGGTTTATGTACGGTTCTTGCCATACCTGGTATGTTACTATTATTAAAAGTTGCCCCATGGAATACAAAAGAATAGGAGAAAACATGGATAAATTAACACAAGCCTTATATTTTCGACACGCATGTAAAAAATTTGACGAAACAAAAAAGATTGATCCTGCTGAAATTGAATATATTTTAGATGCAGGTCGCTTATCCCCTTCAGCATTTGGACTTGAGCCTTGGCATTTTGTGGTGGTTGACAGCTCTAAAATTAAAAGCGAATTATCTGAGGCTTGTTTCAAACAAGAGCAAGTCACCAGTTGCTCACATTATGTAATTGTACTTTATCGTAAATCAAACAGTTTTTCGGTACAAAGTGAGTATTTCCGTAAGGCGATTGCACGTACATTACCTGATCCAGATGATCAAAATTGTATTGATACTACGTGTCAATCAAGGCTCAATTTTTATGAAAATGGTTTAGCCAGCGGCCTAACTATGAATCATTCATTAGAAATGCAGGCTTATCTAGCTTGTGCCAATATGCTCACAGCCGCCGCTTATCATAATATCGATTCCTGTGCGATTGGTGGATTTCAACATGATGGTGTTATTAAAATTTTAGAAAATCACATACCGTCATTTAGTGGTGAAAATTTCGGTGTAGCACTTTGTTTAGCATTTGGTTATCGCATCAATGAACCAACACCTAAAATACGTTGGCCACTCAAGGATATCACCACATATCTATCTGAATAAATATAAACTGTCTATTGCTTTATGCCTCAAAGGCGTAAAGCAACAATAAGATTAATGGTTACTTAACCAATAACGCTCCAAGACCGTTTTTAATTTAATCCTACCTAAACAAATGTTTAAAAGAAGATAGCGATTTAGTAAATTGTTCCGCCTTTTGGTATTATACGCTTTATATTTTTCTCATTTATTTTTTATACAACTTCTAAATTTTTCATGAGCAATCTATTCATCTTTCTTTTTTATAAACAAATCGATAATTTAAATTCATTTATTAATTGTCTTTAAAAATTAAGTGAACAATAAAAAAAGATAACTTTTGCCAACTGTTGAAAAAATATCTTATCGTCATTACCTATCACTATAATAATCAATTTTTTTGCACTATAAAGATTGATAATGTTAGACTTAACAAATTATTAATTGAGCGAGTTCTGTGTTAACAGCCAGAATATAAATAAGGATTTAAAGATGAAAACTAAACATGCACGTTTACTAATACTTGGTTCTGGCCCTGCTGGCTATACCGCAGCCGTTTATGCCGCTCGAGCAAATCTTTCACCTGTTTTAATTACTGGGATACAACAAGGTGGTCAACTCACAACCACGACTGAAATTGAAAACTGGCCAGCAGGAGCACCTGAATTAACTGGGCCTGATTTAATGGTTAAAATGAAAGAGCATGCCGAAAGATTTAATACTGAAATTATTTTAGATCATATCGATCAAGTCGATTTTAGTAGCAAACCTTATAAACTCTATGGCAGTGAAACAGAGTACAGTTGCGATGCATTAATTATTGCGACTGGTGCTTCTGCTCAATATCTCGGTTTACCCTCTGAAGAAGCGTATAAAAGTAAAGGTGTATCAGCATGTGCCACCTGCGACGGTTTTTTCTATCGCAATCAAAAAGTAGCAGTAGTAGGAGGCGGAAATACTGCCGTTGAAGAAACGCTTTATTTAGCCAATATTGCCAGTGAAGTACATTTAATCCACCGTCGCGATAGCTTTAGAGCAGAAAAGATCTTAATGGATCGTTTAGCTGAAAAGATACAAGAAGGCAAAGTAATCTTACATACCCATCAAATTGTTGATGAAATATTAGGTGATAATATGGGCGTTACAGGGGTTAGACTGCGTAGCACTCAAGATCCTAATCTTACTGAGGATCTATCTGTTATGGGCGTTTTTATTGCCATTGGTCATAAACCCAATACCACTATTTTCGAAGGTCAACTTGAATTAAATGGTGGCTACATCAAAGTTAAATCTGGTACACATGGTAATGCGACACAAACCAGTGTCGAAGGTATTTTTGCCGCAGGTGATGTGATGGATCATATTTATCGCCAAGCGATCACTTCAGCTGCAACTGGATGTATGGCTGCACTCGATGCTGAACTTTATTTGGATAATTTGAAATAAACTAAAATATCATCATGTCACTAGATAAAAAACGTCAAACTTATCTACTTGGCTGGTTGAAACAGCATGCAAAAATGCATAAAGCAGATTTGCGTGCTTCTGCTTTAACTGGTTTTGCATTGACTTTATTGGTTATTATGCAAGCGGCTCTACTCGCAGTTATTTTACAAAAACTGATTATTGAGCAACAACATTTTGTCGATATCCTACCTTACTTTGCTTCACTTATTATTATTTTATTAGGTAGAGCGCTGTTAATGTATGTGCGCGAAAAGATCAACTTTGCACTAGGAAAAAAGGTACGAAAGCAAATTCGTAATGACTTAATTAATCAACTTGAAGCTTATGGCCCTGCTTATTTAAATCAAAGTACTACGGGCGCTTGGAGTACGTTACTTATAGAGCAAGTAGAAAATCTGCATGACTTTTTTGCTCGTTATCTGCCACAAATGCGTTTAGTCAGTATCGTCCCAATTTTAATTTGCATTGCTATTTTACCGTTTAACTGGGCAGCAGCCGCTATCTTGTTATGTACTGCTCCACTGATTCCAATCTTTATGATTTTAGTTGGTATGGGCGCAGCAGATATTAACCGTCGTCATTTTAAAGCTCTGGCATATTTAAGTGGTCACTTTTTAGATCGCTTAAAAGGACTTAATACTATCCGTCTATTTAATCAAGGAGAAAAACAAGCCAACGAAATTGCTCAAGCATCCGAAGACTTTCGCGTTAAAACCATGCAAGTATTAAAAATGGCTTTTTTATCCTCAGCTGTGTTGGAATTTTTTACGTCAATTTCGATCGCCATCGTAGCGGTGTATTTTGGTTTTTCGTATTTAGGGGAATTTAATTTCGGTTCATATAATGGTATTATGACCTTATTTGCGGGTTTTTTTACGTTAATTTTAGCTCCCGAATATTTTCAACCATTACGCGATTTAGGAACTTACTACCATGCCAAAGCTGAAGCCATTGCAGCTGCGGACAATATTGAAGCTTTTTTAAGTAAAGATGTCTTGTTAAATCAAGCTCACCATGATGCCAACCCAATTCAAATCAATCAACCATTACATACTATTGAAGCAAGTGACTTGATTGTACTGTCTAGCGAACAGCAACCCATTGTTGGACCATTATCATTCACTTTACAAACACCTTTTAAATTAGCTTTAGTCGGTAAAAGTGGTGAAGGTAAAACTTCGTTAATGCAAGTTTTGCTTGGCTTTTTACCTTATCAGGGTTCATTGAAGATTAATGGGATCGAATTTAATCAATTAGATATTACCCATTGGCAACAACAAATCAGTTGGATCGGACAGAGTCCTTATCTTATTAATGGCTCAGTACGTGAAAATATTTTATTAGGAAAACCGAATGCTTCTGATGATGAAATTGAAACTGTAATTGCCAAAACCCAGTTAGTGTCTGTTATTGATAAATTACCTCAAGGATTAGATACCCAAGTAGGTGAAGACGCAGTGCGTTTGTCAGTCGGACAAGCTCAACGTGTAGCAATCGCTCGAGCAATGTTAAAACCATGTCAATTGCTCATTCTTGATGAGCCTACAGCAAGCCTAGATAGACATACCATGCAAAATATAGATCAACAACATATTGCACCAAATACAATTACCATAACCCATCAAACCGATGATATGCATATTTATAACCAAGTTTGGCAGTTAGCAGATGGTCAGTTACATTGTGATAGCAAGGAGGATTTATGTTAGCCATATTACGTCCTTATATCGCACTGTATAAACACTATTTTTGGCAAATTTTGTGTGGTCTATCTTTAGCGCTTTTGACTCTTTTTACTAGTGTATTTTTACTCTCTTTATCGGGTTGGTTTCTAGCTTCAACGGCAGTTGTTGGGGTTGCTGGCTTATATACTTTTAACTATATGTTACCGGCAGCGGGAGTGCGTGGGGCAGCAATTACTCGCACAGCAGCACGCTATATGGAACGCTTGGTGGATCATAATACGACATTTAAGATCTTGGCCTATTTAAGGACATTAGCTTTTCGTAAGATTTTACCACTGAGTGCCAATCAGTTAGCTCAATATCAAAGAGCCGATTTACTTAACCGCTTTATTGTTGATATTGATGCGCTGGATCATCTTTATCTCAAACTGTTTTCGCCTATTGTGACCGCCTTGCTCACGATTGGTATAATCTTTATTGTGCTAAGTAATATCAATCTACCGGTAGCGCTTGTTATCACTATTATTCTGACCCTTACTTTATTAGTCGTACCCGTTATTTTTTACCAAGCTGGAAAAGAACTGGGCAAGAACTTAGCAAAGCAACAAAGTGAATATCGCTTATTACTGATCAATTATTTACAAGGGCAAGCTGAACTTACCCTTTTCAATGCTCAATCTCGTTATCGTCACAAACTGGATGAACTGGAAACAAATTGGCTTCGTAATCAACAGCAGCAATCAACTTTAATGGCACTTTCAAGTGCATTAGTATTATTGATCGCTGGCTTTTTAACGCTATTGGTTCTTTGGTTAATTACGCAATATACCCTTTCGCCTTTAGTTGCCTTATTTGTATTTGTGAGTCTTGCCAGTGCCGAAATTCTAGCACCAATCCCTGGTGCGTTTATCTTTTTAGGGCAAGTATTAACCTCCGCTACGCGCACAACAGCAATTTTTAATCAAACACCTGATATTAAATTTATCTCGGAAAGTGAAAGCAAAAAAGTTGATTTAAGTTCAGCAACGCTACAATTTGAAAACATCAATTTTAGTTATCCCAATCAACCTTTCGCGGTATTAACAGATTTTTCGTTAACGGTTAATCAAGGGGAACATATTGGATTAATTGGAAAAACTGGGTGCGGTAAATCAACATTATTAAATCTCGTTAATCGCGCTTGGGAACCCACCTCAGGCAATATCTATTTTAATGGCACACCATTGAATCAATTGGACGAAAAAACCTTACGACAAGCGATTGCGATGGTGCCACAAGTTATTGCAATTTTTAGTGATACCTTAAAGCAAAACTTGTTGATAGGCAATGCACAAGCTACTGAGCAACAACTTATCGAAGTCTTAAAACAAGTTGAACTTGAAAAATTGTTAAATACAGATCAAGGTTTGAATTTGCCTATCGGTCAAGGTGGTCGCGCTTTATCGGGTGGAGAAATTCGTCGTATTGGTATTGCCAGAGCTTTACTGCACAACTCTCCACTCATTTTGATGGATGAACCAACAGAAAGCCTTGATCAGCAGACCGAGCAACAAATTATTCAATTGATCAAACAAACTTGTAAAAATAAAACGTTAATTATGGTTACCCATCGTTTAACGGATAATCCATTATTTGATAGAGTTATTGCTCTTAATAGTTGAATTAATGAAATAATTTTTATTCAAACATATAGTGAATCTGAACTTCTTGACAAAATATACAAGGTCAATGTTATCTTCACCGTTATTTTTTAAAAATATGATATACTGATGCTTTAATTTTTATGATAGAGAGATTATTTTGCAACAGTCGTTACAAGATTTTATTATCGATAAGATTGATGATCTAAAAGGCAAAGACATTGTTACCTTAGATGTGCGTGGTAAATCAAGCATTACCGATTATATGATTGTCTGTACGGGCACTTCAAACCGTCACGTATCATCCATTGCAGGGCATTTACTTGATGAAGCGAAAAAACATGGGCTTCTTGTTTTAGGTAGCGAGGGCCAAAATGATGCTGACTGGGTAGTGGTTGATATGGATTCAGTCATTGTACATATTATGCAAGAAGAAACCCGTCAACTTTACGAACTCGAAAAACTTTGGAGTTAGTGGCGTGAAGATACAGCTTATCGCTGTTGGCAACAAAATGCCAAGTTGGGTTACCACCGCTTTTGAAGATTATCGTTCGCGCTTCCCTAAAGATATGCCACTAGAACTTATCGAAATTCCAGCTGGAAAACGAACTAAAAATGCAGATATTGCCCGAATTTTAGATAAAGAAGGCGAACAAATGTTAACAAATTGCGGTAAAGGCAACTGCATTATCACATTAGATATTCCAGGTAAACCTTACACTACGCATAATTTAGCACAACAGTTAGAACGTTGGAAAACTGATGGCCGTGATGTGAGCTTGCTCATTGGGGGGCCTGAAGGCTTATCTCCTGCTTGTAAAGCTGCGGCAGAGCAGAGCTGGTCGCTGTCGCCTCTTACGCTTCCACATCCTTTAGTGCGTGTCATTGTCGCAGAAAGCCTTTATCGAGCATGGAGCTTAACCACTAACCATCCTTATCATCGTGAATAAATAAATTAGGTAAACACAGTAAAATGAGTGCAATTATTTTAGATTTGCAAATAGCTACAGACGATAACCAAAATTTGCCAACTGAAGAACAAATTATGCAATGGTTAAACGTGATTTTGCCTCAATTTATGGATAATGCTGAAATCACTATCCGAATTGTGGATGAACAAGAAAGCCAGCAGTTAAATAATACATACCGCCACAAAGATAAACCCACCAATGTACTCTCTTTTCCATTTGAATCACCGATTGAAATTGAGGTACCACTATTGGGTGATTTGATTATTTGCAAACAAGTGGTGGAAGCTGAAGCGAAAGAACAACATAAATCGTTAACTTCACATTGGGCACATATGATCGTGCATGGTTGTTTGCATCTATTAGGATATGATCATATTCTTGACGAAGAAGCCGAAGAAATGGAAAATATCGAAATTGATATAATGCAACAACTAGGATTTAATAATCCATATCAACCGATTGACGAATAACTGTGTTTAGTTATCATCATTGATGATAACTAAACTGAAGTAAAAATAATTAAATACAATAAATTAGTAAAGGAAAAAGCAAATGAGCGATGATAATCCCCGGAGATCCAAAAAAGGGTTTGCCTTATGGTTAAGTCAGTTATTTCATTCAGAACCCAAAGATAAAGAAGAACTGATTGAAGTTATACGCGAAGCTGAAGAAAACGAGCTTATCGATCCAGATACACTTGATATGATTGAAGGCGTAATGGATATAGCCGAACAACGCATTCGCGATATTATGATCCCCCGCTCACAAATTGTTACTATCAAAGACAATTATTCACTTGATCAATGCTTAGATATTATTTCTGAACATGGTCACTCTCGTTATCCTGTAATTAGTGAAGATAGAGACCACATTGAAGGTGTGTTACTGGCGAAAGATTTACTCATATTTATCCGCCAAGGTATTGACGGTTTCGATTTAAAAAAGATACTACGACCAACGGTTATTGTGCCAGAAAGTAAACGTGTTGATCATATGTTAAAAGAGTTTCGTATGCAACGTTACCATATGGCAATAGCGATTGATGAATTTGGTGGAGTATCAGGTCTTGTTACAATTGAAGATATTTTAGAGCTCATTGTAGGTGATATTGAAGATGAATATGATGAAGTTGAAGATCGGGATGTTCGTCGCTTATCTCCTTTGGTTTACACCGTACGTGCGCTCACTCCTGTAGAAGATTTTAACGAAATTTTTGCGACACATTTTAGTGATGACGAAATGGATACGATTGGTGGTTTGGTAATGCAACATTTTGGACGCTTACCTTTACGTGGTGAAAGTATAATCATTGACGGTTATCAATTTAAAGTAACCATAGCCGATAAAAGACGTATCATCCAACTGCATGTAACTATTCCGGAAGATGCCACAGTGCCTAATTTAGAGTTGCCATAACATGCTTAAATATCTGCTACTAAGTTTTATTTACGGTTGCATCGCTGTTTTTAGTTATGCTCCCTTTCATATTTGGCCTTTAGCATTTATCTCTTTTGCTGGCCTATTATGGCTTATTGCGAATAAAACTAAAAAACAAGCAATGTTATTAGGATTGACTTGGGGAATTGGTTATTTTACCTCAGGGGTCCATTGGGTTTATATCAGTATTAAACAATATGGGGAACTACCTACACCTATTGCAATGGTGATACTAGGCTTTCTGATCCTATATTTGTCACTTTACCCGATGTTATTTGCTTTTTTACTTAGAAATGCAGATCGTTTAGCACCTCAATTTTCATTCAAGCAATTGGCATTAGCTGCACCTATCTTATGGCAATGTACTGAATTTTTACGTGGTTACATTTTAACGGGTTTTTCCTGGTTACAACTTGGTTATAGCCAACTTGATAGCCCACTGCGGACCTATTTTCCTATCGTTGGTATAGATGGTGTGAATTTGCTAACTTGTTTTTTATGTGGACTAGCTATTTACAGTTTATATAAAATTAAGCAACATCAATCCCAAAAGCACGCGCTTGGTGCAATAATTGCACTATTAACGATCTTCATTGCACCAATTTTATTCAAAGATAAAAACTGGACCGAAGTTGATCATCATCGTATAGCGAATTTTTCATTAATTCAGGGCAATATTCCACAAACTTTAAGGTGGAGCAGTGAACAATTAAATAATACTTTAGAAACCTATTATCAACTTACCCAACAAAGTTTTGGTAAAGACAAGATTATAATATGGTCAGAAGCCAGCATTACAGATTTTGAAACCAATCAACAACCTTTTTTATATTATCTAGATAATCAAGCAAGGGCGAATGATTCTGAAATTGCCGTTGGTATTATTGATTATCGTTTTAATGAACCAGACAATCGAAATAAAGGTAATATTTATAATTCGTTAATTGTATTGGGCAAAAAAGAACCCTATCAATACCCAACAGCTCATCGTTATCAAAAACATCATTTAGTACCATTTGGTGAATTTACACCATTTGAATCTTTACTTGAACCCATTACTGAACTGCTTAATATTCCAATGTCTTCAATGAAAGCAGGCGATGAAACACAGCCCCAATTAACCATGAAAGGGTTTAAATTCACAACCGCTATCTGTTATGAAGTAATTTTATCCGATCTTATATGGGAAAACTTTAAGCCTGATACAGATTTTTTACTCACTGTCTCAAATGATGCTTGGTTTGGTGATAGTATTGGTCCAAAACAGCATTTGCAAATGGCACAAGCTAGAGCATTAGAGTTTGGTCGTCCATTAATTCGCAGTACTAATAATGGTATTACCGCAATAATTAACCAGCAAGGAAGAATCATAAAACAAATTCCAGCATTTACCACCACTGTTTTAACTGAGAGTCTATCACCAACTACTGGCCTAACTCCTTATGCTAGATGGGGAAATAAACCTTATTTATTGTTCATGATATTAATGTGTATCCCAATATTTATAAAAAGACGTTCATAATTTACGATAATGGCATAAATATTGCTTAACTATACCTAGTTTCAAATAAAATCATGTTCAGAAATAATTGCTTATAAAGCATAATTATAGCTACGCATTTGGAGCCAATGATATATAAATAAACAGTAAAAAGTACTTTTATGCTAAAAAATAAGTTATAATATACGCCCTTTGTAAAAATATTAAATAAATTTAATATGATACAAATCAAACAGTAGGAGACGAGAATGAACAAAAAGACAAAATTAACCAAATTAGTTTTATCACTTGCAATGTTAGGTCTAATGACTGGTTCGGCATTAGCTGAAGAACTTACTGGCACGTTAGCTAAAATTAAAGAAAGTGGTGTTATTGTTGTTGGTCATCGTGAATCTTCTATTCCATTTTCCTACTATGGCGATAAGCAAGAAGTGATTGGCTATTCACAAGATTACTCTAATCTAATCGTAGATGCAGTGAAAAAAGAGTTAAACTTACCTGACCTTAAAGTAAAATATTTACCTGTTACTTCTAAGACACGTATTCAACTTCTTAACAACTATACTTACGATTTTGAATGTGGTTCAACTACTAATAATCTTGAACGCCAAAAAACAGTTGATTTTTCAGACACCATCTTTATTGTAGGTACGCGCTTTTTAGTTAAAGCAGATAGTAATATCAATACTATTGAAGATTTAAAAGGCAAAAATGTAGTAACGACTGCGGGTACTACTTCTGAAATCCGTTTAAATCAAATCAACAATAAAGAAAAATTAGGTATCCGGATCATTACCCCAAAAGATCATGGTGATGCATTTTATGCACTTGAAACTGGTCGTGCTGCTGCATTTTTAATGGATGATGCTTTATTGGCTGGTGAACGTTCACGTGCAATTAATCCTGCTGAGTGGAAAATTGTTGGTGAACCTTTATCTTATGAATCTTACGGTTGTATGTTAAGAAAGGGTGACACTCAATTTAAACAACTAATGGACAACGCCATTGCTGAAGCCCAAAAATCAGGAAAAGCATTAGAGTCTTATAACAAATGGTTCACTCAACCAGTACCACCAAAAGGTGCAAATATGGAACTTGAAATTTCACCGAAAATGGTTGAGCTTTTTGCAAACCCTAACGATAAAGCATTAGATTAATACTTTTCTTATCTTTCTAATCCATGTACTAAATGCTGCAGCATTTAGTACATAATCTAAATTAGTGAATTAAATATATTATGAGTTTTAATTGGACACTATTTTTTGAACCCACCCCTTATGGTGATGGGATTTATTTAAATTGGCTGTTAGATGGCATTTTTGTGACCATTTCATTAGCCATTACAGCATGGATCATCGCCTTTGTGCTGGGTTCATTGGTTGGTATCTGTAGAACACTTGACAACAAGTTTCTAAGTAATTTTGCGGCAAGCTATATTCAGCTATTTCGTAATATCCCTTTACTTGTACAAATGTTTTTATGGAGTATGCTATTTCCTGAACTTCTGATAGGCAGTTTAAGAACGTGGTTTGTATCTGATTTATCACCAGATATTAGTTCGTTCATCATGGCCGCAACTGCTTTAGGATTGTTCACATCTGCTCGAATTGCCGAGCAAGTAAGAACGGGTATTCAAACTTTGCCTAAAGGCCAAAGATATGCAGCAATCGCACTTGGTTTAACCAATAGTCAAGCATATAGATACGTTTTATTACCTAATGCTTATCGTCGCATTATTCCACCATTAACATCAGAAATGACTAATATTATTAAAAACTCATCTGTTGCTTCAACAATTGGGTTAATAGATTTAATTGGACAGATTGATCGTATTAATGAATCAACCAATAGTATTGTCGAAATTTTGTGTGGTGTAACGATTGCCTTTATGCTAATAAATTATGCGGTACTCACTATTATGCGTATTGTTGAAAAACATACTCGCTTACCTAACATGAATCATGGAGGATAAGATGCAGCTTTTTGATTGGATTGCGGATATACCTTCATTGGTATTTGATAATTATCATTTACTATTAAGTGGTTTATGGTTAACAACAAAAATCACCCTTAATGCGGTCATTTTTGGTATTGTTTGGGGTACTATGCTTGCGTTAATGCGTTTATCAAATAATAAATTGCTTAATATTTTTGCTAAATGCTACGTAAATTTATTTCGTTCCATTCCACTATTATTAGTGCTGTTATGGTTCTATTTAGCATTGCCACAAGTTATTAAATATATATTTAATTTACCACCTTATGCGGATGTACGTATTGTTTCGGCAATGATAGCTTTTGCACTTTTTGAAGCAGCTTATTATTCAGAAATCATTCGCGCGGGTATCAATGCAGTGAACAAAGGCCAATATCATGCTGCTTATGCTTTAGGTATGACTAAAGGTCAGGCCATGCGCTTAATTATCTTACCTCAAGCATTTCGGTCTATGGTGCCACTGTTACTAACTCAAGGTATTATCTTATTCCAAGACACCTCGTTAGTTTTTGTGATGAGTTTAATTGACCTTTTCGGTGCAAGTGTAACTCAAATTGGTAAAGTTCAAGGCGGTACGATTAAATATTCAATGCTTATTTTTGCAGCAGCAAGTTATTTTGTAATTTGTTTTACTGCTTCACTGTTAGTTAATTATTTTAAGAAAGGGATAAATCGATGATCTCCTTAGAAAATATATCAAAATGGTATGGACAATTTCGAGTTTTAAAAAACTGCACAACAAGAGTAGGTAAAGGTGAGGTTGTCGTTGTTTGTGGACCTTCTGGTTCAGGTAAATCAACATTAATCAAAACTGTTAATGGTTTAGAACCCGTACAACAAGGTAAAATCATTATTGAAGAGACAGAAATAACCGATCCCGCAACTAATTTAGCGAAATTACGATCAAAAGTGGGTATGGTATTTCAACATTTTGAACTCTTCCCTCATTTAACCATTTTAAAAAATTTAACGCTTGCCCAAATTAAAGTATTAGGTCGAGCGGATGAAGAGGCTCGTGAAAAAGCTCTTAATCTATTAGCACGTGTGGGTTTACTTGCTCATGCTGATAAATATCCTACCCAGCTTTCTGGTGGTCAACAGCAACGTGTTGCGATTGCTCGAGCGCTTTGCATGGATCCAATTGTTATGCTATTTGATGAACCAACCTCAGCGCTTGATCCAGAAATGGTTAATGAAGTACTTGATGTAATGGTTGAACTTGCTTATGAAGGCATGACGATGATGGTTGTTACTCATGAAATGGGCTTTGCGCGTAAAGTTGCACACCGTGTTATCTTTATGGATAAGGGAGAAATTATTGAAGATACCTCAAAAGAACAATTCTTCTCTAATCCACAATCAGATCGTGCTAAAGACTTCTTAGCTAAAATTATTCATTAATACCAATTACAGGGCGATATGCCCTGTACTCTCTTCGTGCCTATATAATTTTTTATTTTTAATATCTAATAAAATAATCAATCTGCTAACTTTTATTTATAGAACTTTATCCTTTATTCAGTAATAAATTAACTAAACCACTGTGCCTTTGTGTTTGAGATTTTATTGCTTGTTGCAGAATTTGTTCCGTTGCATAAATTGAAACCGTTTTTTTAGCGCGAGTGATAGCGGTATAAAGTAATGAACGGTTAAGTAATGGTGAATAATCCGTTGGCAAAATAATATTTACATGATCAAATTCTGATCCTTGTGATTTATGGATCGTCATTGCATAAGCCGTTTCATGCTCAGGTAATCGGAAAGGAGAAAACCCTTTTATCGAACCGTCCGCAAATGGAAAATAGACTCGTAATTTTGAATGGTCATGCTCTGCCCTTAAAGTAATTCCAATATCACCATTATAAAGTCCTAATGAAATGCTATTGCGTAAAATCATAATCGGACGACCGACATACCAAGCTTCATCATTCTTAAGGTGAATGAACTTTTTTTGAGCTAATAAAGACTCGATTTGCTTATTTAAACCACTCACACCAAACTGTCCTTCTCGAACTGCGCAGAGTAAGCGATATTGCGCAAATTTATCTAAAATCGTTGCAATATCATCAACACCGTGTTGATTTATTGCATTTAGATAATGTTGATATTGATCCACACTATCATGTAAAACAGCTTGGTAGGCTTGCTGAGATGAAAGTTCCTGATACTTAATATCACTCAATGAAGCATTGTTTAATAATTGTTTAACAACACCTGATTTCCCATCTTTTACCGCATTAGCAAGTAAACCGATACCCGATGCTTCATCAAATCGATAACTCTTCTGTAATAAGCAAATACTGTCAGTAATGTTGGCTGTTCGCTCTGAAATTGGCACGTCATAACCTGTCACTTGGCTTAGTTCTTTAGCTCGTAATTCGCTATATCCATCAGTAATAAATGCACAGAGATCACCAAATACAGCACCTGCTTCGACCGATGAAAGTTGATCTTTATCGCCAAGCAAAATTAAGCGTGCTGAGGATGGTAACGCATCTATTACTCTCGCCATCATATTTAAGTCTACCATTGATGCTTCGTCTATCACTAATACATCCAAGTTGAGTGGATTATCTTTATCATAGGTGAACGAGCGATTATCCGCTTTGGCGCCCAATAAGCGATGCAAAGTAATTGATTCCGTATTAATATTTAAAGATGATAAGGAAAGCTGTTCAATTGCTCGACTTAGCGATTCAGTTAATCTTGACGCCGCTTTACCTGTAGGTGCGGATGTAACTAATCGAGCTTTAGGATTAGTTTGCCTAATTGCAGCAAGTATTTTTGCAACTGTTGTGGTTTTACCCGTTCCCGGCCCACCAGAAATAATGGCTACTTTACGGGTTAATGCAACTGCCACGGCAACTTTTTGCCAATCGATAGACTCTTCATTATTGCTAAAAAGCTGATTGAGAATTACATTTAAATCAATTAAGTAATTGGATTCTTGGGCAAGTGTTGTGTGATTAAAATATTGAGCCACATTGACTTCATCAAACCACATACGCTGAAAATAGAGTTTATTTTGGGTAAAAATAAGGGGTGATAAGTTTCTGCCATCACTCACAACGTGTTTACTTTCAGCTTGTTCAAGTACAGCTTGCCAAGCTTGTTCACTCGGAGCCCCCAAATCCTGCCATAATTGTGGTTCAATGAATTGTTGATTTAAATTAGTCAGATCAAGACAGACATGACCTGCTCTCACTTCTTTACTCAGTGATAAGACTAAAAAACTAAAACGTTTAGCTGTAATATCATCATCTAGCTCCGCTTTATCGGTTAAAAACAGAGCTAAATGAATATCAAGTAAACTGATTTGGCTATTTTGTTCAAATTGGGTTAACCATTCTATTAACATGGGATATGTTCAGTTATTAACTCTTAATCCCATTATATCGTTAACTTTATCTTTTGGATAAGTCAGTTTGAAGCTTAAATTAAGTTTTTTAGTCTCATTCGGATTCAAATCAAACTTCCATTTTATTAATCCTGTTTTTTTATCATAACTTGCGCCGGTATACTTAATATCATCAAGTGTTACAATTTTATTGATAATAACTGGGATCTGATCATAGACAACTAAATTTATTGGCATCGACTTGCCATTTTTTACATCAATCGTATAGGCATATCTTCGTGAAACATCATTACCCACCGACACAGGTTTTAAGGATTCACTATTATCTCGATAGCGTGAAAGTGAAATATTTTTATCTTTACCTAAATAAAGATCTAGAGTCTCTTCAGCAAATATTGTATTAATAAAGCTTTTACCTATATATTTACCATTAAAAAATATTGATGATTGACCGGGTAATAAATTAAGTTTATCCCAATCTGCAATTTGTGCTTCCAAATAAACGCTATTACCCATTTTTGGTGTTGCCACATAATGATATTGGGCTTTCACTTCTTTATCTTGTAATGTTAATAGGTCACTTTGATTGTTTGTTTTAATGGTATATGGCAAATTAACTTCAAACTGAGTAGTCACACCCAACTCATTAGGAAAATCTTCATCCGATGGTCTTCTCGATCTTGATTCTTTTTCGCTCTTTTCATCATAACCAATTTTAGAAAAAAAGAACCCACCTTTTTCTGAATAAGTGTCAATATGCCATAACCATAATTCCGGTGACTTTAGGTTATCTGTAGGTAGAGACGTTGACAAGCTAAAATTAATATCTTTCCAATCTATACCGCTATTTTGGTAAATATCAGCTTTATAGGTTAAATGTAATGGAGAATCAATATCTTTAACGTGAATATCATAAACAGGCTTCCAACCTGCGTTTTTAGTTATATAAGAAAGCGTAACGGGTAATGTAATATCATTTTGAGCATGAACTTTTACGACAACAGCACTAACTAAAGCCTCTTGAGCTTGCTTTTGTTTGTCGATTTTAGCTTGGTATTCAGTTATCTGAAAGGTTAATTGTTCAATTTCTTGTTGTAACTGATATTGTTCATCTAATGCAATAACTAAATTAGTTTTGATAAAATCCATCACTTTTTTTAATTGAGCTAAATCATCATTATCAATTTTAGTTAATTTTTCTAATCGATTGCCTTTCAAAAGTTCAATTTGCTCATTTACAGCTTTTAACTGAATTATAGTTGTATTAAGTTTATTTTGTAATTGTAACAATTGTTGTTCTAACGCATTAATTTCACTGTTATTTTCATTAGTTTTTGGATGCTTTTCGTCTAATGATACGGATAATATTTTTACGTTACTATTAACATCAAATCCAACATTTATAGAGTATGGATTAATACCATCTGCAATTCCAGTTAAAACTATTTCACTTTCACCTTTCTTTAGTGATACCATTGATTGACCTTGTAATTCGGCACCTTGTAAAAATAAAGTCACTTTATTTAAAGTGATATTATTATCGGCAAAAACACTACCTGAAACTAATGCAATTAAAAAAACTATTTTTTGAATTTTCATACTGTCCCTTTTTAATAATTCTATATTTTAATTAGCTAAATATATTCATGTTATAAACATGTCTGTATCGCATATCTATCCATGATAACTGTGCTTAAAATAGTATTGGCTATTTCTGCTTAAATTTCCATAAAATTTAATTTTGTGTTAAATAAAAAATTAATTTAGTTTTATATATTGAACATTTAATTAAAAAAATGTATATTTTGTTAAAAATAAAAAACAAAGTATAAGGAAACTCTATGAATAGCTTCAGTTATTTAAAAAAAGCAATTAAACGTAAGAATTTATCATTACAAACCGTTGCCGATGCTTGTCAAATGACTAAAGGTTATTTAAGTCAACTCGCTAACGATAAAATCAAAAATCCAAGTGCGCAAAAATTACAATCGCTTCACCAATATTTGCAAATTGAACAACCAACCAAAAACAAAAAAGTGGGTGTCATTTTTGGTAAATTTTATCCATTACATACTGGACATATTCACCTTATTCAACGTGCAATTAGTCAAGTCGATGAGTTATATGTGATTCTTTGTTCCGATACAGAACGTGATATGGCATTATTTGAAGAAAGTGCCATGTCTCGGCAACCAACAATCAATGATCGAATTCGTTGGCTATTACAAACTTTTAAGTATCAAAAAAATATTCACATTGAATTATTAGAAGAAGATGGCATCCCTGCTTATCCAAATGGTTGGTTGCAATGGAGTGAGCGCGTCAAAAAGCTGTTTAAAGCAAAAGGCATCGAACCTGAATGCGTTTATTCAAGCGAACCCCAAGACGTTACCATGTACAAGGAGTTATTTAATTTAAATACGGTACTCATCGATCCTCAAAGAGAATTTATGAAAGTTAGTGGTACCCAAATTCGCAAAGCACCCCTCAAAAATTGGCAGTACATTCCAACTGAAGTCAGACCATTCTTTGTTAGAACAGTAGCGATTTTAGGAGGCGAATCAAGTGGTAAATCAACATTAGTCAATAAATTAGCTAATGTATTTAATACTACCAGCGCTTGGGAATATGGACGAGATTACGTTTTTTCTCAATTAGGCGGAGACGAACGGGCATTACAATATGCAGATTACGATAAAATTGCACTAGGTCATGCACAATATATTGATTTTGCAATAAAACATGCTAATAAAGTCTCATTTATTGATACTGATTTTGTCACGACTCAAGCTTTCTGTAAAAAATATGAAGGTAAAGAACACCCATTTTTACAAGCAATGATTAACAACTACCGTTTTGATCTAGTTATATTGCTTGGCAATAATACACCTTGGGTAGCCGACGGCTTACGCCATTTGGGGAGTCCGAAACAGCGTAAAGACTTTCAACAATTGCTCATCTCAATTTTAGAAAAAAATAACATTAATTATATTCAAATAGATTCACCTAATTATGAAGAACGCTATTTATGTTGTATTGATTTAGTCAATCAACTTATCAACAATGAAGAGTATTAAATATGAATAAATTAAATCAACTTATAATATTTATTGGACGAAACAAATTCTATCCACTTTTTTGCATAATATGTGTAACATTGGCCTTTTTATACACCGACCCATTTAGTCAATTTAATCTTCGTTATACCATTTCCTATATTGGCGCTTTTTGTGGATTGATCTGTGTAATATTATTGGCCAAACGTAAAAATATGGGAAATGTGATGGGCATGTTAGCTAATGTTGCTGAATGCTCTGCTAACTTTCTTAATGGTAATATTGGTGCAGGCCTACCGAGTATTTGCTATTTTGGTTCACACATTTATGGCTTAATTAATTGGCAAAAAAATCAAGATAACAATAAAAATGTTAAAGCCAGAACCTTGAGTGAAAGTAATTTTTTATGTGCCATTATCGCCCTTATTGCAGCAGTATTTTTAAATATTTATATCACTGAATCGCTTGAAGTCAACAATAGTAGTTATCAGCTTATAACTAACTGCTTTATCTTTGGATTAGGGATTGTTGCCCAATTATTGTTGATGATGCGTTACTCATTCAATTGGTATTTTTGGGTGATATTAAATGTGTTGGTAATTGGTCTTAATATTTATACAGATAACATCGTTATTGCTGCACAATATTTAATTTATCTATTTAATGCAATTTATGGTATTTGTGAGTGGAGAAATTCCGAACAAACACAATAAATATGTCTGTCAAAAAGTTTCAGGTAATGCATACGTTTCAGTAAAAAATTATCCATGCTGCTTGCATGGATAATTTTATATCTATTTAATGATATTTAAAAATTAATAATCGAAAGATTTCACCAGCCAACAATCAAAATTTTTTAATTAAATAGTTATCACTTTTGTTGCCATTGCTATAAAGACAGGTACCCATGAGTATGGTGGATAATATTCAAAAGAAAATCAGCAAAATCTAATCAATCACTATTTGTTTATATTATTAAAAGTAACAAAACACAGTAATATAAAATCAGTCAAAAAATACTGAGTATTCAATCTTAAATATTAACGAGCACATTAAAGTTATTAATAAGGCTTTGTTATTCAATATCGCCTTTAATAAGTGGGACAAATTTAACATCTTCGACATTTTTTACAATAAAACCGTCACCACTGCGTTTTATTAATTGAAGAACTTGATTGTCTTCATCACCAACAGGGATGACTAAGCGCCCTTTATTCGCTAACTGATCTAAAAGACTTTGTGGTACCTGTGTTGCAGCAGCAGTGACAATAATACCATCAAATGGACCACGTTCAGGCCATCCTAACCAACCATCTCCATGTCGAGTAGAAATATTGTGAATGTCTAATTGTTTTAAACGACGTTTAGTATTCCATTGTAAACTTTTAATTCTTTCAACCGAACAAACGTGGTTGACTAATTTGGCTAAAATTGCCGTTTGATAACCAGATCCAGTTCCAATTTCAAGCACTTTTGAATTAGGTTCTAAACGTAATAACTCGGTCATCTTTGCAACGATATAAGGTTGTGAAATGGTTTGCCCACTCCCTATCGGTAAAGAACAGTTATCATAAGCCTGATGGGATAGTGCCTCGTCGATAAAGTGTTCTCGTGGTATAGAGGCAAAAGCTGTTAAGACACGCTCATCTTTGATTCCCTGCTGACGCAATAATTTAATTAGAGACTGCATTTTTAAACTTTGCATATGTATTACTCATTTCCTATTATCAATTCACGTATCACACTTGTGGCGTAACATCCTGACGGTAAATAAAAACGCATAGTAAGACTATTATCATTCAACCATTGCCAGTTAAGTTCTAAAGGATAGACCACTATAGAGCGTCTTGCAGTTTCAATACGCTCTTTTTTAAATAATTCAAGAAAAGTCATCCAATTTTTTAAACAATTTTGCTCAAATTCAAGTGCTTGAGACATTGTTCCTAGTGGAGAATCGCCCAGCATAGGTGCAGTAATGGTAATTTCACGATTTTCTAAACGGTGTTGCAATAAATCCAGCTCTTCTGTTTTTGCAACAAACCAACTTCCACGCCCAGCAAGTTGTAATATATCACCATCAAGTGCGGTACGATGCAAATTTTCTGCAATACGTTGACTAACAATATCATTAAAAATCGCACTACGTGCTGCTGAAAGGTAAAAACTGCGTTTTTTACGATCTTTAACGGAAATCTCGCCATTTGCCCATTTGATAGCTTGAGTGATATTATTTTGTTCGCGACCAAAACGCTGTTCGCCAAAATAATTGGGCACCCCATTTTCTTTAATTAACGCTAATTTAGTCTCAATCCCTGATTTATCACTTAGCATTTTCAATGTAATATCAAAATAGTTGCCTTTCAAAGCCCCTATTTTTAATTTTTTATTATGTCGTGTAATTTTTAAAATTTCACATCCGTCTAAATTAAAATCCGAAAAATCAGGTGTTGCTTGACCTGGCATATGTAAACTAAACCACTGACGAGTGACCGCTTGGCGATCTTTTAATCCTGCATAACTGACTAACTTAGCTGAAATACCCACATATTTAGCTAATTGCTCAGCAACAAATATCGTATTACAATCACGTTTTTGAAGATAAACCAAGACGTGTTCACCATCACCGGTTAGCTCAAATCCAAGATCTTCAGTAACAATAAAATCTTCATATTGTTGTTTATATTGTCCTGTTACTGTTGGTTTACCATAAAAATAATTCAGTTCTGTTAACACGAATGCTACCTATCTTTTGATTTAATTGACTTTAGCTATTTTAGTAAGTAATACGACTGCTTCACAGGCTATACCCTCTTTACGCCCGGTAAAACCTAATTGTTCTGTAGTGGTTGCTTTGACACTAATTTGATCAAAGTGAACATTAAGATCTTCAGCAATATTAACTCGCATTTGATCGACATGCCCACGCATTTTAGGCTCTTGAGCAATAATAGTCGTATCTAAATTAACAAGTTCATAACCTTTGTTTTGAATAATGCTATAAACTTTTCTTAATAATATTCGGCTATCAATTCCTTTATATTGAGGATCGTTATCAGGAAAAAGTTTACCAATATCTCCTAACGCTAATGCACCAATTAACGCATCAGTTATGGCATGTAATACCACATCCCCATCGGAATGAGCAACCAGACCATATTGATAAGGAATTTTCACTCCTCCAAGCGTTATGGGGCCTTCCCCTCCAAATTTATGAACATCAAATCCATGACCTATTCGCATAATTCTACCTATAATCATTTATGTAGTTAAATAAAAAGTGGCCAACGCTAAGTCCTCAGGTCGAGTAATTTTGATATTATCGCGGCGACATTCAACCAATAATGGATGCCCACCACAATATTCAATGGCAGAAGCTTCGTCAGTAATTGTCATATGATTATCTAAAGCCTGCTGCAAACATGATTTTAGTTCATTTGCTTTAAATAACTGTGGCGTTGCTGCTGCCCATAAATAATTTCTATCTTCGGAGCATTCAATAATATTATCATTATTTTGATAAGCACGCTTTATGGTATCGCTGACGCGAGTAGCTAAAATACCGCCTTGTTGTGCATTGAGTACAATATCAATTAATTGTGTTATATCATCATGACAAACACAAGGTCTTGCTGCGTCATGAACCAGCGCCCATTGATTATCATTTAATAAATGCAAACCCGCTAATACCGACTCGGCACGGGTTTCTCCGCCTATAGTGACTTTTATCTTATCATGCAAAGCAATTGCAAGCGTTTTAAATATTACATCTTCACGATTAATAACGACAATCACCTGTGTAATTTTAGGATGCGATAATAGCTTATTTAAAGTGTGCTCAATGACCGTCATGGAGCCAATTTTCAAATATTGTTTTGGTATTTGATTATTCATACGGCAACCGATGCCAGCTGCTGGAACAATTGCGACAATATTACTGGTACTATTCACGTTACGCCTTATTGAGATTGCGGGTTGGGATCTTTAATAATTCGATAGAAATATTCATTCGGTTTTACCATACCTAAATGGTTGCGCGCACGCTCTTCTATCGCTTCAGAACCTTGCTGCAAACTATTAATCTCGGCAAACATCTGTTCATTACGATCTTTTAATCGTGCATTTTGCTCATGAAGATCAGCCAACACTTGTAGATTATCTTGGTAATCATAAATATTATTTTTGCCATACCATAGCGAGTATTGCAAATAACCAAGCACAAGAAGTAAAATTAAAGGCAATTTCCATCTAATCATGAGATTATTCTATTCGCTTATTTAGATACATTTAACGGGTTTTGGTAAGCCTGCAAGTTTAGTTGCTTGTTTAGCAGGACCATCAGGAAATAATTTATATAAATAACGACTACTACCCTTTTCTACACCAAATTTTTTTTCCATCGCTTTAACTAATGCTCTAATCGCTGGCGATGTCTTATACTCTAAATAAAAATCACGGACAAATAAAATCACTTCCCAATGTGCATCAGTTAATTCGATAGACTCCTTTTTTGCCAATAAAGGAACCAAATCAACAGTCCAATCCTGCCAATTTTTTAAATAACCATTATCATCAGTTTGTATTTGCTCTAACATTTTTGTAAACACGCATTTTTATTTGTGCCATATTATACCCGTTAAAATAAATTCCAACACTATTTTGATAGTGAAAGCGCCATATTTACACTAATTATGGCCAGATTTGATGAAAATTAAAGCAAACAATCAAAAAATTTAAAATACCTATTTACAAATAAGTAAGTCTACTTTAATATGCACAGCCATTGCGGAAGTGTGGCTGAGCGGTTGAAAGCACCGGTCTTGAAAACCGGCGAGGGGCGACCCTCCCAGAGTTCGAATCTCTGCGCTTCCGCCATCTATTTTTTGTGGCGGGTTCCACAGCAATCCAGAGAAATTCATTTTGACCTTTGTCATAAAGGGTTTAAGTGAATTTTTTTTTGCTTTCATTTTTATTATTCATTCCATACTTATCCAGAGTAATCCATTTCAATCCACGCTTAGAACGTCCATCAAAACGTCCAATGAAAAATACTCGAACTGTTTTGTATTTTTTATTAAATGCGCCTATCTCGTTCTACATAATTCAACGCATTAAAAAAATGTTGGGGGGATTATTCATGGCAAGGCTAATTGAAAAACTGAAAACTTTATCTGTGAAAAAAATAAATAAAGCAGGTGATTATAGCGATGGTGCAGGACTTTGGCTTCGCGTTAGTCATGAGGGAGCTGAATCTTGGATGTTTCGCTTTAGCTTTGAAAAAAAGAACATAAAATGGGACTTGGTGCTACACATACTGTTTCTTTGTTAGAAGCAAGAGAAGAAGCGCGCAACTGTCGAAAGTTGTTAAGAGAAAAGATCAATCCACTGCAAAAACGCCAAAAAACTGTTATTTAGGAGAAAATTGAAAGAGACAGCTAAAAAACATTTGCTGAATGTGCTCATCAATATGGCGAGATATTTATTTAGCTTGTTAATTAGTAGTCTCGGAATTTATATTAAGTAATGTAGCGAGTGTAAGTTCTCTAGGGTAGTAAAACATCTGTTTGATTCGATTGAACGGAGCTAGAAGTAGCAGAGAAATTCTAATCATTCTCTGCAATCGGTGTAGTTTTACTCTTCTAGACCTTGTTTATTGCATTTATCAATTAAATCAGCTCATTTTTGCTTCATAACGTGGTGGTGTTCTGTATATTTCACACGATTATGAGTCTCCCTGACTTTGTTGCAGACATATAAATCACTTGTTTTTTAAAGCCATTTCAACAAAATTAGCTACTCGTTGAGCATCATTGACACTTCCATAAATTAGTTCTGATGCACGACAACTTAACCATTTTTTTCCAACAATAAATAAGTCGGGATAAGGAGTCTTACCTCCAGCATTATGTCCAACTTGACAAATAAACCCGTCTGAATTGGAAGAATGAGGAATAGTCAACCAATCTGTATCTTCTTTATATCCTAGGCTCCAAATAACAATATGTGGTTCACAGTTTTCGCCACTTTCGGAAATTAACTTTTTACCATCTACGCTAGTAAGTTTAGAATAAAGCCTAACTCCTTTTTTATTCAGAATTTTATTGGTAATATCGTTACAAGGTATTAAATTTCGTTTCCTAAGCCAACGACCTATAATGCTTCGAGAGTCAGAATTTAAAATAGACAATTTTTTTAATAAAATTAATGTGTTTATTCCAAACAGTTCCTGGGGAGCAAATGGACGAGGAGAGCCACAAAACAAAGTTACATTATGTGTTTCAGCTAACTCTTTAGCAACTTGACGACCACCAGAACCATCACCAATTATTGCAATATTTTTTGAAGACAGTTGTTTTGGATTTTGATACTGATCTATTGTCAGCTGCTGTATCTCTGCTGGAATATCTCTGGAAATATCAAGAACATTAACTTTCTGATTTGCCCCTGTTGCATTGACCAAACACTTTGCTTGAAAAGTTTCTCCATCTTGAGTTTTTAAAGAATAAATTTGATCATTATATTCTACAGAATATACATTTTTATTTAGCAATACATGTAATTTGTTATGTTGAGCGTAAAACTCTAAGTAATCAGCCATTTCATGCTTATCTGGATACCCTTTTTGATCTCCAGCCATAATTAAACCTGGTAGCTGATTCATTGCTCTTGGTGTAAACAACCGCATACTATCTGGTCGTCTACGCCAGACGTCTCCTATACGTTCATCTCTTTCTAATATAAGAACAGTGATATTTTTTTTAGTCAGAAATGATGCTAAACACAGTCCAGCTTGTCCAGCACCAATGATTACACAGTCGTAAGTCATGAATTTTATCCTCTAATTGAATAAACTAGCTATATTAGATCTCTCATTCTTTTTTTTAAATAAAAATAATTGTCAAAGAATAAATAACTATTTGAAATATAGAGAGTTAAATAAATCAATTATTTTTTTTATAAAATGAAGTTAGCTTATTTGTTCAAGACAATATTACTTACCCATTTATACAATGCCATTAACTTTTCACAATCTAATAACCAAACAAGAGATGAAGTAACATAATGGAAAATAATAAGGAAATGGCTATGTCTGTGAATTTTTTACTCGGTTGTGGGGGTAATTATATTACGGGTCAAACTCTAGTTATTGATGGTGGAATGTCTGCTTAATGAAACAGCATTTGTGATGCTGTTCATAGAAGCAATGATTAAAATGAAAGATGTAAATGGAGTGTACGATGGAAAACAACACCGATGGCCGACAATTCAATGGTTTAACACGATATAAAAAATTGATTATTTTATCTGTTATTTTCCTAGTTTCAGGGATAGGATACTTCATTTTTTGGTACATGTTTTCTCGGTTTACACAATCTACAGATAATGCGTATGTTATGGGAAATCAAATTCCAATTCATACTCAAATAAGCGGAGGAATCTCCTCCATTTACGTTGATGATAATGACTTTGTGAGAAAAAAAGATGTTATCGCTCAATTAGAATCAATTGATGCTGAAAATAATTTTAGTTATGCAAAAAATGAATTAGCCAAGGTAATAAGAGAAATTCAACAGATCCAAATGACAACTGAAAAATTGTCAGCAAGTATTCAATTAAAGCAAGCGACATTAGATAAATTAGAAAAAGATTTAGCTCGGAGAGAAGGCCTTTGGTCTCGTAATGCTATTTCAAAAGAAGAAATAGAGCATGCTAGGCAAGATGTATTAATTGCGTTAAATGACTTAAAAATTTCTAAGCAAGAGTTAGAAATTAATAATGCCCTATTAATGCAGAATTCATTATTAGAACAACCACGTATTCAGCAAGCTATTTCTAAACTAAAGGAAGCTTGGCTTAACTTAAAACGAGTAACAATTGTTTCCCCTGTCACTGGATATGTTTCGAGGCGCCAAGTCCAAGTTGGAACACAGGTTAATAGAGGAGAACGATTATTAGTTATTGTTCCTTTGGATCAAGTTTGGGTAGAAGCTAACTTTAAAGAAGTCCAATTAAAACACATTCGAATAGGACAAAAAGTTAAGTTAACTAGTGATTTTTATGGAGATGATATTAAATTCGACGGGGTGATTACAGGAATTGCTATGGGAACGGGAAGTGCATTTTCGTTATTACCAGCACAAAATGCAACAGGAAATTGGATTAAAGTAGTTCAGCGTTTACCTGTTCGTATTGAATTGAATAAAGAGCAAATTAAGGAATATCCATTACGGGTAGGGTTATCTATGTATGTAACAGTGGATACCAGTGATGTAAGTGGAAAATTACTTACTGATATTTCACCTCAAGAAATTAAATATCAAACAGATGTACTTGCTTACGACTTAGATGAATTCGAGCAACTAGTACGAGAAATTATGCAAAATAACTTAATTTTAGAGAGTAATATTCAGTGAATCATAAAATGTCACCATTATATCTATCAGGTGCAAAATTAATTGGGCTTATTGTTGCATTGGCAACAGTGGCCTTCTTACAAATTTTAGATTTAACAATTGCCAATGTAGCACTCTCTACTATTGCTGGAAACCTAGGAACATCAAGTAGCCAAGCAACATGGGTAATTACATCATTTGCCGTATCCAATGCCATTTCAATTCCTTTATCTGGATGGCTAGCTAAGTACTTTGGGGAAGTTAAGTTATTTTTGTTTTCAATTTTGTTGTTTGTTTTAGCCTCTTGGTTATGTGGTGTCTCCAACAGCCTTGAAATGTTAATTATTTCACGAGTACTACAAGGTGCGGTTTCTGGACCAATTATTCCTCTTTCTCAAAGTTTATTATTAGCTAACTCTCCAGATTCCAAAAAAAATATGTCTTTAGCAATATGGTCGATGACTATTATTATTGCTCCCGTCTGCGGACCTATTTTGGGTGGATGGATAAGTGACAATTTATTTTGGGGCTGGATTTTTTTACTAAATGTGCCAATTGGTCTAATAGCATGGATAAGTATTAGAATATTATTAAAAGGACGAGAAACAGAAATAAGTAAATCTCGAATAGATACTATCGGGCTTGCTTTATTAATATTTGGTGTTGGTAGTTTACAGCTTATTTTAGATAGAGGAAAAGAACTGGATTGGTTTAATTCATCTGAAATTATTATTTTATCTGTGATAGCGTTAGTAACACTTTCTTTTTTTGTTCTTTGGGAAATGACATCGAATCATCCTATTGTTGATCTATCTTTATTTAGATCAAGAAATTTTACAGTAGGGACGATTTGCATAAGTTTGGCATTTTTGCTACATATAGGAACATTAGTTATGCAACCACAGCTATTACAACGAGTTTTTGGTTATACTGCAACGTGGGCAGGATTAGCATTGTCTCCCATCGGTTTAGTTCCTATCGTTCTTGCTCCAATAGTCGGTCGTTTTGTTCCTTATTTAGATATGAGGAAGCTTGTGACTTTTGGTTTCATTGTTTTTGCTTTGTGCTTTTTTTGGAGAGCTTACTCGTTTGAGCCTAATATGGATTTTTCGAGTTCTGCATGGCCCCAATTCTTTCAAGGATTTGCGATAGCTTGCTTTGTTATGCCTTTGAATATAATAATTTTAACTGATATACCTTCTCACAAGTTAGCGGCAGCAGGAAGTTTATTTAATTTTTTTAGAACATTATCTACTTCCATTGGTACTTCTTTAACAAATTCATTATGGGAACATCGTGAAGCAATTCATCACAACCAACTAACTGATCTAATGAATCAAAATATACAAACGCTAGAATACACATATCAGCAGTTTCAGTTGCAAGGTTTTTCTGAAACTCAAGCTTCGGCCAAACTAGCACAAAATATTACTAATCAGGGGCTGGTAATCGCAACCAACGAAATTTTTTGGCTATATGGAATTATTTTTCTACTATTAATCATAGTTGTTTGGTTTGCCAAATCAACCATTACATCAAAGAATGAAATAGAAAAATAGTTGGTTAGATAAGTACGTAAGTCATAACAAGATTATAATATTTTGAAAAATAAAAATGAACTTCAAAAACTTTATTGATCGGATTACCTACATGTAATGTATATGTTTTTTTTCTTTGTTTATACCTATGCAAAAAATATCTTTATATGAAAGTGTAATACCAGTTGAGCTAAACGCCTTATATAAACTCTCTTGGGCTGAAAAATACTAAAGTACTTTAATATGTTATGTCCATTATCATGTCACTGAGAGTAGGGCATTTTAGGATCGTTTGACTTAAATCAATTGCTTTTTGAGTGGACATTATTTTTTCTATATCAACTTCTATGCTTTGAACCTTATTTGAATGTTTTATTGTAACCGCAGTTACAAAATTATTAGAGTGAGATATTGAACCAGCTATGTTTTTAGGCCATAAAACGGCTCCGTTGAAACTTTTTTAGTCTCCAGTAATATTCTCCCTCACGCAATAAGTTTTCTAATGCCATAGCAGAAAACACTCTACTAGCTAAGAACTCTATTTTTCTCCTTACTGGAATGTATTGAATATCTTTTTTTAATTTTAATGGTAAATCATCAAAATTATTAATATTAAAATTATCTACTGAAAAATGGCAAAAAGATTGCGAAATATTTTGAGATCCTATAATAAAGTTTTTGGTGATAGGTTTAAAATAGCCAAAAATAGGTTTGTATTGTTCTTGATTAACTTTATATATGATATGTGTTATCCTTTAGTTAGTTTTAGTTAATCGAATTACGTATATATAGTCTTTACATATGGTTTATGTTACTGTTTTTGATGGCAAGGATGTTTATTTAGCAAGGATAAAATATCATGTTAGACAATGATTTGTTAGTTAAAGTGCACCGACAAAATTTATCTACATTGCTTTTTATAAACAATATCACGACGGATTGGCATCGTCACCCTTCTCTTCAATTGACAATATCATTGCACAATATGTCTTTTGAGCTAGAAACACCAGATGAAAAAAAAGAGGTGTTTGGTTTTATTATTCATTCAAATGTTCCCCATAAACTGCGCGCACCAGATGTCTGTTGTATTAATTTGCTTATTGACCCAGAAGATCCCTATTATCACTTATTATCGCATTTTACTGAAACTAATCCTGTTTATTTTCTTACTAAAGAAGAAGCATTAAAAATTGCCAGTTATTTTATGAAGTCTGTTACTATTAGCCAACCATTTGAGCTTTATCACGTCTATAAGTTATTATGTGAGTCAGATCCTAATTGTTCATGTGATCAAGATAACCGCATTAATAAAGCAGTCTCTATTATTTCATCATTACCCATAAAGCAAATTTCATCGAGGGAAATCGCCGAAAAAATACACCTTTCTGAAAGTCGCTTTCTTCATCTTTTTCGTTCTGAGTTGGGTATTAATTTCAGGGGTTACCTATTGTGGAAAAGATTGCAGGATGTAATTGATACACTCGACTCCCATACAACGCTGACAAAATTAGCCAATGATATGGGATTTTCTGATTCGGCTCATTTTAGCAGAACATGTTTATCTAGTTTGGGGCTGAGACCATCACAACTGAAACGAGCTTTAATAATTGATAATAAAGACACTATATGCGGAAAACATTACTGTTTGTACAGCGTATTTCAGGCATTACATACCTAAAATACACTGTATTATCGTTTATATACTACTAACTGAATATAAGATTCTTCGTTTCAGAAATATTGACCAAAGATTGCATTTGATTAATCGCAATACCAATGAGTTGTATCAAGCGTTCGCAAGCACTTATACCTTGATGAATTAAGACTGAGTTAATACTTTGCAGATTAGATAAAACGACTAATTACTCTAATGTAGCAACATTACTTATGTTTCCTTTTTTGATCAGGATTGGCTTGTCGCCATTTTGCTGCTGTCATACCAAACAAAGCCATATTCAGTAAGTCTGCTTCACTGGCATACACTCTCCCTGTTTGTGCATTTGTTAATTGTATCGGAATCAAGTGTTCTTTAATGGCATCTGTATGTATTCGGTAATTGTCCTTTACCAAAGTACCTTGGAAATTCCATTCCAGTGACATTACTTTGGCTTCTTCATCTTTAAATCTTTGAAATTCTTTAATTAGATAAGGCTTGAATTCAGGGCTGAGCCATGAGCCGAACTCAAAAGCAATATCTTTATGGGCATAAGTGCCACCGTAACGACCTGCCTTGGCTTGTAGGCCAATAGCTCCGGTGAGATCACTCCATTTCTTAGCAGAGAGCTTGTTTAGATAAAGTATTGGATGGCATTATTAGCCGATAAATCAACACTATTTGAATAAATTGAAATTTATTATAATCGCATTCGTCATCATTCAGCCAATGGCTGGATATCGCTATAGCAACATGAAAAGCAGTATTACTTAAATAACAATATTAGAGGGTAAGTACTGCTTAATATTTTGACGAGGATCAGATAGCAATTAGTAAACAAGTAAATTAATCTTAAGCGAAGATAGTTCAACAATACATTAATTTACTTCATAATCTTATATTTTTTTAGAAAATAATGTTTTTTGATCAGTCGCTAGTTCTGAAGAGTTAATCTCCTCTGTTATAACAGATTTTAGAGCAACTGCACCAACAGGCAATGCTTTTTCAATAATTAAGTCTGAGCCTTGTTTGGCTAGCCATTGCTGTAATTTGGTAAAATCACCACACCAAAGCGTTTCTATATCTTTGTCACGATTATGATCATTTTCAGAAGTCAATTTAACTGCACGTACCTGCATACGCGTCGCCTCTGCTTTACCGGCTAACTCTATACCATAGCCTGGTGTGGACGGATTGCGTAAAACTAATCGCCCATCTTGCACCCACTGAGTATCCATACCGTGTCGTACTTCATATCCAAGACTAGCCAATCCTTGCAAAATGGCTTGTTGTCTGTAAGTCGCTACATTTTTTTCGGTTATTTGTGCTAGCGTTTGTTCACACCTATCAATTAATTCTTTCAATTGGTTAACATCAATCACATCAAGTGTATTTAGATCAAAATCTAAAGGTTCCATTGTTGTTTGGTGTAATTCGGCTAATAATAATTCTAATTTTGTTTGTAAAGCTCCACGCTCCTTGGCTTCTTTAACTGCTTGAGCCAAGTCTAATACAAAACTATCAAGCAATAGTTTCTGACGGCTATGTTGTAACTCTTGTTCAATAACATTTAAACGCTCAATAAATACATCATAAACTTCTTTTCGCTCAAATGATAATTCAGCAAGATAGAGTTCAATTTTATGTATATAAGGGTCTTTTTGTAATTCAATATTTTGTTTCTCTATCCAGCTTGCAAAAGTTTGCGTAGTGTCATCTTCCACCATACGATTGAGCAAAGCTTTTTGCTTTTGTGAAAGTTCTGTGGTGTTGTTAGGCTTGAGTAAATTAAAGGCTTTAGTTAAAAGCTGATTAATATTACCCTGATATTTACCTTTAATCGCTTCCTGTAAATCGTTATTTAATTCATCTGAAAGTACCACTTGTTTATTATTTAATAAATTAACCACAGCTTTGATATTTTCTTTTGCTTGCTTTTCTTCAATTGCTGCTTGGCTTTTTGATGCTACAATTAATTTTCGGCGTTTTGCAATATCATCTTCGAGAATGGTTATTTCCATCGGTACAAGTTTTTGTATTTCTACGAAACGCTTTACTTTTAACATCTGATCAAAGGTTTTTCGTTTTGCAATTGTCTTTTCATAAAACATTTCATCTGTTTCACCCAATTTATCCATTGAGTTTTGCCATTGCTTAATCGATTGATCAAGACGGGCTAAATGGCCTTCGCAAGTAGCCGTGACTTCTTCTAGCGTAACAATTTTGACAACTTTTGGCCCACTCATTGACTTACCTCTTGTGTTAATACAGTTTCAACCAACGTTTTTAAACGTTTCTTTTCTTGTTCTTTATTTTCGTACCAATTATGTGATGAAATACGTAAAATATTTGGAATTGCATGTCTTAAAACCGATTGTCGCCAAATTTCACGAGATCTAGCATGAGTTAATAATGGATTAATAGGCGCATCACATTCAATACCTATGCTGTATAGTTTCGTTGCTGGATCTTCAATCGCAAAATCTAACGCAAATACTCCATTACCCGATTGACGTTTATATCCTACACCCATAGATTGGATGAAAGCTTCAACATCATCAAGAAAAGCATCTTGTCTTTTAGTCTCTGCCCTTTCAATAACAAACTGACTATTTCCCACAACCCGATTAAGTAAATCTTTACTATACTCAAAATCACCTTCTGACAATGCTTTAGCATAGGCTAAATAGCACTGTAAATAATCTCTAGGCGTAGTTGGGATCTGTTTGCCAGATAACATGTCAGAAATATCGCCTATTGGCATTGATGAGACTAAAACTACTTTTTTACGGGCCCTTGTAATGGCCACATTAAGCCTTCTTTCACCACCTTGTTGGCCTAATACACCGAAATTGCGTCTAAATATTCCTTTCTCATTGCACCCAAAAGTTGTCGAAAACACAATAATATCTCGTTCATCTCCTTGAACATTTTCAACATTTTTAATAAAAATCGACATATCTTCGCCGTTATCTACCCGTTGATTTTCTTCTTTATAGATGGTGGCAAACGTTTTATCTTGAGCTGCTTTTTCATAAAATATCTTCTCAATTAAATCAGCCTGTTTTTTATTAAATGTAACGACTCCTATAGAAGGGCGCTTGCTCGATGACTGCTGCCAAATTTCGGACACAACTTGAACAACTGTATTGGCTTCTTTTGGATTTGTCTGCTGTTCATATACACCATTTGCCCATATATACTCTATAGGCTGAGCTTGTTTAATTGTGTTTAAAGGGTGACGAACTGGTATATTTAATTGATTCATATAAAAAGCGGCATTCGAAAAATCAATTAACTCTCTATATGCCGAACGATAATGAATTTGTAAGCTCGTTGTAGGTAGCACCGAACGAGCAAGTTGCAATAAATCAGGACAATCCATAATTTCTTTTGAGTTCCATTGGCCTTGCAATACTTCTTGCTGTTCTTCATTGGTTAATTCAGTATTTAAATTTAGATCTAAATCTTCCTCAAGTTCTACTTGTGCACTAAAGAAAGAGCTAGGTGGCATTTGTTTTTCATCCCCACTAACGATCGCCACTTTACCTCGGTAAAGTGAGGGTATTGCATACTCGACAGGCATTTGTGAAGCCTCATCAAAAATAACCACATCAAACAAACCTGCCTTTAGAGGTAATAGCCGACTCACAATATCAGGATTCATTAACCAAATAGGTCTTAAACTCATAAGACCTAAAGGCTCACCTTGCTCAACAAACTCTCGTAATCTTCTCGCACGTTGCCCTGTTAATCGTGTAATATCCTCCCATTCTCTAGCACTCGCCAACTTGTCGACAGGAATATTGTGCCTAAACAGAATGTTATTTAACTCTCGTATCTCTTCATCTGCAGTTGCTAAAGACTCAATTTGTTGTTGTATTTCATCCGCATTGGTTAGCAGTACAGGGTTATCTTGCTCAATACGCGTTTTCCATGTCTGTTTAGCCTCATAATTTAATAGTTGTCTAAAACTTTTATCAAGCTCTGTAACAGGTAAACAATTTAAGTCCTCCTGATAGAACCTTAAACGTTCAAACAATTTAATCGCTTTAGCTGATAGTTGCGGGACTCGTTTTCTAAAATATTGGTAAGCTTCAAGGGTATCAAGAACACGGTTAATTTCTATCAGCAACAGAGATGAAACTTCATTTTTTTCGATGGCAGTTTTGCAGTATTCATAAAGTGTATCTTCAAAATAACTCACTAACGGCAACAGTGCCTCTAGGGAAGTTTTACGTGATTCATATCTTTCAAAAGCGGCATTATAATCATTTAATAAGTGTTCAAATGCTACTTTACTTTGTAAAACTGATTTTTCAACTTCTTCACAGTGAGGAGCAGCCATAATCCTTTCAGCCCATTTTTTCACCTCCTGCAAACCTGTTACTATTTCACTAACGATATTTTTTATATTTAGATTTGTACGATTATCAGGCACAGGCAATTGCAGTTTAGCGCATATAGCCTGTATTTCTTGACGTATTGGGCGATATTCCTGCTCAAGCACTAATGCATTATAGAGTTTAGGAATACTCTCTAAATTTGGCAATTCTCCTTGTAATGCTAAAAATGCTAATAACGATCGCTTTGTTTTATAACGTTTAATACTTAAGAAACTATACCAAGGTTTAGGCATTACCATCAGCCTTGCTTTGTCTGATAAATCATTTAATACATCAGACTCTAACAAGCAAAGTTTAAGCGATAAATCACACCAACTGCTTTCATTTAATAATGCTAAGCGCTCTTGCAGTAAAGTCAGTTGGTTAATCAGTAAATCACTTTCTAACTCAGCAGAAGCATTTGCATTCGGCTTAAACAGAGGCAACCATTTTACTAACCGCGATCGGATACTTTCTGAAATTGTTAGAAAATGATTTCCCTCGGTTTCAATCCATTGCTGGTAGGGTTTTGGATTGTCTATCTCAAATCGAGCTCTACTACTCAACTTATCTATTCTTAGCTGCTCGACAGTTAAAAAATAGGTAAAGAATTTTTTAAAATCTTCCAGCGTCGCTAAATCATGGGAAAAAGCTTTTAAATGGATTAATGGGCTATTTTCATAACAGGCAGGCAACCAAAAACGCACTATCGGCGCACACTCATTTTCTAAAGCCAGTAACTGTTGTGGATTGCAATCACTCACCACTGATCTTAATTGAGGTGCCGCAAATAACTTATAGTATTTATTAATGCCAATTAATTCAGCAATCAACTCTCTATAACTTAACCATATTTGAGGGTCTTGTTGATGTAACGCCTCATGATAACTATCTAAACGATTTTCTAAATCTGTAATTTTTGCTGCAACTTGCTTACGTTTTTCGATCCAATCTGTTCTTTTAGGAGATTTAAATAATAGATCCAGTTGTTCTCGTATACTATTTATCACCGTATTTCTATCCGCATTAATATCATTGATCATGATACTGCGTGCATCTAGCCCTTCGGCGGCTAATCGTTTATAGACAACTTCTAAGGCAGCTTTTTTCTGGCAAACAATCAATACGGTTTTATTTCGACCAATAGCATCTCCCACCATATTTACAATTGTCTGACTTTTTCCTGTCCCAGGAGGACCTTCAATTAGGAGTCCTGATTCTTGTCGTGCTTGCAAAACGGCATTTTCTTGAGAAGGGTCACTAGCCACCGAAAAATAACGTTCTAACTCTACAGGCTTTTCAGGAATCTCAGCAAATGCTTGATAAGGTTTCAAACGTAATGCTGTTTCTAATGCGGTATTAACTGGTGATAATTTCTTTAAACGGTTAAGTTCTTCACCAATAGATTGACCTAAGAAATTAACATCAAATAAGACAGCTGAACATGCAAAGCACACTTCACCACGTTCAGTATCAACGTTAATAGGTAGATTTTGTACTTGTTGAGACAATACACGCCCCAAAGCAGTCAATGCATCCATGACCTCAAGTGTCGTCAGAGCAGATCTGGATAATAACTCATCTATAACGCTTTGCCACCCCTCATACAAGGTCTTTCCTAACATGCCTTCTAATGCAGGATTAACCCTAATTTCTTCACGTTCATTATCAAAGGCTAAAGTGATACGATTGCGAACTCCCATATCATAATTAAGCTTAATGGGCCAGAGTAATAGCGGAGCAATACGAGGTAATCGATAATTATTAGGTTCTTGATAAAGTAAAAATGGAAATCCCATATATAACCCATCAATACCCGTATCTCTTTTATAGAGATTAGATTGACGGTATAAATTATTCAACTGATACTCAATAAGACTATTGGCTTGAAAAGCAGCCACATCAATGGCTTGCTGTCGGCTATTACGCTGTACAATATGATCTAACAACTTATTAGCGGGTGTTATTTCCGTACCCAATAAATTAATATCGACACGCCCAGTGTACATTCCTAGGTGCATTCTCACCAAAGGACCTTGCAATATAGAGGTAGTGGCTTTTTTATGAAAGAAATCTATAACCTGATAGGTATACTGACGTTTATGTGGTTTAACCCATTTTTCAAGCCCAATACTTAATAAAACCAACAATCTCGTTAATGGCATGCGCTTTTCAAGACGGTATTGCTCTACCCATTGATCGACTTCATCCAAGTCTGTACTGGCAAATCCCTCTATCCTTTCATTTAGCTGTTGATAAAGCGTTAAACGAGGCTGCACGATCAACGTTCTTAACGCATTATCATCCATATCAAGATTAAATTTTTTTCCTAGTGAGAGTGATTCTTTAACTACAGTATCTAATGATTTAAACTGCCCAAGTTCAGCGCTAAGTAAAACAATTAAATCTTCTTCGCTAATGGTTCGTCTCTCTAATAATGACATTAGCCCTGCGTTATTCGCATCTGGAAACAAGGCACTTTTTTCCGACCATATTGCTGCTAATTGGGCTCTTGACGCTGATAACAAATGGATCTTTAAAACTTCTTCATCAAGTTTTATTTGTAAGTTTAATGCACGCTGGCGAACCATATTCGCACGCTCATGTAAACGCCATAACCACACCTCAGATTCTTTTAGTATGCTTGGAATATCACCTGTAATAAGCTGGTAACCATCACTAGGGTGTTGCAGTAACCAATTTGGCGTTACAATATCACCGACTAGAATGAGAGGAATATCTGGATTTAAAATCTTTAACACCACCATCAATTGCATATCTGGTGTTAAATCCTGTTTACGCATAACCTCTCTTATGGAAGCTAAATTTGTTGCGTCGTAAGCTGTTTGCTCTAACCATGTCACTAAATTTCCTCGAGATAAAAGCTCAACCGCTTCCTGCCAATTAACAGGATTTGCCGCATTTAACGCAAATAATTTAATTCTATAGTAGTTTTTTCCACCTAAGGAAATGCTTTTATCAAGATCAATGTCTTGTGCAGTCGGTTGCACAATTTCTGCCGTCTCTACAGGCTCGCCATTAATCCATGCTTGGACTTCAGGCCATTGCCAACGCTGATGGTGGTCTTTAGTCAACAGTCCTCTTAATAATAATTGTAACCGAGGGTCTAAAGTGGTTGGAATATCTATACCATTGGCCAATACCTGAATAATAAATGCTTGTGTATTGATGCCTTCAAAGCATTTACCTTGTGTCAATTGCTCCAGTAGAATAATACCCAAACTCCACCAGTCGGAAGCGACACTCACACCGCCTGCCACGACTTCTGGCGCGGTATAAAAAGTAGTCGCTAAAGGTGATGTAACTTCTAAATCAAATTCGGAAAGTCTTGCCGACCCAAACCCTGTGATCACTAAATCCAAAGGTTCTTTGGTTCGTACTAATAAATTATTCGGTCTTAAATCACAATGACGTAAACCTGCTGCAGTAAAAGCATTCAGAGCTTGACCTAGCTCTGTTAGAACATGGCGAATAGTATCCATGTCATTAATGACCATACCAAGGTCAGCTAATACTCCACCAGTTAATTCTTCTGCCACAACGTAAGCTTGATCGTTCCAACGGCCTTTACAAATAATTTCCGGCACATGCTCACGAGGAAGATTACGTAAAACCTCATATACATCAATATTGGGTTCATAACCAGCATGATAAAGTGTTAAGACTGCACGTTTTTCATCTTTCAATCTTTTAACCAAATAACGTTCACGCACTCCATCCGTTTGGCCAATAAGTTGCAGTAACTGCCAATTATCAATGGTTGTAATATGAGAGTCGGTTACGAGTTCTTCTTGGTTGGAAGATATTTGTTCTGTATTTTCAGAGCTATCTATCTCGGCTAAATCTGCACCACACTCCATGCAAATTAAATCACCAGCATCCATGATATGACCATTAACACAGCGCGCCACAGGATTTTCAGGCAATACATCATTAACCGTTATAACATTCTGGGGACGCCACCCAGTCTCACTAATAGTAACAGATGATAAATCCCAACCACAGACATCACCGTTAATAACTCCTTCACAGAAAATCTCATGAAGAGATCGTTCTGTTTGACAATTAGGACAAAACCGCATCATTGCCATTCTATAATCCTTAATACTTTACTTTATCAGTGGTCACCTTTAGCTGGTGCCCCTGCTGCTTTAAAATAGTTTGTAATTTTACGAAATCATCACGTTTAGGGATGCCAGCGAACCAAACGACACCTTCTGCATCAAACATTACATCCAACACGTTATCATCGGTTGTAACTGCTTGTTGATAATAAGCAAATTTTTCTTTTGCTTGTGGTGTAAAACAGTGTAAGCGTTGATTATCACTGCCTCTTAACCTTAAAGTTTGTGAGGCTTGCCGTTGAAAAGGGTCACTGATTAACACATCGATGTAAGGTTTAATTTGCTGTAATTGATCAGGGATATCTTCAATGCTATACCCTGTATACAATAAAATATCGACCTTTGTTTTTTTACGCAACTGAACAACAATGGCTAACAATGCATCAAATTGATCGAATGGCTCTCCTCCAGAGATAGTAATCCCATCCACCAAAGGTAAGTAAGAAGAAAGTGCCATCATCAATTGATCAATCGGAATTAACGTTTTTGCTGTTGCCCAAGTATCAACTGAAATACAGCCCTCACATCGTAAACTACAGCCTTGAAACCAAATACCTAGTCGCCTACCCGGCCCTAGTGTTGTCACAGGAAAATGAACGCGCGATATACCAACTTTTAACACCATTTACTCCAAGGTTAATTTTCCCACTTGTAACTGAGTAACCTCCAATGCTTGACCTGCTTGAGGGTTTAACTTAAACAACTCACGAGCCAATGGATTTAATAAATGAGCCTCAATCTGATTACGTATTCCTCGACCGCCATTTGATAGATCAGCTAAAGCAATCTTCTTCAAACTTTGTAATGCCTCTGGAGTAAAAGATAAAATCACCCCTTGTGTTTGTAAATCTTCAATCACACCATCAATCATTTGTTGGAATATCTGTTCTGCTACATCAGGGCGAATAAAGTCAAATACAATGATATTTTCGCCTATTCGATTTAAGATTTCCGGGCGATTTAAGACAAATTTAAAATGCCGCTCAATTTCATTTTTAACTTTTTCTTGAACATTATCAAATTGGTCATGTGCAGAAACGTTAGCAATACGCTCTCCTGTTTCGCTCAGTTTATAAATTCCAAGATTGGATGTAAAAATAATGAGTGCCTCGGAAAAATAAACACGCTCACCTCGCCCTGATGTAAGAACACCATCATCTAAAATCTGCAAAAATTTGTCCATAACACGAGGATGGGCCTTTTCAATCTCATCAAATAATACAACGCTAAACGGTTTTTCACGTATTGCATTAGTTAGCTCTCCCCCTACATCATATCCCACATAACCGGGGGGTGAACCAATTAAGCGCTGATCTGAAAATTCTGAACTAAACTCAGACATATCAAAGCGAATATAAGCGCTTTCATCATTAAAGAGTAAACTGGTAATTGTCTTGGCAAGCTCTGTCTTACCTACACCTGTTGGACCTGCTAAAAAAACTACTCCGCGAGGTCTATTACCTTTTCGGTTAGTACCAACTCCCGTAATCGCACGTTTTATAATATCTAGCATATGGACAACCGCATGATTTTGTCCTTTAACTCGTTGATATACAAAGCCATCGGCTTGTACTATTTTTTCACGATCAATTTTCTGCCAAGGGTCTTCTGTTACACCTACTTTATAACGCCTTACGGCATCAGTAATGTCATTAATGGTCAGTTTTTCAACTCTTGCCAATGTGGTAATAGCATTCATATCTAGCAGTAACATACCCTCTGTACTATTAACAAAGGTTGATTCCGCTTTCGCCAGCAACTCTGGGCTTGTTTGTTGCGAACCTGGAATACCTTTTATTAATGCAGAGGCTAATGCTCGACGAGAGGCGCTGTCTGGCTTAGAAACTGGAATATGTCGAATTCGGGGATTATTCATTAGTAACCAGTCAGGTAAATCGCCCTCTTTTTCTACCAACCAGAGTACAGTATTAAAAAATGGGGTACGATTTGCACCAGCAGGTCTTGTATTGACTTGATGAGAAAGGACTAATGCACGCGTAAACAGTTGATGCTCTGCTGCACTCAGATTGTCAGCTCGAATGGTCAACTGTGAGGCAAAATCAATAATCAATGCAATAGGCTCGTCATTAAGATTAACAAACTTTTCTAAAGCATTTCCTAATAAATCAATGCCTGCAACAGCCTTTCCATTTTCTGGAGTTAACCCTATTTGTTCTAATAATTTATCAATATCAACTGCGGGTAAATCAGGCGTTTGTAAACCATAGAACCCTGATAAAGGATTCCAAATAAGTACTTGACTATACCCTACATTGCGCAGAGCACGATATAATGTTAACTCAAATGTTTGTGGTGTGATAACTTGAGGAGCTACTTCACACGCTTGTAAATCCCTAATATTACCCGACAGAACAAATTGACTTTTTAAAGGTAAAAACCTAACTAAATCACGCATCCAACGTGGCTTATTAAACTGATAAGTCATGTACAAAATCCTTTAATAACACACCCTCAATAATCTAAATCGTCTATTATATAGAAACATATTGATATAACTAGCATTTCTTTAAAAGATTAATGATATTTATCATACTAAATTATTTAGCTTCCGACCCTTTTTATTGAGTTGAACACAAAAGAACTATTACTGACAATCAGTCAATGGCTCCTAATCATTTTACCTAAAATTATTTATTTTTTGCTTTAAGAACCTTACCTATCCCTAAAGCATACCGATTATCAAGTTTCATAAATCATAGGTACACATCGGTTTTAAACAAATAGTCTATGGTCCAATCAATCTTATCGGTTTCATTGCAATGCACCATTCCCAAATAATAGTAATTGTAATTTGCTTTTTGTTATTGCAAGTCGTACGAGTTATGCAGAGCTAAGTAATAAAGAGGTATTTATACTGCATTTAAATGACCAAAATATTGAAGTTATTTTAGCTCACCATGGAATAGAATCTACTGACTTATATCCTATCCATTTTTCTTATAATCTTGTGTCAATGACGCCAACTTGTTTACCAAATACCAATAAGTTTACTTATATCTGTTTGGGTTAGATTTTTTTAATTCGATAATTGGGAAATTTATTGGTTGATATTTTGCTGGCTGTGAGCTTGATATATAACCGCTATAACAGATAAAACTAAAATATACGCTATAACAAATAAATCTAATCGATACGTTATAGCGTATCAAGTCAATTGAGTTCAATCTCTAATGTGGAAAAATAAAAAAATTTTCTGCTATCCTACAAATAGATTCCTTACCTCTATTTTTATGCCACTATAATTATCTGTAACAAACCGCAGGATTTAGCAAATAGTATACTAAATTTGTCCACTGCACTTTTGCCATTCCAGCGTGGCATCAATTTCAACACCGCCAGAGCGTACTGGCTCTACTGAAGACAGAAAGAGACGGTCACCATCGATACGTGCTCGGCGAAGCTGGCGTTGACCGCACCAGTTTGGGAAAAGCGACACATCCATGCCGTGAATGATTGTTCCGGGCTCCTCGCCCAGTTTCCATGGACCACTATAGGCGATATATGTGGTTGCTTCCTCCTTGAACTCCTCAGGAGAAGCGACAAACCAGTCTCCCGATACAAAATGAGAGCGATCAGGAGCACAAAGTTGTGCCGACATGTAGCCATCTGGTGTGTAAAGGATCAATCCTTGGGGGCGATCGGTCATAGGTTGGCGTATTGGAGATCCGTCTCGCGGTCGTTCTATGTAGCTTACAAGGCGCCAAGCCCCGATTAATTGTTCACGAAGAATATGAGTCATCAAAAATTTCCTCTTTTTTAAGCATAAAGCCGGTCAGTATTGGTCGATTTAAAGTTTCTTCAACGGCACAAGGAGATAACTATCACACTCAGCACCAAAATGGATATGATGAACGCCCTTGTTACGTGACGGTGGCATCACTTCTTGAGACTTGGCCCATGCTGGCATCGTTGCTGGTCCACCGCCTGCCAGATGGATCATCTCTGGCTCCGTACCTGGTTCAAACGTAAAGCTGTTCTTTGGCAGATCAATCGCCGCCTGTCCGAAAGGTAAGTTAACAGGATCATTACGGAAAGGTTCAATCGTAAGTTTTAACTGTTCACCTGGATGAAACTTCATTGCCAACGGCCAGATGCCTATATCAACAGGAACCACTTCTTTAGGTGAAAGTCGCTGTTCACCTTGTAGAAGAAGTACAGGGTCTATCTCAGTTGAAAGGGCAGGATCTAGAGCTCGACGTGAAACCCTCAGATAACTTGCCGTTCTGGTAGGTGCCGCGCCACCGGGATATGTCTCGCGAATAATGGCTCGCCCCGCAGAATCCACTTTCTCTAAATAAATAGTAAGATCCATGTCATCAGCCCCATCGGCTTCGACAAATAAACGCAGCTTGCTATAGCCAATAAGCTCCGCCTCATGATCAATCGGCAATAAGAATGTAGCTGAACCACCATTCACATTGTAAGAAACGACACCCGATTTCTTGGATGACGTGGTTGACAGTGAAGAGGCATCAACTATATGCAGTTTGATATGCTCATAACCATTTGGAGGAAACGCCTCGACAATACGATCAACCTCATCCTTGTGCCCGGGATCGAGAACCGAGATACGAACTTTTGGGGTTTCTTCCCATCCATTTTTCTCGCCTTTCAGATATCGATCGAAAAAGCGTTTAAGCTCAGCCTGATGAGCGGGATCATAGAAATCCGGCCACTCTTGCTTATTATGAACACGTAGCCATTTCTCTTTGGATGAAATTCTGCGCCACGCGTCAAACGTTCCATATGTATGAGCGACATTATCGTAGCTAGCAACGATATAGGCTGGGACTTCAATGCGCTCAAGGCGCGCAGCTTTATCTGCCCAGTAAGGCGTCATATCCTGTTCAGTCGCAGCCATACGCGGCATATCTTCCAAAAAGTGCTCACCACCAAAGCTTTGGATTAGCGCTTCTGGGAATGCAGTGCGAGGAATGCCACCACGAAGAAAATCACCGCGGGCAATATCGGTGCAACCCTCCCATGGCGCTATGGCAGCTAAGTGCGGTGGTTGTTCTGCTGCGATAAACCACTGCGAAACACACAGCCAGCTATTACCTGCCATACCTACTTTACCATTAGACCAACCTTGACTTGCCACCCAGTCAATTACGTCACAGCCGTCTTCGGCTGTCTGCCGACCCCAGCCGACAATATTTCCACCAGAACGATAGGCACCACGAATATCGGGATTGATCACGGCGTAACCAGCATTGACCCAGTAAGCTGGATCAGGGCCTTCCCATTTCATCATTTCAGACGTCATACTTAATTTGACGCCATAACGTTCTGGAATTTCATCCAGCCATTGGCCACCAATCTCTTTGCCATATGGACTCCAAGCGAGAATTGCTGGATGGACAGCATAGCCGACAGGACGGAAAACATCCGTATAGATCACTGTACCATCACGTAGGGTGATCGCGAGATCGCGCTCAAACATAATGTCGCAGGGTAACGGCATCGCACCCTTACGTCGAATGGTTCCTTTACGCAGAATTTCCGATCCGGGCTTGAATCCGGGATAACGCACTCGTGGTGCATCCAAAGGTAATGGACGACGGAAGTAAGTCGGATAAGCATCGTTGCCATAGATACGAAGAGGCAGCTTTTCGGAAAAAGGAACCTCATTTTTTGATGACGCTGCAAACGCCGAGTTAATTGGCTTTCCGATGAATGGCAAACCGAACTGACTGGCGGCAAGAGCCCCGCCAGCGATCCCCATTGCACTCAGGAAGCGTCGTCGGCTTATGGACTCGGTAGTATTGATGCAAGGTAGATGTATGGTCGGAGACTGTTTTGATTTAGTCATAGCAGATCCTCTCTTTGGTTTCGGTTATTGTTGACAATAATAAAATTCGGTACTTATAATGTCCAATGACATTATGTTCCCCCTGTAATTCCAAGAGGTAATAATGGAACTCCGCCATCTGAAATCTTTCGTCGTACTGGCAGAGGAGCTGCATTTTGGAAGAGCGGCGAAGCGTCTGCACATCGTCCAGTCGGCACTGAGCAAGCAAATGCTGCTCCTTGAGGAATCCGTAGGATGCCGCTTACTCAATCGTAATCGTCGAGGTGTGACGCTTAGCGAAGCGGGAAAGGTATTCCTTGAAGAGGCAAATCAAGCTCTTGAACATGTTGAGCGCGCGATCGAAAGTGCGTGGCGTGTTAGCAAGGGGCTTTTGGGACGCATACGGATCGGCTATTCAGCCATCGCAGTTCATTCCGGTATTTTGACATCAGCCCTCACGCGGATCGAACACGCCATGCCTGAGGTCGAAGTACTGCTACAACAAATTGAACCATGGGAACAGAATGAAAAGCTTATGACCGATAAGGTTGACTTCGTATTCGCTCCTGTTCTAGATAACTATCAACAGACACTTCAAGTGCACCATCTTGCAAAATTGCCGGTAGTCGTGGGTATGTCGGTTCATCATGTACTTGCTTCCAAATCCGTAATTGAACTTGAAGACCTCAAGGATGAAGTATTTATCGAATTTGCCAATAGTGACGGTGAGGCTCTTGATGTAGTGAAAAATCTTATTGGTCTTCATCCCCAAACAGTCATCGCAAAATCCGACCCGATCGCAGTCCTAGCACTTGTTCAAGCTCAGCATGGCATCTGTGTATTACCTACAGTACTTCAGCTACCTAATTTTCCACAGGTCACCTATAAACCTCTTACAACGAACTGCACGGTTCTGCTGTCACTTATCAGCCGACGAGATGGAGATGATCCTTTACTTAACAAGCTCAAGGAGATCTTGATCGCGCCAACTATTTTAGCTCAAGATCATCCCAGATCGGTATTGGTCAAGTAAATTAGAATACACACTTAGCGTTTTTCCAAAAAAAGTGTTTCTGATTGAGTGGATGTTAATCCTCTATTGTATTAATGAGGCTTGACTCGAGTTAATAAAGACAATTCTCTCATTATGAGATAATAGAAGGCATCTGTATTAAAATTTAATTATGATTTTTTGTATACTATCTTTAATAGGGAATACTTTTACTACTTAACAATTAATAATTTATCCCAACGCGCGGTATAATGTAGGTTTAGTAACTCACGTTTAATCAGCCAAGAGGTTTGCTATCTAACACAAATTTTTTGGCTGACTTTAATTGATAACGATATTCTTTTGAAAAAAAAAGATCATATTTAAACATCCACCGAAAAATACTCAAACAATTTTGTATTTTTCATTAAATACGATAATTTCATTGTCGAAAATTCAACGCATTAATAAATATTAAAAGAATTATTCATGGCAAAGCTCTTTTCATTGAGAAACGGATAACTTTACCTGTGAAAAATAAATAATACAGACGGTTATGATAATAGTCTCAAACTTTGACTTGGCGTTAGGAAATTAGGGACTCAATCTTGGACATTTCTATTTAATTTTGAAAAATAAAACATAGTATAGGACTTATTGCTACACATACTATTTCTTTGTAAGAAGTCAGTAAACAAATACACAACAATCAAAATTGTTAAGAGAAAAAGTTTATTCACTGTATAAATGTCAGCAAACTGTTATTCAGACAAAAATAGCAACAGAAAGTCGAAAAATTTCTTCTAATGGACACTCGTCAATATATTAAATATAATCAAGCGGTTGGAATAATGCAAAACATAAAAATAGAGGATAACGACAATTGAAAACTATGTATATTCACATATAGGTCATATATCGAGTGCTGTAACACCAAAATGATTGTTGTTCTATTTAGGTGGACAAAGCTTAAATCGTTAATTGATTAAGCTGTGGTATATAAACCTAGCTTGATTATACAAAAGTACAATGTTTTCGTTAAAGCGATAATCCAGTTATTTGGCAAGATCATCCAGATAAGATTTTACTTGTACGAAGTAAGGTAATTAAAACTATTTATCATCCATTAATTAAATAAACTATAAGTATTGAAATATCTAAAATTCTTACAGTTAGAAAGAAAAACCTTTAATGAAATAAAAGTATCTTTTTGGAGTAACCATAATAATTATAAATTTCAAATATATTAACTTACCAAGATTAATGAAATATGAGGTATTTCAAGATTTAATTTTTAATTTCAAAGAAAACATTATAAATCAATAAAACATCTTGTAATCACCTTTTTGGATCTTAGATACTATAATGATATTTACAATGTCAAAATTATTTACTTGAGATATATTCAAAATCTCAAGTAAATAAAAAATCCTCTAATTCATTAAAAGTTTTATTTTAGCTGTAGACTAGGTGATAGTTTAGTGGCCGCAAAAAACGTATAGTTGAAATCGACCAAATCATGAATATAAAAAGGATCTGTTTTCATAATATTTTGTGCTTCTTCAATCGAATCACTCATTACTAAAATTATACCCCCGGATTTATCTTCCAGAAGCCCAGATGCTAAAAATTTATTTTTTGCAAAATAATCATCTAAAAATACATTGTGCTCATCAAGTTTTGCAAAAATTTCTGGCATAGGTTTTTTAAACTTTAAAGTTACAATTATCATTTTTATTCCTTATTTAAAATCTATTTAATTCAATCTAGTAAATTTCGTATTTCAAAAAAATCACCTGATGTAATTTTCAGTGTTTCGATATTATTTAAAACATGAATTAGGTCTTTTGCCCGTTGTTCTGGACTTACTAAATAGTTATTCTTCTGATACATTCGTTCAGCTAATTTTTTCAATTCTAAAAATTGATTTATATCTGGATTGTCCAAAGACATTACACGAGATATTTGAGAATCAAAAATACATAATCCAATCACAGCAAAGAAAAGATGTGGATTTTCCAGTGCATATATTTTCATCATCATATTTAACGCAGACTTGGACACGGCGTAAGCTGACATTCCTTCTCGCGCGCGAACTCCTGAGATAGAAGCAGATACAATAATCTGTTCTAACAACAAGTTTTCACGATTTAAGAAAAAATCTAATAAAATCTTATAAGAAAATAAATTTACTGAAATGACATAGTTGAAATCATCAAATTTTTGTTGATCTAAACGAGAGAGTTTAGGAATTAAACCTGCATTTAGATATAAACGGTCAAGTTTTTTGACTTGTTGTAAATCTGAAAACTTCTCTAAATTTTCCGTTATAGATTTTGACTGTGATAAATCTATACTATGATGGTAAAAATTTTCATATTTTTGTAACTCATCACATTTACTACGCGAAATACCATATACATGGTCTCCTTGTTTTAAATGATAAAGAGCGAGTTCCCGACCTATTCCCTTACTCACTCCAGAGATAAAAATATTTTTTTTCATAATGATTAACTCTAATTAAATTTACCAGAATTAAATCCTCCATCAACGGGTAATATAACACCTGTTGTATATGATGATTTTTGACTTAATAACCATAAAACACTATTAGCAACTTCTTCAGCAGTACCAAATCTTTTCATTGCAGTAATCGATAGTTTTCTTTGTGTCTTCTCAGGATTTTTCTGTAAATTCTCTTCATTATTCATTCCGCCTAATATAGGGCCAGGCGCTACAGCATTAATACGAATTGAGTGCGCACCATCATGATCAACAGCACATTCTATAGCTGCAACTTGAGTTAACATATTGATGGCCGCTTTACTTACAGAATATGCTGCTTGCATTCGTAATGCTTGCAATCCTGCACATGATGATATATTTACTATCGCACCAGATTTATTTTGAGAAATTAATTGAATTTCTCGCTTCAGACAATGTGCTGTACCTGTCAAATTAATATCAATAATTTTTTTCCACTTATCAATATCAAGTTCCGAAATATTACTGTAAGGGGCGGTTACACCAGCATTGTTTACAGCAAAATGCAAAGTTTTAAATTTGTCATGTATATGATCAAATGTATCATCAATTTCTTTAGAATTTGATATATCACAAGCCAAAAAATGACACTTACCCTTTATATCATTTAGTTCAGGTTTATTTATATTTCTCCCTAAAACAATTATATTTGCTTTTAATTCAAGAAGTTTATGGACTAAATGAAGTCCCATACCATTTGTACCGCCAACAACAACAATGTTCTTATCTTCAAAATCAATATATTCCATTTTAGTCACTCATATTTAATTTTAGGATTTCTTAAAAAATCGGGATTAACACAGCAATAAACTCTATCCAAGTCTGGGTTACTTTTGTCTCTAAAACAAAATCCATCATACCTACATGCATTGATTTCAGTATTTTCAAAGTATTTAGGTAAGAGATTAGGGTCTGCAAACAATGCCCTTGACATACCGATATAGTCAATTTTATACTTTTCGAGTAGTTCATTTGCATCTGATATTGATCTTACTAAACCTGTACAACCAACAGGTATTTTGGTTGTGAAAGATTTAATCTTATTTGCCCCAGAAAAAATTCTATTTTTAATTTCCGGATCATAACCACTTAAAAACTTATGAAATGTTTCTCCTATACACATTGAACATTCTATTCCATCAATATTTAATCTTTCCAGATCCTCTACGACTTCTTGTAAATACTCTGGTTTCTGACCTTCATCATTATCAAAGCAATCATCAATTCCCAAACGAACAAAAATACTTAGATTGTAGTTAGTCTTCACTTGAATGGCTTCAATGATTCTTCTGAGTATGAGTGCTCTTTTTTTGGGATTTCCGCCGTAGTCATCTGTACGCTTATTTGTATAAGGCGACAAAAAGCTACTAATCAAATATCCATTGCCTGCCTGAATTTGAATAGCTTTTCCACCAACCTGCTGAACTAACCATGCAGCATGAGCAAACTCTTCAATCACAGTTTCAATATCGCTTATAGACATTTCTACAACTTTGTCTTCTGGAAATTTTTTACTCATTCTTTTACAAAATAGACCACTAGGTGATAATAAGGGGCGTGCTGTATGGCTTGATGAACCTTGTGCACCATAATGCTGAAGTTGAACTACCACTAAAACATTTTTTCCATCTGCATATTCTAAAATAGGTTTCAGCGCTTGTGCATGTTTGAATTCATATAAAGCTAATCCTCTTTCATGTAAACGAGAGTATGGTGACACGGTTGAGTTGCCGATTTTAATCATACCGACACCCCCATCAATAATTTTTTTATAAAAATCAACTAATTCACTTGTGCATTCACCAGAAGATGTTGCCAAATCTAACCCTATTGATGATAAAAACAATCTATTTTTAATTGAAATTCCACTTTGAAACTGTAAAGGCGTTAGTAGATTGAAATTATTCATATTTATTTTCCCTAACTTATTAAATATTTAGCGCTTCAAACATCCTACGATGATAAAACGACGTATTGATTATATTATTTAATGTAAGTAATTGGGATTTAGATAAATTATCAAATAGCAAAGAAAGGCAATTATTGTCCTCTTCTTTTATTTCATGTTTTTTTATAGAAAACTCATGCTTATCCATCAAAACCACATTAGAAACGTTATGCATATTTGTTCCATCATTTTCAATGATGATTCCAGTTAAAGATAAACATATTATCTTTTTATGTAAAACCTCACTATTTTCATCACTCAATACTTGCAACTTCATATTTTCATCAAAAGGATAAAAATTTAATGCTTTGAGGTAATTTTCATTTCTTAAACGAGGGAAAATACTCATTGGGATAATCCCACCAATCAAACAGAAAGTTCCTGTAAGTTTACCTCTTTGATAGAACCATGCTTTCTTTTCAATAGTTTTAGGTTTAAATCTACGCACATAATCTTTGTGCGAAAATAATAACTCTACAGGATAAGATGAGACGGTATAACCTAAAAAATTGACTTCAAGATTTGTCATTGAAATGGAAACTTCTTTGAAAACATGTCCAGAGGTTGAGTAAACATAATCGTATACTGCTTGTCTTGCTGCTTCAATCAACATCATGCCTGGAACATGCTCATGACTTTTCTTATAAAAATACTGATTTTTTATATTATTAAATAGGAAATATGAATGGACGATGGCTGCACTTTGAATATTAGAAATAATTTTTTTATCATTGTTATCAATTGGAAGAACAGTTGGTAATAATTTACTTCGAATGATTTCTTCCAAATGTAAAGGAACATAACCACTAATCAATTCTAAAGTTTCATCATCAATTGGTTTGTAAAACTCGGTCAAATGTATATCAGGAAATAATTCATAAACGATACTTTTAGGTATTTGCAGAGGCAATGTTCTAAGTACGTATATATTTTTTTCACCAGATCGACACAGTTTATAAACTGCTTTCAATAAACTTTCTTGTTCGGGATTGTTTGTAATTAAATCGTTGAAATCATTTTGTTCAATGATATTCGCTAATACAACATCAGCTTCATAAATAAGAACATCTTCAAGTTCTGTTTTATGAACTAAGTTAGGGGTAACTAGCTCCTTTTTCTTCATCATTCACTTTCTCCATTTAATTTATATTATTTATAACGGTACTCTATATTCTTGAAATTATGGTTTTTATTGATATTAATAAATACAGCTTTTTTTATAAACTAAGGAACTATCTAGATGCGAATTTTTGGCAATTAATATTAAAGTATCATCTCCTTTTTAAATAACTATAAAAATGAATTAACCTTTCTAAATCTGGTTAATTATGATCCAATTTATCAGATCGTTTAGCGGGTTAAATTCCCATTATTTATCCTAAAAAATTTTAAATTCTAAATAGCCCCTTAATCACAAAGATGATTGATAATTTGCATTTTATAATAACTTTACGCAAAAAATTTTAAGAAAAATTCAAACATTGATAACTGATAAAATCTATACTTTGTTATCGATAAATTATCTTATTCAATAAGTTATCAAATCTTTCAATAGTAACCTTTTGCTTGGTATTCATATGCTAATTTAATTAATTTTTCATATTGTTTATCTTTAGGAACATATTCAGATAAAATATAATCTTGGTAATCTTTGAAAATAGTATCTATTTGATTCTGTTCTTTAATAAATGCAGAACCATGTATTATGAAAGGATAAGTATATACTCCACCAACATAACTAATTGTTGCTTGTAAATGCCTCAGTAATTCATTAACAGATACACCTACAATACCTCCAGGAGTATGCATTTTCTCTGTTCCACCAACAGAAACAATTGTACTGAATTGCTTTCCAATAAGTTTTGTTCCTAATTCGGTTCCTTTCCTACCATAAGCAAAACCAGGTGTAAAAATTTCATCAATCCATTTTTTTAAAATGGCAGGATAGGAATACCAATATAATGGAAATTGAAAAATAATACGTTCGGAATCTAATAAGCAAGATTGTTCATCTTCTACATTAAATCGATTATTTATACACGATTTGGAAATATCGCGAATCACCAGATTTTCCGGTTTGGACGAAATTAATTTTTCTATAAGATTTCTATTAACAAAAGAGCCATTTAAATCTGGATGAGCTAGTAAAAGCAAAGTCTTTTTCATTATTTAAATATCCTAAAATCAACTAATAATTTATCGCCTAAATTAAAAATAACAGATAATCGGTATGGTGTAAATGTATTTATTTGCATCATTTTTCGATCAATATTTATACGTTAATTTAATTGAGAAAGATCAAAATATGAACAACGAAAACACTCTTTGAAGCTCAAAAAATAGGCAGATGTCAACTGTATAATCTAGATGACAATGGCAGGAAAAAATATTAGTCAAAAATAGGAGAGCAATTTTAATTGCTATTTGATGACTTTACTTGAGCATCACATTATTTAATAAATAAAATTCCAATATCTAAATATCCATTAAAATGTCCGTTAACTTGTTATAAAAATGTAATAATATCAAAATATATCATTACATTTTGTATGAACTTTTATTTTTAAAAATAGTATCGAAATAATTATCAATAATATTAATTATGTTTTAAATATTTTTTCCTTAATTGATTAAGTTTGCGAGGTTTTAAACGTGATTGTGTTAAAAGATTTTCAATATTCTGGTTATAATCTCATTAATTTCTGACTTTTAGTTTTGTATTTATTCAATCCCTCTTGTCGTTAGCGTATAACCTTTCTGATAAGATAGTTAGTTTCAATTTCAATAACTATAATTCATCCATTGATTCAAATTATAAATAGTAATGCATTTTATGATATTGCAACTCATTTTAATTTTTTCATTACAATGCAAATAGGATAACTGAAGTTAAAACTAACTTTTTTTATTTAAAATTTTTTAAGTTTAATTAAATAACTTTATCAACAATAATTTTTTTTGCTATTAGATATTGTTCATCATTAAGATTAATCGCTTGATCGGTGATCACTCGGTGGATTGATTCGATTGGCTTTAATTGATAAGGTTGTTTTTGACCAAATTTTGAGGAATCAGTAATAATGATGTTTTCACAAGGTTTGGTTAATATTGTATTGACTAATTCAGTACGCATTTGGTTTCGTCCTGAAAAACCTGTAGTTGGTAAAAAACCGTCAATACCAATAAACGCTTTGTCGAAATGTAAATATTTTATCGCAAGGCAAGCTAATTCACCCACAACGCTTTCACTTTTCTTTTGATATTCTCCTCCAATTAAAATCACTTTTAAATCGGTATTTTTCAGTAATTGAGCAATGTAATAACTGGAAGTAATTAAAGTGATTCGGCGAGTGTAGGCTAAATGCCTTGCTAATAAGGCGTTGGTACTCCCACCTTCAATAAAGATATGTTCATCGTTATTGACTAGCGAAGCCGCATATTCTGCAATCTTTTGTTTTAATGGGAACTTTATTTTCATGCGAGCATCAAGATTGTCGCTATCGACCGCAACAGCATAACCATGCTCTCGTTTTAAATAACCATTTTGCTCTAAGAAATTGAGATCATGACGAATGGTTACAACAGAAACATTAAATTGCTCAGCTAAATCATTGACACTAACTTGATTGAGTTCATTAACTTTATAAATAATCTCTTGTTGTCGTTCATTCATTAAATAAAGCATAGTCACCTGTTATAAAATTGCCATATCCATATATTAATATATGAGTTAACACATAAATAAAAATAGTAATGAATTAAATCTTATTTGTCATTATAAAAGTGGCAAAACTCAATTTAGTTATAAATTTCTGTATTAATCTTTTAAAAACGCGCACTTTGAATCAATAAAAAAGATCTACATCAGTAGGTCTTTGCTTTAATTTCTGAGGTTTATAATTATCATTAATTAGATAACATGCCCTGTTATTGCGATAATGTCATCTTGAGTATCGGGTGATAGTGCTATAAAGAATGCTGAATAACCAGCAACACGAACAACTAAATCACGATATATCCATTTTATTATTGAATAAAAACTTGATTCTATTATTATGACAAATGTAACAAAGGTTAAATAACTAATATTTATTAATAATATCAAATCAAAAAGATATATTAGGAATGAGAATACATTAGGGAAGATTCTGTGAATAAAAAAATACTATTTTTAATCATGCTATTTATGAGTCGTTTTGCGCAAAGTCAAGAAGTAACTTGGGATCTAACTTTTGATAACGCCTATAATTTACCTACAGTAATAATGGAGTTTCAAGGTGAAAAAATTCCTTTGATATTGGACACGGGATCTAAAATAGATTTACACCTACCAATGGCTTTAATTAATAAAATTCCTAATAAAACTGAAAATTCAAAGAAAACAAAATATATTGATTTATCAGGTAATACTGAAGAAGCTAGATCGTTTATTGTCGACAAGTTAGCATTAGACTCTCTTACTTTTAACAATGTACAAGTCCTTGAATATAAAAGTTGGGGCTTATTTATGTTAAATGATCGTACTAAGACTGATCATGATAAAGAGGAAATTGATGCAGAAAAATCATTGATTGGACTTGGTCTGTTTAAAGATTATGTATTAACTATCAATTATCCTGAAAATAAAATAACAATATCAGATGATATAAAGGTTTCTGATGATTTAAATAAAAATTGGTTTTCTATTCCCTTTTATTTAAATAATTATGGTTTAGTTATAAATTTGTTTGATGGTTCAAAAAACTACGAAATGATATTAGACACAGGAGCTTCAGTGTCAATCATAAAAGAAGAATCACTTTCACCCTCTTCAAGTAAAATTAGCTTACCTAAATATAATGTTAGATATACACCACTTGAAATGACGGACGCAGCTAGTGTTAAAGTTGAAGCAATTATAATTGATTCACTTCCGGATAAATTTAAATCTGATGGGATAATAGGATCAAATTTTTTCCGTACAAATATAGTTAAAATTGATTTTAGAAATAAGCAAATGTGGGTTCAACCTGTTGTTACAGAATAATTTCAAATTAATAAATCTAATTAAATCATTAAAAAAGACCTACATAGTAGGTCTTTGCTTTAATTGCTGAGGTTTATAATTATCATTAATTAGATAACATGTTCTGTTCTTGCAATAATGTCATCTTGAGTATCAGGTGATAGTGCTGTAAAGAATGCTGAATAACCAGCAACACGAACAACTAAGTCACGATATTGATCTGGATGTGCTTTAGCTGCAAGTAACGTATCACGCGAAACAACATTATATTGAACATGCCATCCTTTATGGACTTCAAAGAATGTTCTTAACATCATCATGAGTTTTAACTTATCACGCGGATTGTCTAAGGTTGATGGGTTGAGTTTTTGGTTTAACAGCACGCCACCAAGAATTTTATCCGTTGGTAATTTACCTAATGAGTTAAATACTGCTGTTGGTCCTAAGGTATCCGTACCAGATGATGGGCTAGCACCTTCGGCTAACGGTGTCCATGCTTTACGTCCATCAGGTGTTGCCGCAGTTTGGGCACCAAATGGCACATTGGCAGAGATAGAGGAAGTACCAGCGTAATAAGTACCACCAATTGGACCACGACCATAGCGAGGGTTACGATAATTTTTTAACTCATCAATATAATAGTTATATAATTCAGCTAAAAGATAATCCACTTCATCGTTATCATTACCGTATTTCGGCGCATTATTGAGTAAGCGTTGACGTAATTGTTCGCCCGCAGAACCTTCAAAGTTTTCAGCCAATGCTTTAGCTAAATCGGATTGTTTGATGATGTGTTCATCAAAAATTAGTTTTTTAACTGCTTCAAAGCTGTTAGTAGTATTGGCTAGTCCGACTTGTAAGCCCGATACCCAATCATATTTCGCGCCACCTTGTTTAAGCGTTTTACCACGTTCAATACAATCATCAACTAGTACTGAGCAAATAATGTCATGAGCATTTTCTTCTAAGATAGTATCAATCACATACTCAATTTCGATTGATTTTCGAGTATAGTAGCGAATTTGTTTATCCCATTGGGCTTTAACTTCGTCAAAACTTTTGAAGTTATTTTTACTAAGTGCTTGTTCTTGCGGTAGATAAACAACACCACTGGTTGCATCCTTACCTCCCTCTAAAGTTGCAAGTGCAACACGAGCAAAGTTAATAAAGCTCATCCCCGTGCAACGATATCCCCATTTACCCGGCACCGCAGTTTCAATACAGCCGATAGCAGAATATTGGTAAGCGTCCTCACGTTCTACACCGAGTTTAATAAATTCAGGAATAACGATTTCGTCATTATTAAACGCTGGCATACCAAAACCACAACGAATAACTTGTACGCAAGCATCTAAAAAGTCATCACTCATTCCAGCATGATAGCGTACACTTAAATTAGGTTGAGTTGATTTTAATCGTCCGCAAGACTCTAAAATAGCATAAGATAATGAGTTAACTGCATCAACAGCGACATCATCTACCAGTTTTTGTCCGCCAATTGTCACGTTTTGATACATCGGACTACCGGCTGAGCTTTTAGAGTGTGAACCTGAACGGATTTTATTGACTTCTAATAGTTTTAACCAACAGCTGTGCAATAACTCAATTGCCGCTTCGCGAGACAATGTTTTTTCTTGCTCAACATCTTTTTCATACCATGAAGAAAGATATTGGTCCATGCGACCGAACGATACTGAGTGACCATTTGATTCAATTTGTAACAGTAACATAACAAAATAACATAATTGTACAGCTTGCCAGAATGTTTCTGGTGGTCTATGAGCGATAACATCACAGTTCTTAGCAATCTGTAATAATTCATCTTTACGCCATGAACGTTCTTCTTTAGTTGCCATTTCACGGGCTAATTGAGCATAACGTTCAATGTATTCACTCATGGCCTGCATTGAAATTTCAGATGCTTTTAAGAAATGATCTTTATGGAAATCATCAAAATCAGTGGTATTGATGCGACTACGACGTTCTTTAATTTTGTCAATAATACCATCAATGCCTTTTTCCAAAATAAATGGGAAGTTAACAGCAAGATGAGCATCACCAGAATTCATATTCCCTTCGGCTTTGATCATAACAGTATCAAGCAATGATTTGTGTTCATCACTGAATAGTGCATAACAGCGGTCAAGTACCGTTTGGCCGTGCCACCATGGACAAATGCGGTGTAAAACTTCTTTATCTTGTTCGGTAACTTCAAATCCTGCACCAGGGCGATCACCTAATACATCTATCTCTTTTTCAACCCAACCAACGGTATATTCTGGAAATATTGGTGCAGCTCTTGGTGAACTTGCTTGATTACCAACGATTAATTCATCGTGTTTTATCCAAATTGTTTTTTTACTTAAATGATTTGCTAATGCATAAGCGCGACGTAATACAACTGGTTTTGCCAAATGTTCTTGGTAAGATTCGGTATAATGTTCTGCACGTTCTACGCAAATCGGTGGTTTAATAATATGAATCAATGCATTTTTATGTGCTTTAATCCTTGGTGTGACAGTAGTAAGGTCTAGAGTAGACATAAGTTTCTCCTTGGTTATCCTCGTAAAACAGCGGTTAACTGTTTTTGTTCGGCATAGTTGGTTGCAAAATCAATGATATTTGCGTCATTTAGAGGTTCTTTAGGTGCGTGATAAGGCAGATCGAGCATTTTGTATTTGTTTATACCTAAAGTGTGATATGGTAAAAAATGGATCTCATCAGTCGGTATTTCGCTAGCGACAAAATCGACAATACTTTTTATCGATTTTTCATCAGCATTAAATCCTTGAATTAATGGCACTCGGACAGTGATTTTTTTGTTAGCATTAGCCAGATGTTGGAAGTTTTTTAAAATCCTTTTGGCTGAGCCTTTGGTCCAAGCATAAAAAATAGATTCGTCAGTATGTTTTAAATCAGCCAAGAAAAGATCTAAATACGGTAACGAAGCTTCAATGTTCTTCCAAGGAACATGCAGGCAAGTCTCAACTGCGGTGTGATAGCTTTGTTGCTTGCAAGCAGCTAGAATTTCTTGACTTAATTTGGGTTGCATAAATGGCTCACCGCCAGATAATGTTACCCCTCCACCAGAACGTTGATAAAAAGGACTATCCTTATTAATAGTTTGCATCACCTCTTGTACTGATAATGATTCACCACACACTGTTAATGCTAAACTTGGACAAATATTTTGCATTTTTTTATAATCGGCTTGTTCAAATTCTTTCCGATTAATCCGAATGTGTCCATTTGATTTATTAATTAAATTTGGGCAAGATGCAGAACAAAGATCACAATCACTCATGCAAAGCCTTTCATCGAACAGAATTTCTTGCTTAGAGGATTGACTTTCTGGGTTCTGACACCAAAAACACCCTAAAGAACACCCTTTTAAGAAAACTACTGTTCGAATTCCTGGCCCATCATGAGTCGAATATCGTTGTAAATTAAAAATCATACATTGCCTCAATATTTTTTCTACATAGTAATAACTTTCGAACGAAAGCGTCTGTGAGCTAAATCACATTTTTTAGTATTAAAATCAAAAGTAAGATCTTGATCACGTTTTTTAATTGAATCATTTTTTTGTGAATTATTAATCTTTCGGTCTTAAATTTATTTAAGCCTTAATCAAAAAAATATGAGGAAGAACAAGAATATTTTTTAGGTATTGATGTTGATGGTGCTAAAACCGCATACCGACTTTTTGATAGCAATAACAATTTAATTTAAAAAAATACCTGCTAATCCTAATTTAGAAGCACAAGCTTTTTTGATGAGAATGCCGATAATGTCAATATAATTCTTAAGGATAATGATGTTCAGAATTCTAATTTTTGTGGTGTTGGCATAGGTATACCTTTTTATATTTTTATAAAGAAAGTTGTATTATGAAAACGGCAAACTTACCTAAGATAAAAGATTTTCCTGCCCGCAGTTATTTATATAAAGAGTTAGGCGGAAATATTAGAATCATGCTTGATAACGATGCACATACAGCAACATTAGCTGAACATCGTAATGGCGCTAGGCGTGGTTTTATACATATGCTTTATTACTAGATTTTTGAAAGATATTTTATTGATAATAAATTATTTTGTCGGCGTTATTATAAGGCAGGAAAAACCAAACATATGGCTACAACTAATATTGAAAAGAAAATGCATCAAGTGGCAACTGAGTCTTGTTCAGAAAATGATACCATGAAAAATATGCCAGGTAATGTTCAACCTCAAGATGTTTATGCAGCTTTAATTGCCGCTAACCAATATGGCGAAAATTATTTATCAAGAAAAAATAAGTAAAGTTAGTATTTAAAGGGATTAATAAATAATTGTACGGCTGATATTATAAAAATATGTGGATAGAATATTCTTTATGTAATCGATGATTTATAAAAAATAAATTTAAATGGCAAAATGAATCACTTTTTAATTAATATTTATTATAGAGTTAAATTATAGAGAAATGAATTTATAGCAATAAAACTATAGTTTGTTTATAAACAATATAATTATTTTTATAAAAACTAAAATTCAGTATATTTGGAAGGAATTAAAATGAGGGAAGATGGGAGGATTTTAGATAGGTAAATCAATAAAGAGATTGAATTATTTTAACAATTCACCTGTAAAAAAAAGCCCACAGTACTGTGGGCAATTAATTTTAAAATGAATTAGCAAATTAAAGTTGATTTTGGTATTTACTGAAGATTTTTTGAATTTTGTTTGTTTCATCTTTGGTCAAACCGTTTTGACCAAGACCATCATTACTAAATGTAGCATACAATTTCATAGTACCATTACTTGGGAATTTGAAATTATCTTGCTCAGCATGATAGTTCATTAAACCTGGAGTAAATTTAGCATATGAAGGAGCAACTTCTTTATCAATAACTAAATCATTATGGCGGTATTGTAAAGCAGTTTTATTAATATGAATGACATAAAGTCCTGTACCTGCTTGTGGATCATCTTGTTTTGTTATCGCAGGGTTATGCTTATTAGTATCCCATTTGAATATAACATTCTCAAAGTTTGTTGCATTAACATGACCAGCTGAAGAAAATGAATGAACATGATTAACTTCATCTTCCCCACCCCAATCAAATCCAGTAGTTGAAGGTTTTGTCATCATAAATACCAAACATAAATCACCTTTTGATGCATCATATTCACGATTGTCATAAGCTTCATCACCACCCTGCATACCGTCCCCAGAAATGTATCTATTTCCTTTTAGTTCTATTTGATAATTACCAATCACACTAGGAGAGACATCTTTGAATTCATTTCTATCTGATGCAAGATAATACAAAGTTTTACATTTTCTATGTAATCCTTCCCTTACTAACTCATCAATTAAACTTAATAAAGGATAATTAATAGTAGTTCGACCTGATCTATAATGGTAATTATAATAAATTACATAGGTTTCAAGAGAAACAGGAATATCACCAATATTAATAAGGTTAGTATTTTGAAATAAATCTTGTGAATTTGACATAAACTTTCTCCATTTTTTAAAATTTAAATTAAAAAGATATTTGCGTTTAACTTTGAACTAAAGTTTATTGCGCAATGTTTTACTACTGTTATTACTCAAGGTAATAATCGAAATTGCTGACTGATTGGTAAATTTCAGTCAGCTCTATCGATAGGGTAGATAACGAGATTGTTATTGCACAATTCGTTACTAGGCTCTCTTTTGTTGAGAAAAGAAGATTTAAATAGATTATTAGCCAAAATGAGATTATTCGGCTTCAATTACAGTTTCTATGGGATAAGAAATTGTACTGATTAATTAGATTAATTTACTTTGTGAAGAATGCTGAAATAAGTTTTAACATTTATTCATATTTGACATAGTGATATCATCACAGAAAAATATTAATTATTAAAAATGGTCAAGATAGTATAACTATTTTAATAAATAGACTTGTTTAAAGCTCTAATGGATTGTTTATCTTGATTGCATTTTTCAATAACATTTAATAAATGCTCGTTATATTTAATACTACCAGCAAATGTTAATGGTTTAGGCGGTAATAATGGTAGACAATCAGTTAACAGATTTTCGGATATCGGTTGATTGACGTATACCTTTCGCTCTTTCGTACAACCTGTTAGCAATATCATCAGGAACATACTCATTAGCGCAATTGTTATTTTTAAGTAAATCATCGAGTTTTTCCTGCATTTGTAATGATTGGTTTTCAAGATTTCTTTTTGTTAGTTCATTATTGGCAATAATTTGATTATCAATTATATTTTTTTGCTCAAGTTGAAAAAGCTTACTCGTTAATTCTTGTACTTGAGCATGTCTTTCTTTTGAGATACGAACTTCTTCGATATACTTATAAAATAACGCTAACCAAAGAAAGATAAAAATGCCAATAAATTTATTCATTTTTTCTATCCTATTAATTATTATTTATTAAATAGGTTCTTTTCTGCTTTTCTGCGATTTGTCAGGCCAGTAGAAGATTGTTTGATGCCATCAACCGTAATTTTATTCCAACGTTCGAACTCATTTGAAGCGCCAATATAATTACCCATATTCAATTTTGCCAACAATGTCGATTGATTAAATGCTAAAACACCTACATTAAAGACAAAAGAACATAATGCATCATATTGATTTTGATTCAGTTCAACTTTAACCAATTGATTAATTGACTGCTCAATAAAATAGAGATCTTGTACTAAAAAACAATCAGCCTGAGAATTACTGATTATGTCTTTATCTTTAACATTTTTAGTATGACCATAACCAATAGTCCATATACCTGCTTGACATTTATATGCTTCTAATTTTAGACCTTCAAAGCTTTTTATCAGATCGATACCTTCTTGACTAATATTCATTTATTTTCCTTATGTTTGATAATTTTTGAGTGATTCGTTAAATAAGAAGTTTATTTTGATAATGAATGGAAACTAAAAAAGACCTAGATTGGTTCATATAAAAAGAAGTAATGATTAAAATTGACTTTTTAAGTAATGTTAAAAAACACCATTTTTTAATAATTCTAAAGACAACTTTTATATAAATTTATTAGCGGATAAATTTGTATTAGTAAAACATTTTAATTAATAATTTATTGTTTATTATTAATTTGTTTTATTAATTTTTCTTCAAGAACTTTAATTAAATTAGCTCCTGACCAACCAGCTAAACCAGCAATACCTCCCGCTACTTCAAATGCCCAATTAAAATAACTTGCAATAAAGATAACCAAAGCACCAGCAAAAATAGATATAAAAATTTGAGCGATAAGTGTCCATAGAAAGAATTTATTACCATTGAGTAAATGGTAACAATAACTGGCTAATGAGCCTAAAAAAGTGATGAAAAATAAATAGACGATAACGGTCCAATTTATGTTGTCTGGATCTTTTATTGGCATACTATTTGACCCTTTTATATATTTAAATTTTAATAGTTAAAAAGAATATAAATTAAGATTACACTAATATGAAAACTAAATTTCTATATTAATAGGCTGTTAATTAAGGTTCATGATGTGATGAATGAATGATTTTTTTGACCAGCAGTATTTAGAATTTATTCTTTATTGAACGTTTTATTTTTTATTAATATTCTAGATTTATCATGAACATTAATAAATTTATTAGTTATATTATTTGGAGATTCAGTTATGTTTTATTAGTAAATTATTTTAATATTAATTAGTCATGTTATTTTTGAAAAATAGAAAAGTTTATTAATAAACATAAATCTTGTATTACCATTCTTGGTTTTAATTTTTGCAATTTATAAGATTTAAAATTTTAAAAGTTTATATTCGTCAATGAGTATCAATATTTATAAACTGTTGTTATGAAAAATCACAATAAAATTGAAATGGGTTAATTATAATAAAAGAATCGATCAATTTTGAGTATTGTTTTAGACATATTAATCAATACTAACTTTATGGTTTCTAGAACTAATTTTATAAAAATAATTTTTTTGGAAATAAAAAAGCCCAACTAGTTTTAGTTGGGCTTTGTTTGCATGCATATTAAATTGCATTATGGGGTAATTATATATGCTAATTTGCGCAATGTCAATAGGTAAATATGATTTATCTTTAGAAAGCCAAATATAATCGTCAATTAAACTAACGAGACTAATAAAAGACTCAAATGTTGTTATGAAAAAATTTGTTTATGGTTTTTATTTATTCATCAAATAAAATATTTTTCAAATAATAAATAATTAAAACACCCCACCATTCAAAGTTAATAAACTTTAGTCTAAAAATAATATTATTGATTATTTCATTTTTTTGTCAGATATTAGCGATAATTAAAATTTGTCTAGAAACAACAAAGCCTAGCGATTTTTAGCTAGGCTTTATTTAAATATAAAATTGTATTATAGAGTTATTATATATTACTAATTTGCGCGGTGCTCTGCATTTGATCTAACTTATTTGAAAAATGGGTAAATGTAACCACCAATAAAACTTTCTGCTTGATTGAGTATATTAATAATATCATGAGGACGTTTACCTATAACTTTAGCTTGTGCATTACATGAGACATTTTTTAAATAGTAAGTCATTAAAACAGTCCATTGAACAAGATTGTATTCTTTTAAATTTAAAATAGCTTTATCCACTATTTCTGCTTCTTCCTCTGTCAGATATTGGCGATAATCAAAACTTCTAGCAGCACCAGTAACAACAGCTGATTGTGAAGGATACTCAGTTCCGATACGTTTAAATACACGAGTATTTTTCCATGCTGTTAAAATCTCTTTAGTCTCTTTCATTGTTACCTCTTATAATTAATGCTTTTATTTTATTATCTATAGGTTTTATAGTTATTTTTCTTATAAGAATTTAATTTGCTTTATATCCCAAAAAACCATTTAGACATTCGTTTAAATTGCTCACTAAATTTCACGGCTATTTTTTGGTTATTGTTGAAAAAGAAATTATAAGTTATCTTCTAATCGGCAACTTATTTTTGATAACTTATGTTTTCAAATTATAATTAATATTATTGCACAAATCAATAACTATTGTTATTTGATGCGTGATAACTTAAATTATATACTTACAACACTAAAACCATGAGATAACGATATGAATACCTTTACTGATAGAATTAATTGGGCTTTAGAAGCATCAGGCATGTCTCAGCATCAACTTGCTGAAATGGTAAAAATTAGTCAACCAGCCATTCAAAAACTCATTTCTGGTAAATCCAGCACATCCCGTAAAATTATTGAGATTGCTTCTGCTTTGAACGTTGATCTCCTTTGGTTAACGAAAGGAATTGGCAAACCTGATATAGGTAAAAACTTGTCTAATGCAAAAATAGTGGGAACGATGGATGAATGGGATAGTAAAACACCACTTAATGATGACGAAATTGAAGTACCATTTTATAAAGATGTCAGATTATCTGCTGGAGATGGTTTTGCTGATGATATTGAAGATTACAATGGTTATCAATTACGCATGTCGCGTTCAACCATGCGTAGATATGGTATTGATAAAAACTGCACGGTCTGTTTAACTGTTTATGGAGATAGTATGGAGCCAGTTTTCCAAGATGGAGCAACGGTTGCTATTGACCAAGCTGATACCAATATTCGCGATGGTAAAATTTATGCTATTAATCACTCTGGTTTACTAAGAATTAAAATACTTGAAAGATTGCCCAATAACCTAATCAAAATCAGAAGTTACAATCCTGATTATGAAGATGAAGTTATCCCACAAGATGAAATTAATATCTTAGGACGTGTGTGGTGGCAATCATCAATACTCATTTAATTGGTCTAGTCATCATACAGATCTATATGTTAATTTATATTCATTAAGCTTGTTATGGTTCTATCTCTAAAACGCATGGCATTAATGTCTGATGATGCTTATTAAGCCCTTAGATGGGCTTTTTTTATACTACATTTTCGCTTAACTCGGTTACAAATGATAACTTTTTTCATAACTTAAATTTTCAATCAATAACTTATATTATTGACAATAATGATAACTTATATTATCATTATTGCATCAAAACCAATCGAGTTAACAGAGTCATTAAACAATACTACGAGTTATTTAGTGGGTTAATAAGATTCAAGTAGCTAGCAGGGGCTTATGAACATACTGCGGTTTTGATGAACGTCTTAGGCATGACGGTAAACGGTCTAATTGGCTGTTTTGATTCGGTAACAATTAAAACAGCCAGTTTAACTTCCAATGAGCAAATAAAACGCAACTTTTTAGGGATATGAGTTGTTACAAAGACAGGGAATGGTACATCATCTGCCCCGCTAGTCGGGGCTTTTTTGAAAAATGATGATTAAACAATCTATTATTATTTTAATTTTTTATCACTTTACTTGCATAAACCCCATTAAAAAATGCAAGTGCTATTGAACCAATGACAACAGGAAAATAACCAAAATTTTGTGCAAGATAATAACTTAATGATATTACTGCAAATCCACAAAAATAACTTGGTGCCAATTGGGCATTCCAAGCAGTGGAACGAGCTTGTGAGCTATCCGAATTGTCCATGATAATGGCAGTAATCGCTATCGACATTAAAGGTAAACTAAAGAAATAAAGAAAACAGGCTAAATAGACACTAAATACATTCACATATCCTAACGAAATTGGTATAAATGATAGTAAACAAAAAGCATGACAAAGCAACGAATAGACTAGACTCTGTTTTCTTGTTAAACGTTTTAGGATTTTTGAAATTAACACAACTGCCACTAAGCTTACAATTGAACCAAATACTTTTAATAAAATAGCAATATCTGGCAACGCCCAACCATCATCAACAAGTATTGGCGATAATAGATTATAAGCGGGGAGGAAACTAAACGGCATAAGTATTAAGATAATTAACCAATTTATTTTACCTTTCCAAATGGTAATCAGATTTTTCCAATATTGAGGATCATTACTTTCGGCAATAGGCTGATTTTGGCTGTAACGGTACTCTTCAAAAAAGAAAAGTTGAATTAATGTAAAACCTACTAAAACAGTAATCAATAATAAGCACCACATCCAACCAATATAAGCATAAAGTAGCAATATCACACCGCCACCTAGAATATTACCGATCATTGAACCACTCGTCTTGATACTTGAAATAAGATAACGCTGCTCGGCTAAAAAAATATTACAGGCCAATCCAGATATGGCTAATTCTTGAGTAGCTGTCATTATCGAAAAAATAAAGATGATGGGTAGAATGATGTAAAATTGTTTAATAGGATCTAGGAAAGCGATATTCATCAGGCAAATTAACATAAAGAATAAAGAGATGATTAACCAATTACGATAATGTGATAATCGTCCTTTTAAATATTTATCAACAATAGGTGCCCATAAAATTTTCAACCCTATTGGTAACATCATTAAAGGAATCAAACTTAATTGGTTTAACTCCATGCCATCTTTTCTTAAGATTAATGCTAAGGCGATGGTTAAAAAACCAGTCCCCACATATTCTGTAATATAAAGGCTTACAAATAATAACCAAACATTTTTGGGCAATTTAATTGTTGCTTTGTCATTCATTTATTCATTTTTCCTTTTGAAGCACTAACTTTTCGGTATTAACATATTAATTAATATCATTCTTTAATAGTAAAAATATATTTTAATAACCCATTACCACTCATGATTCGGTAAATTTAAAACAATCTGTTTTGTGAAACTAAAACAAATTTAAATCTTTCATAAATATAATATTCAACTAATTTATCAATAGTTTATTTGTGCAGAAATGCCTACTTGTCGTGGTTGCTGATAAGTACTATAACGAGAAGATGAAGACATAAGGCTTATTTTGTCATGAGAATTGAAAACATTATCAGCATAAAGCGTAATTCGACCTTGTTTGAAGTTATAAGCTAAATAAGCATTTGCTTGATAATAACTATCAATTTTAGATGTCTTATTATTTGATGCATCAGTGAAATAACTATCCACAAACGATGCATTTAATCCGGTTTCCAATCCATATGGTAGGTTATAATAACCGCCTAAGTTAAATGTATAATCAGGAGCACGTGTTAACTTATTACCGTTATAACTTTTACTATCACTGTATTTTTTTATTTTGGTTTTAAGTAAACCCAAACCGGTGGTTAAATTTAAATTTTGTGTTGCTTGCCACTCAACATTAAATTCAGCACCATAAGTTATAGCTTTATCGGCATTAGCAATAGTGATACCGAGTGGATGAGAATACTCAATTTGCATATCTTTATAGTCGTTATAGAAAATATTGGTATTAATTTTTAAGCGTTTATCGTCTGAAAGCCATCGGTGATAAAGTTCATAGTTCCAAAGATATTCAGTACCATAACTGTATGTTGAAAAAGGATATGTAAATGTAATTCCAGCCCCTCCTGGATTATAACCACGAGCAATTTTAGCGCCAATACGCTGATCATCACTGATTAGATAAGCAATATCAAATTTCGGTAAGAAAACATCTGTTTTATTATCATAATTTAAAAGAAATAAGCTTCCACCTTTGCGGGTATGTTTTTCTTGCTCATAACGAGCGGATAGATTAACTTCGATAACATCAATTGGTTTAAAGGTAAACTCCCCTAAAACCGCTTTAGTTTTAGTAACGTCATGATAACGATTGCGGACCCCTAATAAAATACTGTCATCTTGTGGTGATTGAAAATAAAATAGACCCAATAAACCTTTGTATGTACCATTGTTGTATCTTAAAATCGGCTGAACTTGCCATTTATGCCCCTCAACTCTTGATGGTGCTCCAGAGGGCAGAGAAAAGCGGTCATGAATATAATTTGAATAAACAACTTTATTTTCAAATTCCCATGTATCATTGAATTGATAACCTGCATCCCAAATTGTGCTTGAAGTCCGAATTTTGAATACAGAGCGATAGGTATCATAATCTGTTGTTGGTTTAAACTCACCCTGAGGATTTCGTGAATCTACATGTTTAAAGGTTAAACGGCTATAAAAATCTGGCATAGCTGAAGGTAACCAAAGTAATTTAGCCTTAGTTGTGGTGGCTTTAAATTTCCTTGAATCACCTGCTGGATGATAATTTGCTAAATGTTCATAAGATTTACGACCTTGATCATCAACCGTAAAACGAAAGAGTAATTGCTCATCAACTAATGGACCAGACAACATGGCAGCAAATTGACGTTTATTTTGATTACCATAATCTGTTTTTGCTGCTGCTTCAAATTTATTGATGGGATCATTACTTTGCATAACAATAGCGCCAGCAATAGAATTACGTCCTTGAGCATAACTTTGTGGCCCACGATAAACTTCGACTTGCTTGATATCCCATAGCGATTTAGTTGCGAACGCTAATTCATTATAATTAGAATTATCACCATCAACTTGTACATTAACTCTAGGGCGAGCACCCGCTAAAAAAGATATTGCACCATGAGCTGATGAGCCCTCAACACCTCGAATTGTGGGTAATTGATTGCCTAATCCGGTTTCTAATATATTGGAAGTTTGTTTAAGAACAGTTGTTAAAGAGTAAAGATCGGGACGTCTTTCGATATCCTTATTGATTATAACACTTAAACTTGAACTCGTTTGTAATTCACTACGTTGTACCCCTTCACCAATAACAGTGATTGTGTCCAATTTATCTTTTTCACTATCTTCTTTGATATCTTTGATATTATTTTCAGCTAGAACAATAGAACTATAACAGCTCATAAGGCACAAACTAAATAGACTAAATTTTGCAGTTATTTTTTTCATCCGAACACGCTACAGTTGATAATGATTTTCATTTACAATCTTATAGATTAAAAAATAAGCTGTCAAATAACTAATTAGAATTAAAAAACAATATTAAATTAATTTGTTTTTAGTCAATTTAAATAAATAAGATTTATACTAACTAATCAATTGGAATAAAAAAACCCTAGATAAACTAGGGTTTTATAAGTAATCAGATTAATAAATTAAATGATTAACTATTTTTTCTTTGCTTTACTTTTGTACTCATCATAATACTCTTGTGCAAGTTTACGCATTGACAAGCCAATCGCTGCATATTGATATTCATTTAAATTCGCTAAAGATGCACGAGCAGAAGGATGTTGCACAGCAAAACCTTTACCAGGTAATAAAACGACTCCAGCTTCATCAGCTATTCTAAATAACATTTCAGACGGATTTTTATTTTTTAAGATCCATTTAGCAAATTTATCGTCGTATAATTCACGACAAATATGTTCAAGATCAATTAAAGTATAATAATCAACACTATTTTTATCCACAGTGTGTTTAAGGCCTAAATGTTGATAAAGAGACGCTGCACGACGACGGATTAATGATTTTAATGCAGCTTTGTAACTTTGATCGGTATCAATCATTTCACATAATGCAAATAAAACCATCTGCACTTGTTGTGGTGTTGAAAGTCCAGCTGTGTGATTTAACGCAACAGCTCGGCTATCTGCAACTAAACGATCAATAAATTTAAGATTTTCTGGTTCAGTTACAATTGAGCTATAACGTTTATTTAAGACTTGCTTAGTTTTGTTAGGCAATGCTTTAATTTTTCTATCTAAAACATTATCTTTTGTTGTAGCAATAACACCTAAACGCCAACCTGTAGCCCCAAAATATTTAGAAAATGAATAGACTAAAATGGTATTTTTAGGACAAATCGCAAATAAAGATTGAAAATCATCAGCAAAGGTACCATAAACGTCATCGGTTAATATAATAAGATCTGGACGTTTTTTAACAATATCAGCAATGATTTTTAATCCTTTATCATCTATTTTTACGGATGGTGGATTGGAAGGGTTGACTAAAAAGAATGCTTTTATAGAGGGATCTTCAAGTTTACGCAATTCTGACTCTGGATACTGCCAATTAGCATCAGGATCAGAGTTGATCAACACCTCAACCAATTGATAATCGTTTAGTTCTGGGATTTCAAGATAAGGTGTAAAGATCGGAGCACCAATGGCAATTTTATCCCCTTTTTGGATTAAATTATTTTCTTTCATAGAATTAAAGATATATGCCATAGCAGCGGTACCGCCCTCAACAGCAAACAAGTCAAGATCATCTCGATCAAGGTATTGGGCGCCCATCTGCTGTAGCACATAAGATTTTACCACTTCTTCGCTAAAACGGAGCATTCTATCAGGAACAGGATAGTTACAACCTAAAATGCCTTCAACCATCTCTTGTAAAAAAGCATTTTCATCAAGCCCTAGTTGATCACGAATATAAGAAAACGCTTTACCTAAAAACGAAACGCCTTCTTTATTATAATTTTGGCGAATAAAATGTTCAAAGCGCCCTGTTAATCCTGCTTTAATTGGAAATCCGCCAACCCCCTCATTTAGATAAGAATAAGACATTTCAGATTCTTGTGTTGCAAAGATCCCTAATTGGAAAAATGCTTGTCTTGGCCAAATGGCTAAAAAGTTAGGATTACCTCGACCTGCATTTAACATGGCTCGATCAGCATGGCTTTGTGCCAGTTTAATTAAGTTATCTTTTAACTCAAAAGGACTTAAATTAGCATACTTAGCATATTGTGTTTGGTTCTTCATATTCTGTATCCTTAAAGTAAGATTGTAATTAAACAAAGGCCACAACCAATGGTCCTAATAAAGTCAGGAAGACATTAGCCAAAGCATACGTGATAGCAAAAGAGTTTGTTGGTGTAGAGTTACCCGCTTTGTTAAGAACTTCACCAAAAGCAGGATTAGCGCTACGAGCTCCAGCTAGAGCACCAGCAAATACAGCAGCATTTTTGTAACCAAGAATATATTTACCAAAGTAAATTGCGAGTAACATTGGTAAGACTGTGACCACAACACCAATTAAGAATAATGATAATCCTTGTTCGCGAATAGTATTAATAGCTTGCAGGCCAGAACTTAACCCTACTACCGCAACAAAGCCAGCTAACCCAAAATCTTTTAACAATTGCACCGCACCGGTTGGAATATTACCAATAGTTTGATGAAGTGAACGGAACCAACCGAATAATAAACCTGAAAGCAATGCCCCACCACCAGCACCTAAGGTAATTGGAATATCACTAACACGGATAACAATTAAACCAATTATCAGACCAACCACCAAACCTAAACCATGAAATATCCAGTCTGTTTTTTCGCTTTTTGTGATTGGTGCACCGATTTTATCAATCACACGACGAAGATCACTATCGGTACCATAAATGGTTATTACATCACCTAGTTTGAAATGGAAATCGTTATTAAGAGGAAGTGTTTGTCCATCACGATGGATAGCAACAAGATAGATGCCATGTTTTAATTGCATTACTTCGTCAGATGATAACACTTGTGATAAACTTTGACCGACATAACGAGAATTACGCATTTCAACATCTTGTGTATTCATTACAACATCCATACCTGAAGCAGAATCCACTTCCGAACCAAGAAGATCATTGGCCTGTATCATGGCATCACGGTGACCGACCACCAAAATGATATCCTTAGCTTTTATTAAGGTATCAGGTGATGCTTCTAAAATTTTATTGCCACGTTTGATACGTTCAATACTAATACCATTAACTGTTTTTTCAATATCAGACACGCTTTGATTAATCTTATTAGTGACACGATATAACCGACCACTGATATCGGATAAAGCAAAATTTTGATTAGCACCTAATAATAGCGAACCATGAAGCTGTTCAGCTTGAGCTTTAATAGCATCATCGCCAATATCTCGCCCCATTATTTTTGGTAAAATATTAACACAGATGATGATCGCACCGAGTGAACCAAAAATATAAGTTACCGCATAACCAATGGTAACATTACCTTGTAATCGGCTAAGTTCTTCAGAACTAACACCTAGTTGAGTTAATGCATCAGATGCTGTACCCATAATTGCCGATTGTGTTAAACCACCTGCTGCTAAACCTGCTGCAAGCCCTTTATCTAAATGAAATACTTTGGCAAGCACAACTACAGTAATTAGACCTGCAACCGCAATAAAAAGTGCTAAAAAAATTTCACGAAGTGTTTTAACACCTAATGAACGGAAAAATTGTGGACCACTTTCAAATCCAACCGCATAAATAAACAGAGCAAAAAGAACGGCTTTAACGCCAGCATCAACGGTAACGCCAAAAACACTTAAAGCGACGGCAACTAATAACGATCCTGCTACGCCACCTAGTTGAAATTTACCAATCCGAATACCACCGATTAAATACCCTAAACTTAATGATAAAAACAAAAGTATTTCTGGTGAGTGTTTGAGTCCATCTAAAATCCAGTTAAAAAGCCATTGAAACATAATAATTGTCCTCAAGCGCTATGATTAATGATTTATAGAAAAGATAAATAAAGGAATGGAACGATATTCATGGGAATATATGAATATGTACATATATTAAACTTCAATGCAAAGAATAGAAAGTCAATTTTAACGATTAATATTATCGCTAGAAAGTAACAAAATCCTTATAAAAAATGCAATGAATAAATACGAAGAGGTATTGAACTTAAAAATAGGCAATATTCATTGATATACATATCCCATTACCAAAATGTTAAAGAAAAGGATGACTAATTTATAAGGCGGTGAATAGAACAAAATATTTTACTTTATAATAAAGATTTTACTTCTTTAATAATTATTCAGGTTTGAATTTGAGTGTTATAAACAATAAAAAACCCGCAGAAGCGGGTTATATTTAACTGATTGAATACACAATTACTGCATAAATGTTATTCTAGGCCCGATTTAAAATACTTAGCTAACAGAGCATTTAATGTTGATATTTTCTTGATTTTAGCAATAGTTTTTGAATCTATTTTCTTTTCCACATTTTTTCGTGAACCATAAAATCTTACTTTCACATCATTTTTATCATTAAGTGAATTGACATAAGATACAAATTGATTATTCAGAATAAATTTAGTCCACTCATATACAGTGGTTCCACTTTTACTTTTGAAAGTTAAGTCACTGGATGGTTCATATATATTATCGTTTTGTAATATTTTAAAATTATCAATGAATAATCGATCTTTGTTACTAAATATGGCAGTAACGGTTGTAGTATATAATTTTTCTTTAAAAATAAAGGTTTCTATACTCAAAGGTTCGCTTTTTAACTCGATCTTAATAAGATTATTTTGAGAATTATAGGTAAAATTTATCTTATCAGTACTAATAATATCAAGGAATTGATATAAATCATTTGGATTAGTTATTTTTTCTGATAGGGATAAAAGTCCATTAAGGTTAGCATTGTTTAATCTTAGACCATTTGAAAATGTGATGATATAAATATCTTTCAATTTTGGATCTGTTTCTACCTTAGCCACGTATAAATCGTCTATATTAGGAAATTTAATTTCTTTTAACTTCTCAATCTCATCTAATCGTTTTTGATAATTTTTTACACTCACTATCTGATCATAAGAATTGAGGTCATTAAGATAAAGAACTTCTCCATTTTTCAAAACTATCTTAAAGTAAACTTTATTTCCAACTTTGACCTCTTTGTCCAAATAACCTTCCATTCCGTTATATTTTTTGTAAGAAGGATAAAATAGTGAACGTGAATTTGGTTCAGAATATAACCCACTGTATTTCTTAAGGTTAATAGCATCAGCGGAATATTGATCGAAAACAAAAATATCTTTATCTACTGGATTATATTTTTCTTTTTTGATTGCGGATGAAGAAAATGAAACAACACTTAATATAAGAAACAAACAACAAAAAACCTTTTTCATACCATTATTATCCTTAACCTTTTTATTTTTTGGTAATAGTATGTTATTTAAGCTTTTTTGGCAATAAAAAATCCCATTCCTATCCAGAATTTTGAATGAATAAATAAAAAAAATAATGGTCGGTAATATTTTTTATTAGTGAAGTTTAAGTAAGCCGTTATGAGAGCTGGAATATTTACTTATATTTAATGAATAAACCTCTTAATTTTACAGAATAAAAAAAAGGGCTATTAAAGCCCATTTCCTTGTCTAAACAATAATCTTTCAACATTTTTGACCACATTTTTAGAGATTCTTTCAGACAGCTTTTGTTTACGTTGGAAACTGACTGAGATAATTTTATGTGTATCAAGATGCGACAAAATAAAATCATCACTGGTGCTGATTTCGTCCACTAAGCCTTTATCTTTTGCTTGGGCTGCAAACCAGTGTTCACCTGTTGCCACTTGCTCAATATCAACATTAGGACGATACTCTTTAACAAAATCTTTGAATAATAGATGAGTCTCTTCTAATTCTTGCTTAAATTTCTGGCGTCCTTCATCAGTGTTTTCACCAAACATCGTCAGTGTACGTTTGTATTCACCGGCTGTTTGTAGTTCGATATCGACATCATGTTTTTTAAGTAAGCGGTTAAAGTTTGGAATTTGAGCAACTACACCAATTGAACCCACAATAGCAAACGGCGCAGCAACAATTTTATTGGCGGTACACGCCATCATATAACCGCCACTTGCAGCCACTTTGTCAACGACAGCAGTAAAAGGAATATTGCGCGTTCTAAAACGTAATAATTGTGAAGCGGCTAATCCATAACCGTGAACAACACCACCAGGACTTTCTAATTTAATGACGACTTGATCTTCTGGTTTGATAATAGCAAGAACGGCTGTGATCTCTTGACGTAATTCTTCAACCTCATGTGCATCCATACTACCGTTAAATGATAAAACAAACAGCTTAGGTTTAGCACCAGCAGCTTGGTTACTACTTTTATCCTGTTTCTGTTTTTGTTTAACAGCTAATTTTGCCTGCTTTTTCTCAAGTTTTTTCTGTTTTTTAAGATCTTTCGTATATTGCTTAGCTTCAAGTTCATCCATGCTCGACATCAATATATCATCTTTAATTTGCTCATATTCCTGACTAATGTCTTTAACAGATAAACGCCCCGCAACGATTGATAATTTGCGACGTTGACTTAATATAAAAATAAGAATGGACAAAATAGCAATTACCACTGTTGCTGTTTCTGCCAAGAAGAGAGCATACTGTGAAAACCAATTCATTTAACAATTTTCCTTTGATTGAATGTATTGCATTATTATAACAATATAATTAAGAATTGTGCCGAAAATCGACAAAGATAAAATTGTCGCTTTATTCGGCAATTTAAATTATTTATACTGATACCTCAAAATTATAATTAAATGAGAATTACTATGTCCTTACGTCCAATTACTGAAATTGCAGAGCAATATAATATTCCTGAACAATACGTTTTACCTTATGGTAAACATGTCGCAAAAATCGATTTATCTATTCTTAAATCAAATCAAAACAAACCAAAAGGTAAATTGATATTAGTTACCGCCATTACCCCAACCCCTCTTGGTGAAGGTAAAACCGTTAATACAATTGGACTGAGTGAAGGATTAAATTACATTGGTAAAACAGCCATCGCCTGTATTCGTCAACCAAGTTTAGGTCCCGTGTTTGGTGTAAAAGGCGGTGCTGCCGGTGGTGGTCAGGCCGAAGTTTTACCTATGGAAACGTTAAATTTACATTTAACTGGCGATATTCATGCTATCACAGCGGCTCATGATTTAGCATCAGCTGCATTAGATGCACGCCTTTATCATGAAGAACGTTTGGGCGATGAGTTTACGGCACAAACGGGTTTACAACGGTTAAATATTGATGTCAATCGTATCGTTTGGAAACGTGTTATTGATCACAATGATCGTGCACTACGTCATATCAATGTTGGCGTTGGTGGTGGTGTAAATGGTATTGAACGCCGTGATGGTTTTGAAATTACTGCTGCATCAGAACTGATGGCAATTTTAGCATTAGCGTCTGATTTACATGACATGCGTGCGCGTATTGGTCGAATTATTTTAGCCTATAATACTCAAGGTGAACCCATTACCGCAGAACAACTTGAAGTTGCAGGTGCAATGACGGTACTATTAAAAAATGCCATCAATCCGAATTTAATGCAAACTGTCGAACATACCCCTGTATTAATTCATGCCGGACCTTTTGCTAATATTGCCCATGGTAACTCTTCTGTGATTGCTGATCGCATCGCTTTGCAACTTGCTGATTATGTTATTACTGAAGCTGGATTTGGATCAGATATGGGCATGGAAAAATTCTTTAATATCAAATATCGTCAAGCAGGTATCAAAGCATCTTGTGTGGTGTTAGTTGCAACCGTACGCAGCCTTAAATCAAACAGTGGTAAATATAACATTAAACCAGGGCAAGCCATTCCAAAAGAGATATCAGAATCGAATGTCGAACTACTCGAAATTGGTGCTGCTAACTTAGCATGGCATATTAACAATGCGAAAAGTTATGGTTTACAGGTGATTGTAGCTATCAACCGTTTTCCTCATGATAGTGATGAAGAACTTGCTTTCTTACAAAAATATGCCATTGAACATGGTGCGTTTGCTTGTGAAGTTAGTGAAGTATTTACCCAAGGTGGTAAAGGTGCTGAAAAACTGGCACACCATGTTATTAAAGCGTGTGATATGCCAAGTGAAATTAAGCTACCTTATCCAGATAACATGCCTTTAATCGACAAAATTCAAACAATGGTAAAAAAATATGGTGCCAACAAAGCGAATCTTTCTGAAAAGGCGCTCGAAAATATCAAAGAAATTGAAGCATTAAAGCTGGATCATCTACCTCTTTGTATTGCCAAAACGCCTATGTCAATCAGTGCTGATGCGAATTTAAAAAATGTACCAACTGATTTTGATGTTGATATCAGTCATTTAGCCATTTCTGCTGGTGCTGGATTTATTCGCGTTTATGCTGGTAATGTTATGACGATGCCAGGACTTGGTACTAATCCAGCTTATCGACAAATTGATATTGACAAGGATGGTAATATTGTAGGTTTAAGTTAATGCAAGAAGTTATTATGCAAACCAAACAACAATATAAAGCTTTTATTGATGAAGAAAATTGTATTGGCTGTGGCAAATGTATTCGCGTTTGCCCGACCGATGCCATTGTCGGCAGTAAACAAGTATTACACACCATATTACCGCAGTTATGTACTTCGTGCAGTAATTGCATCAATACTTGCCCAACAGACTGTATTACATTAAGTACCTTAGGTACAGCGCTAAGTGAAAATGAAGAATTACAACTCACTGAGAAAAAACAGCAACGATTAAATTACAATCAACTTGTGCCACCAACCATACTATTTCCGCGCACAATGGCGGTTAATCACAGTAACCAAACGAGTCAACAAGATCGTAAACAATCTATTGCTGATGCGATTGCCAGAGTTAAAGCCAAAAAAAACCTCGCTAAATAGCGAGGTTTTTTATTCAGTAGTTATAACCTGTAATTGATTTATTATAGATTATTCACCAAGGTTAGTCTTTATTATTGTTTCTAAACGCACGTTTACGATCATTCTCAGTTAAATGACGTTTACGTAAACGGATAGACAGTGGCGTTACTTCCACTAATTCATCATCATCAATAAATTCTAACGCTTGTTCTAATGACATTTTGACTGGTGGTGAAAGTGTCGTTGCTTCATCAGTACCAGATGCACGCATATTAGTTAATTTTTTACCAGTTAAACAGTTAACGGTTAAATCATTTGAACGTGTATGAATACCAATAATTTGACCTTCATAAACTTCAGCACCATGACCTAAGAATAATTTACCACGATCTTGCAAGCTATAAAGCGCATAAGCTAGTGCTTTACCGGTACCGTTTGAAATCATAACACCATTAATTCGTTGACCAATTTCGCCTGGGCGTACATCGTCATAATGACTAAAGGTAGAATAAAGCAAACCAGTACCTGATGTCATCGTCATAAATTCAGTTCTAAAACCGATAAGACCACGGCTTGGAATAACATAATCTAAACGCACACGACCTTTACCATCCGGTAACATATTGGTTAGATCACCTTTACGTAAACCAAGTGCTTCCATCACAGAACCTTGATGTTGCTCTTCAATATCAAGAGTTACTTGTTCAAATGGCTCTTGTCTTTTACCGTCGATCTCTTTGAAGATTACTTTAGGTCGAGAAACCCCAAGTTCATAACCTTCACGGCGCATATTTTCAATTAATACGGATAAGTGTAATTCACCACGACCAGATACTCTAAATGCGTCAGGATCTGGCGTTTCTTCAACTCGAAGTGCCACATTATGTACAAGCTCTTTCTTCAAGCGCTCAAGGATTTGGCGAGAAGTTACAAATTTACCTTCTTTACCCGCAAACGGTGAGCTATTAACATTAAAGAACATCGTAACAGTTGGTTCATCAACGGTTAATGGAGGTAGCGCTTCAACACAACTGTTATCACAAATCGTGTCAGAAATACCTAACTCACCAAGACCAGTTAACGCAATAATATCGCCCGCTTCGGCAACTTCTGCTTCATAACGTTGTAAGCCTAAATGACCTAGTACTTGCCCAACTTTACCAGTACGTTTATTACCTTCACTATCAACAATAGTTACTTGTTGATTTGGTTTTACGCGACCACGTTTGATTCGACCAATACCAATTACCCCAACATAATTATTGTAATCAAGTTGAGAAATTTGCATTTGGAATGGTCCATCTAAATCAACTTTTGGTGGCTCAACATGTTTAACGATTGCTTCAAATAATGGCGTCATATCTTCAGCCATATCTTCATGATCTAAACCAGCGATCCCCATTAATGCAGAAGCATAAACAATAGGGAAATCAAGCTGTTCGTCCGTTGCACCTAAATTTACAAACAGATCGAATACTTGATCAACAACCCAATCAGGACGAGCACCCGGACGGTCAACTTTATTAATAACCACAATTGGTTTTAAACCATAAGCAAACGCTTTTTGCGTTACAAAACGGGTTTGAGGCATTGGTCCGTCCATCGCATCAACTAACAGTAATACTGAGTCGACCATTGACATAACACGTTCAACTTCACCACCAAAATCAGCATGGCCTGGGGTATCAACGATATTGATACGATAATCGTTCCAGTCAATTGCTGTATTTTTAGCTAAAATAGTAATACCACGCTCTTTTTCAAGCGCATTAGAATCCATTATACGTTCGTTGTCGTCACCACGCAGATTATCTAGCGTACCTGACTGTTTTAATAATTTATCAACCAAAGTTGTTTTACCATGGTCAACGTGCGCAATAATGGCAATATTTCTTAAATTTTCAATCACAATTAAAATCCCAATTAGGAGATAGATTCTTTAGGCGCGATATTGTACACCTTTTTAGCCCAAATGTTGATCTATATCACAAAGTTTATTTAAAAGAGCATTATCATTTGATAAAGTCAGAAAAATAATAATCTATTTTGACAAGAAGTTTCAGGTTAACTACACGTTTGAGTATAAAATAGTGCTGCAAATTGATCGACTTTAGCCCAATCAGTATATTCAATGATAGGTTTAGTCACATCTGTATCACCTTTACCTAACCACATAATGAAACGAACCATATTACGGTCAAACCAATTATATTTTGGGTAATAAAGGGCACCCGCAAAAACGGCTTTAATGGTTGGTTGCCATGCAATTTTAGCTAAGAATTTTCTTGTATATGAATTCGTTTCAGGGGTATTTTTATGTGGCTTTCTGGCTACAACATTCACACCAAAAAAACCCGATCTCATTTTATTTAATTGCTGATAATTATCATCAATAAATTTTTTCATTACTTTACTATAAAATCCATAACGAATAGAACAACCCAACAAAACGGCTTGGTACTTGGTAAGATCGATATTAGTACTAGGTAAAAGCTCAATCACATCACAATCACATTTACTGGCTAGTTGATTTTCGATGCGCTGCATAATTTTAAATGTTTGCTTTTCGTGAGTAGTATAGAGTAATAAAACTTTCATTTTTTAAATTTCCTATTAAAGGGTTTATACCTGCATCTTTTTATTTCATTTGATAGTAGTTAACTGATTATAAGGATTGCAAGCGTAAACTATTATATATAAACATTGAAAATTAATCAGTATTTTATCCGTAGTTATATCATCACAACTCAGTAAGTACGACTAACTTGACTCCCCTTTTTTGGAATTCATTATCTTTTTTGTTTAAAAAGTAGAATATAGATCGGAACAATTTTCAATTGAGACATGGATTGAGATCATCGTCTGCTTAAGCGTTAACCAAGCATTTTAGATAAATCATAATAACTTTCTTATCGTGCTTATCATTTTTTATATAACTTTGGATAGATCTTAATGGAAACAACCTCCATTGCTTTTTTATTAGTCATCTAAATATTGCCTCTATTTTTATCGAAATTGAAATATCGACTTAACTCTCGAATCTATATTGATAATATTTTTTAGAATCTAATTTCACAATTAAGAAAGATAATAATAAAACTACATTTAACTTTTTTTATGATAAAAATTAATAAATTGTGGATGATTTAATAAAAAACTTTGATTATAGTATTATGCTAATTTAACCTGAGCGGAAATAAATATGGCAATTTCAACCCCAAAACTTAGTGCAATTATTTTGGCGGCAGGAAAAGGCACTCGGATGTATTCCAACCTTCCTAAAGTTTTACATAAAATCGGTGCTAAACCAATGCTTCAACATGTAATTGATACAGTTGAACAACTTAACACCAATCGCATCAATATTGTTTACGGTCATGGTAAACAACAACTTGAAAATGCACTTAAAGATCAGCCTGTACAATTGGTCTATCAAGCTCAACAGCTTGGTACTGGGCATGCAGTACAACAAGCTATTCCCTATATTGAAGATGACGAAGATATCTTAATTTTATATGGTGATACTCCACTTATATCACTAGCTACCCTACAAAATTTAATTGCGAGTAAACCCAAACAAGGTATTGCATTACTAACCGTTATACTTGATGACCCTACTGGTTATGGGCGTATTGAGCGAAAAGATGGCAAGGTTGTTGCGATTGTTGAGCAAAAAGATGCTTCACCAGAGCAGCAAAAAATTAATGAAGTTAATACTGGCATTATGTTGGTGACGGGCAAACTGTTAAAAAACTGGCTAGCGCGCTTAACCAATGATAACGCACAAAAAGAGTATTATTTGACTGATGTTATAGCTTTTGCTTATCAGGACGGATACGAGATATTGACCTCTCATCCAATAAAGCAATTTGAAGTTGAAGGTGTGAATAATCGATTACAGTTAGCCACATTAGAACGACACTATCAACATCAACAAATACAAAACTTATTGCTTGCTGGCGTCACACTGCTTGATCCTAACCGTTTTGATTTACGTGGCACACTAACCCATGGCAAAGATGTGATAATTGATTGTAATGTCATTATTGAAGGTGATGTAAAACTGGGCAACAACGTTATTATTGGTGCGGGCTGTATCTTAAAAGATTGTCGTATTGATGATGATTCAATTATCAGCCCATACAGCATAATTGAACATTCAACCATTGCACAGCAATGTACCATCGGGCCTTTCGCACGATTAAGACCTGGTTCAGAGCTTGACGAACAAGTACACGTTGGCAATTTTGTTGAACTAAAAAAAGCGCACTTAGGTAAAGCAACCAAAGCAGGACACTTAAGCTATCTTGGCGATAGTGAAATCGGTAGCAATGTCAATATTGGTGCCGGCACTATTACCTGTAATTATGATGGTGCCAATAAATTTAAAACGATTATTGAAGATAATGTATTTGTGGGTTCAGATACCCAGCTCATTGCCCCTGTTAAAGTTGGTAAGGGTGCAACCATCGCAGCAGGCACCACTGTCACCAATAATGTTAATGATAACGAATTAGTCGTAAGCCGAGTTAGACAAAAGCAATTTAGTGGTTGGAAACGTCCAACCAAAATAAAAAACGAGGGATAAACTATGTGTGGTATTGTGGGCGCTATCGCCAAGCGTGATGTAGCAGAAATATTATTAGAAGGTTTAAAACGATTAGAGTATCGAGGTTATGATTCTGCGGGACTTGCTATTATTTCTCCAAAAGGTGAACTGCAACGCATTCGTCGTGTTGGCAAAGTTCAAGCTTTGAAAGATGCTGTGGAATCGCACCCACTGAAAGGTTCAATCGGTATTGCTCACACCCGCTGGGCAACACATGGTGAACCAGCCGAACATAATGCCCATCCACATGTTTCTGGATTTATTACTGTGGTGCATAACGGTATTATTGAAAACTTCGAAACATTACGAGAACAACTCATCGCTAAAGGTTATCAATTCCGTTCTGAAACCGATACTGAAGTTATTGCTCATCTAATTCATGACATCATTGCCACTGAAGATTGCTCATTATTTGAAGCTGTACAAAAAGCCATACCACAACTGCGTGGAGCTTATGGTACGGTGATAATGGACACTCGCAATCCTGATATATTAGTCGCTGCACGTTCAGGTAGCCCATTAGTCATTGGTTGTGGTATGGGCGAAAATTTCATTGCCTCAGATCAGCTTGCATTACTTCCTGTAACACGTCAATTTATCTTTTTGGAAGAAGGTGATATTGCCCTCATTAGTCATCGTACAATCACAATTTTAGATAAAAACTATCAGCAAGTCACCCGCCCTCGTATTGAATCCGATGCCAGATACGATGCGGGTAGCAAAGCAGGTTACAACCACTATATGCAAAAAGAGATCTACGAACAACCTAATGCCATAAAAAATACCCTTGAAGGTCGTATGGCACATGGCAAAGTGGATTTATCAGAACTCGGAGAACATGCCGAAAATATTTTAAAGCAGGTAGAACATATACAAATTGTCGCATGTGGCACTGCTTATAATGCAGGTATGGTTGCTCGCTATTGGTTTGAGGCATTAGCAGGTATTCCTTGTGATGTCGAAATAGCTTCAGAATTCCGTTATCGCAACCCAGCACGTCGAAAAAATAGCTTATTTATCACATTATCGCAATCAGGCGAAACTGCTGACACTTTAGCTGCGCTAAGGCTAGCGAAAGAAAACAACTACCTAAGTACACTCGCGGTTTGTAATGTGGCAGCCTCAACGCTTGTACGTGAAGCTGAATTGGTACTATTAACTAAAGCTGGGGTAGAAATAGGCGTTGCATCCACAAAAGCATTTACGACTCAATTAACGGTACTGCTGTTATTAGTTGCCAAATTAGGGCGCCTAAATGACATGGCAGAAAGCACCGAGCAAGCCATTATACACGCCTTACAGACCTTACCAAATCGTATTGAACAAGTATTAATGTGTGAACCGCAAATTAAAAAACTAGCAAGCCATTTTGTTAATAAGCATCACACCCTATTTTTAGGACGAGGCGACCAATACCCAATCGCCATGGAAGCATCACTAAAACTAAAAGAAATCTCATACATTCATGCCGAAGCCTATGCTGCTGGTGAACTCAAGCACGGCCCTTTAGCATTAATTGATGCAGATATGCCAGTAATCGTTATGGCACCCACTAATGAAATGTTAGAAAAACTAAAATCCAACATTGAAGAAGTTCGTGCCCGCGGCGGTCAACTTTATGTATTTGCTGAGCAAGATGCAGGTTTCGTCAGCGACGATACCATGCATATCATCAATTTACCTCATATTGAACAGATCACTGCGCCAATCTACTACACGGTGCCAACCCAATTACTGGCTTACCATGTTGCATTAATCAAAGGCACAGACGTCGACCAACCAAGAAATCTAGCAAAATCGGTAACGGTTGAGTAAAACCAAACCCATGATAGTTAAGCCCATAATGGCTTAATTATTATGGGTAATCATCCATTAAAATCAAACAAACATCTAAAATCATTAGTATAAAATTTATACCAAACTTCCCTAAAAGCATTTAACTGCTTTATAAGTGTGATCTAAATCACAAAATCAGAAAATACCCCACCTTTTGAAGTGTGATAAAGGTCACATTTACTAATTTTTTCAGATGAATCTGGTTAATAAATGCCTCTACAATAACAGCATTATGATTATATCAATCAACAAGGAAAGATTAATTTTATGACAACATCAAACATTAAATTAAAGGTCCAAAACTTTGGGCGATTCTTAAGTAATATGGTGATGCCTAATATCGGGGCTTTTATTGCTTGGGGATTTATTACCGCAATTTTTATTCCAACAGGTTGGTATCCTAATGAAAATGTTGCCAAACTTGTTGCCCCAATGATTACGTATTTATTACCACTATTAATTGGATACAGTGGCGGTAAATTAGTTCATGGCGAACGCGGGGGCGTTGTTGGCGCCATAACGACCATGGGGGTGGTTGTTGGTGCATCAATTCCAATGTTCTTAGGCGCAATGATTGTTGGTCCATTAGGTGGCTGGATGATTAAACAATTTGATAAAGCCGTAGACGGTAAAATCAAAAGTGGCTTTGAAATGTTAGTAAATAATTTTTCAGCGGGTATTATCGGTATGCTCCTTGCTTTACTATCATTCTTTGCCATTGGACCTTCAGTAGTTGTTGCATCTAGTGTACTGGCGAGTGGCGTTGACTTTATGGTACAACATAATTTATTACCACTTACCTCTATTATTGTTGAACCAGCAAAAATTTTGTTTTTAAATAATGCAATTAACCATGGTATATTTTCACCACTTGGTATTCAACAAGCAGCCGAGCATGCACAATCCATTTTCTTTTTAATTGAAGCGAATCCTGGACCAGGCTTGGGATTATTACTTGCCTATATGTTTTTTGGTAAAGGTGCGGCAAAAGGTTCAGCAAGTGGCGCGGCAATCATTCACTTCTTTGGTGGTATTCACGAAATTTATTTCCCATATGTGTTAATGAATCCTCGTTTAATTATTGCCATGATTTTAGGTGGGATGACGGGAGTATTTACACTTACCCTTTTTGGTTCTGGCCTAAGTTCACCCGCTTCACCTGGTTCAATTATTGCCATATTAGCGGTGACTCCTAAAGCTTCAATGCTTGGTGTAAGTATCTCAGTTATAGCCGCAGCAACGGTATCATTCCTTGTCTCAGTAGTATTATTAAAAACAACTAAAAATGCAGATAAAAGTTTTGAAGATGCGCAATCAGATGTTATAGCAATGAAAGACGAATCCAAAGGATTAAAAACAGAAACGTTTAATCTTGGTAACGTAACAAAAATTGTTGTCGCGTGCGATGCAGGAATGGGATCAAGTGCAATGGGGGCGGGTGTATTGCGTAAAAAAGTACAAGATGCCAACCTAAATATTAATGTTATCAACCTTGCAATCAACAATCTAACTTCCGATGCCGATATTGTTATTACTCATAAAGATTTAACTCAACGAGCCAAACAATATGCACCAAATGCCCATCACATCTCATTAACTAATTTCTTAGATAGTGATTTATATAGCCAACTTGTGAACGAATTGGTTGCAGCACAAGACGTTAGCAATACGAATCATAGTAATATTGCAACATCAACAGATAGTAACCAACCGTTGTTTAAATTAACAGAAAAGGATATCTTTTTAGGATTAACGGCTCAAAACAAAGAAGAAGCAATCCGTTTTGCTGGACAAAAATTAGTGGATAACGGCTATGTTAAACCCGTGTATATTGAAGCAATGCTCGAACGTGAAAGGCTAACATCAACCTATCTTGGTGAATCCATTGCTGTACCCCATGGCACAATTGAAGCCAAAGAAAGTGTAATCAATACGGGTATTGTCTTTTGCCAATATCCAGCAGGGGTAGAATTTGGTGAAGAAGCGGATGACAAAGCCAAAATCGTTATCGGAATTGCTGCTCGCAATAACGAACATTTAGATGTAATAGCCAAATTAACTAACGCGTTGGATGATCCAAACATTATTGCCAAACTATCAAGCACAACCCACTTTGATGAAGTGTTAGCAATATTAAGTTAAATATTACATCACAATGACTTCCCCGCTCTACTGCGGGAAAGTTGTTTAATTAATTACATTCAATAAAAATTAAAGGTAAAAAAATGCAAGCATTACATTTTGGCGCTGGCAACATTGGGCGCGGATTTATCGGTAAACTATTATCAGATGCAGGTGTTCATGTAACGTTTGCTGATGTTAACGAGCAAGTGATTAACGAAATCGCTAAACGTCACCAGTACCCGGTTAATGTAGTAGGCGAACAATCAACCACCGAAATCGTCCACAATGTTGACGCTATTAATAGCTCATCAAACGAAGTAAGTGACTATATTGCGAAAGTCGATTTAGTGACTACCGCAGTAGGTCCACAGATTTTAGCTCGCATTGCTGAAAATATAGCAAAGGGATTAATTGCAAGGCATCAGCAAGCCAACACTGCCCCTCTTAACATCATCGCTTGTGAAAACATGGTACGAGGAACCAGCCAATTTAAACAAGAAATATTTAAATATATACCTCATGAACTCCACCAATGGATGAACAATCATATAGGCTTTGTTGATTCAGCCGTTGACCGCATCGTACCACCGGCAACCTCTAAAACAGGGGATATATTAGAAGTCACAGTTGAAACATTTTCCGAATGGATTGTCTATAAAAATCAATTTATTGGTGATATTCCACAAATCAAAGGTATGGAACCAGTTGATAACTTAATGGCATTTGTCGAACGTAAATTATTTACCTTAAACACAGGTCATGCCATTACCGCTTATTTAGGATTTTACAATAACATTGCGACCATCCGCGATGCTATTTTAGTTGATAGCATTCGCGCAGTTGTACAAGGAGCCATGCAGGAAAGCGGTCAAGTACTGATAAAACGTTACAATTTTGACCCAGCTAAACATCAAGCTTATATTGAAAAGATCCTCACACGCTTTGAAAATCCATATCTCCATGATGATACGGCTCGTGTAGGTCGTCAACCCATTCGCAAATTAGGATCTGGCGATCGATTAGTGAAACCGTTACTTGGCACATTTGAGTATGAACTAAAGAATAGTAATTTGCTTATCGGCATTGCTGCAGCCTTAAATTATCGCAATGATGACGACGATCAAGCCTCCGACCTAACCCAACAAATTAGCAACAAAGGGGTAGTTCAAACATTTTGTGATATTTCTGGTATTGAAAGCAATAATCCTATTGTTAGTCAGATTGAACAACTTTATACTGCAATGCAAAATCATCAATATTAATTAGCCGATGCTAGAATCGATATTAGCAGAAGATACAATACTTGAAAAACTTAACCAGCAAGCTGATATACACAGCTTGTTGGCTGAAGCTATAAAAATGATTAATCACAGTGTTAATCAATTAATTATAAAAGTATTTCGTAAAGAACCACACGCCATAAAATTTGTCATACCATCACTAATTGGTAAAAATGGCCCACTCAATGATACATCCGTGTGCTTAAAATTACTTTATGCGCTAGGCATCATAACGCGCGAGGAGTATGAAGATATCGAGCTATTAATTGCCATTTTAGATGAACTTGACCATGACGATAAAAAATACTCCTATCTCGACGATGAAATATTAGGTCCGATTAGTCTATTACATGATATGGTATTACCGCCTAATTGGGATTCACACCATCAAAAAGCCAAAGAGTCAGGTATTGTCGACACATTAAAATTATCCATGTATCAAAATCGTTATCAACAAATGATACGCTCAGCATTGATTATTGCCATTACGGATCTGACAGTCAGAATTATTAATAAGCAGAATATTAACTATTTTCCTTAAGGGATTAATGCTAAAAAGATATTTATTTAAGAAAAAAACAGAATAAAGGCTGATTGATTAACTAAGTGCTGATCTTAACAAAGAATGAAAAAGTAGCAGTATCGTGAATAATGTATTCTTACCAACCGTATTCACGTTAAAAAAATTTACCTACATTTTCAATTCACAATTTAATCATGACATGTTTATTTTGGATTAGATATCAGTTAGACAACAATGCGATAGTGTCTATCAAACTATTAACCCAAAATTAATTTTTTTAATTTTCAACATCTACCATGTTTACTTAAAGTTAAGAAAGTTAATTTAAATCTTAATTTGCACACTATAGTGACAAATAAAACAGATAGTTATCGATAGACAATTGTAATTTCTTGTAAAAAATATTCAGGAGTCTATACCGTTTCAAAATAATTTCACAATAAAATTAAACTACTACTGCTACATAAATCTATATTAAAAATCCTCAAGGGTTAAAAGAAGTTTCCTTTATTTTCCAAAATAAAATAACTCACTATAACAAATATTGAATTTTTTTTATTTATTCATTACGACGGGCTCAAATTTATACTGCGTTTTTTCAGTTACCAATTCATCAAGTTTATCTAAAAATAGTTTAATTTCATTATTTTTATAATAGGGAGAATGGTCATTCCAGATAACGCAATCATTTAGTTTAAAACAGCTTTCTATTTTATATCCATCTTTGCCATTTTCTCTCGGATCTGAAAAATGGGAGCCTTTTAAAAACAAAGTTGGAAATAATTTGAAATAATCATGTTTACCTTTGTATTTGGTTTCGTTATTTTGTGTTAAACATTGAATTTCGCCATTAGTTAGCTGGCATATTTTGTTTGCGTATTTAATTATTGCATTATTGGTAATTTTGTATAATAACGTTTCATTAAAAGGATAAGCGCTCAATTTATAGATATTAACTTCAGTTAAATCCTTTTTATCAAAAATCGCCTTAGTATATAGTTGACGCGCTTGATGATAAGATAAATCATCCTTATCCATTAAAATCATTTGCATTTTATCATATAAAGTTTTAAATTCCTGTGGGTAAGATTCTCTATTCCATCTATTACAGCTTCCATCCGTAAAACAGATTTCCAAATCAGCATCCTCGGGAGTAACATGATAAGATTTCGTTAAAAAAACATCTGGCACAAAATCATTAATATTATTATGCGCTAAAAATAAGCTTTCTTTAGGTATTGGGCAATAAAATGAATTACAAATTGCATTTTTCTTTAATATTATTATTAAATTAGCTGTAATTTTATAATCAGATAACGGCAAACCCAGGGGAGCACAAAAAATTGGATTACAAATGTCAAAATTATACAAAGTAACCGACATAATATCTTTACGATTATATGTATTAGCATTAGCCATAAAATTAATGAAGAAAAGTAATAATAATATTTTATAAAAAAAACTTTTTAACTTCATAAGGTATTCCTTATTTTTTTTCAATACTTCGATCTTCGCGCATCAAATCCCATTGCCATTTATAAAAAGAATACATTTTACCTCTGTAACGATTATCTTTTTTAGATAGAACCTGTTGGTTTTTATTATTAATATAATTGAACTTTTTTTCAATTGAATTATTAAAAGTAGGAAAAAAAGCATAATCCATATAGTTTTCAGTGTAACCATGATGAAAGACATATTTGTTATACTTATCTGTAAATATATGGCTTAAAGAAAACGTATGTGCAGCTTCGTGAACAAGCGTATGATCATCATTAAGACCTTTTGCAAATATACTTAAAATATTTCCATACTCTAATTTTGAACTAAATTTCCAATTTTTCTCTTTACCTGAAGCTAGACCATAAAGTCCACCATTTAAAGGCGATAATGTTGTAAATAAAAGATAAGTATAAAAATGTCCATCCTCATTGACTAATCCTCCCTCTGGTCGATTTTTTCCGTAATTCTCATATAAAGCGCATAAGCGTTCAGTTATAGTAAAAGCATCATACCTATCTTCCATAAAGGTTTTATTTTTTATATCATTTAAAAAACTTCTAACATCATCATTACTCTCAACATTAGATAATTTAACCAGATCTAACTCTTCACCTAAAATAACTTCCGTTCGAATCATAGCTTGATTAAAAGATTGATATTTATAAAGATACTCAAATGATTTATGCGCCTGAGGATATATTTTATTACCTTTTTCATCATATTCAGTAATCACATTTACCACTACAATCTTGGCTTTACCGATATTATCATTTTGATATATCATTAGTTTACCGACTTCAACTTTCGTTGGCCCTTGTTTTGCAAAAACTCTGATCTCTTCATGCTTCTTAAGAGTATCGCCAAAACATTTAATATTTACGGTGCTATCGAGTTGATAATAATTAATTGTTGGTGTACCAGTATTTTTATCAAGTGAGCGAGGTTTCTTTGGTGTTTGTAGAAAACGTGAAATAGAAATTTTATTAGGAGTAATTTTTAAACATGGTTTACTAGGTTCGAAAATAATCTCTGTACCATCATCAATAATCTCATCAATTTCATCAAGTTGCAGGGTTAGATTAATCCCATCTTGATGCATTGTCGATCCAGCATTCCCTGTAACGTTACAAGCAAAAATTGACAACCATGCTGGATAGTAATCTATTCCATAAGGTGTAATTGAATTCTTTATATCTCTATTGTATTCTTCTCGCAAATCGTCAGGATTTTTGCATAAGGGTACCGCTTTATTTAAGTAAACAAAATCCCTATTCGACTTAAAATCAACATCTACCTTTTCTATTGGATAAATATATTCATCACGTAACCAATCAAAACCATATTCACCTCGATAACTGTAATTACTTTTTTCTTTAAGTGTATCAGGTCGTCTAAAATGAATAGTAAATTTTCGCAAACAAGAAGTTGAAGTTTGACCTATTGGTGGACTAGTTTTAGGAAAATCACATACTGCCATATCTAAATTCCTTTTTTATTATATTTATAATAAATCATTAATT
>CAMLPV010000012.1 GCA_946482005.1 uncultured Gilliamella sp.
AATTAAACGATTTCAGTGTTTAACTGGCTACATTAATACGTTTCATATCGGTCATATAGCTACGTAATTTGCGACCTAATTTTTCGATCAGTTAATCCTAGATCGTTTATTACAATTCTATGAAAGCGAAATATCGATTTTTTCAATCTTATTTTTTTACTGAAACGTAGGTATGACCTGAAACTTTTTTACAAAATTAAAATATAAAAAGGTGCCATTTGGCACCTTTGATTTAATCAAAATTAAACGATTTCAGTGTTTAACTGGCTACATTAATACGTTTCATATCGGTCATGTAACTACGTAATTTGCGACCTATTTTTTCAATTGGATGATTACGGATTTCTTCATTTACATCACGTAATTGCGCATTATCAACACTGCCTTCAGGAATTGCTTTGCCAAGATCACCAGCTTGTAACATTGGCATAAATTTTTCTCTTAATAGTGGTACAGCTGCATTAGCAAATAGATAATTACCATATTCAGCTGTGTCAGAAATTACCACATTCATTTCATATAAACGTTTACGAGCAATAGTGTTAGCAATAAGTGGTAATTCGTGTAATGATTCATAGTAAGCTGATTCAGGTAAGATTCCTGATTCAAGCATGGTTTCAAAGGCAAGTTCAACACCCGCTTTAACCATCGCCACCATCACCACACCTTGATCAAAGTATGCTTGTTCGTCAATTTTGCCTTGATATTCTGCAGCTTTTTCAAATGCTGTTTCACCTGTTTCTTTACGCCATTTTAATAAGTTAGCATCATCATTTGCCCAGTCTTTCATCATCGTTGAAGAAAATTCACCTGAAATGATGTCATCCATATGTTTACGATAAAGATCAGTCATGATCACTTTTAACTCTTTCGCTAAAGCATTAGCGCGTAATTTAGCTGGGTTTGATAAACGATCCATCATTAAAGTTATACCACCTTGTTTTAATGCTTCAGTGATAGTTTCCCAACCAAATTGTAATAATTTACAGGCATATGCAGGATCTACACCATCAGCAACAAGTTTATCAAAACAAAGTAGTGAACCCGTTTGTAACATACCGCAAAGAATGGTTTGTTCGCCCATTAGATCGGATTTAACTTCGGCAACAAATGATGATTGTAAAACACCGGCACGATGTCCGCCCGTCGCAGCTGCCCAAGCTTTAGCAATTGCTAGACCTTCACCTTTTGGATCATTTTCTGGGTGAACAGCAATCAGTGTCGGAACACCAAAACCACGTTTATATTCTTCACGCACTTCGGTACCTGGACATTTTGGTGCGACCATCACAACAGTGATATCTGAACGGATCTTTTCGCCCACTTCAACAATGTTAAACCCATGAGAATAACCCAGTGCCGCACCTTGTTTCATTAGTGGTTGTACAGCTTCAACAACCGCTGAGTGTTGTTTGTCTGGAGTTAAATTAATGACAAGATCCGCAGTAGGGATAAGTTCTTCATACGTACCAACTTTAAAACCATTTTCAGTTGCTTTTTTCCATGATGCACGTTTTTCAGCAATAGCCTCTTTACGTAGTGCGTAAGAGATATCCAATCCTGAATCACGCATATTAAGACCTTGATTAAGACCTTGCGCACCACAACCTACAATCACAATTTTTTTACCTTTTAAAAAATTCGCTTCTGAAGCAAATTCATCACGAGCCATAAAACGGCATTGACCTAATTGTTCTAATTTTTCACGTAAATTTAGAGTATTAAAATAATTTGACATCATTCTCTCCATGAGTTCAATTGTTTATTTTCGAATCATGAAACATGATATAGTAGTTTTATTGTTGCGAAAATTGATATATTTACAATATTATATTGCATAAATTGCAATATGCTTGCTAAGTTAAACACTTTCTTTTACTCTAAGCCACTTTCAATTCATCTATGAATCATTATGGATCCACGTTACCAGCAAGCAAATAAAGAAGCTAAACTATCACTGATGTTGACCATTATCTACCTAATTGGGTGGATTATTTGTGCTTATTTTGTCGGGGATAGCATTGGCTTTTTAGGATTTCCTTTGTGGTTTGAGCTATCTTGCATAATGATCCCATTAGGTTTTATTTTATTGTGTTGGATCATTGTAAAATTTCAATTCAAAAACATCTCATTAGAGCAAACTAAGTGATTAAAAAATGCATTTAGATATTATTTTACCTCTGGTTATTTATCTTATTTTTGTGTTTGCATTATCAATTTATGCTTATGCAAAACGTAAAAAAGTTAATCAATTTACCGATTATTTTATTGGTAATCGAACCATGGGCGGTTTTTTACTCGCTATGACCTTAGCGGCCACTTATATTAGTGCAAGTTCGTTTATCGGTGGTCCGGGTGCGGCTTATAAATATGGACTGGGTTGGGTATTGTTGTCGATGATTCAAGTGCCTACCGTCTTACTTTCTTTAGGAATTTTGGGTAAAAAATTTGCTATTTTGGCGCGTAAATATAATGCGATAACGTTAAGTGATATGCTTTATGCTCACTATAAAAGCAAAATTATCGTTTGGTTTGCCAGTATCGCCTTAGTGATTGCTTTTGTTGGCGCTATGACAGTTCAGTTTGTTGGTGGTGCTCGTTTGTTGGAATCGTCAGTTGGCATTCCATATGACATTGGGTTACTAATTTTTGGCGTTGGCACCGTTATCTATACCGCATTTGGAGGCTTTAGAGCAAGCATTTTAAACGATGCTTTTCAAGGTTTAGTAATGATTATTGGTGCAATTTTGCTATTAACTGCTATTATTTATGCCGGTGGCGGAATATCAGCGATTATTCATCGTTTAAATGAAATTAATCCAGCACTTTTAACACCACAAGGTCCAGATAATTTTATGGACTTTCCTTTTATGACTTCTTTTTGGATATTAGTCTGTTTTGGGGTGGTTGGGTTACCGCACACTGCCGTGCGTTGTATGGCATATAAAGATAGTAAAGCCGTGCATCAAGGCATCATTATTGGTACGATTGTCGTTACCATTATTATGTTAACTATGCATCTATCTGGCGCGCTTGGACGTGCTATTATTGATGATTTAACGATACCAGATCAAATCGTTCCAACACTCATTATTAATGTTATGCCGCCATTAGCTGCTGGTATCTTTTTAGCTGCACCATTGGCTGCAATTATGTCTACAATTAATGCTCAATTATTACAGGTTTCATCTGTATTAATAAAAGATCTGTTTTTAAGTATAAAACCTGATACTAATTATAGTGATAAACTGTTAACCCGCGCGTCGATCATCATTACCATTATTTTTGGTGGTTTGCTTATTTTAGCGGCTTGGAATCCTCCTGATATGATTATCTGGTTAAATTTACTGGCTTTTGGTGGACTTGAAGCTGTATTTTTATGGCCATTGGTATTAGGTCTATATTGGAAAAATGCCAATGCAACGGGGGCATTATGCTCAATGTTTGCTGGGGCTATTAGCTATACTCTATTAGCTGCTTATAATATTAAAATTTACTCTTTCCATCCAATTGTTCCTTCACTGATTATTGGATTATTTGTTTTTATAATTGCCAACATGTTTGGCAACTCGGGAAAAAATTATGCCTTGGATTCAACTCAGAATTAATACAACTAGCGAATTTGCAGAAGAAATTAGCGAGCAATTAGAACAATCTGGTGCGGTATCAGTTACATTTCAAGATACCTATGATACCCCTGTTTTTGAGCCCTTACCTGGCGAAACAAAGCTTTGGGGCAATACGGATGTTGTGGGCCTTTATGATGCTCAAACCAATACAGATGAGTTAAAAGCAATATTAAATCTTGAGCAATATTCTTATAAAATTGAACAATTGGAAGACAAAGATTGGGAACGAGAATGGATGGATAACTTTCATCCTATGCAGTTTGGTCAGCGACTTTGGATTTGCCCAAGTTGGCGTGATGTTCCTGATCCCAATGCAGTCAACGTCATGTTAGATCCTGGTTTAGCATTTGGTACTGGTACGCATCCGACTACTGCCTTATGCTTAACTTGGCTCGAAAGCTTAGATCTGAAAAATAAATTAGTTATCGATTATGGTTGTGGTTCTGGCATATTAGCTATTGCAGCATTAAAATTAGGCGCAAAACGCGTTATTGGTATCGATATCGATCCTCAAGCAATTCAAGCTAGTAATGACAATGCACAACGTAATGGTGTCGATGACAAGTTAGAACTTTATTTAGCTAAAGATATTCCTGATAATTTACAAGCAGATGTAGTTGTTGCAAATATCCTAGCTGGTCCTTTAAAAGAGCTTGAGCCACAAATAAATAAACTTGTGAAATCCCACGGTGAACTGGGCTTATCTGGTATTTTGGCTACCCAATCATCAAGTGTTTGTAGTGCTTATCAAACACATTTTGATTTAGATCCTGTCGTTGAACAAGACGAATGGTGCCGTATTACTGGTAAAAAAAAGTAAAAAATTAACATTACCCCCTTTTAAGTTTGAGAAAAAATGCGTAATATAGCCGCCCTTAATTTGCTAAAAATTGGTGAAATTAAATTAAAAAATAATTTAATTGCTGCACCAATGGCTGGAATCAGCGATAAACCATTTCGTAAATTATGTTATCGTTATGGTGCAGGAATGACAGTCTCAGAAATGTTTTTAGCAAATTCAGATGTTTGGCATACTGATAAATCTGCATTGAGAATGATCTCAAATGATGATGTTGGTATTCGGGCAGTGCAAATTGTTGGGTCTGATCCTGATGAGATGGCAAAAGCTGCAGAATTTAATGTCAAACATGGCGCTCAATTGATTGATATCAATATGGGGTGTCCAGCTAAAAAAATTAATAAAAAGTTAGCTGGCTCTGCATTAATGCAGTATCCAGAACTAATAAAAAAAATTTTGCAAAGAGTTGTCGGTGCAGTTGATGTACCGGTAACATTAAAAACGCGGACTGGATGGAATAAAGATAATAGAAATTGCATAGAGATAGCACAAATAGCTCAAGATTGTGGCATAAAGGCTATTACTATTCATGGACGCACCCGTGCTTGCTTATTCAATGGCGTAGCAGAATATGAGTCAATAAAGGCAGTAAAGGAAAAGGTTACGATTCCGGTTATTGCTAATGGTGATATTCGCACACCTGAACAAGCAAAAGAAGTTTTTCAATATACGCAAGCTGATGCTATAATGATCGGCCGAGCGGCACAGGGTCGGCCTTGGATATTTGAAGAAATTGCATTCTATCTATCACATGGACAGTTAAAAAAAAGTAAAAGTATTGATGAAGTGGAGCAAGTGGTTTTATCGCACCTTGATGAACTTTATCAACTTTACGGAGAATATAAAGGATTAAGGATTGCCAGAAAGCATGTAAATTGGTATACCAAGGATTATGCTGATAGCGATCAATTCAGGCGCTTATTTAGTGTACTTAGCAACACAAGTGAGCAAGTTAAAACACTAATAGCATTTTTTAGTCAAATTAGAAACAACCAAAAGAGTTAAGAATACTATGTCAGAACAACGCGTTACAGCTGCAGCACTTAAATTTACAACTGTAAATTCGCAGGACCAAATAACACAAAAGCCATTGCGAGATTCAGTTAAACAAGCTTTAAAAAACTATTTATCTCAATTAAATGGTGAAGATCCGACTGATCTATATGAATTAGTGTTAGCTGAAGTTGAACATCCATTCCTTGATATGGTTATGCAATATACACGCGGTAATCAAACTCGCGCAGCAAACATGCTTGGTATCAACCGTGGTACGCTTCGCAAAAAATTAAAACAATATGGAATGAGTTAATTATCCTATTTGATAAATTTACGATATTTTGAAAGCGCCTATTTATTAGGCGTTTTTTATAACAATAAAATAATTAAAAGTGAGTCACAACGTTTTTTGTTTTACTAAGCGGATAAGCGTTTTATCAATATTGGCGTTAATGACCGTTTATGTAATGGTTCTTTAGGATTATGAAATCGATTTATTAACATCTCAACGGCTAATTGACCCAGTTCTTTTTTGGGTTGATGAATAGTAGTTAAAGGTGGTGTCATATATTGTGCGATTTCAATATCATCATAACCAACAATTGCAATATCTTTTCCTGCTTCAAGTCCATTTTGGTAAAGTGCTTGATAAACACCTATAGCCATAGCATCATTAGAACAAAATACAGCTTGTGGAGGTTTAGCCAAACTTAATAAATATTGCATCGCAACAATACCTGATGCAAATCGAAAATCACCTTGCACTTCATAACCATTATGAATGATTAAATTAGCTTCATGCATTGCTTTACGATAACCTTGCAGGCGCGATTGTGCTTGAGTATTATTTAAAGGCCCTGTAATACAAGCAATATCCTTGTAATTTTTTTCAATTAAATATTGAGTCGCTATAGTTGCACCATAAAAAGAATTATCCTGAATAATATCACACATACCCATTAATGGTGTCCAATCCATCATGACAATGGGCAATTTGGGATAACGTATAAAGATCTGTTGTGGGCTTGAATGGCTTTCGGTGCACATGATTAATAAGCCATCAACACGTTTTTGTAATAAATGCTCAATGTTATCAAGCATCCGTTTATGATCACCCTCTGTACTACATAAAATCAAGTTATAACCCAGCTCATAACAACTTCGTTCAACGCCTTGAACCACTTCTGAAAAAAAAGGATTATTACTCGTTGTAACTAACATACCTATAGTATAGGTTTTATTACTCTTTAAACTACGCGCTATTGCACAAGGTGTATAATTTAGCTGTTTAATCGCTAATTCAACTTTTTCACGTACAGCAGGGCTAACATAACGATCGTTATTAATCACATGAGAAACAGTAGATGTAGAAACTTGTGCAAGATTTGCAACATCTTTCATCGTAGCCAATGGTTAGATCTCTTTTTACTGATTATGTAATTGAATAAAATTGTCAACCTCTATGCGCGTTGGTACTGATGTTTGTGCTCCAGCTTTAGTTACTGACAGAGCCCCTGCGGCATGTGCATATTTGATAGCTTGGCTAAGCGATTTGCCTTCTAATAATGCTGTGACTAACATGCCATTAAAAGTATCTCCAGCTCCAATAGTATCAATGGCTTTTACTTTAAAACCATCGATAAGTTCCCCTTTGCCTGAATCACTTACCCACGCACCTTTACTACCTAACGTAATTATGACAATTTTTATTCCTTTATTATGCAAAATAGCCGATGCAGTTTGGGCATCTTGTTCAGTAACAATTTTTATACCGGTTAAATGTTCAGCTTCGGTTTCATTTGGGGTAATAATATCAATATGATTAAGCAAATCATCAGATAACTTCTGCGCAGGTGCAGGATTTAAAATCACTTGAGTATTATGTCGTTTGGCTAATTTAGCTGCTTGCTCTACGGTTGCTAAAGGTGTTTCAAGCTGCATTAGAATTGCATCGGCCTGTATAATATCATTTTCAAATTCACGTAAATAATCAGGTGTAACTGCAGCATTGGCACCTGCATAAATGGCAATTTGATTCTCACCTTGAGCATTAACTAAAATGAGTGCGACACCTGTATTTTCGTTTTTGATTGTTGCAACTGAATGGGTATCAATATGATCACTTTTTAATTGCTGATTTATTTTTTTCCCTAATTCATCATCACCAACTGCAGCAATGAATTGTATATTGGCACCTAAACGACCTGCAGCTACAGCTTGGTTGGCACCTTTACCTCCAAATGAAATTTGGTAATCTCTGCCTGCTAATGTTTCACCTGGTTTTGGAAATTCATTAACATTTAAAATATGATCGACATTAACACTGCCCAGTACAATTAGTTTTTTACCACTCATGTAATTCGCTCCAAATTTTACCGCGATAGGACGCAATAATGCGTCCTTAACTCTTTATTTAGTAATTAATTTTAATTCTACAGGAACTTTTTGCTCAACTTTCTCACCTTTTATCACTTTATCAGCGATCTCAATACCCATTGAACCTATCTTTTCTGGTTGTTGTGCAACTGTTGCTGCCATTTTACCTCGTTCTACGGATTTAACCCCATCTTGTGTGCCATCAAATCCAACTACTAAAATATCATTACGCCCAGCAGTTTGAATTGCACGTACCGCACCTAATGCCATTTCATCATTTTCGGCAAATACAGCTTGTAAGGTTGGGTAAGCTGTAAGTAAATTTTGCATGACATTCATACCGTTGGCACGATCAAAGTCAGCAGGTTGCGCAGTTAAAATAATCAATTTATTCACTTGTGCGGATTGAACAAATCCCTCACCACGTTCACGTGATGCGGATGTACCAACAATGCCTTGTAGTTGAATTATTTTTGCATCAGCGCCCAGTTTTTCAAAAATAAAATCTCCTGCCATTTTACCTCCAGCAACATTATCGGATGCGATATGGCTGATAACCTCACCTTTACCGGCTGCTCTATCAAGAGTAATTACTGGGATTCCTGCTTTATTGGCAGCCAGAACGGCATTGCCGACTGCATCTGAATCAGTTGGATTAATTAAAATGACTTTAGCACCTTTTACGATAGTATCTTCAACATTCGCCAGCTCTTTTGCTGGATTATTTTGCGAATCGAGTACCACTAAGTCATAACCTAATTCATTAGCCTTTTGTACCGCACCTTCTTTAAGTGTCACAAAAAAAGGATTATTCAGTGTTGAAACAACTAAGGCAAGATTGTCTTTCGCTGAAGCTTGAAAACTAACGGTTAGACTTAAAGTTACAATTGTAACTGCAGTAATAATTTTTTTAAATTTCATAACCCTCTCCAAAAATAAGCAACTATTTATTGGTTTTTTTATCAACTAACACAGCTAATAAGATAACCACCCCTTTTACGATCATTTGATAATAAGCATCTACCCCTAACATATTGAGACCATTATTTAAAAAACCTAATATTAATGCACCAATTAATGTACCTATAATTTTACCTTTACCGCCTGACATGCTCGTGCCACCAAGAACAACTGCTGCAATCGCATCCATTTCATAACCAGTACCAGCAGTAGGCTGTGCCGATGATAGTCTTGCAACTTCAATGGTACTAGCTAATGCGCAAAGTAATCCACTAAGTGCATAAACCGTAATTTTGACTCGATCAACATTAATCCCTGAGAGTTTTGTGGCAGCTTCATTACCACCTAAAGCATAAATATAACGACCTAAACGGGTATATTTTAATAAGTACCATGCAGCAATAAATACCATCGCCATGATGATAATTGGCACAGGAATCGCAAAAACCCGACCAAAAGCAAACCACTCGAAAAGTTCTGAATTATCATTCATGCCCGTCGATATTGGGCTACCTTTTGTATAAACCTGTGTTACTCCACGTAAAATGAGCATCATAACCAGCGTAGCAATAAATGCTTGTATTTTACCTTTTGCAATGATCAGACCAGAAAAAGCACCTAATAACGATCCTAATGCTAAGGATACGGCTATCGCAATAAAGGGGGAGATATCTGAACCAACTAAAGAAGCCGTGATAGCACCAGCTAAAGCAAAGGTAGAACCTACTGTAAGATCAATACCGGAAGTTAAAATTACTAAAGTCATACCTACCGCAATGATCGCGTTAATGGATGTTTGCTGTAAAATATTGAAAAAGTTATTTAAAGTGAAAAAGTTATCACTTAAACATGAAACAATTGCAATTAAAATAAGTAATGTTACTAATGATTTTTGCTCAATTAAAAAATTCTTGAACGTTTTATTTTGCAACATCGACTTTCTCCTGTGATTTTCCAACGGCAGCAGCCATAAGTTTTTCCTGTGTCGCGTCACTAATTGAAAATTCGCCAGTCACAGTTCCGTCATAAATAACTAAAATTCTATCGCTCATACCTAATATCTCAGGCATATCAGATGAGACTAAGATAACGCTCAAACCTTGCTGTTTAAATTGATTAATCAGATGGTATATCTCTTTTTTAGCACCTACATCAACTCCTCGCGTTGGTTCATCTAAAATTAAGATACTTGGTCGAGTCATTAATCCCTTAGCAATAGCGACTTTTTGTTGATTACCACCTGATAAGAGCCCAATAATTTGGTTAATTGAGGGCGTTTTGATGTTAAATAAGCTAACAAAATTCTCAACAGCTTGTTGCTCATTTTTAAGTTGTAATTTACCAAACTGATTAGCAAAATAACTCAATGCATTGAGTGACATATTGTCCTTAACAGACATACCTAAAATCAGTCCATCTCTTTTCCTATCTTCAGAAATATAGACAATGCCATGTTTTAAACCATCTAACGGCGAATTCACTTTTATTGTTTTTCCTTTAAGTATAATAGAGCCAGACTTCGCCGGATTGGCACCATAAATCATTTTCATTAATTCAGTTCGCCCTGCCCCCATTAAGCCTGAAATACCAAGTATTTCACCTTCGTGAAGTTTGAAACTGATATTGTTTACTCCTGCACCAGTTAGATTTTTAACTTGCAGTGTTGCCTCTCCATGTTCTTTATTGATACGAGGATATTGTTCTTCAAGTTTTCGTCCAACCATCATTTCAATAAGGGAATTTTCATCAAGTTGCTCAACTTTCTTTTCGCCAATAAATTGTCCATCTCGTAAAACAGTAACGTCATCACAGATTTCAAAAATTTCTTTTAATCGATGAGAAATATAAACAATTCCACAATTTTGCTGTTTTAGTTTGCGAATAACTTCAAATAATGATGCCGTTTCTGTTTCGGTAAGCGCATCGGTAGGTTCGTCCATTATGATAACTTTGGAATTAAAGCTAAGTACTTTAGCGATTTCAACCATCTGCTGTTCACCTATCGATAACTCACTAATAAGCTTACGACTATCATAAGTTAAATGTAGTTCAGCTAATAATTTGTCAGCTTGGTCATATGTTTTTTTCCAATCTATACAGCCAAATTTATTAGTAAACTCTCGACCTAAAAATATATTTTCGGCAATAGTAAGTTGTGGTATTAAATTTAACTCTTGATGAATGATGCCGATACCTGCTTCTTGTGATGATTTTGGTCCTTTAAAATTTACTTTATTGCCTAAGTAAATAATTTCACCCTCATCTTTTGAGTAAATGCCAGTTAACACTTTCATTAGAGTAGATTTTCCGGCGCCATTTTCACCAATCAATGCCATTACTTGTCCAGCTCGAACATTTAAATTTGCGCCTGTTAATGCTTTTACTCCGGGAAAAGATTTATGAATATTAATAAGCTGTAATAAATTATTGTGCATAAATTCCTCATCGCTTAATTAAAACAAACCTTTTTAAAACAACATTTAAAAAATGACACCCGATTGCAAAATAATATTTGCAAATGGTGTGCACTCACCGGTTCTGATAACGGCTTTGCAATGATGCGTTTGTTTTTTTAGCATTTCATGAGGAAAATAAATAATTTCTATTTTATTGTTCTGAATTTGTTCAATCTGACTGATTCTTTCTATAATTTCTGCCAAAATTTGAGGATTTTTTTCTTTGATTTCTGTAGCAAGTATTACTTTTTCTATTTGCATCTCTTGTGAAATTAATTCGAAAACTTGCATAAATGATGGGACACCATAAGTAAGTGCCAAATCAATTCGTAAGGTTGTATTAGGTATAGGTAAGCCCGCATCCCCGATTGCAATTTGATCAGTGTGCCCCATTTTAGATAGTACTTGGTAAATATCAGAATTAAATAGTTGGCCTTTGCGCATAACAAATCCCTTTTAAAGATAGTTAACAAGGAATATCGAAACGTTTCGATACATAATCTTGTAACGAAAAAGAGTTTCTTGCAATGTTTAAAATTCAAACTTGTGATCTCGATCAATATTCATACACGGCATGAAATTCATTTAATGAATCAAACATGGAATGATTTAAGATAATGGTATGATTTTTCTGTTAAATAAAATCATGTTAAAGATGTATTCAATGAAACAATGCGTTGTAATACTTTCAAAATTTTGACTTAACTATTGGTATAACTTATACACATATTGATAATGAATTTTTAGTTAAAGTTTGCTAAAATACACCGATTTTAAATTATTTATCTGGAGAATTTTATGGCAGGTCATAGTAAATGGGCCAATACCAAACACCGCAAAGCAGCACAAGATGCAAAACGCGGTAAAATCTTTACCAAAATTATTCGCGAACTTGTAACTGCAGCTAAACTTGGTGGTGGCGATCCAGCGTCTAACCCTCGTCTACGTGCTGCTATGGACAAAGCATTATCGAACAACATGACTCGAGATACCATGAATAGAGCTATTGCTCGTGGTGTGGGTGGTGAAGATGATACAAATATGGAAACAATCATCTATGAAGGTTATGGACCAGCAGGTACTGCGGTAATGGTTGAATGCTTAAGTGATAACCGTAATCGTACTGTTTCTGAAGTTCGTCATGCTTTTACAAAAACTGGCGGTAATTTAGGTACTGATGGTTCAGTATCATATCTATTCACGAAAAAAGGCGTTATTTCATACCCAGCAGGTACTGATGAAGATCAAGTAATGGACGCGGCGCTTGAAGCTGGAGCTGATGATGTCGTAACCTATGACGATGGTGCAATTGATGTGTTTACAACACCAGAATCATTTGGTGAAGTTAAAGATGCTCTTGATGCAGCAGGTTTAGTGTCAGAAGCAGCAGAAGTATCTATGATCCCAGCAACTAAAGTTGATCTTGATATTGAATCTGCACCTAAATTACTTCGTCTTATTGATATGCTTGAAGATTGTGATGATGTTCAAGAAGTTTATCATAATGGTGAAGTTTCTGACGAGGTTGCAGCAACGCTCTAATGGCCATTATTCTTGGCATCGATCCAGGCTCTCGTTTGACAGGTTACGGAGTAATTCGTCAAACGGGGCGACAACTTACTTACCTTGGCAGCGGATGTATTCGTACTGCAGTTGATGATCTTCCTACCCGCTTAAAACGCATATATGCAGGTGTGAGTGAAATTATTTTACAATTCCAACCTGATATGTTTGCTATTGAACAAGTATTTATGGCACGTAATGCCGATTCTGCATTAAAATTAGGCCAAGCAAGAGGTTCAGCAATTGTGGCAGCGGTAAATAAGGACCTACCGGTTTTTGAATATGCGGCACGTTTAGTCAAACAAAGTGTAGTTGGGACAGGTGCTGCCGACAAAAAACAAGTGCAGCATATGGTTAAATTATTACTCAAGTTACCTGCAAGTCCTCAAGCCGATGCAGCAGACGCATTAGCTATAGCTATTACCCATGCCCATATGAGTCAACAATTGATCAAATCACATAAATAAATCAGTTCTTATATTCTTTCAACGCAAATCACTTTCAGCATAGCAAATAAAGAACCATTCTGAAGCTTAATCATTCCTTAAAGGATATTAAACTGAATCATTAATAAAATAATCAATGATAATTTGCATAAAAAAAGCACCAATACTATTGGTGCTTTTAACTTATCTTATATTAATAATTGGTTAACTTTTACTAACTATTTTTGGTATTACTCTCATAGTTAGATGGTAAAACGACTTTGTTCTTATGTTTAGTAAACAGTTTAGTTACAAACAAGAAGAACAATGGAACATAGAATATCGCTAAAAATGTTGCCGTTATCATACCACCGATTACCCCAGTACCTACCGCATTTTGGCTAGCAGATCCAGCACCAGTATTTAGTGCTAATGGTAATACACCCAAAATAAATGCAAATGATGTCATTAAAATTGGACGTAAACGTAAACGACAAGCCTCTAACGTTGCATCAATTAATGATTTACCTTCTCTTTCGAGTGCATCTTTAGCAAATTCCACTATCAAAATAGCATTCTTAGCAGATAATCCCATCGTAGTTAATAGGCCTACGATAAAATAAATATCATTATCAAGACCCCTAAACATGGTCGCATATACGGTACCAATAATACCTAATGGGATAACAAATAGGATTGAAATCGGTACTGTCCAGCTTTCATATAAAGCGGCTAATGATAAGAATACTACAATAAGTGAAATAATATAAAGTGTTGTAGTTTGAGAACCTGTTTGACGTTCTTGATATGAAATATCAGTCCAGTCAAACGAGAAGCCTTTCGGTAACTGTTTAGATAATTCTTCCATTACTGCCATAGCTTGACCAGAGCTCATGCCAGGTGCTGCCGCACCACTAACACCCATTGCAGCTACACCATCGTACCGAACAAGCGATGGAGAACCATAACTTTTTGTTGTGGTTGCAAAAGCATCATAAGGTACCATTTCACCTTTTTGGTTTTTTACATGCCAAAAACTGAAATCATCAGGTAGCATTCGATAAGCCGCATCAGATTGTAAATAAACCTTTTTAACACGGTTATTATAAACAAAATCATCAATATAAGCAGAACCTAATGCAGTTGAAAGTACTGTATTAACACTACTCACAGCCACGCCAAGAGCTTGAGCAGTTTCAAAATCCACATTAATTTTATATTGTGGAACATCTAACATACTACCTGGGCGAACTTGCTGTAGTTGAGGCTCACGTGCAGCTAGGCCCAATAGTTGGAAAAATGCGCCCATCAAAGCATCATGACCAAGACCAGCCGAATCTTTTAACATATAAGAGAAACCATTAGCCATACCAAGTGATGGTACTGCTGGAACATTGGTGATAATGACACGGCCATCAGTAATCGTTGAAGCAAATCCCCAACCACTGCCAACTAAGGCATCAACTGTTTGATCTGGGCGTTTTCGCTCATCCCAATCTTTTAATCGAATAAAGCCAAGTCCCATGTTCTGTCCACGCCCAACCAGACTAAAACCAGCAACGGTGAAAATTTCTTTCACTGAATCGGCTTTTTGCGTCATGTAGAAGTCAGAAGTTTTATTAAGCACACCCATTGTTTGTTCTAATGTAGACCCAGGTGGTAATTCAACAAGAACAATCAATACACCCTGATCTTCATTTGGTAAGAAACCAGTTGGTAAGCGGTTAAATCCAAATACTAAACCTACAACTATCAAGAAATAGCAAATAAATGAAATAACTGGGTAACGAATAAATTTAATTACACCTTTCTCATAGGCATGCAAACTTTTGCTATATAAATTATTAAATTTCTCAAAGAACCATTTAGTTCCAGCAGAACACCAACTAAATGGCGCTATGGTTACGAGTTTTTCACCAAAAGTTGTTTTCTGAACTTTAGATTTCGATGGTGCTTTTAAAATTTGTGCACAAAGCGCAGGTGTTAATACAATTGCCATCACTACTGATAGAGACATAGAAGTTACAATTGTAATAGAGAATTGACGATAAATTCCCCCTGCTGCACCACCATAAAATGCCATTGGTACAAATACAGCTGAAAGTACTACGGCTATCCCAACTAATGCAGAAGTAATTTGTTCCATGGATTTAACGGTTGCATCATAAGGGGATAGACCTTCATCATGCATAATACGTTCAACGTTTTCGATAACTACGATAGCATCATCGACCAGAAGACCGATGGCAAGAACCATAGCGAACATGGATAACGTATTGATAGTAAATCCACAAATATATAAAACCGCAAAAGTACCTAACAATACGACAGGTACAGTAATAGTTGGAATAAGTGTAGAACGAAGATTTTGTAAGAATACATACATTACAATAACAACCAAAATAATTGCTTCGATCAATGTATGAATTACGTTATTAATGGATAATTTAACAAAAGGGGTTGTATCGTAAGGATACGCAAATTTAATGTCTTCTGGGAAAATCTGAGACAATTCCTGAATCTTTTGATCGACTTGTGCTGATGTATCTAATTGGTTAGCGCCTGTCGCCAAATAAATACCTAAACCAGCTGAAGGTTTACCGTCATAACGAGAAAGAAAGTTATAATCAGCAGCACCAATCTCAACCTTTGCCACATCCTTTAATAAAACGTTTGAGCCATCAGTGTTAACACGGACTAAAATATTTTGGAATTGCTCAGGTGTCTTTAAACGTGATTGGGCAGTGATTGTTGCATTAAGTTCTTGCCCTTCCGTTGCCGGTAACGCACCAAGTTGCCCTGCAGTAACCTGCGCATTTTGCGCTTGAATAGCAGCGGTAATTTCTTCAATTGATAAATTAAAATAGTTCAGTTTGTTTGGATCTAACCAAATACGCATTGCATATTCAGAACCAAATAACTGAGTATCCCCTACCCCTTGCACACGACGAATAGGATCTTGCACTGTTGAATAAATAAAATCAGCAATATCTGCTTGTGTTTTTTGAGGGTTGGTAGAATAGAAACCAATAACTTTTAAGAAGTTATTATTATTTTTGGCAACCGACACCCCATTTTTTTGAACACTTTCTGGTAAACGTGATTTAATACTTTCTACTTTATTTAAAACTTGTACCTGTGCAAAATCGGGACTTGTTCCAGGAGCAAAAGTCAAAGTAGTTTGAACCACACCTTGAGCACTACTGGTTGATTTCATATAAATCAAATTATCCAAACCAGTTAAGTTTTGTTCAATTAATTGCGTAACAGTGTTTTCAATAGTTTGCGCATCAGCACCCGGATAAACCGCAGAAACAGTAACAGCAGGTGGGGCAATATCAGGATACTGTTCAACAGCGAGTAGCTTAATACATAAAGCACCGCCCAGCATCATCATGATAGCAATTACCCATGCAAAAACAGGTCTATCAATAAAAAACTTAGCCATAATTAAATCTACCCCTGTTTTATTTCATATTGTTATTGATGATGTTATCTAACTGTTCTTGAGAAAGAGTAGTAGGCTCACCAACAACTTCTGCTTGCATAGTCACACCTGATTCAACGGCAGTCAAATTAAGTAGACCTGTGGTGATAACTTGTTCACCAATATCGATACCGCTAGTCACTACCCAATAACCACTGATTCCTGTATAAACTTTAATATCTTGACGATATTCAACCGTATTATCTGGTTTTAAAATTTTAGCGGTATATTGACCTTTTTGGTTACTTGTAACACCTTGTTGAGGTACTAACACTGCATTTTTTATAGTCCCTAATGTCAATTGAGGTTTAACAAACATACCCGGTAAAATTTTGCTTTCACTGTTAGTAAATTGAGATCGTAGTGTTACTGTTCCGGTTGTTTCATTAACAGTCATATCTGAAAATTTAACATTACCTGGAAGTGCATATTTTGAACCATCATTAAAATAGAGTTCCACATTATTCCCTTTGGCTGGTTCATAAATAATGTTTTCATCTTGTAGATATTTATTATAACGTGTCGCTGCTTCAGTCATATCAACATAAATAGGATCAAGTTGTTGCACTAATGCAAGTGGTGTTGGTTGTCCAGCTGACACTAAAGCCCCTTCAGTCACACTTGATTTACCAATATAGCCATCAATTGGTGAGTATACTTTAGTATAATCTAAATTAACTTTAGCAGCATGTTCCGCCGCTTCAGCAACCAAAACACTGGCATTAGCTTGTTTAGCATCAGCGGCCGCTTTATCGTATTCTTGTTGACTTATAGATTTTGTATTTAATAGACCGGCATAACGTTTTAAAGTAAGTTGTGCAATATTGGCATTAGCTTTTGCACTTGCTACACTAGCAACTGCACTATCATAATTAGCTTGGTAAATGGCTGGATCGATTTGATAGAGTGATTGCCCAGCTTTAACATTTGAACTTTCTTCGAATTCTCGATTCAAAACAATTCCACTAACTTGTGGTCTTATTTCTGCTATTTGTGATGCAACAACACGACCAGGTAAGTTTATTTTCAGTGTATAATCTAAAGGTTCCACTTTAAATACAGTTACCTTAGGTAATTGGCCATTACCATTTTGCGACTGATTATTATCACAACTTGTTAATAACAATAGACTAGTTAATGCCATTGGCAGAGTAAGTAACAGCTTATTAAATCTCATATAAGATAGACCTCGGTAACTTAATAATTATTTAGATAACAATGAATTAATTATATTCAAAAGTAACGAGCGATTTTACAAAAAAAATACACAAAATGTAAGTATCTTTACAGCTTAATAGCACAGAGTTCTAAAAATAACAAAACTGAAATAGGATAAGAAATAAATTATATTGTTAAATATGATTCTTTTCGGAAATAAAGTATTATAGGCTAATTGATTTTTTGTGCTATAAAAAAGCCAAAATAAAATGCTATACTAATTATTATTATGTATAGGAAGTATCGTTCAAGTGGTTTCAATTTACATTTGTTGTACTCCGTTATCATTTTATTCAATTTTTTCAATGTTGAATGATTTGACTCTATATTCAATTTAATTCTGAGATGGTTATTATGGATAATTTACGTATTGTTCTAATTGTTGTTGCGTCCTTAGTCATTATAGCTCTATTGATTCATGGTTTTTGGATCAATAAAAGGGAACTTTATTCTTTTAATTCAGAAAAACAGAAAAAAAATCAAAAAAATGACCAACCATATGAAAATAACGTCATTGATGTGATTGAAGATGACGTGATTTTGATCACTAAAAATAAAAAAAATAGTGAACACCAAGATTATATATCTAAAGACCCCATTGAGGAAGTTCCACCTCAGCAAGAAGAGCTATTTGTAAATAATGATGAAGAACAAATTAATGGTGAAACTATCAGTGAATCAAAACCAATTATTAAAATTAAGAATGATTCTTTTGACGATAAAAAATTACAACTAGACAAACAGCCACAACAAAATACCCTCAATAAAGAAGAAAAAACAAATAATGATTCTCAGGCACCTGCAAAAAATAGTAAAACTCAGAAAGGTAGTTTAAATAAATACGACGAAGACAAAACAGAAATTATTATATTAAATATAAAAGGAATTAATGGTAATTTACTACAGGGCGATGTACTTCTAGCAAGTATTATGCAATCAGGTTTCCAGTTTGGTGATATGAGAATATTTCATCGTCATGTTGATCCTGCTGGTAATGGTCCAGTGCTATTCAGTTTAGCTAATATGGTCACACCTGGATACTTAGATCCTGAAACAATGCATGAATTTACCACTCCTGGTGTCTCTATTTTTATGGTTGCACCTACCGAAGGCAACAACCAACAAAATTTCAAATTAATGTTACAGACAGCACAGCGTGTAGCCGATGATGTTAATGGCGTGGTTTTAGATGATGAACATCGTATGCTAACACCCCAAAAAATCGATAGTTATAAAAATCGTATAAAAAAAGCCTGTAACGAAATTTAATCGCAAAAAAATTCAACAATTCTTTAATAAAATGCCACCAATTCTATTTGGTGGCTAGAAACAAAAATTTATATAATGCAGCTATTAATTCATCCAATAACTGTATACTTCATTAATTAAACAGTTTTGATGATTTTCCTAAAAGCTACGTTTTAATTTAAGAGCCCATTATCATGCCACAATCAACTAAAACAGAACATTCAGCTATTCAACCAGATTCGATTGAAGATGTCATAGAACAATTGACTTCACTGCGAAATTTAATCAGACATCATGAGTATTGCTATTACGTACTTGATGCTCCAGAAATCCCTGATTCTGAATATGATAAATTAATAAAACAACTGCAAAAAATCGAGCAACAGTATCCAGATCTAATTACAACTGATTCACCAACCCAACGAGTTGGCGGTGCACCTTTAGCCCAATTTGCTTCAATTAAACATGAATTACCAATGCTTTCACTTGATAATGTTTTTGATGAGTCGAGTTTTATTGCATTTAATAAGAGAGTTAAAGATCGTCTTCATCTTAATGAAAAAGAGCAAGTTGAATATTGCTGTGAACTAAAACTTGATGGTTTGGCGGTGAGTATATTATATGAAAACGGGAAGTTCTCAAAAGCAGCTACACGCGGCGATGGTACAACTGGAGAGGACATCACCGCAAATGTACGAACAATTAAAACCATTCCTTTAGTATTAATCGGTGAAAATATTCCCGCCCGCTTAGAAGTACGGGGGGAAGTATTTATGACTCATAAAGGTTTTGCCAAACTTAATGCTGATGCTGAAAAACGAAACGAAAAAGTATTTGCCAATCCCCGTAATGCCGCTGCAGGTTCATTAAGACAATTAGATCCTAAAATTACCGCTAAAAGACCGTTATCATTTTACTGCTATGGCGTTGGTATTATTGAAGGTAGTTCCCTACCTGATACTCATTATGATCGTTTAATGCAATTTAAAGCATGGGGATTACCTGTTAGTGATAAAGTAGAAAAACGACAAGGAGCCCAAGCCGCTTTGGACTATTTTAAACAAATCGGTGAACAGCGTATGTCATTAGATTTTGATATTGATGGTGTTGTCATTAAAGTTAATAGTATTGCATTACAAAATGAACTTGGTTTTGTTGCACGTGCTCCGCGCTGGGCAACAGCATTTAAATTTCCAGCTCAAGAAGAAGTAACACAATTAAATAAGGTGGATTTCCAAGTTGGACGCACAGGGGCAATTACACCCGTAGCAAGACTTGAGCCTGTTTCTGTTGCTGGAGTGATTGTCAGTAACGCTACACTACATAATAGTGATGAAATAGCCCGATTAGGCATACGGGAAGGTGATTATGTAACTATACGTCGAGCGGGTGATGTCATCCCTAAAATTGTTGCAGTCTTATTAGATCGAAGGCCTACAGATACAAAAGAAATTGTTTTTCCAACTCATTGCCCTATTTGCGGTTCATTAATTGTTCGAGACGAAGGACAAGCCATTTCACGTTGTGCAGGAGGATTAATTTGTCCGGCACAGCGCAAAGAAGCCTTAAAACATTTTGTTTCTCGACGAGCAATGAATGTAGATGGGATGGGTGACAAAATTATTGAACAATTAGTTGATAAAGATTACGTTAAAACTCCAGCAGATCTGTATAAACTTAATCTGCCTACCCTGTGTTCATTAGATAAAATTGGCGAAAAATCTGCTAATAACTTATTAAATGCATTAGATGCTTCAAAAAATACTACATTAAGTCGATTTATATTTGCTCTTGGTATCCCTAATGTTGGTGAGGTCACTGCGGAAAATTTAGTTAACCAACTAGGCAACTTATCGGCAATCGAAAACGCTTCTCTTGAACAATTACAAACGGTAAATGATATTGGCGTGGTTATTGCTGAAAGTATCATTGATTTCTTTCAAGAACCTCATAACAGAAATGTGATTGAGCAATTAACCAGTGAAGAAATAAATATTCATTGGCAAGATATTACTCCCCAGACACAGACAACGATTGTTGATTCCCCATTTTCAGGTAAAACAATAGTGTTAACAGGTACGCTATCGGTTTTAACAAGAGATGAGGCAAAGAATAAATTAAAACAACTTGGTGCTAAAGTGACAGGTAGTGTATCTAAAAATACCGATCTTGTCATAGCCGGAGAAGCAGCCGGTTCTAAGTTAGATAAAGCCCAAGAACTCGGAATTAAAGTCATTGATGAGCAAGAAATGTTAAATTTACTTGCCGAGTAAAAAAAAATATTGGTTGTCGAGATTGAATTGATTAAAATAGCGATAACCAAATAAGGAGAAAGTTATGCCATTATTAGATAGTTTTAAAGTTGATCACACTAAAATGAAAGCCCCCTTTGTTCGGGTTGCCAAAATTATGGCAACCCCAAAAGGCGATAACATAACAGTGTTTGATCTGCGTTTTACCATTCCCAATAAAGAACTATTACCTGAAAAAGGGATCCATACCTTAGAGCATTTATTTGCTGGGTTTATGCGTGATCACCTCAATAATGAACAAGTCGAAATTATTGATATTTCGCCAATGGGATGCCGTACTGGTTTTTACATGAGTCTTATAGGTAAACCAGAGGAGTCGTTAGTAGTTGATGCGTGGTTAAAATCCATGCAGGACGTTTTAAAGGTTAAATCGCAGAATCAAATTCCTGAGCTTAATGAGTACCAATGTGGTACTTATAAAATGCATTCATTAGATGAAGCTAAAGCCATTGCAAAAAAAGTTATACAATCAGGTATCGGTATTTGCCGTAATGAAGAAATCGCTTTAACCGAGGAACAACTTACTAACATTAATAACTAGGAGGTTTTTATGCCAAATGTCATTATTGACTTTTTAGAAGGTCGTACAGTAGAGCAAAAAAGAGAAATGGCCAAACGTGTAACAGCAGCAATCGCAGAAACGCTTGATTGTCCACCAGAAGTAATACAAATCATTATGCACGAAATATCAAAAGATCAGGTCGCCTATGCTGGAGTACTTCTCAGTGATAAAGACTTATCATAAAGGTAATTAAATACATCTTTATGTCTAAGATATAAAAAACCTCGAAAAATCATAATATTTTTTGAGGTTTAATTAAATGTATTCTTTTCAGTTTTATTGGCTAATGATTACAATTACAATTGCCATGATTTAGATGCAATAAATGACCCATTTTATTCACTTTTGTTTCTAAATAGTGTTCATTATTTGGATTTTCTCCAACTTCTAATGGTACTCTTTGTACAATTTTAATGCCTGACTGTTCAAGCACTTTTATTTTTTCAGGATTATTCGTCAATAAACGAATTTGCGATACACCAAGTAAAGTTAATATATCAGCACACAGAGTAAAATCACGTTCATCAGCCGCAAAACCCAATTGTTCATTGGCTTCAACGGTATCAAGGCCTTTATCTTGTAGCGCATAAGCTCTGATTTTATTTAGTAAGCCAATATTACGCCCTTCTTGGCGATGATAAATTAAAATTCCGCGACCTTCTTTAGCTATTTGTTTTAAAGCTGCTTCTAACTGAAAGCCACAGTCACAACGCAAACTGAACAAAGCATCCCCAGTTAAACACTCTGAATGAATTCTAGTCAGAACTGGAGCATCGCCAGATATATCACCAAATACTAAAGCTGCATGATCTTTCCCTGTTGCAATTTCTTCAAATCCAACAATAGTAAAACTTCCCCATGGTGTTGGTAATTTTGCTTGTGCAACATGTTTTAATTGCATTATCATCTCCGTTTAAATAAAACATAAATAGACTTTTAAAAAAAGCTATCTTCCATGCTAAACTATTTAGCAATTAGTGTTAAATTGAGTCTATAAATGGGGTTTGTAATAAAAAAAACAATGGCACCTTTAGCCATTATGTTAGTAGTACCATTAGTTATTATAGCCATAAATTGGCATTGGCAACCAGAATCATTAAATAATACATCAAAATATTTTTTCTTTATAACAGAAACTGCAAGTTTTCCTTGGGCGATTATTACATCAACCGTTTTTTTTATGGTATTTTGTTATTCATTACCCAATAAAACCAAAACAAAGATTATTGCATTATGGTTTTGTCTAGTTTGTGCAATATTAGGTGGGCAAATAGTCAAAACCATTATAAAATCTCAAACAGCAGAATCAAGACCTTATGTACTTTGGATGGCAAAAGAATTTCATCTTAGTAACAAACAATTTTATTTGTTACCTAAATCAGAAAAACAAAAAATTATTTCTGACAAATTAAATAATTCAACCACTATTCCAAAATGGTTAAGTCAGCATTGGCAAAGTGAAACAGGCTATGCGCTACCCTCTGGACATACTTTATTTTCGGCGACATGGGCATTTCTTGCAATAACATTATTAGGATTTAGACGTCACTATATTATTGTTAACGCAATTATTGTATGGGCATTATTAATTGAAATTAGTCGATTAGCATTAGGTATGCATAGCCCGATTGATTTATTATTGGGTATTACACTTGCTTGGATCATTTCATTAATATGCTATTTTTATTCACGAAAATGGCATATAGTAGATAGATAATTTTTCAACTGATATTTTGTAAAAATGTTTAAGGTTATATAGACGTTTAAGTAAAATTAAAAAAAATATAAAGGTTATTATTATGAAATTTGTTATATCAATTATATTGATAACTGCTATTTTCACTATATCTATAGCATTAGGTGCATTTAACGGTGAAGTTGTGTCTTTCAATTATTTGTTTGCTAAAACAGAACTCCGATTATCAGTTCTTTTAGCTATATTTTTTGGTTCTGGCTTTATTGTAGGTACAATATTAACAGGGATTCTTGTTATAATTTCTAAGCTACAACATTCATCCACTAAACGAAAATTGAATAAATTACAAAAAAAGTATGATGATAACCTAACAGATCATCAAAAATTAAGTTTAACTAAAACCAATCAAGAATAAATATTATGTTTGAACTGTTATTTCTGTTGTTACCTATTGCTGCCGCCTATGGCTGGTATATGGGCGACAGAAATGCAAAACAAAAATATATCAATCAATCTAATCGATTGTCACGTGAATATGTAGATGGTCTTAATTTTCTTTTGTCTAACCAGAAAGATAAAGCTGTTGATCTTTTCTTAGATATGCTCAAGGAAGACGAAGGTACTCTCGAAGCTCATCTAACTTTAGGTAATTTGTTTCGCTCTCGAGGTGAAATTGATAGAGCCATACGAATTCATCAAGCATTAATGGAAAGTTCCTCGTTGACATTTGAACAACGTCTTTTAGCCATCCAGCAATTAGGTCGTGATTATATGGGGGCTGGACTCTATGACCGTGCAGAAGAAATGTTTTTGCAACTCATTGATGAAGAAGATTTTCAACAAAATGCCCTACAACAACTTATCATTATTTATCAATCCACCAGTGAATGGATTAATGCAATTAATGCTGCAACTAAACTGGTCAAACTTGGCAACGAAAAATACAAAATATACATTGCTCAATTTTATTGTGAGCTAGCATCCCTCGCAATTGCCAATGATGATCTCGATAAAGCGTATAGCTTATTACAAAAATCATCAGCAGCGGATCCAAATTGCGCCCGCACATCATTAATGTTAGGAAGAATATTAATAGTTCAAAATAAAACAGAAGAAGCTATTGAATCACTCAAACAGATATTACAGCAAGATAAAGCTTTCATTGGTGAAGCATTACCTTTATTAAATGAATGCTATAACAAATTGAATAAGCAAGACGAATTTAAACAGTTTTTACAATTGTGTGTCGATAAAGACACAGGTAATGTGGCTGAACTAATGTTAGCTGACATTATTGAAAAACAAGATGGACTTGATTCAGCCCAATACTATATGTACCGAGAATTATTAAAGCATCCTAATTTAAAAGGATTTTACCGATTAATGGATTATCACGTAGCCGATGCCGAGCAAGGGAAAGCCAAAAAAAGCCTTTTATTATTACGTAATATGGTTGGTGAACAAATAAAAGCTGTTCCGAATTATCGATGCCAAAAATGTGGTTTTACTGTTAATACTATCTATTGGCTTTGCCCTGCTTGTCGTTCCTGGTCAACCATAAAACCTGTCCGTGATTTTGAACAACATTCCTAAAAATAAAAAGAGATTATTATGTTTTTAATTGATTCTCACTGTCATTTAGATAGTTTAGATTTAAAAAGTAAAACTATTGAAGATGTTTTACAACAAGCTATAAATAATGATGTTAAACATTGCTTAAGCGTGGCAACAACATTGTCAGGTTATGAAGCGATGAAGCATCTCCTTATGCCTTTTAAAAATCAATGTTCCTTTTCATGTGGAATTCATCCTCTTAATTTAGATGATGAAAAATATGATGCAGATCGCTTTCAACGCTTAGCTCAAGAGGATAATGTTGTCGCTTTAGGTGAAACAGGTCTTGATTACTATTATCAACAAGATAATTTAGAACAGCAACAAGAAAATTTTAAAGAACATATTCGGTTAGGACGAAAACTAAGTAAACCAGTGATTGTTCATACTCGTAATGCAAAAGAAGATACTTTAAGAATATTAAAAGATGAACATGCCCATTCTGGTGTATTACACTGTTTCACAGAAGATATTGCTACAGCTAAGCAGTTATTGGATATCGGTTTCTACATCTCTTTTTCAGGTATCATTACCTTTAAAAATGCCGAAGCATTACGAGAAGTAGCAAAATATGTACCGCTCGATCGTATTTTAGTCGAAACGGATTCTCCTTATCTTGCTCCTGTCCCATATCGAGGAAAAGAAAACCAACCCGCATACGTGCGAAAAGTCGCTACTTATCTATCGGCATTAAAAGGTGTTACTTTAGAAGTGATAGCGAAACATACAACCGACAATTTTTGTCAATTATTCAACTTACAAGGGGTGTTAAATGAATAATAAATTAAATATAGATTGGGATGACTTCTTAACAAATTATTGGCAAAAAAAGCCAGTGATATTACGCAAAGCTTTTAGTCATTTTATTGATCCAATCACCCCTGATGAACTTGCTGGGTTGGCAATGGAAGAAGAGATTGAAAGCCGAATTGTTACCAATAAAAATGGCAATTGGGATGCTAAATTTGGTCCTTTTTATGATTTTAATAACTTAGGCGAGGATCACTGGAGTTTATTAGTTCAAGCGGTTGATCACTGGCACGAACAAGCTGCAACTTTAGTCGATCCATTTAAATGTATCCCACAATGGCAATTTGAAGATCTAATGATTTCTTATGCTACACAAGGTGCAGGTGTAGGTCCACATATCGATAATTACGATGTTTTTATTATTCAAGGTATGGGGCGTCGACGTTGGCAAGTTGGTGATCGTAATCCTAATTATAAACAATTCAGTGCCCATAAAGCGTTATTACATGTTGAAGATTATCAACCTATTATTGATGAAGAGATTACTTCTGGTGATATTTTATATATTCCAATTGGTTTTCCGCATAATGGTGTATCAATCGGTGAATCACTAAGTTATTCTGTTGGTTTTAGAACGCAAACATCACAAGAAATGCTAAGTGGCTTTGCAGATTATATTATTGATAATTTACCAAATGGGATTTTCTACCAAGATCCAAATCTAAAATTACCTAAAGATCCCTACCGTATACAACCTTATGAATTAACCAAATTACAAGATCAAATCATTGATTTAATCAAAACACCCGATCTTTTTAACGATTGGTTTGGTAAACATATCACTTTACCGATGCACGAACTTAATATTGTCCCTGTTGAACCTCCCTATGAATATGATGAATTTAAAACAATTCTACAAACAGGAGCAGAATTATTCCGTGTACCAAGTATCCGAATTCTTAAAGTTGGCGATTTTGGTTATATTCATGGTGAAAAAATAGAGTTACCTATGTCTGTTATTGATATACTTTGTCAAAACGAAATACTCAGTTATGAACATTTACAAAATGAAGAAATACAACAAGTATTGCTTAATTTTGTTAATAAAGGCTATTGGTATTTTATTGATGAACAATAATATTATTTATCCGCCGATAATAAATCGGTGGATAAAATAACCTTTTTAAGCTTTAGACTTGGCTTTTTTTAAGTTTTAAGTATATACTTTGCCCCGCTTTAGATTACCCCCCGTTTAATGGCAAATTAAACATCACAAAATGCTAACTTTTAGCAAAAAATCTATTTTCAATTACTAGAGGTATACATGAAAACTGAATCAAACTCAGTCAAGCAAGTTGAAAGTGAAAAAGCAACACCATACCAAAAGAAAACGCTTTTTGCATCGACTGTCGGTTATGCATTAGATGGCATGGATATGATGATTTTAGGTGTCTGTTTTAGCCTAATTTCGGTTTCTTTTAATTTATCCAAAACCGATCTAGGGACATTAACTTCTGTAACCTTACTTGGTGCTGTATTAGGAGGCATTTTATTTGGTGTTTTAGCGGATAAATATGGTCGAGTACGTGTGTTTTCATGGACTATATTAATCTTTTCTTTATTCACCGGTTTATGTGCAATATCCCCCAATTATGAAAGTTTTTTAATTTTCCGTTTTTTAAGTGGTTTAGGTCTTGGGGGTGAGTTTGGCATTGGTATGACACTCGTATCAGAAAGTTGGCCAAAGCACAAGCGTTCACGAGCAACATCGATTGTTGCGTTAGGTTTTCAAGCTGGTATTATCCTTTCTACTTTAACTGTCAATTTCGTTGGGCAAGCTTATGGTTGGCGATGGGCTTTTGCCGTCGGGGTATTACCTGCACTATTTGTTGCTTGGACTCGAAAAGGCCTAGAAGAGCCAGAAATTTGGCAAAATTTAAAAGATCAGAATAAAAATGAAATTGCGGTTGGTAAATTGTTTAAAACACCAAAAACCACTGCAACCACTATTGGTTTAACAATTGCATGTGCAGTGCAAAATTTTGGGTTTTATGGTTTGATGGTTTGGATGCCAAGTATGATTGCTTCTGAACTAAAATTACCATTTAAAGATACTCTGTATTGGACTATTTCAACCACTATTGGTATGTCATTAGGTATTTTAATTTTTGGTTGGCTTTGCGATAAATTTGGTCGCCGCCCGTCATATATTATATTCCTTTTAATCTCAGCAATATCTATTTGGTTCTATTTCCAACAAACTGATATGATAATATTAATTATATTTGGTTCAGCAATTGGCTTTTTTGTTAATGGTATGATGGGTGGATACGGTGCCCTACTTGCCGAACATTATCCTACCGATGCCCGTTCAAGCGCTGAAAATATTATTTTTAATGTAGGACGAGGAATTGCTGGCATATCACAAGTTCTAATTGCTTATTTCGCAACGGTGTATTCAATTAGCTACGCATTAGCTCTATTATCCGCTACGTATCTATTATCAGCCGCAGCTTTTGTATTTCTCATACCAGAAACCAAAGGTAAAGCTTTAGAATAAAAGGGTAAAACTAAACAGGGCTATTGCCCTGTTAATATAATAGAATATTGATAACTATTTAAATTAATAAATTGCAACTTTAGTTAGTATTACATAAAGCAGGTGTCAATTTTACGCTAAATAATTTTTCATCATCAATATAATAATTGTGAATAGCGCCATTTGGAAAAGCATCCCGAAACTCTTTAACTTGCTGATTGTCAGTACAATAAAATTTCTTCAAATTTTCAGACGTCATTTTTTCTGTTTCAGGAATTTGTAATTGGTCTTTAGATGCCTTAATAACATATCGATAATTAATAGAATTATCATCTTTAAAAATATCTACTAAACTAGTTACGGAATCAACTTGATAAGGAAGAGATTTTTTCGCATCACTAATAATTATGTCTTGTATTTTAGTAAGCTTTTCTGCTTCATCTTTTTTTGCTTTCTCACTGTTATCACAACCAAACAATCCTAGACTTATTAAAACTAATGTTGTTATTTTTATAACTTTCATATTTATTCCTCAATTATTCATATTTTCAATATTATCAGATACTTTCTTAAGTATGTTTATGTATATAAAATATTGCTCTCTGTTAATCTCATTTAAAATTACAATCTAATAACAACATATTTATAATTTATAAAACTGGTTAACTTTTATAAATAAACCTAAATAGCCTAAAATTGTTTTACATTAAAAACATCACAATTAAAAAGCATCCTAACTTTTAAAAAAAGTGTGACTTATTGTACAAAATAGCGGCTAAAACTCAATAATTATTAGCTATATGCTTAAAATAAAAATTAAATTTCTTGTCTACCTTTTTTAAATGCAAATTCAAACAAACTCAGGCGTATAACACATTGACAAAACACAAAATTATTTACGTAATTATTCATTCCTTTTTAAACAAAATGATGCAATTTTTGTTTCTAATTGAAATAAAAGGGCTCTAACGGCCCTTTTATTAACAATAATTGATAAGTACAAAATTATTTAGCATCACAATCACTAGGTTTTAAATCAAGTGTTAAAACTTTTTCTCCATTTAGGTAATAATTATGGCTAGCGCCATTTGGAAAAACTAATTTTATGGCGTTGGTAGTCGCATCTTTACTACAATAAAGGGTATGCAAACCATTTAAAATATTTTTTTGATTGCTTTCAGCTTGAAATGCGTCTTTAGTTATATTTTTTACATCATATTTATAACTAATAATATCGTTTCCTTTTGTTACATCGACCAATGTTGAGTTTTGATCAACATCCAAAGGTAATTTTAAACTTAAACCTTTGATTATTGCATCTTGAGCAAGACTATAATTACCATCTTTTAAATTATTGAGTGCATCTTGAGTTGCAGATTTGGTTTGTTCATATAATTCTGCTACTTTATCGCTAACCTTTGAACTCGTTTGCTCAACTTGTTCTTTGATATTATTGACTGTTGGTTTTGAATTATCACAATTTACTAAAAAAAGCCCCATCATTGCCAAAGTAATTACTTTAAATGTTCTCATTGTTCTGCCCTTATTGGTTATAAGTTCCGTATAGTTACTATTATGGTTTTGTATAATAGTGGTTAATTTAAAAGGAAATTAATTACTCAAACATGCAGTAAAAAGGCTTTTATGAGCCCTTTTACTGTAAAAAATATTAATTAATATGCATACCGCCCGTTACACCATATGTTTCAGCTGTGGTATAACTTGACTCTTCAGAAGCTAGATGTACATATACACCGGCAAGTTCAACAGGTTGTCCTGCACGTTGTAATGGTGTTTGTTTACCAAATTCAGGGATAACGTCACTCGGTTGACCGCCACAGATTTGTAATGGCGTCCAAACTGGTCCTGGCGCTACACAGTTAACACGAATACCTTTGCTGCTTAACTGGTTAGCTAAGCCACGGGTAAAGGCAATAATTGCAGTTTTAGTTGCTGCATAATCTAATAAATTGCCACTTGGTTGATAAGCTTGAACAGAGGAGGTAGTAATAATGGTTGACCCAGGTTTTAAATACCCTAAAGCCGCTTTAGTAACCCAAAAAAGTGAAAATACGTTTATTTCGAATGTTTTTTTAATTTGTTCTGTGGTCAGTTCCATTATATCTTCCACAGCAGTTTGCTTGCCAGCAACTAGTGTTAAATTATCTAATCCCCCCAACTTTTGATGTGCTTGTTCAACTAATTTTTTACAAAATGCCTCATCACTTAAATCACCTGGAATTAATACCGCTTTACGACCAACGGCTTCTATAACCTTAGCCACATCTTCAGCATCTTTTTGTTCATAAGGAAGATAATTTATTGCCACATCAGCACCTTCTTTTGCATAAGCAATAGCCGCCGCTCGTCCAATACCTGAATCACCACCTGTTACTAACATTTTGCGACCTTCTAAACGACCATGACCTTGATAGGTTTTTTCACCACAATCAGGAATCGGATCCATTTCACACTGTAGAGCGGGTGCTGCTTGTTTTTGTTTTGGAAATTTACCATGATGGTATTTTGTAAGAGGATTACAAATTTGTTTACTCATTATATTCTCCTAAGTTAACTATGTATTTGTACACAAATTCAATATAACTTAAATAAAATCAATTAGTAATCACAAAATCCTATTGTTAAGCCTATTTTACATCTTTAAAATAACCAATTAATTCAATAAATTATATTTAATAACTATAAAATTTGAATATTTGTTTCTTAAAGCTAAATCATGTTGCTTAATGGTATCCTCTGTCTATTTAAGTTAATGAATAAAAAGAGGCAGAATATTATAAAAGGTGGCATTCCTTGATTGGCTTGGCGGGGTCACTGAAAGTAGTATTACCAAAGCCATGAGTGTTGCATAATCTTGCACCTCTTCCAGTTTAGCAAATTAATTTTAACTAAGCTAGTTATTACAAATTTTGCATTTGTAATCCGATTTATTGATAAATTTATATAAAGAAGATTAAATGCCTTTATAGTAATTAAAACAGCTTTAACAATGATTAACCAAACCAACTTTAATATCTGTTTTTCTTTATCTAACCATAATTAGATATTTGTTTTCCAAAGCTATAATTAAACAATGATAAAATACTAATTATTATTCAATGTGTCGTATTAACCTACCAAAATCATGTTTTTATATTGAAACGTTTTATACTGAAATGCATAGTTAACCTGAAACTTTTTTACAATCCATTTCTAACACGTTATAAAAGCGAAAAAAATAGTTGCACTTTTTTTAAAAACGAGTATTTTGTTTAAAATAATTTTTAAAATGACGAAAAAGTTTATTAACACATATTATGAAATTTTCACTTAAAAACGTCCTTATCAACATTATTGTCAGCGTGGTCATTATTCCAACGCGGGGGCGTTTTTGAATAAAAATATGTTTATACATAAAATCAAAAAACCCCGCTCCAAACAGCGGGGTTTTTTTATGAACAACGATTGGGCAAAAAGAACAAGTGAGGAATAAATGTTAGGAACACAGTGGATAGTAAAAACCTTAAAAGAAAAAGGCGTTACCACCGTTTTTGGATATCCGGGTGGACAAATTATGCCTCTTTACGATGCTTTGTATGATGGAGGTATTGAACATGTATTATGTCGTCATGAACAAGGTGCAGCCATGGCAGCAATTGGTTATGCTCGTTCAACTGGCAAAACGGGGGTTTGTATTGCGACATCAGGCCCTGGTGCGACTAATATCATTACTGGACTTGCTGATGCATTAATTGATTCTGTACCTATTGTTGCCATTACGGGACAAGTTCCAACTAATCTAATTGGTACGGATGCTTTTCAAGAAGTAGATGTTCTAGGATTATCCTTAGCTTGCACCAAACATAGTTATTTGATAAATGATGCTAAACAATTGCCCAATACATTAGAAGAGGCATTTAATTTAGCCAACTCAGGCAGGCCAGGACCAATTTTAATTGATGTTCCGAAAGATATACAGCTTGCCAATTTAGATTATCAACAATATTTAGCACCATCTTTAATAAAAAACACTCTTGATAAAACACAATTATATACCATCCCACCTGAAACAATAAAACTCGCAAAACAAATGATCGCTCAAGCCCGAAAACCGATGCTTTATATTGGTGGTGGTGTTGGACTTTCTGGCGCTATATCAGAATTGAAAGATTTTATGACATTGACTCAAATCCCAACTGTTTCAACATTAAAAGGATTGGGAGTTGCTGATATTAATAATCCTTATTATTTAGGTTTAATTGGTATGCATGGCGCTAAAGCAGCCAATTTAGCCGTACAAGAGTGCGATTTACTTATCGCCTTAGGTGTACGGTTTGATGACAGAGTTACAGGTAATCTTAATGAATTTGCCCGTCATGCAAAAGTGATCCATGTTGATATTGATCAAGCCGAAATCAACAAATTACGCCAAACACACTTAGGATTACAAGGTGATATTAAGCAGGTTTTACCATTGCTTAATCAAACTGTATCAATCGAAGCATGGCATAAAAAAGTGGATGAATTAAAAGCACAGCATCCTACACGTTATGATCATCCTGGTGAAGCCATTTATGCACCAGCATTATTAAAAACTATTTCCGAACGTAAGTCAGCCAATACGATAATCACCACAGATGTTGGTCAACATCAAATGTGGACCGCTCAACATATGCGTTTTAATCATCCACAAAATTTTATTACCTCAAGTGGATTGGGCACTATGGGATTTGGTTTACCAGCAGCGATTGGCGCACAAATGGCTCGCCCTAATGATTGTGTAATATGTGTATCGGGTGATGGTTCATTTATGATGAACGTCCAAGAACTAACCACTATAAAACGTAAAAAATTACCGATAAAAATAGTACTAATTGATAACCAACGTTTAGGCATGGTTCGTCAATGGCAAGAGCTCTTTTTTAACGAAAGATATAGTGAAACTAATTTATCAGATAATCCTGATTTTTTAATGTTAGCAAAAGCATTTGAGATTCCGGGTGAAATAATCACAAAAAAATCTGAAATTAATTCTGCACTTGATAATATGTTTAATTCATCTGGTGCATATTTATTGCATGTGCGCATTGATGAATTAGAAAATGTATGGCCACTAGTACCACCAGGCGCAGCTAACGAAAACATGCTCGATAAAAGTTGCAAGGAGTAAGTGATGAATCAACAAATACAACATCAATTGACCATAAAGGCTAACGACACGTTAGGTTCATTGGAACGTATTTTACGTGTTGTTCGTCATCGCGGTGGACATATTGAATCTATGCAAATGCAAACCATTGAAAATAATTTACTGATTTTGACACTCAGATTGACTATTGAAAGAGATCTTTCAATGTTACAAAACCAAGTAGCTAAATTAGAAGATGTTATTTCAATAGAATAAAAAACTTTACAGATAATTTATCGGTAAAACAAAAAGTTAAATTAAAATATGTCAATATTTTAGATATTAAACAAACAAGAAAGTATTGTATAATGTTTGATGTTTAATTGATAAAGGCATAAAGCAAGATACATGCTAAACAAAAGTAAAATTTAAGAGGAAAACAAAAAATGAGTACTACAGCAAAATCTGATTATATTTGGTTTAATGGCGAATTGGTTCCATGGGCAGATGCTAAAGTGCACGTAATGTCACATGCACTACATTATGGTACATCGGTGTTTGAAGGTGTACGTTGCTATAATACACATAAAGGACCTGCTATATTTCGTCATAAAGAACATGCTCAAAGATTATTAAACTCAGCCAAAATTTATCGTTTTCCTGTTCCATATTCTCTTGAAGAAATTATGGAAGCAACACGCCAAACTATCAAAAAGAATAATTTAGAAAGTGCTTATATTCGTCCATTAGTATTTATCGGCGATGTTGGTATGGGTGTTATTCCTCCAGCAGGTTATAAAACGGATGTCATGATTGCAGCATTCCCATGGGGAGCTTACCTTGGTGAAGATGCCTTAGAACAAGGTATTGATGCAATGGTATCTTCATGGCATCGTTTTGCACCAAATACTATTCCAGCAGCAGCAAAAGCCGGTGGTAACTACTTATCATCATTACTAATCGGATCAGAAGCTCGCGCTAATGGCTTCCAAGAAGGGATTGCATTAGACGTAAATGGTCAGCTTTCTGAAGGTTCAGGTGAAAATCTATTTATTGTTAAAGATAGTATATTATTTACACCGTTATTATCTTCATCAGCACTACCGGGGATCACTCGTGATGCTATCATCACCCTTGCACGCGATTTAGGTATTGAAGTACGTGAACAAACACTATCCCGTGAATCACTCTATTTAGCTGACGAAGTCTTTATGACAGGTACTGCCGCTGAAATTACTCCTGTTCGTAGTGTTGATCGTATCGAAATCGGTATTGGTCGCTGTGGTCCAATTACTAAAAAGCTCCAGCAAACATTCTTTGGTCTATTTAATGGTCAAACTGAAGATAAATATGGCTGGTTAGATCTAGTTAAATAACGGATATCAGTTAGAGATCCTCCAGTTAACACGGCGGATTTTTTTCAAGAATGTGATTCACTTTATAGCATCATGTAAAGCAAGATATCGTTTTAAATGGTAACTTGAATAATAAAAAGTTGGGAGCAAGAAATGCCTAAATATCGTTCAGCAACATCCGTAGAAGGTCGGAATATGGCTGGAGCCCGTGCATTATGGCGTGCAACGGGCGTTAAAAATGAAGATTTTGGAAAACCTATAATTGCAGTCGTAAACTCATTTACGCAATTTGTACCGGGACATGTACACCTTAAAGATATTGGGCAGCTTGTCGCCAAACAAATTGAGGCATCGGGTGGTATCGCTAAAGAATTCAATACTATTGCAGTAGATGATGGTATCGCCATGGGGCATGGTGGTATGCTTTACTCACTTCCATCACGAGAATTGATTGCTGATTCTGTTGAATATATGGTAAATGCACATTGCGCTGATGCCATGATCTGCATCTCAAATTGCGATAAAATAACCCCAGGTATGTTAATGGCGTCACTTCGCCTCAATATTCCAACTGTATTTGTATCGGGCGGTCCAATGGAAGCAGGTAAAACAAAATTATCTGATCAAATTATCAAACTCGATCTTGTTGATGCTATGATCCAAAGTGCTAACCCAAATGTTAGTGATGCCGACAGTGAAGCCATTGAGCAATCTGCCTGCCCAACGTGTGGATCTTGCTCAGGTATGTTTACCGCGAACTCCATGAACTGTTTAACAGAGGCCTTAGGTTTATCACTACCAGGGAATGGATCACTTGTTGCCACGCACAAACAGCGAGAACAATTATTTCTTAAAGCAGCTAAACGTATTGTAGAAATTACTAAACGTTATTATGAACAAGATGATGCGTCTTATCTACCGCGATCTATTGCAACCAAAGCCGCTTATGAAAATGCTATGTCATTAGATATTGCCATGGGTGGATCAACTAATACAGTATTGCATTTACTAGCCACTGCTCAAGAAGGTGAAATTGACTTCACCATGTCAGATATTGATAGACTCTCACGCAAAGTACCACATTTATGTAAAGTAGCTCCAAGTACTGCTAAATATCATATGGAAGATGTCCATCGGGCTGGTGGCGTGGTATCAATTATGTCTGAACTAGATAAGACTGGATTGCTTAGACGCGATGTTCACAATGTGCTTGGACTGACTCTGCAAGAAACGTTTGCACAATATGATATTACCCAAACTAATGATGAAGCTGTGAAAAAAATGTATCGTAGCGGACCAGCAGGGATCCGTACAACTAAAGCTTTTTCACAGGATTGTTATTGGGATACGCTTGATGACGATCGTGAAAATGGTTGTATTCGTGACAAAGCACACGCTTATAGTCAAGATGGTGGGTTAGCTACGCTTTATGGTAATGTTGCTCAAGATGGTGCAATTGTCAAAACCGCCAGTGTTGCTGCTGAAAACTTAGTTTTTCGAGGACCAGCCAAAGTATTTGAAAGTCAAGAAGATGCTGTCGATGCAATCTTAGGTGGTAAAGTGATTGCTGGTGATGTTGTAGTGATTATCTATGAAGGTCCTAAAGGTGGACCGGGTATGCAAGAAATGCTTTATCCAACCAGCTATTTAAAATCAATGGGTCTCGGCAAAGCTTGTGCACTTATTACAGATGGTCGATTTTCAGGTGGATCATCTGGTTTATCGATCGGACATATTTCACCGGAAGCGGCTAATGGTGGTTTGATAGGATTAGTACGTGATGGCGATATTATTGATATTGATATTCCTAACCGTAAATTAGTTTTAGATGTACCTGATGATGAACTTGAAAGACGACGTGTAGCAGAAATTGCTCGTGGTGATAAAGCTTATACACCACATAATCGCAACCGCTATGTGTCATACGCACTGAAAGCTTACGCGAGTTTAGCAACTAGCGCAGATAAAGGTGCTGTTCGTGATAAAAGCAAACTAGGTGGCTAACTGTGAAACAAGAAGATAATAAACTTACTGGCGCTGATTATTTAAAAGCAACACTTTGCAGCGCTGTTTACGATGTGGCAGATGTCACACCACTTGAAAAGATGGAAAAAATCTCATCAAGAATAGGAAACCAAATCTTTGTTAAACGTGAAGATCGGCAATTAGTCCATAGTTTTAAAATCCGTGGAGCTCAAGCAATGATTGCCAGTCTTAACGAAGATGAACGTAAATGCGGCGTGATTGCCGCATCGGCTGGAAATCATGCACAAGGCGTTGCTTTTTCGGCAACAAAGTTAGGCATAAATTCGCTTATTGTCATGCCGTTAACTACAGCAGATATCAAAGTTGAGGCAGTCAAAGAATTTGGTGGTGAAGTACTTTTATATGGAGCTAATTTCGATGAAGCCAAAGCAAAAGCAATGGAATTAGCCAAAGAACAAAATCGAATTTTTATTCCTCCGTTTGATCACCCATTGGTCATCGCTGGTCAAGGCAGTATTGCCATGGAATTACTTCAACAAAATGCCAAACTCGACCGTATTTTTGTGCCTGTCGGGGGGGGAGGACTTGCTGCAGGTATTGCAGTATTAATTAAACAAATTATGCCGACAATCAAAGTTATTGCGGTCGAACCTTCTGATGCAGCCTGCTTGAAAGCTGCACTTGATGCAGGTAAACCCGTTGATTTAAGTCGAGTTGGGCTATTTGCTGAAGGTGTTGCCGTTAAACGTATTGGAGATGAGACATTTAGACTCTGCCAACAATACATTGATGATATTGTTACCGTTGATAGCGATGAAATTTGTGCTGCAGTAAAAGATTTATTTGATGACGTCCGCGCCATTGCTGAACCATCAGGTGCGGTTGCACTGGCAGGATTAAAAAAATATGTTAATCAACATAATATTCGTGGTGAAAATCTAGCACATATTTTGTCTGGTGCAAATTTAAACTTCCACAATCTGCGTTACATTTCAGAACGTTGTGAACTTGGTGAAAAACGCGAAGTGTTATTGTCGGTGACTATTCCTGAAAAGAAAGGTAGTTTTTTAAATTTCTGTAAATTATTAGGCGGACGCTCAGTAACGGAATTTAACTATCGTTATCATGACGATAAATCAGCCTGCATTTTTGTCAGTGTAAGAATATCGAAAAGTAATGAAAAAGAAGACATACTACAAGAATTAGCGGCTGCGGGATATCCTGTTGTAGATTTATCTGAAGACGAAATGGCAAAACTTCATGTTCGCTATATGATTGGTGGTAAACCGTGTAAACCGATTCAAGAACAAGTTTATAGCTTTGAATTTCCTGAATCACAAGGTGCATTACTTAAGTTTCTACAAACATTAGGAACAAATTGGAATATTTCCATGTTCCATTACCGTAGCCATGGCACAGATTACGGAAGAGTACTTTGTGCTTTTGAAATTGATGAAACAGATAGCAATAAATTTGCTCAACATTTAACTGAGCTTGGTTATGGTTTCCATAATGAAACACAAAATTCATCAATTAAACTTTTCCTTACCAACTCGCTTTAAAATAATGATGACCACCCTTTTTACACTGGGTGGTCTAATGAGTATCAATTTTTTAGTTCTGTTATATACGTTTCGCTTAAATGTAAAAGATGTTACTATTTATGCTATCTAACCTATTAATAATATAACAAAAAAATAGACTAAAACGTTATGTTAACCTCAAAATTTTTCACAAAAAAGTGATTAACATAGCAAATAAATTTATAAAGGCATACATATGATTAGACTAGCAACAATAGGTAGCAACTGGATCACAGAAAAATTCATTGATGCCGCTTTACAAACTCAACAGTATCAACTTGCAGCTATTTATTCACGGGATATAGATAAAGCTCGCCAGTTTGCACAAAAATATAATATTAGTGTTATTTATGATGATTTAATACAATTAGCTAACGATACTAATATTGACGTAATCTATATTGCTAGCCCAAACTCACTACACTTTGCACAAGCAAAGTTAATGTTAGAAAACAATAAGGATGTCATTTGTGAGAAACCTTTAACTTCAAATTTAGTACAAACTCAAAGATTATTAGATATTGCGAAACAAAATCAACAAATCATTTTCGAAGCGCTAAAGACCTTTTACTTACCTAATTTTGAATTAATCCGAAACTATCTACCTAAATTAGGAAAAATACACAAAGCTTTATTAAATTATTGTCAATATTCATCACGGTACCCTAGTTATTTAGATGGTGAAAATCCTAACACGTTTAATCCTCAATTCTCGAACGGCTCAATCATGGATATTGGTGTTTACCCCCTTAATTTTGCAATAGGCTTATGGGAAAGACCTAGTTCAATATATGCCAGTGGCACACAACTTGATTCCGGAGTTGATGCTCATGGTACGGTTTTATTAAATTATGATGACTTTGATATTATTATTTGGCACTCTAAAGTCACTAATTCATCTATCCATAGCGAAATACAAGGCGAAGATGGCACTTTAATCATTAAGCACTTATCTGTTTGTGAACAAGTATTTTATCAACCAAGGCAAGGAGAATTACAAGAAATAACCCTTACGCAAAATAGTAACGAAATGTATTATGAAGCGTTAGAGTTTGCTAATCTCTATCAACAAAGACAAATAAATCATAAAGGGCTAAAACATTCTTTGATTTCAGCACAATTATTGACTGAAATAAGAAAGCAAATCCATGTAAAATTTCCAGCTGATAATGAATAAAATTTAAAGACAGGTTATAACATTAAGTAGGTTTGGTTTACCGTTCATGCTTTGCTTCTATCTGGTTGTTTGAATGTAATTGATATTTACAATTATGCTGACTGAACACACTGAATATAAACGAATATTCTTGGACTGTTTAAATTTTTTTAGCAAAAATTATCTATTTTAAATTATCATTTAATTAGTTTTCTTAATATTTATGATTAAACAGATAGCTAGGAAATTTTAATGAAATGGTGAATATGGCTTATATTGCAACATTGATTTTTATAAGAAAATATAAACCGTTGTAAGAAAATAATCTAATATATTAATCGAATGTCCATCAATTCCTTGTTTTTGCCGAATGTTACAAATCGTAATAATTCAATATTATTTAGAATATGTTCAGTTATATTTTCAAATACCTATTTTAATATCATTAAAAATGATTATTTGTGGCATATTTTAAAAAATAGTGCCACAAATGAATAGTATTAAGCCCATACTCTAATTGAGTAATGGTAAAAAATATTAGTTTAAATTAATATGCTCAATATAACCTTTAACAATTTCAACACTGTTTGCAAATAACTGTTTTTCCTTTTCAATAAAATCAAGTTCAATAATTTTCTTGATACCATGTTGGTCAAGTATGGCTGGCACACCAATAGCAACATTTTTGTAGCCATATTCACCATCCAAAATACAACTAAGTGCTAACGCTCTGTGACTATTGGTAAATATATGTTGGCAAATTTCGGTGATAGTGCTAGCAATCCCATATTCAGTGCAATGTTTTCGTTCCATGATTTCAAAACCCATTTTTCGTGCTTGAGTACCGATTTGAGTAAAATCAATTTTATTTTTTTCTAATTGATTTAAATTGATACCATAAATCGAGGAATGTGACCAAACAGGGAATTGAGAGTCACCATGTTCACCAACAATAAAAGCATCAATACTTTGTGGACCAATATCCATTTTTTCACCCAATAATCGACGTAATCTCACTGTGTCAAGCCATACGCCTGTACCAATCACACGGTGACGAGGTAATCCAGATAATTTCCAAACTTGATAAGTGATGGCATCACAAGGATTTGTCGCGACTAAAAAAATACCTTTAAATCCATTCTTCATCATATTAGGTACAATACTGGCGATAATTTTGGATGTTCCGTCTAACTCTTCTTTTCGGCTTTTTTGGGCTAGTCCTGATGTAACGGTGATAATAACAATATCAATATCTGCACAATCAGTTGATTCGCGCAAGCTAACTTTAATCATATTTTGTCGATAGGCTGCTGCATCTAATAAATCTTGCGCATGTCCATATGCTAATTCTTTATTAAGATCAACGAGTGCGATTTCTTCACAAATGCCTCGATTAACAAATGTATAAGCAGTTGTTGAACCAACATTACCAACGCCGATAATCATCACTTTTCGTAATTTCATGCTGCCCCCAATTAATTTCGGTGTATTCAAACATAAAGTCAATTAACTTTGGTTAATATTTATTCATCGTATACCTACTGAATGACAATTTCCAGCTATTAATGATTTATGATTTTTATAAAACCAATGTATAAAACGATTAAACGGTAAATTTTTTTCTAGCGGGATATATAGCGTAAGTTAATTGATTAAAAAAATTTTCAGAGAAATCTTAATTATGCTGATTTAAGGAATTAAGTGAATTTAACCTAAAATATCATGATTACCAATTTAATATTAATAAGCGTTTATCACGTTTTTTTATTTGTTAAAATTGGAATTTTAATGGTTTACCGTCATCATTTACGGTAAACATTAATACTAGTAATTTTAATATATTCTTTTTAGATAATAATACTTTAAAAAGGTTGGGATTATATCTATTTGTGAAAAAAGGATATTCTTAAATACAATATTATTAATTAATTGTTCTAGAATATTCACGTTTTTTATTAATAAATATAGGAATATTAATATTCCTATATTTCAAAACAGCTATGTAATCTTTCAGCCTTCAGTTAGATGACTGATAAAATTATTGGCCTTATTAATCATATTCTTTCTTTTTTATTTCACTGCTTTTATCGTTATTAAGTATGATTTTTTTATTTCTTCAAGCAATTTACAATCAGTTTTTAGGTGTTTTACGACTATATCTTAACCGAGCTTTACCATCTGACATAAAATAAGTACCATATCGAACCAATCCGCCCTCTTTAAAAAAGCAAGTCATTTCATATGCTAATACCATGTTATCATTATTTTTTTCATCAATATTGATGTTAATGGCTTGTAGCCTTGGTTCATAGGTTAATAACGTTTGCTCAATTGCCCGCATTAAAACATAAGCTGAGGAAGGCAATGCTTGAAAAACTGTCGACATATCTGGTAATCCATAATCAGGCATATGCATAATTGCACCTGCCCGACTATTTAAAATACGCTCAATGTTATCCATTACACTAATAACGGTTTGTTCATTTTCAGACACATCTTCAATGGGTATTCCTGATTCAAAATAACCATATAATATGTCGTATAAAGATGCGCCCATTAATCTTTATCCACTAATTTAATGATGTATTTACTTGCTTCTATTTTACGTGCTTTAGTTATGCGTAAATCAGAGCGTTTTAGTACTAATCGCCAATTATCCGCTTTTAAATCAGGATCGTTATAAAGAGCAACTACCGCAGCAAAATTTGCTCTACTGTCAAAAGGTATTTCGATTGAAGCAGAAGTATCAGGTTTTAACACAATTTCTTTAGTATCAAGTAACGTTGCTTTCAACTCATCATTATCTTGATCAACCAGATTTTGATAAGACGCAGATTTAAATGCAGTATCTTTAGTTAATTGATAAATTCGAATAACAACAGGAGATGATTTCTCTTCGTCATCAAGATTTAATTCAGCTCTAGCTGTTATATCTAAGTGTAATGTTTTAATATCCCATGAAAAAATGCTGTTTCCAATACTTGTTGCGCCTTTCTTTACGCCTTGTGCTATACCACATCCACTTAAACAGATAGTTAATAGACAAATAATAAATAAATTAATTCGTTTCATACTTATTCCTTTTTTTTATGCTGTATAATCAATTCCACAATAGTGACCTAAATTTACAGCTACCTTATCTTGAATATACTCGCCATTTTCTGTCATTTTGGTTAATGATGCCGTCTGTCCTAAACGACAATTTTTTGATATTAGCTGGCTACGCGGCAAAAAATTTCGCTTAATATAAAGTGTAATTTTAGCATCAACTTGATAACCTAAATATGCACGCATCAATGCCATAAGATCCTTATATAACTGCCCATCAGGGAGTAAATCCACAATCTGATCTTCATGTTGAGGCGTTATGGCTATATGAATTGTTTGATTACATTCTTTAAAGCGAGATCCTAATACAGCACCACCATCTAAACCTATTCTGTTTGTTTTACCACCGACTTGAGCTGGATTTTCAATGGAATGCCAAGTAGGATAGAATTCCGTTATTTCAACTTTGGCATCACTAACTATTACTCTTGTTAAACCAGCAATACCTTCAGCTGTTCGTGTTTTTTGCGTAACTAGACCTAACAGGGCTAAAAATCGCGAAGCAGGTGAACCGATTTGTTCACTAGTCCCTTTTATTATAAGACCCGTTAGTCCAAGCAGACACTGAGATATAGAATCTTTACCACCATTTATAAAACAGGCAGGATAATGATATTTCAACCAAATTCGGTAAAATTGTGTTATAAATCGATGGTTGAATATATCTAAAAAATCGGTCATTGCATGATAGTTTTCTTCACGTCGGATAATATTGTGCAATAACCCAAAAGGTAATACTGCATCGACACCATACAAACCTAAAAAGCGAGTTCTTACAGTTGCCGGGCGATTTAAATACGGCGATCTTTCAATATACTGCAACTCGCTAGCAGGAAATGACATATTAATTGATGGTGCAAAGCGTAAAGGATCACCCGTTGGCGTTTCCGATTTTCCGAGTATAGGTTCTTTAGCATAGAGTTGCTCAAGTAACTGACAAAAACGATAAAAATTGATTTTTGGCAGTACTTTTTCAAGCTCCTGCATTAAAGGGCTACTTTCGATATTTTGCTCTGATTCCATACTATTTTATTTCCAACAGGTAGAAGATTAATGACTAATTGAGTAAATAAATTAACGTCAGCATATAGAGCAAAAAATTGATGTAATAACTCACCAAAAAGCATCACATCACCTTCGCCAGTAAACTGGAAACTATTTATAGTTACTTCGATCTCTATTCCCCTTTGTAACATTCCTTTTTCAATCCGTTTTATCATTCTATGAGATACATCGACGATACCTTCTAAGCGTCGACGATTAAGCTCATTTTCTGTCCAATCATATAATGCAAGCGTTCCCCTTAATACTTCTGCATTGATTAATGACAAATAATTTGGTGCTAAATGCGATAATACTCGCCAATGAAAGCGATCCTCGGTTGGCGGATAACAAGGCAACGTTGGTGAGCATAAATTTCTAACACTTGAAATACTATTTTGTGAACTACTCAGTGATTGTATCCGTGCATTACTTAACGTTTTCCGAGGCAACATGCCATTGGTACCAGTAACGCGTAATGATAACGTTTCAGTTTCAAGAGATTGACCTTTATCCCAAATTTTACCGCCCAAAACTAACCAAGTTTCATGTAATCCAGAAGCACCTTTTCGAACATGAGTATGATAATATCTTTCTGGTGCATCATGACGTAACATACCGCCCCTATGCTTAAAGCTAGTAAAAGGTACATAACTATAACGACCGCTACGAGTTATAGCTTCAACGTTTTCAACTGAGTAAATTTCAATGTGTCCATCTTGACGTAATAATGGTCTAAGCAGATATTCACTTTCTAATTGATTAACTACAATAGGATCTGCTTCCATATCAAATAAATTTATAACTGGCACACAATGTAATCGAATGTTATCCTTATTAAAAGGCATATCACTTGGCCACGTTTGACTTAGAACAATTTCAATATCAATATATTCACAACCTTCTGGGACATTACGAATATTAAGTCCATGCAGATCGACAAACATAAATTTTTCACGAAACGCAAAATATTCTAATAATAATTGATAGCCTGCAAAAGCATTATCTGGTTTTAACCATAAGCGATCTTCTTCACTAAAGCCTACCGGCGTTATTTTTCCTTGAAAATGGACTATTTCATTAGGTTGATTAGAATAGCGCAACTGTATAGCTGAAACTTGATGAGTTAATGCATGGTGTAAAGCTGATGCGATTGGGGCATCTGCATTTAAATAGAGTCGTAATTTAGATAAATCAACTTGTTCAAAATCAATTAGTTCACCAAAACCTAAACGAATGTTGATAATGCTTCGTCCATCTTGGTGTACCCCTAATCTTACTTGATTGATTTTAACAGGTTGCAGAGTTACTGGTTGAGTTGTTCTAAACGGACACTTTGTTCCTGTCGGTCCAAGTGGTTCGGTTTGAACTTGTAACCCTTTGGGGATAACTTCCAAACGTGATAATGTGGAGTAATTGGGTGTTAGCTCAATAATCGATAATGAGGGTATTAATCGTAAATAATGAGGCCATAACAAACTCACAAGGCTCTCTGTTAATTCTGGTAAATCATCATCAATTTTTTGACGCAATCGCCCTGTCAAAAAAGCAAAACCCTCAAATAATCTTTCAACATATGGATCACGATCACCAACACGATCTAAATTCAATTGACCTGCTCTATCAGGATGAATTTTGGCAAATTCTTTCCCCGCTTCCCGCAAGTAACGCATTTCTGACTCATAATAGCGTAAAATCAAATCATCCATTTTTTATCTCTTTAGTTTTATATTTTTCTAACGTCACTCTTTTATTAAAAGTTTAAATCACACTTAGTGCCCTAGCTGGATTGAGCTGCATGAGTTCATGTTGCAAATTCTCTATTTGTTCACCAAAATTTTTATTATTATCTTTCTGTAGATTTTTTTGTTTAATTAATTTGAGTAAAAATCTTTTAATATCAAATAATAGTTCAGGTTCCCATTGTAACAAAGTAATTGATTGCTGTTGATTGTTTAATCCAGTTAGTAATGTTAATGCAATATCTTGTTTTCCTAATTGTTCCGCAACTCTTGCTTGCGTATATTGTAATAAATATTGTTGTTTAGGAGAACGCAATGATGGCAAACTTTGTATCCATTGGAATGCATGTTCTAGGCTTTCTGCATGAGCTAATTCTAAAGCTTGTTTTTCAATCTCACCCCAATCATTTTCACCCGATACAGCAATAGGTTGAATACTATCACCTTCACCTAAATTATGTATACGAGCATCACTGGCAATCCAGCTTAATGTTTCATCGTCAGCAAAAGGCATACCATTGTCAAAATAGAGGTTTTCAATTCCATGTAAACGCTCCAACATTAAGCCAATATCTGTTAAATAAATATCAGCCCATGACTGATAAGGCTCACCCATTTTTTTCAAGGCTAAAACAGAAGCACGTTGCAGATCTAACCAAAAATGATTTGCACTTTCCATAAAAGCACTTTCAACACGTTCGAAAAGTGTTGACCATTGCTTCTGAAGAATCAATCGATTAATATTTTGTTTAAGTTCTGCTCTTGGAGCTGGTAATCTTGTTTTACCTTTAGAATCAACAGGTGGCAAATCTACAATCATATCCCAGCGGATTACTCGCAAAAAACGTCCTGCAGCCAGATACCCTTCAGGATTTTCTCGTAAAAATGCTGCCATTTTTCGAGCTTGGTCAAGTAAATCTCGTTGAGAACTAATTTTTATTTCAACGTTACTTTGTTGTACTTCTGAAGCAGGTACAGGATTGGCCGTCGCTTGAGACGGTTGTTCTTCTTTTGTAGTTTTAACTGGTTGTTTTGCTATATTGCCAAAAAAATGAACTAACGCCGATAAATTAGGTGGTGGTGTTGACTGATTAGGCGTTTCAGAATCAAATAATTTTTGACAACTACTATCTATCTGACTTAACGCAGTGATAATACGACTTAAATACTCATCACTTATAGGTTGTAACTGTGTTAACTGTTCTATAAAACGAGCATTAGTAAGCCATTCAATGGCATTTTTGCGTATATTAGGTCTTGACGGATAAATCAATGAACCAAATTTATCAAGCAAACAAGCCAATATTTCAAGACCTTCAGCAAAACCTTCTACACCATCTTGATATAATCGTGCTAAACAATAATATGTAGCCACACGAATATCTTTACTACTTCGTTTTAGTAAGTTTTCACTCTCAACAATAACAAACGCATAATCTATACCAGATATTTTTGCAATTTGTTCTTTAATATCTTGAAAAGTATCATGATAAGTCAGATCTTCACCAGTTGGTTTATCTGGATTGATTGGTTGTAACCAATCAATCCAAGTTTGATTTAACTCTTGTATCACTTTGCTCTGATCATCAGTACCTGTAAAACGGCTTAATAATTGACTAAACATAACATTAATCCAATATTAAATATAACATTATTCAAATACATTTTGTGGTAAAGTAAAATTGCGTAATTTCAATAACGTTAATGGTCCACCACCTAGTTGTGTTCTTAAAACATATCTAAGTTTATTACCGTCTTTAGCTTCCCAAACCAATTCATATCGACTGGAATCCAACGGTTTAATTGATGCTGATTCAAGTAATCTGATCCATGCCCAATCACCATTATAGTACTGATATAACCTTAAACCTGAATTATTACTACTCCAACTAAGCTGTGAATATGGTGCATATCCATCACCTGGCCAATTAAAACGTTGCCAAGTAGGTACTTGATTGAAATACTCAAGTTTCTGCTTATTAATTATTAATTCTGTTTTAGCGGTACTTGCTCCTGTACGAGGCATTAGATCGAATGATAAGGATACATCACCTGTTTCAAGTACTTCTGCGGAAAGTTCATTAAATAAGTTTAGTGCTTCAAGAAATTTAGGTGAAAAATTAAGACCTTGAGCATTAACATTATTTACAACCCACATACCACCTTTTTTATCTAATACACCATTTAATTCACTGATAATAAATTTATCTATAATGCCAGTATCAGCTCGAATAAAACGAGCTAATTCAGGCAAAGAAGCTTCGTTTTCACTATTTTTAAAAGGATAGCGACCAGCGAAAGACTTTTTCCACTGACTGACAACATAGTTTTGCCAAATATCATTAAAACTTTCTGCTGCTGGAGTCAATACTACTTGCCATGATTGTTCTAATGGTTTTTTGAATAAATTATAACTAAATCCTGACCACTCTTTTCCTAAATTAGCAGCGATTAAATTACCGTAATCTCGGGTTTCAGTTAAATCAACTGACGTGCCTTTAAACACACTTTTAGCTAATTCTTGCATCATAGTTTGTGGTTCAGCACTATTAGCTATATTTTGTAATTTCAATCGCACTTGAGTGATACGCGACAAATAGGTCTCTAAAGATAGACCATTGGCATTATCATTTCTTAACAAACTAACAATAGGTGCGAATGTCTCTGTTAAAGGACCCGTTGCTTCATTGTTCTTTTTAGACATTCCAGTTGATGATTTATTGTTATTAATAAGCTCTTTAGCTGAACGTAATATATTACTGGATAAACCGTCTTCGCTATACGCTACCTCTGATTGGTACTTAACCGCATTTACCAATGCGACTAAAGGAGATTGTCTAGTATCAGCAAGTATTGTTAGCTGTTCAATGACATCTGTTACATTATCAGATTGACGCCATTCTATAGCATTCAAAAAGTTCAACCATGCAGCACCATATTCACTAAAATATAGTTCGGTAAGTTGTTTTTTTAATGATTCAGACGAAATCGACTTAGGTAATGAATTATCTCCATCACTTAAAACCCAATCAATTTGTTCTTGGCGGAGTTTAGAGACTTCATTTATTTCCTGCTTAATTGTATTTTCCCAAGCTTTTCGTGTATAAATGCCTGGTAGATCTTCCTTACTAAAAAATAGTAAATGATTATCAAATCCATCAAGTAATTGATTCAAACTTTGATCTGCATAATTCTGACTAGCTTGTTGGATCATCTTTTTATAAATTGAGTTAACCGCATTTTGTGCGCCAATTTTATTAATTAATATTTGGCGAGCATTTTTTACTAATGATGCATCTTCTTTTTGTGCCCACTTAGGATTAAGATTTAATGATTGACCCCAAAAACGAACCAGATCAGGCATTAATCTTTGCCAATTACCATCACTAATGTCTTTCGGTGCATTCCATCTTTTAGTTGCAAATTGACTTAGATATTCACCATCACTTTTATCAGCACGACTCATCATCAGGTATACTTTTAATACATCATATGCCGATTCAACTAACTCGTCTCGGTGAGGATCATCTGGTGGTAATTGTGTTAATAACTCTAAATAATCCGTCATTATATCTTTAAATGGCACAACAATATTACGTAAGTTTGTTGTGTAATAGCTTGACCACAATTTTTTCAATAATTTACCATCGTGATTCAAACCAAAACGGTAAGATAAAGGTGCGCCTTTTTGTTGACGGTACAATAATTGTTCTAATCTTTGTTGTAATTGATATTGTATTTGTAATCTTGAAGTATAATCTTTAGTAGCGGAATCATCAGCATTTTTGGCCAGTTTGATACTATCTTCAATTAATGATTGGTTCCGGAAATAAGATGTGAGCATAGCACATCCTGTCATGATCATAGATATAAATAAAACATAACAAGAAATTGCTCCCCAATTTAATCCAAGTCTTCGTCCTACATTTGTTTTTGCGTCATCAATGATTGACTGCCAAGTTGGTGTCATAAAGAAATGGTTTAAATCATAAAACTCTTGTTCTTCCGTTGGCTTCGATGACTGATGAGGCATAAAAAATAACCCACGAAGATTTGGAGCGTAACGAAGTGAAATCAATGAGCTCAAATATCGTTTGATTTTATCAATATCGTTTTTGACCAGATTCTGGCTTAACTGAAGCAAATAGGCATAATGAGAATTTTCTTTTACCTGTTGTATACCTCGTTGACAACATTCAGCTGCCAATTGTTTTAATGATAAATCCGCAGAGTCAACGATGCTATTTTTAGATGAAGAGAAAGTTATCCCAACGCTTTGCTCAATTCTTCCTTCTTGTGACCATTCACTTGTCTGTCCTGATACTAAATAGAGCGGAGCAGACCATCTTAAAATTTTATCGCGGGATCTGAGTTGCAATATAGTTTTTTCAACTAAAACTTGTTGTTGTCGAGTATTATCAAGATAATTTTTTGAAACCGCCCAGATGATTGCATCTAGTGGTTTATGATAAAATGGCAAACAACGTGAGAAATGTTTCTTTAATGTTTTCATCCAAGGAATATTTACTTCACTTGAAACATCCCCGCCATAAACCATTAGTGTTTGACCACTTAACTGCCATTTCGCTTGTTGTAAATTAGGGAATAATGTTTCTATATCGGATGATGACCCAATAACCAAACATTTTCGAACTTTATAACGCCAAAACAGACCGTAACGCGATTGACACTGATTCTTTATTTCTGAAAATTCAGGAAAAGTAATAACTTTTTTTACAGGTTTTTTTTCAGCAGGATTTAAAGATTCACGCTTAACTTTATCCTTAGCCCATATTTTACGATTGTTGGTAATAATAACAGGTGTTAATAACAAGCCAAGCAATAAAAGCATCGCTTGCAACCATATAGAAAATTTCTGTCCTGTTGTTACATATCCTAAACCCGCTCCCCAGAAAAAAAGTCCAGCAGCTAGAATTAGTGCTCCTAATAATATAATGAAAATTAATCCAATCAGTTTCCATTTATTTTTCATTTACGACTCCCGACGTACTACCCGTCAAAATTGAAAGTAACCATTTGTTATGACTATATGCAGTCATAAGATTATTTTGGTTAGTGAGCATAACCATTTCACATCCCATAGCCAACGAAAGCCAAAAACTTAACACATTCTGATTACCAATAAACCTTTCTAATTTAACTAAATTGGTTGGGGAAATTTTTTGATGTGATAATAATGTTGTAATTTCTGTTTGTTGTTTATTATCCATATTAGCAAACCAAAGCTGTTTTACTTGCTTTATTGCATGTTGCATATCTATCATTTGGCTAATAGCATTATCAAGTTCTGTTGCTATCATTGGTCTCAAGATTTCAACTTTCGCACTATTTATTCCCAAATCTTGGCAATGTTGTTTGCTTGTTGCTAAAAAAGCACACAAAAATGCCGAGTTTGATGAGATAGTATTATTGATAATAACAAGTTGAAGACTCGCTTGTGAGTCATCTATCATTTCTTGTAGTATTTCAACATTAACATTATCTGATATATGCTGTGTTAACTTATATTTCCATGGCAGTTGTGCTGTTTGATAAGCATTATTAATATCTTCTTCTAAAAGAACATTTGATTCAAATGATGTATAAATAGTGATATTAATTGTTTCTTTTTCCGGTAAATCAAGTAACAATTTACGTAAAGATAAAAAAACTTCTTCAAGATATATGTTAATATTAAACTCGTCACCAAACTCTAATGATTTATTGACTTCTGTTGGTATATTTACACCGTCATTTAAGATGTCTTGTGCAGTTAGATGATTAGGTAAAACATAATAGCTATCAAGAATCACTAAAGATTTCATTGCCCAGTTTTTCCAATTTTCTTCAATGTTTTTTTGTTCTAACTGCCATATTTCATATTCTTCTTGAGCTAAACCATATATATATAATCGTATACTAACAGCAATCCCAGTAATTACTGTTGGAATAATTGTAGCAGATATCCAAAATATCCACTGTGAACCATAGTTTTCATTCGGCCAAATTAAAATAAGCAGAATAGTTGTGATAAAACTCAGAACTATAAAAAATAGATACCATCTACTGCGATGTAATTTTAACGGTGGTTTTAATGGATTAACTACCCTAGGTTTAGGCCAAGACATAATACTAGTCAATCTCCGATGTACTTAGTGTTGAAATCACTTTACAACCGCATTCACATGTACATTGATCCACGACAACTGGTTTACCGTCAGAAAAACAAGTCGTTGAAGCTTCAATAATTTTATTTACGCCATGTCCTTTCTTAGGACAGCTAACTAGATCACCTAATAGAGCTGCTGGTTTCCCTTCTACAATCATTGTTGAAGAAGCAGAAATAACCGCCCCACCATGAGTTGTAGGATCACCTAATCGAACCACGTTTTTTCCCATTATTTTATCCCTTACTTAAATTCTCAAATAAGAATGCTCGTTATACGATGTTTTTAAACTCACAATTTTTTCAGTATAAAAATCAATCGTATTGCATACGATTTTAGGTATTGATAGTAATTTAAAATATGTCATCAATACTTGTACTGTAATCACTATGATTAATAATAAATATTATCTTTGTCTATTTTAATTTTGTTTAAAACTGACCAATAAGTTTTAGACAAATTGGTCAGTTTATATCATTTAAAAAACATCATGTTATTAATCAATTTCATCTGATTTTTTTTGTTGTTTTTCCTTAGTTTTAGTAGATTTTGTTTTATTTTTTACGGATTTACTCTTTGTACTTTCTGAATTTTGTTTTATTGATCCATCAATTAATTCGAGAACAATGCCTTCCGTTTCGCTAAAATCTAATAATAATGTTGAAGCTTTCCCATTACTATTGTTCTTTCTTTGTAATAATAAATTTGAGATTGCAGGCAAAATTTGTTGATTCAAAATACTATCAATATTACGAGCCCCTGTATCAGGTAACAAACAAGCAGAAGCAAGTTGATCGTATAATTGATCACTAACTTTAAAGCCAATTTTGTAATGTTTTTGGATTCGTGAAGCAACTTTATCCAATTTCATTTTGACTATCTGGTTCAATGCTTTATCCGATAACGGTGTATAAATAACCGTTTGGAAACGGGCCAATAGTGCTGGTTGGAAATGTTCTCGAATAATTGGTCGTAATAACTCATGTTGAGTAGCCGTATCGGCATCTGGCATCTGTTCAAATAGAGCCATTAATTCATCATTACCTAAATTAGATGTCATGAGTATTAAGGTATTACGAAAATCGATTTCACGACCTTCGCCATCACGCATAAATCCACGATCAAAAACTTGATAGAATAAATTAAGTACATCACGATGGGCTTTTTCAATCTCATCTAATAACACTACACTGTAAGGTCGTTTTCTAACTGCTTCGGTTAACACACCACCTTGACCATAACCAACATAACCTGGAGGAGAACCTTTAAGTTGAGATACTGTATGGGGTTCTTGATATTCAGACATATTAATAGTAACAAGTGACTGCTCACCACCAAATAATGTGTCTGCAAGTGCTAATGCCGTTTCCGTTTTACCCACGCCAGACGGACCAACTAATAAAAATACCCCCATAGGTGCATCTTCTGAAGTCAATCCTGTTTTAGTAGCTCGAATACGTTTTGCTAACTCAAATAAAGCATTATCCTGACCAACAATTCGTTTGCGTAAATCATCCTCAAGAGCCATAAGGTGACTTTGTTCATCCTTTAATAAGCTTTCTAAAGGAACACCTGTCCAATCAGCAATAACAGAAGAAACTACTCGACTATCAACATCAAGGGATAATAAAGGTCTGTTTCCTTGTAATTTATTTAATTTTTCTTGTGTATCAGTCAACTGTTTTGACAATTTTGGATCTGGCGTAGCCGTTAATTGTTTTCTCAGTTCAATAAGTTCTTCAATGATTTTCTTTTCTTCTTCAAACTGAGTTTGCTCGATGCTTAATTGTTTTTGTAAATCATCTAATTGTTTGTTGATTTCAGTTATACGCTCAGATGAATTGTTTTCACCTAATAATAAATCATCTTCAATTGCTACTTTTTCGATTGTTAATGACGCAATTTTTGCTTCAAGTTCAATGATAGACTCAGGTATGGTATCAAGGCTCATTCTCACTCTAGCTGAAGCTGTATCTAAAAGATCAACTGCTTTATCTGGAAGTTGTCGACCACTAATATAACGACGAGATAATGATACAGCTGTTTTTACTGCCTCATCTAAAATGTGAACACCATGATGAATCGCATATCGTGATTTTAATCCACGTAACATAAGACAAGCTTTTTCATCATCAGGCTCATCAGCTTTAACCATCTGAAAACGACGTTCAAGTGCAGCATCTTTTTCAAAATACTGTTTGTATTCTGACCATGTTGTCGCCGCAATTGTTCTTAATTCCCCACGTGCCAATGCTGGCTTTAATAAATTTGCTGCATCTGCACCACCCGCGGAATTTCCCGCACCAATAATGGTATGAGCTTCGTCAATAAATAGTAGAATTGGGGTTTCTGATTGCTGAACAGCATCGATAACATTTTTAAGCCTTTGTTCAAACTCACCTTTTACACCAGCGCCCGCTTGCAACAAACCTAAATCAAGAGTTAATATGCTTACATCTTTAAGATTATTTGGTATATTGCCTTCTGCTATCCGTAAGGCTAACCCTTCAACTAGAGCTGTTTTACCTACGCCAGGCTCACCCACTAAAATTGGATTGTTTTTTCGGCGACGGGATAAAATATCAACCATCTGCCTAATTTCTTTATCACGACCTAATACAGGATCTATTTTTCCTGCTTTGGCTTTTTCGGTAACATCTTCAGTAAAACGCCCCAATACGGCTTGATGATGTTTCTGCTGAAGAGCTTTATTATCTTCTTTTCCACTTTCAGCTTGTGTTACTTGAGAATGATCACCTAAATTTTGCAGGTCGTTTTGTAAACCATCATTTGAATCATTAAAAGGACTTTCATCAGATAGTTCATCTAATTTTGGACGAAGTTTCTTTAAAGAAACAGGTGTTAAGCTAAGAAGTTGCCACGCATCTTGTGCTTTTAAACATTGTGGCATTTCTTGTAAAACTTGTAGGATATGAAGAGATCGAATTGTTTCTTCATGATCTTCTAATGAAGCTTTTAACCATGCTGCTTGCAATACAGCAATAAGTGATGATGATAAACTAGGTTTATTATTAATGGTATGCGGTAATGCATCAAGGAAATTTAAGAGGCCTTGCCAAATTTTATCCATATCAAGTTGATAATGCCTTGCTATGATTGTAATATCACCAGATCCTTGCTCTAATAGTTTTAACAACCAATGTTCAAGTGTGATTTCAGTATGAGCGCGGGTTTGACATAACTCTGCGGCTGATTCAAGTGATTTTGCACAGTAAGGGTTCAGTCGTCTTAATAAAACAGATGGATCGGCAATCATTACTATTCCTTTTATTATATATTGATTTCTAATCTTTATTCCCAAAGATGCTGACCCTTAAGTCAGAAAAGGGTCAGCAAATATTAAATTACGCTCGACTTTCTACCCAGCTATCTGAGTGAATGATGTTGCCATCTTTATAAGTCCAAGTAATTCTTTCATAACGAAGTTCAACACGCTCTAAATGATTGTATTGTTCTTTTGATGGGTCTTTGATATTGTGCATTTCTGGTTTAACAGATACAACTTTCACGCCATCCATTAACGTATTAAAATACTCAATTTCTTGACCAGCATCGTTAATTTTATACCATTTGATCTCAACTGATTTTAAGTTTTGACCAGTGGTCACTGCTTTATAAAGATAAGGTGATGAAGCATCAACTTCTTTAACAAACTCAAGTGCTTTATGAACACGTGTACCTGTTAATTTACCAGTGTTACCATCTGTTGGGATGTACACTTTGTGGTCAAACTCAACAACTTCAACACTACCTTCACGGCCAACTACGGTTACAGATCCTTTAATTTCCGCGCCACCGTCATCTTTTAAGAACATATATGCTGGAACAGCCATTGTTTTACTCCTTTTTTGTTTTAGTTAAATCCCTTAGTTTTCTTGTGTCAAAAAACAATTTGACATTTGAGGAACTAAGCTTATTTCCACACGTCGATTTTTAGCACGATTCTCTGCAGTATCGTTATCAACCAACGGTTTTTTTGAGCCATACCCTTGTATGGCAAAACAGGTTTCAGGCATATCGCTTGTTTTCATGAACCAATTTCTAACTGAAAGAGCACGATCTAAAGACAATTGTATATTTTTGTCCTCACTACCTGTGGAATCAGTATGTCCACCAATTAAGATGAGCCAGCCAGTTTCCTGATTACTATTTATTTGTTTTTGCATTTCAACTAAAGCATTGATCAGTATTTTGGTCGAATCAGGTTTCAAATTTGATTGGCCTGTTTCAAATAATGACAAGCTATCTAAACGTATTACCACTGGTATTACCACTTGAGGTGGTTCTATTATCACTTCTGGTGGTTTCGCTACGTATTTACTGATGGCAACATTTAACGGTTCTATAAGTTGCTGCCCATGGTATAAACCTACACCCAGACGTACAGGTTCACCTTGTGAAAAATACTTATTCAACATTATTCTGTCGTTTTTCAAAATTTCTAATGCTTTTAGTTTCTCATCATAATTATCCATAGCAATAGAATTATAAAAATCAATATCGCTTTCAACTTGCTTAGCAAGTTTTATATTATTTTTAAATGATGCACCTAAACATCCCATAGTAAATAAGGAAGTTATAACAATTAATCCACAGATCATTGAGCTAATAGGAGAAAACGGATATGCAATAGGCATAAATTTTACTAAATCATCTGGAGGACTAACGTTTTCCTGTATTTTTCGGGTATTAGGGAGTGTCATTGTTGTAAGACTTTCCCATTGACTCTGGATTATATTATTAGTAGTAGCCTCTTGATTAACAGGATAAATAGCTGTAGCAGCGGGCATACATTTTGCTATGGGTTGTTTAGGATCCACTAATGTAGATAAGACAATCTTTTCAACCCAATCTTTAGTTTCATTTAAAAAAGCTTGAAGACTTAAACGACGTTCTCTTTCTTTAGGGGAAATTTTAATATCATTTACCCAATTATTTAACGGAGATAAATAACGATCAAGCAAGTATAATTTTTGGTTTTTAAGTTGAAACCATTGAACAGGAATAGATTCAAATTCATCATAAAGTAAATCATTGAATCCAATATGTACCGACAAATAAACAGGTAATGAATATTTAGCAATTTTGCTTGTATCAACCCAAGATTGGCGAAAAGCTTGTAATTTTGCAATAAATATCCCTTGTTTATCTTCAATTTCTGGTGTCAAAGCCAAAAAAATGCCTACTCTACCAAGCATATCAGGCCATTTAGCTATTAATGAATCATAGACTATTGGCAGGTGAGAATATTCATCAACATAGATCCAAACGGCTTCAGAAGAAACTAAAATATTCGATTGGGCTAAAGACAAATCATCAGGGAAAAAATCTTTCGCACCACTGCCAGTTACCAATAAAATAGGTAAACGATAACGCTGTTTTGCAGGTAGCAAATCAAGTTTCTCAGTTAAAAAAGCAATATTAGTCGTCGATGAAGCAAGTATTTTTCGGTAACGCTTCATACGCCATAATATACCCGTGGCTATCACTACCACTAAAACTGATCCTATAATTTGCCATCCTATTGTTATTGGCCAAAAAACTAATAACAATAATAGAGCTAAGACAGCAGCATAAATAATCTGAATACGCTTAGGATAATCGCTCATAAGACCTCTTTTTAACCAATAAGCGAATCAATTAAATTATCAAGTTGATTATTTAAGATAAAGTATAGTGCAATCACGCAAATAAAAGACAATGCTGTTAAAGATAATAGTAAAGTCTTTCGTCCCCAATAACGATGATCCTGAGCTTGTTCAATAATAGGATGATTTTGTTCTGGTTCTGATTCACGCAATGCTTCTCGAAGCGCTAATATAAGATGCTCCCTTTCCATTTGAGCTTTTCCTAAATAACATCCTTGGAAACCTAGCCCTAATACTCTATCAAAACAACTTAAAACAATTTCTTCTTTTTTATCATCTTTTAAACGACTACGAATTTTTTCAAATAAGTCATAACCTGCATTATTCGTATTAAAATAGATAACTTGGAGCGGTTCACCTAGCCACTCATCATAGCCTTGATCACTTGGATTATCTTTTTGATAAAGTAGAACTGTTTCATCTAATAAAGCACATAACGCATAACTAATATCATCTATAACATTTTGTTTATATTGCGCATTATATAAAGTTTCACGAACATGTTTGATTTGTTCTTTACAATGCTCATATAGTTTATGTCCTGAGGAAATTTTTGCTTTTGCCTTTAGTTCTACAACCACTAATATTGAGTCACGCAATAATTCATCAATAATAATTTTTTTTGGTTCTGTATTCATTACCTTAACCCTATGATCTCAGTACTGCGAAAAGTTCTAATGAAATATCTGGCATTGCCCTTGGAACATAAAATTCACAACATCTAGCAAGCAACATGTTTTTTGCTGCACTATGAGACAAATCCAGAGCAAAATATTGATTCTCTAAACGTAAAGGTATAGCTGCTGGTACATGATTTAATGCTTTGATCGGAATACCTGAAAGTGCTGAATGTATAATTTGTCTAACATCATCTGGAGCCCCTGCTTTACACAATATTGGAAATTGTGAAAGGAGTTGATGACCAGGCATACTAGAGCGAACTGAAAGATAAAAATCTGCATCCTCAACAAGGCGTGAATCATTCAACCGGCCTGTCCACAAGGTATCTTGATCATGAACCAAATCAATTTTAATGACGCGTGAAGGTAAGCTTTCTTCTAATAAATTACGCACCAACTCAAAAAGCGGAGGAAAAACCTCATTAAGTTTATCATGCTGATAACCAGGAATATCATTAACACTATTTGCTAATGAAAAAGTCAACAAAGAACCTGTAAACGCGGTTAAAGTTTGATAAAGACGTTCAGGATGAATTGTTGGATTATCACGTAAAAATTTAAGTTGAGGTTCAAATGAACTCAATGCATTAAGGAGCCAAAATAGAGAAACATCCGCAGTTGCAAATTCAGCAATTTGTTGATTACGCTCATGGCGCATACCAAGTAAATGCTGGCGTTTTGCTTGAATTTGAATACATAAAAGATCTAGCTCTTTCAGTAATGATCCACTTTGTGTCAAAAGATTCAATACTGGGGGAATATATTGAAAATCTAAAACGAATCGACCATTAAGATCACGTTTTAAACGAGCGACTGGACAGGTTACATAATCACTATTATCTTCAAAATCAAATAAAAAGGTTAAAGCAAAACGTTCAACCGCAATTGTTTCAGAGTTTTGACCAAAAAGATCAGGTACTTCAACCCACTCTTTTCGGTAACGAAGCGGTCTTTCTAGACGTTGATTATCTTGTAAACAGTTTCCACCATTAGCATTTAATAATGGAATTCCGATTAAAACAGTGACTTCATTAAGTTCAACTGGGATATCAGTGTTCAACATTCTTGCTTCTGGCAAATTATCAGCAATATCAGTATCAACAACTACACCATCATTAAACCGAATGCTGATCGATTCAGCTTTAAGACGATCAATTGAAAGCGATTGTGTATCAATATTTATTTTCTCAACTCCCCATGGATTGGCTACTAACATAGCCATTGAGTTTTGTGAGGAGTATTGCCGCCATAATTCTTGTTGTTGGAATTGCTGAGGCGTCAAGAAGACGCCTTCATTCCATAAAGGACGAAAAATTTTCATTTACCCTAAGACTCCAGTTTTTTCCTATAATTGATATTAATTTTTAGCTTTCGGCATTTGTGAAACCATTGATAAATTAATATCCATTCCTTCTATCTGGAAGTGAGGAACTAAGAATGTTTTAACACGGAAAAAGCCTGGATTATCTTCAATGTCTTCAACAATAACTTTTGCTTCACGTAATGGGTGCGATGCTTGAACTTCATCACTTGGATCGGTCATTTCTGTTACAAGATTACCAATCCATTTGTTAAGTTCAAGTTCAAGTGTTCTACGATCTTTAGTTGCACCAATATTCTCACGTTGAATAACTTTAAGATAATGAGCTATACGTGACAATAAGAAAATATACGGTAAACGAGAATTAATACGACTATTTGCAGTTGCTTCTTTAGTATCGTAAAGCGCTGGTTTCTGTGTTGAATTAGCAGAAAAGAAACATGCATAATCTCTGTTTTTATAGAAAGATAATGGTATAAAACCTAAATTAGCAAATTCAAACTCACGAGTTTCTGGAATAAGGACTTCCGTTGGAATTTTAACTTGATTACCTGTTCCTAAATCATAAAGATGAATTGGTAAATCTTCAACTAATCCACCTGCTTGTGGACCACGAATTTGAACACACCAACCATTACGGACAAAGCTTTGTGCCATATTTGCAGCAAAAGCATAAGATGCGTTAGCCCAAAGATAACGATCATGGTCAAGACCTTTCACATCTTCAATATAGTTAAAGCTACGAACCGGAACAGTCTCAGGTCCATATGGTAAACGAGCTAATACACGAGGTAAAGTTAACCCAACATAACGTGAGTCATCAGTTTCTCGGAAACTGTTCCATTTTGTATATTCCGCACGATCAAAGTAGTTTCCAATATCTTTAATTGCCGCTACTTCTTCCATGGTTTCTTTACCAAAGAATTTTGGTCCAGCAGAACCAACAAATGGCATATGCGCTGAAGCAGCAACCTTAGAAATATTACGTAATAAAGCAATATCTTGTGAACTACGATCAAATTCATAATTTGAAATGGTTACACCAATTGGTTCGCCACCTGGTGTATCATATTCCTGAATATAAGTGTGTCTGTAAAAACCTGATTGGGAAATTTCCGGTGCATCTTCAAAATCTTGGCGAAGATCTTCTTTAGATATATCTAGCAGTTCAATTTTTACATTTTGACGAAAATCAGTACGGTCAACTAAAAATTTTAGGCCACGCCATGTTGATTCAATTTCTTGAAAGGTTTTATCATGCATCACAGCATCAAGTTGGCGACTAATTTTTTGGTCAATTTGACTAATATGATAATCAAGTAAATGCTTATCTAACTTTTCGACTTTTTGAGATGAACCTTGTATTAACTGAAGTAGTATATTAACAGCCATCGTAACTCGTTCATCTTGTGAAGTTTCAAATAAAACTTCACTATCTTCATACTTGTCAATATCACTTACTTTTTTAATTGTATTTAAATTTATTTTATCAAATAAAGATTGGTAAACACTTCCTGTTTCTTGTGTAACTGTCTCTACAGTAGCTTTATTCTCTTGCTTTTGTTCCATTGTTGTTCTCTCGTAATACTTATCTTTAAGACACTAAGTTATCATTATTTTTTTGAAATAGTTCTTATAAAGAAACTATTTCGTACTTTCAGATACAATTGATTCTAATTCAGCGCGTAACTCATCAGACAATTGTTCATCCTTAACGATTTTTTCAAGTTCATAACGAAATGTTGCGTTATCAAGCAAATTTGATTTTAAATCTCTTAGTAAATTACGCATTGCAAGCAAAGAACGTAACTGAGGGATTTTCTTAGCGACTTGTTCTGGAGAGAAATCATTCATTGATTCAAAAGAAATATTTACATTGACATCACTACCATCATCAGCAAGCGTATTAGGAACGGTAAGTGCTGCTTCAGGTTTAAAGTCTTTTAATACTGCATCAAAATTATTCTTGTTGATAGACACTTTTTCTTTTTCTGAAAGAGTACGTTTATCTTTACCACGACCATAATCACCAACAGATAAAATTTTTAACGGTAATTCAACTTTCTTTTTAGCTCCACCAGTATGAAGATCTAGTTGAATATTAACACGTGCAGAAGGTACTTCATTTTGATAACTATTAGACATTTTAATTCCTTAATTTCCCTATTTTTTTAATCTTAGAGGCGAGATCAATTATTGATTCGTTTCTGGGTGGAATTTACACTAATTAAAATCAATTTACAACCTTCATTAATAATTTTATTTAATTTTTCTTTAAAAAAAAAATTCTTATATCCTTTAAATAAAATTAGAAATTAAGGAACTTACTGTAAATATTAAGTTTTTTTTTGGTAAATTATAAAAAAATTTATTTGTTAATAAATAATTTTCGCATGATAAAAATTCAACCAAACATTCAATTAAAAATTTTATTGTTTAAAAAATAAACTGTTTTTAAAATAACTTATTAAGTTGTATATATTTTTTTGATAAAGATAAAATTTTTAACGATAAGTTAAATAATTATAAAAGCTTATTAGCAATATTACTTTCATTTTTTAGATTTATTTATTTTGACTATTGAAAACCTTTTCAGTTTGAATACTACTTTTAGAAAAAGTAGTTTTACTGTGCGCTGAATGATTAATATTTATCCAATAATTTGTTAAGGTAGACCATACTATAATTTTAACTATCTTATATATAACAAATATAAAATGTAATCATTACCATTTTCTTAAAAAGATGGGATTACATTTATTTTCATATAAATTGAATAGATATTGTAAATAAATAGAGTTTTTATATTGTTTAATAATCAATATTTTCAGGCATGCTTTTCTATAATATCTATCATTCATATAGATGGAACAAACTACTTTTAATTCAAATTTTATATACAATAAGTTATTTTTAAAAAATAAATTGTTCAATTTTACAAATTTTAGAAAAAAAGTTTGACTTTCATTTATTAAGTGATAATAATTCTCATTAACATTTAAAGTAATAAAATTTTAACACCCAAAAGAATTATCAGTAAAACGGATTTTACTTTTTTAAATCACCAAACTCTCACTGATTTTCTATAATTTGCTTCAATTTGATTATATATTAAACAAAGGAGTCGCTAATGAAGTTTAATTATTTTAAACGGCGCAAAACCCTACTATCGGTAATACTATCATCTTTGCTCGTTCTTACAGGTATGTCCGAGTCATCAGCAGCAGAAAAAAAATTTAAAGTTGTTACCACATTTACCGTTATCCAAGATATTGCCCAAAACGTTGCCGGAGATGCTGCAACTGTTGAATCAATTACTAAAGTAGGTGCCGAAATACACGAATATGATCCGACTCCTCAAGATATTACTAAAGCGCTTTCAGCCGATCTAGTTTTATGGAATGGACTTAATTTGGAACTTTGGTTTAAACGTTTTTTTGAAGATATTAAAGATGTTCCATCTGTTATAGTGACAGAAGGCATCGAACCAATGCCAATCCAAGAAGGTAGTTATAAAGGGAATCCAAATCCTCATGCATGGATGTCCCCGACACTTGCTTTAACTTATATTGAGAACATTCGTGCAGCCTTTGTTAAGTATGATCCTAAAAATGCCACTATTTATAATAAAAATGCGCAGGATTATGTTGCTAAAATCAAAGCTCTTGATGCCCCACTGCGTGAGCGTTTGGCTAAAATTCCAGAAGCACAACGTTGGTTAGTGACAAGTGAGGGTGCATTCAGCTATCTAGCTCGTGATTATAATTTAAAAGAAGCCTACTTATGGCCAATCAATGCTGAACAACAAGGTACACCAAAGCAAGTTAAAAATCTTATTGATTTAGTTAGAGCGAATAAAATTCCTGTTGTGTTTAGTGAAAGTACAATTTCTGATAAACCTGCAAAGCAAGTTAGCAAAGAAACGGGTGCTAAATACGGTGGTGTGCTTTATGTTGATTCGCTTTCAACAAAAGACGGTCCTGTTCCAACCTATATCGATCTTTTAAACGTCACGGTTGAAACCATAGCTAAAGGATTTGAGAAATAATGACACAAATATGCTTAAATGTTAATGATATCACGGTAACATACAATAATGGTCATACTGCAATTCATGATGCTAGTTTTCGCCTTAATGGCGGTACGATTTGTGCGCTTGTTGGAGTGAATGGTAGTGGAAAATCCACTTTGTTTAAAAGTATTATGGGTATGATTCGTCCAACCCGTGGGCAAGTAACATTTAATGATATTTCAGTTGCTCAAGCATTAAAGCAAAACATCATAGCTTATGTACCACAAACGGAAGAGGTTGATTGGGATTTTCCTGTTTTAGTATCAGACGTCGTTATGATGGGGCGTTATGGTCATATGTCGTTTTTTCGTATCCCAAGTAAAGAAGATAAAAAACAAGTTGATATTGCACTTGAACGCGTAAATATGCTGGATTTTAAGCATCGCCAAATAGGTGAGTTATCAGGAGGGCAAAAAAAACGTGTTTTTTTAGCTAGAGCTTTAGCGCAGCAAGGTAAAGTATTGTTACTAGATGAACCCTTTACAGGAGTTGATGTAAAAACTGAAAATGCCATTATTGATTTATTAAAAGCACTGCGAAAAGAAAATCATCTTATTTTAGTTTCTACCCATAATTTAGGTAGTGTGCCAGAATTTTGTGACCAAGTCGTATTAATTAATCAAACAGTATTAGCTTTTGGACCAACCGAAACTACCTTTACCCCTCAAAATTTGATGACGACCTTTGGTGGTGCATTGCGCTATCTGAGTTTGTCTGGCGAAAAATTACATCAAGACGAAGATCCCCGTAAAGTATCGATCTTAACTGACGATGAACGTGCGGCTATTTTTTATGGTGAAGGTAAAGATGATTCGCCACACCAAGATTTGTTGGTTGATGCCCAGTCAAGTCAACCAAAAGGATGACAATAATGGAATTCTTACTTGAGCCATTTACCTATAATTTTATGCTGAAAGCTATTTGGGTGAGTAGCATTGTTGGCGCTGTTTGTGCTTTTTTATCAGCCTTTCTAATGTTGAAGGGGTGGTCATTAATGGGGGATGCATTGTCACATTCGGTTGTCCCAGGAGTAGCTGGGGCTTATGCGCTTGGTTTACCTTATTCGGTCGGAGCTTTTTTTACGGGATTACTTGCAGCGTTATCCATAACTATCATTCGTGCCATTACACGCTTAAAAGAAGATGCCATAATCGGTTTTATTTTCTCGACTTTTTTTGCAATTGGATTATTAATTATTTCGCTAAATCCCACCTCTGTTAATGCGCAAACTATTATTTTTGGGAATATTTTAGGCATTGATGATAGTGATATGTGGCAGGTACAAATCATTATTTTGGTTTCTTTGGTTTTGTTACTCCTTTTTTGGAAAGATCTGTTAGTCGTATTTTTTGATGAAATCCACGCACGATCAATTGGTCTAAAGCCTTTGCATTTAAAAATTCTTTTTTTCACTATTTTGAGCGCTTGTACTGTCGCAGCTCTACAAACAGTTGGTGCTATTTTGGTTATTGCTATGGTTGTCACTCCCGGAGCAACCGCTTATTTGCTAACAAATCGATTTTCAAGGCTGTTAATTATTTCCGTGGTAATTGGCGCATCAACCAGTGCGATTGGTGCTTGGTTTAGTTACTTTTTAAATGGTGAAACTGGTGGCGTTATTGTTACGCTGCAAACATTGATTTTTATTGTGGTCTTTTTGTTTGCACCAAAACAAGGTTTAATCTCAAACCGTTTACGAATTAGACAAAGCCGATTAAATAACGGGGCAAATATATGACAGATTTATTGGAATATCTTTATTATCCTTTTACTCTGCCTCTTATGCAACGTGCCATTATTGCGGCACTAGCCACAGGTATTGTTTGCGCTCTCCTATCATGCTTTTTAGTGTTAAAAGGCTGGTCATTGATGGGAGATGCCATATCACATGCAGTATTACCGGGCATTGTACTTGCTTATTTAGCAGGGATTCCGATTATCATAGGTGCATTTGCCTCAGGATTATTGTGCTCGGTTGCCACGGGTTATATTAAAGAAAATAGCCGTATAAAAGAAGATACAGTAATGGGAATTGTGTTTTCGGGAATGTTTGCGTTTGGTTTAGTACTGTTTTCAAAAGTAGATACATCACAACATCTAAATCATATCCTATTTGGTAGCGTGCTGGGCACGAGTTATGCTGAGTTAGAACAGATTATGTTAATTGCAGGGATAGTATCAGCAATAGTAATCATCAAGCGTCGTGATTTACTGTTATATTGTTTCGATCCAGTTCAAGCCAAAGTTGTAGGTTTACCAGTAAAATTATTACATTATGGATTACTTTGTGTTTTAGCTTTAACTATCGTCAGCTCTTTAAAAACAGCTGGCGTGATTTTAGTTATTGCGATGCTGATAGCTCCAGGCATTATTGCATTTTCGTTAACTAAACGTTTTGAAAAGATGCTATTAATAGCAGTAATTGTTTCGATGTTATCAACGGTTGTCGGAACACTAATTAGCTTCTATTTAGATGCTTCGACCAGTGCAAGTATTGTCATTTTACAAGCCGCTATCTTTTTAGGCGTGCAGATTTACCAATTTATAGTAAGGAAAAGTGTAAGGAATTAATGAGAAATGTTAGGTATAAGCGTGAGTATAAATCTACTCACGCTTAATATTTTCGGTGATTGGCTAAATTATTCATCATCCATATATTTGCTGGCATCGGCATAATTATCAAATCGGGAAAAGTGGCCTTGGAATTTTAAGCGAACTTTACCAATTGGACCGTTTCTCTGTTTACCTAATATAATTTCAGCAATCCCTTTATGTTCAGATGCCTCATTATAAACTTCATCACGATAAATAAACATAATGACGTCAGCATCTTGTTCAATAGAGCCCGATTCACGTAAATCTGAATTCACTGGACGTTTATCCGCTCGTTGTTCTAAACTACGGTTTAGCTGTGATAGAGCTACTACCGGAATTTGTAACTCTTTTGCTAACGCTTTTAATGAACGTGAAATTTCGGCAATTTCGAGAGTTCGGTTTTCAGAAATATTTGGCACACGCATCAACTGTAAGTAATCAACCATGATCATACTTAAACCTTTATGTTCACGATAAATACGTCTAGCCCGTGATCGCAGTTCCATTGGCGTTAAACCTGCAGAATCATCAATATAAATATTTTTCTTTTCAAGTAATAATCCCATCGTACTGGAAATTCTTGCCCAATCATCGTCTTGCAATTGTCCTGTTCGAATGCGTGTTTGATCAACACGCGATAACGAGGCAAGCATACGCATCATAATTTGCTCTGATGGCATCTCTAAACTAAATATTAGTACGGGTTTTTCTTGCGTCATTGCTGCGTTTTCACATAAATTCATTGCAAATGTGGTTTTACCCATTGATGGTCTTGCAGCAATAATAATTAAATCTGAACGTTGTAAACCAGCCGTTTTTTTATCTAAATCAATATAACCCGTTGAAACGCCCGTCACCCCGTCATGTGGACGTTGGAACAGTTCTTCAATTTTAGCAACCGTTGCTTCAAGCACTTCAGTGATACTTTTTGGACCTTCGCCCTGTTTGGTTCGACTTTCAGCAATTTGAAAGATTTTACTTTCTGCTAAATCTAATATTTCGTTACTATCTCGACCTTCTGTGGCATAACAGTTATCAGCGATTTCATTTGAAGCGCTAATTAATTCACGCAAAATTGCCTGCTGTCGAATAATCTCACTATAAGCAACCACATTAATCGCACTTGGCGTGTTTTTAGAAAGCTCAGCTAAGTATGCAAATCCCCCCACATCCGTTAATAGATCTTTGCTCTCTAAACTTTCCGATAAAGTGATTAAATCAATCGGTGTACCTTTGCTAATCAGCGAATGCATTTCTGAAAAAATCAGCTGATGATGGCGCGAATAAAAATCACGATCCAAAATCATTTCAGCAACGGTATCCCAACGTTGATTATCAAGCATCAAACTACCAAGTACAGCTTGTTCTGCCTCAATTGAATGCGGAGGCATCTTGATATTATGTAGATTTGATTTTTTCGACTCTTGATTTCTAGAATCTCTGTTTAAGCTTGTTTCATCTGTATTCATTACGTTCATCTTTTTTTAAACTAATTTATCGTTAAGCTTATTCACTTACGCTAAAAATAATGGCCCTAATGCAAGATTAGGTATTTGATACTCATCTGGATAATCCACTTGAACTAAATATAATCCTTCAGGTTTAGCGGTTGCTGCCGCTTGAGTCCTGTCTTTTATTTGTAGAAGTTCATTAATCCATATTGGCGGTTTATTGCCTACGCCAACTTCAAGTAAACTACCTACTATATTGCGAACCATATGGTGAACAAATGCATTAGCTTTAATATCAACAATGATATATTCGCCCTGCCTTGTTACTTCAATATGATGAATATTACGCCAAGGTGTTCGTGATTGACATTGTGCCGCTCTAAATGATGAAAAATCATTTTCACCTAATAGATACTGTGCGGCTTGATGCATCAATGCCTCATTCAAAGGCAAATAATAGTGTGAAACACCTTTAGACAAAATTGCTGGACGATAACAGTTATTATAAATAACATAACGGTAACGCCGAGCTGTTGCACTAAACCGGGCATGAAAACTATCATCGACCACTTGCGACCAACGCACGGCAATATTTATCGGTAAATGTGCATTGACCCCCATTGTCCAAGCAGTTTCAGATCGTATAGCTTGGGTTTCAAAATGCACAACTTGTCCTGTTGCGTGCACGCCCGCATCGGTTCGACCAGCACAAAATAGGGTTATTGGCTCATTAGCGACAGTCGATAATGCTGATTCTAATCTTGCTTGGATAGAATCAACTGATTGCTGACGTTGCCAACCAAAATAGCCACTACCATCATATTCAATACCTAAAGCGATTTTAGAGGTAGTCATTGATTAGGATCTCAAGCGTCTCTATCAACATTAATGCACCTAAATAGCGAACATTGTCAGCTACTGACCAAAATTGAATTTGTTCATAATGCCCATAACTGTGCCGTAAATTAGACAATTTTATTGTCAATTGAGATTCTGATTCGGCACTAACTTCCGTAACGGGTGTTGGTAAGTTACCTTCTTGTACCTCAACACCATATTCACCAAATCGTGCCATATCTAATTCAATTGGTAAGCTACTCGATACATTTATTGCTTGTGCAAGCCCATAAAATACCGGCACCACAACCGATTCAATCGAAACCGGTAAATCATAATTATTAAGAACTTTGCGGATTTGATTAATCTGTGATTTCTCACCTAAAGCCACATCATCACGTTCATGTGATATTGGTAATAAATTAAAAGCCAATTGTTTATCAAACAGTTCATTATCAACTGGCATACCATTAAGTAGACGTGCACTTTGTCCTGCGAGTTCATCAACACCTGGCTTACCGTAGAGTGATGCAGGAATAAAACTGGTTGCATGTAAATTGGTTAATAATTCAGTATCTGTTAACGATGCCACACAACGCAATAACTGACATACCGTCGCACTTGCCACTGCAACAATATTATCATTACGATATTCAGTTAACACATTGTTGTTAACTTTAGGTACAATTAATGGAATATGATCTTGAGTAGCAAAATAACCACTGGCATCAATAACAACGCAACCAGAATCGGTCGCTACTTGCGCATATTTTTCACTCGTTTTTGCACCAGCAACAAAAAAGGCAAAATGGCACTGACTCCAGTCCATTTGTGCACTATCAATAACCGTTAAGTTTTTACCCGCAAAGCGCACAATTTCGCCAGCACTATTATCACTTCCAACTAAATAAAGATTTTCAATCTGAAAATTATGTTTTTGCGCACTATCAGTTTGTGCTTCGTCTGTTTGAACACAATGTTCTTGTAACAATTCAACTAGCGCAGAACCTACTTGTCCTGTCGCACCAACAATCGCAATATTCCATGCAGACATATTTAATAACCCAAATAAAAAAGTTTAGTAGTAATTATATCACTATATCTTAAATATAGCGGAAAAAGATACTTCACAATGATATTGGCATTTGTTCTTTTTACCATTATTCATATAAAAGGAGTTGATTAGACTAGGTTTTAAAAAAAACTTAACGTCAGTTTTTAATAATTTTTTTATAACTCTAATAAATTTTTTGGAACATTGATCGACAAAAATAATCTTTCTCAGTTACTAATTGAATAAACATCGTAAAATTAAAACGATTATAAAACGAATTTAGAAACATCTACCATGGCAAAAAAAACATTATCAACCATTGCTAAACAAGCCAATTTATCCATTGCTTCCGTGTCGAGAGTTTTAAAAAAACCACATTTAACCTCACCCATGACACAATCTAAAGTTTATCAAGCCATTGAGGAGCTCAACATTGATATTCATAATAATTTTAAACCACATAGTGATCATAATGGCAGTAATAAAATATTAGTGTTGGACAATCAATTTATCACAAGAACATTAATCAACTACGGTTTAGAGCAAACGTTAACTCAAACTGGTTTTGCAATTTTTTACTTTCGCTTTCCCTATCAAACAAAAAAAGACATCCATTATTTAATCAAATACATTAGTCAAAATTCCTTTGCTGGTATTTTAGTTATTAATGATGCGCCTTATTTGCAGGAACTTGAGCATTTTAAGAAAGCTTTACCGCCTATTGTGTTAGTTAATCACTTTTCTTTAAACTTTATATGTGTTCATTTTGATCATTTAGTGATTGGACATCAAATAACCCAATATTTGCTCAATAATTCTCACTCAAAAATTGCAGTGCTATTTAATGATAACAATAAAATCAGTTCAACACTTTTTTTACAAGGCTACAAACAAGCTTTACTAAGAGCAAATATTACCATTAACAAAGACTATCTTATCGAAGATTGCTTTACCTATGAACATGGCAGAGCAGCGATTAAACAATTAATAAATAGTAACAATCCCCCTACCGCTATTATCTGTTGTGATAATGTTAATCTAGATTATTTAGATGAAAGATTTCAAAACCATCCATCTTTTTCAACAAATTATAGTGTTATCTTAGGCGCATTACATCAAGCAAAAGAGTGTGAAATTCAGCTACCTCAGCCGATTACAATAACTTATCTTAGCCACTCAACAGATAGGCAATACAATGAATTAGATAAGCTAAGTCGTGTTAATAAACCCATGTATAAAATGGGTCAAGAAGCCGCAACCTTGCTTTGCCAATATATAAGAAATGAATTAGCTACAACTAAACGCTACCATATTATTGAAACAGAGACATTTTTTTATTAAAAATAGTAAATTATACTGTGTTAATTTAACTCAATTTAGCCAATTCATTCACTTAAACATGATTAAATATTATGAAGTTGATATTAATCGTTTTGGCGATAATTTATTAAACAGTTGTATTCCTGCTCCAATAAATTGTTCATCTTGATAGATTCTTACCAATGTTTCAACTGTTTTACTAGTATCAAGTTCAATCGTTCGACCCAATAAAATATCATCACCTTGAGCATGTGTCAGTATTACTTTAGGCCAATCTTGTAATGGACTATCTACGGGCATCAAAAGTTGATCTTTATCGTTCATCTCTTCTAATGTTTCTAACGTGACCAAATTTTCAATAGGATAGTTGGATACTTGCAAACGTCTTAAATAAATAACGTGTGCACCACAACCAAGTCGTTCACCCAGATCATCAACAATTGTGCGGATATAAGTTCCTTTAGAACAATGTATCTCTAACGTTAATTCGTTTTTTTCAACATCAAATTGAATAAATTGATTTTTATAAACAGTGATAGGTCTAGCTTCGCGATCAATTACAATACCTTGACGAGCATACTCATAAAGTGGCTTACCTTGATATTTTAACGCTGAAAACATCGTTGGCACTTGTAAAATATCACCACGAAAATGTGTTAAAGCTTCATTGATTTGCGATTCAGTTACCTCAACTGGTTTGGTACTAACTATTTGACCATCAGCATCAGAAGTATCAGTTCGTTCACCAAGTTTCGCAATGACACGATAACACTTATCAGAATCTAACAAATATTGAGAAAATTTGGTCGCTTCACCAAAGCAAATTGGTAACATGCCCGTTGCTAATGGATCAAGCGCTCCGGTATGCCCTGCTTTTTTCGCATTAAACAATCTCTTTACTTTTTGCAACGCATCGTTTGACGTCAAGCCTTGTGGTTTATCTAGCAATAAAACGCCGTGAAGATCACGGCGAGTTTTTTTTATATTCATCATCTTTTTATACTGAAACGTATAGTTAACCTGAAACTTTTTTACAAAAAATTAGAAGTTATTTGTAAAATTAATCTTTATGACGCTCGTTATCTTGCTTAATAACATTCGTTACTAAATTAGACATATGCATACCTTTTACCAGAGACTCATCGTAAAAGAATTTAATCTCAGGAATAATACGTAAGCTCATGGCTTTACCAATTAAAGTACGAATGTAGCCTTTCGCATCATTAAGCACTTTTAAACCTTGCTCGATAACTTGCGGGTCTTCATCATTTAAAAAAGTTACAAAAACTTTAGCGTATGAAAGATCACGTGAAATATCTACGCCAGAAACCGTTACCATACCTAAACGAGGATCTTTAATTTCTCGTTGCAAGATGATTGCAATTTCTTTTTGTAATTCATGTCCGACTCGAGATGAACGATTAAATGCTTTTGCCATATCTATTTTCCTTCAAATATAAATAAGCAAGGCTTAAACCTTGCTTATAAAAGACAGCGTAATGACTAAATCGTACGTTTGATTTCGATAGTTTCAAACACTTCAATAGTATCGCCAACGCGAACATCATTATAGTTACGTACACCAATACCACATTCCATACCATTACGAACTTCGTTGACGTCATCTTTAAAGCGACGTAATGATTCAAGTTCGCCTTCATAGATAACCACGTTATCACGTAATACACGGATTGGATTATGACGTTTCACCACACCTTCCGTTACCATACAGCCAGCAATCGCACCAAATTTTGGTGATTTAAAGACATCACGTACTTCGGCAAGACCAATGATCTCTTGTTTGTACTCAGGTGCAAGCATACCGCTCATTGCTTGTTTAACTTCATCAATAAGATCATAAATCACTGAATAGTAGCGTAGATCTAAGTTTTCGGTTTCAACAACTTTACGCGCAGATGCATCAGCACGTACGTTAAAGCCTAAAATAATTGCATTAGATGCTGCCGCAAGAGAAGCGTCAGTTTCAGTGATACCACCGACACCTGAACCAATAATTTTAACTTTAACTTCATCGGTTGATAGTTTAAGTAATGAATCGGAAATTGCTTCAACGGAACCTTGAACATCTGCTTTTAACACGATATTGAGTTCAGACACATCACCTTCGGTCATGTTGGTGAACATGTTTTCAAGTTTCGCTTTTTGTTGACGAGCTAATTTCACATCTCGGAACTTACCTTGTCGATAAAGCGCAACTTCACGAGCTTTCTTCTCATCACGTACAACAGTTGCTTCATCACCCGCTGATGGCACACCAGATAGACCAAGAATCTCAACTGGGATAGATGGACCCGCTTCTGTAACTTCTTTACCTAATTCATTGCGCATTGCACGAATTCGACCATACTCAAATCCACAAAGTACAATATCGCCTTTACGTAGAGTACCTGATTGAACGAGTACGGTAGCAACAGAACCACGACCTTTATCAAGGAATGATTCAATAACAACACCACTTGCCATTCCAGTTTCGTAAGCAGTTAATTCAAGTACTTCAGCTTGTAATAAGATCGCTTCAAGTAGTTGGTCGATACCCGTACCTGCTTTAGCTGAAACATGAACAAACTGAGTATCACCGCCCCAATCTTCTGACATAACGCCATATTGAGCCAATTCGCCTTTTACACGCTCAGGATCGGCTTCAGGTTTATCAATTTTATTTACAGCAACAACAATTGGCACATTCGCTGCTTTAGCATGCTGAATAGCTTCAATTGTTTGTGGCATTACACCGTCATCAGCAGCAACAACAAGTACCACGATATCGGTCGCTTTCGCACCACGAGCACGCATTGAAGTAAATGCCGCATGGCCTGGGGTATCTAAGAAAGTGATCTCACCATTTGCAGTTTTAACATGATAAGCACCGATATGCTGAGTAATACCACCCGCTTCACCTGATGCTACTTTCGCTTTACGAATATAATCAAGTAACGATGTTTTACCATGGTCAACGTGTCCCATAATGGTCACAACAGGTGCACGTGCAACTTTTTCTGCGCCAGTATCACGATCGCTCATAAGTGATTCTTCAAGCTCGTTTTCGCGACGAAGTACCACTTTATGTCCCATTTCTTCAGCAACAAGCTGTGCTGTTTCTTGATCGATTACTTGGTTAATGGTTGCCATTGCGCCCATCTTCATCATGGTTTTAATGACTTCTGAGCCTTTAACAGCCATTTTATTGGCTAATTCAGCAACGGTAATTGTTTCACCAATCACAACATCACGGTTAACCGCTTGTACTGGTTTATTAAAGCTTTGTTGCAATGCGCTTTTACCTTTCTTTTTATGACCACTTCGGGTAACAGCTCGCGCTTCTTCACGTTCAGCTTTACCTTCAGAAAGTTTGCTACCTTTTTTCTGCTTAGTTTGTTTACCGTTGCGACCACGTCCTCGAGAGCTTTCTACTTCACGATCGGTATCGTCTTCAGCGGCTCTTGCATATTTAGAAGTGGTAACATGATAATCATCATCATCTGAATTATCAGTCTCATCCGTATCATTGTATTGTTCTGCTAATTTACGTGCTTCTTCAGCCATACGTTTAGCGTCTTCTTCAAGTTTACGACGATTTTCTTCTTCTGCTTTTCGTTTAATTTCGTTAGCTTCGGCTTCTAAACGAGCCTTCTCTTCTTGTGCTTTTTTCACTTTAGGATCCACAGGGTGCGCTTGTTCTGTTTTTGCTACTTGCTTAGCTTTTTCTTCTTCAGCCTGAGCTTGTGCTTGAGCCTGAGCCTGAATTTCGGCTTGTTTTTTAGCTTCTTCTTCACGTTTCTTGGCTTCTTCTGCAGCTGCTAATCGCTCTTTTTCTTCCGCTTCTTGGCGGGCTTTCAATTCAGCTTCTTGCTTAATTTTTTCGGCTTCAAGACGAGCTTTCTCTTGTTCTGCTATAAGTTCAGCCGGATCGCGCTTGACAAAAGTTCGTTTTTTACGAACTTCTACTTTAATTTCTTTGCTTTTACCACCAGCACTTGACACATTTAAAGTTGAATGTGTTTTACGTTGCAGCGTTAATTTGGTCGGACCTTGCTGAGGATTTAAATGCGCAAGCAAAGCTTCTTTTTCCTTTTGTGTAACAGTATCAGATGCTGTTTTTTTCATACCTGCATCGGCAAACTGTTGCAAAAGTGTTTGCACTGGAGTATTTATTTCCTGAGCCAGTGTTTCGATTGATACTTTGGTCATGTATAACTTTCCCTCAATTATTCATTTGCAAACCAACAAATATTACGTGCAGCCATAATAAAATCGCCAGCTTGTTTGCTTGTTAAACCTTCAATGTCGGCTAGATCGTCAGTACCTTGTTCAGCTAAATCTTCCAAAGTAGTTACGTCATGTTGTGCTAATTGATAGGCCAATTCTTGTGTCATACCTGCCAAATCTAATAAATCTTGAGCAGGTCTTTTGTCACCACTCGTCGCTAATGCCATTGTGGTTAATGCATCCTTTGCTCGACTTCTTAATGCTTCAACAAGTTCTTCATTAAGTTCTTCAATTTCAAGTAATTCATCAACAGGTACATAAGCAAGCTCTTCCAATGAAGTAAAGCCTTCTTCAACTAATAGTTGTGCAAGATCTTCTTCAATATCTAAATGCTTCATGAAATTACTAATTGAAGCAAAAGATTCTGCATGATGTTTTTCTTGTAAATCTTCGGTACTCATAACATTTAATGTCCAGCCCGTGAGCTGTGATGCTAAACGAATATTTTGCCCATTTCGACCAATTGCCTGTGGCAACGTATCGGCATTAACGGCGACATCCATAGTATGTTTATCTTCATCAACAACGATTGACACCACATCTGCAGGCGCCATAGCGTTAATTACGTATTGTGCTGGGTTATCATCCCACAAAACAATATCGATTCGCTCACCACCAAATTCATTTGATACCGCTTGAACACGTGCACCACGCATACCAACACAAGCACCGACTGGATCAATACGACGGTCATTGCTGCTAACTGCAATTTTGGCACGCGATCCTGGATCACGAGCAACACCTTTAATATCAATCATCTCTTCACCAATTTCTGGCACTTCGATACGGAATAATTCTTCCATCATCTCAGGGTTAGAACGACTGATACAAAGTTGTGCTGGTTTGTTATCTTGTTCAACAAGGTATAAAATACCACGAACACGGTCACCAATACGAAAGTTTTCACGTGGTAACATGTCATGACGTAACATCATTGCATCGGCATTATTACCTAAATCAAGAATTACACTATCACGGTTAGTTTTCTTGACAATACCCGTTACGATTTCACCAATGCGATTTCTGAACATGTCAATTACCATGGCTCGCTCAGCTTCACGTACTTTTTGTACAATAACTTGTTTCGCTGTTTGGGTAGTAATACGGTCAAATGCTACTGATTCAATCTGTTCTTGAACATAATCACCGAGTTGTACTGATGGATCTTCGTATTGTGCTGCTTCTAATGTTATTTCTTTCGTTGGTTGAGAGACATCGCTCACAACATGCCAACGACGGAATGTGTCATAATCGCCTGTTTTATGGTCGATTTTTACAATAACGTCAATATCCACATTCTGTTTCTTTTTAGTGGCTGTTGCTAATGCTGTTTCTAGCGCTTCAAAAATTTTGTCACGCGTTAGTGCTTTTTCATTTGATACTGCTTCAACAACAGCTAAAATTTCTTTATTCATCCTTTACACCCGTACTCTATTTAAGGTTAAAATTAGGTACTATGTTTGCTTTCTGTATATTACTAAAAGCAAACACTTCATTATTATCTTCCACCGTTAATGTAATCATGTCATTATCAATGGATTTTATCCTACCTTTCCACTTGCGACGATTTGCAACAGGAATGCGTAAACTAATAGTGACTTCTTCACCAATAAAGCGTTGATAATGTTCAAGCGTAAACAGAGGTCTATCCATACCTGGCGATGAAACTTCAAGGTTATAGGCGTCTTTAATAGGGTCTTCAACATCAAGTACTGCGCTAATTTGTCGGCTAACATCAGCACAATCATCAACAGTTATACCATTTTCATTATCAATATAGACTCGAAGTACAGGATAACGACCACGAATGTATTCAACGCCAACTAACTCAAAACCAAGTGCATTTACTGGTTCTTGAATGATATCAGTTAATTGCTGTTCTATATTAGCCAAACAAACCTCCACTGCAGAAAATAAAAAAGGGCATAAAGCCCAACATTCCTTTTAAACTCGCGTTTAAATCATAACATATAAAAAAACCTCGACAAGCGAGGCTACATTTAAAACATAATATAATGAAGCCACTTGATTCGAACTTTCAGACAATAAAAATGGGATAGATTAATATGAATGAAAATTTAAGTGGTTGCGGGGGCTGGATTTGAACCAACGACCTTCGGGTTATGAGCCCGACGAGCTACCAAGCTGCTCCACCCCGCGATAGATGACTGAGAATTATACTTCTTTTTGGATAAAATGCAACTTAAAATCACGCTAGTTTTATCAATTATGCTTAAAGTTTTTAAAAATAACACACTATAACTTTGCTTGTGCATTCAGATAAATTAAGCATAATTGGTTACCTAATATTGGTATAAAAATCCATATTTCAAGTTTATTATACCAATGATAGTTCTTTAAATAAGATTACTTGCTTGTCGCCTGTTTCATCGTTTTAACAAAGCTCGCTAATTCACTCAGCATTTTATCTGTGTTATCCAGATTATGCTCAATAATTTTAACTGTAGCCGAACCAGCAATAGCCCCAGCAGCACCCGATTTAATGGCTTCACTGATTTGGAACGGTTCAGAAATACCAAATCCTTGAATCGCTGGCGGAGCACCATATTCATGCAATTTATCTAGTAAATGGGTTAAAGGTTTATTAGCACGATTTTCAGTACCGGTTACGCCTGCACGCGAAACCAAATAAGTATAGCCTTTACCTTGTTTAGCAATATTTTTTATTACTTCATCATCTGCATTAGGCGGACAAATAAATATTGGGTCAATTCCATGTTTTTCAGCAGAATCGGTAAATTCTGGTGCATATTCCACAGGTAAATCAGCAATTAATACTGAATCGACGCCCGCTTTGGCACATTTAGTATAGAAGTTATCAATACCATTTTTGAACACCAAATTAGCATAAATTAGCAAACCTATTGGGATATCAGCATTTTGCTTTCTTATTTTATTTAAAATTTCAAATGATTTTTCAACACTAATACCACCTTTAAAAGCACGAATATTAGCATTTTGAATGGTTGGACCATCGGCCATTGGATCGGAAAATGGGATACCTAATTCTAAGGCGTCAGCACCTGCATCAATCAAGGTTTGGATAATTTTTAGCGAAAGATCAGGTGTTGGATCGCCAACCGGTACAAAAGGAACAAATGCACCACGTTTTTCCGCTGCTAAAGTTGCAAACAGTTTTTGATAACGGCTCATTGTATTTCTCCTTTTGCTTTTAAAACATCATAAACAGTAAATATATCTTTATCACCCCGACCAGATAAGTTAACAATTAATAGTTGTTCTTTGTCTGGATTTTCTTTAATCATTTTCATCGCGTAGGCTAATGCATGTGATGATTCAAGTGCGGGGATAATTCCTTCATGACGGGATAACTCTTTAAACGCATCAAGTGCTTCATCATCAGTAATAGAAACGTATTGCGCTCGACCAATGCTATCTAAATAAGCATGTTGTGGACCCACTGCTGGAAAATCAAGCCCTGCCGAAATTGAATAAGACTCTTCAATTTGCCCTTCGTCAGTCTGCATCATTGGGGTTTTCATTCCAAAATAGATGCCTAACTTGCCATGTTTTAATGAAGCTCCATGCTCGCCACTTTCAATACCATGTCCGCCGGGTTCAACACCAATTAATTTAACGGATTTATCATCAATAAAATTAGCAAACATACCAATTGCGTTAGATCCTCCACCAACACAAGCAATGACAGCATCAGGCAAACGACCTTCACGCTCTAAAATTTGCTGTTTAGCTTCACGGCTGATCATTTGTTGAAATTCACGCACAATAGTTGGGAAAGGATGGGGTCCCGCTGCTGTACCAAGCATATAGTGAGCGTGTTCATAACTACCAGACCAATCGCGTAGCGCTTCATTACAGGCATCTTTCAACGTTGCTGAACCTGTTTCAACCGGAATCACTGTTGCGCCCATGAGCCGCATTCTAAAGACATTAGGTGCTTGACGTTGAACATCTTTAGCGCCCATATAAATTCGGCATTTTAAACCTAATAGAGCACAAGCTAAAGCGGAAGCAACACCATGCTGCCCTGCTCCAGTTTCGGCAATAATTTCAGTTTTACCCATGCGTTTAGCCAGTAAAGCTTGACCTAATACTTGATTGGTCTTGTGTGCCCCACCATGCACTAAATCTTCTCGTTTTAAATAAAGCTTAGTTTTAGTTCCCGCCGTTAGATTTTTACATAATGTCAGCGCGGTTGGTCGACCCGCATAATTAACTAATAGATCATTAAACTCTTTTTGGAAATCTGGATCATGTATCGCTGATAAAAAAGCTTGCTCAAGTTGTTCTAGTACAGGCATTAATATTTGGGGGACATATTGCCCACCAAATTCACCAAAATAAGGATTTAATTTAGACATAACCATTCCTTTTTATAATTAAAAATTAAATTTGTTCAAATACTGCGTTGATTTTCTGTTTATCTTTGATACCAGGTGCCTGTTCAACCCCTGAATTGAGATCAACCCCGAGTACACTGGTTGCAATAGCTAACTTAATATTTTCTGGATTGATGCCTCCAGCTAAAATCACATTACTTAACTCATGATTTTCAAGTAATGACCAATCAAAACTTTTACCCGTTCCCCCCGCACCATTATCAAAGACATAACGTGAAACTAATGGATTGTGATGCTCAGGTATTGTGTCATCAATACTTAATGCTTTCCAAATTTGGCAGGTTAAAGGTAACTTTTCGCGTAAAGCTTGTATGTAGTTAGCATCTTCTTTACCATGCAATTGCACTGCATAAAGAGATAACTGCTCAGCAATTTGACATACTTCATCAATGTCTTGGTTTTTAAAAACGCCCACCCAATTAAGAGGTGCCGCCGACATCACACTACGGGCTTTATTGGGTTGAATATACCGCGGTGAACTGCTGACAAAAATCAACCCGCCATATACTGCTCCAGCTTGGTAAACATTGACCGCATCTTCGGCACGAGTTAACCCACAGACTTTATTTTCGCCCAACACGACTTTGCGAATGGCTAAATCTAAATTAGGCTCTGACATCAACGCGCTGCCAATTAAAAAGCCTTTAGCATACTGGCGCAGATCCTTTACTTGATTATGGGTATAAATTCCTGACTCGCTAATCACTATACGATCATCAGGGATCATTTTCGATAAATCTTTAACTCGGTTTAAATCAACGGTTAGATCGCGCAAATTACGATTATTAATACCTATGACTTTCGCCCCTAATTTAATTGCCCGTTCTACTTCACTTTCAGTACTCGCTTCGGTTAAAACGCCCATATTAAGTCGATGAGCAACCTCACTTAACTGTTGATACTCATCATCTGTCACGACTGATAGCATTAATAAAATGGCATCAGCTTGGTAATAACGAGCCAAATAGATCTGATATTCATCAATAATAAAATCTTTACAAAGTACCGGTTGTGTCACTTCATCACGTACAATTGTCAAAAATTCAAAGCGACCTTGAAAATATTTTTCATCGGTCAAAACCGAAATAGCCGATGCATAATTTTTATAAATTTTAGCAATATTGGCGGGATCAAAATCCTCACGAATTAATCCTTTAGATGGCGAAGCCTTTTTACACTCTAAAATAAATGCAGTTTTAGCTTGATTTAAAGCTTGATAAAAATCACGATCACTGGGTTTCACCTCCGATTTAAAAATTGCAAGGGGCGTAGCTGCTTGCTGCTGAGATAACCAAATCTGCTTATCATGAATGATCTTTTTTAATACTGTTGCCATTTCAACATTTTTGGCTAATGCTGCAATTACCATATTCTTCTCCATCTATTATCTTGCTGCTAACTTTCGCAATAACTCATAAGATTTACCGCTATGCATCATATCGATCGCGCATTTAGCATTCTGTTTAAGGTCAGCTTGACCAAACAAACTCATCAACATCGCCACATTGACAGCAATTGCTGCTTCGTGAGCAGGTTTACCATGACCTTGTAAAATCGCAATTAACATATCACGATTCATCTCTGGCGTACCGCCCTCAATATCTTTTAGTGTATAGGTTGGTAAACCAAAATCTTCTGGCGTTAAAGTAAAATAACGAATTTCGCCGTTTTTAACTTCCCCTACTTGAGTAGCACCATGAATCGCTACCTCATCCATACCCGCCCCATGTACCACATAAGCATGAGTATAGTTAAGCATTTTTAATGTTTCTGCAATAGGTTGGATTAAATCAGGATGATAAACCCCTAATAAAATACGTTTAGGGCGAGACGGATTAATTAATGGTCCTAATACATTAAAAATAGTACGTGTTTTTAACTGTTGTCGTACTGGTGCTGCATGACGGAACCCAGAATGGTACTGCTGGGCAAACAAGAAGCAAACACCTAGTTCATCTAAAGCTTTACGTGATGCTTCGGCTGGCATATTTAATTTAATGCCTAAAGCAGATAACACATCAGAAGATCCCGATTTGCTCGACACACCGCGATTACCATGTTTTGCCACTTTATAACCCAATGCAGCGGCTACAAAGGCACTGGCGGTTGAAATATTAATACTGTTCGTACCATCTCCACCCGTACCGACTATATCGGTAAAATCATAATCAGGTATATCAAAACTATCTGCATTTTCAAGCAAGGCCTGCGCTGCACCTGCAATTTCATCTGGTTTTTCGCCACGCACTTTCATACTGATGATAGCCGTTGCTAATACCGTTGGTTCAATTTTACCTTGAATGATGAGGTTGAAAAGTATTTTGCTTTCTTCCTGCGCAATTGTTTGGCCTAAATACAATTTATTTAATATTGGTTGAATATTGTATTCTTGCTTATCAACAATTGCTTTTTGCTGATTAGGCTCGGCTCTTTTTTGTGGTGAATTAAGTGCCCAAGCTATGGTTTGCTCTAATAGTTTTACACCTTGAATGGTTAAAATCGATTCCGGATGAAACTGAAAACCACAAACTCGATCTTCATCATTGCGTACAGCCATTACAATATTGTTGCAAAGAGCATTGATCGTGAGCGTTTTGGGAATATTCTCACCTTTTAAAGAGTGATAACGAGCGACTGGCAATGGATTAGGCAATCCTGCAAACATCGCTTGCTCATCATGCTCAATAAGCGATGCCTTACCATGTAAAATATCACCCGCTGGCACAATACTGCCACCATAGGATTCAACAATAGCTTGATGCCCAAGGCAAATACCAATGATCGGTAATTTACCTTTTAACCGTTTTAACAGTTCAGGCATAGAGCCCGCTTCGCTCGGTGCGCCAGGACCTGGAGATAACATCAAAATAGGATTTTGCATTTGTGATAATTTTTCGATAATCACATCGGCAGGAATCGTATTACGATAAACAGTCACACAATGTTTGCTATTACGTAATTGATCAACCAAGTTATAAGTAAATGAATCAATATTATCAATAAATAAGATATTAGCCATTAGAATACACCTTCTACATTATGTGCTGCCATAATTGCCCTAACTACTGCGCGAGCTTTATTACGTGACTCGTCTGATTCGGACTGAGGATCCGAATCCAACACCACTCCCCCACCCGCTTGCACCGTGGCTATGCCATCTTCAACATAAGCACTGCGAATCACAATACAGGTATCAAGATCACCATTTGCGGTAAAATAACCTACTGCTCCGCCATAACTACCACGTTTCACTTTTTCGGATTCAGCAATTAATTGCATTGCACGCACTTTTGGTGCGCCAGTTAATGTGCCCATATTCATCGTGGCTTTATAAGCATGTAATGCATCTAAATCCTGCCGTAACTGCCCCACAACTCGCGAAACCAAATGCATCACAAACGAATAACGATCGACTTTCAACAACTCTTTGGTATAACGTGTACCCGGCTCACAAATACGGGCTAAATCATTGCGGGCTAAATCAACCAGCATTAGGTGCTCGGCCAACTCTTTCTTATCGGTTCGCATCTCAAGTTCTAAACGACTGTCCAAATCATGGTCAATATCGCCATTCGCAGTCAGACCACGAGGGCGTGTGCCGGCAATAGGGTAGATTTCAACTTGATTGGTAGCCTTAGTATATTTAAGTGCACTTTCAGGAGAAGCACCAAATAACACAAAATCTTTATCTTGCATATAAAACATATAAGGACTTGGATTATTGGTTTTCAGTACTTGATAAGCTGATAACGGTTTTGGACAAGGCAATGTAAAACGTCTTGATGGTACTGCCTGAAAAATCTCGCCTTGCTGAATGGCATCTTGCATTTTTTTTACGATGGTATTGAAATCATCATCGCTCTTATTGCAACCTACATCAATTTTGGCAAGCGATTGGCTATCAATTGGTTTCATCGGTTTGCTTAACGTTGTTTGTAGTTCATCTAATCTTTGTGTTAATCGTTCAATTTCTTTAGTGTCAGACGTAAATGCGGTCGCTTTTAAAATGGATAGATGATCTTTATGATTTATTTCTAATAGTGTTTCAGCTAAATAAAAACAGAAGTCTTGGCAACGCTGTTCAGAAGATAAAATTGGTAGATTTTCAAATCCCGCGACCAAATCATAACAAAATAATCCGCCAACAAAAACCGCATCTGAACTGGAATTTTCTGGCACATTAACGATTGTTAACAAGGTTCTTAATGCATCAAATACCGACAAAGATTTCAAACGTGAATCCTCATCTTGCAGATGATCAATATCAGGAAAAACTAACGTTAATGTTTGCGCATTAGCGAACGTTTTAACCACTTTATCGTCAACGGCTTGTTGCAACAAAGGTAACAGTTTTTCACCATTGGTCGTTAACGCTTCAATAGTGACTTTGGTATTGATTGCTGAAATGCGCAAAGCACTATCAACAATCATCACACTTTTAATGCCTTGCTTATTATCAATTTCAGCCGATTCAAGCAGCAATGTCGCAGGTCGGCTGTCACACAATTGATAAAACACCTGAGTCGGATCTTGATAATAACCGATGGTTTTGGTTATTTGAGTTAATGTTGGCTTATTCATTGTTGATTCTCTATGTTTAAATTTTTATTCAGACGAATTCTTTTAATATCCTGAAACTAAAAAACCCGCACTAAGCGGGTTTTGCGAAAAAGACCATCCATCCACATTACCCGCAAAATGAACCACACCACCAACCAAAGTAAGTGAATGGACGAGTAATAAAATGTAAAGATTGTATTTTCATGATGTTATCGGTATAAAATAAATTTTGTACTATTAAACTAGTTCAATGATGCAATGTCAAGTGAATATTTTATGTTCGATGAATAAAAATTAATTTTTATAAAATAAAAAACCGCCAATCAATAAAGTAACCCCCAATAGTTGGACAATCAATTACTGGGGGTCTTTTTATGTCAAAATATAGTCGAGATTTAAAAATTATCAT
>CAMLPV010000013.1 GCA_946482005.1 uncultured Gilliamella sp.
TGAGTCATTTTTTCTTAACCGTGAGTTAAGTGCCTCTAACGACTTATCGTAATCTTCATAAAGTAAATCAAAAGCCGAGATAACCGGACTTTGGTAAATATGATCATTATCCGCATAGTACTTAATATACCGAATTAAGGCAGCAATACTTTTATTATTTTCAGTAAAGACATCATTACCTGTGACAAGTATGAACTTATTTTTAGCCCGCGAAACAGCTACGTTAATTAAATGTGGATTATCAACAAAATCTAGTTTTTCTTGAATATTCGTTTTTTTATCCAATACAGTAGAAAAGATAATATTATCACACTCTCTACCCTGAAATTTATGCGTTGTAGCTTTAACAATATCTAATGGTAAATGTTCTTGAGATAAATCAATTTGGTTATTGTAAGGCGCAATAAAACCAGTATTTTCTTCTGTAAAATCTTGCCAACCGATCTTATTGAGAGAGTCAAGTTCTCGCAAATTAGTTAAATTTCTTGTGTGATTACCAGGTGCGGTAACAATTAACGTTAGTGCTTGTTCTCCATTATCTTTCGTCATTGGAATAAGCTGCTCATTGTAAAATTGTTTGTTACAAAACTGAATGATTTTAGGATGACAGCGATAGTGCTCTTTCAGTAACGTGATGGGAACTTTGTCCTGAAATAAGCCAATAAAAGAGTCAAGTAGACTGTATTTTTCACAATCATAATACTTATGAGGAGGAGTGATATCAAGTTTGATAGGTACATGAGGTAGCTGTTTACGATCGCCAACAATAATCACATTCTTGGCACACCCAAGACCAAGAATACCAGGAATAATATCTTGCTGTGAGGCTTCATCAATAATTAAGTAGTCAATTAAAGCGCCTTGACCCAAAGAGTTAATAATGGAATGAGTACTGCTGCCTATAATCGGAAAACGTTTAGTAAATTCAGCAAAACGTTGTTGATAATCTGACTCTGTAAAAGTGGCTAGTATGGTCTATGATTTGCGAGAGATGCGTTTTCAAATATCGCATTGAACAATTGGTTAAATCAGCCAATAGGGACTCAAATTTGTTCGCCGCAAGTCGTTGTTGATACTTTTTAAGTAAACTTTTTTTTCATTTAATTGCTGTTCGTAATAAGCCAACTGTAAGGAATAAAAAAGAGTTTTGCGTTTTTGCCAATCGCTAATAAATTTTGTGCGTATTATCTTAAAATAAAGTAGAAGTTGGATTCGATCTTTGAATGAAATATGTCTTTGATCCAGATAGTCGAAATAAGCCAATAAATCAGTAATTTTATCCTTTGGAAACTGATAATTACCGGATAGTTCGGGATTAGTAGCCGTTAAGTTTTCACTTTGCCAATTTTGAAAACAACTCTTTTCAATAGCCAATTCATCAATCTGCGCTTGCAAGAAAGCAATTTGGTTCTTAGCTTGGAGATGTTCAATTAATGTATTCGTAAGGTTGCTTATTCTTTGCAAGCTTATGGTATATTCTTGTTTTTGATGACTTACTTCCAGCTCACCGTCAAAAAAGTTTTTTCTTTTATAATTACTTCCTAATTTAGCAACCAGATAATCAAGTTGATATTTAGCCAATTTTTCGTAAACATTTTCTACCGCAGAATTGTTATTAGATAAAATCGCAATCGTGCGATTATTTATCAAAATATTCGCCACAATATTTAAAATCGTTTGAGTTTTGCCAGTACCAGGTGGGCCTTCAATAATGCTGATTTGTGAAGCGAAAGCTTGTTTTACTGCGGTTAACTGACTTTCATTAATACCAAAAGGATAAATAAAATGTTGAGGAGGCTGTCGTTTTTGGTTTGTTACACTGCAATAAGCATGAAGCACCGTATCAGGATGGGGAGTAATTTTATCAAGTTGTCGTAACACATTTTCGGCAATACCTTTATTGTGCTCATAGGCATGCTCAATACGAGCTTGTGCTACTTGTGTAAAGTACTGAAAAATATCTTCATTTTTGAGATTGGTCTCAGATACGATCTGAATATTCTCACTAAGCATAACGTAGGGTCGGGAATTGTTTGGATAATAGACAACAGTATACTTTCGCCCATAACTTTCGGCTTTTTCAATCCAATCTATTTTCGGTTTATTCTTAACAATAAGAAGATTTCCCTTTATTTGCTCAAATGGATTCACTTGGCACTGTGTTAGCGGCTGAGTATATTTTTTGCCAGAAGGAAAATGGCAAGTGAGTTTGAGTTCTTGATCTTTATTATCATAGTAGAGAGACCAGTCGCTAATTTGCTTGGTTTTATTCTCGCCATTCATATAGATAGAAATCATTGCTTTCAGTCCTTTTAATAGAGAATATATTCCATTAAGAAGAAAATCGTTTAACCTTATTGTTTACGTTTGAACAATTTCAGTAAACCTCTTACTGTAACTTCAAGCTGGCTACCTTGCTGATAATTAGCAGGAACAACATAATTAGCTCGTTCCTCAGCAATGAGTTTTTCAACTTTTTCTTGTGTTCGTTGTTCTTTCCATTTGTACTCATCAAACACCGCTAAGGAAAATCCACCTTGGTATCTAACCATTTTCATTGATGGGATATCGGTATCACCATCACCAAAATAGATCATTCGTTCAAAAGGGATATCTCTTTCTTCTAACTCAATAAATTTATTAACTTATCATTGTTCCAAGAATTTTTAATTCCTTTGTTTATTCGAAATAAAAATTGGGTTTTGGTTGTATAGTTTATCGCTTGAGCTGGCCAAATAACTCGTTTTCCATTCGGGGAATAATGATATTTACAGGCGAAAATTTGACTAAATTGATTACCAATTTCTGTACCACGGATCATAGCATCTAAACCACTTGAAATGATGTAATGTTGTAGTTCTATCTCATTAGCCGTTGCATATTCATTAATACGCTCGAACCAAGTATTAACACCGGGAAAGAGAGGGATTGATTTTCCATGTTTTTTTAAATTATCTTCACTTAATTCATCAGAACCAAGTTGGTTGGCTTTTTCTGCTAAGAGCCCAAGATAAGATAGTATTTCATCACCATCATCATGTTTGGCTCGTTGTTTCACTTCACGCCAAAAACCATTTATGTCTGTAATACCTAACGCTGGCATAAGACCATGCTGGGCACAATCACCCTCTGCTAGCGTTCCATCAAAATCATAAATTAATGCACATTTAATCAATTATTTATTCCTTTACAATGTTTTAAGTTCAATAAGAACGCTATATTGTTCCTATAATGAGCTCTGTATTATCATCTTCCTACTCCAAAAGCCTATTCTACAAATTGTGGTTTAGTATCAATTTTATCATTTATTAATTGCCTTAACGGTTCACCTTTAAGACGCCAGAAAGGCATATTGGGATATTGTGTTTTATTTTGCAGAACAAATTTACTTAACTGTTCTAATAATTTTTTTTTGATTTCGGTTCGATAATCAAACAGCCGTTTATAAACTTGTTTATACTGAGTTAAAACATAACGCAGGTTCAGAGGCTTATGTAGTTTACGTTGGTAACTTTTCTTCCAGATGGTGATATCTGTAATAATATTTTGTAATTGTTTGATATTCATATCATTAAGACATTTTTATACGAAACAATATAATTAATATACATTAATTTTGCGGTACTGGTCACAAAAATTCATCTGCTTATCCAAAAGATAGAGATATTTATTTATATCTGTGACCTGTATCACATATTAAGATATTTTTGCAATTCAATTTAATGGAGAAAAAGATATAGAATTTTGGTATTAAAATCTGAAAATAAACAACTTTTTTAATTGTCAAAAGTAAACTAAAAAATAATGTTTTGTGTAAAGCATAGTTTGTCAACCTCACAAACTGAATTCAGTTTTCTCATTAGCTCGTAAATTGGACTACAAAAAATTAAAATAATTTAACTTTCATCTTTCCCATTAATTTACTATTCACTAATACTCTTTTAAATCCTTTAAAATACGATAAATCAAGAGATAAAAATATTTTTTATTTATAAAAGTAAGTTATAAATCTTTTATTTTAAAAAATAAATTTAGATATAAATGGTTTAGGCTATCTTTAGCCGAAGAAGCAAGTTAGTGAATTAGATTAAACCAATAAAAATAATATTTAACACCTAACATAAGTTTTAATACTGTTTCATATTTTGTAGAAATTTAAGTTTATATTTAATATAAGTCGTCATCTTAATGGTAAAAGTATTAATGACTAAGTTCTATTATTATTTTAATCTAAGTTATCTAGGACATGAAAAATGGAAATTTATGAGACGCAAAGATAAGTAAATAACGAATCTCGACGAAATGATCGATATTTTAGATCATACTGATGTTATTTATTTAGCCATGAATAATGGCTATTTTCCGTATATTATTCCAGTCAATTTTGGTTATGAATTAACATCTAACAATCAGCTTATTTTTTATATTCATAGAGCTAAAGTAGGCACTAAAGTTGAACTAATTAGACAAAACCCTTTAGTCAGTTTTGAGCTAGATACAAAGCATCAATTAATCACTGCTGAAAAAGCCTGCAAATATTCTTTCAATTATACCAGTGTTATCAGCAATGGGTATGCAACCTTTATTGAAGAACCATCGGCAAAAATAGAGGCGTTACAAATAATGATGAATAAATTTGCACCAAATAAAAATTTCTCATTTACCGAAAGCGATGTTAGACCAATTATCGTCATAAAAATTGAAGTACAAGCTTATACCGCTAAAAAACATTAAATTACGAGAGTTATATCAATGTAGGTAAAATTAAAAATTCTAAAATAAGTGAGTAATATAAATACCTAATTTAAAGGAGTACTTTTCGTTTTAGTTATACGGAATTGATTTTCAAAATCAAACATCCTGTAATGACAAGTATTTTTGCAATATAGTTAATATCCCGCCCGCTAATTTAATCTAACATATTAAAATTAAATAATTATTTTTTATATCTTATAATACATAATTATAGTTATCACTTAAATATTAAATTTCAATAATTTTTTGTGCATTTATATGTATACTGTATGTAAAACAATAGATTTTGAATAATAATATTTAACTATTAATTAATTTTTATAAGGTCAATTTTATGTTAACTGTTTATAATTGTGGACAAGGTGATGCTTCAGTACTTTACTGCCCTTTTTGTTGTAAAAGACCTTTAGTCATTGATTTGGGTCCCCAAAATTTTAATTATCCTAGTAATATTAAAGGTGACATTGATTTATTAATTACACATTCACATAGTGATCACGCTGGCGGTAGTTTTAATGGCAAGGTAAAGATTAAGACTCTTTATGTCCCTGCTTATTATCTTGAAATAAAAAAAATTATTCAGCAGTTAAATAAGAGTAATCAACATATATTAAAAAATAAACAAGTAGAACGAATTGAAATCTTGTATGAAGGGGTAAAGTTTGAAAACTGTAAACATACTAACATATTAAATCCACCTTTAAATCTATCAAAAATATTTGATAAAGAATACATTAGAATAGTTGAAGAAATAACTAATGAGCAAGTTGATGAATTTTTACGTTCGCATGAGACTAGTATTAAGGGCATTTTGGAAGATAAAATATTAGTAGGAAGTAATGAATCTGATACTCCGGACATTAAAATCCCTGATGGATATTTAACAAAAGAATTTGTCTATTTAGCTTTAAAAATAATAATAAGATATATAAATAACAATAGAACTAATGAATATAAAATTAGAAAAAGAAGTATAAGTATAAATAAAGCAATTAACAATTTTCTTAGATATGATGCTAATAAATTTAGTATTGTTTCTTTACATGATTATTCAGTTACTGATCATATGTATAATGAAGATAATCGTATTAAATATAATAATTATTATAGGGGTTATAATTATTGTTGGGGTGATAATCATTATAATTATTATTATTATAATGATGATGATGATGATCATTATTATTATTATGATGATTATGATTATAATTATGATTATTATAATTATTATCATTATTATCATAAGGATAACTATTCATCAATATTAATGACTGGAGATGCTGACATAAGTGTATTCTACAGATTAATAAAAAAACGTTTTATAAAAGCACATATTTTAAAAATACCTCATCACGGAAGTAAAGAAAGCATTAATTATGAAGTGTTAAAAGAAATCTCTCCCAAAGTTGCTATCATTTCACACAATAATAGATTGTTTGGTAAAACAAAAGACTCTCATCCAAACATAGAGATTATTAATACTTTAAAAAGGCTAGAAATAAAAGCTTATTATACAAATGATGTAATCAAAAATGGAAAAGTAACAGTTAAAGCTTATAAAAGTTGGCTTTATAGGAGATTAGTTAGAATTATACAAAAAAAGAAAAGTTGAAATTATAGTTTATAAAGGTTGGCTTTATAAGAAATTAGTTAGCATTATATAATTTTGTTTTTTCCGTTTAGTAAGTTAACTCTTTCAAAAAATTTTTAGTCTAAAAACAATAATGGAAGAGATAAAGATATTTTAGTTTTATTACATATACAAAAGCCTTAATTTAGTAAAGCTTTATTAACATTAATTTTCTTCAGCTCACACATTCACTATTCAATAACTTTATTTTAAAACCTGTTAATCATACCAAATCCGATAAATACAAGGCTTAAACCCTATTTTATTATTCACTGAGCATCTATAAGGTACATTTATAACCAAAATTTTTAGGTATGGGAGTGCTATATACCTAAAAACTGTATACTTGCAGTGCAAATAATCATAAGCAGAAGATTCAATCAGTTTATAGTATGCACAACTTCGCTGTATAGGTGAAAGAGCTTTAAAATTTAGTTAAAACTTGTCCAGTAAATATTTATCTTTTGAATTATCAAATGAGTTAGACCTTGATCTATGTTTTTCAGATCTCGCTAATCCATAGGCTGATGTGTACTATCTGTACCCTACCAAAATTTTTTAGCATGAGTCTTGGTTAATTTAATGGATTAACAAAAATCACTGATAATCAGAAATAGTTACAAATTTCTTTAATAGATTTTGAGATTATTCATAGATTTGATTATACTTAATATCAGTTATCTAAAGTGCTTAAAGATTTATTAGATTATTTGTAGGAATAGAAATGGACGATGATTATTTAAAATTTGCCTCTTATTGGCGGAATTCATTAGCAGATGCTGAATCAGGAAAAGGTGCACTTGAAGATCAAAATATTAAAAATTTTAGTATATGGAATGATGTTTCATCGGGTCGCCTTGATAATACCACTACGGAGTATTTTTTTAAAGATGAACAACGTGATACCAATACCGTAGATGTTGTTTTACGCCCTACCGTTTTTAATCGCTTAATAAAACATGGTAAAGAACGTATTGCAGGTAGTCCATACTGTGTTACGCCATTAGTAATAATTGCAAAAATAAATCGTGAAGGATTTTTATTTCCAATTTCAGCTACAATCCCTAGAGATCTGCTTGAACCACTCGCCTATGGCTCCTTTTCTATTGGAGAAATATCAGAATATGATAAATACAAAACTAAAAACGCTAATATCTCATCATCTATGTATTATGACGAGTCCCACCTAGAAAAAAATGAAACTAAAGAAGAAAGACAAAAAAGATATGAAGGATATCAACGACAGTGGAAATTGTATTTAGAAGATTCAGCGAATCTATTAAATAGCATTGCTGACTCATGGATCAAAACGCAAAAAGATTACGAACTTGCAGAATATGCATATATCATAAAAAAAACAAAGTTTATTGGTGCCAGTAAACATATCCTTGCTCTTTACGATCATTTATTGGTCAATAAAACAGAAATTCCATTATTCAAGCGTTTTGCTAACTTAACCGAAAGTGATACAGAACCGTTAATTGCAACTAAAGATACATTTAATGAAAGATTAGGTCATTCAGGAGATCAATTCCCTTTAGCGTTAGCTCAGCGAGATGCATTAAGTCATTTTCTCAGAACAAATAATGGCGATATTTTAGCGGTAAATGGTCCACCTGGAACCGGAAAAACGACTTTAATTTTATCTATTATTGCAACGCTATGGGCTAAAGCTGCGCTAGCTGAAGAAATAAATCCACCTATTGTGCTTGCTACTTCTACTAATAACCAAGCTGTTACCAACATCATTGAAGCATTTGGAAAAGATTTTTCCAAAGGGACAGATCCAAAAATGTCAGGTCGCTGGTTACCTGATATAAATAGTTTTGGTGCTTATTTCCCTTCAAATACTAAGAAAGATGAAGATCCAAATAAATATCATACCCAAAAATTTTTTAGTGACGTAGAATCGAAAGAGTATATTAAAAAAGCTCTATCTTCTTATTTAGATAAAGCAAAAATAGCTTTCCCCAATGACGATTGTTCATCTCCTAAAAAAATCACGTCGTTACTACATAAAAAGCTTGTTGAACAGTCACACAGATTAATTGACATAAAACAAACTTGGGATGACTTACTTAAAATTCGTGAAAAAAGTAAGTTAGTATCTGATGATAATATCGATATTCATCTTAATGATCTTAACCTAAAACTGTCTAATGCAACATCGGAAATAGATAAATTAAGCTTTGCCTTAAATGAATGGGAAAAGTATTTAGCCAATGAATCTCTGTTTATTTCATTATTTTCATGGCTTCCTGCAGTTCGCAAAAAACGTTATTACCAAATTAAACTTCTCCTTGCGGAAAAATTAAAGGGTTTTGATATTGAAAAAGAATCAATCAATATTGATAATATTAGCTATTTAATCAATGAATTACTAAATAAAGAGAAATTAAAACAGAAAGATTATAAACAACAAATTAATAACGTAAATCAAATTATCCAACAAGAACAAGAGATTTTAACAAAATGGCTAAACATTGCTTCTGAACTTGGTTATAAAAATGATAAAGAACCCAATTTATCACAAATTGATGATCTAGCGGATACACAAATTAGATTTGACATTTTTCTATTAACCACTCACTACTGGGAAGGTCGTTGGTTGATGACTATAGATGAAATTGATAATCTTGATGAAGAGAAAAAGAAAACAGGAATTAAAACAGTAGAACCGCGTTGGCATCGTAGAATGATGTTAACACCATGTGTCGTTATGACCTGTTATATGCTTCCTTCACATATGTGTATATCAAAACATAATGGATCAAAATTCGAGGATAACTATGCTTATAACTTTGCTGATTTACTTATCATCGATGAGGCAGGACAAGTACTGCCTGAAGTTGCTGCCGCTTCTTTTGCGTTAGCCAAAAAAGCACTCGTTATTGGAGATACTGCGCAAATTCCTCCAATATGGAATATCACTTCGTCGATTGATATTGGCAATATGTTAGAAGAAAAAATTTTGACAGGAGATACACAAGAAAAAATCACCGCAGAATATGATCTAATTGCTGAAATGGGAAAATGTTCAGCTTCAGGCAGCGTAATGAAAATTGCACAATTTTCTTCACGTTATCATTATGACACTGATTTAGCCAGAGGTATGTATCTTTACGAACACCGTCGTTGTTATGATAAAATTATAGGGTTTTGTAATGAGCTTAGTTATCAAGGGAAATTACAGCCTAAAAGAGGCTATAGTGATAATAATTTATTTCCATTCATGGGCTATCTCCATATTGATGGAAGAGTCGAGAAAAAAAATACCGGAAGCCGATTCAATCTTTTAGAAGCGGAAACAATTTCGGCCTGGTTAGTTGAAAATCGACAACGTATTGAAGATCATTATGGCAAACCTATCGAGCAAATAGTAGCGATAGTATCACCATTTAGCGCTCAAGTTTCAATCGTCAAAAATATACTGAATAATAAGGGTATTAACACTGGATATAATGACGAATCTATCACTGTCGGTACGGTGCACTCACTTCAAGGAGCCGAAAGAGCAATTATCATATTTTCGCCCGTATATTCAAAACATGAAGATGGTAGTTTTATTGATAATGATCTTAGTATGTTAAATGTTGCTGTTTCACGGGCTAAGGATAGTTTTCTTGTTTTTGGTGATATGGACCTATTTGAAATTCAACCATCGTCATCACCAAGAGGATTACTTGCCAAATACTTATTTGCATATGAAGAAAATGCATTATATTTCGAATATAAACAAAGAAAAGATTTAAATCAACTTAATACCCAAATATATACTCTGAATGGTGTAAAAGAACATGATAAATTTTTAAATGAAACAATAGCGAGTACTGTAAAAAATATCACTATTATTTCCCCATGGATTAATATGGAAAAACTTAAACAAACCGGATTCATTGATTCTATGACCAAAGCAATAGCCAAAGGTATCCAAGTAAACGTAATCACTGATGAAAATTTCAATATCCAACACATTAATCCTATGAAACGAGAAAAGAAAAAAGAAAACTTAGATATTGCTATAAAGCTATTAAACGAAAAAGGAATCACTACCAAGTTAGTTCGACGAGTTCATAGTAAAATCGTTATAAGCGATGATAATTTACTGTGTATTGGTTCATTTAATTGGTTTAGTGCATCTCGTGAACCCCAATATGAAAATTACGATACTTCTATGGTTTATTGTGGTGAAAGTCTGAAAGAAGAAGTTAAAGTTATCTTTAACAATCTTAATAAGCGATAATATTACTAACTTTTACAGTATCGTCAAATTAGCTTTTTATGACCTATGTTAATTTGGCGATCATCTTTAATTAATTAAATTTACTATTTTAGCAGTCTCAATAATTCCATATTGATAAGATTATCAACTAGCATACTCTGCTTATTTTTATTTAATTGTAGTCTTATTCAGTTCGAATAAAATATTGTCCAATATTATTCAGTTTATAACATTAATCATATGTTTTTTTAAAAACATAATTGTTGATGTGATGTTTTTTAATTTTTAAGCATTTAACCTATTAAGTTGAGCTTTTTAATTATTACAAATTATAATTCATTATTTTATAACATAATGAATTAAATTGTTCTTTGTTGTAGTATCATCATTAAAATGAACATAAAATTAAAACTATCTTTGTTCAATATTTGATAAATGTAATGAATATCAGTCTATATGTTATAAGGTGATTAAAATGGGAAATAGGAGAAGAGTAAACATATCTTTAGTAAAAAATAATTATTTGGATGCTCGAGTCTAGACGTAACTGAGCCTTATACTAGTGCTTTTATAGTTATTTTTCGACGAGATACTAATGAGACATATAAAACACTTAGTATAAATTTATTAGAACAAAATAAATTGGTTATTGAAGATAAAAAATTTATGATGCAACTGAATAAACCTATTGATTGGAAAAGACCTCATCGCTATTGTATAGCAATATTTGCTAAACGAGTAATAATAGAAAACTCTTTCTTGGTTAATATAAACAGGAAAAAGTGATACGCGACAAATTCCTCATGGCATAGCTGTTTCGCGATGTGTACTAATTAAAAAAGCAAATAAACTTTCATTTGAAAAAAAAGTTCAATTATTCACATTAAAAGATTGGGAAAAAAAGCAATATTCTTATGAAGATATTTATCATGGCCTTTACGCCAGAAAATATTTATATAAAAGGCTTTATCATAAAGAAAAATTTAAAAAGTATTATCTGGAATTTGATCAACAATTACAAGCTCTCCTTGATTTTGATTTAGGAAATAAGGAAATGTCTGATATATTTTACTCAGAGCTAATATTTTCAGATTAATAATGAGGTTAATACTCTAAATAAATGTATGTAACAATTAATTAACATAGTGATGATTAAATTATAAACGACTTTTGTTGTGAAAATATTTGTATTTCACTTTTAAATTTAATAAATTTATCAATTTTAAAATTTATTATAACTGGCTTTATAAATATTTATTGTAAAGCCAGTCAAATAAATAAATTAATCAACAATAACTCTACCATTCAATGGCTGAACAGGTCGGTTGTTGTCATGATGCATGGTTGAATGGAATTTTTGAATTTGTTCATCTGAAGCAGTTACTGCTTGTTCTAATACAATCCATCTAACACCTTCAGTACACGGTGGAGTTGTAAGTGAACCACTAAAGCGGTAATAATCTAATTTTTTAGGAAATAATGTGTTGATATCAACAGTTTTGTCTAAAATTATTTTATTATTTACTTCTGCTGGCATTTGTTGCCAAGCTTTCGCAATTTCAGGATTTGCTTCGCCGTTATTAAACATTAAGGCAACAACAGTAAGTTCTCCATCTTTATTTTTATAAACAAAGTGGGCTTCCATTGGATAACTTTTGCCTTTAATGGTATTTTCACTTGGAGTATGAAAATGAAATTGTTGTAATGTGAAAACTTGGTCGTCTAACATTAACTGGTTATCTCCAGAAACATTAACCTGTACCGTGTGTCCGTTATTAATAATTTCTTGTTTACTTGGTTTAAACAAAAACTTTAGGCTTTCATGTTCTGTTTTTAATGCATGATCAATATTGATTGGTGACTGATTTTTACCGTTTTCACATGTTGAATATTCAGGTGATAATTTACCCCAATTTTCTGGTTTTTCTTGACCTTCATATCCCCAGTGCGAAGTATGCTCTGCTGCTGCACAAGATAGACTTGTTAACATGAGTGTTGCAAATATTATGTTTCGTTTCATTTTAAATTTACATTAAGATATTAAATAAAAAGGAATTAAATTATACGCCACAAAAAATTACCTTACTACAAACAATTAACATAATTTTTTCTTTTTTTTGTTAATTATTTTATTGTTGAGCAAAGTAATTTCAAATCAATAAATCATCCAATCTAGCTATTTTGTTTACAGCTATAGTTTATAATATTAATTATAAATCAATAATTTGACTTTTATAGTAATGAAAAAGAGGATTATAATTCAAGGAGGAAAATTCATCTGGTGCTATAAAAAATAATGATCGGTTACTAAAGATATAAATAATGAGTTTGCAGTATAATTTTGAATTGGGTGTAGAAAAAACTGACAGAAAAAATAAAAAAGGGCAAAAGCCCTTTATTGTTTAAATAAAACACTAGAAAGTGTAACGAATACCTGCTAATAAATCAATTGAACTTAGTTTAGCACTACCTTTTACATTAACACCTTGAATATTTGTTTTTACAGTTGTTTTACCTGCATTAACATAACGCCCAGTAAAATCTATGTCTAAATTTTCATCAATATTATAGGTCACACCCGCTGCTACATTCCAAGCAAATTTTGTTTTGGTATCTGACATACCAACTGAACCAGATCCATCATAATAAACACTTTCATATTGTGCTGAATATGTTTGATCCAATTTAGTGAAAGCAACACCTAATCCTGCGCCAACAAATGGAGTAATTGAACGATTAGTTTCAATATCATAATATGCATTTACCATTAAAGTATGCATGCGAACTTTGTGACGGTCACTAGTTTTAAGATAATCGTCAGGCACCACAACATCACTATAGCCGTGACCATATTTCTTATTTGAATTACCGCGCATCGTATAAGATAACTCTGCACGTATAGGAAGGTCATAATCATATTTGAAGTTATAACCAATATTTAATGCCCCTGCGAATTTGCCTTTATTAAAAGATCCTATTTTAAAATCTTCAGAGTAACTTTGATAAGATACCGTATCTTTAATACTGTTTGCTTTTAAAATACTCGCACCTAATTGACCACCTAAATAAAATCCTGTGGTATCAGTTTGAGCAAAAGCTGGGAAACAGGCGATAGTTGCTAGAGCAACAAGTGTTTTTTTCATATTTTAATTCCTTTCCTTTTAAATTACTTTTATGTCATTCAATAGACTTAGCAAGTGTAAACCAGCAAATAACAGAAATCAATAAAAAAACCACCTATATTTTTTTATTAAATTATTGATATTAAATGGATAATTATATAATGACTATTTTGAAATGAATTTTGACTTGATATCAAAAACTAAATATTTACAAAAGCCAAAGATAGCAATTGATATTTTTATATTAATATATTCGAAATATTAAATGATAAAAAGGAAAGAATTGGTGGAAAGTTGGCTCCTCCAACAGGACTTGAACCTGTGACATACGGATTAACAGTCCGCCGTTCTACCGACTGAACTATGGAGGAACACTTGGATTAAGATAGTAACGATCTATAACGATTATGTCAATGTGAAAAACATTAATTAAACTTAATTGCTCAGCTTATAATCAAATTCAATAATAACATGTTAGAATAGATAAAATTATATAGTTAAGGTAAATAAAATAGTTATGAAAAAAAATATTTGTGTTTTTTGTGGAGCGAGTGAAGGTAATCGCCCAGAATATCACCTAGCTGCAGAACAATTAGGCATGTTAATTGCGAACCAAAATAGACGATTAATTTATGGTGGTGGAAATAAAGGTTTAATGGGTATTATCGCTAATTCTGTTTTAGATCATGGTGGTGAAGTTATTGGAATTATTCCTGAGCGGCTAGTCAAAGCCGAAACAGCACACCATAACATTACTCGTTTAGAAGTTGTTGAAAATATGCATCAACGTAAAGCGCGACTTTCTGAATTAGCAGATGGCTTTATTGCTATGCCTGGAGGAACAGGCACTTTAGAAGAAATCTTTGAAGTTTGGACTGGTATGCAAATTGGTTATCATGAAAAACCGGTTGCATTGTATAATCCAGCCAAATTTTGGCAACCTATGCTGGATTTTTTACAACATACTGTTGATGAAGGATTTGTTAGAGACAGTTTTTATAAAACTTTAATTGTGTCTGATGAGCCACAATCGATTCTACAAAAAATGGATGATTTTATTCCTAAAGATTTGCAACGTTGGGTAAAAAAATAATTCAAAAATAAAAAATGCCATCAATTGATGGCATTTTGCATTTAAATAAGTGATTTTAATTAGAAGCCATTTCTGCAGTTGATTCTGGCTGTTTTAGAACTGCATAACCAACACCAGCCACAAGAGAACCAATTAAAATAGATAATAAATAACCACCAACAGGTTTAACAACGCCTGGGATAGCTAAAGCGAATAAACCACCATGTGGCGTCATAAGTTGTGAACCAAATGCTAACGCTAAACCACCGGTAATTGCACCACCAATAATACAGCAAGGAATAACACGGAATGGATCACGCGCAGCAAAAGGAATAGCCCCTTCAGAGATAAAGCATAAACCTAATACTAATGAAGCCTTACCGCTTTCTTGTTCAGCTTTAGCAAATTTTTTACGAGCAATTAATGTAGCAATACCCATAGCCAAAGGAGGAACCATTCCGCCAGCCATAACCGCTGCCATTGGTGCGTATACTTGGGCCGAAATTAAGCCTGTACCAAATGCATAAGCAACTTTATTGATTGGTCCACCCATATCAGTGCACATCATACCACCTAAAACTGCACCTAACAGAACTGCATTGGCAGTTCCCATTGATTTCAACCACACAGTTAAAGCGCCCATTAGCCATGCGATCGGCGTACCAACAATAAACTGCATAACTAAGCCTGTAGCTAATGTAGCAAGTAATGGCACAATAAGAATTGGTTTTAATGCTTCAAGTGTTTTCGGTAATGGTAAATACTTAGCAATTAACATTGCTAAATAACCAGCAAAATAACCAATGACAATACCACCTAAGAAGCCCGCACCAGTGGAAACAGCAAGTAAACCACCTACAAGCCCTGGGGCTAAACCGGGTCTATCAGCAATAGAATAAGCAATATAACCAGCAAGTAAAGGTACCATGAGTGAGAATGCAAGCCCACCAATTTCTGCTAAATGAGATTCACCTACCAGTTTTTGTACGCCATCAACCATTTCAAATGAACCAAAAGCAAATGATAAAGCGATGATTAATCCACCTGCAACAACCATTGGTAACATGTAAGATACACCAGTTAATAGATGCTGATAGAAACCTTTCTTCTCATTACTTGATTTTGCTGTTGAAGCAGAACTTGTTGGTTGATAGATTGTAGCTTCTTCAAAAGCTCTATCTAATTCTTGTGCAGTCTTTTTAAGAGCTGGACCGGTCTTAGTTCGGTACATCTTTTTACCTGCAAACTTACTTAAATTGACATCTATATCACATGCTACAATCACTACATCAGCAGAAGCCACCTCTTCTGGTGTTAATTCATTACCAACACCAACCGAACCACGCGTTTCAACTTTACACCACCACCCACGTTTTTTCGCTTCTTCTTCAATCGCTTCGGCTGCCATAAATGTATGAGCAACACCCGTTGGACAAGCGGTAACCGCAACAATACGTTTTACATCATTGCCTGATACAGAGCTTGTATTACTTTGTGTCGATTGTTCGAAAATAGAAGCTTTACTTTGTGCATCAATGAGTACTTGTTTAGGATCAGCAAAAATATCATTAAGATCACTAATAACATAAACCTTTTTACCGATAACTGTTTTATCACTGACATCACCTGAGCCAATAGCAACAGTTACGTCTGCAGATGCCACACTATCGACTATGTTTAAATTTAATGAATTAGCAGCTAAAACCAATTCGGCTTTAGCCAAACGTCCATTAACAGGGCCTGCATTACTACCCTCAATTATGTAAATATTCATGAATACTCCTATCCAGCAATGATTTCAATTTTATCCAACATATTGGTTACAGCCTGACGATCAGCAATACCAACTCCGGCTTGTCCAACAGATAACGCAGCAACACTTGAGGCGAAAACTAAAGTGTCTTTAATTGATTGATTGGTCATAAGTCCATACATTAATCCACCAACCATTGAATCACCTGCACCAACAGTACTTACTACCTGACATTTTGGTGGTTTTGCTAACCATGCTTCATGTTTAGTTACCCACAAAGCGCCTTTGCTACCGAGTGAAATGACAACGTTTTCTATACCTTCATTAATAAGTTCCATAGCCGCCGCTTTTATTTCAGCTAACGTTGATAATTTGCGTCCTACAAACATTTCAAGCTCTTTATCATTAGGTTTTATTAACCATGGCTTAGCTTTCAATCCTGCAACTAATGCATCGCGACTACTATCAAAGACAACTTTTGGACAAATTGTTTTAACTTGCTCCATCCACTTGGTGAATTTGTCGAGTGACACTCCTGCTGGTAAACTACCACTAATGGCGATCATATCAAAATCTTTTAACCATTCGAGAGAATCTGTAACAAAACGTTGCCAATCTTGTTCAGTAATAGTAAAACCAGAAAAATTTAGATCCGTTACTTCGCTATTTTCCTCAGTTAATTTAACATTAATGCGAGTACGACCTTCTACAGTTTGAAATTTATCTTCAACATTAAGTGAATTAAATAATAAATTAAAACCATCACGGTTTTCTTTACCTAAAAATCCTCCTAGTGTTAATTTAACATCTAAATCTGATAATACTTTGGCGACATTAATTCCTTTGCCAGCAGGTAGTAAAGCATTAGTTTGAACTAAGTTAACATCACCAAGCTCTACTTTGGGACAAAATCCTAAAAGGTCATAAGCAGGATTCAAAGTAATGGTTGCAACGCGATAATTCATTATTCAGTTCCCTCACCTAAGCCACTTTCAATCGCTTTTCCAATTGCATCTAGTGCTTGAGCTGCATCATCACCGACTGCTGTAAACTGTAATCGACTGCCTTTTTTAGCACCAAGGGCAACAATTTTCATTAAGCTTGTCGCACTAACTGGTTCTGCTTTACCATCAAGATTTGCAACAGTGACTTTACTTTTAAATTCTTTCACTAATTTAACTAATACCGATGATGGGCGAGTATGTAGACCATTTGCATTCGGAACAATAAATTCACGAGTTAATACTTGATTATTTGTATCTGAAGTTTGATTTGTAGCGGACAATTCAGTCTCAGGCTGATTTGAATCTGTAGATGGATGGTTAGAAACCAATAAATCAATAATTTTATCGATATTGGCTGACAATAAAAGATCTAATTTTTTATTAAATGCTAAAGAGGCCAAATTATTTACAACGTCGGCAATAGCATCATTAATCATCGACATGGTGATAAGCAATTTAACTGGTTTACCATCTTCATTTAAATCACTTATTGTACGACTGATCGCTATCGCGTTTTTTAAATTACCTTCTTTACTATCATTAAACCAAACTCCACAACCCAAATAGTTTGGTTTATTCTCCAGCACACAAGTAATAAAATTAGTAGTTACTGCATTTTGTTGTTTTAAACGTGAAGCATTTAACGCTTGTAATGTTCCTAAACTATCAGCTGGAATATCCAATAATAATGAAGATTCATTTACACTAAATTGGCTATCTTCTACGCTTGGTTTACCAGTTAAAATAGCAATTGCTTCATCTGCTGATTTAATGTTTTTAATGCGTTCTTCAACACCATCAGCGCTAAGCACATGTGTTAATTGACGAAGTAACTCCAAATGCTCATCAGAGCTAGCTGCAATACCGATGGCTAGATAAGCCTTTTCGCCATCATCTCCCCATTCAACTCCGTTAGGAAAGCAAAAAACTTGCACACCTGTTTTTTTAACTAAATGACGAGTTTTAGTTGTACCATGAGGGATAGCAAGACCAATACCCAGATAAGTTGCAGCTTGAGCTTCGCGTTCGAGCATTCCATCTACATATCCTTCCTCAACAAATCCTGCACTGGTTAAAGCCGCAGCTACTTTTTTTATCGCCTCAGTTTTGTTAGGGGCTTGTTCATTTAAATGGATATCTTCTTTAACTAAATGAAACATATAATAAATACCTCTGGGTTGCTATATTAAATCATCTAACATAATTCATATTATTTGCTTAAATAACGTTATTGAATCGTTTCAGCAATAATGACGAGAATTATATTAATTATCAAATAAATTATCTCTATTAATAGAAAATATGTGATCTGGATCTTCTTTTTGTTTAAAATTTAACTAAATACTTCGTTAAAAAAACAATCTGTTTTACAAAGTTCGATTACGACTTAAACTACCACGGTAAATGAGTCGCCTAGGAATAACTGTGATTCCTGGTTGATAACTTTCATTTTGCAAACAATTTAATAACATTTTTATTGTCATTTTAGCAACTTCTTTATGATCTTGACAAAGAGATATAACTTTACAAGGTAAGAAATCCAATAATTCATTATCACCAAACGTAGCAATAGTTAATGTTTCAGGTAAATGACCGAACTTTCTTAAGATTGCATCAATAGCCCCTTGAAGCAAAGAAAAAGACGTAGTAAAAATACCATCAGGCAATTGATGATTTTCTAACCATTGACTAAAAGCGATATCCGCATCATGACGACTATAATTAGTTGCATATAAAAAATCAACTTTATTACTATTATCATGGTGATAATTATCAAATCTAATATCGTTAAATCCATCTAAACGAAGTTGGCTAACTGATAAATTAGGTGAGGCACCAAGATAAACCATCGCCCCCTGAACAACATCATTAAATGCTTGAGCCAAGGTTTTAGAGTCTTGTTTATCTGCACCCACTATATTCCTAAATTTAGAAATGGGTAAAATTCTATCAAGAGCAAATAATGGAATTTTGGAATTTTGCCAATCATCATAAAAAACATAATCGTCGACAGAAACAAATGATGAGGAAATCACTAACGCATCAACTCGACGTTGTTGAAGATGCTTAACGCACTCTTTTTCGATTTGGGGATCATCTTCTGAACATGAAAGTAGCACTTGATAACCTTCTTTTCTTATCAATTGCTCTAAGTAATTGGCAATCCGAGTATAACTAATATTTTCTAAATCAGGAATAATAATGCCAATAGTATGGGTTTTACCCGCTCTTAATCCTGCAGCAACCGCATTGGGCTGATAATCATGCTCTTTAACAACTGACATTACTTTTTCAATTGTTTGATCACTAACGCGATATTTTTTTGCTTTTCCATTTATAACATAACTAGCCGTTGTTTTTGAAACACCAGCTATCAGTGCGATTTCCTCTAATTTCATTATTATTATCTCGGCAAAAGTATTGTCATTTATTTAACATGAATCAGAGAAAATAGTAAACAATCGTTTCTCTATTTGATTGAACATATTTAATATTTTTATCACTAACAGTTAAATATCTATCAATAATAGATTGCAATATTTTGATCATGAACTTTTTCTATCTGAACAGGAGTATCGAAAATATCTTCTAAAATAGTAGAGTTCATTATCTGATCTGGATTACCTTGATAAATTAATTCTCCATTTTTCATTGCTAGAATATAGTTGGAATAGACCGAAGCAAAATTAATATCGTGAATGACAATAACAATCGTTTTACCCAATTCATCAGCAGCACGACGTAACTGTTTCATCATTGCAACAGCATGCTTCATATCAAGGTTATTTAATGGTTCATCAAGTAATACGTATTCTGTGTCTTGACAAAGTACCATTGCAACATAAGCACGTTGACGTTGCCCACCAGAAAGCTCATCTAAAAATCGATCTTTATATTCAGTCAAATTCAAAAATTCAAGAGCCCGATTAATATGTACTAAATCATCTTTATTTAATCGCCCTTTGCTATAAGGATAACGGCCAAATCCAACTAACTCAAAAACAGTAAGTCTGCTGGTAAAACGATTTTCTTGCCTTAATACTGAAAGATAGGTTGCAAGTTTATCGCTTGGCGTATTAACAACATCCATATTTTGAATCTTTACTAGCCCCTCATCAGCAAGCAATAAACGACTAATAATTGATAATAATGTCGATTTACCTGCACCATTTGGACCAATAATCGCTGTAATACCACCTTGTGATATTGTTGCACTCACATTTTTTAATACCTGTATAGTTTGATATTTTTTACTAATATTATCAATTTCTATCACATTGGAACCTTTTTCAATAATAAGAAGATAAACAATGAACCACCAATAAATTCAATTACAATAGATAATGCACCTACCATGTTTAAGACATGTTCTAAAAACATCTGTCCACCAACAAGAAAAATTACACCTAATAAAAAAGCTGTTGGTAATAAAAAACGATGCTGGCTTGAACCACTAATGCTATAAGCTAAATTGGCAATAAGCAGGCCAAGAAAAGTAAAAGGACCCACTAGTGCCGTTGATATTGCAACTAATACCGAAACAAGTAATAAAATAATGGTGACACTTTTTTGATAATCGACGCCCAAATTAATGGCATTATCACGCCCTAACGCTAATACATCGAACCTAAACCGCATCCGCCATAAAAAAAGCCCTATAACTGTGGCAATAATTAATGAAAAGATAATTAACATAGGTTCAGCTCGAGTAAATGTTGCAAAAATTCGGCTTTGCAATACAGCAAATTCAGTTGGTGTCATTAACCTCTGTAACAAATTAGAAAAACTACGAAATAGCGTGCCTAAAATGATCCCAATTAATAAAACTAAATGAAGATTCTGTTTGAGCTTGGTAAATAATCCTCGATACAAAAATAGAGAAAATAAAATTAATAACAATGATTCAAAAATAAATTTACCAATAATTCCAATATAAGGAATACCTTGAGCATCAATAAAAAAGACGACCACCGTTTGAATCAATACAAACAAAGATTCAAATCCCATTATAGAGGGTGTCAAAATTCGATTATTAGTAACAGTTTGGAAAAGCAGAGTCGAAGTTGCTGCAGAAAAAGCCACTAAAATCATGGTTAAGACAATCCATGTCCGATGACCTAAAATATAACTAATATTACCTTTTAAATTAAATGTCATAAAAAAAACAACACAAAAAACGGCAATACCTAGTAATAATAATATTGTTTTTCGACTTGAAATAAGGCGTTTTTGATTAACTAGCATGACGTTTTTTACTCAACAACACTAAAAAAATAATAGCCCCTACCACACCAAGAATAACACTAACGGGAATTTCAAACGGATAGCGAATAACTCGCCCGATAATATCGCAAAATAAAACCAATCCACTTCCGAATAAACATATCCAAGGTATGGTTTTACGAAAGTTATCACCAAATATCAAACTGACAATGTTAGGTACAATTAATCCTAAAAATGGCAATACTCCAACAACGACAACGACGATACCACCAATAAGAGCTATGACAATAAGTCCAGTTAGCATGACTTGGTTATAATTAAGTCCGACATTGACAGAAAAATCACGTCCTAATCCCGCAACGGTAAAACGATCTGCACTCCAACATGCAAGTAAGGTAATGCCCCCAACTAGCCACAATAGCTCGTAGCGACCTTGTAAAATACCTGAAAAATCACCTGATTCCCAACCTCCAAGTGATTGCAGTAAATCAAAATACATAGCAAAAAAAGTACAAATTGCACTAATCACTGCACCAAGCATTATCCCAACAAGAGGTACCATAAGTGCAGATTTAAAAATAATTTTGCGAGAAATAAACATGAATAATACTGTGCCGGCCATAGCAAATAAACTCGCAACAACCATTTTCATCATAACACTTGCGCCTGGAGCAAGTACCATCATCACTAATAATCCTAAACTAGCTGATTGAGTAGTACCTACTAGAGACGGTTCGACAAATCGATTTTGAGTAAGTAGTTGCATAATTAAACCGGCAACACTCATCGCGCTACCCGCTAAGAGTAAAGCCACCGTTCTAGGAACGCGGCTAACAAAAAAGATTTGTCGCATATTACTGTCAGACCAAAGATCGACTAACGTTACATGCCCTGCACCAATAAACAAACTTAATGCAGTCATTGCTAATAAAAAAACAATGCCTGCAATAAAATAAACTGTTTTAGTCATGGTTTATTTAGTTTGCTGATGTTTTTTGTAAAACATCACTTATTTGGTCCATTAAACGACTATAAGTTTGGATACCGCCAGAAATATACATTGATGTAGAATCTAAATAAACAATATGGTTTTGTTGCCATGCATCCGTTTTCTGAATTAATTCATTATTTAAAACTTGCTGGGCTGATTGAGCTTCTTTATTACCAATTGCATTGTCTCTATCTAGAACAAATAACCATTGAGGATTAACGCTTAATACAAATTCAGAAGTTACAGCATTACCATGACGTCCCGCTTCTTGGAATATTGTTGCAGGTTTAAAACCTAGTACATCGAAAATAAAACCAAAACGCGATTTTGGTCCATAAGCAGACATTTTGCCACCATTAATCATAATAACTAAAGCGGTTCCTGCTGTGCTTGCTTTTGGATTTAACTGTTCAATTTTTTGGTTAAAATCGGCAAGTAATTTTTTTGCTTCTTCTTGTTTACCAAAAATGTTACCTAACTGTTCAGTACGCTCTGTTAAGCTAGCTAAGAAATTATTAGGATCTAGATCAAGCGAGATTGTTGGTGCAATATCACTTAATTTTTTATAGACATCATTTGCACGTCCACCAGCAATAATCACATCGGGTTGAAGTGTGCTTAGCACTTCATAATTTGGCTCAAATAAAGTACCAACATTAGTATACGTTTTATCTGCATATTTTGATAAGAAATCTGGGAAATGTACATCTGATTGAGGAACTGCCGTGACAGGAATATTTAATGCATCGATAATATCTAATGTTGCGGTATTAAATACTACCACTTTTTTTGGATTTTCAGGTACCTCAGTTTTACCTTGGGCATGTTCAACAACGATTGATGTTTTATTAGCGGCAGGTGCATCTTTTTTATCGTCACAACCAACCAATGCAAATAAAGCGGCTAGTAATACTAAAAATTTAACTTTGATAGATGAATACATTGTAACTCCTAATTATTAGCTTAGTTCAAAAGCGCATAAATGATAAATAAAATAATAATAATTATCATTTGCACCAAATTGTAACTAAAAATAAATAAGTGTTCAATGAACTTTAAACAAACAGCAAAATAATACCAAAGAAATTGATAAAAACAGTAATTTTTAAAGTTGAAACAATGAGTTTTTTATAAAAACCGCATATATTATTAATAATTACTTATCATCAGATAACTCTTTAAGCTTTCTCGTCAACGTATTACGTCCCCAACCTAATAAATGTGCAGCATCTTGTTTATGTCCACGAGTAAAATTCAAAGCACAATTTAATAAAATACGCTCAACATCAGTAACCACCTCAGTTAAAATGCCAACCTTGCCAGCAAGTAAGGCTTCTTTAGCCCAATGTTCCAGCTGATATTGCCAATCAATGTTTTTTTGTACTTGATTACTCTGTTGAATGCTAACTTCCTGACTTGTGACGTTTTTAGGTACAGTTAATTGCAATAACTCTGGCGGTAAATCTTGTACAAGTATTTCTTTACTTGAAGACATAACTGTAACCCAACGGCAAGTGTTCTCAAGCTGACGAACATTACCTGGCCAATTAAACTGACATAATACATCTAAGGCTTCAACACTAAATACTTTACTTTCTACCCCTAATTCTTTTGCTGTAGTATTTAAAAAATGTGCTGCCAGTTTTGGAATATCTTGAGCCCTATCGCGTAGTGGGGGTAATAAAATACGAATTACATTTAGACGATGAAACAGATCATCTCTAAATTTTCCTTCTCTGACTCTTGCTTCTAAATCTTGGTGAGTTGCAGCGATAATACGTACATCGACCTTGACGGGTGAATATCCCCCAATACGATAAAACTGCCCATCAGCTAACACTCTTAATAATCTGGTTTGCACATCAAGAGGCATATCACCAATTTCATCTAAAAATAACGTTCCACCATTAGCTTGTTCAAATCGTCCATGACGAATTTGTGCTGCCCCTGTAAAGGCACCTTTTTCATGCCCAAATAGTTCTGATTCAATGAGGTCTTTAGGAATAGCGGCCATATTAAGTGCAATAAATGGCGATTGTGATCGAGGACTATGAGTATGCAGAGCTTTAGCGACCAGTTCTTTACCCGTTCCAGACTCTCCATTAATCAAAACACTTATTGATGATTTAGATAAACGACCAATAATACGAAACACTTCTTGCATAGAAGGCGCTTCACCAATAATACCAGTGGACGCTTTAGCGGTGGTATTACTACTGTTTTTTTTACTTTGAGTTTGTAGTATAGCTCGCTCTACGAGTTGAATAACTTCATCAACATCAAAAGGTTTAGGAATATAGTCATAAGCTCCCCTTTGATATGCATTCACCGCTGCATCAAGATCTGAATGAGCTGTCATAATAATAACAGGTAAGTCAGGATATTGTTCTTTAACATGGTGAAGTAATGTAAAACCATCCAGCCCTGGCATTTTTATATCTGAGATTAAAACTGCAGGTTTTTGTGGATTAGTAACTAAAGCATCTATCGCTTCTTGACCACTTGAAAAAGTAATACAGTTAAAATGAGCATTGGTTAATGCTTTTTCTAATACCCAACGAATAGAACTATCATCATCAACTATCCAAACATTCATTCTAATTTACCTCACTGCTTAATTGGCAGATAGACAGAAAATTCTGTATGCCCTGGCCAACTATTGAATTCAATTTTACCGTGATGTTGATCGACAATATTATGTGCAATCGAAAGTCCAATTCCAGTACCGCCTTCATAACCACTTACCATTGGATAAAACAGTGTATCTTGTATATGAACAGGAACACCTGGTCCATTGTCTTCAATATCTATACGCGCGCATAGACGATAACGCTGCCCATGTAAAGTAACTTGAAACGCTGTTCTTGTTCTAATTGTTATCGTTCCGCTTTTAGTACCAATAGCTTGTAAAGCATTACGAGCAATATTTAAAATCACTTGCTCAATCTGCTCTGAATCATGAATGAATTCAGGCAAACTGGGGTCATAATCACGTAAAATTACAACATTGATTGGCTTTTCCAGACAAAGCAGTGCATATATTCGTTCAATTGCTTTATGAATATTCTGTTCTTTTTGCTGCAATCGCTGTTGAGGGCCAAGTAACCTATCGACAAGATTCCTTAATCTATCTGCTTGTTCAATAATTATTTGCGTATAATCTTGCAATTCATTTTTAGGTAGTTCGCGTGATAATAACTGAGCGGCGCCTCTAAGACCTCCAAGTGGATTTTTAATTTCATGAGCAAGCCCCCTAACTAATTCACGAGCTGCACTTTGTTGGGCTTGTTGTAATTGCTCTTGACTTAACCGCTTATGATTATTTAACGGCGCCATTTCGATCAATACATGACCGTTTGTTAGTAATTGTGCCGTTAACGATAAGATATGTAATTCATTGTTAACAACTAAATTAACTTCGTTATCCGTAAAACCTTGATTTTTTTCTAATGCACTCAGCATTAATTCAATATCTAAAGAAAAATAGCTCAATAAATCTGGGAAACAACTTTCTAATAATTTTTTGGAACTTTGCGCCAATAATTGTTGCGCAGCAGTATTAGCATAAAGAATATTGAGTTTTTTATCTAATAACAAAATACTTGTTATCATCGAATCGAGAACAAGATTAGCATCAGATTCATTATCAAATGTCATCGTTGGATTTCCGTCCCCTTTGGAAACCACCACTAACTAAATAGTGGTGGTTAAGGCATAAAATGTTTACTTATAGACTATAGTACAATTCAAATTCAACTGGATGTGGCGTCATGCGAACACGATCAACATCTTGACGTTTTAAATCGATATAGGCATCAATAGTATCATTAGTAAATACATTGCCACGAGTTAAGAATTCACGATCTGAATTTAATGCTTCTAATGCCTCTTCAAGTGAGCCTGCTACTTGTGGAATTAATTTAGATTCTTCTGGTGGTAAATCATATAAGTTCTTATCCATTGCATCACCTGGGTGAATTTTATTGATAATACCATCTAAACCAGCCATTAACTGTGCTGCAAATGCTAAGTATGGATTCGCTGCTGGATCTGGGAAACGAACTTCAATACGACGAGCTTTAGGGCTTGTAACAACAGGAATACGAATTGATGCAGAACGGTTACGTGCTGAATAAGCAAGCATAACAGGTGCTTCATAACCTGGTACTAAACGTTTATAAGAGTTAGTGGCTGGGTTAGTAAATGCATTGATCGCTTTAGCATGTTTAATAATTCCACCAATATAAAACAGTGCCATTTCAGATAGACCCGCATACTTATCGCCCGCAAAAAGATTTACGCCGTCTTTAGCAAGTGATTGGTGACAGTGCATACCTGAACCATTATCACCAAACATTGGTTTTGGCATAAACGTTGCTGTTTTACCATAGGCGTGAGCAACATTTTGAACTACATATTTATAAATTTGAACTTCATCAGCTTTTTTAGTTAATGTGTTAAAACGGCAAGCAATTTCGTTCTGACCAGCTGTAGCTACTTCATGGTGATGAGCTTCAACAACTAAACCAAGTTGTTCCATAATTAAGCACATTTCAGAGCGAATATCTTGTGATGAATCAACTGGTGGAAGTGGAAAATAACCACCTTTTACACCAGGACGATGCCCTTTGTTACCCTCTTCATATTTAGTACCCGAATTCCAAGCTGCTTCAATATCATCGATATGAACAAAACTGCCTGACATCGGCGAACCAAAACGGACATCATCAAATAAAAAGAACTCTGGTTCTGGTCCAAAAATAACGGTGTCAGCAATACCAGATGATTTTAAGAAGTCTTCAGCACGTTTAGCTATTGAACGAGGATCACGATCATAGCCTTGCAATGTAGCTGGTTCTAAGACATCACAACGTATATTTAATGTTGTGTCTTCAAAAAATGGGTCAATAACAGCGCTTGATGCATCTGGCATTAATACCATATCTGATTCATTAATACCTTTCCAACCTGCAATTGATGAGCCATCAAACATCTTACCATCTTCAAAAAAATCAGTATCAATTTGACTAACAGGAATAGTAACATGTTGTTCTTTACCTTTAGTATCAGTAAAACGTAAATCAACAAATTTCACATCATTATCTTTAATTAGCGTTAAAACTCTTTGTATAGACATGTATCTTCTCCATTGAGGACAAATAATTGTTCAGTTTAAAAGGCATTCTTGCCGAGTTGTATATTATTATGCAAATATGATGCCATTTTTTGACCATACTATTTTAGTGGATTTATCTTCAATAATAGTAACATAAATATACGAATTGCACTAAATTAAAGCAACAAGCACCAAATCAATGCACCAAAATTACTCATCGACCTAAAAATGATCGTTTGTAATGCCCTAAAATAGATAAATTTTACTATATTAATCATTATTCAAGATTTATTTCTGATTTTTAAATTGACGTTTTTCTTAGTTTATTTAGTTTATATCCATCTAATCACCAAACATCATGAATTATAAAAATAATACGGAAATTAGATTTTGGATCAAATTACGCTAATAAAATGGCCTCATAAAAAAACATAAAATTAAAATAACCTATTTAAACTATGTATCACTCTAATCGAAAAATTAAATTAACATGGTTGCATGTAAATTAAGTTTTCTCTTTTAAGCACTGTATTTCAATGCATAATACCGTTATAATCTTGTCTTATTATTAAAAAATTAGGTAATTATATAAGTATGGACTTTATAACACTCGAAATTCTACCTTTTGTAAAAAATCATCTTTTGCTTTCATTAGGTTGGATTGCGCTATTTATCACAATTATCGTATTAACGATTAAAGGTAAATTATCAAAGGTTAAAATTATTGATAATGCTCAAGCGATCCATATGATTAACAAAGAAAATGCAGTTATTATTGATATTAGAACTGCAGATAGTTTTAAAAAGGGGCATATCACTGACGCTCATAATATTTTGCCTATCGATATTAAAAATTCCAGTTCAAAATTAATTGAAAAATTTAAAGAAAACACCATAATTTTGGTTGACGAAAATGGTTTATCATCTGCTAGCATTGGTGAAACACTTATCAAACAAGGCTTTTTAAATGTGTCTGTGTTAAAAGATGGCATTGCTGGCTGGAATGGCGAAAATTTACCACTTGTAAAAAAATAATATTATTCAAAAATAAGGTTTTATCATGACAGAACAAAATAATACCCAACAACCTGAAACACAATTCGCAATTCAGCGTATTTACACTAAAGATGTTTCATTTGAAACTAATAATGTACCTGAAATTTTTACTAAACAGTGGCAACCAGATATGAATTTAGAATTAAATTCATCTTCGCAAACCTTAAATGAAGGCGTTTATGAAGTTGCACTACGTGTTACTGTAACGGTAAAACAGCAAGAAGAAATTGTATATATTTGTGAAGTGACTCAAGCAGGTATTTTTTCACTTATCGGATTTGATGAAAGCCAAGTTCAACATTGTGTTGGCTCTTATTGTCCAAATATTTTGTTCCCTTACGCACGAGAAGTAATTTCAAGTTTAGTAAATAAAGGTTCATTCCCACAAGTGAATTTAGAACCAGTAAATTTTGAAGCGTTGTATATGAATTATATTCAGCAACAAGCTGAAGCTGAATCAACTGAAACATTGCAATAGTTATATTATTTGAATTAATAAAAAGTTTTGGATTATTATGAAAAAAAATGCTGCTGTGACAGTTATTGGAGCGGGTTCTTATGGAACGTCTTTGGCTATCTTATTAGCACGAAATGGTCATCCTACGTTATTGTGGGGACATAACCCAGATAAAATGACTGTTTTGCAGCATGACAGGCAAAATAAGCAGTTTTTGCCAGATATACCTTTTCCTGATCTGTTACAAATTGAAAGCAATTTACAAACCGCCGTATTAGCTGCACCTATTTTACTAATTGTCGTACCAAGTCATGCTTTTGCCAGCATCCTAAAACAAATTAAACCTTTCTTACGTAAAGATAGCAAAATTGTTTGGGCAACAAAAGGGCTTGAAGTTGATACAGGCAGATTGTTACAAGATGTAGCTAAAGAAATTCTAGGTGATAAAATTCCATTAGCGGTTATTTCTGGACCAACATTTGCCAAAGAGGTAGCTTCTGGTTCACCAACAGCAGTAACTGTCGCATCAACTAACGAGCAATTTTTAACCGAATTACAAAATCTATTTCACTGTAGTAAAAGTTTTCGTGTTTACAGCAGTAAAGACTTTATTGGAGTACAACTTGGCGGGGCAATAAAAAATGTTATTGCTATTGGTGCAGGTCTGTCAGACGGTTTAGGCTTTGGTGCTAATGCCAGAACAGCGTTAATCACCCGAGGTCTTGCCGAAATGATGCGTTTAGGTGCAGTATTAGGCGCTGATCCTGCAACTTTTATGGGAATGGCAGGACTTGGTGATCTAGTTTTAACTTGTACAGACAATCAATCTCGTAACCGTCGCTTTGGAATATTACTTGGTCAAAATAAATCTATTCAAGAGGCTCAAGATATTATTGCCCAAGTTATCGAAGGTTGTAAAAATACCAAAGAAGTTTGGTCACTTGCACAAAAATACCATGTTGATATGCCTATCACTGAACAGATTTATAAAATTTTATATGAACATAAAGATCCTAAACAAGCAGCGATGGCATTGCTTGGACGTTCTCAAAAAGAAGAGTTAAAAAGTTAGTTTTTTACTTAAACGTATAGTTAACCTGAAACTTTTTTACAAATTTCAGGTTGTTACTTTATTAGATATTTATGCCAATACCTTTTTCTTTTGCTTTAAGGTAAATATCATAACCAACATAAACATCAAGTACTGCTGTTCCAACTGTTTTAAATAAAGTAATTTGCTGCTCATTTTGGCGGCAAAGCTGTGGATTTAAAACTAAATCACCTAATTCTAAAAAATCATCTTTTGATACGAGTTTTTGTTCAATAGGATCAATGATATCACCCGCTTCGGCAAATACACCGTCTTTCGTATCAAGCACTCGAATATCGGCTTTTTCTACAATATTATTTGGGATCTCGTGCATCTCTGGCATGTATGCCCCTACTCCATTGATATGAGTTCCAGGCTTAACTAGATCACCATTAAAAGTCACTTCTTTTGATGTAGTGACAGAGGTAATGATATCCGCTTGATGAATATCTTCATCAAAATTTTCAGAAAAATACAGATTAGCAGAAAAACGTTCAAATCGTTTCTTCATTAACTCGGTAAATTGCTTACCTTTATTAGCATCTAGCCCAAAGATTGCCACATCAGTTAATGGACGAACGGTTAACATAGCCTCTAATTGTGAAGCAGCTTGCCCACCTGTGCCTATCAACACGGCTCGCTTAGAATCTTTACGAGCTAAAAGATCAGTTGCAGCACCTTGCACTGCGCCTGTTCTAAGTTGAGTGACAAAAGTACCATCCAACATGGCACAAACTTCACCTGTTTGTGGGTCTATCATCATGACTTGAGCCGGTACAGATGGTTTGCCTAATTTAGGGTTATCTGGAAATACCGAAACTATTTTAATTCCTACAATATCGTTACCTTTTATATGAGCAGGCATAAACAAGCATTGTCCTTTTTGCATATCGAAATTGATACGTAATGGCACATCACTATTTCCTTGAGTATAAATTTTTAAGGCTTGTTTATCTGCAGCTATTGCCTCTAGCATGGTGTAGAATTTTTCAATATCTTTAGCTGTTAAAATTAGCATTTTGATTCCTTATTGATCTTTTCTATTTATTTACCTTTTTAGTATCTATAATCTATTTTTAAAATCAAACAACGTTATCTTAACATATAACAATTTGTTTTATTTTATTTATTTTTTAGTTTTTACATTTCTTGTATATTTTAATTATTTTCACTATTATTACATGGTGTAATTTTACACGATACTTGAGAAATCAGATGTTATTTAAAATATTAAAATTTTTTTTAAAGATGTTATTCCATGTAAAAGTTCATGGGAATCTTAACAATTTAAAACAAGACAGATTGCTTATCACACCGAATCACGTTTCTTTTCTTGATGGTATTCTAATCGGCGTTTTTTTACCAGTAAGACCTGTTTTTGCTATCTACGCAGGTTATATCAACCATTGGTTAGTACGCCTAGCCAAACATTATGTAGATTTTGTGCCAATGGATCCAATTAGTCCTATGGCCATTAAACGTTTAGTTCGTGAAATTGAAAAAGGTCGTCCAATTGTTATTTTTCCAGAAGGAAGAATTACAGTAACAGGTTCCTTAATGAAAGTTTATGATGGCGCTGCTTTTGTCGCAGCTCGATCACAAGCAACCATTGTACCTGTCTGGATTGAAGGCGCTGAGTTTACCATAACCAGTCGCTTGAAAGGATTATTTAAACGTCACTTATTCCCTAAAATAACGATTCATGTGCTTGAGCCAACATCCATCCCTATGCCAGATGCACCTAAAGCTAGTGAAAGACGCTATATTGCCGGTGAAAAACTTCATCAAATAATGATGAATGCTCGCATGGGAAGTCGTCCTAAATTAACTCTTTTTGAAGCACTGCTTGAAGCTCAAGTACGCTACGGCGTAAAATCACGGATGGTACAAGATCCCACAACTAATGAAGCAACTTATCGCAATTTAATTAAACAAATTATTGGTATTAGCTGCATTCTTTCTAAATTTACTCAGAAAAAAGAACGCGTTGGAGTTCTATTACCTAATGCAACAATTACCGTTGCTACCATTTTTGGTTTATCGGTTAAAAACCGCATTCCAGCAATGCTCAACTATACCGCAGGAACAAAAGGTTTAACCTGCGCAATTACAGCTGCTGAAATCAAAACCATTATAACTTCACGTAAATTTATCCAAAAAGGAAAACTCGACTATTTACTTGAAGAAATCAAAGATGTTAAATGGTGCTTCTTAGAAGATTTACGCAGTAGTTTAACATTTACCGACAAACTTTACATTGCCGTTCACCAGTTTATACCACGTTTAGTTAAACAAGCTCAAACCAGTGATGACGAAGCGTTGGTATTATTTACATCCGGATCTGAAGGTAATCCTAAAGGTGTTGTGCATAGCCATGCTAGCTTACTTGCTAATGTCGAGCAAATTCGAACCGTTATTGACCCAACACCCGCTGACCGCTTTATGTCTGCATTACCGCTATTCCACGCTTTTGGTATCACCGCTGGGCTATTTTTACCAATATTTTCCGGTAGCCGTACTTTCTTATATCCAAATCCTTTACATTATCGTATGGTGCCTGAAATAATTTATGACCAAAACTGTACCGTTTTATTTGGTACACCTACTTTCTTAGCCAATTATGCTCGTTATGCACACCCTTATGATTTCATGCGCCTACGTTATGTGGTCGCTGGTGCGGAAAAACTATCTGACGCAGTACGTGAGCAATGGAAAGATAAATATGGTATTCGTATTCTAGAGGGTTATGGTGTTACTGAATGCGGACCGGTTGTGTCACTGAATGTTCCAATGGCATTTAAAGCTGGCACGGTAGGCCGATTATTACCGGGTATGACCTCAAAATTAATTCCAATTCCAGGTATTTCTGATGGTGGAGAATTACTCGTTAAGGGGCCTAATGTAATGAAAGGTTACTTACGAGTAGAAAACCCAGGTAAATTGGAAGAACCAACCACAACCAATGAACAAGGTCAACCGGAAAAAGGTTGGTATGATACCGGCGACATTGTTTCTATTGATAAGCAAGGTTTTTTAACAATCAAAGGACGGTTAAAACGATTTGCTAAAATTGCTGGTGAAATGGTTTCATTAGAAAGTGTTGAAGCGCTTGCTAAAAAAGTCGATTCTGAAGCTATGCACGGTGCAACAGTAAAAAGTGATGCAGCAAAAGGGGAAGCAATTGTATTATTTACTACATCGCCTGAGTTAAATCGCGAACAACTTAATCAAGCAGCTCAAGAACTGGGTATTCCAGCATTAGCTATACCGCGTGATATTCGTGTTGTTAAAGAGTTACCACTTCTTGGTACAGGTAAAATTGATTTTATTACCTTGAGAAAAATGGCTGACCAATAACTTAAGGATATCATATGAAACAACTGTCACTATTAAGCAAAGGCATGGTTGCGACCATGCTAGCGCAGTTTTTTTCAGCCTTTGCTGATAATGCAATCTTCTTTGCCATATTGGCATTCATTAAAAATTTACATTATCCAGAATGGAGTCAGTCAGCATTACAAATTGGTTTTGTTGTGCCTTTTATTATACTTTCCCCTTTTGTCGGTCAATTTGCTGATAGTATGTCCAAAGGAAAAGTTATGATGATTTCAAACGGTATAAAATTATTAGGTGCTGGTTGTATCTGTTTAAACTTAAGTCCATTTGTAGGCTATTTTTTAGTTGGTATTGGTGCTGCAGCATATTCTCCAGCAAAATATGGAATTTTGGGAGAACTTACCAGTGGTGATAATTTAGTAAAAGCTAATGGATTAATTGAAGCATCAACGATTGCTGCTATTCTGCTTGGGTCATTAGCAGGCGGACATATTGCCGATCTTAATGTAACTGCGGCGTTATTTGCGTGTGTATTTATGTATGGACTTGCTGTAATTGCTAACATTTTTATTCCTAAATTACCTGCTGCAAGACAAAATATTCAATGGCAATTTTTAAGTATGGTCAAAGATTTTGCCAATACGGTTAAAATAATATTTACCAACAGGCAAGTACTGTTTACATTATTAGGCACAAGTTTATTTTGGGGCGCAGGTATTACTTTACGTTTTCTGTTGATCAGTTGGGTTCCTGTCGTTTTAGATATTCACGATAATGCCACACCAACCAACCTTAATGCTATTGTTGCTATTGGTATTGTGATTGGTGCTGGACTGGCTAGTACATTTGTCTCAATAAATAATACATTACGTTGTATTCCTGCAGGAATTATGATGGGAATTATGGTAATTGCTTTTACATTGCAAGGTAATATTATTTCATCTTATATTTTGTTAGTTGTCATTGGGGCTTTAGGTGGCTTCTTTTTAGTACCTTTAAATGCTTTTATTCAAAAAATAGGTAAAGAATTAGTTGGCGCGGGCAGTGTGATTTCGGTACAAAACTTAAGTGAATACACGGCTATGATGGTAATGTTAGGACTTTACACTTTAGCTGTTGCTATGGATTTACCTGTTATAGCAATCGGTGTTGGTTTTGGCGGTTTATTTGCTATTGTAATTTTATTGTTATGGTTAGGATTAAAAAAACATGCAAAAAATTAATCTTTCAGAGATGATAACCGAAAGTCGCAATCCTAATAGCGAACATATTGATAACTGTTCAACATTAGAGATACTTAAAATTATCAATAATGAAGATAAACAAGTGGCGTTAGCTGTTGAAAAGGAACTTTATAATATAGCTCAAGCAGTTGATGCTATCAGCCAAGCTTTTTTAAAACAAGGTCGATTAATTTATCTTGGTGCCGGTACCTCTGGTCGATTGGGTATTTTAGATGCCAGCGAGTGCCCACCTACTTATGGCTCACCACCGCAGCAGGTCATAGGCTTAATAGCTGGTGGAACACCAGCTATTTTTAAAGCAGTTGAAAACGCTGAAGATAATCCTAATCAAGCTATCAATGATTTAGCCAATATTGATTTTGGCACTAACGATATTTTAGTCGGTATTGCAGCTAGTGGGCGCACACCTTATGTAATAGGTGGTATGCAATATGCCAAATCACTGGGAGCAATAGTTATTAGTTTATGTTGTAATCCTAAGGCACCAATGATTAAATTAGCAGACATCGCTATTACCCCAATTGTTGGAGCTGAAGTGATCACGGGTTCATCAAGAATGAAAGCTGGCACTGCACAAAAGTTAGTACTCAATATGCTAACTACCGCAAGCATGATCAAAATTGGCAAAGTTTACGGCAATTTAATGGTTGATGTTGAAGCAACGAATGCCAAGCTCATTGAACGACAAATATCAATCGTTATGCAAGCTACCGATTGCAGTCGTGAAACAGCAATAGCTGCATTGAATAAATGCAATAAACATTGTAAAACAGCAATATTAATGATTCTTGCGGATATTGATGAGTTACAAGCAAAAAAAATATTGTTACAAAATAATGATTCTATTCGCAAAGCAATAAATAACCACCCTGCATAAATTGCTAAATAACACAAATTGGTATACCCAATTTGTGACTCAAGTCTAATTTTTCATTCACAGCATTTGAAATAACCATTTATAAAAACAATAATTTTGCTCTAATTTCAAATGTAACTATATTCATTAATTGATGGATTTTTTGAAAAACTAATTCAAATTTTATTTAAGTTTTATTTTATAAAAGGAAAATCTATGAAAAAATCATTACTAAAACTTAATATTGCCGCCGTCTTAATTGGTCTATTTGCTCTATCCCTCCCAACATTTGCGAGTAATCAAAATAATTCACATAACGTTGATAATCATCAAGTCGATATCAACCAAACTGCTGATGCCACTTTGGTTCAAACCCGATATGGTATGGTAAAAGGTCAATTCGATAAAATAAATAACGTTATTGTTTGGACGGGCATACCTTATGCCAAATCACCAGCTGGTCAACTAAGGTGGAAAAAACCCATTGATCCTGAACCATGGGAAGGCGTATTAGATGCAACCCAAGCAAGCAAAGTCGCATTTCAGATTAAAGAAAATAAAGTTATTGGGTCAGATGACAGTCTAAATCTCAATATATATCGACCTAATAATAAATCGAATAATTTACCAGTACTGGTTTATATTCACGGTGGAAATAATCAAAATGGTAAAGCGGAGGAAATGACAGGAAATACCATAGTAAATGACATTGACGGTATTTTTGTATCAATTAATTATCGTTTAGGACCATTGGGATTCAATCCACTTCCTGCCTTACAAACTGGTGATAAACTCGAAGATTCAGGAAATTATGCTCTACTTGATATTGCAAAATCCTTAGATTGGATAAAAGATAATATAACTAATTTTGGCGGAGACGCTAATAATATAACCGTATCTGGTTTTTCTGCTGGTGGGCGAGATGTAATGGCAATGTTAATCTCGCCTATTTTCAAAGACAAATTCCAAAAAGCAATATCTTTTAGTGGTGGCATGACTATTGCGGATAAACAAGATAGCGTAAAAGTATTTGCTAAGGCTATCGCTCCCCTTGTTGTTGAAGATAAAATAAAACCAACCCAAGAAGAAGCTTATAATTGGCTGTTAACTAATCACTCTGATGTAAGAAATTATCTTTATAGTTTATCTTCACAACGACTAGTATCACTTATGGGGAATGCTGGAATAAGAATGAGCGTTTTTCCACATTTATATAATGATGGATATGTCATTCCTAAAAACGGTTTTAATACTCATAAATATAATTCTGTGCCATTGATCATGTTAACTGGCACCGGCGAATTTTCATTATTCGCCCAAACATCCCCTTATTTTAGTGATGCTTTCAACAATGGTTTACCAACAGGAAAAAAACTTAAAGAATTTAATTTTACCAATAAATATGGGGGACGTTTATATGACCTATTTAATGTAGCAGATTCTGCGCAGAAAATGGCTCCCTTTTATAAAGCCAAAATTTATGGGGTAGAAATAGAATTTGGTCAAGACACCAATAGTGTTGGTTCCCAAATGGCATTATTTGGTGCTTTTCATGGAGTTTTCTTACCATTATTGGATGCTAATTCACAAAATTATGATGGTTTCATTGGTAATGCGTACAAAACTCAAGGCGCCAAACAATTAAGTATGACATTCAAAAAATACCTTAATAATTTTATTCATTCAGGTGATCCTAATGGAACTAATTTAGTTTATTGGAATAATTGGACCGCTGACCATAGTAAGGCAAATAATGCCTATTTATACATGAACGCAGATAAAGTAAAAGCCATTGCGTATATGGGAGGCAAAAAATTTACCTACAGTGATGTACTTAATGAAATGGATGTTGATCAATCAATTAATCAAGAAACGAAAAATATCATCATTTCTGAAGTTTTAAACGGTCGCTGGTTTAGTGCTGAACTTGATCAACGGTATCAAAATAAATCATTATGGATTGAATAAATTAAGTAATCTTATGCACAATATATTCTGTATTATCATTTAATAACCATATATTGTGCCTAATAAAAATCATAAAAAAAGTTTACAAATCGATAAAATAAAATTGAGTAACCAATAATCTAAATATTTTTTCAAAAAACTTATATCAATTATCCTAACATCAAGAAATTGGTAATTTTAGGGAAAAAATAAATTATTTATTTTTGATTATTGTGATTTTTTTCGATTATAACGAGATGTTTTTTAATAACATAATCTATTATCTATGTCACAACTTTTAACAAATGCAATGATTTAATAATAAAATTTATAATATAATAAATATATTCTTTAATGGAATAAATATGCAGTCAGATTTACACTAAAAAACCTTTGCTTTTTTTGCGTGGTAAAAGAGTGACATTTTTTATTGTAGCAAATAACTGAATTAGTAATAATTTTTTAGAGTAATTTTATAACACATTTATATTATTCAATAATATAAAAATCCGGAGGAAATCATATGGTAGGAATTATCCTAGCTACTCATGGGGAGTTTGCTGAAGGTATTCTACAATCAGGATCGATGATCTTTGGAGAGCAAGAAAATGTTAAAGCCATTACCTTGCATCCTAGTGACAGTCCAGAAAGTTTAAAAGAACGAATGCAGGAAGCAATCGCAACATTTGACAATCAAGATGAAGTATTATTTTTAGTAGATTTATGGGGCGGTACACCTTTTAATCAGGCTAATAATTTGTGTGGCGAACACAGTAATTGGGCGATCGTTGCAGGTTTAAATCTTCCAATGCTTATTGAAGCTTACTCTTCACGTTTTTCAATGGAGACCGCCAAAGAAATTGCTGCCGCTATTATTGAGCCAGCAAGAGAAGGGGTCAAAGCAACTGTTGATGCACCAAATCAAAATGCACCAACAACCCAAGTATCTAACACAATACCAGAAGGAACGGTACTTGGTGATGGCAAAATGAAAATTGTCTTAGCGCGAGTTGATTCACGATTATTACATGGACAAGTTGCAACTGCTTGGACTAAATCAACCAATCCTAATCGTATAATTGTGGTTTCTGATTCCGTCGCTAAAGATGAATTAAGAAAAAAACTTATTCAAGAAGCTGCACCTCCTGGAGTTAAAGCAAACGTTGTACCAATTAAAAAAATTATTGAAGTATCGCATGACCCTCGATTTGGCAATACTAAAGCCTTGCTCTTATTTGAAAACCCTCAAGATGTTTTACGTGCGATAGAAGGTGGTGTCGATATTGATGTTCTTAATATTGGTTCAATGGCACATTCTGTTGGTAAAGTCATGGTTAACAAAGTACTTTCAATGAATGCTGATGATGTTGATGCATTTGAAAAATTGAAAGCCAAAAACGTTAAATTTGATGTTCGCAAAGTACCAAATGATTCCAATAGTAATATGGATGATTTATTGAAAAAAGCGAAAGAAGAATTAGCTGAACAAAAAAATTAGTTTTATTTAAGAGGTTATATATTATGACATTATCAATCGTTGCTATCATATTAGTGATAGCTATTGCCTTTCTAGCTGGTATGGAAGGTATTTTAGATCAATTTCAATTTCACCAACCACTTGTTGCATGTTCATTAATTGGATTTGTGACTGGCAATTTAGACGCGGGTGTAGTATTAGGTGGATCGTTACAAATGATTGCTTTAGGTTGGGCAAATATTGGGGCAGCCGTAGCACCTGATGCCGCACTCGCCGCTGTTGCATCATCAATTATTTTAGTTTTAGGTGGTCAAGGTGTTGCAGGCGTATCAACAGCTATTGCAGTAGCTATTCCACTTGCGGTTGCTGGATTATTTTTAACCATGATTGTGCGAACTATCGCTGTTCCATTAGTTCATATGATGGATGCCGCAGCAGAAGAAGGTAATATTCGTAAAATCGAATGGTTGCAAATTTTAGGTATCTGCTTGCAAGGTCTACGTATTGCCATTCCTGCAGCTGCGTTACTTTTCATTCCTGCAGAAACGGTAAGAGAAGCCTTAAATGCAATGCCTGAATGGTTAACAACCGGTATGGCTATTGGTGGTGGTATGGTTGTTGCAGTTGGTTATGCAATGGTAATAAACATGATGGCAAACCGTGAAGTATGGCCATTTTTCATTATTGGCTTCGTGGTTGCCGCTATATCACAATTAACATTAATTGCCCTTGGTGCGTTAGGAATTGCATTAGCACTGATATATCTCAATCTTTCAGAACGCGGCAATTCATCAAATGGCGGTAGTAAAGGTGATCCGCTTGATGATATTTTGAATGATTACTAAGAACTTGGAGAAGAAAATGACAGATAGAATTCAATTAAGCAAAAAAGATCGTTTAGCTGTTGCTTGGCGTTCAACTTTCCTTCAAGGTTCTTGGAACTATGAACGTATGCAAAATGGTGGTTGGGTTTATTCTATGATCCCTGCTATCAAAAAATTATATACCACGAAAGAAGACCGCTCAGCAGCGCTAAAACGTCATTTAGAGTTTTTTAATACGCATCCATATTTAGCATCACCTGTTTTAGGTGTAACGCTTGCTTTAGAAGAAGAGCGCGCCAACGGTGCCGCTGTTGATGATGTTGCCATTCAAGGGGTAAAAGTTGGGATGATGGGACCTTTAGCTGGGGTTGGTGATCCAGTGTTTTGGTTTACGGTACGACCAATGCTTGGTGCTCTTGGTGCTTCATTAGCGCTTAGTGGTAATATTATGGGTCCTATTTTATTCTTTATATTATGGAATATTATTCGTTGGGGCTTTATGTGGTACACCCAAGAATTTGGTTATCGTACTGGATCGAAAATTACAGATAACCTATCAGGCGGTTTACTACAAAAAATTACTAAAGGTGCATCTATACTAGGGATGTTTGTACTTGCTGCTTTAGTACAAAGGTGGGTATCAATAAAATTCCAGCCCATTGTATCAACAGTCAAACTAGACAATGGTGCATTTATTGACTGGAATTCACTACCTGCGGGGGCTCAAGGTATCCAACAAGCATTACAACAAATGCAAAGTGGATTATCTCTTACTCAAGAAAAAGTCACCACATTACAAAATAACTTAGATCAATTGATACCAGGGCTTGTTCCGTTACTCTTAACATTCTTCTGTATGTGGTTATTACGTAAAAAAGTATCACCAATCATTATCATTGTTGGATTATTTTTAGTAGGTATCGCTGGTCATTTGATTGGTCTTTTATAAACTACTATTTTTGTAAAAATGTTTCAGGAAAGCATAACGTTTCAGTATAAAATTATGCTTTCTGTTAAACAGTCATTATCCTTTTCATCACACAATGTGACGAAAACGCGGTGTGTATGAAAAGGATAGTGTTATCAATTCAACCTTAGTTATGGATAGGTAATAGATGGTTCAATCATTGAACACAAAAATTGATTTGACTGTGAAAGCAACCGCTTTTACTGGTTTATCTGAATATGGCAATATAATGATTGGTGATAAAGCATTTGAATTTTATCATCGGCGTGACCCTCGTAAATATATCCAAATTCCTTGGGATGAAGTAGATTATGTTATTGCATCCGTATTATTTGGTGGCAGATGGATTCCTCGTTATTCAATCCAAACAAAAAAAGACGGTACTTTCACCTTTGCCTCTGAAGATCCCAAAAAAACATTAAAAGCAATACGTGTTTATATTGAGGGACAAAAAATGGTAAGGTCATTAGGTTTTTTTGATGTTTTAAAACGGGCTTTTATTCGTAAAAAAAAGAAAACATAGTAGTCATATCCAGAGGTATAAAAACACAATAGACCAGAAAATAAAACATCGTCAGTATAATTTTTATCCATTTATGACTAAATAAATTCAAAGCAAGCAATATCACGCCTAGCTTCAACAAACAGCCATTGCACTTTTTTCTAGAAAGAGTATAATTTCGGGGCTTTGATTTTGTCCATGTTGGGCAAAAGAAAGATTATTTTTTAATTTAAGAGGATGTTATGGTAACTATTCGTTTAGCTCGTGGTGGCTCTAAAAAGCGCCCTTTTTATCAAGTAGTTGTCACTGATAGCCGTAACCCACGTGATGGTCGTTTTATTGAGCGCGTTGGCTTTTTTAATCCAATTGCACAAGGTAAAGCAGAAGAATTACGTTTAGATCTTGATCGCGTAAATCATTGGGTAGGTTTAGGTGCAACAGTTTCTGATCGTGTGAATGCATTGATCAAACAAGCACAAAAAGCTGCTTAATTGAGTAATAAATAGTAACTGTAATGATGAATACTGAGAATCTAATCGTTGTAGGTAAACTTGGTTCTAGCTATGGCATTCGTGGTTGGCTCAGGATTTTTTCGTTTACAGAATTTTCAGATAGCATTTTCGATTACACACCTTGGTATATCCAGCGTGCTGGCAAATGGCAAGAGGTAATCGTAGAAAGCTTCAAACCCCATAATCAGGATATGATTGTAAAACTCAAAGGCATTGATGATCGTGATCAGGCCAATGCATTAACTAATTTTGAAGTGTATGTTGATGCTGAAAAATTTCCAGAACTTAACAATGGAGATTTTTATTGGAAAGATTTGATTGGCTGTCGAGTAAAAACAGTTAACGGTTATGATTTGGGTCAGGTTACTGACTTAATGGAAACTGGCTCGAATGATGTATTGGTGGTAAAAGCTAATCTAAAAGATGCATTTGGAGCAACAGAACGTTTAATTCCGTTTGTTGATGATCAATTTATAAAACAAGTTGATTTAACAGCAAAAACAATTGTGGTCGATTGGGATCCCGCTTTTTAATTGGTAAGGTAAGAATATGTGGATTGGCGTTATTAGCCTTTTTCCCGAAATGTTCCAAGCAATTACCTGTTATGGTGTGACTGGTCGAGCCGTAAAAAACGGACTGTTAACAGTAGAATATTGGAACCCGCGCGATTTTGCGCATGATAAACATAAGACTGTCGATGATAGGCCTTATGGCGGTGGTCCCGGCATGTTAATGATGGTACAACCACTACGCGATGCAATTCACGCAGCAAAAACAGTAGCAGGTAACGATACAAAAGTAATCTATCTTTCCCCACAAGGGCGCAAATTAAACCAACAAGGTGTTTGCGAGTTATCACAATATCAAAAATTGATTTTGATTTGTGGTCGATACGAAGGTATAGATGAACGCGTTATCCAAACCGAAATTGATGAAGAATGGTCAATTGGGGATTACGTGTTAAGTGGCGGTGAATTACCGGCGATGACAATGATTGATGCATTAGCCAGATTTATTCCGGGTGTATTAAATCATGAATCATCAGCAGAAGAAGACTCTTTTGCTAACGGTTTACTTGATTGTCCACACTATACTCGACCTGAGGTGTTAGATGGAATGGCGGTGCCTGACGTATTAATGTCTGGTCACCATGAAGCGATTCGTCGTTGGCGATTAAAACAATCACTAGGACGAACTTGGTTGAGAAGAGAAGATCTTCTTGAAAATCTAGCTCTGACTGATGAAGAGCAACGTTTACTCACTGAATTCCAGCGTGAATATCGTGATGAACAGAGCCATTAATATTTCAGTATAACTAGTAAGAGACAAAATTATGAAAAATGCAATTATTCAGCAATTAGAACAAGAACAAATGAAAAAAGACATCCCGTCTTTTCGCCCGGGTGATACGGTAGAAGTTAAAGTATGGGTTGTTGAAGGTAACAAAAAACGTCTTCAAGCATATGAAGGTGTAGTTGTAGCAATTCGTAATCGTGGTTTACATTCTGCATTTACAGTACGTAAAATTTCGAATGGCGAAGGTGTTGAACGAGTATTCCAAACTCACTCACCAATTGTTGATTCAATTACTGTGAAACGTCGTGGTCAAGTACGTCAAGCTAAACTTTACTACTTACGCGAACTTCGTGGTAAAGCAGCGCGTATCAAAGAACGCCTTAACTAATTCAAATTGGTTAATATTTAATAAACTGATTAAATATATCCAATTAAATATGGTCACCTTTATGGTGACCGTTTTTATGTATGTAGTAAAAGTTCATTCCCGCCAACAATCGTTGACAAAATTCAAGCAATATCTAGATCAAATAAAGGTAACATTATGGATAACTATCTTGTTGCGATTCTTGCCACTACAACCAAGTTATTCGCATTAATGACACCACCAGCAGTGCTAAGTGCATTCTTAAGTGGTACTAAACAAAATGATGAACCACAGCGTCGAAAAATTGCACTTAAAACATCGTGTGCGGTGTTCATTATTGGCATTGTGTTGTTCTTTTTTGGTAATACTATGTTTAGTGTTTTCGGTTTTACCCTAGATGCATTCCGTATCGGTTCTGGCGCGTTACTGTTTATCACTGCAGTAGCACTGATGAATGACTCTCCAGATAAAAATAAAATTAGTAGTGATGAGGATATTAGTGTTGTACCGCTTGCAATTCCTCTTTGCATGGGTCCTGCTTCTATCGGTACAATTATTGTTATGGGAACAAGTTCAGTGGGTTTTGCTGCCAATATGGTTGGTGCAGTTTCATTGTTTATTGCTTCTTCGGGCATTTATGCCATGCTTTTATGTGCAAAAAGTATTGCAAAAGTATTAAAAAATACCGGTATTGCTATTTTATCAAAACTAACTGGACTACTAATATCGGCAATTGCTGCACAAGTAGTTTTCACTGGCATATCGGCTTTTCTAAAATAGCCAACCTTTATTGACAAATTTTTGTTACGTTATTATGTAAAATAGCGTAACAATTGAATTTGATACCTTATTTAAGATTAATTTATGAGTATTTATCCATTAATTGAATATAAATAATCTTAGTTATTGAGAATTAAATTGCGTTTTTTATTGTAGTAATAAGAAGCTAGAATAATGATAATTAAGACAACTTCTGACAATAAAATAAAATGACCCGACTCACCAAACCATACACCAACAATAATCACAATATTAACCATAATTGAAATCACTGCTAACCATGGAAATAATGGTGATTTAAATTTAATCATCTCTTTAGGATACTTACCACTATTAACGCCTTTACGAAATTGATACTGACACCAAGCAATAATAATCCACGCAAAACAACCTACTTGCCCAGTACCTGCAACTAAGTAGAGATAAAGCTTTTCAGCAGCAATATATTTAGAAAATAATGAAACTAAAGCAATAATTGCAATAAATAAGATGCCTTTAGTGGGGACTCCTCGTTTATTGACATCTGAAAAGTATTTAGGTGCTAAATTATCCTGCGCCATTGACCATAACATACGTGAACTGGCATAAATAGCAGAGTTGGCCGCCGATATCGCAGCACAAAAAATAACAAACAACATCATGTAAGAAGCAAAAGTAATACCCGCTTTATTAAATACCCACACAAAGGGACTAATTTCATCATGCACGGTTCCATATGGGTAAACTAATGCTAAAACCGCAATGGCTAATACATAAAACAGAATAATTCTGAATGCGACACCTGTAATAATTTTAGGTAATACTGTTTGAGGTGACTCAGCTTCACCTGCTGCACTACCAATTAATTCAACGCCTTGAAACGAATACGTCACAATGGTCATACATACAAAAATCGATAAAAAACCGTTAGGAAACCAGCCATGTTCTGTCTTAAAAGTAGGTAATATATGAGTTTGAGTATATTGCTGATACAGAAGATAAATGCCAATACCAATAAAGGCTATAATTGCCAGCACTTTAATGGTTGAAAACCAATACTCACTTTCACCAAAAGCACGCACAGAAGTTAGATGAACTGAGGTTATAACAACTAAAATCAATAAGCTAAAAAGATAAATAGGAATAGCAGGAAAAAATTGGTGGGCAATCATAGAAGCGGCTGTTAAATCTGCTGCCATAGACAGAACCCAACTAAGCCAATATAACCAACCAATGGTATAACTCCAAATCGGATTTGGAATAAACATTAATGCATAATGTTGAAAAGAGCCAGCATGTGGAAATGCACAAGAAAGCTCACCTAAACATAACATTGTTGCTAACATTATGCTACCAGCCATTAAATAAGCGATGATAGTCCCCAATGGCCCTACCGTTGTTAATGGTGCAGCGATACCAATAAATAAACCGGTACCAATCGATCCCCCTAACGAAATCATTAGCAGATGACGATTTTTAAGATTCTTTTTTAAATTACTGGGATTTTGGCTTTGTTGTGATGCTGATGTTGCCATGTATAAACCGCCTAATCATTGATAAAAACTGCTGGTTACCCAGCAGTTAACACAAATTAATAGATAAACCGTTTTTCTACACCACTAGTTTGACAAGCCATTAGCAAGGCAGTGTAATCAAGCTCAAATCCAATCATATCACCGACTTTAAGAGTTTGAGTCACATCTTCAATATCGACTAATGTATGATCACTGGTTTGACCAAGTACAGTAATGTTATCATCGATCGGCACACAGCTTTCAGCCGGTACATCTTGACGTCCAAAAGCAAGCAGCGCTCGTTTACGTACGCCATGATCGACAAACGTTTTACTATTTAGAAAAGCATCTACCCCTAACTCACCAACTGGAACGGTTGGTTTACTATTAAGCTCGATAATTTGTGCATATAATTTATACATATCACTACAAGCTTTTTCTACAGGTTTATTTGAGTGATGAAATTCATCAAGATATTTCATATCTACATACTCAATACCAAACTCATGTAAACCACCAATCCGGATGTGATTTAGTCCTTCAGGCCAGATACCCTTATCTAATAAATGATAACTAGTACAATTACCGGCTGATAAATATTGTATTTTAATATTGCAAGCTTTTTCTACTTTACGCGCAATTTCTAAAAAGTCTACTCCATTTTTAACTGTCGGTAGCACAGTACCGTAACAGTTAAAATTGGTGCCAAGCCCATAAAGCTCAACACCCGGTAAAGATAAAATGAGTTTGACCGTATCAATAATTTCATCAATATGTTCAAACCAAATACCCTCGCGTAAATCACCCATATCCACCATTAGTAAAACTTGGTGAACCTTATGTTGCTTGACGGCTTCGTCTGAAAGTGCTTGAATCACCGTTTTTTCACTGTTTAAGCTAATATCTGCATATTTAACAACTTCACTAATTTCGCTTAAACAAGGACTACGTAACAGGCAGGTTTTACACCCTAAAGCATCTTTTAATTTTTTCAAATTATAGGTTCTTGATTCAGCAATAACATCAATACCGCCATCTAGAACTGCTTTTGCAGTTTCAACACAACCATCAAACACTTTATTAACTGCCATTACTTCAATGCCGTGTTTAGCAAGTAACTCTTTTTCAACACGTGCATTGTCCTTTAATTTTCCTAAATCAATTTCCAATACAGGTTTGTACATAATTTACTCCTCTATATCTTATTGCTGTTGTAAGCGATTACGTTTTTGTGCGCGATGATATATCCATTCAGCTAACACAATTGCAAGCACTGCACCACCAACAATTTTCGCGATATACTCAACATAACCACCCATATCGATTTGTGCTGGTGGAATAAATACTAAGATCACCGCAAATAGCGTAGATAAGAAGCCTAAACCAGGTAAAACAATTGGTAATACTTTACCAGGGATCTTAAAGCTACGTGGTACATCCGGTTGAGTAATACGTAAGCGATAGTACGCAATAAACATCACTAAATAAGGAATAAAGTAACAAATGGTTGTTAATGCGGTTAACATCCAATAAGCAGCAGCAATACTTGGTGATACGAACGTTGAGAAACAAAGTACGGTGACAATGATTGCTTGGATAACTAAAGCAAATGCTGGTGTTTGATACACAGGATGTAAACGACCAATGCGTTCACCAAGCAAATTATCCTCTTTAGATGCTTCTTGTAACATATAGATAGGCCCAACTAACCATGAGTTAATTTGACCTAATGCACCAAAGAATAAACAGATTGCCATTACAGGTAATAACCAAGGCATATTTAATTCTTGAGCGGCAGCTTCCATCGCTTGCATTACACCGGCAACAATATCAGTATCAGCAGCAGGTAATAAAGTATTAATTGCCCAAGTACCGATCATATAGATACCTACAATAACAATTGCAGATACTGCCATTGCTTTAGGGAAGTCACGTTGTGGATCACGAGTACGACCAGCAATCATTGGTGCAACTTCAAGTCCAGCAAAAGCAAACATCATGCTTGATAAAAAGACAATTGTATCCCAGCTACTTAAATCTGGAATCCAATCACTAACATGACTATAGTCAGTTGCCATTGGGTGACCTGTCATCAACCAGACAATTGCTAATAATACAATGATAGCAGCAGGAATAAATACCCCTAACCATGCACTAACACTGTTTATGATTTTAGTCCATTTCATACCTTTGATATTCATTAATGTTAAAATCCAAAATACCACCATGGAACCAACACCAATAAACACCTGATTTTGGGCTAACTCGGCACTAAACATGTAACCAATTGCAGTAAAACCAAATTGTAACATTAATGGGAAGAATAGAACGCATGAGAATAAGAAACAAACAACCACTATCCAACCAACTCGTTTACCAAACGCTTCTTTTACCCAAACAAAAATCCCCCCATCTTTTGGCCAACCAGTAGAAAGTTCACCACAAACCATCGCTAAAGGGAAAAACAAACAAAATGCAGCAAGAAGCCAAAGCACCATTGCTGACGCTCCGTAAGGAGCAACATTAGGAATTTGACGTAAACTTAGTATGGCTATGACATTCATAAATACAATGTCTTTAATACCAAGTAAACTTGAATCTTTAGAATCACTCATAATAACCTCACATTATAATATCTGGGGCGAGAAGTGCCCCAGATAACTCATGATTAATACACGTCGTATCCAACCATATCCTCGTAAGTGTCCTCACGGCGAATCAATCGATCTTTACCTTTTTTATCAATCATAACAACGGCAGTACGCGGTCGATTGTTATATACTGTTTGACTTTCGATGGTATAAGCTCCTGCATCAAGGAATGCAATGATATCACCAACTTGAGTGTCTTTTGGTAATAAGAACTCTTCACCTTTTACACCTACATGGAAATAGTCACCACCGTCACATAAAGGTCCAGCAAGTTTAATGTATTGATCATGCTCTTCGGTAATTCTTGACGCATCATACACATAGAAGAACCAATCAAAATGCTGACTATCAGATAACACGCTATAACCTGCGTCAACAAATTTCCACTCAACATGTTCTTCAATGTTACCGTCTAAATCGTAATTTGTTTTACGTTTCTCACAAGCAACTTCGGTTAATAATACAGCAGCAGATCCTGTTACTTTACGACCTGGTTCAATACAGATTTCAACATCGGTACGCCATTTATGTACTTCTCTAATCACTGCATCAGCAAAATCTTGTGCAGTAATACCAGCATACATATTATCCTGTAATGGATTACCATTTTCTTCGTCATATTTATATGGAACTGGAATACCGCCACCAACGTTAATTAAATCCAATTTAATACCAAGGACTTCTTCTAAACGGCGTGACTCATCGACTAATACTTTCGTTGCTTTAGCAAATGGTTCTGATTCTGGTACTTGATCCCCTACGTGCATATGTAAACCACGTAAATGAACATAAGGCATTTCAAGAATACGACGACAGGTTTCTTCCGCTTGTTCTAAGTCAATACCTGATTTAGCATGATATGCCGTAACAAGTTCCGCATGAGTTGCTGATGGTACATTTGGTTCAACTCGCACACAAACATTCGCTACTTTCTTCAATCGACGTGAAATTTCATCAATGATATCGAGTTCATATAAGCTATCAACATTGATAATATAAAGATCATTTTGAATAGCAAATTCTAAATCAACCGGTTTTTTAACCACGCCATTGAAAACGATTTGACTACCTGGAAAACCGATCTCTAGACATTTACGCACTTCAAACATTGAATTTGCTTCAGCATAAATACCTGCATCTTTAATTGCTTTTAGCACACCCATTACAGAACATGTTTTTGACGCATAGAAAATCTTAGTATTTGGATGAGCTTTAAACGAATCTTTGATTTCTTGAATATTACGGTCAATTTCTTTTTCAGAAAATACGTAAAAAGGTGTTGGATATTTCTTTGCTAATTCTTCTAAATTTACGCCATCAAAACATAATTTACCGTTTTGAGCACTGAAACGACGATCTTTGGTTATAAGATCTGAGCGTAATTTGTTATAATTTGACATAATTTTGTCGGACATAAGACCTCCAGTTAATTAGTACATAAAAAGTACATAAGAAAACAAGCAAAATGGCTTTTCACTTGCAATGCAATCAGCATGCCAACTTATAAATTATTAAAAATCAATTTATTATAAAAATTATTACAAAAACAATATTGGTCATATTGTTTAAAACATGTTTTTATGACAAAAATTTGTCACAAATTTATTAATGGTTGAAAGGTATTTAAATTAACGTAAGCTAAACTTAGCTAATAAGCTAAATTAAAAAGGTACTAATATCATGACAATCGATCCTGAATTATTACAATCATTAGAAATATTCAAACATTTTTTTGATTTAATCCATCAGCCAATGGCTATTATCGATAAAGAAGGTAAATACATTTATTATAATCGGGAAAGTGCAGAACTTGATGGTTATCCTATGGAACAAGCCATTGGTAAACCAATGCTTAAAGTTTATCCTAATTTAAGGAAAGAAGATAGTACCATGTTACAAGCTTTACAACAAGGTAAGGAATATCAGGATAATTATCAAAGCTACTATAATCATGTAGGTAAACTTGTTGATTATATGCATACCACCGTACCGCTTTATAACAAGCATAAAGAGATTATTGGTGCGATCGAAATAGGACGAAATTTATCAACTGTTAGACAATTACAAGATCAAGTATTCAAACTTAATAGTAAGTTATACCAAAACAAAGACCAACCATTACCTGAAATTGTTTTTGTATCGCAGAAAATGCAAAAGGTTATTGATCAAACAAATATTTTAGGGGCGAATGATGTTCCAGTTTTAATTGTTGGTGAAACTGGAACGGGTAAAGAGCTTTTTGCTCACTTAATACATCAAACGAGTCATCGTCGTAATAATGCGTTTATTTCGTTAAATTGTAGTGCTTTACCAACCACATTAATTGAAAGTACCTTATTTGGAACAGTGAAAGGTGCGTTTACTGGTGCTGAAAATCATCCTGGTTATTTAGAACTGGCTAACGGGGGAACACTATTTCTTGACGAACTTAATGCTATGCCACTTGATATGCAAAGCAAATTACTTAGATTTTTACAAGAAAAGACTTACTGGCCTTTAGGTGGCAATAAAGAGCAACATGCCGATGTAAGAATTGTTGCCGCCATGAATGAATCACCTGCAGAGTTATTAAAAACCGGGAAAATGCGAAGTGACCTATTTTATCGATTAAATGTAGGATTAATTAAACTCCCAGCACTTCGAGAAAGGAAAGAAGATATTCCTGTATTAGCTCGATACTTTATTGATAAACATAAAACCGATGTAAATGTTGTGATAACAGGTATTAGCGAACACGCATTACAACAACTCATGTCTGCTCCTTGGCCGGGAAATGTAAGAATGCTTGAAAATGCAATCGTACGTAGTATAGTCTTACAAAATGAACCGGGAGAATTGCAACAAATTATCCTTGACGACGAACTATTTGACATTCACAGCCCTTACCCAGAAAATCAATCTGAAACTAAATTTGAAAAACCAAGTACAAGCATAGTCGCAAGCAATAACAATTTAACCGAACAAGTTGAAAATTATGAAAAACAACTTATTATTGATGCATTAAATCAAGCAAACGGTAAAATTATTGCTGCTGCAAAACTATTAAATATTTCACGGACTACATTACAATATAAGGTAAAAAAATACCACATTCAAATGGGAGTAATAGATAACTAGTCTCTGTTAATCAAAGGCTTGTGCGCAGGCAAATGCACTGCTCCAGGCCCATTGAAAATTATAACCGCCTAACCAACCAGCTACATCAACAACTTCACCAATAAAATAGAGATTCGGATGTGATTTAACCGCCATCGTTTTTGAAGATAACGCATCGGTACTGACTCCTCCTAATGTCACTTCAGCTGTTCGATATCCTTCCGTACCATTTGGCGTTATATACCATTGAGTCAATGTATTATAAAGGTCTTGTTGCTGCTTCGGGTTAAGTTGCTTAACCGTTATGTCAGTTATCAATTTCAATTGTATTAATGCCTCAATCAGCCTTTTAGGTAAAATCTGTGATAAACAATTTTTTAGGGTTTGATTGCGATTTTGTTCAAGTAATGGTTTAAATGTTGATTCAAATGGCCTATCTGGCAATAAGTTAATAATGATTGGATCCCCTGCTTGCCAATAACTTGAAATTTGTAAAATTGCGGGTCCTGATAATCCACGATGGGTGAATAATAAGTTTTCTTTAAAACGGATTCGTTCATTAGATACTTCAACCGGAACAGCAATTCCTGATAACGTGGATAATACTTCTAACAACGGTTTATGTAACGTAAATGGTACCAGTCCCGCTTTTACTGGTACAACAGGGATAGCAAATTTTTCAGCTATTTTGTATCCGATAGAGGTCATGCCAAGTGCTGGCATCGACTGTCCGCCTGTTGCCACAATTAACTGTTCAGTTTCAATACAACCTTGTGAAGTATATAACTTAAATCCTTTATCTACAGACTCAACTTCTTCTAACTGTGTTTGTAGCATAAATTTAACTTGTCCTTTTTGACACTCTTGTGCAAGCATATCGACAATATCTTGAGCTGAATTATCACAAAATAACTGACCATGATCTTTTTCATGATAAGCAATCTTATATTCATTAACTAATTGAATAAAATCCCATTGGGAGAATCGTTTTAAAGCAGATTTACAAAAATGCGGATTTTGAGAAATATAATTACTTGCTTCAACAGTGAGATTAGTAAAATTACATTTACCACCACCAGACATTAATATTTTACGGCCAATTTTTTTACCATTATCAATTATAGTGACATCATAGCCTCTTTGTCCTAATAATCCCGCACAAAACAGCCCTGCTGCTCCAGCACCTACAATTGTAATTTTCGTTTGCATATTTAATATACATTACTCAAAGAAAAGATGACCTATTATAACAGTATAAATCTTGCGATTCTAACTACCTCAATCTTGAAAAAATTGTGAAAACATTGTCTATTTTGATGCTCATAATTTCCTTTTTACAAACTTTTTTTGATCAAATATTAATTCTGATTATGAAAAAAACGATCGTTTACCAAGATTTTATCCTAATAAAAATTTAATTTTAATAAAAACAGATAATTAAAATCAGATATTAGCTTCATTAATAACTTTAATATAAGTTATTAGAAGATTGACTTATAAGTAATATTTATTTGACCAAAATACTATTTTTCTTTAATTTCTTAGTCATTATGGGATTAAAGCCTATTTTTTCTTAAATTATAAAAGCGATGAATTAGAGGCAATGATATGTTATATAACCAGCATCATGAAAAAGATAACTGCGGATTTGGTTTAATAGCTCATATTGAAGGGCAACCAAGTCATAAAGTGGTGCGTACTGCAATACACGGGCTTGCCCGAATGCAACACCGAGGAGCCATACTATCAGACGGTAAAACTGGTGATGGCTGTGGCCTTTTATTACAAAAACCTGATCGTTTTTTTAGACTAGTTGCACAAGAAGCTGGCTGGCGTTTAGCTACCAATTATGCTGTTGGTATGCTATTTTTAAGTCAAGACGAAAAAGAAGCACAAGCTAGCCGTGATATTGTCGAAGAAGAACTTGCTAATGAAACTTTATCTATTTTAGGTTGGCGTGAAGTACCTATCGATAAAAGTGTTTTAGGCGAAATCGCCTTATCATCACTACCACAAATTGAACAAGTTTTTGTCAATGCCCCTGCTGGATGGACTAAAATTGATTTAGAGCGTCGTTTATATATGGTGCGTCGCCGTATTGAAAAACGAGTACAAGATGATACTTTTTATGTATGCAGTTTTTCAAATCAGGTTAATATCTATAAAGGCCTTTGCATGCCTAAAGATTTACCACGATTTTATTTAGATTTAGCGGATCTGCGTATGGAAACTGCAATTTGTTTATTCCATCAACGATTTTCAACCAATACGGTTCCTCGTTGGCCGCTCGCCCAACCTTTTAGACATCTAGCCCATAATGGTGAAATTAATACCATTGAAGGTAATAGACAATGGGCAAAAGCACGTTCTTATAAATTTAAAACACCATTGATACCCGATCTACAAGATGCCGCACCTTTCGTAAATGTTACGGGTTCGGATTCAAGTTCATTAGATAATATGCTTGAACTATTTTTAGTGGGCGGTATGGATATAGTGCGTGCTATGCGCCTACTTGTGCCACCTGCATGGCAAAATAATCCTGACATGAACGAAGATCTACGTGCCTTTTTTGATTTTAATTCAATGCATATGGAACCATGGGATGGTCCAGCAGGTATTGTTATGTCTGACGGACGTTACGCAGCCTGTAATTTAGACCGTAATGGTTTGCGCCCTGCTCGTTATGTCATTACCACCGATAAACTCATTACCTGCGCATCAGAAATTGGTATTTGGGATTATCAACCTGACGAAGTTGTCGCTAAAGGACGCGTTGGCCCAGGCGAACTGATGGTAATTGATACTGAAGAAGGCCGTATTTTACAATCATCAGAAACTGATAACGACCTACAAAAACGTCATCCTTATAAAGAATGGATGGCTAAAAACGTGAAGCGACTTATTCCTCTTGAAGATTTACCCGATGAAAATATTGGTTCACGCACCTATGATGATGTATTACTTGCTACCTATCAAAAACAATTTGGTTATAGTAGTGAAGAACTTGAACAATGTATCCGAGTTTTAGGTGAAAACGGTCAAGAAGCCACTGGCTCGATGGGAGATGATACGCCATTTGCGGTACTATCAAGCAGACCACGCCTGATTTATGATTACTTCAGACAAAAATTTGCCCAAGTCACCAATCCTCCAATCGATCCATTGCGTGAAGCTCACGTAATGTCACTTTCTACCAGCATTGGACGTGAAATGAATGTTTTTGCTGAAGCAGAAGGACAAGCGCATCGTGTGGCATTTAAATATCCGGTTTTAGTTCATTCAGATCTTGAGCAGTTAATCGCCTTAGAGTCTCGCTACTATAAATCTGAAAAACTTGATATGACTTATGATATTGACGGCAGTTTGCGCGATGCAATTGAACAGTTATGTGGTGATGCTGAAGCAAAAGTACGTAATGGTACAGTATTACTAATTCTATCAGATAAAAATATTGCAGCTGATCGCTTACCTATTCCTGCACCTATGGCGTTAGGCGCAGTACAGCAACGCTTAGTTGAAAAGAATTTACGTTGTGATGCAAATATTATTGTAGAAACAGGTAGTTGTCGTGACCCACATCAATTCGCCGTACTTATCGGTTTTGGTGCTACAGCCATTTATCCTTATTTAGCGTACGAAACTTTAGCAAAAATGGTTGATAATGGCACCATTAATAAATCCTACCGCGAAGCTATTTTGAATTATCGTAATGGGATTAATAAAGGTTTATATAAAATCATGTCTAAAATGGGCATCTCAACCGTTGCCTCTTATCGATGTTCAAAACTATTTGAAGCAGTCGGATTACATAAAGATGTGGTTGATCTCTGCTTCCAAGGGGTCACTAGTCGTATCAGTGGCGCTAATTTTGATGATTTTGCTCAAGACCAATTTAATTTATCCAAAAGTGCTTGGTTACGTCGTAAACCATTAGATCAAGGTGGATTACTTAAATTTGTTTATGGTGGCGAATATCATGCTTATAATCCCGATGTTGTACAATCATTACAACGTGCTGTCAATAATGGCAACTACGAAGATTATAAACGTTATGCAGATATCGTTGATAATCGACCTGTTGCTACATTGCGTGATTTATTAAAACTTAATCCACCTGAAAATGGGGCTATTGCACTTGATGAAGTTGAACCTGAAGAATCATTGTTTAAACGTTTCGACTCAGCAGCAATGTCAATTGGCGCACTTAGCCCAGAAGCGCATGAATCACTTGCAACAGCAATGAATACTTTAGGGGGTTATTCAAATTCTGGTGAGGGAGGTGAAGATCCTGCGCGCTATAACACCATCAAAGTTTCTCGTATTAAACAAGTTGCATCAGGTCGTTTTGGGGTAACACCGGGTTATTTAATGAGTGCAGATGTCATTCAAATTAAAGTGGCACAAGGTGCTAAACCAGGTGAAGGCGGTCAACTACCAGGCGATAAAGTCACACCTTATATTGCTAAATTACGTTTTTCAGTCCCTGGCGTAACCCTAATTTCGCCACCGCCTCATCACGATATTTACTCTATTGAGGATTTAGCTCAGCTAATTTTCGATTTAAAACAGATTAACCCAAATGCAATGATTTCAGTTAAATTGGTTTCAGAGCCAGGCGTAGGAACCATTGCGACTGGTGTGGCTAAAGCTTATGCCGATTTAATCACTATTTCAGGTTATGACGGCGGAACAGGAGCGAGTCCATTAACATCAGTTAAATATGCGGGTTCACCATGGGAGCTGGGACTTGTTGAAACCCAACAATCTTTAGTTGCAAACGGATTACGTCACAAAATACGTTTACAAGTTGATGGTGGATTAAAAACTGGTACAGATATTGTAAAAGCCGCTATTTTAGGTGCAGAAAGCTTTGGTTTTGGTACAGGACCAATGGTTGCCTTAGGTTGTAAATACTTGCGTATTTGTCATCTTAATAATTGTGCGACAGGTGTTGCTACCCAAGATGAAAAATTACGGAGTGAGCATTATCATGGTTTACCGGAAAAAGCCATGAATTATTTCCGCTTTATTGCACGTAATACCCGAGAAGTTATGGCTGAGCTCGGCGTAAGTCGTATTGTTGATTTAATCGGACGGACGGATCTTCTTTTAGAACTGGACGGTATTACCGCTAAACAACAAAAACTGGATTTATCAAGTCTCCTCGAAACAGCGACACCACATGAAGGTAAACCTGTTTACTGCATTGAAGATAATAAACCATTTGATAAAGGTGTACTTAATAAAGAGATCATCACACAAACCCAACAGTTTGTTGATGCGCGCCAAAGTAAAAGTTTCTACTTTGATATTCAAAACACAGACCGTTCTGTGGGCACTAGTCTATCGGGCTATATTGCCAAAAAATATGGTGATCAAGGTTTAGTATCAGAACCAATCTCATTAAACTTCAATGGCACAGCCGGTCAAAGTTTTGGTGTATGGAATGCTGGTGGCGTAGATTTAACCCTAACAGGTGATGCCAACGACTATGTTGGGAAAGGCATGGCAGGCGGTCGCATTGTGATTCGTCCACCTCAAGGCTCAGCGTTTTTAAGCCATGAAGCAACTATTGCTGGAAATACCTGTCTCTATGGCGCAACAGGAGGTAAATTATACGCAGCAGGTCGTGCTGGCGAACGTTTTGCTGTACGTAATTCTGGTGCCATCAGTGTGGTTGAGGGGATTGGTGATAACGGTTGTGAATATATGACTGGCGGTATTGTTTGTGTTTTAGGTAAAACCGGTGTTAACTTTGGTGCGGGAATGACGGGTGGCTTTGCTTATATCTTAGATATTGATGGTGATTTTGATAAACGCATAAATAAAGAATTAGTTGAAATGTTAAATGTTGCTGATTACCCAATTCATGAAGAACATCTTCGTGGCTTAATCATGGAACATGCTCAACTGACCAACTCATCTCGTGCGGAAGAAATCTTAGCTAATTGGCAAGAATTTGCTAAACAATTTGTATTAGTTAAACCAAAATCCAGCGATGTAAAAGCACTACTTGGTCATCGTAGTCGTTCATCAGCAGAACTACGCGTTCAGGCACAGTAAGGAGAACACGAAATGAGTCAAAATGTTTATCAGTTTATCGATTTACAACGTGTTGATCCGCCTAAAAAATCGCTAAACATCCGTAAAATAGAATTTGTTGAAATTTATGAGGGCTTTTCAGCTTCACAGTCTCAAGCGCAAGCTGATCGTTGCTTAGCATGTGGTAATCCATATTGTGAGTGGCGATGCCCTGTACATAACTATATTCCTAATTGGCTAAAATTAGTTAACGAAGGCAAAATTTTAGAAGCAGTTGAACTATCTCACCAAACGAATAGTTTACCTGAAGTTTGTGGACGTGTTTGCCCGCAAGACCGCCTTTGTGAAGGTTCTTGTACTCTTAATGCAGAATTTGGTGCAGTTACCATTGGTAATATTGAACGTTATATCACTGATGAAGCATTCAAAATGGGATGGAAACCAAATCTATCAAATGTCGAAAAAACTGGATTAAAAGTGGCGATTATTGGTGCTGGTCCAGCAGGTCTTGCTTGCGCTGATGTCTTAGTACGTAATGGGGTTACTCCGGTTGTTTTCGATCGTCATCCAGAAATTGGTGGGTTGTTAACGTTTGGTATTCCGGCTTTTAAATTAGATAAAGAAGTATTAATTAACCGCCGTCGTATTTTTACCGAAATGGGTGTTGAATTCCGATTGAACACCGAAGTTGGCAAAACGATACAACTGGCTGATTTACTCAATGAATTTGCAGCGGTCTTTATTGGTACAGGAACATATCAATCTATGCGTGCAGGGCTTGAAAATGAAGATGCAAATGGTGTCTATGATGCATTACCATTTTTGATTGCTAATACTAAACATATTATGAAACATGAGCAAACACAAGATACACCATATGTTGACATGAAAAATAAACGTGTCGTCGTATTAGGTGGTGGTGATACCGCCATGGATTGTGTGCGAACATCTATCCGTCAAGGTGCAACCGAAGTAACATGCGCTTATCGTCGTGATGAAGCTAATATGCCAGGCTCTAAACGTGAAGTTAAAAATGCCAAAGAAGAAGGCGTACAATTCCAATTTAATGTGCAACCGCTTAGCATTGAAATCAATAAAACAGGACAAGTGACAGGTGTAAAAATGGTAAGAACTGAGCTTGGTGAGCCCGATGCCAAAGGTCGTCGATCACCGGTAGTTATCGACGGTTCTGAATTTGTTCTTCCTGCCGATGCTGTCGTTATGGCATTTGGATTTAAACCACATGCAATGCCGTGGCTAGCCGAGCATGGTGTTGATTTTGACGATAAAGGACGAATAATCGCACCTGAAATAAAAGGTTATCAAACAACCAATTCCAAAATCTTTGCGGGTGGCGATGCGGTTCGTGGCTCTGATTTAGTTGTAACGGCAATTAGCGAAGGCCGTAAAGCTGCTGCGGGTATCTTGGATTATTTAGAAGTATAATTGCTAGTTTTTTAATAAAAATAAAACCCGCTTTATATAAGCGGGTTTTTAATTATAGATAAGTTCATTTCAGCAATAGTCTATCCAATAATGAATAATGTAAAAAATTAAGCCAATTCTGCATCTACTATTGGTTGTTCATTTCCATATTCATCAATTAAAAAAATTGATACCCAATCAACACCATCGCAGAGTAGCTGTTGCCACGTGATTTTACGCTCATCAATTAAGTTCACATTGCCATTTTCATCAAAGTCATAAAGTTCTTTCTCAGAATCATAGTCAGTACTGTAGCCAAATGTTAATTTTATTTTTGACGCAGGCACATTAAGTTTTTCAAGTGATCTATTGTTCTTCTCTTCATTAGAGTGACTATCACAAAACATTGCGTTATATCCATGCACCGTTTCATCAAATAGCAATATTTCTTCTTTACTATTAATGGATTTTGCCACAATTTTAATATTGGAAAAAGTTGGCTCTAAACCAGTAATATAGCCATCTTCTAATTCACCATAATAGTAAATTTCAAACCATTGTTCTTTATTGGATGATTGGATAAAAAAAGATGTTTCTCCGTCAAACTCATCTTCAATAATGTTTATAGCGTATTGTGTTAAATGGGATGGTATTTTCATGTTAATTCTTCTTATCTATGTAAACGATATGGTTCGTCCATCGCAACAAAAGATTGTTCTTGTAATGCATCATTTATCCAATCTTTAATGCCTTTGGTATTACAAATAGTATCAATATAGTTGTTAAGAATTGGGCTGGTTGTTATATGATAATTTTTTAATCGTAGGCATAAAGGGGCATAAAAGCCATCGGCTATACTAAAATCGCCAAACAAATAGTCACAATTTGATTTTTTCGAGGTTAATAATGAGGATAGCAAATCATCTAAAAACATGATCTCTTTTTTTACCTCTAAATGGTCTCGTAATATTATTTGCCCTATTTGAGGAAACTCAGCTTCAATATTCATCGGCAAATAAGTTCGAATAGCTTGAAATCCAGAATGCATTTTAGCGACTAAACTTCGAGCAATTGCTCTTTTTTTGGGATCAGCCGGCCATAAAGCTAGGTCGTGATGCTTTTCAGCTAAATATTCACAAATAGCTAAAGAGTCACTTATCACTAAATCTTCATCAATTAGGATAGGTACAGTGCCATATTTTGAAACAGAGCACATTGTCCTTTTAAACAAAGAATCATCTTTAAAACTATCAAATTTAACAAGCTTTTCGTTAAAAGGAATATCAAAATATTTCATCACAACCCAAGGACGCATAGACCATGTTGAGTAGTTTTTATTGCCAATATAAAGTGTATAATTCATATTCAATATCCCTTTTAACAAAATTAATTAAAATCGAAAAACTTGTTCGCTAACCAACTTTTCTTTTTTAAATAATATTTATTCCATATGTTATTTATAAATAAACTAAATTGGTACCTTTTTCTGGTTGGAAAACAGCTTTTCCAAATTCATCTAGAAAATAAGCAATGTGATCCGATTTATCTCCTAATAAACGACCTTTAACTTTATTCCACGTTAATAATGCTATTGTTGAATCCGGTTCACAGCAAATTAACATAGGTTGTTGAAGTTCATCATTCCAATAGAACTGACCACCATATAATTTATGCGCAGTTAATAACAGATAACAGCCATATTCTTGCGATATCATATTCAGTTGTTCTTCTGGCAGACCGAAACTTTTATCAGCCATTTCTCCAATGATCATCTCAACAACGGTAATGCTTTTTTCGGAGTAATCGAGTTGGTTAATACTCCAAGTTGGACTGTGTAAAATAGCATTTTGTGCCCATGCTTCGATTTCTTGATACAATTCATTTTTTTGTTCAGTCATTTTGATTCACTTTAAACGTTTATTATCTTGTTCTAACTGCTTAACACTTTGCCATGCATCTTCCATTTCTTCAAGTGTTGCGTTGGATAAAGCACGATCTTTTTGTTTGAGTATTGATTCTACTTGCTTAAAACGCCGTTCGAATTTTTTATTAGCTTGTTGTAAACAGAGTTCTGACTTTACCTTTAAATGTCTGGCTAAATTAACAGTAGCAAAAAACAGATCACCAAGCTCCTCTTCAATTTTTTGTTGATCGCGTTCAGTTTGATTGAGCTCTTGTTCTACTTCGCCAATTTCTTCTTTTACTTTATCTAATACAGGTTGTAATTCATTCCAATCAAATCCAACTGATGCACAACGTTTTTGAATTTTTTCGGCTTTCATTAAAGCTGGGATAGAATTGGGTATATCATCTAATATTGAATATTGTGCTCGTTTATCACGTTCTTGTTGTTTTAATTGTTCCCAATTAGGTTTTTCTTTCATTTTATCGGTAAAGATATGGGGATGACGACTGACTAACTTATCGGCAACAGCATTACAGATATCATCAAAATTGAACTCCCCTTGCTCATTAGCTAAATCAGCATAAAAAATGATTTGAAATAATAAGTCACCCAATTCATTTTTTAGTTCTTGCATATTTTGATGATCAATGGCATCTAAGACTTCATAGGTTTCTTCTAAAGTATAACTTTTTAAAGATGCGAAAGTTTGTACTCTATCCCATTCACAACCATCAATAGGATCACGAAGTTGCTTAGTAATAGCTTGTAGGCGTTTTAGTCCATTCACGATACCGACACCTCTAGGATTTTAACAATGATCACATATTGTAAAGCTTTTAAGTTAAAAACGGTTATTATTTTACACTCGAATTAACACAAATTTTTAATATAACGAGTAAAAATTTTATCGAAAATTATAATAAAAAGTATAAATATTCTGTTATTAATAGAACTTCTAGTCGATAAAAGCGAATTAAGTATATAATAGCTTCTTATCAAATTAACCTAATGACATAATATGAATAATTTACGAGAACTTACATTAAGAGGCACTATTTTAGGTGCTTTTATAACTGTCATTTTTACTGCATCGAATGTCTATCTTGGCTTAAAAGTCGGATTAACATTTTCATCGGCTATACCTGCCGCAGTAATTTCAATGGCAATATTGAGGCTGTTTTCAGGATCAACAATCTTAGAAAATAATATGGTGCAAACCCAAGCTTCCGCTGCGGGTACATTATCTTCAATTATATTTGTTTTACCTGGCTTATTAATGATTGGGTATTGGCAAAGTTTTCCATTTTGGTTAACACTTGCAATTTGTGCCGCAGGTGGAATGCTAGGAGTACTATTTTCAATCCCGTTGCGTCACGTTATGGTGGTCAAAAGTAATTTACCCTATCCAGAAGGTGTTGCTGCTGCCGAAATATTAAAAGCTGGATCAAAGACTGAAGGAAATGACGCTAATGATGGACTAAAAGATATTTTATTTGGTGGTGTGGTAGCCTCCATTGTGAGTTTATTTACTAATGGTTTTAGAATTTTGTCAGACAGCACCGCTTATTGGTTTACTGCTGGTAAATCCATTTTTCAACTACCGATGGGCTTTTCGTTAGCGCTTTTGAGTGCTGGTTACTTGATAGGTATTATGTCAGGTATAGCGGTTTTAATTGGAACAATTATTGCTTGGCTATTTGGCATTCCAATTTTAAGTCTAATTAGTGATTATGATTCAAGTCAACCTTTATCACAAATTGCTATGGGATTTTGGGCTAAAGATATTCGCTTTATTGGTGCGGGTACTATTGCTATCGCAGCTATTTGGACACTACTTACTTTAATCAAACCAGTAATTGAAGGATTAAAAATTTCATTCAAAACCATGCGCTCTGATGTATCAGCGAGCGATATTGCTCCAACAGATCAAGACTTATCACCTAAAACGATATTCTTAATCATGGCAGGCATGTTGATGATTCTACTTATTACCTTTTATGCGTTTATTGCTGATAGTGGATTATCATTAGGCGTAGCATGGTCATTAGTCATATGTGCAGTACTATTTGCATTTATTATGGGCTTTTTAGTAGCAGCTGCTTGTGGTTATATGGCAGGATTAGTTGGATCATCCGCGAGTCCAATCTCAGGTATTGCGATTGTGGCTGCTATTGTTATTTCACTTATCTTACTTGGTTTAGGCGAAATCAATGGCATGTTGGACTCTATAGAAGGTACTAATTTTGCAACAGCCCTTGCACTATTTACCACCAGTGCTGTTTTAGCCGTGGCATGTATTTCTAATGATAACCTGCAAGATCTAAAAACGGGTTATTTAGTCCAAGCCACACCATGGAAACAGCAAGTCGCATTATTAATCGGTTGTATTGTTGGCGCTATTGTTATTGCCCCTATCTTAGAAATTTTATACAACGCTTATGGCTTCACTGGTGCGGTTCCGCGTCCAGATATGGATCAATCCCAAGTATTAGCTGCGCCACAAGCAACTCTTATGACAACCATTGCTAAAGGTATTTTTTCACATAATCTTGATTGGACCATGATCTTAATCGGCTTAGTGGTTGGTGCGGTTATTATTATTATTGACTTAGTTTTAGCTGCTAATAACTCTAAATTTAGATTGCCTGCTCTTGCAGTTGGTTTAGGTATTTATCTACCGCCAAGCATTACTATGCCTATCTTCGTGGGAACAGTATTATCATGGATTATAAAACGTAATGCATATGCAAAAGCAAGGACGCTTAAATTGAATCCAGAAGAAGAGTATAAAAAAGTCGATCGAAAAGCTGCATTAATTGCTTCAGGTCTGATTGTTGGTGAGAGCTTAGTCGGGGTAATTTTAGCTGTTGTAATTGTAATTAGCATTGCTAGTGGTGGTAGTGATGCTCCACTTGCCATACCAACTGATTTAGGGGTATTACCTCAATATCTAGGACTTTTGGTTTTCGTGACTATTTGTGTATTATTTATTCGCCGAGCATTATCAGTGCTTAAACGATAATTCTATTATGATGCCCTTTATCAGAATGAGATAAAGGGTATTATAAACTATTTAAGGGTATTTCCTAATTTGAGCGTTAAGGCGATATTCATTGATGTCTGAAAAAGATTCGCTCTTGCTGCCGTAGGCTCTAACACCTCGGATAAAGTAGCAACTTTACTTAAAATGCTAAACATCGCATTAATCCCATAAGGATAAATAGTTTCTGCTTTATCACCTAAACTCCCAACAATTGCTATAACTGGTTTTTGATATTTTTGAGCAATTCGGGCAACACCTACAGGGACCTTACCATTGATACTTTGATAATCTAATCGTCCTTCACCCGTAATAACTAAATCGGCATTTGAAATAAGTGTATCTAAATTTAAAGTTTCAGTAATAATTTCAATTCCAGGCCTTAACTTAGCATTCATAAACGCTAATAAAGCGGCTCCCATTCCCCCAGCAGCACCTGTTCCTGGAGTTGATTCAATATCAATATTAAAACTATTTTTTATTATTTGGGCAAAATGTTTAAGATTTTTATCAAGCAAATGAACATCGGCGAGTGACGCTCCTTTTTGTGGTCCAAATATGAATGAAGCACCATTTTCACCCGTTAACGGATTAGTAACATCACAAGCGACTTCAAAATCACAATCTTTAATTCGTCGATCAATTTCACTAATATCAATTTTATCAAGTTCACTTAATGAAACACCGCCATAACCGATTTGATTACCATATTTATCTAAAAGTTTAACACCTAATGCTTGCAACATTCCGGCACCGCCGTCATTTGTTGCACTACCACCTATACCAATGATAAATTTTTTACAACCTTTATCAAGAGCATCTTTGATTAATTCTCCAGTACCATATGAGGTAGTAATTTTAGCATCTCGTTTACTTACAGGTACACGCTCAAGGCCACTTGCTGAAGCCATTTCTATCACAGCTGTTTGTCCATCTCCTGAAATACCATAAAAAGCAAAACCTTTTTCGCCTAATGGATCAGTAATAGATACTGTGATTTTATTACCATTTAATGCATCAACCATTGCATCAACAGTCCCCTCACCTCCATCAGCAACTGGTATTAAAAAATATTCAGCCTGTGGGTAAACATTTAAAAATCCTTTTTTAATTATATTAGCAACTTCAATAGCACTTAGGCTTTCTTTAAAAGAATCAGGAGCGATGACAATTTTCATATCTATCCTTATGGAATTAGTCAAAGTTATTGAGTATGTCTCCATACTCAATTTTAACCTTATTATTTAATTTCTATTTTTGCTAAACTCTCATAGTAACGTGCCAACGCACTATGATCGCATTCTCCCATACCATCAGTTTTAAGGGCTTGCATCATTTCCATTACAGCTGCAGTTAATGGTAATGACGTACCAACACCGTGAGAAGTATCTAAAGCATTTTGTAAATCTTTAATATGTAAATCAATTCTGAAACCAGGTTTAAAGTTACGATTTAAAACCATTGGCGCTTTAGCATCTAATACCGTACTTCCAGCTAATCCTCCACGAATGGCTTGATAAACTAATTCAGGGTTTACACCAGCTTTAGTTGCTAATACTAATGCCTCAGACATAGCGGCAATATTCAAAGCAACAATTACCTGATTTGCTAATTTAGTGACATTTCCAGCACCAATTTCACCTGTGTAAACAACTGAACCTGCCATAGCTTTCATTATGTCATAATGTTTATCAAAAATAGTTTTATCTCCCCCCACCATAACAGATAATGTGCCATCAATTGCTTTTGGTTCTCCACCACTAACTGGCGCATCTAACATCGCCAAACCTTTTTTAACAACTTCATCATGAATTTCACGACTAGCTAAAGGTGCAATTGAACTCATATCTATGATAGTAGTACCCGGTTTAGCACCATCAATTATACCATTTTCGCCTAAAACAACTTCTTTTACATGTGGTGAATTAGGTAACATAGTAATTATAACGTCACAGAGTTGAGCAACTTCTTTAGCATTTACAGCACGTTGTGCTCCAGCAGCAACAACTTCATCAACTGATGATTGATTTTTATCACAAACTACTAATGAATAACCCGCTTTTAACAGGTTTTTGCTCATCGGTTTACCCATAATACCTAAACCAATAAAACCAATTTTCATTTTACTCTCCTTTTTTACAATTAAACTAGTACTAGTTACTTTAAAAACTTATCGGCTAATGTTTGAGTTGAGTTTCTTAACAAACTAAGATCACTACCAACCGCTACGAATGTTGCTCCCATTGCAATATAATGATGAGCATCAGCTTCAATCGGTGCTAAAATGCCACATGCTTTACCTTGTGTTTTAGCTACCTCAAAAACATGTTTTATTGTGGCTTGCACGTCAGGATGCTTAGGATTTCCAAAATGTCCTAATGAAGCAGATAAATCACTTGGTCCAACAAAAATACCATCAACACCCTCAACTGCAGTGATTGCTTCAACATTATCAACTGCCTGTTGAGTCTCAATTTGTACCATTACACAAATATTTTGATTAATTTTAGTGAAATAATCTGGAATTGTTCCAAAAGCATTACTACGGTGAGCGACTGAAACGCCTCGTAGACCTTCCGGTGGATAACGAGTATAGGATACAGCTTGTTTAGCTTGCTCTACCGTTTCTATATAAGGAATTAAAAAGTTATAAAATCCGATATCAAGTAATCGTTTAATTAATACTTGATCATTCGAAGCTGGACGAACGACCGGTGCACTAATACTATCTTTTAATGCCATTAATTGTGGCACAAATGTCATAACATCATTAATGGCATGTTCACCATCGAGTAACAGCCAATCAAAACCAGCTAAACCAAGTATTTCAGTTGAAATTGGATTTCCTAAAGCAGCCCAGCAACCAATAAGTTTTTTACGTTCTAACATATCTTGTTTAAATTGATTGTGGCAGGTTATTTTTTTCATAATTTACCTTTTTGATTATCACGTTATTTTTTGATAATAATAGTTTGATTATCTAACCAAACATGGTTTTTTATTATCAAACTGCCAGCCTGAAATTAAATATTGCATAGCCATTGCATCATTACGGTTGCCAAGACCCATCGTTTTAAATAGCTCATGAGCTTTCATCACCTGATCCATATCAATTTCAATTCCTAAACCAGGTTTTTCTGGAACTTTAATTTTACCGTTGGTGATTTGTAATGGTTCTTTAGTCAAACGTTGGTTACCTTCTTGCCAAATCCAATGGGTATCAAGTGCTGTTGGATTACCGGGTGCAGCTGCGCCAACGTGTGTGAACATCGCCAACGAGATATCAAAATGATTATTAGAGTGTGACCCCCACGTTAAACCAAATTCATGACACATTTGTGCAACACGTACAGAACCATTCATAGTCCAAAAGTGAGGATCTGCTAATGGAATATCAACAGATTGTAATGATAATGTGTGTCCCATTTGACGCCAATCGGTTGCAATCATATTAGTCGCTGTTGGTAAACCAGTGGCACGACGAAATTCAGCCATGACTTCTCGCCCTGAATAACCTTGTTCAGCACCACAAGGATCTTCTGCATAAGCCAACGTATCTTTTAAATACTTACCAATACGAATTGCTTCATCTAATCGCCATCCACCATTAGGATCGAGTGTTACTCGAGCTTCTGGGAATCTCTTTTTTATTGCAATTACGGCTTCTGCTTCATCTTCTGCAGATAAAACGCCACCTTTCAATTTGAAATCACGAAAACCATATTTTTCATAGGTTGCTTGAGCTAACTGCGCAATTTTTTCAGGCGTTAATGCTTCTTCATGTCGTAGGCGATACCAATCACATTTTTCATCATCTTGACTTTGATAAGGTAAATCCGTCTTCTTACGATCGCCTATATAAAATAAGTATCCCAACATTTCGACTTCATCACGTTGTTGCCCATCACCCAGTAATGATGCAACCGTGACACCTAAATGTTTACCTAATAAATCTAACATTGCTGCTTCAATGGCAGTAACAACATGAATTGTTGAACGCTGATCAAATGTCTGATTGCCTCGCCCACCAACATCACGATCAGCAAATTGAAAGCGCACACGATTCATAATATTTTTATAGTGCCCAATAGATTGACCAACGACTAATGATTTAGCATCTTCTAATGTTTTAGTAACTGTTCCTACACATGGAACTTCGCCGACACCGATGTTACCTGAGTTATCTTTTAGGATAACGATATTTCGAGTAAAATACGGCGCATGAGCTCCACTTAAATTAAGTAACATACTGTCATACCCAGCAACAGGATAAACATGCATTTCCGTAATAATTGGTGTTGATAAACTCATAAAATTAACCTCTTAAATTTTTATTTCTCTAATTCTGTGTTAACGAACCATACAAGGTCGTTTGCGATCAAACTGCCATCCAGGAATTAAATATTGCATAGCAATAGCATCATTACGTGCACCATTCGCTAATTTTTTATGTAATTCGTGGGCTTTCATGATTTGTTGCATATCTAATTCAATGCCTAGTCCAGGTTTATCATGCAATTTAATTTTGCCATTGGTGATTTGTAATGGGTTTTTAGTCAATCGTGACTGACCTTCTTGCCATATCCAATGGGTATCAAGTGCAGTTGGATTACCGGGGGCTGATGCACCAACATGACTAAACATCGCTAAAGAGATATCAAAATGATTATTGGAATGACACCCCCAAGTTAAGCCCCATTCATGGCATAGTTGAGCAACACGACTTGCACCTGTTAAAGTCCAAAAGTGCGGATCAGCTAAGGGTATATCAACGGCTTGTAACATAATTGAGTGACACATTTCTCGCCAGTTTGTTGCAACCATATTCGTTGCTGTTGATAGACCTGTAGCACGACGAAACTCTGCCATTACTTCCCGTCCTGAATAACCATTTTCAGCACCACAAGGATCTTCAGCATAAGTCAATACATGGTTGAGTCCTTTACATAATTGTATTGCGTCTTCCAATAACCAACCGCCATTAGGATCTATGGTGATTCGTGCATCTGAAAAATGTTTTTTTAGTTCAATAACAGTTTCAATTTCTGTTTCACCCGCTAATACACCACCTTTCATTTTGAAATCTTTAAAACCATAACGATCTTTTGCTACTTCAGCTAATTCTAATACCGATTGTACTGTCATCGCTTGACGACGACGAACGTTGTACCATTCATGGCCTGTTTTGATGGGCTGGTCATAAGGCAGATCAGTTTTCTTATCATCGCCAATATAAAATAAATAGCCCAAAACAGTTACTTCATCTCTCTGTTTTCCACCACCGAGTAATTCAGCCACGGGTACATTTAAAAATTGCCCCATTAAATCCAATAGTGCAGACTCTAAAGCCGCAACGGCATTAACTCGTAGTTCAAATGTCCATGCACCTTTACCAAAAGTATCATAATCAGAATCTAAGTATCCTTGATGCATATCATTTACAATACGATTCAGAATCGAAATAGGTCTACCCTCAACATGAGCACAAGCATCTTTCAATGCATTTTCAATCGTTGAACCTCCTGGAGCTTCACCAACACCAACATGACCTGCACTATCAGTCAATATCACAATATTGCGAGTAAAGTATGGACCATGTGCTCCACCAATGTTCATTAACATGCTGTCGTAACCGGCAACAGGAATAACTTGCATTGAAGTAATAATAGGAACGGATTGGGTATTCATATTACGATTCTCCATTTCATAAATTCATTTAGTTATATTTAATCTTATTTTTTCAATTCCATTCGTTTAATTGGACCAACAAGAAATAAATAACTAAAAGCAGCAACAAGTGCGTGACCAGCTACAAAAACAAGTGCCCATTCAAAGCGACCTGTCCATGCCACAATATAACCAATAATAATTGGAGAAATGATACTTGATGCATTACCAAACATATTAAATAACCCACCCGCTAGACCGCTCATTTCTTTTGGTGCAGTATCCGCCATTACAGCCCAACCGAGTGCACCGACACCTTTGCCAAAAAAGGCCATTGACATAAATAAAATAACGAGTCCAATTGAATCAACGTAATTACACATGATCATTGTCATTGAAAATAACATACCTAAAATGATCGGCGTTTTACGTGCTTTTGATAAAGAGTTTGTTTTGCGCATAATAAAATCAGAAATAACACCACCACTAATTCCACCAATAAAACCACAAATAGCAGGCACCGCAGCAGCAAATCCGACTTCTTTAATATTCATTCCACGTTGTGTTGCCAAATAAATAGGGAACCAAGTGATAAAGAAAAATGTTAAACAGTTAATACAATATTGACCTAAGTAAACACCAAGCAACATTCTATTCGTCAATAATTGCCATAAATAACTTAATTTTGGACCTTCTTGCTTACCATTTTCTTTTTTCTGATCCATATCCACTAAAGCACCACCTTCAACGATATAATCAACTTCGGCTTGATTGGCTAAAGGATGATCTTTAGGGTTACGAATAACAAATAAAGTAACAACACTGACAAAAATACCCAATCCACCCATAAAGAAAAATACTGATTGCCAACCATATTCATGCGTCAGCCAACCCATAATTGGAGCAAAAATAACCGTTGCAAAATATTGGGCTGAGTTAAAAATGGCAACCGCTGTTGCTCTTTCTTTAGCGGGAAACCAAGCTGCAGTAATACGACTATTGCCCGGGAATGATGGCGCTTCAGCAAGCCCCATTAAAAATCGGAAAGTAAAAAGCATAACTAGTGCCCATGCACCTATAAAAAAATGCACGGTACCTTGTAACAAGGTAAAAATTGACCAAAATAAAATACTAAAGAAATAAACCCGTTTTGAGCCAAATTTATCCAATAACCAACCTCCAGGTAATTGCCCGATTACGTATGCAATACCAAAGGATGACATAACCCATCCCATTGCAGCGGCATCAAAACCTAATTCCCCCGACATTGCTTTACCAGCTATACCTAATGTTGCTCTATCTCCGTAGTTAATCGCTGTGACTATAAATAAAAAAACGACCGTCATCCATCTGGCATTGGTCCTTTTTTGTTTGGTTTTGTTTATTTCCATGTTTAGCTCCTAACTGATAACTCTCAGTTAATAATTAAATATTAAAGATTTAGCTGAAGTAGAAAATAAATAGACTTTTTACATTTCTAAGTAATCCACTAATGGTAGATAAGTATGGAGGGTTCATCATGAAATTTCATTGGGCAAAATTACAAAATATTAGTGCCAATTACATTTATTCATATGCAAATACACAAATCAATGTTACGTTCTTCACAAAATTTTGATAAAACAGCCTAATTTTGTGATATAAACCTACTTTTATAGTGATTTTTATGATATTTAGCCAATTTATATGCTAATAATTGTGGATATGCACAATGCTATTTATTTTATAAGGATTTAAGATATAACAAATAGATTATTAAATATGTTATAAAACTTAAGTTGCTGTTAATAAATATTGATAAAAAGTTAATTAGCATAATGGGAGTTAAGTAATGGAGAAGCAAATTAACAAACCACTCTTTATCAAAATTAAAGAAATTGATAATGTTGCGATTGTTGTCAATAACAATGGATTACCTAAAGGGACGATTTTCGACAATGGATTACAGTTAATTGAAGATATACCTCAAGGTCATAAGGTTGCATTAAATGATATAAACCAAGGTCAAGCCATAATACGCTATGGTGAAATCATTGGTTATGCCAAAACAGATATTAAACAAGGTTGCTGGATAAATGAAGCAGTGACACAAATGCCTACTGCTCCTGAATTACATGAATTAGAAATAGCAACTAAAAAAGTGACCCCATTACCACCTTTAGAAGGTTATACGTTTGAAGGTTATCGTAATAAAGATGGTTCCGTCGGTACTCGTAATATACTTGGTATTACCATGAGTGTTAATTGTGTTTCTGGTGTTGTTGAATATGTTGCCAAAATCATTGAACGTGATTTGTTACCCAAATATCCCAACGTAGATGCTGTAGTTCCACTGACCCATTTATATGGTTGCGGTGTTGCCATTGATGCTCCAGCGGCTATTGTGCCAATTCGTTCTATTCATAATTTAGCTAAGAATCCTAATTTTGGCGGAGAAATTATGGTTATTAGTTTGGGATGTGAAAAGTTACAGCCAGAAAGATTGCTCAAAGGTACACATGATACTATTCCGATTAAATTAGAAAATGATGACCTTGTTACTTTGCAAGATGAGCATGGTTTTAAAGCAATGGTTGATCATATTTTGCGTGTTGCTGAAAAGCATTTACAACGTTTAAATCAACGTAAACGAGAAACGGTGCCAGCATCAGAATTAATTGTTGGAATGCAATGTGGTGGTAGTGATGCATTCTCAGGCGTTACGTCAAATCCGTCTGTCGGCTTTGCTTCTGATTTATTAGTGAGATGTGGTGCAACAGTTATGTTTTCTGAAGTAACGGAAGTCCGAGATGGAATTCATTTACTTACGCCAAGAGCTATCGATGAAGAAGTTGGTAAAGCACTAATTCGAGAAATGCAATGGTATGATGAATATCTTGCTGCCGGTAAAGTTGATCGTAGTGCCAATACTACGCCAGGAAATAAGAAAGGTGGTTTAAATAACATAGTTGAAAAGGCAATGGGATCTATTGCAAAATCAGGAACAAGCCCAATAGTTGAAGTATTATCTCCCGGTCAAAGACCAACCAAAAAAGGATTAATCTTTGCTGCAACACCTGCTAGTGATTTTGTGTGTGGTGCACAACAGGTAGCATCAGGTATTACATTACAAGTATTCACCACTGGTCGTGGAACCCCGTATGGATTAGCCATGGTACCTGTCATAAAAATGTCCAGCCGTAATATTGTTGCAGAACAATGGTTCGATCTCATTGATATTAGCGCAGGCGATATTGCTTTAGGTAAGGCAACCATTGAGGATATAGGTTGGCGACTTTTCCATTTAATTTTGGATGTAGCAAGTGGTCGAAAACAACCATGGTCAGATCATTGGAAATTATACAATCCACTGGCTATTTTCAATCCCGCACCAGTAACGTAAAAAACTAAAAAATACATATCAAGATATTATCTAAGATAATTCTAAATACACATTAATCATAGAATGATAAAGAAGTGTATTTAGAATTTATTCGTTTCTATTGAGTTGTAAACCAATATACAATAATAGGCGATCATCGAATTTGGCTAGATTTAAACCAGTTAATTTAGCAATTTTATTTAATCGATATTCTAAAGTATTACGATGAATAAATAGCTCATTGGCCGTATCGCCATTTTGTACATTATTTTTAAACCACGTTTGCAATGTTTTTTGTAATACTCCGTTGTTGTCTCCCATCCTTAATTTTTTCAAAGGTAATAATAACTCTTCGGCTTGCCAATCATAACTTAAGCCATGTAATAAAACAGGAAGAATCAGTTCTTGATAATAATAATTACGTATGTTCGGCATTCTTTGTTTGCCAATTAACATTGTTGTTTTAGCGGTTTGATAAGATTTAACTAACGGATAAGGGTGCTGTTCAAAATAGTTACCCAATGAAATTCGAATATCTAAGTGAGTAGATTCTTTTATGGTGATGACTAATTGCTCTAATTTCTTTTTATGTTCCGATAGATCCCATCGACCATAACGATTTAAGGCAGGAATTAAAATAACTAATTCAGTAATAGATTTAATCGCAACTAAATTATGCTTGCTCACATGCTGAACTTGATTTTGTAGATGTTGTAATTCACTCATTGCAGTATCAATACCCAATTGACCACTATCGATTTCAATCATGCACACTACGCGTGGTAACTGTAAATTAATATCTAATCGCTTAACCCATTGCACCATACTTTCAGGCAAAACCTCTTTCTCAATTAGAGTTAGAATTAATTCTTCTTTTAAACGATTATCATAAGATAATTCCTGTAATAATTGTGTTTGTTCCATCATCATTTCTGCTGACATACAGACCAATTCACCAAATTGTCTAATATCCGATGGCTCGCCTGTTAAACCAATAACACCAACTATGCGATCATTAAGCTTTAATGGTAAATTGATACCAGGTTTAACGCCTTTCAAGCGTTTAACCATTGTGCCATCTATTGAAACAACTCTTTTTTGCGATATCGCGAGTATTGCGCCTTCATGTAATTCCCCAATACGTTCTAAATCACCACTGCCAATAATACAACCGTCGGCATTCATTACATTGATATTACAATCAATAATTTTCATGGTTCTGTCGACAATCTGTTGGGCAATTTTGGGGGTCAGGCAATAAGAATTCATTACCATATTAAATTTCCTATTATAATTTTGCATAAGTATTATTTTTTGTTAGCATAACACATTTTATATTGAATCATAGGTGACTTAGTCATGATAGTATTTGATTCCATCCAAGTTCGCCGCGGTGTTAATGTACTTTTAGATAAAGCTTCTGCCACAATTAACCCTAAACAAAAGGTCGGATTAGTTGGAAAAAATGGTAGCGGAAAATCTACTTTATTTTCACTTATTAAAGGTGAAATCGAAGCGGATGCAGGTACATTAACTTTTCCTAGCCAATGGCAACTGGCTTGGGTAAATCAAGAAACCCCTGCATTGGATATACCCGCTATTGAATATGTTATTGATGGTGATCGGGAATATCGCCAATTAGAAAAACAGTTAGACCTAGCCAATCAACAAGATGATGGTCATCAAATTGCGCTGGTTCATGAAAAATTTGACAATATTGATGCATGGACAATTCGTCCAAGAGCTGCAACACTATTACATGGTTTGGGATTTTCTAATGAGCAATTATTACTACCAGTAAAATCTTATTCTGGTGGTTGGCGTATGCGCTTAAACTTAGCACAAGCCTTAATGTGCCGTTCTGATTTATTGTTACTCGATGAACCTACCAACCATCTTGATTTAGATGCTGTAATATGGCTTGAAAAGTGGTTAAGCAATTATCAAGGAACCTTAATTTTAATTTCGCATGACCGTGACTTTTTAGATCCGCTGGTCAACAAAATTATACATATTGAACAGCAAAGTTTATTTGAATATACCGGTAATTATTCTTCGTTTGAAACCCAACGCTCAGCTAAACTCGCACAACAACAAGCACTTTATGAAAATCAACAAGCTAAAGTTGCACATTTACAAAGTTACATTGATAGGTTTAGAGCTAAAGCAACCAAAGCTAAACAAGCTCAAAGCCGTATTAAAATGTTAGAAAGAATGGAACTCATTGCTCCTGCTCATGTTGATAATCCTTTCCATTTTAACTTTAAAAAACCGGAATTTTTACCAAGTCCACTATTAATGATGGAAAAAGTTGTTGCTGGTTATGACGAAAAAATTGTGTTGGAACAAATTAAACTAAACTTAGTACCTGGTTCACGCATAGGGCTATTAGGTCGTAATGGTGCGGGGAAATCAACCTTAATTAAATTACTGGCAGGTGAGCTTGCACCTAAAGAAGGGCATATAAACCTTGCTCAAGGGGTTCAACTCGGTTACTTTGCTCAACATCAATTAGAATATTTACGTCCTGATGAATCTGCACTGTGGCATCTGTCTCGGATTGCTGATCCTAAAAATACCGAACAGTTGTTACGTAATTATTTAGGTGGCTTTGATTTTCATGGCGATAAAGTTAAAGAGCCAGTAAAAACTTTCTCAGGTGGCGAAAAAGCTCGGCTTGTTTTGGCCTTAATTGTATGGCAAAAACCTAATTTGCTTTTATTAGATGAACCAACTAACCATTTAGATTTAGATATGCGCCAAGCACTCACCGAAGCACTTATTGGATTTGAAGGAGCATTAGTAGTCGTGTCGCATGATCGTCATTTATTAAGGTCTACAACTGATGAATTCTACTTAGTGCATGATCATAAAGTTGAACCTTTTGACGGTGATCTTGAAGATTATCAAAAATGGCTTTCTAACGAACAAAAATTAGAGAATCAACCAATAGATCAAGAAGATAAAATCGAAAAAGAGGTTATCAAGAAAGAAGTTATTCAAAATGTTTCGGCTTTAGATCGTAAAGAACAAAAGCGTAAAGAAGCAGAGCGACGTGCACAAATGCAGCCATTGAAAAAACAGCTTGAGAAAGAAGAGCAAATTCTTGCACGACTAACGAATCAACTGCAAACACTTGAACAACAATTGGCCGATCCAATTGTATATGAGGCTGATAAGAAATCAGAACTAACTGAGTTACTCCTTAAACAGAGTCAATTGAAAAACGAGTTAGAAGAAACTGAATTAAGATGGCTAGATGTTCAGCAGCAACTTGAAGAGTTTGAAGTATAAGATAATTAGCGTCAATACGATAAAATATGATGCTTATATTATTGCTCGATTAATAAATAAAAAAATCACAGAATTAATTCTGTGATTTTTTTTAACTTGTAAAAGAATAAATAAATTTTGATAAAAATTTTAGCTTTTTTCTACTTGGCTAAAATCAAGTTCAACAGGTGTTGAACGACCAAAAATTGAAACCGATACTTTTAAGCGGCTTTTTTCATAATCAACTTCTTCAACTACACCATTAAAGTCAGCAAATGGTCCTTCATTAACACGAACAAGTTCACCTGGTTCAAATAATGTTTTAGGACGAGGTTTGTCACCCACTTGTTGTAAACGATTCATTATCGCATCAACTTCGCGCTGACTGATAGGTGCTGGTCTATCGGATGTACCACCAATGAAACCCATAGTTCTTGGTACACTTTTAACCAAATGCCAAGTCGCATCATTCATCATCATTTCTACTAAAACATAACCCGGGAAGAATTTACGTTCACTTTTACGACGTTGACCACTTTTCATCTCAACGACTTCTTCAGTCGGTACAAGTACTTCACCGAATGAATCTTCCATATTATGTAATTTGATATATTCACGTAATGATTGTGCAACACGCGCTTCGTAACCAGAATAAGCTTGAATAACATACCATCGTTTTTGTTGTGTTTCACTCATATTAACGTCCTATTGATGTTAAATAAAAGACTACTGAACGGAATAAAGAATCCATTCCCCAAAGCGCTAAACCAACAACCACTGTGATGGCGGCAACTAATAAGGTTGTCTGTACTGTTTCTTTACGAGATGGCCATACAACCTTTCTTAATTCTTTTCTTGATTCTTCTAAAAATAATATAAAGGATTTGCCTTTACCTGTTGTGAATGCAATAAATAAAGTTAATGCAGAAATCGCAACAACGGCAATTATCCGAACGATCGTATTAGGTTGATATATATCATTAGGTCCAGCAAAATAAAAGTTGCCCCAAACAATAAACGCAATCAATACTAAAACTAAACCCCATTTGAATTTGTCTAGAATAGTATTTGTATCTTGACTCTCGTTACTTACTAGCATATAAAACCTACGATTATGTTATTTATAATATTATCTATTTTCCAAAATGCTCTTTTCCTAAAAACATTTTGCTAAACAGACCAGATAAGAAAGGGCATCAAACGATACCCTTTCTATGGTAGCTAATAATTTAACTATTTAATAACCTTAGCAACAACACCAGCACCAACAGTACGTCCACCTTCACGGATAGCGA
>CAMLPV010000014.1 GCA_946482005.1 uncultured Gilliamella sp.
TTAATTAGCACACAATATTGGCTTGATAGTGGAATAATAAAACGATGAAAAATTTAAACGAACAACTACCTAAATCTTGGGAACAGGTTTATCAAGCATCTGCAAAGGCCATTGAATGGGTGGATCAAACGCGTAACTCATCTAAACGTCTGAATAATGAAGCTGATAGTTTAATTCTCGATCTTCGTCGTCTTCGTAATAGTGCAAAAAAGTTAGGTGATGTATCAAGTAAATCTGTTGCAGTTGGTTTTTTTGGTTTATCGCAGGCAGGAAAATCTTATCTAATTTCAGCATTGGCAGCAGGTCAAAATGGTAAACTTGAAACCGTTGTTGATAATGAAATTTTAGATTTTATTGATCATGTTAATCCTGTCGGAAGTGGTAAAGAGGCAACGGGTCTGGTGACTCGTTTTAGCCGAATAGCTAAAGGAGGTATTGCAAATTATCCTTTAGAACTAAAACTCTTTCAAGAAATTGAAATTGTTAAAATTTTAATTAATGCTTATTTTAAAGATTTTGATCAACAAAGAATCAGTAATAAAATCGAATTTTCATCATTAAATCAGCTGATTCAAAATATTGAAAGTAAAAAGCAAGATGAATATACCGGTGGTATTACTGAAGATGATATTGTTGATTTATATGATTATCTAGCTGAAAATTTTGGTAATTCGCTTGAAGGATTAAAAGGTGGTTATTGGGAAAAAGCAATGTATTTGCTACCGTATCTTAAAACTTCTGAACGTAGTGCACTTTTTTCAGTTTTATGGGGCGGTATCAGTGAAATTACGGCAGTCTATATACAATTAGCGACAACATTAGCTAGCTTAAATTATGTTAGTACAGTATATGCGCCAATTTCAGTATTAGTTAAAGATAATAATGGTACTAAGTCGCAAATTGACAGTATTATGAATGTCGACATCCTTGATCGATTAAATACTGACCGAGATTCATCAGTAACTATTACTCCTCAAAATGGTGTACCAGCCTCGATTTCTCTAGCTCAACTTGCTTTTTTAACCGCTGAATTAACTTTTCCATTAGTAAATCAAACGCGTGTGCCTACGTTTGAAAAAGTTGATTTGCTTGATTTCCCAGGATATCGGGGACGATTAAATTTAACTTCTATTTCAGATGTTAAAGAAGGTAATCCTATTGCTCAACTTTTATTACGGGGTAAGGTTGCTTATCTTTTCGAAAAATATACTGATAATCAAGAAATGAATGTTCTTGTTGTTTGTACCCCATCAGATAAACAATCTGATGTTAACGACGTTGGTCCCGTTCTTGAACGTTGGATAGATAAGACCCAAGGAGAGTCAGCAGAAAAAAGAGCGACTAAAAAAGCTGGTCTATTATGGGCTATTACCATGTTCGATAAACGTATTAGCAACTCACTAACTTTATCAGAAGATAATCTTAAAAATAGTTGGGGTAAAGGTGGATTACTACAACAAACCATTTTAGAACGTTTTGGTAACTATGATTGGTTAACAAATTGGTTTAATGAACATAAATTCAACAATGTTTTTTTAGTACGAAAACCAGGTTTTGATGTACCATTTTTAAATACTGATGCAGAGACAAAACTTGAATTATCTTACAACGATACTTATCAAGAAAAAATGCAAATTTTAAAAAATACATTTGTTGAAGATCCTGATGTCAAAGAGTATGTTAACGATCCTGATCAGGCATGGGATGCCATGTTAAAATTAAATGATGGTGGTATCGGAAGAATTAGCCAATATTTAGAACAAGTTGCTATCACTGAAATCAAACAACAACGCATTGTTGAACAACTCAATGAAAAAATTGATTATATTATTAATATGCGTTTTGATACTTGGTATCAGGCAGATAATGATGAAGAACTTGGTAAGAAAAAACAGATTATCGCTGATGTTGTTAAAGAACTACAGGGAAAAGCCTTATTACTGGGTGAACTACTTAAAGTATTAGAACTACCTGAACAAACCATTCGTGCACTTTATCATACTAGTGAAACAGGTACTGATACATCTAAAAACGAAGCTCATGATGATATGGGCAATGATATATCAACCGATTTTGGATTGAATACCGATTTTGAATTATTTTCCGATGATAATTTCTCATCTAATGTAAAACCAGTAACCATTTTACCAACTGAATGTAAATTGGCTAAAACAATATTTACTACATGGCTAGAGTATTTAAGAAATATTGTTTTAGATAAACATATTTTACAATTTTTTGGTTTGGAGCAAAAATCACTATCTTTTATTGTCGAAGAGCTTATCACTGCAGCAAATCGTCTAAAAATTGAAGCAAGTTTAACTGAACGAATATTGCAAAATGAAAATACAGGTAGTAAACGCGATGATCTAGAGTCTAGACAAGTGAGCACTATACATACTTTATTAGCAGACTTCATTGCATGGCTCGGTTTTGTTCAAGGACAATCTATTGAAATACCAATGAGCCGAGTCAATCAAGGTAAACCAATATTTTCTTCACCATTGAGCCAATTTTCAAGTCAATTATCACATCCACTACCAGTACTTGATGATAAGACTAAAAATTATTCTCAATTTGCTATATTTGATTGGTTTATTGCATTTGCTATGCTTGCTCAAGAAAATGTCGGGCATCATGCTGGGCGTGAAATAAGTCAAGAACAAAACTCTCGACTTGGTGAGATTTTAATGTTCTTTAAACAATCACAAATAAAATAGTTATTTTAAATAAATTAAGTGACAATCATTTTATCGTCATTAAATAAATAAGGTAGCATGAAGCTACCTTGGATTATGAAAAGTTTATCAATCTATATTGATAAACTCTTAGTTATGAAATAGAGGATATCATGGCACTAAGAATTGAATTAGAAGGGTATAAACCAGGTATTGCTAGATTTTTAGCACAAAAATGGAATGGCAGTGCTGATATTGATATATTGATTCAACGTAACCAAGATAATTATTATTTATCCGGTCTTAATCAGTGGGGACCAGAAAAAAATTGGCATTCATTGAATAATATGTCAGTAGATAATGAACAATTAATTGGATATGTTGATGAATGGCTAGTTGACTCTTTATTATCTCAAGAAAACAGTGTTAGATTTCTTATTCAAATTCGTGATAAACAAAATGAAAGCCATACAGATGGCGGAGTAGTTAATATTGGTGAAACAGTATTTCCATCCTCTGCTTTGAATATTCAAACAGAACAACCACAGGTTATTGAACAAAATACGATTGAGATAAATGAGGTCAATTCGAATTCGGTTGCATCAGATTCTACCGAATCTTTAGATTCTCAATCTGAATTGCCAACTGTTAAAGAAGAAAATCAAGCAATGACAGAGTCTGAGGTTGAGATAGAAGTCATACCAGAACCAGCAATTACACAAGAAGTCATCTCTACTCCAGAACCGACTAAATCAAAAAGTAAATTGAGGATATTTATCCTAATTTTTATAATAATACTGATTTTAAGTGGGCTTGGTGCATTAGCATGGTATTTCTTATTTTCTCAAGATAAAAGTTCTTCAGATACTTCAATACAAGGCAATAGTCAGTGTAATGTCGCTAATGTAACAAGTGATGATTTAACCTTTATTCAACAATGTTTACAGTCAAAACCGAATACTGATGTGTTAATTGAGGTAATCAATCAAGCAAAACAAGCAAATAAATGTAATATTGCTCAGCGGTTATATGCGAATCAATCCTTATTAAATGCTAAAATTGCCTTACTTTATGCCAAAGAATATGATGAAAAATTTTATCATAACAACTCTTGCTTTAAAGCAGATAAGGAAACGGCGATTTATTGGTATGAAACTACATTAAATAATGATCCTAATAACGCCTTGGCTAAAGAGCGTCTAGCTGAATTGCAAAAATAATAAGGTGCAAGTATGAAAAGAAAAGTAATTTCAACATTAATTATCGGATTTAGTTTTACTTGTTTATCTTTGGTTAGTTCGGCTATAGAACCATTAAAGCAAGAGGGTAAAACAACACTTTACCAGCGAGTTCTTAGTACTCCAACTTGTGAGTTAAAAAAAGATATTAAGGATTCTACTGGTCAATCAGTGCCTGCCTTTTCTCGTTATTATGTTTATGAGCGTAAAACGGATAATAATCAACAATGGCTTAGTGTTGGTCCAGATTCTTATGGAAAAACCATAGGTTGGATTAATAATGCATGTGCTATTGCTTGGAACATGCAAATGACATTAGTCTTTACTAACCCTGTTGATCGTGATTCACTCTTATTTTTTAAAGATAAAGCCTCACTTACGACTCTTGTTGATGCAAATCAACCTGAAACTTTGTTAAAACCGATTAGAGAGGCACTTAAAAACAATAAATCAGTCCCTGAAATTGTTGCTCAAGAACCAAAAGAGTATGTTGATTTTAAAACAAATTTTTATTTATTACCTATTTTACAAGGTGAAGAGGTAATGAATGGTAAAGGATTTTATGAGCGTATTTTAGAAGTTGCATCAGTGAGTAAGCAAGATGATTTGGTAAAAAATAATAATGCTCAATCTAATGTACAAAGTTCTGATAGTGACATCAATCAGGTAGCGCCATTCAAAGCTGCGATAGTATTTGTTATAGATTCGACTATTTCAATGGATCCTTATATTTCAAGAACTAAAGAAGCGGTTGAACAAGTATATCGACATATAGAAAAGGAAAATTTACAACAACAAGTAAAATTTGGTCTAGTTTCATTCCGTTCAAGTTTACAAACATCGGATAAGTTAGAGTTTTTAACAAAGATTTTTGTTGATCCTAACAAGGTACAAAATAGAGAAGATTTTATGCAGTTAAGTTCATCGCTCAAACAGGCGACAGTTTCTACTGCTTATTTTGCTGAAGATTCTTATGCTGGTATTGCAAAAGCATTAAATGATATTAATTGGAATAGCTTTGGTGCACGTTATATGATTTTGATCACTGATGCTAGTGCTATTCCTGGTGATGATAAACTTTCCAGTACTGGAATGGATGCTGCGCAGTTAAGACTTGAAGCTCAACATAAGGGTGTTGCTATTTATGCATTACATTTAAAAACACCAAGTGGTGAAAAAGATCACCAAGTTGCGGCAACTCAGTATTCAGATCTAACTTATAATGATTATATCCATAAATCACTTTATTATCCTGTTAATGCCGGTGATGTGAATGAATTTGGTCGGAAAGTGGACTTGTTAGCTAAAGCTCTGTCTGAACAAGTTAAACTAGCGTATAAAGGCGAAGCATCAGTAGGTAATGCAATTAACGCTAAAGATGATAGCTCCAATATGTTAAAAGATGCATTGCTATTAAGTAAGGCGATGCAACTTGCTTACCTAGGTGATACTAATGGTACGAAAGCACCTTCAGTTTTCAAAGGGTGGATTGCTGATAAGGATTTTGTTAAACCAACGATACCGACAGCTGAACCTCGCATTTTATTGACTAAATCCCAATTAAGTGATTTAAGTGATATTGTCAGTAAAATAGCTAATGCGGCTAATGATGGATTGATCTCTGCTGATGATATGTTTTCGCAGTTGCGTTCTGTTGCTGCGGCTATGGGACAAGATCCAAATAAATTAAAATCAGAGTCAGTGACTAAAATTGCCGATTTAGGTTTATTAGGTGAATATTTGGATAATATTCCATATAAAAGTGATGTCACAGGTCTTGATCAAGATACTTGGAAGAGTATGAGTGGTTTAGAGCAAGAAAAATTTATTCGAAATTTAAATAGTAAAGTTCGTTATTACCAAAAATGTAATGCCGATGTTGATCGTTGGATTTCATTAGCTGAAGGAAGTGATCCACGAGATAATGTTTATCCTATTCCATTAGAAATGTTACCGTAAAGCAAATGTTAGTAATAAAACAACTTGAAATTTCTCGATTAACGGGTAAATCTTCTTTTAGAGTCTGTTTACCTGAATTGAAATTAAGAGCAGGGGATGTTGTTGTGATTCAAGGAGACAGTGGATCGGGAAAAAGTACTTTGCTTGAAATGATTGGTATGATTCTTAAACCAGATAAGGTAGATGGCTTTAAACTTTTTTTAGATAATAACGATCTTGATATTGCTAAATGGATTAATAACAATGATATAAATCAATTAGCCAATATACGTGCTCAATATTTAGGATTTATGTTGCAAACTGGTGGTTTACTGCCTTTTTTGAAGATATATGATAATATTTTATTGCCAATTAAATTATTACAAAAAAATGTTGATAATGCACGGTTAGAATATTTGATAGATAAACTAGGTATTTCTCATTTGCTAAATAAATATCCTAAACAATTATCGATTGGTGAGCGTCAACGAGCTTCTTTTATTCGTTCAATTATCCATAAACCAGCATTACTACTTGCAGATGAACCAACCTCTGCTCTCGATCCTTATAATGCGAATTTACTTTTTGATTTAATTATTGAACAGGCAAAACAAGATAATATTGCAGCTATAATAGTTACTCATGACTGGCAACGTATTTCAACTAAAGGTTTATTCACTTTATCTGCTAAGTTAGTCTCCTCACATTCATCAGAATTTTTACCTTTACATGATAGGCAGTAAAAATGGCTAAAGTAATATCTAAATGGTTGCTGATTATTCGTTTGTCATTTGCTGATTTATGGTATGACAAAAAAGTTTCATTTTGCATCATTGCATCGGTTATATCTGTTATTACACCATTATTATTATTATTTAGTTTAAAGTATGGGGTCGTTTCACAGCTTCGTCAGCAATTACTTAATGATCCACAAAATTTGGAAGTAAAAATTGTAGGAAATTTAAATCTTGATGATGCAATGTTTGATTGGATAAGAGCGCAACCAGAAACAGCTTTTGTCATCCCATTAACTCGCTCGCTTAATACTCAGGCCGATTTAATAAAAGATTCAAGCCATTTTGTAAGTAACGCTGAGATCATACCAACGGCTAGTGGAGATCCACTTACAAACGATCTACCTACAATTGATAATGAAAATAAAGTTTTACTAAGTGCTTTATCGGCGGAAAAAATGCAAGTTACTGTTGGTAGCCGGATAAAACTAATTATTACAAGACAACTTGATGGTAAATTCGAAAAAGGTGTAACTGAATTAGACGTTATTGGCATTATTCCAGAAAATCGTTATAGCCGAACAGCTGCTTTTGTTTCGTTAAATTTATTGATTGCTATGGAAAATTTTTATGATGGTTATCAAAGTGACCTTTTTGCAACTCAAGTCGGGAAACTTAATCCTCCAAACCATACTTCATTTGCACGAGCCCGTATTTATGCTAATTCACTAGATAGTGTGGCGCCGTTATCTTTTAAATTACGAGAAAAGCATATTGAAACGCGTACTCAATCTAATGCAATTGAAAATATAAAAGCAATTGATCGGGTATTTAGTTTTATTTTTAGTGTAATTGCTATTACTGCAGGTTTTGGTTGTATTTTATCATTTACTGGTTCATTTTTATCTAACATTGAACGTAAGCGTAAAGATATTGCTTTTATGCGTTTGCTTGGTTTTCAATCAAAAAATATTATGCTTTATTTGATTAACCAAGCTGTAATATTGAGTTGCTTGGCATTTTTTGTATCTATTATTCTATTTTTATTAGGAAATCATGCGTTTAATAGTGTTTTAGGTGAAAATTTAATTTCACAACCTATTGTAAGTCGATTACAATTTCGGCATCTGGTTGTAGCATTTATGCTGACCATGTTTATTGCATGTATTGTTGTGGTTATAGGAGGTCAACGTGCCATTAAAATCCAGCCAGCTGAAAGTTTACGAGAAGTTTAATACTAAAAAAAATATTTTTTGTTTATTAATATCTATAGGCATGAGTTTATTTCCTTTCATCAGCTATGCTGAGCCATGGGATACTAGTTTTTATAATCCTAAACCATCGAACGATGATGTTATTTTACCAATGCCATGTGATGGTAGCTTGGTGATGAAGAAAGTTTATACACCTACCAATAAACCACTAGATGATATCAAAGTTATTCTGGGTAGCAACCAAAAAGAGCTTGGTTTTGCTGAATATGCAACTCCAAATTATATTTCGGGTAGTTTTTCAGATAACGGTAAAGAACGATATTATCTGATAGGTAAATATGAAGTAACAGCATTGCAATATCAAGCTGTGATGAATGATACTTGCCCTTCAGCAAAAATTTCACTTATATTTCCAGTGACAAATATTAGTTGGTTTGATGCTATTGCATTTACTGATAAATATAACCGATGGTTAATTGAAAATCAGACAAAAACCAAATTAAACAAGATTCCACATGGGTATTTTCGCTTACCTAATAATACTGAATGGGAATATGCAGCACGAGGTGGTACAAAAGTAACTGAATCTGAATTTCGTGAAAACCACTTTCCAATGACAGCTAACTTAGAAAATTACGCTTGGTTTTCAGGAGCAAAATCTGCCAATGGTAAACTACAACTTATAGGTAGATTACAGCCTAATCCGCTGGATATTTATGATATTTTGGGTAATGCAAATGAAATGATGTTTGACTCTTTTCGTATGAATAAGTTAGATCGTTATCATGGGCAAGAAGGTGGAATGATTGTTCGTGGTGGCAGTTATTTAACTCCTGAGTCGTCAATAACTACAGCATTTCGTACTGAAAAACCTTATTATGATGATAAAGGTGCTTACAAGAGTCAGGATGTTGGATTTCGTTTGGTTTATACAACTTCAATCATGAATTCAAGTGAGGCTGTTAAAGTTTTAGATAAACAATGGAGTGAACTTGGAAATGAAACAACAAGTTCAGCAAATGGTAACGTTGTTAATGAACTTGAGAAAATTACTAAAAAAGTTGATGATGAAAAAACAAAAAAAGAATTGAATCAACTCAATACGTTGTTACGTAGTGCAAATCAAGCTAGAGATGAACAACGAAATCGTTCTATACAGTCAGCATTACAATTAGGTGCGTTTTTGTGCGCCAATGTTTCAGATTTAAACAGTAAATTTGAATACAATAATAACTTGTATAATGCAATGACTAATGAAATTTGCGATCCAGATGAAACAGAAACATTGCCTGATGATAATATGTGTTCAAAAGTTAAGCTCAATAATTTAAAACAGGTACTCAATGAATCAAAAAATGCAAGAGACTTTATTTTAAAATATTATGCCGATACTATCGTTACTACTGCATCAAATTATGAAAAAAATATCATTAATGAGCAAGCCCAGCCCACACAATTTATTTTGGAAAACAGTGGTAAAGCCAACATGAGTGATTACTTAAAACTTTATTTACAGCATATTAATCAATACATTGTGTCAGGAAAGGTTGATAGAACAACTTGGTTACAGTCTTGTGATGAGATAAAAGGAAAAAAATAATGAACAAAGTAATAGGAACATTAGCTTTATGCATATCGATAATTTTAACTGGTTGCCAATCCTCATCAGGTGGTGTAAGTACTAGAAATGCCGATCCTGCTTTAACTAAAGGTAATACCGCTCAATTTTTCAGTAAATCCGCTTGGCAAGCTTGTGCTATAGGTGTAGGTATTATGGGAGTTGGTTGTTTGTTGTTAGGTGAAAAAGCGCGCACGTGCCTTGCTTCAGCAGCTATTGGTTGTGGTGTAATGATGGGAGGAAATTATTATTTGGATACTAAACGCGCAGAGTATGCTGATGCTGAGATGCGTATTGATGCTTACATTCAAGATCTTCAACAAAACACACTAGAAGTTCAATCAATTACACAAAATGCAAAGAATGTTTTGGATAAAAATTTAGCTACCCTTCATACATTAAATGAACAAATAAAAAATGATAATGTGAATAAAAAACAAGCTCAGAAAAATTTAACTCAAATTGATGCAAACATTGCTTATCTGAATGATAAATTAAACCGAATTAAAAAAGTTGAAAATGATTGGGTTAATCTTTCTGTACAAGAACAACAATCAGGTGTAAATGTAACAAGATTAGATAAAGAAATTGGTCAATTACATAAACAAATTTCAGCACTTGAAAAACAAATTAATTTAGTTACTAAACAACGTTCAGCTGTGAAGGTCAGTTAATTATGAAAAAAATATCTATTATTTCACTTTTGTCTTTAGTTTCACTAGTAGGTTGTTCAACGACCCCAGAACAATGCGATCCAAGAAATACTAATTTGGGTATTATGGATAAAATAAGCTGTAACTATTCTGGCAATTACCAGACACGTATTGATCAAAAGAAGAAAATTCTTGAAAATGAGCAAAAAGCTAACCAGCAGTTTAAAGAAATTTATGCCAATATAGAAAAACAAAAAAATGACACAACTTTAAGTCTTAAGCAAAAACAAGCTCAGCAAAACAAACTTAAACAAGACTTAATGAAATTGACTAATGAAATTAAAGAAAAAGCTAAAGATCGTGATGATTTACAAAAACAAGTTAATGACATACAACAACAATTTAAGCAAGTTAATCAATCAAATAAGTCAGAAATTGAAAAACAAGTTGAACTCGATAAATTAAATATGAAACTTCAAAAATTACAAAAAGCATTGAATATATAAACATACTGATGCTTAATTAAATATTGATAAGAAATGTTAAATGTAAGGAATTAATAACAAATGCAGCGAATAATAAGGATTAAGATTGATCATAATGATTTTCAAAAAATGTCTTTATTGGATCAGTATAATTCTTTGTTAACGTTATTAAAACCACATTTAACTGAACGAACCTTTTCAATTTTAGCTACGCCCAAATTAATTGATGACAACCAGTATTTGGGGTGGTATACAGATCTTCAGGGGCAACCTGTTTTTCTAAATAGTATTGCTGATGAAGTATTAAAAAAGCAAATATCAGAAAAATTACAAACACGAATTTGCGACATTGAATTAACCATTAAATCTTTGCAGTTGAATGAGGATCAACAAGCGTTGGTTTCATCTTGGTTACCAAGAATTAAAAGTTTAGGTAACCAAATCTATATTGTTAATGGTGAACCAGTGATTATAAATACGTTTGAAGATCCTATCTTACCACCACCTGTTGTTGCGCTTTCAACTATACCGATGAAAAAATTTTGGCGTTGGTGGCATTTTCTGATATTAGCTCTTTTATTTGCAGCATTAGGATCCTTGTTATACTTTTTGTATCCTTTCAATAAAGCCAATATAGTAGACGAAATACCTAAATTAACTATTATACCGCCAGTATTGGTTAAGAAACCCGAACCCGAACCAGAACCGGCTCCTGTTGCTAGAAACTGTATTCCTAAAGAAGATGTGATAAAAAACAATAATGCATCGAAAATGGTGATGATATTTGATAATTCGGCTTCAATGACATTAACGTTAATGGAGTCAAAATCAGCTATTGATCAGTACTTAGCAAGTGATTTTAGTATGATGACAGAAAAAGAAGCTGATGCTTATGAAGCGAGAATGACAAGGTTACCTAATCGTTTATCAAGTAGTAAAAAAGTCGCATTGTCGACTATTGATAAAATACAACAAGATATTAATATTGCTCTCGTTACATTAACCAGTTGCCCTGTTGCACAAACGACTTCATTTTATGATCATGCCAGCCGCGAAAAACTAAAAAATAAGATTAATAAACTCAATCCATTAGAATATAATAGTGCTACGCCATTATACAGTGGTGTACAGCAAGCGAGTAAAATGCTTGATGGTGTAAATCGCGATGATTATATTTTAATAATTAGTGATGGTGAAGATAATTGTACTAAAAGTAATATTTGTACATTAGCTAGTAAAATTGCAGCTAAACAGCCTCGTTTAAAAATTAATATTGTTGATATTGCTGGGCAACATAAAATTGACTGTGTAGCGAAAAGCACAGGTGGTAAAGTTTATATCGCACAAAATCCGACAGAAATTGTTAATCAAATGAATAATGCTGTTTCTGACTTGAATATTACTAAACCTATCTGTGAATGATATTAAGTTAAAAAATATTTCTTATAGAAATTAATTAAAAAATAATGATATAAATAGGCTTCACACTAGATTTGTATGATAGTCTGAAAATAATTAGAAATAAGGACGTGGGTTAACAATGCAACGTATAACTCGAGTTAAAGTCGATGACAACAATCCATCAAAACTCATTTTATTAGATCAATATAATTTAATATTATCGTTACTAAAACCTTATTTGACCGAACGGACTTTTTCGATTTTTGCGGTACCGAAGTTAATAGATAATAATCAATATTTAGCTTGGTACACAAACCTTGAAGGTCAACCTATTCCAGTTGATAGTATTGCAGATGAGTCATTAAAACAAAAGATAACGGAAACGTTACAAACTCGAATAAATGATGTTGAAACATCTATCAAAACAATTGTATTGGATGAAGAACAGCAAAAAATAATTTCATTATGGTTACCTCGGATCAAAAGTTTAAGTAATGAAATTTTTGTTATTAATGATGACCCCGTAATAATTTATAGCCTTGATGAGCCTGTTTTACCTAAATCAGCCATTACAGAGCCAGTCATTTCTCCAAAAACTTTCTGGAGATGGTGGCATGTATTATTGTTATCTTTATTATTATTAGCCGCATTAGGTGCTTTGCTGTTCTGTTTTTATCCATTTAATAAGGATAAAATAGCAGAAACGATACCTCAAATTATCATTATTCCTCCTATATTGGTAAATAAACCAGAGCCAGAACCAATTGCTGAATCTTCTAAAGAAGAACCTAAATTTGTTGAGAATTTAGAGCCAAAAGAGTTACCAATTGAAGATAAAAAGCAAGATATCAAGATAGAAAATGCACCTAAACCAGTGCCAAAAGTCAAAAATCCTCCGAATTGTATTACTAAAGAAGAGATAAAGAATAATCCTAACCCATCAAGAATGATTATTGTGTTTGATAACTCTTTATCCATGATTGCAACGCTAGCTGAACCACCATCCGAAGTAGAGCAGTTCTTTCAATATTTAGGTTACGGTTATCCAAGTTATATGTCAGAACAAGAAAAAATTAAATATTATAAGAAGATGACTCGTTTACCAAGTCGTTTGTCGACAAGTAAAAAAGTAGCTTTATCAAGTATTGATAAAATACAACCTAATATCGACATTTCGCTTGTAACTTTAAATCATTGTCCAGCAGCACATGCTACGCAATTTTATGATTATTCCAGCCGTAATATTTTAAAAAATAATATAAATAGACTTAATCCATCGGCTGCTGGTGGTGGAGGAACGCCACTTTATAGTGGTTTAGAGAAAGCAAGTAACATGCTTGATGGTGTTAAACGTGAAGATTATATTTTAATTATTAGTGATGGTGAAGATAACTGTTCTAAGAATAATATCTGTACATTAGCAAATTATATTGCTACAAAAAAACCAAAGCTAAAAATTAATATTGTAGATATTGCAGGTGAACATAAAATTGATTGTGTTGCTAATATGACTGGAGGAAAAGTTTATATAGCTCAAAGTTCAAAAGATATGATTAAGCAGATGAATAAAGCCGTTTCAGATCTGAAAGTAGACAGGCCTGTGTGTCAATAAATTCTTTTATTTAATCGATTCAATAGAGTGAATAAGGTGGTAAAAGAATGATATTAATTGTTAAAAAAAACCAGACAGTTGTCTGGTTTTTTAATTTATTTTTATTGAAAAAACAATTTTAAAAATCTAAATTAGCTGCTTTTAATGCATTTTCTTCGATAAATAATCGGCGAGGTTCAACTTCATCACCCATTAATGTGGTGAACAGTTGATCAGCCTCTATAGCATCTTTGATCGTCACTTGTAACATCCGGCGACTAGTTGGATCCATCGTTGTTTCCCATAGTTGTTCCGGATTCATTTCTCCTAGACCTTTATAGCGCTGAATAGTGAGTCCTCGACGAGATTCGCGAATTAGCCAATCAACAGCTTCTTCAAAAGAATTAACAGGCTGTTTACGCTCACCTCGTTGAATAAATGCACTCTCTTCAAGTAGATCTTTTAATTGTGCTCCTAAGTGACAGATATTGCGATATTCATTACTATGAATAAAGACTTGGTCTAATGCATAATTAGTATCAACGCCATGTGTTCTTACTTTTATGATTGGTACATATAATTGTGTTTTTTCATTTAAAGGAGCTGAATAACCATAGCTACTGCCATGTTGTTCTTTACTTGATAATTTTTCTACAATGGTTTTTGCCCAATTTCCCGCTTTCTGTTGGTCTTTTAGTATATTTTCATCTAATACTTCATGATAAACCATTTCAGAAAGCAGCGCTTTAGGGTATCGTCGTTCCATTTTAGTAATTAACTTCTCGACTTTTTGATATTCAGCAATGAGCTTTTCCAATGCTTCCCCAGCTAATGCTGGTGCATGATCATTTACATGTAATGATGCATCTTCAAGAGCTAAAGCAATTTGAAATTGAGTCATCGCCTCATCATCTTTAATATATTGTTCTTGTTTGCCTTTTTTTACTTTATATAAAGGTGGTTGAGCAATGTAAACATAACCACGTTCAATAATTTCTGGCATTTGGCGATAAAAGAACGTTAATAGCAACGTACGAATGTGTGAACCATCGACGTCAGCATCGGTCATAATAATGATACTGTGATATCGCATTTTATCAGGATTATATTCGTCACGACCAATTCCACAACCCAGAGCAGTAATTAATGTCGCTACTTCTTGGGAGGACAGCATTTTATCAAAACGCGCTTTTTCAACATTTAGAATTTTACCTTTAAGCGGTAAAATAGCTTGATTTTTACGGTTACGACCTTGTTTAGCCGAGCCACCAGCAGAATCCCCTTCCACTAAGTAGAGTTCTGAAAGAGCAGGATCTTTTTCTTGGCAATCAGCCAGTTTGCCAGGTAATCCCCCTAAATCTAAGGCGCCTTTACGACGTGTCATTTCGCGTGCTTTACGTGCAGCTTCACGGGCTCTTGCTGCATCAATGATTTTACCAACAACAATTTTGGCATCTGATGGGTTTTCAAGTAAGTATTCAGCTAATTTTTCACCCATAGTGGATTCCACCGCTGATTTAACTTCTGATGAAACCAACTTATCTTTAGTTTGTGATGAAAATTTAGGGTCTGGAACTTTTACAGATACCACTGCAATTAAACCTTCACGAGCATCATCGCCTGTCGCGCTGATTTTCGCTTTTTTACTGTACCCTTCCGCTTCCATGTAATTGTTAAGAGTTCTAGTCATGGCACCACGAAAACCAGCTAAGTGGGTGCCACCATCTCTCTGTGGAATATTATTAGTAAAACAATAGATGTTTTCCTGATATCCATCGTTCCACTGTAATGCTATTTCAACGCCAATACCGTCTTTTTCAGTACTAAAATAGAAAATTTTAGGATGAATAGGGTTTTTATTTTTGTTTAAGTATTCAACAAACGCTTTAATCCCACCTTCATAATGATAATGTTCACTTTTACCTGTGCGCTCATCAAGTAGTCTTATCGATACACCTGAATTTAAAAATGAGAGTTCTCGTAAGCGTTTAGCTAAAATTTCGTAGATAAATTCAATATTGGTAAAGGTTTCTGGACTTGGCCAAAAACGAACATAGGTACCTGATTCCGTTGTTTCACCAATGACTTTAAGTGGCTCTTGCGGAACACCAAGGTTATAGACTTGGCGATGAATTTTTCCATCGCGGTAAATAATTAATTCTAATTTGTCTGATAAGGCATTAACAACCGAAACACCTACACCATGTAAACCACCAGAAACTTTATAAGAATTATCATCAAATTTACCACCAGCATGCAACACGGTCATGATAACTTCAGCTGCTGAAATTCCTTCTTCTTCATGAATACCAGTTGGAATACCTCGACCATCATCTCGCACAGAAACAGAGTTATCAGGATGAATAGTTACTTCAATATGGTGACAATAACCAGCTAATGCTTCGTCTATGGCATTATCGACTACTTCAAAAACCATATGGTGAAGTCCTGTTCCATCATCTGTATCACCAATATACATTCCTGGACGTTTTCGGACAGCATCAAGCCCTTTGAGTACTTTAATACTAGAAGAATCGTAAGAATTAGACATGAATTTCTCGACTTGTTTGATTGTTTATATCGTTCTGTATATCTAAGAAATTATACCAGATTTTATGTGAAAAATCTTATCATTTTCATTGATCATATGGGTAATCTGATCTTGACTTACTGCAGTAATAAATACTTGTGAATTAGCTAATTTTAGACGCTTTGCTAATAATTCTCGTTTGGTGTTATCTAATTCTGAAGCGAAATCATCAATCAAATAAACACAAGGTTGTGAGTTTTGTTTTGAATAATACTCACCTTGAGAAAGACGTAACGCGCACATTAATAGTTTTAGCTGACCTCGAGATAACAGATCTTCAACAGGAATATTATCGATACGTAATCGAATATCTGCTTTATGAGGGCCAACCGAAGTGTAATTAATAAATTTGTCTCTTTCATATTGTTTACGTAATATTTCAGAATATTCAATACCATGTTCCCAACCTTGATAATATTGGCAATTAATTTGATATTCAGGTAGAAAATCTTGGCAAGTATGAATAATCTCAGGGAAAATATTTTGAGAATAATCCGCTCTAATCTGGCTTATTTTTTCAGCGATAGGGGAAAGTTCTTTATCCCAAGGTAGTAATTGATTATAGTTATCACATTGTTTTAGTAAAGCATTACGTTGTTTTAATAAACGTTTTAAATTGTTCCAAAGATGAACAAATTCGGGATAATGATGAAAGCAGCCCCAATCAATAAACGAACGTCGATATTTTGGACCTCCAGTCAGTAAATCAAAACCTTCAGGTGTGATTAATTGGATCGGTAAAAGTTTAGCTAAATCAGTTAATCGGAAACCATCATCACCATCAATTTTTATTTTATTATCATTATTACGATTTTTTGCAAGACCAATTGTTCGGGTTTGCTGATTGATTGATTTAATTTGGCTGAATAAAACTAATTCTGGTTGTTCATGTTGTATAATTCGATTGGATTGAATGTGTCTAAATGCACGACCATGTCCAAGCATATAAATGGCTTCAAGTAGACTGGTTTTGCCACTACCGTTATCACCTATAATGTAGTTGAAATGATGAGATAATGATAACTCAGCATAATCAATATTACGGAAATGATGAATTTTGATTTGTGAAATTGTCATATTAATGAATAAAGCTTCTGGTTGTTACCAGAAGCTAGATGAGATTTGATTATAAACGCATTGGCATAACAACATAAATGGCTGATTGATCATTAATATCTTCGATCTGAACACTTGATGTTGCATCAGTTAATAAAAGCTGTACGCTATCGCATTTTAATGTGTTTAATATATCTAATAAATAGGTTACATTAAAGCCAATTTCAAGTTCTGCTGATTTATATTTTACATCAATTAATTCTTCAGCTTCTTCTTGTTCTGGATTATTTGCTGTGATTTTTATTTGATTGTTATGTACATACAATCTTATTCCGCGGAATTTTTCATTAGATAAAATTGCTACCCGAGATAGGGCATTTCTTAATTCATCACATGATACTTCTAGAGGTTTGTCCGGATTACGAGGTAGTACTCGTTTATAGTCTGGAAATCTTCCATCAATCAATTTTGATGTAAAAGTGAAATCACCAAGATTAACACGTAAATTATTATTTCCAATTTGTATATTAATCGGTTCCTCATTATCACCAACAAGTTTTGCAAGTTCAATTACACCTTTTCTTGGAAGAATTACCGAACAAGCAGCAGAAATATTTTGTCCAATAGGTTGAGCACAAAATGCTAAGCGATGACCATCAGTTGCAACTGATTTTAATAAACCATCCTCAATTTCAAATAACATACCATTTAAATAATATCTTACATCTTGATTAGCCATTGAGAATTGAACTGCATCAATAAGTCGTTTTATGGTTTTTTGTGGGACGGAAAGATCAATGTCACTTTGCCAATTTTCAAGATTAGGAAAATCACTAGCAGGTAATGTCGTTAAAGAAAATTTACTTCGACCAGATTGAATGATTAATCGATTATCGTCAACCGTTATTGAAATTTGAGCATTACTAGGCAAATTACGACAAATATCGAGAAATTTTTTCGCGGGAACCGTTGTTGCACCAGGCTCATTTGCCTCGATCAAAGGTAAATGAGAAATCATCTCAATTTCTAGATCTGTACTTGTCATTGATAAAACATTATCACTTACTTGTAATAATAAATTACCTAAAATTGGTAGCGTTGGACGACTACTGAGCGGTGCGCTAACAAGTTGCAATGGTTTGATAAGTTTTTCGCGATCAATAATAAATTTCATAATGTTGATTCTTTTTTTAGGTTGATAATGTTCGAATTAAATTAGAATAATCTTCTTTAATATCATTGTTTTCTTCTTTTAATTCTGCGATTTTACGGCATGCATGTAATACTGTTGTATGATCTCTCCCTCCAAATCCATCACCAATTTCAGGAAGACTTTTGTTTGTTAACTCTTTCGCTAATGCCATTGCAACTTGACGAGGTCTTGCAACGGATCTTGAACGACGTTTTGATAACAAATCAGATACTTTGATCTTATAATATTCAGCAACTGTTTTTTGTATATTTTCAATAGTTACAAGTTTTTCTTGCAAAGCAAGTAAATCTTTTAGAGCATCTTTTACAAAATCAATAGTAATAGATTTACCAGTAAAATTAGCATTAGCAATAACGCGATTAAGCGCGCCTTCTAATTCACGTACATTGGAACGTAGACGTTTAGCAATAAAAAAAGCAACCTCTTCTAATAGCTTAATATTATTTTCTTCAGCTTTCTTCATTAAAATTGCCACACGTGTTTCAAGTTCTGGTGGCTCTATTGCTATTGTTAATCCCCAGCCAAAACGTGATTTTAAGCGATCTTCCACGCCATTTATCTCTTTGGGATAACGATCTGAGGTTAATATTATTTGTTGGTTACCTTCTAGAAGTGAATTAAAAGTATGAAAAAATTCTTCTTGTGAACGTTCTTTATTAGCAAAAAATTGTATGTCATCAATAAGCAATGCATCAACAGAACGATAATAGTTTTTAAACTCTTCAATCGCATTATTTTGCAAGGCTTTTACCATATCTTGTACAAAACGTTCTGAATGCATATAAACAACTTTTGCATTATCTTTTTCTTCAATTATTTGATTACCAACAGCATGCAATAAATGGGTTTTACCCAACCCAGTTGAGCCATATAAAAACAATGGGTTATAAGCTTTACCTGGATTCTGTGCAACTTGTTTGGCAGCAGCAACTGCAAGTTGATTAGACTTACCTTCAACAAAGCTATTAAATGTGTGTTTATGATTAATACCAGAATGATAAGCGTGATTATTATTACTTTCTTTAGTCATTTTCCAAGCAGGAACCAGTTCTGCTTTTGGTTGTTCATTTTTGACTTTTTTATCCGTTGAAAGAGTTGAACCAACTTCAAGATGTAATTTCAAAGAATCATTATTAAAATGTTTATTTAGTAATTGAGATATTGTTGTTAAATATTTATTTCTGACCCAATCTAAAACAAATCTATTAGGAGCATAAATATAGAGTTTATTATCAACCATTTCCGCTTGCAATGGTCGAATCCATAAATTAAATTCAGTTGTCGGAAGTTCTTCTTGTAATTGAGAAAGACAATCTTGCCAAATAGCGGTAGGCACAGCAACTCCTTTAATTTAAATTACTAACAATGCTTTTGTAATTATAATCTTTTTTGTGGATTATTTATAGATAGAAGCGACTATATAATTTAATGAATAAAAATTACATAGATAAAAAAACCCGGTTTAACCGGGTTTTTTCAGTAGAAGTAATAATTAATGTGTTGTATTAATAACTTTAACTTCTTGAATGTTACGTGCTTTAACTTCAATTTCAACACGACGATCTGGTGCTAAACATGCTTTTAAGTTAGCGCCACGAAGTCCATCACATTTAGTACCTGTAACTGGTTGTGTTTTACCTACACCACGAGCACTGATTAAATCAGCTGGAACACCTTTTTCTACTAGATATTTCATTACTGAATGTGCGCGTTGTTCAGAAAGTTTTTGATTATAGGTATCTGAACCAATACGGTCAGTATGACCAATTACAACGATAGCACTTTGAGTTGGGTTAATTTTAACAAGAGATGTTAGTAAGTTGTCTAATGCTTGACGACCTTCAGCTTTTAAGTCTGACTTCGCATAAGCAAATAATACATCTTCATTTAATACATAACGGTTTTCTTGAGTTTTAACTTCAACTTCTGGTGGTGGTGTTACAGTTGGTGAACCTAAACGGTAAGTAATACCTAAAGTTAACAAGCCTGCGTCTGGTGATGCATTAGTTTTAGTGTGAATATGTTGAACATATTGATATTCTAAACGAGTAGAGAAGTCTTCATCAAAGCGATAGTCAAGACCTAATGCATAAACAGGAGATAAATCAGTTTTTGTACCACCATGTCCGTAATAATCTTTAACTGAACCGCTATTTTTCCATTTAGCAATAGTTACCATTCCACCTGCACGACCATAAATATCAAGGTCATCAGAGATGAATGATATTGGATAGCTTAATTTACCGGTTAAAGAAACACCTTGTGCTGACACTTTGCTGTGACCTAGATCATAGTGTGTTCCTTGACTATTGTAACTTTTTTTATATTTAGCAGAACCTAACCAATCGTAGCCCAATTCAAATGCTAAATAAGGATTTGCTTGGAAACCAAGAAAAGCACCGCCGCCAATATTGCTACGATCAGAAGTGCTAACACCAACGTTTGAGTTTTCACGGATTTTATTTGCATCTAATCTGTAGAGTTCAGACCAACCTAATTTAGCACCTGTATAAAAAGTGTTATCTTCATATGCTGCATTAGCTGCAGTAGCTGTTAAGCTTGCAACTGCGATTGCTAGAGCTAGAGTTGTTTTTTTCATTTTTTTGCCTCAACTTTAATGTTGTTATAGACGATGTTTAGTTTCCTTTTGTTTAAATTTCACTTTAAATAAAAGAATAATTACTTATTGTTGTATTAATTATGTTACACATAATCTTGATTGATTATAGCATATCTTATATACAAATCTACATCTAATGACATTGCGTTCAAAAAATTTAAACAATGCTATCAAAATATTTTGTTAATCACTATAGAAAAATCATTAATTGTATTTGATAACACTTTTGACATAATAAAAAAATCAGCTTCAAGTCGTTTATCAAATTCATCTGAGCTTATATCTTCGTTTTCATCTAGTATAATAGAATCAAATTTAATTCGTTTAAATGTTAAGTCAGAATTGACGATAAAGTTAATGCCTCTTTCATCGACAATTTTCATTTTAGTAATCCATTTACCAGAATCAAAATGAACCCGCATTTCATCGCTTGTGATTTCTTGATTTTTGCAACTAATAATTCCGTTACCTTCAAGTGGATCTTTAAGTTCAGCTTGGTCACCTAATATAAAAGGTGAAAAATTAAGCTTTTCCTTAACCCATGTGGTCATAATCTGTTCAAGCGGTTTGTCAATTGATAGTGGTGTTAATGCTAATGCACCAAGTTCTTTACGTAAAATCGCTAGAATATCTTCAGCTTGTTTAAAACTACTACAATCAACAACAATACGTTTGTTTTCAGTATCAATCCAAAGCCAATAATGATTATATTTACTAAAAGCCCTCGGCATTAAGTCAATCATAACTTCATCTTTTAAGTTAGCTTTCTCGTTTTTTGTAAGTTTCCTACTCAAAGCTTGCTCTTGTTTATCAATTTTTTCTAATAAAGTTTGTTTAATGACGGGCGCTGGTAATATTTTGGTTTCTTTTTTTATACGTAATAATAAATGTCCTTGCATATCGACAATAAAATCATTTTGATTATTATCATTATAAGGTGAAACCCAACCCATTTTTGTTGTGTCTAAGTTGCCACATGGTGTAAACAGGTGAGATTTAATTGCTTTTTCAATAGTATCTTTGTTGAATAAACTGTCATTATTCAATTGGTAAATAATGGCATTTTTAAACCAGAGCATGTGTTTATCATTCCTAAAGTGTGTTTATGGTTGTTATTTTACCATGTTTAGTTTTTATTAACTGCTTATAAACTGTAAAACAGTGATTGTTTAGTATTGATATGAAATTTAGCCTCTTTCTAAAATTAGAATTTATAAGATATACCCATATAAATAGATGTTACTGTACTATTATCAACCATTGGACTGTCTGCAGCATCACCAGTTAATTTATCAATATGTAAACTACCAAATGTAGAAATATTATCCGTTAATAAATATTGCATTCCTATTTCAGCGTAAGGGGTGAATGAACTGTCAGCATTAAAGTAATGTAATTTTGAACGTGACGATTCTTTATGAGAAATACCATAATAATAATCGTTATGTTTGCTGTTTGCCCAGTTTATACCTATAGTCGGAACAATTACTAAGTTACCTTGCATATAAGGAATACTATAATCAGCATTGGCTAATAAACTATTACTTTCATTTAATATATCAGCCCCTATACTACTTGAAAAACTTCCAAAATTGGTATCTATAGAGTATTCAATTTCTGCCAATAAGGTTGAGTGACGGCTATCAAGAAGTTTTAATTGATGATTATTGGAATCATGCGGTTTAAATTCATTAGATAAGTAACTTACTCCAATAGATAGGCTTTGATTATCTGTATTATATGCATAAATACCCGCTGATAAATCATCGATAAAAAATAGACCATTATCATAATCAATATGTGGAATAGGATAAAATTTTGAACTATAACTTTTATATGGAGAATTTACCCAACCAATACCTAATCCGATGGATGTTGGATTGGCGAATACTGTAGGTATAGTGAGTAAAGTAGTTATTGGTAAAATAGAAATTGCACAAAGTGTTTTTTTCATTTTTTTTATATCTATGAAAGTAATAACGCTATCATCTAATTGAGTATTATTCATCTGAACTCATGGTCACACAATCAATACATTAATCGTACATTGTAACAAATGAATTTCATTAATAATAATGCCACATTTTATCATGTTTGAATATCGATTAGTGAGATAAGTTATGAGTAAACCAAATTTAGAAATGATTAATAGCCGTCCTGATGATGCAACATTATTGGCGGATGAAGCAAAATATTGTTCTTTCGGTGACACAGTACATTATGTTGAACCACCAAAAATTTTTGATGGTTGTGAAGGTAGCTATATGTACGACAAAGAGGGTAAAGCTTTCCTTGACTTACAAATGTGGTATTCTGCATGTAATTTTGGTTATGCCAATGAACGTTTAAATAATGCCCTTAAAAAACAAATTGATACCTTACCTCAATGTGCAAGCCAATACTTACATCCAACCAAAATTGAATTAGCTAAAACGATTGCTCAAGGTATGGAAAAACGTTTTGGTTACGAAGGGCGAGTTCATTTTAATGTTGGCGGTTCACAATGTATTGAAGACTCATTAAAATTGGTACGTAATGCTTCAGGTGGTAAATCATTAATGTTTGCTTTCCAAGGCGGTTATCATGGTCGTACATTGGGCGCATCTTCAATCACATCAAGCTATCGTTATCGTCGTCGTTATGGTCATTTTGGTGATCGTGCGATGTTTGTACCATTTCCATACCCTTTCCGTCGTCCAAAAGGAATGACCGCGGAAGAATATGGTGAACATTTAGTTGCTGAATTTGCACGCTTATTCGAAACCGAATACCACGGTGTTTGGGATCCTAAAGTTGGGCAGGCTGAATATGCGGCATTTTATGCAGAACCTTTACAAGCAACAGGTGGATATATTGTTCCTCCACGTAATTACTTTAAAGGTCTTAAAAAAGTTTTAGATCAATATGGTATTTTATTAGTAGTTGATGAGATCCAAATGGGCTTCTATCGTACCGGTAAATTATGGTCAATAGAACATTTTGATGTTAAACCTGACGTAGTCGTATTTGCGAAAGCATTAACTAATGGTCTTAATCCATTAGGTGGATTATGGGCACGTGAAGAATTAATTAATCCTCAAGTATTCCCTGTGGGCTCAACTCACTCTACTTTTGCCTCAAATCCTCTTGGTACAGCTGTTGGTCTTGAAGTGTTAAAAATGACCTCTGAAACAGATTATGAAAAGATGGTTATGGACAGTGGTGCTTATTTCCTTGAAGGTTTAAAAACTTTAGAGAAAAAACACAAAGAAATTGGTGAAGTTGATGGTTTAGGTTTAGCGCTTCGAGCAGAAATTTGTACCGAAGATGGCTTTACAGCAAATAAAGCATTAGTTGATAAGATGGTTGATATCGGTATGTCAGGTGATCTTGACTGGAAAGGAACCAAAATGGGTCTAGTGCTTGATATTGGTGGTTACTACAAAAATGTTATCACTTTTGCTCCATCATTACATATTTCTCGTCAAGAAATCGATCAAGGTATTGAATTACTCGATCAATTAATCACACGAGCAAAGAAAGAACTTTAATAGTTTAGGTTCTGTAATTCCTACCAACTTTTGTTGGTAGGTTGCGTTTTACAACCTAAATGTTATTACTTTTGATCCACCAATATATATTTCTCGTCAGGAAATCGATCAAAGTATTGAATTACTTTATCAATTAATCACACGAGCAAAAAAATAACTTTAATAGTTTAACTCTATTCTTCCTGCTAACCTTTGTTGGCAAGTTGCATTTTATAGCCAATCATTTATTAAATTTATGAAATACATCAATCAGTTAGAAAAAAATGAATTAATAGACAGTTTTTTAAGTTATCCACCACAGGATTTTTCAGTATGGTTAAGTGATGATGGTGTGCCTATTTTTTCTGGCAAGTTTGATTTACTTACTACTGCAGATGATGATTTTAAATATAAAATTCAAAAAATTCCTTTTTTTAAAAAATGGCAACGCTGGTTACAGCCAAAAACCTGTTTTGTTGGGACAACTGTTTCGGAATATGCATTATTAACAGATAAGATTGATGCTAATCAATTAGCTAAACATCTTAAAGAAGCTTATGCAAAACAATATTCTTTTATGGTTGTTAAAGATCTTCCTTTAGCATCTCCATTATTAAGTGAACGCGATAATCACTATTCTAAGCAGCTTATTGCAGCGTTAAAAGAACAAGGTTATATCGAAATGGAAGGACAAGCATTGGCTTGGTTACCTATTGATTTTACCGATATGAACGAGTTTTTTTCGCGTTTTTCATATAGTCGTCGAAAAAATTTTAGAAGAAAACTAAAATCACGGGAAAAATTAGACATTAATGTTTTACATAGTGGAGATGAATGCTTTTTTAACCAAGCTGTTCAAGATGAATATTATCAACTTTATCTAAATGTTTATGAACAAAGCGAAGTACATTTTGATTTATTAACTAAACCATTTTTTATTCAATTGTTACAAAGCAAAGCAGCTAAAGCCCATATCTTCACTTATCATCATAATGGCGAATTTATTGGTTATAATATCTGTTTTGAAGTAAATAATAAGCTGGTTGATAAATATATCGGCATGGTTTATCCACAAGCACGCAAATTAAATCTTTACTTTGTAAGCTGGTTTGTCAATCTTGAATATGCGTTGCAACAAGGATTTAATTATTATATTGCAGGCTGGACAGATCCTGAAGTGAAAGCATCATTGGGTGCTAAATTCACTTTTACTAAACATTTGGTACATATTCGTAATCCACTATTACGTGTAATATTACGTAAATTTATCGGTTACTTTGAAAGCGATAAGGAGAAAGTAGCATGACTTGTCCTATTATACTCAATTTCGATAATAGTATAGGTAAAATAAATAATGCTAGAACAATCGATGTAACTGAATGGCAGGATGCCATTCGCTTTGGCTGTACTGAGAAAAAATTCTTCCAATTTGAAAATGTGTTACAACAATCTCTACCTGATAAATATGGAACGGTATTAATGGGAAGTGGTGACTTTCATCATGTTTCATTATTATTGATTGAACGTTTAGCTAAAGAGTATTCGTCTAGCAATCCTATTCAAGTTGTTGTTTTTGATAATCATCCAGATAATATGCGTTATTTATTTGGTATACATTGTGGTTCTTGGATTAGTTATGTGGCAAGTTTACCTTTTGTTAGCCATGTACATGTATTAGGTATTTCATCTCACGATATTAGTCTTTCTCATTTTTGGGAAAATAGATGGTTGCCGTTATTTCATAAAAAATTGACTTATTGGAGTTTAGATGTCAATGTTGCTTGGGCAAGAAAAATTGGCTTAAGTCATGCTTTTCGCCATTTTACAACCCCAGATGATCTCATTGCTAGCTTCCTTTCAGAACAATATCATAATGTACAACCTGTTTATTTATCAATTGATAAAGATGTATTGAGTGAGGAAGTTGTACATACCAACTGGGATCAAGGTAAACTACAAACTTATCATATCCTTGATACTATCACATCAATAAAACCACGGCTTATTGGTAGTGATATTACAGGTGAACTTTCTATATGGAGATCGTCAAATTGGTTTAAACGTTTTCTTAGTTCACTAGATAAACAACCAGCGATATCAGCTGATGATCTTTCCAATTGGCAACAAGAGCAACATCAGCTTAATCTGACGTTATTAAAAGCTCTTTCAGGATAAGCGATTGTGAAAAAGTTTCAGGAAATGTAGGTGTCTGAGTAAAAAACTCAGACCCACTTTTACAATAATTTGAACAAAATCTAAGAATCATGATTAGAAGAATTCTGTTTAGATAATTTGCTTTCTGCTAGTGCTAAAAACAAAATACCTGAAACAATTAAAATTGCACCAATTAATTTGAATAATGTAATAGGTTCATGAAATAACCAGATTGATGCAATCATTACTGTTACTAGCTCAAAGTGAGACGCGGCAAATGCTGGGCCGACTGGTGCTTTTTTTAATAGCGTCATCCAAGTAAAAAAAGTAAAAATATATCCCGCAATTGAGATATAAATCCAATGGTTAGTAAAAACACGTACTAACCAATCAATACTCATTTCTAGCGGTTGTGCATGGATAGCCGTTAATTTAAAGCTACATTGTGCAATAGTATCAAAAAAAAGTAATACTGAAAAACCAATAATATAGAATTTCGCCATATTAAGACATTCCTACAGAAATGACACCAGCTGTAATTAATAGCATGCCAATTAAACGATAAAAGGTAAGTAGCTCTTTGAAAATAATGCGTCCAACAAGCATAATAGTAATAATATTAAATGATGCCAGCAATATGCCTTGTGAAAGAGGAACTAAGGTTAAAAATGCTAACCATAATAGAAATTCGACGACATAAGATATAATGCCAATCCAAATCCAATGATTTTTTGCCAAATTCAACCAATAATACCAACCGTCACGATTACTTGATGAGGTGGCCGCGAATTTAAAAGCGATTTGCCCTAAAGTATCAAAACAGATGTTACTAACCCAAAGTATGATTACTAGCGGTGACATTATGCCTCTATCCCTTCTGCTATATTATTGAAGAATGTAACGCACTCTTTAATTACTTCTCGACGTTGCCTATCAATTGTTATCAAATGATAACTGTCATTTAAGATGACTAATTTTTTCGGTCCAGAAACGTTTTTTTCAACTAGTTTTGCATTAGTTTCAATATCGGCAACATCATCATTACCTGAATGCATAATTAAACACGGTGAAACCACTTTAGGTAGCTGTGCTTTCACATTCTTGGCAAGTAGTTGCATTTCGGCTAGTGCTGGAAATGGGTTTCCTGCAAGTCCTGCTGAAGCTGCATCTCCGCTTAACATTTTTTCAGATATGACGGCTCGAATTCGTTTATCCTTAATTCCGTAAGGCGGTTTTTCAATAAAAGAAACTTTTTGGAAAATTCCTATTTTTTTATAAAAGACCAAAAAACAGAAAGTTTTTTTTGCCCATAGAGGTATACTCCAGCCATCATAACAAAAAGTTGGTGCTAAAACGCCAACACCCTTAATCTGTTCTGGTCTGTCAGCAGTTAGTTTAAGTGCTAATAGTGCGCCCATTGATAATCCAGCAACAAAAACGTTATCCACATGTTGAGCTAAGTAATCAGCACCGTCTTTTACGCTTTGGTACCAATCTTGCCAAGATGTTTTACAAAGATCCGCTTCAGTACCACAATGGCCAGCAAGTTGAATTGCATAAACGGTAAATCCAGCTTTATGTAAACCATTAGCTAAAATTCGCATTTCATTAGGTGTACCTGTTAAACCATGAATTAGTAGTACACCATTTTTATTACCAGGTAAAAAATAAGATAAATCTTGCATTGTACTCATTATTATTCCTTTATTATTCTATTCTCATAGTGGGAATTAAAAGAATGATTGTGCTTGCTCTAACGCTTTGGTTACATCAGTAAAACTATTGATAGCACAGTGCGCAATCTTATTTTTTTTACAGTAGTCAACAAGCTTGTCTTTGGCAAAAACATAATCAACATTATGTGATACACAGTAGTCTGAGGTACCATCTCCTACATAAAGTATTTTGGGAAAAAATTGCTGTTGTTTAACATGATTGCATTTGCAGTTACCACTTTGTTTAATACAATCCTTATTTGAATAAGGAAATTCAAGTCGCCAACTACGAACATTATCATGAAGCAACTGGTTGGCAAAAATGGGTAAATGTTCAATACCATGATGCTTTAATATAAACTGAATTGAGTAATCTAACCCATCACTGACCACATGAACAGGGATATTATTTTTTTCAGTATAAGCAATAAACGATTTAAACATTGGGTCAATTTCAATATTGGAGAGAACTTGATTGACTTCCTCTAAACTCGCATCCATTAAAGCAATTTGTTTGCTCATGCACTCTTGTGAACCAATTTTACCATTAACCCACAATTCTTCAAGATCATCACAACCATCTTGCCCGAAATAACTCAGTAAAGTATCGGTTACATCTTTGACACTGATAGTTCCATCAAAATCACATAAAACAATAGGGGTTTCATGTTGAGTATAAGATGGATAAAAAAGACGGTTAGCAATTGGTGAAAAAATATTCATTTTAAAATCAAAATAGTCTAATCATAGGGAGAATCCCAAATTTTCTCATAAAGCAGTTTTAAATTTTGTAGGCTCTTTGTATATATTTTGTAACGAATGGGATATTATCTGTATAATAAAATTTCACGTGGTATAAGCTATAATAATGAGAACATATAATGAGCGAACATATATTAATCATTGAAGATGACCCAAGATTAGCTAATCTCATACAAGTATATCTTGTTCGGCAAGGATATGCCGTTGATTGGCATGATAGTGGTGAAGGGGCAGAAGAGAAAATTCATCAACTCAACCCAGATTTAGTTATATTAGATGTCATGTTACCACAAAAATCAGGTTTTGATATTTGTCGTGATATACGTGGGTGGTTCACCAATTATATTTTAATCATGACAGCCAGTGAAGATAACATTGATGAAATTGTAGGACTTGAACTTGGTGCTGATGACTATTTGGCTAAACCAGTTGAACCAAGGTTGTTGCTTGCTCGAATACGCGCTCTATTACGTCGAAAACAGATAGAAAATGAAAAAGATAATGGCAAAGAATTGGTTGTGCCCCTAAATAATAAAACTCTTATTTTTGATAATTTAGTGATAGATGGCGAAAATAGGAAAGTTGTGCTGCAAGAACACGAGATAGATTTAACTACAGCTGAATTTGATCTTCTATGGTTGTTGGCCAATAATGCCGGAAACATACTAACTAGGGATGATATTTTTTCTCAAGTTCGTGGTATTGATTTTGACGGTAGCGATCGTTCCATTGATTCCCGTATATCGAGACTCCGCCGTAAATTACTTGATGATCCTGACAATCCATCACGAATTAAAACAGTTCGAGGAAAAGGTTATCTATTTATGCGTGAAGGGGAAAGTCATTGAGCCATTTATTAGCCAAGCCATTATTTTTCAATCGACGAATTGTATTTTATCTGGTTATTTTACTCTTTTTGCAATGTATTATTGCCTATAGTGCTTTATTGGTGTTTGATTCTTTACCATCTTCGCTAACTGATGTGCCCGAAGATCATGTTGTACTTCGTGAGTCACAACGTGGTACTGTAAACTTAATTCGTATGAGAATTAATGAAAATAAAAACCGCCCTTTGCAAAAAGTTATTGACGAGTTACAACCTTATTTTAGCTACCCAATAGAAATTTTACCAATTAATACAGTTTTACCGCACTCAGTTTTTCAAGAATTAAAAAATCTTGGTTTTGCTTATGATAGTGATAAGGAAGTTGTCTATATTGATTTAAATGATGGCAATTTATTACAGTTAGGTCCAATCATAATGGGCGATATTTTACAGTCTAACATTATGTCATTAACTGTTTTTATAATCATTTGGGCGCTATTTAGTGCAATCATCTTTTTTATCCTAATTTATTTCGCTTTTAGTGCAGTTTGGAAAGATTTGGTAAACATAAGACAAACAGCAGAACAGCTTGGGCAGGGCAATTTGAAAGCTAGAACTAAAAACGTCAAAGGTTGGTTATTTAAACCACTAGCAAATGTACTAAATAATATGGGAACACATATAGAACATTTAGTGAGTACTAATCAAACTATTTCTCATGCCATGGCGCATGAATTACGTACTCCTCTTGCTCGTATGCGATTTGCACTTGGTATGCTTGAAGAATCTAATGATAAACAAGAAAAATTGCTTTTACAAAAAGGGATGAGTGATGATATTAACGAACTCGAAACGTTAATTAGTGCCAGCTTAAATTACTTTAAAATGCAGCAAAATAGTATTGATTTAAATTTAACTCAAATTTCATTAAAACAATGGAGTGAAAAAGTTTGTCAATCTTTAGAACTATTTAAACCAAAAGGATTTGAGTTGGTATGCAACAGTGAAGATGTTTTAGCTATAATTGATACTAGTTTAGCAGAAACAATTGTTAAAAATTTACTCCTTAATGCATTTAAATATGCAACACATAAAGCATTTTTAAATATTAAAAAACAAAAAAATGGTGTAGTAATTGAGATTGATGACGATGGTCCAGGAATTCCTTTTGAAGCGCGTGAAAAGATTTTTATGCCCTTTGCTAGACTGGATACCAGTCGAACACTTTCAACAGGTGGTTATGGTCTAGGGTTAGCTTATGTCAAATTAATGGCAGAATTTCATGATGGTAATGCTTTTGTTGTTACCAGCCCTCTTGGTGGAGCAAGGTTTGTGGTCTCATTGAAGTCTAACTATCCTTAATTATTTTTTTATAATTAATGCGTTATTATTAAAAATAATCATTATTGTGAAGTTCCTGTAATATATTTATTGGAAGCTATCATAAGATAATATTTACTCTATTGAACTGTGAGGTAAATATTATGATCGATGACTCAAAGCATTTAACTTCTAAATCTTATTGGGTTAGATTAGTTGTTATTTTCTTTTTGGGTTGGATTGTTATTTATGCTGGACGATCTGTTTTAAGTCCTTTAGTAGGTGAGTTACAAACTCAGTTTGGTTTAACTAAAGCACAAACTGGAGGCATTATGAGCTTGTTTTTTCTTGCTTATACATTGTTTCAAATACCATCAGGCGTTCTTGGTGATAGAATAGGTCGTAAGCGTGTTTTAGTTACAGGATTTTTTCTCTATGCTATCTTTATAGCTTGTGTATATTTTGCGTCTTCATTCTCAATTTTCCTTATACTTTGGATCTTAGCCGGTGCGGCACAAGGATGTTATTATGGACCACAATATGCCTTATCTACCGAAGCAATCCCCAAAAAATGGATAACATTAGGTAGTGCAATTATTGGTAGTGGTATGTCATTTGGTATCGCGATGGGATATTATCTTTCAAGTGTGATGATTTCGGTTTTCAATACTTCATGGAAAATACCGTTTGTGATGGTTGCAATTCCAATAGTAATTGTTACTCTTTTAATGATTTTTTGTATTAAAGAAAAAGGAAGCGATTTAGTTGAAACATCAAGTTCTCAAAAAACTAATTTTTCTCAACTTTTTAAAAATCGTAATCTTGTTTTAGCTTATATCACCATCTTTTGTTCTATTTATGGTTTCTTTGTTATTATTACTTGGTTGCCAAACTATCTTGAAGTAGAAAAGGGCATGAACAAAATAGAAGCCTCACAAATTGCATCAATTGTGCCTTGGATCTCAATCATTGGGACAATATTATGTAGTTATATTTCTGATAAATTGGGTCGTCGCAAACCTGTAATATTATTTATGATGCCATTATCACTAATTGCAATTTTTTCAATAGTGTATTGCCATTCTTATATTGAACTTATTGCAGTGCTTGTATTATATGGTTTTATTGGTAAAATTAGTTTAAATCCTGTACTAATAGCTTTAGTTGCTGATAATGCTCCTAAAGTATCATTAAGAACTGCATTTGGACTGTATAATTTTTTTGGCATGACTGCATCGATTTGTGCTCCTTATTTTACAGGTTTGATTGCCGATAAAACAGGAAGTTTAAATAGTGGTTTTTACTTAGCGGCAGTTATTACAATGGTTGGAATAACCGCAATGCTATTTGTCAGCGAAAGACAAACCGCTAACTAAATTTAACATATCGTAATGATATTATCTATTTTTAATCGTCGTTACTTGCAGGTTATCTTGTCAGAAATCACAGATATGCATAAATTGTAATGAAACATATTGTTTTATCAATATAAAAAGTCTGTTTTTTCCATTTCAGAAAAACAAAAAATTTGTTATATTCTTTGATCAAAATGATAAAAAGTGATCGAACAAATTTTTAAATTCGTCGTTGAAATATATAATCAGAGGTTTTTTTATGAGCGGTTCACTACCGGCTGAGACTGATAATCGTCCAACAAATTTTATTCGCCAAATTATTGATGCAGATCTTGCATCAGGAAAATATAAAACAACGCATACTCGTTTTCCACCGGAACCAAATGGTTATTTACATATAGGCCATGCTAAATCAATATGTTTAAACTTTGGTCTTGCTCAAGATTATCAAGGTAAATGTAATTTACGTTTTGATGATACTAATCCAGCTAAAGAAGATATTGAATATGTTGAGTCAATTAAAGAAGATGTACGCTGGTTAGGTTTTGAATGGGATGGTGAAATTTGTTATTCATCTGATTATTTCGACCGTTTATATGAGTATGCTATTGAGCTTATCGAAAAAGGACTTGCTTATGTTGATGAATTATCAGCTGATGAAATCCGCGAATATCGAGGAACTCTAACCCAACCAGGTAAAAATAGTCCCTACCGTGACCGTAGTGTTGATGAAAATTTAGTGCTTTTTAAACAAATGAAAGAAGGTAAATTTGCAGAAGGGAAAGCTTGTTTACGCGCTAAAATTGATATGGCATCACCATTCATCGTTATGCGAGATCCTGTTTTATACCGCATAAAATTTGCAGAGCATCACCAAACAGGTAATAAGTGGTGTATCTATCCAATGTATGACTTTACCCATTGTATATCTGATGCGATTGAAAACATTACTCATTCTCTCTGTACACTTGAGTTCCAAGATAACCGTCGTTTATATGATTGGGTATTGGATAATATCACCATTGAAGCACGGCCGCATCAGTATGAGTTTTCTCGTTTAAATTTAGAATATGCAATAACTTCTAAACGTAAATTGACACTGTTAGTCACAGAAAAGATTGTTGACGGTTGGAATGATCCACGTATGCCCACTGTTTCAGGTCTACGTCGTCGAGGGTATACACCCGCTTCAATTCGTGAATTTTGTCGTCGAATTGGTGTAACAAAGCAAGAAAATACTGTTGAGATGAGCACGCTTGAGTTTTGTATTCGTGAAGATCTTAATGAAAATGCGCCACGAGCTATGGCTGTGCTTGATCCTATTAAAGTGGTAATTGAAAACTTTTCAGAAACAATTGATGAAGTATTAAGCATGCCAAATCATCCTAATCGTCCAGAGTTAGGAAATCGTGAAGTAACTTTTACTCGTGAAATTTATATCGATCGAGCTGATTTTAGAGAAGAAGCTAACAAAAATTATAAACGTTTAGTTTTAGGAAAAGAAGTTCGTTTGCGTAATGCTTATGTGATTCGTGCAGATCGCGTTGAAAAAGATGCAGAAGGTAATATCCAAACTATTTACTGTACTTACGATCCAGCTACGTTAAATAAAAATCCTGAAGATGGGCGTAAAGTTAAAGGGGTGATTCATTGGGTGTCAGCTAAATTTGCTAAGCCAGCTGAAATTAGACTTTATGATCGTTTGTTTAATACGCCAAATCCTGGATCGGCTGATGACTTTTTATCAACCATTAATCCTAATTCTTTATTGATCAAAAAAGGTTTTGTTGAACCAAGTTTACAATATGCTGAGGTAGGTAAGGCTTTTCAATTTGAACGTGAAGGATATTTTTGTTTAGACAGCAAATATGCTTCAGATGATAATTTGGTATTTAATCGAACTGTAGGTTTGAGAGATAGCTGGAACGATGCTTAAGCTATAATATGTATGATATTCGCCGATTTAGGTCGGCGAATTATCAATAATTTTATCTTTAATCTTCAAATTTAAATAATTTTGTTTGTTGATCCAAATAGTTAAGCAAATCAGGCATTCTATATTTACCTGACATTAATTTTATATTTTCCGCAGCCTCTTCTAATGATATACCTAACGCGGTGACATATAAAGGATGCTTACTTTGCCCTCGAGCTACTTCAATTAAATATTCATTATTTTCATAAAAGGGTTTTTTAGCTACTCCAATAACGGGTATTTTCTTATCTAAAGTATTATATAAATAGCCTCCCAACCCTATCTTACCGTTATTCAAGTGTACATATCCATCAATAACAATAGTGGTAATTTTACTTAAATCAATTTTATTTAAAAGTGACATTATGCAAGGTAGTTCTCGTTGATAAAATTGACCTGATTGGTAGGGGGCAACATTATTTTGATAGTCAATAATGATTTTTTCAATATCTGATTTATTATCGGTCCAATGATTAAATAAAATACCTACAGATTTTGCTTGGTTATTTATATAATAAACATCAATTGCAAGAATCATTTATCTTATTTTCCCTAAGTTATTTTATAAGTCAATAGTATTGATATTTTTACAATATCAAAATGTTAATATGGTTTTATCAAATCTAATAATATAATCTTTTTTATTATTCTACCTTTTTCATTTCTTTTAATAATTTCAAAGCTAAAAACATTAAAAATATTGAACCTGCAATTAAAACACCCCAAATTAACAATTTTAATAATATAGGTGATTTAGTTGAAACATTTTCTGTTTTAGATAATACTTTTTTGTTGCCTAACTTGACATTATCACCTAAATAAGCTTCAGGCACATTTTGAGGGGATATTGAGTCATTAAGTAGAGCTTTTTCGCTTAATGAAGCGGGTTGAGCATTGGCTGACCCCCAAGCAAGAATGAAAGGTCCATTATTGGCACTGTTGAAAATAACACTCATTCGATAGCGATAAGCAGTCACGAGAGGAGCATCATTTAAAGAAGCATTAATTGCTTTGATTTTTAGCTGTTTAATATTTAGTACTGAATTATTAATTTTAATTGATTGACCTTTATCATCATTTATACGCCGAAAAATAAAATCATCAAGTTTATGCCACGTTTTATCACTATCACTAATTTTATAATAGATACTTGCAGGTAAGACAGTTCTCTCATTTTTTAGTTTAATTGAGAGTTCTTTTATTGGTAGAGATGTTGGTAACTGATAAATAGCCTCTTGTTCATTTGCAGAAATTAAATCGAAATTAATAGGATAAAGAGCCTTTATTGGCATTTGTTTTCTTGACGTAAATTCAACTCCTTTAATACTAGGAACTATTTTCTTATCGGATTTTAATCGTAAAATCCAATAGTTAGATTTGAAATTAATACCAGACGGTAAATCGATAGTATTAACTTTTAATGATTGATTATTGTTGTTATCTGTCAAGGACATTATAGGAATATCATTAATTGCAGTTTGCCATTTTTTTAAATCATTACTATAAAGTAGGTTAGCTGTTGCTTGCCAATTCAGATTTTTGGATGTATCAAAATCAATAGATAAACGACTGAATGGTTGTTCTAATTTAATTTCATTAGGGATTTGTAACAAGTAGGTTGCACTGTATTCCTCCTGTTTACTCGTGTTATCAAGGTAAATTTGCACATTTTTATTATTGATATTAATACTGTATTGATCTATTGGAGGCTTATTTTGTTGTTCCTCTTTTTTATAAGATTGTTGAGTATTATCTAATGAGTATACAGTGACAGGAAAGGTGTCATTTTCATCATATTGTTGATAAACATTCACTAAGGCAAAAGGCACTAGTTGACCTTTATGATTGAAAACGCGTACATCATCTAATGTGTTTGATAATGTTTGAGTATAAACTTCACTGGTCAAGTCTATTCGATTATACATGCTAGTATTATCGCTAATTTCTATTATAGCGCCATAAGCATATTGATTAGTTTGATCAGTTGCTTGACACAAACCACTTATTAGCAAAAGGGAGCTGAATAAGATTTTTTTCATAATTTTCTATCCATTAATATAAATAATTATTCAGGAACTTAATTTTCTTTTAACTACGAACAAATCAATTTTATTTTTCCTGAATTTTTCAAAATAATCACTTAAAGTCATTAAGTTAAATTGTTTTTATAATCTTTTTATATCATTTTTTAATTTTTTATGGTTATATCTTCATCACCTTGTTTTGGTGGTATAGGTGCTAAATAACCGATTAATAACATTAATAATGCTATGCCAATAAATGCAAATGCACGTAATAAACCATCAGTTTCTTGTATATCAACAAATATTAGTTTAATAATTACGGTGATTTGAATTAACTGTCCGCTATACCATATTTTACGAAAAGAATAACGGTGTCCAATGGCGATTAAAATTACAGCGCTTAGCATCCAGAGGAGCGATGCGGTCATTTGTACAATATTATTGTGCCACAAAGTATGAGTGTTCCAAGTGATATCAAATATTTGACTCAAACAACGCAATACGACACTATTACCCCAAAGAAATGTTAAAGTCACTAACGATATTAAAATCCAATTAGGTAATGGAATGTTCCAGCTAACAAAGTTAGTTGTTTTATTGTCAAATTGCACATAATTTGTCATTAATTTTATCCAAACGCTAAACATGAGTAAGCTAAAAATAGCACTTTCTTCAAGTGGATTAATAATTGGAATATAACTCCAATAGATAATTTGACCACTCATGCTTAGACCCGCAACCAAATAGTATGCAATGTATCCAATTAGGGGAAGTAAGCCCACAGCCCAATAACTTTTTATTAATAAGAATGAAGTAATATATTGGCGTTTAATAAGAAAATAAAACAGTAAAATAATACTACATGCGATGGTTGCCATTAAACTCCATTTTATGACTTCATATCCCCATGGTAAGGCATCGAATATATGAATTAATTCTTGAAGTAACCAGTATAATAGCATCCAAAACAGGCTAATATGTAGTAAAATTAGATGGTTATCATTTACTAGATTATTATTAATTTTTGCTGAATTTATCTTATATAAATAAACATAACAGCTTATGAACGTTATGATCCAAGCTAAACTGCAAATCCAATAGTCGGATAAATAATAACATGAGGCGCTCTCACTTTTATATAAGCTTATAATCAGTGCAATCCAGAGTAATAACATCCCATTACATATAATACTCCAATTAATTTTTCTACCTATGAAATACCATAACCAAACTGAAGCAGTTTCACATAATAAAATTAATGAAATTTCAAAAGGGGTTTGATCTAAAAATAGTGGAACACTCAATAAAATCCATAATATCCAACTAATAATAGAAATAGATAAATAAGATAATTTTATCACTCTAGTTATTTCAGTTTTTTGTCCATAGTAATGCCACAAACAAGCATTAATAAATAAAATAATACTGCTTATTCCTGAAAGTAAAGTGAATAATATTGGGGTTATTTGATTATATGCTAAAGATATCAATACCGAAATGATACCTAGTAACGTGATTAATACACCAAATAAAGCTGTTCGGTAATATTTTTGAGATAGCGTAATCCAAGTAATGGCTGTTCCTTCAAACATCCATAATAAAGCGGTCCAATTGGCGCTAAGTGCCAGCGGAATAGATAATGTAATAAATGAAACCCCAATAGCTAGCCAAAATAATGATATTGTTTTAGCTAGTGATTTCCATTTATGTAAAATAATATAGGCACCAGCAAGATAGAATAATCCAAATCCTAATGATGAAAATGCAGGACCAAATTCCCACTGTTGAGTAATAGCATATTGTAATCCAAACCCGCATAATGGTGCACCAAATAGTAACAGCAAATCAATTATATTTTGATACTCTTCTGTACGTATGCTTCGGACTGATAATAATACAGCTAAAATCCCATAGATAACTAAATTGGCAAATATAAATATTTGACATTCAATATAGAATTCTGAAGTGAAATTATTTATTCCCCAAACTAACGAGATGACAAAAGTAAATAAAAATCCTAATAAATTAAGACTTCTCCAAGATTGTGTGATACTGATTAGCAATATTGCTGTTGAAATCATTAAATAATAACTAAATAATGCAACATGGTTACCAGAACCGTCAGATAATAAAATTGGTGTTACATATCCCCCAACACAAGCAATAATTGCCAAGCTCATCGCTCTTTGTAATATTGCAAATAAAATACTGGTAGAACATATAACAACTAAAATAGCAAAGGTAAGTAAAGCTGGAACTAACTCGTATAACTTGAAAGCTGCAAAAATAGTAAGATATAAAACAGCAATACCGCCTCCCTGTAAAATAAGGGCATAAATTTGGCGTTTTAATCGTAATTTCCATCCAGCAGCTAATAATCCAATACCTAATATTACGGCACCTAGAATTCTGATTTCAGGTGACATGTAGTTATGCTCAATACTATATTTAAATAGATAAGATAATCCTAAAAACAGGATCACAATTGCAACTTTCGCAATGATATTACCTTTAATTAACCAATTGAAAAAAACATAACCGATATTGATTTCATTGTCGTCTGATTGTTTATGGTTTGAATTAAATGTATTTTGTGACACCTCTTTAATTTCAGGTTGACTATCTGAGTTGGTTATAGGTATTGATGATACTTGCTCTATAACTGTTTGTTTTTCATAGTATTGTTCATTATGTTCAACACCCGCTACTTTTTCAGCTATTGGTTCTAAATTAGTTTGATTAACTAAGTCATCTAAAGCTTGATCATTTTTTTCATTAAATGCTAAAGTTGAGAATGTTGATTCTTGATGGCAGTGACTTAAAGGCTGTTTTACTTCTATTTCTGGTATTAATGATTCCGAAAAGTTTTCTGTTTCATCACAATGAGTATTAATCATTGATTGAGTTATTTCGGCACTTTGTTTAATTTCAATAGAATTGTTTTTGTTTTGGGGATCAAGATTGTTATTAACTGTAGGGGTAGAAGATGTTTGATCTGTATAACTTTCTTCTTCTTCAACATTAGCTTTATTTGATACATAATGTTGCTGCGTAAAAGATAAAAGATGCTTTTGTAATTCCGTCAGTTGATTTTGTAATACCCAAATTTGTTCTTTTAAATTATAAAAATTAACAAATACTCCAATAAACAGAGCGATAATAATGAGGAATAAAAAAATAAATTCCACTTTAAATTTTCCTTATAATTCATAAAAATGATAATTACTGTTTATAGTTTTTATCAGTAATATGCATTTTATTTTATAGCAAATTAATATTTTTGCATTAATTTACTTATATTTAGTTAATTTTGATATCATTTTTTTAAATTTGTAGTGCTTTAGATATCAGTTTCTATCATGGTGCTATCTATTTAGCTGGTCAAGTAATATTATCTGCAATGTTTGATTACGATTTTCACTTTTTCAAAAGTAACCTTTTTTTCTCGATTGTCTAAAAATTTTCATTTAAATTAAGCTGTTTTTCTCTTTGATAGATGGTTTTTTATTGAGTAAATTGGGTAAAATTTTTTGATAGCAAAACAGGTGTATTTCGTTGTCGTAAATTAGGTGGGGCTAACTTTGTCTAGTAGAAATTTATTTAACATATAAATAAAATCTTGTTGATTAGCACTGCAACTACTTTGGGTTTAGTTCTGTATAATACAAATAATATGTATGAAGTAGAATGTAGGGTTAATGTTTATTTATAAAAATAATTAAAACATGATGTTGTGAATTTCTCTATTATCTTATATTCAGTGTTTATCAAAAATTTATGTAATTTAATATTTTTTCATCAACTCAATATAAACTGTTTTTAAGATAGCCATAATGTGCAGTTTCTTTTATACTATTGTTCTATTTTTTACCTGTTTTGGTTTCAAAAAGAGTAATTAGTATGAAAATTTTAGCTGGTTCTTCTGCTTTATCCGCATTTCGTATTAGTAAAATCCTATCTGTTTGTCATGAAAAATCCATTCCTGTTATTAGCCTTGAAGCACAATTTGTCCATTTTATTGATTCAATTAATGAGTTCACAGTTGAGCAACAATTAACACTTGATAAGTTATTACAATATGGTCCCAAATCTGTTCACATAGATAGAGATTGTAATACCAAAAAACAACTTTTTTTAGTCACCCCTCGTGCCGGTACGATTTCCCCATGGTCATCAAAAGCAACTGATATTGCTCACAATTGTGGGTTAACTCAAATTCATCGTATTGAGCGGGGTATTGCTTATTATGTTGTAACAAGTTCGCCTTTGACGCAGTCTCAGCAAGATAAATTTGCCGAGTTGATTCATGATCGTATGATGGAAACCGTATTAACCAGTTTTGATCAAGCAGAACAATTATTTAAAGCCGATAAACCAGCACCAGTAACTGTTGTGGATTTATTAGGTCAAGGGCGTCAAGCATTAGAAGAGGCTAATATCAAGTTAGGTTTAGCGTTAGCATCTGATGAAATTGAGTATTTAGTTGAAAATTTTCAAAAATTAAATCGTAATCCGACAGATATTGAGCTGTATATGTTTGCTCAAGCAAACTCAGAGCATTGTCGACATAAAATTTTTAATGCAGATTGGATTATTGATGGTGTTAAGCAACCTAAATCACTGTTTAAAATGATTAAAAATACTTTTGAAAATACACCTGATTATGTGTCATCTGCTTATAAAGATAATGCTGCGGTTATGGATGGTTCTAAAGTAGGTAGATTTTTTGCAGATTATGGTAATCGTATTTACGGTTATCATCAGGAGTATGCTGATATTTTAATGAAGGTTGAAACTCATAATCACCCAACAGCAATATCACCTTGGCCGGGCGCAGCAACGGGTAGTGGTGGGGAGATTCGTGACGAAGGTGCGACAGGAAAAGGCGCTAAACCAAAAGCTGGATTAGTTGGTTTTTCCGTTTCAAATTTACGAATTCCGAATTTTGAACAGCCATGGGAACAAGATTTTGGTAAACCCGACAGAATTGTAAGTGCTTTTGACATTATGATGGATGGTCCTTTAGGTGGTGCCGCATTTAATAATGAGTTTGGACGTCCTGCGTTGTTAGGCTATTTTCGTACCTATGAGGAAAAAGTAAATAGCTTTAATGGTGAAGAAGTTAGAGGTTATCATAAACCTATTATGCTAGCTGGTGGTTTGGGAAATATTCGTCGTGAACATATCCAAAAAGGGGAATTCCCTATCGGCTCAAAATTAATTGTTCTTGGTGGACCTGCCATGAATATCGGTTTAGGAGGAGGGGCGGCCTCTTCAATGACATCAGGGCAATCTCATGCTGATCTTGATTTTGCATCAGTTCAACGTGATAACGCTGAAATGGAACGTCGTTGCCAAGAAGTAATCGATCGTTGCTGGCAACTTGGTGATGAAAACCCTATTTTGTTTATCCATGATGTTGGTGCTGGTGGCCTATCTAATGCTATGCCGGAACTAGTTAGTGATGGTGGCTGTGGTGGTCAGTTTGAACTGCGCAAAATATTAAGTGATGAGCCAGGCATGTCACCGTTAGAAATTTGGTGTAATGAATCACAAGAGCGCTATGTATTAGCAATACATCCAGAAAGCCTTGAATTGTTTGATGAACTTTGCCAACGTGAGCGTGCTCCTTATGCAGTAATTGGTGAAGCAACAGTTAATAAATCAGTGGTTTTACATGATGAATATTTTAATAATAATCCGATAGATTTGCCGTTAGATGTTTTATTAGGTAAACCCCCAAAAATGCTACGTGAAGTTAAATCTCAACAAGCTCATGGTGATAACTTTTCAACAGATGATATTAATTTATATGATGCTGTTAAACGCGTTTTACATTTGCCAACTATTGCTGAAAAGACTTTTTTAATTACCATTGGTGACCGATCAGTAACAGGAATGGTCGCACGCGATCAAATGGTTGGACCTTGGCAAGTGCCTGTAGCTGATTGTGCGGTGACTACAGCTAGCTTAGACAGTTATTATGGTGAAGCTATGTCTATTGGTGAACGTGCTCCTGTTGCTCTGCTTAATTTTGCTGCATCAGCAAGATTGGCTGTTGGTGAAGCAATTACCAATATCGCGGCGACTAACATTGGCGATATCAAACGGATTAAGCTTTCGGCTAACTGGATGGCTGCTGCGGGTCATCCAGGTGAAGATGCCGGTTTGTATCAAGCAGTTAAAGCTATTGGTGAAGAGCTATGTCCTGCTTTAGGGTTGGCAATTCCTGTTGGTAAGGATTCAATGTCAATGAAAACAACATGGCAACAAGATGGTGAACAAAAAACAGTTATTTCACCGTTATCTTTAGTGATTTCTGCATTTGCTCGAGTTGAAGATGTTCGTAAAACTGTCACACCACAATTATGTACAGATGAAGATAATTTATTATTGCTTATTGATTTATCCAAAGGTCATCAAGCATTAGGAGCAACAGCATTAGCTCAAGTTTATCGTCATTTAGGGCAAATAACAGCTGATGTTCATGATGCTAATGAATTAGCGGCTTTTTATCAAGCTATTCAAACATTAATCGCTGAAAATATGCTGATTGCTTATCATGATCGTTCGGATGGTGGTTTATTGGTTACCTTAGCGGAAATGGCATTTGCCGGGCATTGTGGTATTGATGTTGATATTCATACGCTAGGTAGTGATGTGATTGCTTCACTATTTAATGAGGAACTGGGTGCCGTTATTCAAATTCATAGTAGGGATTTAGATAAGGTTATAGCATGCTTTAAGCGCTTTGGGCTTTCTCATGCGATTCATACGTTAGGTAAAGCTGAAGCAGGGCAGCAATTCATTATACGTAATAATGCTGCTGTAGTTTATAGTGAATCTCGTTTAATGTTAAGAACGTGGTGGGCTGAAACCACATGGCAAATGCAGCGTTTACGCGACAATCCAGTGTGTGCCGATCAAGAACATCAGGCTAAACAAAATGAGGACGATCCGGGCTTGAATGTGCAACTTACGTTTGATCCAACGCAAGACATTGCCGCACCTTATATTGCAAAAGGAGTGAAACCGAAAGTTGCAATATTACGTGAACAAGGTGTTAACTCTCATGTTGAAATGGCGGCTGCATTTGATCGAGCTGGTTTTGAATCAATTGATGTCCATATGACTGATTTATTATCAGGTCAGGTGACATTGGATCAATTTAATACTCTTGTTGCTTGTGGTGGTTTCTCATATGGTGATGTTTTAGGAGCAGGAGAAGGCTGGGCTAAATCAATTTTATTTAATGAACAAGTTAGACATGAATTTGAACAATTCTTTCATCGCAATGATACTTTATCACTCGGTGTCTGTAATGGTTGTCAGATGATGTCGAATTTGAAAGAGCTAATTCCTGGTGCTGATTTGTGGCCTCGTTTTGTGCGTAATTTATCAGAACGATTTGAAGGACGTTTTAGTTTAGTTCAAATTCAATCTAGCCCTTCATTACTGTTTACTGATATGGCGGGTTCACATATGCCAATTGCGGTATCACATGGAGAAGGGCGAGTTGAAGTTCGTGATGATGTTCATTTATCTAATTTAGAAGCATCAGGATTAATTACTGTTCGTTACATTAACCATTTCGGCGATGTAACGCAGCAGTATCCTGCTAATCCAAATGGCTCACCAAATGGTATTACGGCGGTAACTTCAAGTGATGGTCGTGCAACTATTATGATGCCTCACCCAGAACGAGTATTTAGAACCGTAACTAATTCATGGCATCCTGATAATTGGGGAGAAGATAGTCCATGGATGCGAATATTTCGTAATGCACGTAAACAGTTAGGGTAATGTAATATAAAAAAACGCCGACATTTGTCGGCGGTTTTTTTGTTAAGTGAAAATGGTTACATTAAACACTAGCATCTTGTGTTTGTCTTGCTACAAGTGGTTGTGATAACGTACTTGCCATTTTTCGAAGTAATGTTTCTGTTTCATTCCAGTTGATACAAGCATCGGTCACGGATACCCCATATTTAAAGTTTTCTTTTGGTTGCTCAGAAGATTGATTACCTTCAACCAAATTACTTTCAATCATCACTCCAATAATTGAGTTATTGCCATGTTTGATTTGCTCAATAATTGAATCGGCAACAATTGGTTGGTTACGATAATCCTTATTAGAATTGGCATGACTACAGTCGATCATTAAATTTGGTAACAACCCTGCTTTTTTCATCTGTATTTCACATAGTGCGACATTTTCAGCATCATAATTTGGAGCTTTACCCCCACGTAAGATCACATGTCCATGCGAATTACCGACAGTTTGTAAAACCGTCACTTGTCCTTGTTGGTTGATACCTACAAAGCGGTGAGGCATAGAAGCTGACTTCATGGCATTAATTGCGACATCTAAATTGCCATCGGTACCATTTTTAAAACCAACCGGCATGGATAAACCTGATGCCATTTCACGATGGGTTTGTGATTCTGTGGTTCTTGCACCTATGGCAGACCAGCTAATTAAATCGGCAATGTATTGTGGTGTGTTTGGATCCAATGCTTCGGTAGCGATAGGTAAACCAATTTTAGTGATATCAAGTAATAACTTACGGGCTTTTTTGAGTCCATGCTCAATATCAAATGAACTATCCATATGTGGATCATTTATCATACCCTTCCAACCAACAGTTGTTCTAGGTTTTTCAAAGTAAACACGCATAACAATAAATAAATCATTACTGACTTCGTCAGATAATTTTTTTAGTTTATGTGCATATTCAATGGCTGCTTGAGGATCATGGATAGAACATGGGCCACAGACAATAAGTAATCGCGGATCTTTTCTTTCTAAAATATCAACTACAGTTTTGCGTGATGAGGCAATTTGGTTTTCTAATTCTGGAGAAAGTGGATAAAGTTGTTTTATTTCATCAGGGGTGATTAACATATGCTCATCTCTAATTCGAACATTATTCAAAGTATCTTTTAACATTTTGCTTTCCTTATGAAAATCTTTTAAACATTTTATATGTAAAATATTAATTACATAAACGCCCACTATGTAAACACAGAATTACATAATAGTAAATAGAATTTTTAATTTTTATATCATTATGATGTTTTTATAATGTTTTATACGCTATATAATGGCGTTTTTTATAAATTAGTGAATTTATAAGTTATCTGTTAGTGGTGTAATAAAAAGTTTACAAATAATCTGCTTCTTAATTTATCATGGATAATGGACATTAGTAGCGACTGGTTTTTGTTAACAAATAATTGTAATGTGTAAAATTGTTAATTTAGGAACAATAAGCAATGCATCAACAAAGACGATATATTCATATAATGGGGACTATAATTGAAATATGGTTGTTGGACGATAATGCAGAAGTGTTATTAAATGAAGCTGAAAGGCGGTTGATAGATTATGAGCGCCGTTTTAGTGCCAATAATCCTAAATCAGAATTAATGAAGATAAATCATAATGCTGGTGTTAAATTTGTGTCAGTGTCAGCAGACCTTTTTGCATTAATTAGGATTGGTAAAATCCAAAGTACTATTGATAATAGTTTTTTAAATATTGCAATAGGACCTTTAATTCAAACTTGGCGAGTTGGTTTTTATGATGCTAGATATCCTTCTGATATAGAAATACAACAAAAATTAAAGCTTATTAATCCTAATAACATTGTTTTAGATGAATCTAATAATTCAGTCTTTCTTGCTCAACCGGGAATGGCTATTGATTTAGGTGCATTAGCTAAAGGTTTTTTTGCTGATAAAATTATTGAGTTTTTTAAACAACAAAATGCCAAAGCAGCATTTATTAATTTAGGCGGAAATGTTCTAACTTTTGGTGATTGTCCTTTTCATGATGATGGATACTGGCGAGTTGGTATTCAGAATCCTTTTCAACCGAGAGGAAATGTTATCACTGCGCTAAAAATTAAAAATCAGTCAGTGGTAACATCAGGTATCTATGAACGAACATTTAATTATAATGGCAAAACCTATCATCATATTTTTAATAGCCAAACTGGGTACCCCGTAGAAACAGATCTAGCCAGTATCAGTATTGTGTCAAAAAAATCGCTAGACGGTGAAATTTTGACTACTCAGCTTTATGGTGCAAGTGCTCAGTATGCTATATCAGCTATAAATAAAATACCTAACATTGAAGGAATGATTGTTACAGTTAATCATAAGTTTGCTTGCTCAGATGGTTTGCTTACTCAATAAAGTATTTTACAAATTAAATTGGTATTAGTTAAATGACATCGCTTCACGATTAAGGGATGATATAAAAATATCAACAAGTCCCTTTTCCGCTGAATTTAAAGTTTTATTTGCAGAGTATGCAATAAAATAATTAAGCGAAATCAGTTCTAATGGCAATGGTAATAAATTATAAGCTTGATCATTTTTTTTACTACAAATATTGACACTTTCTGGAATAAAAGTGATGCCAATCCCTTTTTTGGCTAACTCAACAAGTGTAAAAATATTACTACTTTCAAGAATTATTTGGGGTTCGATTTTATATTTTTGAATTAGATATTCAATCTGATGACGAATCGCTGAGCCATGCGCTGTTAAAATAAGTTTTTCTTGTAGTAACTTTTTTATAAAATCATCATTACATTCAAGTATTTTAGGATTTTCTTGATAAAGTTTTGAGCTTTGCGGGATTAGCGCATAATAGCAATGTTTGCCACAAGCATGGCTAATTAAGTGTTGTGATATTGTTTCGGGGTTTTGTCCAATAAAAAAATCCAACATATTATTTTCTGTTTTTTCTTCAAGACTTGTTGGCGTATATTCATGTAATTCAATTTTTACATTTGGATATTTTTGCATAAATGCAGGCAAAAATAGTGGCAGTAAATATGTACCTAAACTAGGTAATACACCTATTTGAATTACTGTGTAATTTGTATCCGTGTACTTTTTGATTTTTCGTTTAAATTGTTCTTGTTTGTCCACCAGTGAAACTAGATATTGATGATAAATTTTACCTGCTTCTGTTAGTTGTAAAGGAATCGTTTGACGATTAATGATTTCAATACCAATTTGGTTTTCTACTTTTTTTATTGTTTGCGTTAAATATGATTGAGAAATATAAAGATTTTTTGCAGCTTTGGTGTAATTACCATGTTTAAGTAAAACATCAATGTATTGCAGCATATTTAATGAATTTATTTTAGTCATTTTATATCTCATTTCCTGTTTTACTTTGTTATAACAAATTGCTTATAACCCTATAATTAATCAGCTATTTCACAAATGGGTTTTTCTGTTCTAAACTAACTTTTATAAGCAAATTACCCAAATATAAACATACTAAATCTAATAATTAAATATACAACTGTTTTGCGGGATTTCTAAAGAATTTATTTTGAAAAAGTTAGATATTAATAAAATTTGTACTGAAAGGTACTAAGTGAGGTTTTAAAGTGAAATTTATTGGCATAGTTGGCACAAATTCGGATCGTTCAACTAATAGAAAATTACTCCATTTTATGAAAGCGCATTTTGCAGACAAAGCAGAAATTGAAGTCTGTGAAATAAAGTCGTTGCCCGCATTTAATGAACCTAAAGATAAAACGCCACCTTCAACAGTAAAAGAGTTATCAGATAAAATTGAAAATGCTGATGGGGTAATTATTGCCACACCAGAATATGATCATTCAATTACTGCAGCTTTAAAAAGTGCTATTGAGTGGTTGTCTTACACAACTCGTCCACTCATTAATAAATGTGTAATGATTGTGGGAGCTTCTCATGGCTCGTTAGGTTCTTCAAGAGCACAGGCGCATTTACGGCAAATTTTAGATGCACCAGAGTTAAAAGCACGAATTATGCCAAGTTCAGAATTTCTTTTAGGGCATTCTCTCCAAGCTTTTGATGAAAATGGTGATCTTATCTACCACGATAAAGTTAAAGAATTAGATGAATGTTTCGATGAGTTCATTTTGTTTGTTACTCTTACTAATGAATTACTCAAGAAAGCAAAATTTAATACGGAACAAAATAAGAAATTTAGTTGGAAACAAGCAGCTGAAGAAGGAGCACTATAATGAAATTAATTGGAATTGTTGGAACAAATGCTCAGGAATCTTATAACCGTATATTATTACAATATATGCAAAAACATTTTGCTAATAAAGCCGAAATTGAAATATTAGAATTGATTGATGTGCCAATGTTTAATGAAACAGATGATCAATCTAATAATCCGGTTATTCAGAATTTTAATAATAAAATTATACAAGCAGATGGTGTAATTATTGCTACTCCAGAACATAATCATTCTATTCCATCAGCACTAAAAAGTATTATTGAATGGCTATCATTTAATTTACATCCATTTGATGGCAAACCAGTGATGATTGTAGGTGCTTCTTATGATGTGCAAGGTTCATCAAGAGCACAATTACATCTAAGACAAATACTTGATGCGCCAGGTGTAAATGCCGCTGTTATGCCAGGATATGAATTCTTGCTTGGACGAGCACATGAAGCATTTGATGAAAAAGGTGATCTCAAATCAGAACGCACTATTGATTTCTTAGATAGTTGTTTTTTCCGTTTTATTCGCTTTACCCAAGTTGTTAGTTTACTTAATGTTCCAGAGGAAATCTCTTTTGAACCGGGAAGATATTGCGTTACAGCACCAGGTCATAACGGTGATTTACCAATGGTGGTTGTATTGTCGAATGATCGTATTGAGTCAATTGATATTGATACTGAAGGTGAATCAGAAGGCATTGCTGATGTGGTATTTAAACGTATTCCATCACAAATTCTTGAAGGACAAACTCTTAATGTGGATATTTTATCAGGTGCCTCCGTCACCAGTAATGGTGTGATTGATGGTGTGGCTAAAGCAATTAAGATGGCTGGTGCTAATCCTGATGTTTTACGTAAACGACCAAAAGCTCCAAGTGCGATTGATAATAGCGATGTGCAATATGAAACTGATGTGGTTGTCGTGGGTGCTGGTGGTGCTGGTTTATCCGCTGCAGCAAGTGTTTTACAAGAAGGTAAAAAAGTTATAGTTGTTGAAAAGTTCCCTGCTGTCGGTGGTAATACTGTCCGTACGGGAGGACCAATGAATGCGGCCAATCCTAAATGGCAAAATACGTTTGCTGCTATTGCTGGTGAGAGTCATACTTTACAAGAAATTGCGACAATGGATGAGTCGACTATTGATTCTGAATATCTTGATGATTTTAAAATATTAAGACAGCAAATTAATGATTATCTGGCTGAAAATAAAGATAAGACCGGTTATTTATTTGATTCTGCGTTGTTGCATCGTATCCAAACCTATCTTGGCGGTAAAAGAACTGACCAGTTAGGCAATGTAATTTATGGCCAATACGATTTAGTTAAAATTTTAACTGATGAAGCGTTAGATTCCGTTAAATGGTTGGAAGATATTGGTGTTGAATTTGATAAACATGATGTGACAATGCCTGTTGGGGCATTATGGCGTAGAGGTCATAAACCACTAAAAAGTGAAGGTTATGCTTATGTTTCAGCGTTACAAAAATATGTTGAAGAGCATGGCGGTATAATCATTACTGATACAGCAGTAAAAGAGCTAATTGTTGAAAATGGACAAGTTGCAGGAGTGATTGGCAGTGGTTTAAATGGAAAAAAAGTTACTGTGAAAGCTGATGCAGTTATTTTAGCTTCTGGTGGTTTTGGTGCTAATACCAAAATGTTAAAAGAATATAATACTTATTGGACAGAAATTGACGATGATATTAAAACATCTAATTCGCCTGCTATTACTGGTGACGGTATCGTTTTAGGTCAAAGTGTTGGTGCTGATCTTGTTGGTATGGGCTTTTCACAAATGATGCCTGTTTCTGATCCTGAAACAGGTGCGTTATTTAGTGGATTACAAGTTCCTCCACAAAACTTCATTATGGTTAATAAGCAAGGTAGGCGTTTTGTTAATGAGTATGGTAGTCGAGACAAACTTACCCAAGCTGCAATTGATAATGGTGGGTTATTTTATTTAATTGCTGATGAAGCAATCAAGAAAACTGCTTATAACACTTCTCAAGAAAAAATTGATAAACAAATTGCGGCTGGCACATTATTTTGTGCTAATACTTTAGAAGAGTTAGCACAAAAACTGGGTATGGATGCAAACGTCTTCAAACAGACTATAACTAATTATAATAGTTATGTTGATGCTGGAAACGATCCTGAATTTGGAAAAGATGTTTTTGATTTAAAAGTCCAAATTCCTCCATTTTATGCTACACCAAGAAAACCAGCTGTTCATCATACTATGGGTGGACTAAGGATTGATACACAAACCCATGTGTTAGATAAATCAGGACAAAAAATTAAAGGCTTATATGCCGCAGGTGAGGTTGCTGGCGGTATTCATGCAGGTAATAGGCTTGGTGGTAATTCATTAACCGATATTTTTACTTTCGGGCGAATTGCTGGCAAGACTGCATTAAAGGATATAAATCTAAGAATGGAGTCTAATAATGGTAAAAGCGAAAAATTATGTTAACAGATGGATTATTCTAGTTGCATCAACATCAATATTACTTTGTACTGGTGCTATTTATGCCTTTAGTGTTTTTGCAGGACCGTTGAGTACTGCAAAAAATTGGAGTATGTCAGATGTTATGATTGCATTTGGCATAAATTCCGCCGTTGGGCCAATTCCTATGATATTAGGTGGTTTTTTAACGGATAAAGGTTTAGCTAAATGGTCTAGTGTTATTGGTGGTTTGTTGTTTGGGCTTGGGTTTTATTTGAGTGGTTATGTGACCAGTCCTTTGATGCTTTATATTACTTATGGTTTATTAAGTGGTTTTGGACAAGGATTAGCTTATTCAGGTTGCTTAAGTAATACAATTAAATTCTTTCCAGATAAACGTGGACTTGCGTCAGGCATTATTACTGCCGGTATGGGAGGTGCAGCAATTATTGCTGCACCAATCGGTAATTATTTGATTGAAAGTTTTGATGTGCTGTATGCCTTTAAAATTTTAGGTTGTACCTATATCGTGGTTGTTATGGTTGCTAGTTTTTTTATTAAAGTAGCACCAGCTAATTATCAACCTGAAGGTTGGGTTCAAGCAAACAGTCAACAAAGTAAACCTATCATTAATAAAAACTGGCAAGAGATGTTAAAAACGCCATATTTTTATCTAATTTTCTTTATGTTAGGTACTGGCGCTTTTTCCGGATTGATGATTGCTTCAAATGCTTCTGGTATTGGGCAAAATATGTTTGGATTAACATCTGCCCTTGCTGCTTTTTATGTCAGTTTATATTCACTAAGTAATTGTGCTGGGCGAGTAGTATGGGGCACTGTATCAGATAAATTAGGAAGAAATAAAACATTAGATATTATCTTTTCGGTAATTATATTTGCTTTTATTTCTTTTTTATTTATTCCATCACAAGCAGGATTTGCCATTGGGATAATCGCACTTGGCTTATGTTTTGGGGGCGTAATGGGTGTTTTCCCACCAATGGTGATGGAAAATTATGGTCCTGCCAACCAAGGTGTAAACTATGGCATCATCTTTGTTGGTTACTCTTCAGCTGCATTTTTTGCGCCAAAACTAACTGCTGATATTCTAGTCAATAATGATGGTGATTATACTAAAGCATTTTATATTGCAATTGCGGTGGCGTTCTTGGGGCTAATATTAAATCTTATTTATAAACAGATTAAAAAAACAAAAATTTAAAATTAAGTTATTTTTATTATAAAAAATGAAAGGCGTAATGTATCACGCCTTTTATTTTATAACAAAAATATTTAATATTATTAAAAATAGAGATTTAAACTTGTTGTATAGATTCAAATACTATCTCTTTTTCAATTCCATCAATAATTTCAGCATGTCCAATTTTAGTTGGTATTACCAAGCGTAATTGTCCTGATAGTACTTTTTTATCGCGCATCATATGTGGAAGGTAAGACTCTATGGACATTTGTTTAGGTTTTATTACAGGAAGTTTAGCTTTAATTAATAAGTTTTTTATACGATCAATATCATTATCTGTTAATTTATTTAATAATTTAGCGGTTTGAGCTGCCATGAGTATACCAACACTGATAGCTTCACCATGTAACCAATTGCCATATCCAAGTTCAGCCTCAATTGCATGCCCATAAGTATGACCTAGATTTAATATAGCGCGCATATCTTGTTCAGTTTCATCAGCTGCAACTATTTGGGCTTTAAGTTGGCAACAGCGATAAATACAGTAACTGAGTGCTTTGACATCTAGATTAAGTAACTCTTCAATATGTATTTCTAACCAATTAAAGAAATCTTCATCTAAAATAATCCCATATTTTATGACTTCGGCCAGACCTGCGGAAAATTCACGTTGAGGTAGAGTTTTTAAGCAATTTAAATCAATAACAACTGATTGAGGTTGATAAAAGGCACCAATCATATTTTTGCCTAATGGATGGTTAATAGCTGTTTTACCGCCGACTGAAGAATCAACTTGTGATAATAGTGTCGTAGGCACTTGAATAAACTTAATTCCTCGTTGGTATGCTGATGCTGCAAAACCTGCAACATCACCTATTACGCCACCACCTAAAGCAATAAGTATGCTGTTACGTGTATGATTATTAGCAAGCAAAGCAGTTAAAATAGTATTCCATGTTTCCATGGTTTTATATTTTTCTCCATCTGGAACAATAATGGAATCCGTTTTCACACCATTCTTTTCTAGCATATCAATTAATGGTTGTAAATAAAGTGGAGCAATAGTTTCATTGGTAGCGATTAACACGCGCTGACCTGCCTGAAGTTTAAAATGGTGGAATTCATTTAGTAAATTTTCACCAATAATTATAGGATAACTACGTTTGGCTAGTGCTACATTTAAAATCTTTTGCATAATAATTTCCAATCCAGTCAAAGCTAATTTATTACTTCATGTTAACGATAAAAAAGTGGCAGCGCAACTTAGAATCATTTAAACTTAACGCCAATTTTTATTTGTGATTTTGAATTTTATATGTCTTTATCTACTGTTTTAGCACAAAAGAATTGGCGAGTTGGCGATATAGAGGGTAATACTGAACAAATTGTTGAGTTAATACATTGCCATTCATCTAATGACCTTATTATTTTTTCGGAACTTGCTATCTGCGGTTATCCGCCAGAAGATTTAATTTATCGTGCTGATTTTAAAGATCGGTGTGAAAAAGCGCTATCTTTAGTTCAACAGGCTAGCACTGATTGTGCTGTAATTATCGGTCATCCGCATTGGCAAGATGGACATATCTATAATGCATTATCCTTTTTTTATGCAGGGAAGTTATTAACGCGATATCACAAACAACAGCTACCTAATTATGATGTTTTTGATGAGAAACGTTATTTTACCGCAGATAATCAGAGTTGTATTGTCGATTTTAAAGGTAAAAGAATTGGATTATTAATCTGTGAAGATCTTTGGCAAAATCAGCCTATCGATCAAATTAGTGCTCAGAATGCAGATTTAGTAATAACTATTAACGCTTCTCCTTATGACTATGAAAAACAGCAGCGTCGACACGATTTAATCAAAGCCCATGCCATTCGAACCCGATTACCTATTATTTATGTTAATCAAGTTGGTGGTCAAGATGAACTTGTTTTTGATGGCGGGTCTTTTGTTTGCAATGAATATGGTGATATTGTTTGCCAACTAAAATCGTTTGTAGAACAAGTCACTTGTTTTGAATTAGGTGTACCTAACCAAACTACCCTTGCTGAAGATGAAAATCATTGTTTAGCGTCTATATATGATGCATTGGTACTTGCAACACGTGATTATATTACTAAAAATGGTTTTCAAGGCGCAGTATTGGGTCTTTCTGGTGGCATTGATTCAGCGTTAACATTAGCTATTGCGGTTGATGCACTAGGCAAAGATAAGGTGCAGGCTGTTATGATGCCATTTCGTTATACGGCTGACATTAGTATTGCTGATGCCAAAGAAGAAGCTGAAATATTAGGCGTGGAATTTGATATTATTTCGATTGAACCAATGTTTGATGCGTTTATGTCATCTTTAAAACCTATGTTCGCAGGGACACAAAAAGATACTACAGAAGAAAATTTACAAGCACGTTGTCGTGGCGTTATTTTAATGGCTTTATCTAATAAAAGGCGGCGTCTGGTATTAACAACTGGTAATAAAAGTGAGATGTCAGTAGGTTATGCTACGCTTTATGGAGATATGGCTGGAGGCTTTGATGTGCTCAAAGATGTACCTAAAACTATGGTGTTTGCATTATCAAAATATCGAAATACCCGTTCATATGTTATTCCTGAAAGGGTAATTACCCGTCCTCCTTCAGCTGAATTGGCTCCAGATCAGAAAGACGAAGATAGTTTACCGCCATATGATATTTTAGATGGAATTTTGCGTGGTTATGTTGAACAAGATCTTTCTGTTGAACAACTCATTGAGCAAGGTTATGATGAAATTACAGTTAGACGTGTTATTAAACTGGTTGACATTAATGAGTATAAACGACGTCAATCAGCTATTGGTCCAAAAATCACAATACGCAATTTTGGAAAAGGTAGACGTTATCCAATAACATCTGCATTTGGATTTAAAAATTGGTGATCTCGAATTGAGGAAAAAATAAGTATGAAAAAAATTGAAGCTATTATCAAACCATTCAAATTAGATGATATTCGAGAAGCGTTAGCCGATCAAGGTATAACGGGTATGACCGTTACTGAAGTGAAGGGTTTTGGTCGTCAAAAAGGGCATACAGAACTTTATCGTGGCGCTGAATATATGGTAGATTTTTTACCAAAAGTAAAAATTGAGCTTGTAGTTTCTGACGATATTTTAGAAATGTGTATCGAAACCATTATGAAAACTGCTCAAACTGGCAAAATCGGTGATGGGAAGATTTTTGTTTATAATGTCGAGCAAGTTATTCGTATTCGTACTGGAGAAATGGATGACTCGGCAATCTAGTTAAATTTATTTGATATCAGGGCGTTCTTGTTTAAGTAATTCTACAGTGACAATACCTTGAATTGAACAAATTAGCAGATTCATATTTGCTCCTTTTTCAAGTAATAATAGCTTTTCAGTTGTATCCGGTGCAGGAATGGTTTTTACACCAACTACGGTACCGGTGTTTTCATTCCATACATGTATTTCATCATTGATATTACGAATCATTGGATTAGCAATATAAAGCAAATTGTCTTCCATATTTTTCCAATCAATAAAATTCAATGTATCTTTAATTTCGTTAATATCATTGTCAATAATAAAGCCCCAAAAATAATATTTTCCCATTTTTCCTAGATCCATGGCACTATCGTAATAGCCTTTAATTGTTAAATTTTTATAAGTCATAGGAATTTTGAAATAAGTATAGTTTTTATTGGTATCTGTACGATTTTCGACAGAAATATAAGCTTTATTCTTATCAAAGGTTCGGATATTTGTATATTTTTGCAATTCACTTTTGTTTGCATAGACTTCTTTGAAAAAATTAGGATTACAATGAGTCAATGATTGTATTAATGCAAGTTTATCTGCAGTTGCAGCAGATGAACAAAACAAAACAAACAAAATAACAGCAATTTTGATCATGTTAATGTGAATTGACAATATTGAAACCATATAATTCTTAGTACGTTGATTGTATAATTTTTACAACATAATAACAATGTTAAAGCATCTTTTCTTTTTAAAGAATTATTAAGATTTGTTTATTTATACTTAGTTTTTTTATTGGAAACAAATATTAGAAATATAAAAATATATTTTATCAAGTATTAATATCATTTATGTTTATTTATGGAAGATAGATCCCAAAAATATGAATTTATTAAAAAAAACAGTTTGATTATTAAATTATTTACTATAACTTAATTTAAGCAATAAGTTATTTATGTTATTCAATTAATTAAGTTAAGTAGAGATAAATTATGAGTTCAACATTTACAAATAAAATCCTTAAGGATTTATCTACCTTTGATGATATTTCAATCAAAACTTTTTTTGGGGGATTTAGTGTTAATAGCAAAGGAGTAATGTTCGGTTGGATTGGCGAACAAGAGTTTTATTTAAGAGGTCATTCACATTATCGATCAGTTTTTATCGAGTTGGGTATGAAAACTTTAACCTTACCTTCCGGTATTTCTACAAAATCGTTAGATTATTACAAAGTAAGTGATGAATTATTTGAGGATTTACAAACATTTCATTCCATGGTTAAAATGGTTATTAAATATGCTCAGTTAGAACAAGATGAGAAACTCAAGTTAAAAAAGCAGCGAATTAAAACACTTCCCAATATAACACTATCATTAGAAAAATTACTATTTAGTGTTGGTATCAATAATCTAGAAATATTTTATAAAGTAGGATATTTAGAAGCATATCACCGGATGAAAAATAAAAATTCTCGTATTTCGAGTAATGTTTTATTTATTTTATATGGCTCATTGAATCATCGTCATGTTGCATCATTATCTGAGGCAACTAAAAAACAAATTGAATTAGCATATAAAGATTTTTTAAAAGACAAAAACGAAAATTAATTATTTAAATAAATATAGTAATTTTGTTAACAGTTATCTTAATTATGGTTAATATTTTAAGATAACTGTATTTGATTACAATAATATATACAAACTCTATATTATTGTATTATGTGGATGACCGTCTACGAGGTGCACGTTTAAAAGTTTTTGGAGTGGGTAAATCAACTAATAGTGCAGATGGATCATATTGACTAACAGGAATGGTATGATCAATTGCTTTTTCAATTGCAGGCAAATTTTGAGAATAACGTTCACAAGCAAGTGAAATTGAGTAACCTTCAGCTCCTGCACGTCCTGTTCTTCCAATTCTATGACGATAGTCATCACAATCATCCGGTAGATCATAATTAAAAACATGGGTAACATCAGGAATATGTAAACCACGCGCGGCAACATCCGTTGCGACTAAAATATCTAGATCGCCACGAGTAAACTGTTCTAAAATAGACAAACGTTTTTTCTGAGCAATATCGCCGGTTAATAGTCCTACACGATGACCATCTGCAATTAAATGCCGCCATATTTTTTCACAGGCCACTTTAGTGTTAGCAAATACGATGCAGCGATCGGGCCATTCTTCTTCAATAAGTGTTTGTAGTAGGGCAAGTTTATCTTCATTGGATGGAAAAAATAGTTCTTCTTTGATACGGTGACCAATTTTTTGCTCAGGCTCAACTTCAACATATTGTGGATTATTCATATGCTCAAAAGCTAATTCACGCACGTTATGTGTTAATGTTGCTGAAAATAACATGGTCAATCGTTTTGAAGGAGAAGACATGTGTTTAAAAATCCAGCGAACATCACGTATAAACCCTAAGTCAAACATACGATCGGCTTCATCCAAAACAGCAACCTGAATTGCTTCTAAATTTATATAATTTTGTTTAGCATAGTCAATTAATCGCCCTGTGGTAGCAATTAAAATATCTACGCCAGCTGATAACATTTTTAATTGTTTATCATAGCCATCACCACCGAAAGCTAATCCTAATTTAAGGCCAGTTTCTTCAGACAATACTTCTGCATCGTGATAAATTTGTACCACAAGCTCTCGAGTTGGGGCTATAATGATTGCTCGAGGTTGGTTTGCTTTATGATCCGGTAACGGTTCATGATTTAATAGATGATTAAACGTTGAGGCCAAAAAAGCAATGGTTTTACCTGTTCCTGTCTGTCCTTGCCCAGCTATATCAACTCCATTTGTTGTTAACGGTAATGTTTGTTCTTGAATTGGCGTGCAATAAGTAAAGCCTTTCTTATCAAGTGCTTTTATCACTAGAGGATGTAATGGAAATTGACTGAAAGTTGTTTTGGTAAGATAAGATGGAATCATTGTGGTTTCAAATGTAATTATCAAAGTTTGAGAATTATAGCATATTAGTCATACAGACATCACTAATAATTATGTCCTATTATACTAATTACTAGTGGAAAAACAGAAAATTTATTAATATTATAAATATAAATATTTATTGGGGGATAAACAAAATGAGTAATAATATTGTTTCACTTTCTGAAGCGACATTTGACAAACAAATCAATGATGCTGAAAAACCAGTATTGGTTGATTTCTGGGCCGAATGGTGTGGACCTTGTAAAATGATAGCACCAATTTTAGAAGAGGTTGCACAAGAATATGGTAATAAAGTGATCTTTGCTAAAGTAAATATTGAGGAAAATCCTAAAATAGCCCCTAAATTTAATATACGTGGAATCCCTACATTATTGATTTTCAAACATGGTAAAGTTGTTGCAACACAAGTTGGAGGCTTATCTAAAGCACAGCTTAAAAGCTTTATTGATGAGCAACTTTAATTGTGTTAAATAGTTATTACAAATAATAAGAGTAATGAAAATTACTCTTATTTTTTATTTTAAATAAATATATCTCTGTACATAAAGTATAATTAAGTATAGACATAGTACCTTTTTTAGTGTACATTGCTAACCTCTTACAAGAACTCCTTTCTGCAATCCATTGTTTTTATTGATTAAGTGGGTAAACAGTTTATATCTAAACGCATATTATCATAAGAAATTAATAATTGATTGCGTTTGTTTATTGCCAGAAAGAGGTTTTTATAAGTAAATTAAAAAATATACAAAAAATAAATAGCGGTAATTGCAAACATATCAATTTTATCCTCAAGAATTTTTAAAATTATGAATTTAACTGAATTAAAAAACACTTCTGTCTCCGAGCTTGTAACGCTTGGCGAAAAAACAATGGGTCTTGAAAATCTTGCTCGTCTTAGAAAACAAGACATTATTTTTGCAATTTTAAAGCAGCATGCTAAAAGCGGTGAAGATATTTTTGGCGATGGCGTACTTGAAATTTTGCAAGATGGGTTTGGTTTCTTACGTTCTGCCGATAGTTCATATTTAGCTGGACCTGACGATATTTATGTATCACCAAGCCAAATTAGGCGATTTAATTTAAGAACAGGTGATACAATTGCTGGTAAAATCAGACCACCAAAAGAAGGCGAACGTTATTTTGCTTTACTTAAAGTTAACGAAGTTAATCATGATAAACCTGAAGATGCTCGCAATAAAATCCTCTTTGAAAACTTAACCCCACTTCATCCAAACTCTCGATTACGTATGGAACGCGGTAATGGTTCTACTGAAGATATTACTGCTAGAGTACTTGATTTAGCTTCACCGATTGGTAAAGGTCAACGTGGTTTGATTGTCGCACCTCCGAAAGCTGGTAAAACCATGCTTCTACAAAATATTGCACAAAGTTTGGCTGTAAACCACCCTGAGTGTGAACTTGTTGTATTGATGATTGATGAACGTCCAGAAGAAGTCACCGAAATGCAACGTTTAGTAAAAGGTGAAGTAGTTGCATCAACTTTTGATGAGCCTGCTGCAAGGCATGTTCAGGTTGCTGAAATGGTTATTGAACGGGCTAAACGTTTAGTAGAACATAAAAAAGATGTTATTATTTTGCTCGATTCGATTACCCGCTTAGCTCGAGCCTATAATACGGTTGTTCCATCATCAGGTAAAGTATTAACTGGTGGTGTAGATGCAAATGCATTACATCGACCAAAGCGTTTTTTTGGTGCTGCGCGTAATGTAGAAGAAGGTGGTAGTTTAACTATTATTGCAACTGCACTGATTGATACTGGTTCAAAAATGGATGAAGTTATTTACGAAGAGTTTAAAGGTACTGGTAATATGGAGGTACATTTATCTCGTAAAATTGCAGAGCGACGTGTATTCCCTGCAATTGACTTTAATCGTTCTGGCACACGTAAAGAAGATTTAATGACTTCACCAGATGAATTACAGAAAATGTGGATTTTGCGCAAAATTCTTAACCCAATGGGTGAAATCGACGCGATGGAATTTTTAATTGATAAACTTGCCATGACTAAAACGAATGATGAGTTTTTTGAAATGATGAAGCGTTCATGATTTGCGTAATGAGTACTAAATATCATTAAAGTTGCTAAAAAAGCCGTATTATATCTGATACGGTTTTTTTGTGGAAAAATAGAGCGTAATTTATAAAACTTAAATAAGTTTTAGGTATTGTTAAAAAGCCTTAGTGTTTAAGGTTATATATAGATTTAATATAGGAGCCAAATCATGTCTAAACAACAAATCGGTGTTATTGGAATGGCAGTTATGGGGCGCAATCTTGCTCTCAATATTGAAAGTCGTGGATTTTCTGTTGCTATCTATAATCGTTCTAAAGATAAAACAGAACAAGTAATGGCGGAGCATTCTGATAAGCAATTGGTTCCTTACTTCACTATTGAAGATTTTGTAAATTCATTAGAAAAACCTCGCCGTATCCTTATTATGGTTCAAGCCGGTAAAGGAACAGATGCCGTTATTGATGAGTTACGTCCACTATTAGATAAAGGTGATATTATTATTGATGGCGGGAATGCGTATTTTGAAGATACCATTCGCCGAAATAAAATGCTTTCCGATGAAGGTTTTAACTTTATTGGGGCCGGTGTTTCTGGTGGTGAAGAGGGTGCATTAAAAGGTCCTTCAATTATGCCTGGAGGTCAAAAAGAAGCATATGCATTAGTTGCCCCTATTTTAGAAAAAATAGCAGCTAAAGCTAATGGTGAACCTTGTGTTGCTTATATTGGTCCAAATGGTGCGGGTCATTATGTCAAAATGGCGCATAATGGGATTGAATACGGTGATATGCAGCTTATAGCTGAGAGTTATTCAGTTTTAAAACATGTTGTAGGTCTAACTAATGATGAATTAGCTAATGTTTTTTCTGACTGGAATAAGGGTGAATTAAATAGCTATTTAATTGAGATTACGGCTGATATTTTTAAATTTAAAGATGAAGAAGGCAATTATCTTGTTGATGTGATTTTAGATGCTGCAGGTAATAAAGGTACGGGTAAATGGACAAGTCAAAGTGCTTTAGATCTTGGAGAACCTTTATCATTGATAACTGAATCGGTATTTGCTCGTTATCTTTCTGCAATTAAAGATCAACGTGTGGCTGCATCGAAAGTATTAAAAGGTCCTAAACAGAATCCTTATGCTGGTGACAAGAAAGAGTTGATAGAAAAAGTGCGTAAAGCACTGTATATGGGTAAAATTATCTCCTATGCACAAGGGTTTGCACAGTTAAAAGCTGCTTCTCATAAATATCAATGGAATTTAAATTATGGAGAAATAGCCAAAATCTTTAGGGCTGGATGTATTATTCGCGCACAATTCTTGCAAAAAATTACAGATGCCTATGCAGATAATAATGAGATTGATAATTTGTTATTAGCACCTTATTTCAATCAAACTGTCGAAGTTTATCAACAGTCATTGCGTGATGTAGTCTCGTTAGCTATCCAACAAGGTATTGCGGTGCCAACGCTTTCGGCAGCTATAGCTTATTATGATAGTTATCGCTCTGCTGTATTACCAGCTAATTTAATTCAAGCACAGCGAGATTATTTTGGTGCTCATACTTATCAACGTATCGATAAAGAGGGTGTTTTCCATACTGATTGGTTAAACATTGAGTCATAATTATTTTTAATGTAAGCAATAATTTTTTTTAAAAGAGTGTAAGATTTCCTTACACTCTTATAAGAATTGTTTTCTTATCATCCAATAAACTCATTCAAATTTTTTAAGCTACCTATAAAAACACTTGTGGTGCTTGATCTTTGCTTTGTCAAGTAATTTTATTTACTAAAAAATCTGGAAAAACACAATATATGGTGTATAATTCAATTATATTTACTATATGTAGTATCATCTAAGCAATGTGAAAATTCCGGTCTATATCAAATAACGTCTAATATTCTAATAAAAAAATCAATTGTTTTAATCATTACAATTAACATGAGTATTAATATTGATATAAATCCTATGCTAACTACTATTTATTAATGAATGTTGAGGAGTATATATGCCTGTAGTAATTAAACGTGATGGTTGCCAGACCGCATTTAATGAAGGTCGAATCAGAGATGCTATCGTTAAGGCAGCAGTTGCTGCTAATGTTAATGATCCAGATTATTGTGCTGCTGTTGCCCAAGAGATTACTAAGCAAATGGCTGAGCGTGAGAGTGTAGATATTAACGAAATTCAAAACGCAGTTGAAAATCAGCTGATGTCAGGCCCTTATAAAAAGTTAGCAAGAACCTATATTGAATATAGACATGATCGCGATCGAGAACGTGAACAACGCAGCCGATTAACTCAGGATATTCGTGGTTTAATTGAACAAAGTAATGTTGCAATCTTAAATGAGAATGCTAATAAAGATAGTAAAGTTATTCCTACGCAACGAGACTTGCTTGCGGGGATTGTGGCAAAGCATTACGCTAAACAATATCTATTACCTAAAGAAATTTCACGAGCTCATGATTGTGGTGAAATTCATTATCATGATCTCGATTATGCACCATTTTTCCCGATGTTTAACTGTATGCTAATCGATTTAGATGGTATGTTAACAAATGGCTTCAAAATGGGTAATGCTGAAATTGAACCACCAAAATCAATTGCGACGGCTACGGCAGTAACAGCGCAAATTATTGCTCAAGTTGCTAGTCATATTTATGGCGGAACAACTATAAATCGTATTGATGAAATTTTAGCTAAATTTGTCACTATCAGTTATCAAAAACATAAACAAGTAGCAGAAGAATGGAATATTCCAAATCCAGAAGCTTATGCTGAAAGTCGTACTCAAAAAGAGTGTTATGATGCTTTTCAATCTTTAGAATATGAGGTCAACACTTTACATACTGCTAATGGTCAAACTCCATTTGTTACTTTTGGCTTTGGTCTAGGGACAAGCTGGGAGTCACGCTTAATTCAAGAGTCAATTCTTAAAGTTCGTATAAAAGGTTTAGGTAAAAATCATAAAACGGCTGTTTTTCCAAAATTAGTTTTTGCAATTAAAGATGGAATTAATCATAAACCAAACGATGTAAATTATGATATTAAGCAACTTGCATTAGAGTGCGCAAGCAAACGTATGTACCCAGATATATTAAATTACGATAAAGTCGTTGAAGTTACTGGTTCATTCAAAACGCCAATGGGATGTCGAAGCTTTTTAGGTGTTTATGAAGAAGATGGTCATAAAATTCATGATGGTCGTAATAATTTAGGCGTAATTAGTTTAAATCTTCCACGTATTGCAATTGAAGCGCATGGCGACGAATCTCAGTTTTGGAAAATTTTAGATAAACGTTTAGCTCTATGCAAAAAGGCCTTAATGACACGTATTGCTCGTTTAGAAGGGGTTAAAGCCCGTGTAGCACCTATTTTATATATGGAAGGCGCTTGTGGAGTGCGACTAAAAGAAGATGATAGCGTGTCTGAAATATTCAAAAATGGTCGTGCATCTATTTCATTAGGCTATATTGGTATTCATGAAACTCTAAATGCACTTTATGGTAATCAAACTCACCCATTTGATAATGAAACTTTACGTCAAAAAGGTATTGCCATTGTTGAACATTTACGTAAAGCTGTAGAACAATGGAAAGATGAGACGGGTTATGGTTTTAGCTTGTACAGTACGCCAAGCGAAAATTTGTGTGATCGTTTCTGTAGACTTGATACTGCTGAGTTTGGCATCATTTCTGGTGTCACTGATAAAGGTTATTATACAAACAGTTTTCATCTTGATGTTGAGAAAAAAGTTAATCCATACGAAAAAATTGAGTTTGAGAAAGCTTATCCACCAGTAGCAAGTGGCGGATTTATCTGTTATGGAGAATATCCTAATATGATAAATAATATTAAAGCATTAGAAGATGTTTGGGACTATAGCTATAGCCGAGTACCTTACTATGGTACTAATACACCTATTGATGAGTGTTATGAATGTGGTTATACGGGTGAATTTTCTTGCACCAGTAAAGGCTTTGTTTGCCCAAGTTGTGGTAATCATGATTCATCTAAAGTCTCAGTAACTCGTCGTGTTTGTGGTTACTTAGGTAGTCCTGATGCACGCCCATTTAATGCTGGAAAACAAGAAGAAGTCAAACGTCGAGTTAAACATTTAAATAATGGTCAAATTGGTTAATCATTGTTTTAAAAAATATGAATTATCATCGCTATTATCCTGTTGATGTTGTAAATGGCGAAGGAACCCGTTGTGTACTTTTTGTTGCTGGCTGTGAACATCAATGTCCGGGTTGTTATAACAAAAGTACATGGGGAGTTAATTCAGGTTCGCCGTTTACACAATCACTTGAAGATCAAATCATTAAAGATTTACAAGACACAGAAATAAAACGTCAAGGATTATCGCTTTCTGGCGGTGATCCTTTACATCCAAAAAATGTTCCTGCAATATTAAAACTTGTTAAACGTGTTAAATCTGAATGTGATAACAAAGATATTTGGTTATGGACAGGGTATAAACTTGATGAATTAAGTGCAGATCAGCAAGAAGTTGTATCTTATATTGATGTGCTAATTGATGGTAAATTTGTTCAAGAACTAGCTGATCCTCGACTGTTATGGCGAGGAAGCAGCAATCAAATCATTTACCGTTTTAAGTAAAGCTTTAGAATTATTGTTGTGATTTATGTAAATTTAAAAGATAAGAAATTGCTTCTCGATAATTAATTTCGAGATTTTCACGACTAGATGATGTGATATGTAAATCTGTAATTTTGCCATTATCAATACCATAAACCCAGCCGTGTAAATTTGCTCTTTGACCGCGTTGCCATGCTGATTGAATAATTGTTGAATGGCCTAAATTATAAACTTGTTCAATAACATTAAGTTCACACAAAATATCTAATCTGATATCTGGTGGAAACTCACCAATAAGAGAACTATTACGAAACCATAAATCACGAATATGCAGCAACCAGTTATTAATTAATCCTATGTCAGGGTTTTCAACTGCAGCTCGTATTCCACCACATCCTAAATGTCCACATACTATAATATCTTCTATTTTTAGCACATCAACGGCATATTGCACAACAGATAGACAATTAAGATCTGTATGAATAACCAAATTACCGACATTTCGATGAACAAACAATTCGCCGGGTTTTAGCTTAATTAATTTTTCAGCAGGAACTCGGCTATCTGAACAACCAATCCATAAAAATTTAGGATTTTGTGCAATGGCAAGTTGTTTAAAAAATTCGGGATCTTCTTGCTCTATTTTTTCTGACCATTCGTGATTAAAACGGATTAAATCATTAACATCAAACATGGCAACTATTCCTTATTTTTTATATATTTATTATTATTAGGTTATTTAATTGGTATAAATTCTATACTAATTAATTCGTTTTTATATGTTGAATCTTACTTTTCATAATAAGTTTTCGCCAAATTGGAGTAGTTAATATTTTGGCTTTAATAATCTTGCTATATAGTTTAAGGCGTAACGGTATTGTTTTTTGATAATATCGCTTATTTGGTTTCGGTTGACCACTATTTAATATTTTGCTTAAAATTTCAGCGCTGTCAAGTGCATAACTGATTCCCTCTAAAGAACTTGCACTAATAAATCCTGCCGCTTCACCTATTAAAAATATATTTTCATTGCCAGTATAAAAGTCACGGAAACGATTAGGATAGATAACTAAACATTTTTCAGCTTTCACAGGCTCACCAAAGATAAAACCTTGTTGTGTTAATTTTTGTTTTAATTGCTCAAAATGTTTATTGGCATTTTTTTTAGGAAATGCTCCACCAAGTATAAAATAGCCATCTTTAGACATACTCCAAGCATAGCAATTGGTTAATTGGTTATCAAAAATACAAGAATAAAAAGGATTTGAATGTTTTTCAGTAAACCATTGTTGAATTGCTACATATTGTCTGATGGAATGATTGGGATAGCGCATTCGTCTAACAACTGAATTTGCACCATCAGCACCGATTACGTATCGAGCGGTAACATTCTGTTCTATTTGATTTTCATCGACAAAAGTAATTTGATAACCATCAATGATTCTTCTTACTTCTTTACACAGAGTGTTATGTAAAACTGTAACTGTGGAGGGAATAAGTGACTTTAACCATAGATCAAACTTATGTCTATCAAAACTAATATAGCTACGTTGATAGTTACGGACTAGTTTAGTTTGTAAATCTATAGTTTTGACACTGAAAATTTGTGGATTGGTTAAAATATCAGTTGGAATATTTAATTTTTGTCTAATGAAAGATTTTTGAGCATCATTTGCCAATAATCCTCCACAAGGTTTATGAAAACCTTTATCACCAGTTTGATATTTTTTATCTAAAGCAATAATCTTAAAAGATGGGTTAAGTAAACGCGCTAACGTACTACCTGCAGGGCCAAGACCAATGATTGCAATATCGTAATCCATATTATTATATTACTTACTCAATAAATTAAAAAAAGCTTGTCATATTATCATATATAAAATAAAAAATGACTATTATGGTTATACTCTTGCTAATTTTGGTTTTTGTAAAGATCTTTCAGGTTAACTATACGTTTGAGTATAAAAAAGATGGTCAAATCACCAATAAAAGAAATTATTTTTTATTGTGTTAAACATCTTCTAATTTTTAGCTAGCAATAGTTTTTAAAAATTCTTGATTCAAATCATCAAATGGCAAAATACGACTAATTACGACTAATCGAGATATTTTTTCAGAAGGATCTTGCCATGAAGAACCATAATCGAAACCAACAACTTTATGTACTCCTTGAACAATCAAACGTTGCGGGTTATCTTTAATCGCTAATACACCTTTATACCGTAACATGTCATTACCATATTGCTCAACCAAGTTTTCCATAAATGAACCTATCTTTTTCAAATCAAGTTCACCAGCTTCAAAAAGATAGGAGCAAATATTATCTGTCCATGATTGAGTTTGATTTTGTAATGGAAGAATTTTAAAGTTAGTTTCAATTTTTTTTAATGGATTGACAACAAAAAAACCTTTATTAATGATTAAATCATCATTTAAATCGAATGAATGAATATCAATCCATTGTGATTTTGGTATTTGTCCGTTTATCGCAACAATGATTGCAGCTTTATTATTAATTTTATTAATTCTACTAATAATCTCATTTTTTTGTTGTTCACTTACACAGTCGGTTTTAGTAACGATAATTCGATCAGCAAACCCAATCTGAGAAAGTGCTACTCGATGTTCATTTAAGTGTTGCAAAATATGTTGAGCATCAACTAAGGTAATAATAGCATCAAGTTTAATCGTTTCACGAATCAAGTCGTCAATAAAAAATGTTTGAATAATTGGGGCTGGATCGGCAAGTCCTGTTGTTTCAATAATAAGACGATCAAATGTTAATTCACCAGCTATGCGCTGGGCATGTAATTTATGAAGCGCATCGGTAAGTTCACCTTGTACGGTGCAGCAGATGCAACCATTGGTCATCTCAACAATTTTAATATCACAATGGGCATTTAATAAATCGCTATCAAGATTTATTTGACCAAATTCATTTTCAATAATGATTATTTTTTCGTTACGATTATTTTCTAATAAATAATTGATTAATGTCGTTTTACCTGAACCGAGAAATCCTGTTAGTAAAGTGACAGGTAGTGGTTGTAAAATAATTGGGTTTGTCATTTGTTATCTCTAAATTTTAGCAACATTTAAACCCACCTTTACCACCATAACGTGCATCTTGTCTTTCTTTAAAAAATTCTTCATAAGTCATAGGCGTTTGTTCAGGATGGGTTAGTTTCATGTGTTGAACATAATTATCGTAATCAGGGATACCGACCATAAGCTTAGCTGCTTGACCGAGATATTTTCCTGCTTTGGCAAGTGAATCAAACATGTTTTATCTCTTAATTATTTTGAAAAGAATCTTAGGAGTTTTAATTTTTCTCGTAATCGACTGTATTAATAATTAACACATTTTCAATATAAGGCGCTATCTAAATTGAGTCAATCCTTGATTTTAAGTAATTTATAACATTACATAAAAATCGACAATATTATCGAATAATAATCGATAAAATTTTTCCTAAACTCTTTTAATGAATTAAATATATTTCACTAAATTGATTTATATATTATTAAATAACTTTTATAATATTAACCAATTTATTATTTATTAGAGTTTAATAATGGAAAAGTTTCTCCTTAAAGGTCCAACTTCTTTAAACGGTGAAGTTATTATTTCAGGTGCTAAAAACGCGGCTTTACCTATTTTATTTGCGGCTATTTTAGCTGAAAAGCCTGTAGAGCTAAAAAATGTACCTAAGTTAAAAGATATTGATACTACACTAGAGTTATTAAGTCAGTTAGGTGTGGAATGTCAACGCAATGGTTCTGTCCACCTTAATGCGGCTCATCTTAATAATTATTGCGCACCTTATGAATTGGTAAAAACTATGCGTGCTTCCATTTGGGCGTTGGGACCATTGGTTGCCCGTTTTGGTCAAGGTCAGGTTTCATTACCTGGTGGTTGTGCGATTGGTGCAAGACCTGTTGATCTTCATATTACTGGGCTTCAACAATTAGGTGCAACAATTGTTTTGGATGAAGGATATGTTAAAGCTACTGTAGATGGTCGATTAAAAGGCGCTCATATTGTTATGGATAAAGTGAGTGTTGGCGCTACAGTGACGATTATGTCTGCTGCAACTTTAGCCGAAGGTAAAACGGTGATTGAGAATGCAGCATGTGAGCCAGAAATTGTTGATACAGCTAAATTCTTAAATATGCTTGGTGCTAAAATTACCGGTGCTGGAACAATGCGCATTGAAATTGAAGGCGTTGAAAGTTTAGGTGGTGGTACGCATGAAATTGTTTCAGATCGAATTGAAACAGGGACTTTTTTAGTAGCTGCTGCTATTTCAAAAGGAAAAATTACTTGTCGTAAAACTGATCCAAACCTGCTTGATGCTGTCATATCAAAATTAAAAGAAGCTGGTGCACATATTGAAGTCGGTGACGATTGGATTTGTTTAGATATGCAAAATAAACGAGCAAAAGCTGTAAATATTCATACTGCCCCGCATCCCGGTTTTCCTACAGATATGCAAGCACAATTTACATTATTAAATATGGTTGCTGAAGGTACTGGAATTATTAAAGAAACGATTTTTGAAAATCGATTTATGCATGTGCCAGAATTAATCCGTATGGGTGCTAGAGCTGAAATTGAAGGTAATACACTAATTACTCATGGCGTAGAAAAACTCAGTGGTACACAAGTAATGGCGACAGATTTACGGGCGTCAGCAAGTTTAGTGTTGGCTGGTTGTATTGCAGAAGGTTCTACAATTGTTGACCGTATTTACCACATTGATAGAGGTTATGACAATATTGAAGAGAAACTAAGAAGTTTAGGAGCCAATATTGAAAGGGTGAAATAAAATTCATCATAATTAAAACTTAAATAAGTTATTTATTGGTAGAAAGGAGTACAATAATGATGAAACAAGCACTAGTCTTTTTATCTGAAGGTTGTGAAGAAACAGAAGCAGTAACAACAATTGATTTACTCACCAGAGCTGACATTAAGGTCATAACTGCTAGTATTTCAAATTGTTGCGAAGTTAAATGTTCTCGTGGAGTAACAATTTTAGCCCAAAAAACTATTTCAGAAATTCAAAATGAAAATTTTGATGTGGTTATTTTACCTGGTGGTGTGAAAGGCGCAGAAAATTTTCGAGATTGTTCGTTATTAATCGAAATATTGAAAAAAACTCATCAGGCTGGTGGTGTTATAGCGGCAATTTGTGCTTCTCCTGCAATAGTTTTGCAACATCACAATTTATTTCCAAATGCATATATGACAGGTTACCCATCTACTAAAAGTGCATTTAAATTTTGGAAAACGGATAGAGTATATTTTGATGAGCAAAATAAAGTTATTACTAGTCAAGGCCCTGCGACATCAATTGATTTTGCTTTAAAAATTATTGATGTTTTAGTCGGGCAAAAAAAGGCAGCTGAGGTTGCTCAGCAATTAGTCCTTCCAGTGGGAGTTGAATCCTATCAATAAAAAGGTACCAAATGTCAAACTCACATTTGTACGAAAAATTAGTTAAAAAAGCAACATTAATTGCTGTTTTAATATCTATCTTTCTAATTTTTATAAAATTTATTACCTGTTGGATAACAGGTTCAATAAGTTTATTTGCATCATTGTTAGACTCAAGTATTGATTTACTTGCTTCTGGTCTTAATTTCTTTTTGGTACGTTATGCTTTAAAACCAGCTGACGATGATCATACCTTTGGTCATGGTAAAGCTGAATCACTTGCAGCGCTAGCGCAAAGTACATTTATTATAGGTTCGGCGACAATTTTATTACTTTCAAGTATTAAGTCTATTGTTCATCCTAGTGAACTACAAGCACCATTGTTGGGAATTACTGTTTCTGCCATATCTACGGTAATTACTTCTATACTTGTTTTATATCAAAGGCATGTTGTAAAACTTACTCAAAGTAAGGCCATCCAAGCTGATATGCTACATTATTCTTCTGATATGTTAATGAATATTGCAGTTATCATTGCTCTCTTTTTAAGCTGGTATGGAATTTCTTTTGCAGATGCTGCATTTGCATTCTTGATTGCTTTATATATTTGTTATAATGCTTATAAGATTTCTTACAATGCGATACAGGATTTACTTGATAGAGCATTACCAGAAAGTGATAACGAGAAAATTGCTAATATTGTTGAATCATATCCGAATGTTCATGGTTTTCATGATTTAAAAACTAGGCAAGCAGGTCCCATAAAATTTATTCAATTGCATATAGAACTTGATGATAATATGCCTTTAGTTAAAGCACACGCTATAGCTGATTCAATAGAAAAGCATATTGCTGAGATCTTTTCTCCTGCAACAGTAATTATTCATCAAGATCCAATTTCTGTTGTACCAATTGAAACGACACGGTAGAAAAAAACACCAAAATACCTTTTATCATCTATTGTTAGAAATCTGTTAAGACTCTATAATAATCAAAAGTTAATTATTAGGAGTTATTTTCTATGATAAAAAAAATAGGTATTTTAACTAGTGGTGGTGATGCACCAGGGATGAATGCAGCCATACGAGGAGTAGTTAGAACTGCTTTAACGGAAGGGTTAGAAGTTTTTGGTATTTATGATGGTTACTTAGGTCTTTGTGAAGATCGAATTACTAAGTTAGAACGTTCTAGCGTGTCAGATATCATTACTCGTGGTGGTACATTTCTCGGTTCTGCTAGATTCCCAGAATTTAAAGATAAAGCAGTAAGACAAAAAGCTATTGAAAATTTGAAAAAACATCAAATTGATGCTTTAGTCGTGATTGGTGGTGATGGTTCTTATATGGGGGCTATGCGTTTAACAGAAGAAGGTTTCCCATGTATTGGTTTACCAGGTACCATTGATAATGATATTCGCGGAACCGATTATACGATTGGTTATTTCACCGCACTAAGTACTGCTGTTGAAGCTATTGATAGATTACGTGATACCTGTTCTTCACACCATAGAATATCTGTGATTGAAATTATGGGGCGAGATTGTGGTGATTTAACATTAAATGCTGCAGTTGCTGGTGGTTGTGAATTCATGATTATTCCAGAAATGTCTTATACGAAAGAAGATTTAATCGAAGAAATTAAATTAGGTTTTGCAAAAGGTAAAAAACATGCAATTGTAACCGTTACAGAGCATATGTGTGATGTTAACCAGCTTGCAGCAGACATTGAAGCAGCTGTTCACCATGAGACTCGTGCAACAGTATTAGGCCATGTTCAACGAGGTGGTTCTCCTGTTCCTTATGATCGTATTTTAGGTTCACGCATGGGTGCTTATGCTGTTGAATTATTACAACAAGGCCATGCAGGAAGATGTGTAGGCGTTCAAAATGGTAAATTGGTACATCATGATATAATCGACGCTATTAATAATATGAAGCGTCCATTTGATGTAGATCTTTATAATACTGCAAAACGTTTATTTTAGTTATTAATATTATGTCGATTAAATAATCTGCATAACTATAAATAATTATAAAACATTTTTAAGAATTGAATGATTGATAGAACGCATTTTCAATCATTCATTTATTAAATTTTTTCTTAATGTTCAGCTAACTTACATACTATCAATAAACTTAATTTATCTTTTTGATAACAATTTTATATTCTTTTGTTGATATGTATTTTTTTATTCAGTTTATTAAATTTCAAATTCCAAATAATAGTTTAAATAGCAGGAAAACATTATGTCATTGAGTTATTTAGAAGATAACGAACGCTTTTATGTCTGTGATACAAATAATAAACAGATAGCCGAGATGACTTTTACTCGAATAGGAGAGAATCAAGCTACTATCAATCACACTTACATAGATCCCGATTATCGAGGTCAAGGTATTGCTGAGAAATTATTAGATCTTGTTGTCAAAAAATTACAACAAGAAAACCGTAAAATTATTCCTATTTGCTCTTTTGCTATTAAAAAATTGAACAAACAAAATTAAATCTACTAATTTAAATAATTTACAGATTTTAATTAACAACTTGTCAAGTTTTATTTTAAATATTATTTTTTTAAATGTTAGTTCCAGTTATTTGAATATGTGCTAATGTATAACTATATATATCTTAGCATAGTATTTTGATTTTAAGATGGAATCTGCCAAACCTCAAAAAATTTATTCTATTCACGTATTGCGTGGTGTTGCAATTATTATGATTGTTTTTAGCCACTGTTTAGGTGTGTTTAAAAACTCTAGTCTAATTGCGAATAGTTATTTATTCTCTTTTTTAAATTTGTTTGCATTTAATTTCACAACTTTTTTTGTGTTAATTGCTGGTTTTTTGTTTCAACATTTGACGTACAAATATGATACTAAAACATACTATTTATCAAAATTTAAAACAGTAGTATGCCCTTATATTTCAGTGTCTATTTTTTGTTTTTTCTTTTATCACTATCAATATCTATCGGGATTACCATGGTACTCCTCAACTGAACCTAGCATTATCAGCTCAATAATTAAAATGATGTTAACTGGCACGCAGCTTTTACCTTTATGGTTTATGCCAATGATAATTATTGTATACCTAATGGGACCACTTCTTTTTTATTGGTCGAAAAAGAATTTAATTGTGGCAGGTCTAATAGCTATGTTTTGGGTTGTAATGTTTACTAAACCTGATTTTACAAAGCCACTTCTAAACTTGTTACATTATGGTCCAGTTTATTTAATTGGTATGATGCTTAAACAAAATTATGAAACTATAATGAAGTCTGTGAAAGATAACTTGTTATTAATTATCTTTCTTTTCGGTTTATGTTTTTTTATCCCATTTGCCTATCGTTATATGGATTATTTTGGTATTCAAAATCTTTATTTTGATACTTTGCAAAAAATTATTTTATTTATACTTGCCCTTTATTTTTTAGATGGATTAAATCATAAAGTAAATGAAGGAAAGATTTATAAATTCTTTTCTTATATGGCAAACGTGAGTTTTCCTATCTATTTCATTCATGAAATTATAGTTATAGAACTTGAGCGTCAGCTTTCTATGTCACCAATGGGTGATATTATTAAGACAAGTAATGGTGAATTAGCATCATTAGGAGCAATTAGCTTTTTAGTTTCAACTTTAGTGATAAGTGTTATCATTGCTAACATAATAAAATTAGTTTTCAAAGATAAAGCAAAATATCTTATTGGAGGAATGCGTTAAAAACAGATTTAATAAACTTACAACGTTAAAAGTTTTAAAATAAATTTGCTTATTTAGCGTCCCTATGAGTCCATTAGATAAGAAAATATCTGAAGCTTATTATATATTGAATATTATTTTCACATTAGCAGAAAAAACTACCACCCATTAATTATCATATGGGTGGCACTTAATCTTTCCAAAAATAACTTTTTTACTGATTGTAATAAAACTATCCGATTAGCAAGTTTAGTATCATTATATAAATATTGATAAGAAAAACTTTGAGCATTGAATAATGTAAAACATGGTCAGTAATAACCAGAGCATTAAAAAATTATGTTCTTATATAATTTTTATATGCAATTTTATTCGATTAAATGCTTTTCTACTAAAAACTACAAAAGCCTAGTAGTCATCTAATCTTTTCGTTCTATTATTTATCTCAAAAATTAGAAAAATGAGTGCATAGTTAAATTTTACTTGATTTGTGTGTGTAAGGTGATGTTTTTTATTGTTTAATTTTCATTTTTATTACTAGTTTGAAAGGTTTTCCATAAAAGAATTAGGACAAAAAAAATGCAAACAGAAAAAAAATAGCAATAAACACTTGCAGTAAAATTTAAAGTGCCTATAA
>CAMLPV010000015.1 GCA_946482005.1 uncultured Gilliamella sp.
GATGTGGCTAAATCTAAAGCTCCAAATTCACAAGTAGCGGGTAAAGCGACAGTGTTTATCTTCCCAGATTTAAATACTGGTAATACCACTTACAAAGCGGTACAGCGATCAGCTGATCTTGTCTCAATTGGTCCTATGTTGCAAGGTATGCGTAAACCTGTGAACGATCTATCACGTGGCGCTTTAGTTGACGATATCGTTTATACTATTGCATTAACAGCGATTCAATCCGCTCAAGAACAAAATGCTAGCAAATAGTTAAAATCTATGTTTTAATTTATGAGAGGTTTTTCTATAACCTCTCAATTTTCCTGTCTCACAAGTCTTATCATTTTTATAAATGACAAAATTAGTTAAGGATGATGTAAGTTTTACATTGTTTAATGCTGTTTTTTGATCTTATTCTCATAATTATTGAATATTTTTTGGTTAATATTTAAATAATTTTTTATTTGTAACCTATATTTCTGTAATTAAATCATGTGGTTACATTTGCTGTTATGCCTCACCTCTTTAATTATTTAATTAAAAAAATGACGGTTTTGCGTCTCTATTTCTACATTAAAAAATTAGGTTTTATTTTTCCAAATAGATCAATTTCTCATTAATTTTACAAAAGGTAGAACGAAATGAATTGTCTTAATCATGACTCCATAAGAGTTATTGCACCAAATATATATCATGACACCTCATGGAATGAGGCAGAAGTATTAGGTGCTATGGTTTGGTTGTGGAACAGAAACTCATATTACCGAAATGCTGCCATAAACTCGGCGGTGGAAACATTACTACCTATCATTCAGTCTAAAAATTTCATTTTACTCATTAAAAATAACCGACCCTTGGGTTATCTCAATTGGGCTTATTTGAACTCAGATGAAGAATGGCAATATTTAAATAAAACTGATAGTTATATAAATTTTGTTCAATGCAATACCAAAGATGATAGCAAAAATTTATGGCTTTTATCTTTTTTCTGTCCATTTGGATTGAATGAATCTCTCTTAATGAAATCAATATGTAAAAAAGTCCTAAAAAATAATCTCTGCTTTTTTGGTTATCACAAATCGAAAACAAAAACTGTCGTAAAAAAAGTTCAATGTTAGAGTCTATAAGGATTAAATTATGAATCGAATATACCAAACTAAATATAATTTTATTACTGGTACTAGCATAGTTTGTTCTGAATTGACACGACGTGTTAGTAAAGTAATGATAACGGTTTCAATTTTGTCTGCCTCCGCCTCGTCTTTTGCGTTAGATTGTACACCGAGTGCTAATGGATCATATTTAGTCGGTCAAAATAACCCTAGTTGCAATAATATAAAGGAGGCAACTGTAACGCAAACAGGTAATGCAAGTTTCTATATTTTAACAAGGAGTAAATTACATGAACAACTTAATGTTGGTGATACAACCCTTACTGCAAATGTCAGAGGCGATTATACCGGTTTAGGTAACCAATATACTTATGGTGTTTACGGTAGTTCAATTAATGCTGGTAATTTAAATTTCACTATTAATAACAATGGTAATGTGTTGGGGTTGATTACCTACAACAACGTCGATATAACCGCTAAAGATGTTGCATTAAATATAAACGATAATTATACCCGTGGTCAAAACTCTAGTGGTGGGGTTGAAGCTTATGGAATATTAGCTGGCTCAGCCGTTAATTCAGCTGAAGGAAACACCTATAATGGTAAATATAGCACAATTACAGTAGATAAACTGACAATCAATCAAACAACATCAGGAGGTAAAACTTCACCGTTATTAAATAATGGTATTCGCGCTATTCAAGGTGCATATACTAATAGCGGCGATGGTTCAACCGGCCGAGTTATTGTTAATGATGATTTGGATATGACGTTGACAGGTAATCGTGCTGTAGGTATTTATGTATCTGGTAATGCAAGCAATTATAAGGGAGCCAACGAGACAGGTTCTAATGGTCAATTGACGCCAATAGTGATTTTAAAAGGTGCTAAAAATAGTATTGTTTTGAATAAAGGTAGTGATAGTTCATCACTAGATTGGGACAGTAGTGGTATTAAATTAGGTAAGACACGTAATATGGGGGAAGGCCCCGGTATTTTAGAATCTCACGGCGAACTCACCATTGATACGACTAATGCTTTAAATGGTTCTGGTATTAAAATGGTGCGAAATTCTTTATTAAAAGCTGATTATGATGCTAGTTCGACAATTATCAAAACCAATGGTTATGCACTTGAGATAGGTACTCATGATGATACTACTTCAAATGGCGAGTTTGAACAAGCTGCCTCACATAATGTTAGTGCCAGCTTTAAAAATGCCATATTTACTACTAATGGTACCAGTGCTGATCCTGTTATTAGTGGTTCGGTCGGTCGTAAAGATTTAATATTTGTCGATCAAGGGCAAGTCAATACCGTTTTATCTTTCAGTGGTGATAAAACAGATCTTACGGCAAATGATGCTGGTTATATTATCAATGTGAGTGGCAATTATACCGCTCCTGGATATCAATTCTTTTCTAACACTTATGATCAAACTGGTGATGAACAGAACCATGATGCCTATCAAGCGTCATCGGTTACCTTTAATGCTTCTGATAAAGGTAGTATGACTGGGCTAGTTTATAAAGGTTTAGTTAAAACTGAAGAGGGTGAAGTATTAGATACCGATAAAACACCATCACTTAATTTAAACTTAAATAATGGTTTTACTTGGAATTTGAAAGCAAATGGCGCTAATAAAACCGCATTATTTGATAATTTGACCTTAGCCAATGGCGCAGTACTTAATGCGGCATTTGATAATGCCGGCGATAATGAATTTGTTTTACAAGGCAATGTTACCAATGATGGTGGCATTATCAGTATGGATAACCGTTCACATGGAGAATATAATGATATTTTAACCATTCAAGGTAACTATTTTGCATCCAATAATGCGATAGTTAAGATGAATACATTATGGAATAATCCAAGTGATACTTATGCAAACAGTTCGCAATCAGACTTACTGAAAATTATGGGTGATGTTAACGGTTTGACCAAAATCATACCTGTTGATATCAATGGTGATGAAAATGTTATTGATGGCAATATACATCAAGTTGCTACCGTATTGAATAGTACACCGATTATTAAGATAGAAAAAACAAACAACAAAAACAATTTTACTGGAGATGCTCAAACCAAAGGAGCGACTGAAATTCAATTAGCAAAACGCCAAACAGCTAATGGTGATGAATACTATTGGACGATGGAGGCTGCTAAGCCAGTAACTCCGCCAACACCACCGGGACCGCCATCGCCACCAGAACCGCCAACACCACCGGGACCGCCGTCGCCGCCAGAACCGCCAACACCACCGTCGCCGCCGTCACCACCGGAACCACCATCACCACCAGTGCCTCCGGCGCCACCCAAAAAAGTGATTTATTCACATGCAGTGGCCGGATATGTTTCAATGCCACGAGTAAACCAAGAGCAAGGTTTATTAAGTATTGGTACTTTGCATGAACGTAGAGGTAGCTATACTAATTTTAATTTAGCAAATTGTAGTACCTGTGATAACTATCTAAGTGAAACATGGGGAAGAATATTAGGAAAACATCTAAAATTAGATGGGAAAAAACGGCTGAATTTAGAAACTGATGTCTATGGATTACAACTTGGTCATGATCTAGTAAATAATTTATTTGCCGATGGTAGTCACAATTATATCGGTGCCTATTTTTCATATACCAAAGCCAATACTGATTTTTCCGATAAATATCGTGCTGTTAATGGTTTAATTGCTCATAACAAAAAAACAGGTAAAGGTACCTCGGAAGCATTTAGCCTTGGATTAACTAATACTTATTTTTCAGTTGATAATAGTTACATCGATTTAGTTGGCCAATTCTCGGCATTACGAAACAAATATGATGCGCATAAAAGCACTAGTTCAATTCACCAAAATGGCTTTGCTGTAGCGGTTTCCGCAGAAGCTGGATATGCCTTTAATTTTGGCCAAAATAATATTAAGCAAAGTGATTGGTCAATGGAACCACAAATGCAATTTGTCTATCAATATATTGATTTGGATAACTTTAAGGATAAATATCGAAGTGTGGATCAAAATAACCAAAAACTACTTCGTGGTCGCATGGGTGTTCGATTGGCTTACAATGACCTGGCGCAATCACAACAAATCTCTTCTTTTTATACTATAGCCAATGTTTGGCACGATTTTATTAAACCAAGTAGTATTGAAGTGGGTAGAGACCGTTTAAGTGAAAAATATAACAGTAGTTGGGGAGAAATTGGTTTAGGCGCAAAAACACCAATAGTTAAAGATACCTATTTATATGGTGATGCGCGCTTCGAACATAATTTCAGTAGTGCTAAACATCAAGGTTATCGCGGTAATATTGGTGTTGAGCACAAATGGTAAGACATAAAATTGCTTAGTTTTATCTATTTATATATACGTAGTAATTTGCTCCATAGTTGCTACGTATATATTTTTTTTATTATTCATAAACTATTTTCAAAAATTTTCCACAACTCTTACTTCACATGTCTATTAAATTATCTCCATTACGCAGTTCATTTCTCGAAGTAAGTTATCGATCTATTAATACATAGACACAATATACAAAAAAAATACTGCTACGCTATTTAAGCATAATAATTAGATGATACAATAGCCTCCAATTTTTATATTAGCCCATATTTTAGGAATTAAGATTGATGAATAAAGACATCCACCAACAGCGTATATTGATTTTGGATTTTGGTTCACAAGTAACGCAATTAATTGCTCGACGAGTTCGCGAAATAGGTGTGTATTGTGAACTGTGGCCATGGGATGTTTCGGAAGAGAAAATTAAACAGTTTAATCCTAAAGGTATCATTTTATCGGGTGGTCCGGAAAGTACTACCGAGCAAAATAGCCCTAGAGCACCGCAATACGTGTTTAACGCAGGCGTGCCTGTGTTAGGTATCTGTTACGGTATGCAAACGATGGCGATCCAGTTAGGTAAGGGCGGGCAAGTTACAGCATCTAATCAACGTGAGTTTGGTTATGCTAAAGTTGATATTGTTGCAAAATCCAAATTAACAGAGGGTATTTTAGATAGCACGAGTGATGCGGGTATTGAGCAACTCGATGTTTGGATGAGTCATGGTGATAAAGTCACTGCTTTACCTGACACATTTACCGTAATCGGTCAAACAGAAACCTGTCCATTTGCCATTATGGCAAATGACGAAAAACAGTTTTATGGTGTACAGTTCCATCCAGAGGTAACCCATACTGTTAAAGGATTTGAATTATTACAACGTTTTGTAATTGATATTTGTCATTGTGAAAAATTATGGACACCATCTTCTATTATCACTGATGCGGTGGCCCGTATCAAAGAGAAGGTGGGCAAGGATAAAGTATTATTAGGTCTTTCTGGTGGCGTTGATTCATCTGTTACCGCACTTTTATTACATCAAGCCATCGGCGATCAGCTAACTTGCGTTTTTGTGGATCAGGGTTTACTACGTTTAAATGAAGCACAGCAAGTAATGGAGATGTTTGGTGATAAATTTGGTTTAAATATTATTGCGGTTAATGCTGAAGATCGCTTTATGGCAGCACTAAAAGGTGAAGCAGATCCTGAAGCTAAACGTAAAATCATTGGCCGAGAGTTTGTTGCAGTTTTTGATGAAGAAGCAGCAAAACTTAAAGATGTAAAATGGCTTGCTCAAGGGACTATTTATCCTGATGTTATTGAATCTGCGGCGGCTAACACCGGTAAAGCCCATGTCATCAAATCTCACCACAATGTCGGTGGATTACCAGAAGATATGAAAATGGGTTTAGTTGAACCGTTACGTGAATTATTCAAAGACGAAGTACGTAAAGTCGGTCTGGAACTCGGTTTACCATACGATATGCTATATCGTCATCCATTCCCTGGACCGGGTTTAGGCGTACGTGTATTAGGTGAAGTGAAAAAAGAATATTGTGATTTATTAAGGCAAGCTGATGCGATTTTTATCGAAGAACTCTATAAAGCTGATTTATATCACAAAGTTAGCCAAGCCTTTACCGTATTTTTACCGGTACGCTCGGTTGGCGTTATGGGCGATGGCCGTCGCTATGATTGGGTTGTCTCACTGCGTGCGGTTGAAACCATCGACTTCATGACCGCCCATTGGGCGCATCTTCCTTACGACTTTTTAGGAAGAGTATCAAACCGTATCATCAACGAAGTTAATGGTATATCTCGAGTGGTCTATGATATCAGCGGAAAACCGCCTGCGACTATTGAGTGGGAATAATGTTCTCTTTTTGTTATTAATATAAATCAATATTTAAAAAGCCAGTGATATAATTTCTGGCTTTTTAATAATACTAAAAAAATCTATTTATTTTAAATTGTTAACATTCTCTTTTATTTTTTTATCTATCTGATTAATAGTTTGTTTTCGAATATCACCATGACATAAAGCATGCTGCTTAAAAGTCAAAGCTTTAGAAATAACAATATCAATAAGATGATTACATTTGTTTATGTCTAATGCAGAATCTTTTATTAGCTTTATCACATCTTGTTTGGTTGGACACTTTGCCTCGCCCATTACCGCCATTTGATGGTAACCGTTAGGACCTTCGTTAAAGGTTAGGTCATAAGCAGGCGAAATATGCCATTGTTGATTTTTATCCATCATAAATGAAAAATTTTTAGTATGATCATCGCGGTTATTAAAAATGATATTAAAAAGGATACGTAATAACATGGTATACACTTCTTGTTTATTTTGCGTAATTGCACGAGTAAGTCTTAATAAATCCCTATAATCAAAATTAGCTATACGAAAATTTAAGTCAAGTGCTCCAGCAACTGTCAATAAAGGTATCCTCAACCCTTCATTAGTTCGATCAAAACGCTTAATTGCAAATGCTGAATATTTTTTATCAAGATTAAAGTATTGTGTGGATGGAACAGTAATTCCAATATCCCGGGCTAAATTTGAATAGATATTTTCTATGGCACATACTTCTAAATGATCTTGTTTCGCAGGAAATTTAACTAACCAATCTTCACCGGTTGCAGTTGCTTCAGTACTTATATGCTTTGTTTCGGTGTTATAACGAACCATTGATTTAGGTCTAGCTCCTTGAGGCGAACCTCCTACCAAAACAAGCTGTTGTAATGCATCAGTATCTTTATCATTTACCACCTGCTGTATATGATTTGATAATTGTGCTAAACCCAGTAAATGATCATGATCGTTTGCTATTAACTCTGCCGGAACAAAAGAGAGTGCGCCTATCGCACGATCGCCAACCAATGCTAAACGTTGTAAAGGTGTTATTTGGTGGGCAGGGATGTTATGTACTTTCAACAAAAATCTATCAACTAACAATTTTCCCCATCCATCTGGTAGACAATCGGCAATAAAACCGGGTAAATTATCTTGATGTTTTGGAAAATCACTGAATAAACCTAGTGATAATGGTGTTTGTATTGGAGATAATTGAATATCGGATTCTAAAGCCTTTGTAGTAAACTCAAAATAGATCTTTTGATCCTTTTCGACTAACGTACCATAGTGTATGGATTTGCCCCAACCATTATAAAAAACATTTAATTTTTTCATAAAATCTCTTTAATTGCGATTCGTTACTTTCTTACACGTTGGCGTTGTTTTAATTGATAATCTTGCTCTAAATCAGCAATACTCGACATTTTTCTGAAAAAAAGCGGTGATAATTCTTGTACAGCACCTAACGCCATGACAATTTTGACAAAAGAATCTAAAGAGACACTTTGACCGTTTTCTAATCGTTGTATTGTCGAAAATCCAACATCAGCAGCAAAAGCTAACTCTTTTTGCGTCATATTCTTTGTTAAGCGATATTTTCTTAATCGAGTTGAAAGGATTTGAATGATTTCTATCTCAGTTGCTAAATTAAAATTCATTTGATTTACTATTAATTATTTATTTTTGAGTAATTATATCATAAAAACATTAATAAATATTCATTTTTGAATTATTAAAATATGGGGTTGAACAATAGTAAAGTAATATAACTACGATCTGTCACTTACATAGTTAAAATATTTAAACCACCGAGTTCATCTTCCTTATGACTTTTTAGGAAGAGTATCAAACCGTATCATCAACGAAGTTAATGGTATATCTCGAGTGGTCTATGATATCAGCGGAAAACCGCCTGCGACTATTGAGTGGGAATAATGTTCTCTTTTTGTTATTAATATAAATCAATATTTAAAAAGCCAGTGATATCAATTGTATTGCTGGTTTTTTGCTTCTTTCAATCTATTAGATTTTATGAGGAAATCTGCATATTGATTGAAACCAAATTGAAAGTAAAAGATTATGATGATCAATAGCTAACTTTATATTTAGTTAATAATGATACATAAACTAAGATTAGTTCAAGAATTAAGTGTTAGTAAATGTCCAGAACTTAAAGGTTTGCCTAATCTGCTAATATTCATATTGCTTTGTAAGAGAGTTTAATTAATTACATATAAGACAATGATTCATGCTCAAAAACGACCATTCTCAACAATCCATGCTCGATGGAGCTTGATATAATTAAAAATATTTAATCAGTGATTAGAGTTATAATTGATGCAAAAGGCACTTTTTAGATAGAAACGTAGTTAGAACGGTTATTGAAATTTATCAATTATAATTTCCCTATTTTGATATATTAATTAAAAATAGGGATTATTATAGAACGCTTTTTCTATGAAGACTGTTATATCAAAATTTACAACACGTTAAAGATGTTTTACCTTCTTTATAAGATAAAGATAAAACCGGAATCATCGTTTTTAACCCATCAATAGTATCTGCATATTCGTATAATAAAATATCAGGATGATAACGATCTATTGCCATGCCTAAATAAACTGATGCAGCATTAGACATACATGGAAGTATATGTATTCGGTGTACTTTATTTTCTTCTCTTAGCTTATGAAATAGCTGCTGTAATTGATGACTAAAATAATCCCCTACATCAGGGTGTGATAAACAGTCATTACCTAATTTTTTTGCAATTATTTCTATCCTTTTTAAATTTCCCTTATTATTCAATTCTCGTGAAGCATTTTTAAATGCTTCAGGTTCTGCAGTGAAAGCAAATGATATAATTATTTCTTCTTCATTATTAGTTAATTGATCCAGATTTTTTATATTAAAAAAATCTTTTTCTTGTTTATTGTTCACCCATCCCCACTGTCCAGAACTTCTATCTCTTAATATAGGAATGTAACCTTTTTTATTTCCAATCATTGCACCTAAAGCAATTAAGGTTGGCATAGCACCAAAAGCGAATAAAGCCACAGATTTATTAGTACTGGCACATTGTGAAGCGAGACTTTCTGAAATTTTTTTAATGGATTTTATCATCAAAGACCAGTATGAATTATCTGTTTCTTCAAAATGAGCGGTTTCATTACAAATTAATTCATACATTCTTTCCGATTGTCTTAAATTCTTTATTGACAAAGACGAAGAAATTTGAGAATTTGTTGGTTTTCCAATAATATTTCCTCTCACTGGAAATATTATTAAAAAAGTTAAACATGGTTGATATTTGAGTCCGTCTAATAAAGCCTCAGATAGTTCTATAAACTCTTCTCTCATCTTTGAAAGAAGATGAGCTGGGTGTGTTGAAACTGCAATCTTATCAATTAGTCGATGATGTTTATCACAAAGATGTAACACATTATTTGGATCATTAGAAAGCTTTTCTGATAAACCAATCATCCCTCTAGCAGCTTGTGCAGAAGAAGCTACATTATGTGCAAGATAGCCATAATTCCCTTCAACCCCTGTTATTTCATCGATGGTTAATTTTATTCCACATCCTTTGTACATACAGCGTCCGTGAGAAGTTTCTCTGACGATTCTTCTAGTCTCTATTGAAATACTTTCTCCTCTACCTGTTTTTTTTACTTCATCCCAAATATCCTGAATATAATCTTTAAGTTCATCTTGATTTACATTTAATTTTTGGCTTTTAGCTTTATCCCAAATTTCCCTAATACTTTCAATAGATATTAACTGCTCCGTAGTAATACATTCGCCTTGTAATACTCTAATTTCTACTTGGCTAAATGATGTAAAACTAAATGTGTTATTAGAAAAATCTTTAGCGTCCAAATTCATTCTAAATAAATCAACAATTATTTCATTTGAAAAAAGGATCAGGATAATATTAGATGTTGGTTCATCTGAAAGAACGCCTATGTTATTATAATTAATTCCTGATTTATCCAAAAAAGTTTTATATAAACCAACATCTTCATTTGAACTAAGTGGCTGTTGTTTAGTTTGTGTTGTCATACTGTTTTTTACCTACTTCATAGACTTTAATAAAAGTCTCTTTAAGTCCAATAATTGCAAATACCATAAATTTATTTTGTGAGTTTCTTTTGATACATTTTTTCCAGTCTTGTAAATCAATACCTGATGGCGAAGGATAATTCTCTGGATGAGAATGCCACGTACCTAAATAAAACTGAGTTTGTTGAGAAGAAATAAAAATATCATTTACTCTTTTTTGATGAAAAGGGTCTTTTAAAGTAAAAAAAGTTCTTTTTCTTAAATCGGATTTTTGTGGTTCAGTACATAAATCAATAAAAATTTTATTTTGTTTTTCGTTATATCCACCAATTAAGATTCCACAAGCTTCATTATCTTTAATATCAACTTGCTGATATTTTCGCCAAATATTAAGAACTTCATCTGCGATGATTACATCGATATTATTATTTTTTATAAATTTTATATTTAGCTTTAGATCAGCAGTCATGACATTTTCTCGCAAGCTAGGGGTATAAAATGCATTAGATCTTTGAAACGATAAAAACGATGTGCTAATTTTATTTCATTTTTTATTGCTAAATCTTGCTCTCCTCGCCATGAAATATATCCGCTATTTTCTAAATTGTTGGATAGTATTTTTAAAGCTAGTTGAGATGAGATCGTTGCTGTTTGAATAGAGTCAATATTGGAGTAAGCAATAAATTCTGTTCCGCATCCTGCATGATTTTTTTTGATTTTCTGATCTTTTTGTATAAAATTAATATTAGGATATAAACTTGGTTCATCTGATTCATTATCAATAAAAACGTTATCAAGACAACCTTGAGAATTAGGTAATACAGCTACAGCATGGCCACCTACACCATAAGCTTCAACCCAGCAAAAAATGAGAGGGGTGGGAATTTTATTTTGAACAATGAACTCATTAATTCTTCGCTGATGAGTAACATTACCAGTTGCGCAAATAACTAAATCAAATCTTGTTAGTTTTTCAAAATTACAGTAGTCAAGTAATCTACTTTTTGATGTGTTAATTTTTATAAAAGGATATTTATATTCTAAGGTGAGTTTAAGAGCATCTGTTTTAAAGTTTCCGATTGTGTGTGCTCCTAAATAATGTCTATGTAAGTTTTCCAATTGAAATTTATCAGGGTCAACTAGTGTTATTTCTCCAACTCCAGAAGAGGATAACATGTCTGCAATGTATCCTCCTACGCTACCGCAGCCAATTAAACATACTTTTTTATCTGATAACTGATTTTCAACTCCAATCCGAGAAAGTAAATTTTCTTTAGATACAACATCTAAAGTTACTGCATTCATATTCCAGTTGCAAAGATACTTTGCATGTATAGGAATATTTTCTTTGTTTATATTAGAACATTGAAGAGCAAACCATACTTGACCATCTTCATTTTTAGCATGACAAATAATATAAAAATTTTTTGTTCTAGTTAAACGACCTTTTTCTAAAAGGTCATTTTGTAAATCTACAGGTAAGTTGGAAATTACATTTTCCCACCAAGAGATAATGCTTTCATTTGGTTCTGGAGGTAGAGGGAGTTTTGGTAAGGATAGAATTATTCCTTTACCTTCTGATGATCGAGTTTTACTATTTAGTTCCTTAATAAAAAAATGATTAGAATTGCATTGATTTGAAGAGGAATTAATAACTAATATTTCTCTATTATTCTTTATTTTCCTATTATGTGGAACTCTAACCATTAAATTATCAAATCTTTGAGTAGGTTCAGCCAAACAGACCAATGCTGTTGCATTATCTGGTATATGAAACCGCCAAACCCCTACAAATTCTCGTAATAATTCTTTTTTATTGAAATCTTGATCATTAAGTGACTTATCTAAAAGTGTTAGCATTTTGGTTAAAGCAGATAAAAAAATAAACTTAGGGCGAGAATAATCAATATTATACGAGTCAGCACCATAACAAATATCTGCAAATCCATCTTTGCCCCAAGCGACATGTGCTAATGCTCCATACTTTTCTCTTTCATGTAAATGAAAAGTAGGTAGAGTGAAAGGAAAATCACTAGGGATGTGTGAAATGATTTTAACATTATGGTTACCAAGAAGGTGCTCAGATATCAGCATTCCTTTTTCATCAGGATGCTCTTTAGCATTAATATTATGTTGTAACAAAAACTCAATTAATTTATTAAGCTCCATCTGAAACTCCAACTAAACCAGCTTTAATTCCTTTATCTCTTATTTCATCATTAGACTCAGGAAAATCATTACCAAAATGCTTTCTTAATAATTCACATTGCTCTTTCAATGTGTCTTTAGTATCAACTTCTTTTAAAGCATTTAATAAGGTTTTTAATCTTGGATGTAATAATTTACCAACTGTTTCCCCTTTGTCTTGATAGATATTGTTATATGGCACTACTGGAAGTTTAACACTAATCGAATAATTACCATCAAAAGTTCGAGTAAAATACCTATCTATCATAATTTCAAGAGTATCTTGCAATGCTTTATGATCATCAGCTTTTCCTGAATCGTCTATATTTGGGCAAAATGACTCTTTAATCATAATAGTTAAAGCAACAGAATAAACTTTTTTTCGTTCGGATTTTGAGCTATAACGTTCATCTCTCCAACGTTTCATATATCTGACTAAGCGATAGAATTGGTTTCTTTCTTCATCGGTCAATGTAATATATGGAAATTGATGATTCTTATTCGATTTTATCCAACTCACCAAGCCTTTTGGATCTGATGGTGACCATGATCGATTATTTTCATCAGAAAATTCTTTTCCCACTGCAAGTTCATAATTACTACTGCTATCTATCCTATAGGTTGGGAAATCAATATGAAATGGCTCATTTATATAATCAGCGGTAACACATGGCTTTTTTATTTTTGGTTCTTTAAAATTATGATTTTTGAGTACATCTTTAATGATTTTTTTAGGTTCTAATGGATTGTTAGGCGAACTTGCTTTTGTAATTGCAATTGCTCTATCAATATCATAGTCCCCATCAAGAGGAATAATTCCTGTATGTGTTGCCAATGAACCTTGTAAGAAAGTTGAGTGTACTTCATAACCTTCATCCCTAAAAGCTTTTGACACTTTATCCTTAATGGCATCATCTTTTTCTCTAGCTTTTTTATAGCGATCGCATTCTCGAGTCAATGCAATGTTATCTTTAAAATTTATATATTTAGTTTGTAATGAGGCCATTTTTATCTCCAATTAACTCAAAATCATATATTTAATTATTTAAACTTAAATTTAAATTAAATAGATTAACAAATACTATATATGGTATTTGTTTTTTTATTTTTATACTATATATGGGTATTTTTCTAATGAAACAAGGTGGGAATAAAATTAATTATGTGATAAAAGTCACATTTTTTTCATTATCTAATTCAATAAATGATTTTTAATAAGTAAATTTTTATAACAACGGTATTTTTAGCAATTTGAATAAAATATCACGCAACTATTGAGTGGAACTAGCATCTTCTCAGTTATTAACTTCAATTAATATCGAAAAGCCATTCATTTCAGAATGGCTTTTTTACTTAGAATAAAATTTATTTAATTAAACATGATAACGCCTAACAATAATCATTCATTCACTTTTAAATAATCGTTCGTTCTGTTGCATACCAGATTAGCGATTGTGAATGATCGATAAACTGATTTTCATCTTCTAATAATAATTGGATGGCCCTTTGGGCTTCAGGTGAAGTTCTGATAGTTAACATTTTTTCTTTACTTTGCCAGTAAATTTCAGCCATTCCATCAAAATCAAAAATGGGCGCACCTCTACTATTGCGCATAGCATTTCCCGGTTTTTTATCTTGTAATGGTATGCTTTGGACATAATGAAGAATTCCTAGTGCTTCTTTTTGTGAATTAACCAAATTTGCATGATGGTTATGCCAATAATCATCAAATTCTTGATAACTTAATGTCTTTTTGCGTTTAACTAACGTAATTAATTTGATCATTTAATACCTCCTTTAATAAATAAAACCATATGGTAAAGTATGACAGCGCTGTTAGAGTCAATAGGAGGTGTTATGAAAATTGGTGAATTATCCAAACTTAGTCAAATTAGTATAAGGATGCTTAGATACTATGAAGAAGCAGGATTGCTTGCTCCAAAACGTTCTGTTTCAGGTTATCGCCAGTTTGAAATAGCGGACATTGAGCGAGTTAAGTTAATTCATAAGTTAAATAGTGCCGGATTAACATTAAAAGTTATACGCAAGATCCTTCCTTGTTGGCAACATCAAAATAAAAAGTTTTCGCCTTGTAAAGAATTCAGACTGGGATTGAGTGACACTTTATTAAAAATAGATGAGCAAATTGAACTTTTACAGCAAAGTCGTAGTCATTTAATTACTTTGTTAAATGAAAACTAATATTTATTTTTTTACATGAATAGGTTTTCAATAGCCAAATGTTAAGATAGAGTGGGTTGTTACCTAAATTTACTAAACAATGGATAAGTTAATCCTTTGTGGTTTAGGGTTATCATCTTAATTACAACGATATTGATAAAATTTATTAGTAGTTTTCTTTTAATAATCCTGTGATATTTCTAGTAAATAGTTATTGTTGATGACTTTTGCTGATTGAAAATGATTTGAATTAGTTAGTAAATAGGCTGCTATTAGGAGTAAGTATTGAATTAAAACTAATTAGAATTTAATGTTATTTTTGTTATTATAAAATTTGTTTTTTGGCTAACTATTAAGGTAAAACATGTTTAATTTAAAAAAATATTTAGTTGGTTTATTGGCATTGTTTAGTGCTTCTTGTTTTGCTCTCGATCACGTTGTTACTTTTGTTTGTACTGGTAACACCGGCCGTAGCCCTATGGCCGAAGCATTAGCTAAGGATTATGTCAACAAACATAATCTCAATATTGAGGTTCAATCACGGGGTGTTAATGTAGATCCGAGTGAATTAATCCCAGAAGAAGGTACAGTTAAAGTATTAAAAGATAGAAATATTGATATATCGTCACATAAAGCAACGCAATTAGTGAAAGAAGATATCAATAAATCAGAATATTTACTGACAATGACGCAAAAACATAAAGATAAAATTCTAAGTCAATTCCCAGAATCGAAAGGTAAAGTATTTACATTATCTGAATTTGCCACAGGTAAAAATGAAGATCTTTCTGACCCATACAAATTACCATTATCTGCTTATATCAAAGTAGAAAAACAATTAGATGAATTTTTACCATTGGCTTTGGATAAAATTGCTAAAGAGAAATAATTTGAGTTATTTTTTTATTATATTAATCAGAACAACTTAACCCGCTTAGCGGGTTTTTTATTGAAAAATATTTAATCAGTATAATATTTAGTTTTTTCGAATTTCTTTAATGGAATTTTCCAAAGCAAGTAAGATATTAATCTTATTTTGATATCTTTTTTAAAAATACTTTTCTGTATTTTGAAAGATGTTTAATTAATAAAGCTCTGTCTGTGTCAATCGAACAATTCAAATTATGATCTTTAGTTACCACGATCAAATAGGGTACTAAACCATATATCTTTATGCCGGTGTATAATTTAGATAATTCAAATAAATCACAACATATCGAATGGGGAGGGTAAAAAGTTGATTAATTACCTCACTGCATTATTTGTGATTATATATCCAATTGCTCTTACTGCTTTAGTGATTTTAAACAGTTTCAAATCGCCAATCTTGACTTTTTTATTCATCAGATAATATAAATCCGCAGTAAGTAGATAAATTCCGTGTTTAAAAATTTCTGTTCAAAACTTTTCAAAAATTTGGGTACTTTTTGTTTTCAAAACAGAATCATCTTTTAGAATTAAGGTATATGGAAGGTTATTATCGATAATTTTTTATAAAACATTTATATTTATATAGCTTAGTGCATAACCAATTTCACCTTTGTTTAAGTAATTATCAGAGTAATCGTTAGAAATCCATCGAATGTAATCATCAGATAATTGATAATCTTGTTCTAAACTTTGACTTTTTTCAATATAGGATTTTTTAATGATTGAATTGCTAAATTTATAATAAATGTTTTTATTTGTTGTTTTTATTATCATGATAAATTTTAACATCTCATAAAAATTATAAAATGTCGTTATACTTATTAACAAATGATCTACAAAAAAACATCGCTTGAGTATATACTCTTGCCTAAAGATTTTATGCTTCCAAAGTTATATGTAGAAGAGTATAAAAATAGTTATTGCATCAATTTATCTGTTAAGGACCGTTAAGTATGATTTTAGGTAATATTAATCATTTGGATTTAATTCCTTATTTGCCTACCAAGATTAAACAATCAATTGAATATGTAAAAGACAATGTTAATAGCAATACACCAGCTGGTCGTTATGATATTGATGGTGATAATATGTTCTTTGTTGTGTCTGATAATTCATTAAGATATATTCATGAAGCCAATCCTGAGTATCATAAGAAGTATATCGATGTGCAGATTGTTTTAGATGGTCAAGAAGGGATGGCTGTTTCTACTCTACCTCCGCATACGCAAGTATTAGATGATAAAATAACTGAGAATGATATTGCTTTCATCAAAACACCTGACGAAGAAACTATGTTAGTATTACAGCAAGACGATTTTATTGTATTTTTACCGAATGAAGTACACAAACCGCTTTGTGCAGTCGACAATAAGATTGCAAATGTTCGGAAAGTTGTGGTAAAAATCGCATTAGATTATTTATAAGTAGAAGTAAGGATTTTAGGTAACACTATGACAACAAAAATCGCTGTTATTGGCGAATGTATGATTGAACTTTCAATAAAACAAGATTCAACAACCCGTAGCTTTGGCGGAGATACTCTTAATACGTCAGTTTATTTATCTCGTTTATTAAAAAATAAAGATTTTTCTATTCACTATGTGACAGGTTTAGGAACCGATCCTTTTAGTCAAGAGATGCTTGATAGCTGGCAAAAAGAGCATGTTTCAACTGATTTAGTACAAAGAATGTCGGATAAAATGCCGGGACTTTATTCGATTGTGACTGATGATCAAGGTGAGCGCTCTTTTTATTATTGGCGTAATGATGCAGCGGCTAAATTTTGGTTAAAAACAGCTGAAACAGCCCAAGTTGCTGAACAAATCGCTAAATGTGATTATGTCTATTTAAGTGGTATTAGTATCGCGATTTTAGATGCAGAAAGTATTATTAAATTATTAGATCTATTAAAACAAGTTAAAGCCAATGGCGGTAAAGTGATTTTTGATAATAACTTCCGTCCACGTTTATGGAGTAGCTTAGATTTAGCGCGTAGCGTTTATTCTGATATTTTATCTTTTACTGATATTGCGTTTTTAACTCTCGATGATGAAGACTTATTATGGGGTAAATTACCTTATGAACAAGTTATTGAGCGCACCAAGAAATTTGGTGTTAGCGAAGTTGTGATTAAACGTGGTAGCGATAGTTGTATTATTGACTCTTTGGAAGGACGTTTTGAGGTACCTGCTAACAAAATCGCCAAAGAAGATGTTATAGATACAACTGCGGCGGGAGATTCATTTAGTGCTGGTTATTTAGCGGCGCGTTTAAGTGGTCAGAATCCTTCACAATCAGCAAGCCAAGGTCACTTAGTTGCTGGTACTGTGATTCAATATCGTGGCGCTATTATTCCGTTAGATGCTACACCAAAATTAATTGAAGGTTAATAAAATAACGGTCATTATTGACCGTTTTTTATTTCAAATTAACGAAAATATAATCTTGATTTTAGAGCCTAATAACTATTACGGCAGTATGGCAAAAGAGCGTACCGGAAAACCTGAAGCATTATTCGGTTTGGCAACAATATTAAAGATCACCGATCCTTTAGCTGGCAATTGATCTAAATTGGTCATTAACTCAACTTGATAAGTGTCTTGCTCTAAAACATAGTATTCGCCTTTTAACGCATTGTTTTCTCGGAATGCTTTCGCTGAATCAGTATCAAAAGTTTCATGACCAATAGCTTTAATTTTTCGCTCTTCGAATAAAAATTTTAATGCATCAAGTCCCCAGCCAGGAATTTGATTATTTCCAGCGGCATCTTTGTTTTCCATCGCAGATTGAGATGGCCATTTCTTACTCCAGTCTGTGCGTAACGCCACAAAACTACCAGCTTCAATTTGTCCATGCTGCTGTTCGAAAGCTAATACGTCATCTTTAGAAAACGAAAAATTGGGATCTAGCTTGGCTCGTTCAGATTGGTCGATGACGATTAATGGTAATACAAGCTCTTGCAACTCCAGTTCATGCAAATAACGTGTTTTAGGAACAAAATGAATTGGCGCATCCAAATGAGTACCATATTGACCGGCAAAACTAAAGTTTTGTGCTAAAAAACCATCGCTGTGGTCGAATAGTGTTTTTATTTCTGCAGGTTTAAACATAAAAAAGTGGGGCGAATTGTGATCAAAAGCATGAGTCAAATCTATCCATTTTTTCGACTTTAATAAAGTTAATGCTTGTAAGACTTGGTTATTCAAAATTATTCCTTATATTTAAAAAAATCTCTTTTTTATTGTAAGATGAATAGATTAAGTTAACCAATAATTTTGAGTTATAGAAATATAACTTTTTGTTTTAATCAATTAAGAAAAAGTTGAGGAAAGGATTTTTTAAATAAGAAAAATACATTATTGGTGCTTTTTAATTAAGATTTTTGCTTTGTATCATTGAAATTCTGCTAACCGACACTATTAAACTAAATAGTTGTATATTTAATCAATAAATACTGGCATAATATACAGTTAATTTTTGTTTCATTCATCTATAAACACACAAAAGAAGAGATCTATGTCAATTAAAGATATCGATATTCGTGGTGCAAGAACACACAATTTAAAAAATATAAATGTAATTATACCTAGAGATAAATTGGTGGTAATTACAGGTCTTTCTGGTTCAGGTAAATCATCATTAGCATTTGATACCTTATATGCAGAAGGACAAAGACGATACGTTGAGTCGTTGTCGGCCTATGCTCGTCAATTTTTGTCACTCATGGAAAAACCTGATGTCGATCATATTGAAGGATTATCGCCTGCTATTTCGATTGAGCAAAAATCAACATCACATAATCCCCGTTCAACAGTGGGTACCATCACTGAAATTTATGACTATTTACGACTTTTATTTGCTCGTATTGGTGAACCGCGTTGTCCAAATCATAATCTACCGTTAGCAGCGCAAACTGTTTCACAAATGGTTGATAGTATTATGGCGTTGCCATCTGAAAACCGGTATATGTTACTTGCGCCGGTTGTCACTGAGCGTAAAGGTGAGTTTGTTAAATTATTTGAGCAACTTGCGGCAAGTGGTTATATTCGCGTTCGAGTTGATGGTGATGTATATGATCTGTCTGATCCACCGATACTTGAACTTCAGAAAAAGCACACCATTGAAGTGGTTGTTGACCGTTTTCGTATTCGTGATGATTTGAAATTGCGTTTGGCGGAGTCAATCGAAACCGTACTTTCCATCACCAATGGTATTGTTAAAGTCGCTAACTTGGATGATCCTAAAGCAGAAGAGCATCTGTTTTCTGCCAACTTTGCTTGCCCGTTATGTGGTTATAGCATTTCTGAACTTGAGCCAAGATTATTCTCATTCAATAATCCTGCTGGTGCTTGTCCTGAATGTGACGGTTTAGGTGTACAACAATATTTTGATCCGAAACGGGTTGTTCAGATGCCAGAAGTATCATTGGCAGCCGGAGCGATTAAAGGATGGGATAGACGTAATTTTTACTATTTTCAGATGTTAAAATCGTTGGCTAACCATTATAAGTTTGATATTGATAAGCCATATCAAAAATTATCTGAAAAAGTAAAAGATATTCTCTTAAATGGTTCTGGTGACGAAGAAATACAGTTCGTTTATACCAATGATCGTGGTGATGTTGTTAAACGTAATCATCCTTTTGAAGGGATTATCAATAATCTTAGTCGCCGTTATAAAGAAACTGATTCGCAAACTATTCGCGAAGAGTTAGCTAAGTATATCAGTAATCGTCCTTGTCCATGTTGTGAAGGTTCACGTTTATGTAGAACAGCCCGACATGTATTTATTAATGATACTAACTTACCAACCATCAGCGATTTAAGTACACAACAAGCTAAAGATTTCTTTGATAAACTCACTTTAAGTGGACAACGAGCTCAAATAGCTGAAAAGATTTTAAAAGAAATTAATGATCGTCTACAATTTTTAATCAATGTTGGATTGAACTATTTAACCCTGTCACGTTCTGCGGAAACTTTATCCGGAGGCGAGGCGCAGCGAATTCGACTGGCAAGCCAAATTGGTGCTGGGCTTGTTGGGGTGATGTATGTGCTTGATGAACCGTCAATTGGTTTACATCAACGGGATAATAGCCGCTTGATTGATACGCTTACTCACTTACGAGATTTAGGTAATACCGTCATCGTTGTGGAACATGATGAAGAGGCGATCATGGCTGCTGATTATGTTATTGATATTGGTCCAGGAGCAGGTGTTCATGGCGGTGAGGTTGTCGCTCAAGGTACACCAAAGCAGATTATGGCATGCAATAACTCATTAACTGGTAAATATCTTTCAGGAAAAGAGAAAATCGAGATCCCAACAGAGCGTCATAAAGTTGATAAGAAAAGAATGCTATCGTTAATTGGCGCGACTGGTAATAATCTTAAAGATGTAACTTTAAATATTCCAGTGGGACTATTTACCTGTATTACCGGTGTATCTGGTTCAGGGAAATCAACCTTAATTAATGACACCTTATATCCTTTAGCTCAAAACGAATTAAATGGTGCAGAAAAAACCGAAATTGCGCCATATAAATCAATTAAAGGATTGGACTTTTTCGATAAAGTTATTGCGATAGATCAGAGCCCTATAGGACGGACACCACGTTCAAATCCAGCAACTTACACTGGTTTTTTCACATCGATTCGTGAACTTTATGCCGGGGTGCCTGAAGCAAGGGCGAGAGGATATAATCCTGGCCGTTTTAGCTTTAATGTTAAAGGTGGACGCTGTGAGGCTTGTCAAGGTGATGGTTTAATAAAAGTCGAAATGCACTTTTTACCTGATATCTATGTACCTTGTGATCAGTGTCATGGGGCTCGATATAATCGTGAAACATTAGAGATCAAATATAAAGGCAAGTCGATTAATGAAATTCTAAATATGACGGTTGAAGAGGGGCGAGAATTTTTTGACGCGGTACCAATGATTTCCCGTAAGTTACAGACATTAATTGATGTGGGTCTGGCTTATATCACAATTGGTCAGTCAGCAACGACATTATCTGGTGGTGAAGCACAACGAGTAAAACTTGCAAAAGAGTTATCTAAGCGAGATACTGGTAGTACGCTTTATATTTTAGATGAACCAACCACTGGGTTACATTTTGCTGACGTTAAACAATTGCTTGCTCAATTGCACTCATTGCGGGACAAAGGTAATACCATTGTGGTTATCGAACATAATTTAGATGTTGTCAAAACCGCCGATTGGATTGTCGATTTAGGTCCAGAAGGCGGAAGTGGTGGTGGTGAAATTATCGCTGAAGGTACACCTGAAGATGTGGCTAAATCGAAAAGATCCTATACTGGTCAATATTTGAAACCATTATTGGAAAAGCAAAAATAATAACTACTGATATATCTAAATCAAGTAAACCTTAGGAGAAAGGATTTGGCATTACAAATTATATTAATGATCATTATCGCTTATCTTTGTGGTTCACTTTCTGGCGCTATGATTATTTGCCATTTAATGAAGCTAAATAATCCTTCTTTATATGGCTCACATAATCCTGGCGCAACTAATGTATTAAGGATAAATGGACGATTACCTGCTGTTTTTGTTTTAATCTTTGATATGTTAAAAGGTGCTATTCCGGTCTATATTGCTTATCGCCTTGGGATATCACCTTTCTTTTTAGGTATTATTGGTATTTCAGCTTGTCTTGGACACATTTTCCCCTGTTTTTTTCATTTTCGTGGAGGAAAAGGTGTGGCAACTGCGTTAGGGATGATGGCGCCTATTGGGCTTGATTTTACGGGTTGTTTTCTTTTGACGTGGTTTTTAGTGTTAATAATAACCGGTTATTCTTCTGTAGCAGCAATTGTAGGTTTTCTTTTTGCGCCTTTATATGTATGGTTATTTAAACCAGAATTGACATTGCCTGTGACAATGCTTTCATGTTTAATTATTGTTCGTCATAGCAGTAATATTATGCGATTGTTGAAAGGGGAGGAGTCAAAAAGTTTTTATCATCGCAGTAAAAAATAAACTAAATGCTAGCCTTAATAGATCCTAATCTTTTTATCACTAAAATTTTAGCGATAAAAATTTGAAAAACTAAACTAATTAATTTTGATTGAAATTTCTCAAAATCTAAGTAATTTTAAATTGAAGTAATAGAATATTTTTTGTTTTATAGACAATTGAAACAAGGTATTATTATTTAATTAGTATAACTATGTGGTAACAAAATAATTCATGCAAATCAGTCCGCTTTTAGAATCACTTATTAGTGCATTTCGCTGCCTACCAGGGGTTGGTCCCAAATCGGCTCAACGAATGGCTTACCATTTATTACAACGTAACCGTCAAGCAGGGCTCCATTTAGCTCAAGAGTTAAATGAAGCAATGATTAACATAGGTCATTGTAAAGAATGTCGAACTTTCACTGAGCAAGAGATCTGCAATATCTGCGCGAATGTTCGACGACAAAGTAATGATCAAATCTGTGTGGTTGAATCGCCAGCAGATATTTTTGCTATTGAACAAACTGGGCAGTATAGTGGTCGTTATTTCGTTTTACTTGGTCATCTATCGCCACTCGATGGTATCGGTCCGAGTGACATTGGTTTGGATTTATTAAAAAGGCGACTAGAATCAGAATCAATAAGTGAAGTTATTTTAGCCACCAATCCAACGATTGAAGGTGACGCTACTGCCAATTATATTGCTCAAATGTGCAGTGAATTTAACATTGTAGCCACTCGCATCGCGCATGGTGTTCCTGTGGGAGGTGAGCTTGAAATGGTGGATGGCACTACATTATCGCATTCATTTATTGGTCGCCAGAAGATAGATTTTTAGCTTTTATTATTAATTACGATTTATAATCCAACAGGGTTATTAAATATCAATATATATTAAATAATGGGAAAAAAGATTTTATGAAATATAAAGCAGTCGCCTTTGATATGGATGGTACTTTACTTGGTAGTAACCGATTAGTTCTCCCTGAAACTGTAGATATGATAAAAAAAATCAGTGATAAAGGAATAAAAGTCATTTTGGTTTCCGGTCGCCATCATACCGCTATCTATCCATACTATTATCAATTGAAATTATCAACACCAGCGATTTGTTGTAATGGAACTTATCTCTACGATTTTGAAAAACAACAAAGCTTTGCTGCAAAACCAATGACTAAACAGCAAGCACATACATTGTTAAATTTAGTTAATCAACATGGCATCCATACTTTAATTTATACCGACAAATTTATGACTTATGAAGTTCTTGATGATCATTTAGCCGGTTTCTTCCAATGGATAAAATCTTTACCTGAATTTTTACAACCGGAAGTGAAAAAAGTTGATGACTTCGAAAAACTTATTGAACAGGCTGATTTAATTTTTAAATTTGCGACAAGTAGTCATGATATTCCAGCATTAAAACGCTTCTCAAAAGCGGTTGATGCGCTTGATGAATTTTCTTGTGAATGGTCATGGTCAAATCGTGCTGATGTGGCGGTAAAAGGAAATACTAAAGGCAATGGATTAAAGCATTGGGCCGAACATGAAAATATCAAATTAAGCGAAATCGTTGCTTTTGGGGATAGCTTTAATGATATTAGCATGTTAACTATTGCGGGATTAGGTATCGCAATGGGTAATGCTGAAGAAGAGGTCAAAGAAAAAGCGAGTTATTCAATTGGTGATAACAATAGTTCAAGTATTGCCGCTGAACTTGAGAAAATATTTTTTAATTAAGTTAATTTTAAGATAATGTTTGAAGTTCTCTATCAAGACAATGATTTAATCGTAATCAACAAGCCAGAAGGGTGGTTAGTGCACCGGAGCTGGCTTGATAAACATGAAACTGTCGTGGTCATGCAAACGTTGCGCGATCAAATTGGTCAGCATGTCTATCCCATTCATCGCTTAGATAGACCAACCTCAGGTGTACTCATTTTTGCCTTATCTAGTGAGATAGCAAGGCTGTTGTCGGAACAATTTGCATCAAATAAAATTGAGAAAACTTATCATGCCATTGTACGTGGTTATGTTGATGGTGAAGCCGTCATCGATTATCCATTAGTTGAAGAATTGGATAAGATTGCTGATAAGTTTGCCAATAAAGATAAACCTGCTCAAGATGCCATAACCTTTTATAAAGGTCTTAGCAAAATAGAGTTACCTATCGAAGTGGGAAAATATAAAACAGCAAGATATAGCTTTGTTGAATTAAAACCACAAACAGGGCGAAAGCATCAATTACGTCGTCATCTTAAACATATCTTCCATCCCATTATTGGTGATAGCAAACATGGTGATCTTCATCAAAATCGTGCTTTTAGTCATTATTTTGCTGTTAAGCGTCTTATGTTGCATGCTAGCACCGTTAAAATAATCCATCCTATTACCCTTAAACCCCTCACTATTCATGCAAAATTAAGTGATCATTGGTTAAAAATATTGAGGGAGTTCAAATAAATTGAATTGATTAATCGTTAAATTTTGAATATTTTCCTTAATATTATTAATAAATCCCTATTATTCAATTTAATAAAAACTCATTGGTTATTGCATTATTCAATTAGGTGGTATAACCTCTTACCGCGATTAACTATTCCATTACACAATAATTAAAAAACTTTATTCATACTGTTTTTAGATTATTATTTGCACTGTTAGAAAGTTATAAGATCCAAATTAAACAAATTATTTAGGAAAAACAATGAAACGATTAGCTCAGTATATAGGAATTCTTTTTTTTACTTTACTTGCTGTTGCCTGTTCATCAGGTGAAAGTTCACCAGAAAAAGTTGCAGAAAAATATGTAAGCGCCATGTATAGCGGTGATGCCGATACCATAATAAAGATGATAAATATTCCTGACAGTGAAAAATCATCTCAGGTTAGTATGATGATCAAAGGTAAACTACAAGATAGTGTAACCAGAGCGAAAGCCTATGCTGAGAATCATGGTGGTGTAGATAAAGTTGAATATCAGCCAACAAAATATCTTAATGATGATAAAACTCTGGCTGTGGTTGAGATGAATGTTGTCTTTAAAGACAATAAGAATAAAAATGAAAAACTTAAATTAATTAAAGTTGATGGTAATTGGTTTATTGAATTAGGTCATTAGGTTTAATATTATATATAAATGGTTTTCTAATCATGTATTAAATGAGAATGTTTTTTATTATTTTCTGTTGTTCAGTTAAAAGTAAAGAATAAAATAAATAAGTTATTAAATAGGGAAATAAAATATGAAAGTGTTATTTAAATTTTTAAGTGTATTTATGTTGGCATTAGTTGTTACAGCTTGTTCTTCAAATGATACACCTGAGGCGGTAGCTGAAAAATTCATTAAAGCTGGTTATACAGGTGATGTTAATGGCCTTATCGATGCTTTATACATTCCTGATGAATTAAAAACTAAAGGTGTTGATGTCAAGGGATTAATGAAGAGTAAAATGAAAGGTGTTACCGACCAAGCCGTCGCTACAGCCCAACAAAATGGAGGTTTTGACAAAGTAGAATTATCACCAATTGAATATAATAGTGATAAAACGTTAGCAAATGTTAAAACAACCGTTATCTTTAAAAATGGAACTAAGACTAATTCAGCATTATCTTTAATAAAAGTTGATGATAAATGGTTTATTAATTTTAAATAGTTCATAGAATTATTTGATAACCTAAAAAGGAAAACTAATTGTATTACCTTTTTAGGTTATAGATTACAACTTTAAATGTTTATGAAATTTCTTCATTATATTTTTATTTTTCTCCTTTTTATAAAAACTCCTGTTTATGCACTAGACTTGGCAAATTCGGATATTTCCTCTATAAAAAATTTTTCACAAATTAAAGCAGGTGATTGGATTTTCCGTAATGGTGTTCAAATAGATAGTTTTATCGTTAAAAAACTTGATGGTAGTGATTATTCCCATATTGGCATGATCGTTTCGGTGGAACCTGAAATTAAGATAATTCATGCAACAACCAATGATAATGAAAATAAGCCTAATCAAGTAATCATTTCTACTTTAACTGAGTTCACTGCCCCCGATTTAGCGCAAATGTATGCGGTGGCAAGACCGAATTTTTTATCAGATAAGCAAAAAAAGCAGATTATTGAAGAGCTGTTAACCAAACAAGGTGAGAGATTTATACTTGCTTCTCGCGATCAAGAACATTTATATTGTACATCTTTGTTATATGATACCATTATCAAATATCAACCTGATTTTAATCCAGAATGGCAATACGCCAAATTTCCACTGTTAAGTGGTGATTATTTATTTCCCGGGGCCTTTGCTAATTATCCAAATATCACTTGGATTTATGTTTATCCAGACAAAAAGCCATAGAGCATGTTGCTTTCTATTGCCAACTAGGAGCTGTGCTTAAACACTATTAGAAGCGTTTTTTTAAATAAGAAAGCGCAATTTTACAATTACGCTTTTGAATTGTTTTATTTGATGATTAATTTTCTAGATAAATAGACTGCATTCTTTCGAAATCTTGGTCGGTGAAACCAAGTTCTTGCTTAATGTAGTTGCTCGGTGAGCCAGCTATTTTTCTCATCGTATCGAAAATCTCATTAATAAAGCTTTCTCGGGTATCGATTAAACTTAGTAGATAACCTAAAACATCTTCATTATCTGTAATTTCTCGATAAGCTGCCATTTTGATTTTATTACGTTCTAAACGATTATCATGGGTTAGCATATAATCATAAATAATATCAGATTCAGATACACCTAACATAATTTGGATTAGCATTACACCATAACCAGTCCTATCTTTTCCTCCACGACAGTGTTGTAGGCTAGGACTATTGTTGGCGTCTAAAATGACTTTTAACATTTGTCGATAAGCTGTTTTCGATTTTTCACTCAGTACAAAGTTACGATACTGTTCAAGAACCTGTATGCCATCGCCATTAACTAACTCTTTTGGAATATCGCGCAAGACACTTTCAATCAATGCTTGATCTTCATTACTTGGATCGGCAGCAAATTGCGCAGCAAGTTCAGCTGTTTGTGCTGACGCGTCAAAATTGAAGGTTTGTTTTTCGCCTATTGTATCATTGGGGTTAGTTTTTATTTCATTTTCACTACGGTAATCAATTATCGTTTTGATATTCAACGCCTGTATATATTGTTGCGCATCGGGTTTGAGTCCATGAAGATGATTGGAACGATATAACAGTCCCCATTTTACCCGTTTCCCTTTGGCACCAGCATACCCACCAAAATCACGGAAATTATTAAGTCCTGTGATTGGTAATGTCCTTTCTGCAAATAGATATGGCGAATGGCCATGAATATCTAATATAAGATAGATTCGACTTTTGGCGTTTAACGGATCATCAAATATTACCGGTGAGTTTAATGCCTTTCCAATTAACGTTTTATTATTAGTATGGGCATTAGCTTCGGTTGTCCAATATAAATTAGCAGGCTGATCACTACTAAAAGTTACCTCCAATTTTCCTTGTTTGTTGCGAACTACAGATATTTCGTTATTTTTTTCTATCATAGCTATCTTCCTGCTTAGTGTAATATACCGAATGATGAAAGAATGACACCGATTACCATAACCGCGATAATTAGTGATACCGTATACTTACCTTGGAATTTTCTAACTAAGAAAAATACAGCTAAGGTAAAAAGAAGTGTTAATAAATTCGGCATTACCTTATCAAACATCTCTTGTACTTTTATTGATTGCTCTCCAACTTCGATCAAATAAGGCGTTGAAACTTTTACTGTTGAAGCAATCAGCGATCCCAGTACCATTACCCCCACGACATTGGCTACATTACTAATTCTTTGGATAATATTAGAATTTTTGGATTGTTCAATAAGGTCAATCCCTTTGTTATATCCATAGTGAACAAAGAAATATTTTGTGAAAATATTCACAAAATTGTAGATCAAAAACATTAATATTGGACCAATAATATTACCTTGTAATGCAAAGGCCGCTCCAATACTTCCGCATATCGGCATCCAGGTAAATTTTAGTAAACTATCGCCCAATCCAGCAAACGGTCCCATTAATCCAGCTTTTAATGAAATGACGGCATCTTTTTCTTCTTCGCTTGTTTTCTCTTCGACAGCAGCAGTAACACCAAGGACTAAAGCACCAGCATTGACCTGAGTATTAAAAAACTCAAAATGACGTTGCATTGCCTTAACACGGGTTTCTTTATCCGCGTCTTTATAAAGACGATCGAGAATTGGTATCATGCAATGTGCAAATCCAATAGTTTGTAATTTTTCATAGTTGAATGAAAAAGGGATAGTTTGAATTTTCCAAAAGACGCTATTAAGATCTTTTTTCGTAATTTTCTTTTCATTGCTCATAGGTCATATTCCTCTTCAATGCTGTCATTTTGTATCGGTTTTTCTGTGTTAGTTTGATTATTATTTTTACCAGCGGTAAATGCCATGTCATATAAAACAGCAAAGGCAAGTGCAACAAAGGTAACTGGTATGATCGGTAGTTTTAGGTAACTCGTTAAAACAAATCCAAGTAAAAAGAAGAACCACATAGATCCTTTTAAGAGCATCAGTAATAAAATACAGATACCGACTGCGGGGATTAATTTCGAAGCGACACCCATACCATCAATGATATTCTTTGGAATCGCGTCTAATATTGTTTTAATCAGATCACTACCAAAATAAATTGCTAGGAAACATGGGACGGCTCTAATCAAAAACCATATAGGCGTTGAAAAATAGTGTACTTTAACAAGTCCTTTATAATTACCATTTTGTATACTTTTTTCTGCCCATGGGTTTAAGAAACAAGCAAATGATCGCCAAAGTATGAGTAATTGCTGACAAAGAATTGAAACCGGTAAGGCAAGAGCGACGCCTGTTGCGACGCCGCCATCGGTTGAAATTCCTAATGAAACGCCAATAATTGCGCCAGCAACAATATCTGGGGCAGAATAGGCACCAACATTGCCAACGCCCATCCACATTAGTTCAAGTGTTGCGCCAATGGCTAATCCTTGAACCATATCACCCATAATGATCCCAGCTACAGTACCAGTTAATAAAGGTCGACGTAGCATTTGTGGTCCGACGTCATCGAGTGAACAAATTCCCGCCCAAATGGCGACAAGAATAGCTTGTGTTAACATATGTTAACCTCCAAATGATGAAATAAAGATATATTAATTAACTGAGTAGTGTTTTAAGATCGACAATTGGATCTTTAGGCACCATTTGAACTTCAACTATGACATTTTTCGCAATTAGGTTCCTAAATGCTTGTTCTTCCTCAGGAGTAACTGAAACCGCTCTAGATAATTGATGACGACCATCTTGCATTCGCATACCACCAACATTAAGTTTTTCTAGCGGCAATCCACCATCAACTAATGCGTCAACATCAATGCTATTGGTGAAAAGTAACATCGTCCTTTTTTTGATAGTTGTCTTTTTAAGAATTTCGATAAATTCTTGTACTCCAAATACTAGTACTTTTAATCCTGGTGGTGCCGACATGGTTAATACTGATTGTTGAACTTTGTCGTTAGCCACTTTATTGTTGATAACTAACACTTGCTCTATATCATAATTTTTTACCCAAGTAGTAATAACTTGTCCATGAATTAAGCGGTCATCGATTCGTGCTACATTAATTGGCATTGCTGTTCTCCTTACAACTCATTAGATTCTTCATGTTGAACATTTAATAATTGCTTAACATCTATACAGCTTTGAGGAAAAATATCTTCAATAGCTTGTTTTACATCATTTAATGTTCCTTCTCGATTGTTTAAAACTTCAAGTAATACAGGGATATTAAATCCACAAAATAACAATACATCGTTATGGGATATCAGTAATTCACTAGCAAGATTGCAGGGAGTTCCTCCCATAATATCAACCAAAATAATTACTCCATTACCTTGATTAAGTTGACTATAACTACTCTGCATTTCTTGGCGTAACATATCGATATTGCTATCAATTAAGACTGAAATAATATGGATATTTTCTTGTTCGCCCATAAGCATCTGTGCGCACTCAAGTGCACCTTGAGCAAATGGACCATGACTGGCTAAAATGATAGGTAAAGGATTTGACATAAAAATTTCCTTACAATGTAATTTTATTACTAAATATTTCTCTATGATTAGTAATAAAGTTACATCTTCAGCTAAAAATAGTCATCTATTTTTTGTTAAATTTTTATAATTTTGTGAACAAGATCAAATTTATTAAGTGAAAGGTAGAAGATAGTAACCCTCTAATATGATAGGGTTATTTGGTAGGTTTGTTTATTAAACTTTGTTTTTAATTATTTCGCGGATATTTTCGTTTTTCACGATTTTGCGTTTGTAGTAATAATCTTTCATCATATTTTCGAATGAATAAGTTAGTGAGTAACATATTAACCACCGATATTTGAGATATTTTAGATCGTATAGGAATTAATCTCGATGCGTGTTCCATTGAGGTGGTATGCAAGACAATAGAGGCTAATGAGGAGATTTGACTTTGTCCCATTTTAGTAATCGCAATTGAGGGGACAAATGATTGTTCAGCGAGTTTAAGTAATTCAACACAATCGGGCGTCTCACCCGAATGGGAAATAATAATAACCAGATCATTATTGTCTAATGTACTGATTAAATTCCGCGACATATGCGGATCAAAATGGCAATTTACATCTTTCTTAATTTTAATTAGTTGATATTCAAGTTCTTTACCAACTAAGCCGCTACTACCCACGCCAAATATCACAATTTTATTACTTTGGATGATTAATTCAATGGCTCTATTTAATGCGTTCACATTAACAATAGAGTGAGTTTCGTCTATTGAGGACTTTTCCATAGCTTGAACTTTACTGTTAACATCTTCAAGAGAATCATTGAGATTAATATCATCTTGAAGGATTTCAGTACTCAATTTTTGAGGAATTGATCCAATAAGATCGACCTTAAAATCACTAAAGCCTTTATAACCCAACTTATTACAGAGTCGTAAGATAGTGCTTGTACTAACATGATTGAGCTTGGCTAAGGTTTGTATACTCATATTTTTTAGTGCTTGAGTATTGGCAATAATATACTCTGATACTTTTAACTCTTTAGTTGATAAATCCTTTTTCACTTCTCTGAGTTTTAATTCAATCATTGCACACCTCAAAAAACACTTTCAGTGAAGTAAGTATATAAAATTTGACTAAAAAATTAAAAAAAAATTATAAATTATGTAATTAATAAAATTATCATAATTAAAACTTGTGGTAATTATCATTTATAAAAGAAAGGAAGTAATAAAAAGAAAAGGTAAAATATAACTAGATTTATTCATATAAAACCCGCTTATGCGGGTTTTATCGGTTAACCAAGGAAATTATTTATCAAATTCACTGATAATTTCTTTAGCTGTTTTACCGTTAAGTTTGCTTTTAATTTCATCAAAGATTTTGTTTTCATCGCCAGCATTCGCTTGGTTAGTTGCTGCAGTAGCAGTTACTTTAACCATTGCACGTGCAAAAGCAATTTTATCCGCGTCACTTAATTTTTCACCGGCTTTTTGTACAGAAGTTGTATAAGCTTCTTTTGTTGATAAGTCCAGTTTAGGAGCATCGTCACCACAACCAACAAGAACAAAACTTAATAATGATACCGCTAATAATTTTTTGAACATTTCCTTTCCTTAAAAATATATGGTTAATAGGTAGCGCTATTTTTATACTAAATACACATGATTATCAAGTAATAAATCCATTCTTCAATAAAAATAAAAATTGTTAAAAAAAAGATGAATTTAATCAAATTAATTTTAGCTAAAATTATTTCTTTTTAGGAAATTATCAAGCAATGTTCTTTCGAATAAATCGGTTTTTAAAGTTTGAAATAATTTTTCAACTTTTAATAATAATACTGCTTTATATATACTCATTGGCGTATTTAATTACTGTTCTATGTTTAGTACAAGTGAAATAATCTAACCGACTGCTGTAATTATAAGCTATTAAGCCTTGACGATAAGGTAAGCCAATGCTAATATTTGCCACCTATTCAGATAGACCTCTACGGCGCGTTGGCAGAGTGGCCATGCTGCGGATTGCAAATCCGTCTACCTCGGTTCGACTCCGGGACGCGCCTCCATTATATTATCAGATTTATCACTTTCTTGTAGTCTTATCAAATTCGATCGTTTTAACGTTTAGAGTATTAAGTTTGCTTAACTTTTTTATCTATTTACATAAGGTTAGTCCGTTTGTAATATGTTAGTATTTTTTAAAGCGCTATTAACTCATAAAGTATAGGATGAGTACTTTTAAAGCCTTTGAACATATCTTACTATTTAATTTTGTAAATTTATCAACAGTAACTTCCGTTCCACTAAATTATCTGGAAAAAATTAGGTATTTGGTACCACAATTAAATAATATTCTCATGCAAAGAGAATCGGAATAATGTTGTCTTTATAACTTTAATTTATCGAGAGGTTTGATTTTATCCAATTAATATTTCATGCTTATTACATTTAGTTACCTTTTTTGATGGTTATTTTTTTAATAATGTAAATTTAATGGTTGTTAAAGCTTTTTAATAAAGTTTCAATTACCTAATAGCTTTATCCGACTGTCTCACTTAGACTTTTCCACATAATTCCCATAATTCCCATAATTCCCATAATTCCCATAATTCCCATGATTTCATATATTAAATGTAATTATAAGAGGTTAGTTACCGAGAGTAAGTAGGGTGATTAGAGAAATAATAATCGGCTCATCTCAAAGTTGATTTTCACTATACCTTTCAGGATAATTGGTCACCAATGCGCATAATGATTTTTCAAAATTACTTATAGATGATCACTATGCTTATCATCTGCACAACCAAAAATCACTAATTTTACTAATATATTCAAAATCAGGGATTGTAGCTATTTTTTACTAAATCTTTGTGATTAATTAATGCACCATTGATTTCGATTTTTTACTTTATTAATTAAAATTAACGTCTGGGTTTCAATCAAAATTAGAGGTCATCATTAGTCCTAAGTATTGATTGAATTTTAGCCTCTTATAATGTTGCTGAATAATTAGGATGAAGTAAATATGGGTTACTTTAACTATCATGCCAAAGCCAAAAATTTGATAAAAGAGGGCTTACTTGTTCGATACGAATTTGTTGATAACTGGAACGGTATCAAGCCAGCGTTAGTTTTATATTTTAAAAATGCTAATCCAATGCCAATAAGAGAATATCGCTGGCAAGAATATTTACCGCTTATTGGGGGGGAGGGTGAAAAGAATTAATATCCAATACATAAAGCTATTTATCGAGTTGTAATGCAATATAAAGCAGTACACGATCATCAATTTTTGATAAATCTAATCCTGTTACTTTGGCAATATTGTTTAATCGATATTCAAGTGTATTGCGATGTATGAATAGGGCTTTTGCAGTATTATTGTTATGAAGATTATGAATAAACCAAGTTTGGAGAGTATTTTGCAGTAAGCCATTTGTATCAGATGCTTTTAATTTATTTAAAGGTGAAAGTAACTCTTCCGCTTGCCAATCTTGGTTTAAACCATCCAATAAAACCGGTAAGATTAGGTCCTGATAATAATAATTACGACAATGTGGTAATCTTTTTTTTCCAATTTCCAATGCTGTTTTGGCGGTTTGATACGATCTTGCTATGGCGTCGTTACCTTGATGGAAGTAATTTCCTAAAGATATTTTTATTACAAATTTACTAAGTAGTTTTGTCTGACCAACTAGTTTTTCAAGTTTTGCTTTATGCTCTGCTAAATCCCATCGATTAAACTTATTTAAGGCTGGAAGTAATATCACAATTTCGGTTAGCGATTTTATGGCAACTAATTTGGTTATTGTTTCGAGTTCATTTTGAATTTGTTGTAATTCACTCATAGCTGTTTGAATTCCTAACTGGCCACTTTCGATTTCAATAATCACAGTTACATACGGTAAAGATAAATCAATATTTAATTTTCGACTCCACTCAGTTATGTTTGCCATTGTGTTATCTGATTGAATTATTGATAATATAAATTCTTCTTTTAAACGATTATCTTGAGAGAGCTGATTGAGTAATAACGCTTGTTCCATCATCATCTCGGCTGTCATACTTACTAGTTCTGCAAATTGGATGATTTTATTAGGTTCGCCCGTAACACCAATAACACCAACAATTTCATCTTTAAGTTTCAGGGGAAAATTAACACCCGGTTTAACACCTTTAAGTTTTTTGGCAGTTGGATTGTCAATGGTAACAACTCTGCCTTGCGATATGGCTAATACCGCACCTTCATGTAATTCGCCGATTCGTTCTAAATCACCGCTACCGATAATTTCTCCATGGTTATTCATTATATTTACGTTACAATTGATGATTTGCATGGTTTTATCAACAATATATTGAGCAAGTTTTGGTGAGATGCTTTGAACTTTCATAGTGATAAACTCTTTTATTTTTAATGATTTATATTTTATAGCTTATTGATTTTATTGCTCGGATCTTTATCCATATCGTCTGAAGCATTTCAATTATAGCTAATTTGAATAGGTTATTTTAATGATAAAAATTATTGGTGTTTATAATAATTGGGGAAATAAAAATAGCCTCTTTATTTCCCCATTCTCTTATTTGTTAGTTGTCTGAAAATGTTAAAGTTGAGTAATATTAATTAGACGACCAATATTCTCACTGGTGCGTTCAATATTTTTAAAGCCATCTGCTAATAAATCTTCAATCTTAGCTAAAGAAGGAATAATGCCAAAAATGGTGTTAATACCTTCAGGATAAAGTTCCTCGATATTTTCACCAATCATTCCCGCTAATGCAATAACCGGAACATTGTGCTTTTTAGCCGTTTGTGCAACACCATAAGGCGTTTTTCCAAATTTAGTTTGAAAGTCAATTCCACCTTCGCCGGTAAAACAGAAATCAGCACCAATTAATTGATTTTCTAAATTACTGTACTTGATAACTATATCAATGCCTTTTTCCATTTTACTATTGGTAAAAGCCATTAATCCGGCACCCAATCCACCAGCGGCGCCTGCGCCCGGAATCGTTGCGACATCTTTATTTAGCTGAGTCTTTATGATTGATGCGTAATGCTGTAAGTTCGCATCTAGTTGTTCAACCATCTCAGGGGTTGCTCCTTTTTGCGGACCAAAGACTCTTGAAGCACCTTTTTCGCCACATAATGGATTGGTTACATCACTAGCAACAATAAATTCAACTGTATCTAATTGAGGATTGATTTCCGAGGTATCAATTTTAGCTAAATCTCCTAATGCACCACCGCCTTTAGGAAGTAATTGATTATTTTTATCATAAAGTTTTACACCTAAAGCTTGTGCCATACCAGCTCCGCCATCATTAGTGGCACTACCACCAATACCTAAGATGATTTTTTTAATTCCCCGTTTTAAGCAGTCGAGAATTAGCTCCCCAGTACCAAAGGTTGTCGTTATTAGTGGATTACGTTGTTCTTTAGGAACAAGGTGAATACCGCTTGCAGATGCCATTTCAATAACTGCGGTTGCGTTATCACCCAAAATTCCATAATAGGCCGTTACCTTGTTACCCAGCGGGCCTGTAACTTCACAAGCATATAATGTACCGTTAGTGGCATCTACTAATGACTGTGTTGTACCTTCACCGCCATCAGCCATCGGGACATGAATATATTTTGCATCAGGAAAAACTTTTTTTAACCCTGATTCCATTGCCTGACAGACTTGTTTTGCCGTTAAACTTTCTTTAAACGAGTCAGGTGCAAGTACAAATGTTTTTTGTTTCATAAAAATTACTCTTAATATTACATAATAAATTGATAGAAAATTGTGGCAACGAGTGTCATTGTTCCACCAACCATAGCTTCATATGGAATCAGTTTCATACGTTGCTTAATTGTCATATTCATACTTCCACCAGTGACATGGAAGTAATTTCCTTGAGGTAATGAATCAATAACCGTTGCACCGGTATGCATCATAACTGCTGCACTAATAGCAGGTATACCCATGTCAGTAATGGTTGAACCAAAAGTTCCTGTTGCTAAAATAACACCAGTAGAGGTTGAAGCTGTGGCTGCAGCCATTAATACGCCGGAAATTGGTGATAAGTAATAGCCTGAGATACCCATGGAATCAATAATATAGATAACTTGAGCTGCCAGGTTTGATGCACCAATTAAACCAGCAATAGCACCAGCACCGACCAAAATGAGTACAGTTGGTGTCATTTTTTCAATTCCCGATTTGGTATACATAGCAATGTTACGATGTTGTCCCATGGCTAGCATTCCGATGCTCCCCGCAACAGGCAGTACATATAAAGCATCAAGTTTTAAATTAGCTAATGCTTCAATATGGAAAATATTACCTATAGGATTGATCATTAATAGTAAAATTGCGGTTACAGGTGCAACAACAGCTTTACCTAGAGAAGGGTTGTTATTTTTTTGTTCAGTATCATTTTTTTGCAAAGCAATCACTTCTTGATCAGTTACTTTATCACCTTTCTTTTTGATTAATGAAGCAATTAAAACTGTTGCAATTAAACCAAATAGTGCAGGAATAAAACCAGCTATCATCACGTCACTCAAGCTTAAATTGAATCCATTGGCAACCGCAATAGTATTTGGGTTAGGGGAGATAATATTTCCCGCTTTACCACCACCTGAAAGTGCTAGTAATAAAGCTAATCGGGAAATGCCCATTTTATTACCTACAGAAAGTGCAATTGGGGCAACAATTAATACTGCAACAGGAATAAATACCCCTGATGCAGTGATAATGCCAGTAGCTAATGCTAAAGCGAGTAATGCTTTTTTTTCACCTAATTTTTTTACCACAGCTTGTGCGATGGTTTCCGCAGCACCTGATTCCATCATTACGCCCGCTAGAATACCTGCCGCTAATACTCGTATTACGGTACCCATAATACTTTGTGTGCCGCTAGTTAAAACGGAAACAGTTTGTACTAGATTTGCACCACCAATAAAAGCACCAATTATCGCCCCAAAAAATAACGAATAAACAGGATTTATTCCGCGTAGAATTAAAAAAATAGCAAGAAAAAGCCCTATAATTGCTCCATACCAACTAATGAGTTCAGTCATTTAAATTTTCCTCATGTTTTTACAACTATTAAAAAAAGTTGCACTAATTTTATTATTGAATTTGTTGGTTATGCTATGTGGTTTTGCACAAATATAAGCAATAAAAACAAAAAAATATTGGGCTTTATAATAGTTTTATGTGATCTTAGTCACAAATTTAGGGGCTTTTATAGGTATTTTATTATTTTTATTCGATTTAAAAAAATATTTCACTATTTTTATTTAAATTTATAACATAACTCCATATTCAACAAATTATCGTTTCTTGTTTGTTATTGAGATTTTATTATTCTTCATTACAACTACAATTAATTTGCCAATCCTATAGCTAAAGCGTAAAATGCCCATCCTATTTTGCTTAACCTATTACCTTACCGGTAATACTGACTTGAAATCAGAGGCATTTTTTAATGACAATGTTATATCCAAAACCAGAATTACTTTCACCTGCTGGTTCGCTTAAAAATATGCGTTACGCATTCGCTTATGGTGCTGATGCAGTTTATGCCGGGCAGCCACGTTATAGTTTACGGGTGCGCAATAATGAATTTAACCATGAGAATCTTGCTATCGGTATTAACGAAGCTCATGCTCAAGGTAAAAAGTTTTACGTAGTTGTGAACATTGCACCGCATAATTCGAAATTAAAAACCTTTATCCGTGATTTAGAGCCAATCGTAAATATGAAGCCAGATGCATTTATCATGTCTGATCCTGGTTTAATTATGTTGGTTCGTGAGCATTTTCCTGAGATGGAAATTCACTTATCTGTGCAGTCCAACGCGGTTAACTGGGCGACGGTAAAATTTTGGCATAAGATGGGATTGACGCGAGTCGTGTTGTCACGAGAGTTATCCATCGATGAAATCAAAGAAATTCGCGAAAAAGTGCCGGAAATGGAACTTGAAGTTTTTATTCATGGTGCGCTTTGTATGGCCTATTCGGGGCGTTGTTTATTATCGGGTTATATTAACAAACGTGATTCTAATCAAGGTACTTGTACTAATGCTTGTCGTTGGGAGTATAAAGTATCCGAAGGTAAAGAAGATGAAGTAGGGCAGATTGTGCATAAATGCGAGCCAATTCCTGTACAACAAGTTGAACCTACTTTGGGCATTGGCACAACAACTGATCAAGTTTTTATGTTAGAAGAATCTGGTCGTCCCGGTGAATATATGCAAGCTTTTGAAGATGAACATGGTACTTATATCATGAATTCAAAAGATCTAAGAGCGGTTGAATTAGTCGAAGATTTAACTAAGATCGGCGTACATTCACTTAAGATTGAAGGGCGAACCAAATCGTTTTATTACTGTGCAAGAACCGCTCAAGTCTATCGTCAAGCTATTGATGCTGCCAGTGAAGGTAAACCATTTGATCCTCGCCTATTGGTTGAACTTGATTCATTAGCTCATCGCGGCTACACCGAAGGCTTTTTGCGTCGTCATAAACATGAAGATATGCAAAATTATCTGCATAGCCACTCAGTTTCAGATAGACAGCAATTTGTTGGTGAGTTTAGTGGTCAACGTCTAAATGGATTGGCTGAAGTTATTGTGAAAAATAAATTTTCAGTAGGCGATAGTGTTGAAATGATGACTCCTAAAGGTAATATGACATTTATTATTGAACGAATGGAAAATAAAAAAGGACAACCTGTTCCTGCTGGACTTGGTGATGGTCATATTGTTTACATTCCAGTAGACGAAAATATCGATTTGAATTATGCACTTTTAATGCGTAATTTTGAGTAAACCAGCTCAATTTAACTAACTGCTCGAGCCTGCGAGCAGTTAGTTGCTATCTTATTGGCGGATTAAATCTTCGCCATAACCAATCCATTTATAAGTGGTTAACGCTTCCAGACCCATTGGTCCTCTAGCATGCAATTTTTGTGTACTGACAGCAACTTCTGCGCCTAAACCAAATTGTGCTCCATCAGTAAATCGCGTTGATGCGTTGACATAAACGGCAGCTGCATCCACTAAATTAACGAACTGTTCAGCATTAAGTAAACTACGAGTTAGAATGGCTTCTGAATGGCCACTGCCATATTCCCGTATATGTTCAACAGCTAATTCAAGTGAGTCTACGATTACAACATTCAGATCTTTAGAAAGCCACTCTTGTCTAAGTTCTTCATCCTTAACAGGAAATACATTAGCAACCCCTGAATTTAAAATTTTATAAGCATCGGCATCCGCATGTAATACGACTTGGTTATCAGCCATGATTTGGTTAAGTTTTGGTAAGAAGGTGTTAGCAATTGCGGTATGGACGAGCAATGTTTCCACTGTATTACAAGTACTTGGTCGCTGAGTTTTGGCATTAACTATTATTGATAGCGCTTTATCAAAATCAGCACTTTCATCGACAAAAATATGGCAAACTCCAATACCACCAGTGATCACAGGTATGGTTGAATGTTCACGGCAAAGTTTGTGTAAAGCGGCACCACCACGAGGAATGATCATGTCGACATATTTATCCAGTTTAAGCAGTTCAGTGATGTATTTACGATCGGGATTATCGATAGATTGAACAGCTGTTTCAGGTAAACCAACTTGTTTTAACGCTTGTTGAATAATAGCTATGATAGCGGCATTAGTATTAACCGTCTCTTTGCCACCACGCAGTATGGCTGCATTGCCGGTCTTTAAGCAGAGAGCTGCAATATCAATAGTCACATTAGGACGGGCTTCATAGATAACGCCAATCACCCCCAAAGGGACTCTGTGACGTTGTAGCTTCAATCCACTAGCTAAAGTTGAACCATCGATAACTTGGCCAATCGGATCTTTCAAAGAAACAACATTTCGAACATCATTGGCAATAGATGATAATCGTTCAGATGTTAATAGCAGACGATCCAGTATTGCATCACTTAATCCTTGATCTTTTGCTATAGCCATATCTTTCTGATTTGCGTTAAGAATTTTATCAGAGTTCAGTTCTAATAAATCAGCAATATTAATCAATGCGTTATTTTTAGTTTCTGTTGAACATTGCGCTAATTGATATGAAGCAAGTTTGGCTGCTTTTCCCATTTCGTTTATCATTACTTAACCTTTATAGATTGTGTTCACAAAATTTTCTAATAGACTGCATTTTTTCTAAATATAATTGTTTGTCTGTATCCAACATCATATTAAGATCAATAATATAATCCTCAATAGTATTGTTTATCTTGTGTTTTATTATTATGGTATTAGAATTTTTTTCTGAGATATCAATAATATTTTTAAACAGAATACAGGTCATTTTATTATTATCTTTTCTTCTTAGAAATACATAAACAATAAAAAACAGTGTAAACAGGATGAGATCCGTGACAGTAAACTGGCTATTTCTAATACTGATAAATGTTTTACCCAAAATGATATATTTTTCTGCCCACTGCAATAACAAAAAAACAATCATTAATAATAAAACTAATCCGAGGTGATAAGGGATTTCGATTATGTGTGAGAAAATAAAGAAAGCAATAAAGCAGGTAAGCAGAATTATTATAAAATTTTTGATGTATTTACGTCGATAAAAGACTAAATCTTGCTCATCTTTTTGCCATTTTTCGTGATAACTACTAACTTCAATACTCAATGTTATAACCTTTTAATATTTTATATTAGCTTCTTTTTTCTTTATCTTTGAACACGGTATGTAGGGTGTTTAAAAGCTCAGTTTTAGTTTTAGACGTTAACTGATTGGTATATATTTTTAATGTTAACTCTGCATTTTTGATTTTACTAAAATAATTGATATGGACACATTTAGGCTCATATCTTACCGAGGTTATATTTTTAAAAAGTACTGTTTGCTTCATTCTTCCTAATGTTGGTTTTATTGTAATAAAATCATGCCCGATTTTCACATAAACCATGTTGTATTGAAGTAATATTAAAATTGAAAGAAATATAATCAAACCAAGAACTATTATGATAAATTCGAGGCTTATCGTTAAAGGCAATAGTAGAACTGGAAATGTTAAGGCTATTGGTAAAACATAACCTCGAGCGTGAAATTCTTTAACACTTTGATTTTTAGAGTCCATTTTTAATTTTAACCTAGATTTATTGTTTAATAATTATATCATTGCGATATACAGTAGCCGATGCATATTCATAACCAATTACCTACTAATTTGTTGTGAATGATGATCTACAATTTGTACCCAAAAAGCATCACTCTCCTAATGTGGAGTCATCAATTAATAAAAAAGTTTAGAACAAAGATGTTTTAATCTTTGTTCTAAATCATAACTTTTATTAGTTTTATTGTTCCTTATCTTTTAATACAGTACGTAAAGTAGTTAAAAGTTTTTCTTTTTCCTCATTTTCCATAACTGTTAAAGGTATTTTTACAGTATGTTCGTTATGACTAATTTTATTTTTGTAATTAATAATTACTTTATTTTTTTGATAATTAATTGATGAGATTTCTTCGAAAAGCATACTCGCCCCACTTCTTAGAGGTGCAGTAGGTCTATAAGTAATATAATCATCTCCAATAGAGATGTAAATCATATTAAATTGCCAAATAGCGCGCATCAATAAGATTATTGGCACTCCTACACTTACATTTCTACTTGTAGGAAGTATTAACATAATGAAAAATGCAATAATACATATTATCATCAAAAGTATGACGTGACGTCGAGCTTGAAATTCTTTTATATTTTGATTATGAGATTCCATTTTTTATCCTTAAAAAATAATATTCATGTTATTTTATGAATTACGTCTCTCTTCTAATGTTTTTTCATTAGCAAGATTAGTTATTTGTCTAGCGCCAAAAATCCCAATTAATCCCAAAGGGACAAATATTATGCTGCCAATAATAATTAAAATACTTGCTATCTTTTTATTTTCTCCTGCAAATAATATTCCTATCGTACTTATTAATGCTGATATGCAGGCAATTGGTAAAATACTTCCATAAATTTGATCTTCAAGTGAGCACATGTAAACGATTAATACACCAAACCAGTTAGCTATTACACCACCTATCGCTAGTCCCATTCTTTATTTCCTTATTATTTTGGTTATTTAATAATCATATCATTTCGATGTACAGCAACAGCCCCATATTCATAACCAATAATTTGACTAATTTGTTGCGAATGATGGCCGGCAATTTGTTTTAATGCATCACTATTATAACGACTTACACCTCGTGCAATTCGTCGTCCAGACTTATCACAAATATCAATAACTTCTCCACGTGAGAAATCTTTTTCAACCGCGACAATTCCTTTTGGTAAGAGCGAACTACCATTATTTAAAATAGCATTAATAGCGCCATCATCAAGAATAATTTTTCCGGCATTGGGAGCACCATATAGCCAATGTTTGCGATGCTCTAAAGGTGTTTTTTGTGGTAAAAAACGAGTACCCACAGATTGATTATTGACGGCATCAATAATCACATTTTCTTTGCTCCCGGCAGCAATTATTACCTCTATACCCGCGCTACCAGCTACTTCAGCTGCTTGGATTTTGGTACTCATACCACCGGTTCCCAGACCTGATACACTATCACCAGCAATGCTGCGTAAACTATCATCAATCTGAGAAACTTCTTCTATCAATTTTGCATCGTGATCGGTTCGCGGATCGGCTGTATATAATCCTTCTATATCGGTTAGTAATAAGAGTTTATCCGCTTCAGCTAAAATTGCGGCAAGTGCTGATAGATTGTCATTATCACCAACTTTAATTTCCGCAGTGGCAACCGCATCATTTTCATTGATAACAGGAATAATATTATTATCTAACATCGCTTTTAGAGCATCTTGTGCATTTAAAAAACGTTCACGATCTTCTAAATCTGCCCGTGTTAATAGCATTTGACCTATATAAATTTTATATATAGAGAATAACTGTTCCCAAAGTTGGATAAGTTTGCTTTGACCAACCGAGGCAAGTAACTGTTTTGATGCAACGGTATTAGGAAGGTTAGGGAAGTTTAGATATTCTCGGCCGGCAGCGATAGCGCCTGAAGTAACGATAATAATTTTGTGACCTTTTTGATGTAAATAAGAGCATTGACGAATCAGCTCTACTATTCGAGCACGATCTAACTGTTTAGTACCACTGGTTAAAACGCTAGTACCTAGCTTAACAACGACCGTTAGTTGTTTTTTATTCTTCATAGCAATACTCTTATTTAAATCATTTATTACAAAATAGATTCCATCCATTTAACTGATTGCGTTAAAGCGTTTTGTAAGCTTTTTTGTAATGGTGTTTTAGCAATAGTCACAATTTTACTTTGTTTTGAAGATTGAATTAATTTCGCCTCAGTTAGATTACTCAATTTATCATCTTCAAAGATAATATTCATAATAGGCACAGGGCAGGAACGAGTTAATAATCCCTGATTTTTAAGCGAAAAATAATTCAATTCTGCTGCTAATTGCTGATTTGATACCGATGTTAAACCCAATCGACAAGCCAACATGTCTTTATAACAGTTAGGTAAATTTTGTTGTAAAGTTTTATCCACAAATATTTGATGTACAAAAGGGGTGAAGTTGAAAAGTCCCTTTATTTTATTGGGCATTAAATAGGCAAGGCGAGTTGCAATATGCGAACCAAAACGGAATCCCGCAACTATCACGCGATTACTATCTATCCATGGTACTGTTGCTAATTGTTCGATAATCGCTTGATGAATTTGGCTACTATTCTGAGTTAATACAAAATTTCGACTAAATCCGACCGTTGGTAAATCTACCGTTAACATAGCAAAACCTTGTGGAGCAAGATATTCACTAAAGTAACGATAATAATCGATCTGTAGATTGCCTAATGCATTACATACTAAGACAACAGGGCATACGCCATCACAATTTTGCGGTAAATGTAAAATCGTTTTAATACTACGATTTTCAACTTTAAATTCAATCTGTTTTGTTGTGTAAGGCGAATACTCAAGTGCTTTCATATAAGCTTGATATGCACAAGTTTGTGCATACAACGCGAGCTCATCATTTTTAAAATGAGGATAACTTGCGATACTAGCATATTCGCTTGCAATTAAATAATCTTGATGTAAATTATTTTTAGCTTCTTCAGATAAGTTTGTTTGATCTACCGCATCAATTTTTGCTTGCCATTTTGCTGCTTGATTTAAAAACTCATAAATCCAATTGCCAGGTTGATAACCAATAACTGTATCTAGCCATTTATCATCAGTATGACGTTTTGTCGATATAGCGATTTGTGATAAAACCGCTTCGATTTCTAATTTTGGCAAACCTCGCCAATACCATAAAATAGGGTTAATGATTCGGTACCACTTTGAATCAATTTCACCATCAAATGGGCTTGTACTGCTACCATTACTACTATCTATTCGTTTGATTAGCGATGATGTTTCAGGGTAGTCATATTGTGGTTTGAATATCTTTTCAGATAAGTTTTCAGTCATAACCATGGCAACCTTGTAAAAATGTTAAATTGTTAATGATCGCTTATTGGTTTAACAAACATTACACCAGTGTCCCATGGTTGTTCAATCCAAGTATCTTGAGCAATATCGATGACATAGTCATCAACTAATGGTTTGCCAGCAGGTTTTGCGAAGATAGTCACAAAATGGGCCTTCGGATACATTTCACGAATAGTGTGAGCAGTGCTTCCGGTATCAACTAAATCGTCAACCACAATAAAACCCTCGCCATCACCATTAGCTTGTTTTAAGATTAACTTTTCACGTTGATGATCGTGGTCGTAACTTGAAATGCAGACGGTATCAACATAACGGATACTCAGTTCACGAGCTAGAATTGCAGCAGGAACTAAGCCACCTCGGCTAACGGCGATAATACCTTTCCATTGGTTGGCGGGTAATAATCTTTCAGCAAGTTGACGGCCATAAGATTGTAGCATTTCCCAAGTAACGTTAAATTTTTTCTTTTCAGCAATGATCTCTGCTTTATGCTGTTTTTTGGCTTTGATTTGTTCTTCTGTTAAATTTTGTTCTATTGACATGTGTAACCTGCAATTTTAATCGAATAAACGAATTCAATAAATTAATATTAATGGACTTAAAATAGATGTAAAATTGCACCTTATTATAGAGTGATTAGATAAAAAAATCACTCATTAATTTTTTACCCACCTAATATTGAGGATAAAATATGCTATCGACCTTAAATCCAAAATTTGTTTGGCAGATTTTTAATGATATTTGTAAAATTCCCCATCCTTCTCATCATGAACAAATGATAACCAAGTATATTGTCGATTTTGCAGCAACTCATCACATTGATTGTCAGCTTGATAAAGCTGGAAATATTTTATTAAGCAAAGCTGCAACTAAAAGTATGGAAAATTGCCCATCTATCGCCTTACAAGCTCACATGGATATGGTTCCTCAAAAAAATGAAGGTACACAGCACGATTTTCTAACCGATCCTATTCAAGCCTATGTAGATGGTGAATGGGTTAAAGCAAAAGGAACAACATTAGGCGCTGATAATGGTGTTGGTCTTGCTTCTGCGCTGGCGGTATTAATTGATCCCTCTGTTGAACATGGTCCACTTGAGGTATTAGTCACTACTTCTGAAGAAACTGGCATGCATGGTGCTTTTGGTCTTCAATCAAATTGGTTAAAAAGCCATTATCTCATCAATACTGACTCTGAAGATGAAGGTGAGATATTTACAGGTTGCGCGGGTGGTGTAGATTTCTCAATTAATTTTGCAATTACTTATGCGGTAATGCCAGAAATTCACGATTGTTATATTGAACTTGCGTTAAAAGGTTTGAAAGGTGGTCATTCAGGTTGTGATATTCATCTGGGGCGTGGTAATGCCATAAAATTAATGGCGAGATTGCTAGCTGAATACGGGCAAGATATCTCATTTAGATTAGCTGATATCAGAGGAGGTTCATTACGTAATGCAATTCCAAGAGAAGCCTTTGCTGAATTAACTTTAAATAAACAAGATTTACCTAAATTAGCAGAGATAGTTAAACAATACCAATCAATCTTACAAAATGAGTTTGGTCAAGTTGAACCTGATATCGAATTGACGGTGAAAGAAGTTACAACAGATAGTGTTAAACGGGTTATCGCCATTGAACAACAAAATAAAATCATCAATATGTTAAATACTGCACCTAATGGTGTGGTCACTATGAGCAATCAGATTCACGGTGTGGTAGAGACATCTTTAAATCTAGGTATTGTCTCTATTAGTGATAACCAATTAAGCGTGAATTTTTTAATCCGTTCACAAGTTGATAGTGCCAAAGATGCTGTAGTTTCAACCTTAATATCATTAAGTCAATTAGTAAATGCTAATTATGAGATCAGCGGTGGTTATTCAGGTTGGGAACCGAATTTAAATTCTAGCCTTTTACAATTGGCCAAGGATAAGTACCAAGAGATTTTCTCAAAACAAGCTAAAATTATGGTGATCCATGCTGGTTTAGAATGTGGATTATTCAAACAGTCATATCCACATATGGATATGATTTCAATTGGCCCCACTATTGTGTCGCCTCATTCACCTGATGAGAAGGTCAATATTCAAAGCGTTTACCGTTATTGGGAATTATTAATTGCCATCTTAAAATCGGCCTGTTATTTGAAATAAACACTATTATTCCTCCTATTAATAAGTTGGTAGGAGGAATTATCCTACTTATACATACTCTTTTTCAATGATTGAAACCTTGTTATCTGAAAATTAATTCACAAAAAGTGAATAAAAATTCAATTTTTACTTGCTTTGTTTTTTTAGAAAGCCTACTATAATGCCTAAAAAAATCAATAGTAATGAATAAGGAAAGGTATGTTGAAAGCAATAATTGTTGGAGCAAGTGGTTATGCAGGTGCAAAACTAGCATATTATTTAACAAAGCATCCTAATATTGAGTTGGTGGCTTTAACCGTTTCAGAAAATAGTCTTGATGGTGGCAAGCTGATTTCGGATTATGATTTATACCCGCAATTAAAAGGTGTGGTGGATTTACCATTAATTGCAACCGCTGATTATTCATCTCTCATTAACGATATTGATATTGTTTTTTTAGCTACCGAACACTCAGTTAGTCATGATATAGCACCATATTTCTTAGAAAAAGGCTGTACTGTTTTTGATCTATCCGGTGCATTTCGCGTTAATTCCTCATCTTTTTATACTCAATTTTACGGTTTTGAACATCAGCACAAGCAATGGTTGGATAAAGCCGTTTATGGATTAGCTGAATGGAATTTTGAGGCAATAAAACAGGCGCAATTAATAGCTGTTCCTGGCTGTTATCCAACCGCATCACAATTGCCATTAAAACCACTAATCGAAGAAGACTTATTAGACAAAAGGCAATGGCCTATTATTAATGCCGTTAGTGGTGTGAGTGGTGCAGGCCGCAAACCTTCAACAAATAATATATTTTGTGAAGTCAGTTTACATGCTTATGGACTATTTACTCATCGCCATCAACCTGAAATTGCAACACATTTAGGTCAAGAAATTATTTTTACACCTCACCTTGGTTGTTTTAAGCAGGGTATTCATGCCACCATTACCTGCTTGGTGAAAGAAGGGGTAACATCAGATGATATTCTTAACGCGTTAAACAAATATTATCAAGATAAGCCGTTAATAAGAGTTTATCAAAAAGATTGGCCTGCATTAAAATCAGTAATTGGTCTACCTTATTGTGATATTGGCTTTGTGCTTAAAGGGCAACATCTAATTCTAATATCGGTAGAAGATAATTTATTAAAAGGTGCTGCTGCACAAGCGGTGCAATGTATGAATATTCGATTTGGCTTTGATGAAACAACAGCCTTATTATAAATTAATAATTTTATATAAGATGACCCATATTAAAATGGATAGGAAAGCAAAATGAAACCTTTAATTATTAAGTTTGGTGGTGTTTTACTCGATAATAAAGATGTATTAAGTAAATTATTCATTGTCATTAGCGAATATAAAAAGAATTTTAAACGACCTTTAATTATTGTTCATGGTGGTGGTAGTGTAGTTGATGCATTAATGGATCGACTTTCATTACCGGTGGTTCGTCGTAATGGTTTACGTGTTACTCCAGCAGATCAGATTGATGTAATTGTGGGTAGTCTTGCTGGAAGCGCCAACACGACAATATTATCGGAAGCCAAAAAACAACAAATTCCTAGTATTGGTCTGTGTTTAGCTGATGGTGATAGTGTCAAAGTTAAGCAAATTTCTGAAGAGTTAGGTTATGTAGGTGAAGCTCTAGTCGGCGATCCATCTTTAATCAATTTGTTACTTAATAATGGTTATTTACCTATTGTTAGTTCAATTGGTATTACTGATGAAGGCAAGATGATGAATGTTAATGCCGATCACGCTGCCGTTGCACTAGCAAAAACGTTAGATGCTGATTTAATTTTGTTGTCTGATGTTTCAGGAGTGTTAGATGGAAACAAACAACTAATTGCATCATTAACACAAACTGAAGCTGATCACCTCATTGCAGGAGGTATTATCACAGATGGCATGATAGTCAAAGTCAATTCGGCATTTGAAGCAGCAAAAACGCTCGGACGACCAATTGATATAGCCAGTTGGAAAGAATCAGATAAACTCATTGAATTATTTAATGGAAAATCGGGAATAACAGGTACAAGAATCATTGCTTAAATATAGATCAGTTAGTATATTAAGTGGGTGTATTTGTTATTAAATATACTTTACTTAATCTTTAAATCATTTATTTTTTTCGTCAGTAAATTAAGAAAGGGTATAACATGAAAAAAAGTGCAACAAAAAAGGTGGTTTTAGCCTATTCGGGTGGATTAGATACATCAGCCATTATTCCTTGGTTAAAAGAGAATTATGGCGGTTGTGAAGTTTACGCTTTAGTCGCTAATGTCGGTCAAGATCCTAAAGAACTAAAAGATGTCGAGAAAAAAGCCAAAGCATCTGGGGCAGTAGCGTGCAAAGTTGTCGATTTACGAGAAGAATTTGTTAAAGATTATGTTTACCCTGTTTTGAAAACTGGCGCGTTATATGAAGGAACTTACTATCTTGGAACTTCGATGGCTCGCCCAATTATTGCCAAAGCGCAAGTTGAATATGCATTAGAAATTGGCGCTGACACCCTTTGCCATGGCGCAACCGGTAAAGGTAATGACCAAGTCCGTTTCGAAACAACCTATACCGCTTTAGCACCGCAACTTAAAGTCATTGCACCTTGGCGTGAATGGGATTTACGCTCACGCGAAGCTTTAATTGATTATTTAAAAGTACGAAAAATTCCAACAACAGCAACCGTTGAAAAAATCTATAGCCGTGATGAAAATGCGTGGCATATCTCTACCGAAGGTGGTGTGCTTGAAAGCACTTGGAATCAAGCTAATGCAGATTGCTGGGCTTGGACAGTGTCTCCAGAAGATGCGCCAAATACACCAGAACTTGTCACCATTGGTATCGAAAAAGGTGAAGTTGTGGCTGTTAATGGTAAAAAATTATCCCCATATAACTGTGTAGCCACGCTCAATAAAATTGGTGCCAAACATGGTGTAGGTCGTGTAGATATCATTGAAAACCGTCTAGTTGGCATCAAATCTCGTGGTTGTTATGAAACCCCGGGTGGAACAATCATGATGACCGCATTACGTGGTTTAGAACAACTGATTTTAGATCGTGATAGCTTTAAATGGCGTGAACAACTCGGTTTAGAGATGGCATATGTTGTTTATGATGGTCGTTGGTTTGCGCCATATCGTCGTTCTATTCAAGCGGCGGCTGATGTATTGGCAGAAGATATGACTGGTGAAGTTGTCGTTAAACTTTACAAAGGAAATGCAACAGCTGTTCAAAAGAAATCACCAAATAGCTTATATAGCGAAGAGTTTGCAACTTTTGGTGAAGATGAAGTTTATGATCATAGCCATGCGGGTGGATTTATTCGTTTATTCTCATTATCTTCACGTATTCGAGCATTAAATGAAGGTAAGAAAAATCAACCGGCCAAAAAAGCTAAAGTAGCAGCAAAAGAAACTACAAAATCTAAGAGCAATACTAAAAGTAAAAAGTAATTTTTAATACTTTTTAGTAAGATATAACACACAATATATACAGGCTTTAGTCTGTATATATTTTTTATCGTATTATTGCATTTTAATTTATCATTAACATTATTAGAAAAACGATAAAATTTAAATCGTTTAGGATTGATTGAAAATAACATTTGAGGTAATTATGGCATTATGGGGTGGGCGTTTTAGCCAAGCTGCGGATCAGCGATTTAAACATTTTAATGATTCTTTACGCTTTGATTATCGGCTTGCCGAGCAAGATATCATTGGATCAATTGCATGGTCTAAAGCATTGGTTACTGTGGACGTTTTATCTTATGATGAACAAAAAAAGCTTGAAAAAGCGTTAACCGAATTATTAGATTCAGTACGGCAAGATCCGCAGCAGATTCTACAAAGTGATGCGGAAGATATTCATAGTTGGGTAGAACAAAAACTCATTGAAAAAGTTGGCGATTTAGGCAAAAAATTACATACTGGTCGTAGTCGCAATGATCAATCAACCACCGATCTTAAATTATGGTGTAAAGATGAAATTGCTCATCTTATTTCTGCTATTAATCAATTAAGAAAACGCTTAGTGCTCACCGCAGAGCAACATCAAGATGCGGTAATGCCTGGTTATACTCATTTACAACGTGCTCAGCCTGTCACTTTTGCGCATTGGTGCTTGGCGTATTATGAAATGTTAACGCGCGATGAAAGTCGCTTACAAGATACGCTTAAACGCTTAGATGTTAGTCCATTGGGATGTGGAGCGTTAGCCGGTACAGCATATCCAATGGATCGCGATCTACTAGCTAATTGGTTAGGTTTCTCAACTGCAACGAATAATAGCTTAGATGCGGTATCAGATAGAGATCATGTTCTAGAATTACTCAATAATGCCTCTATAGGTATGGTGCATCTATCTCGATTTGCTGAAGATTTAATTATTTTCAATAGTGGTGAAGCAAATTTTGTTGAACTATCCGATCGGGTAACATCAGGATCATCATTAATGCCTCAGAAAAAAAATCCTGATGCTTTAGAACTTATTCGAGGTAAAGTTGGGCGAGTAGTCGGCGCATTAACTGGAGCTATGGTGACTTTTAAAGGCTTACCGCTTGCCTATAATAAGGATCTACAAGAAGATAAAGAACATCTGTTTGATGCACTGGATACTTGGCAAGCGTGTTTAGATATGGCCGCTTTGGTTCTTGAGGATATTAAAATTAATTACCAAAATTGCCAAGATGCCGCTAAACAAGGCTACTCTAACGCGACAGAACTTGCTGACTATCTGGTTGCTAAAGGTATTCCATTTAGGCAAGCTCATCACATTGTTGGTGAAGCAGTTGTAGCTGCGATAGCTAAGCAAAAAGCACTAGAGGAATTAACGCTTGAAGAATTAAAAGTATTTAGTGATGTTATTGAAAATGATGTCTATCCAATTTTATCGTTGGAATCTTGCTTAGCTAAACGATCTGCTAAAGGTGGGGTATCGCCTATACAGGTCAAATTTGCAATTGACAATGCCAAGCAGCAACTTTCACTATAATAAACTTTACGAATTATTCTAAATGCCGACTTTAGTCGGCATTTTTATGCTGCCAAAAAACGTTTAGCAACTTTTTTTGATAAAAAAATTGATTGTATATCGGTAAATAGAGTGTAAAAATAGATTTTCTATTTTTGACGGATGAAAATGAATTGCAATGAAGAAAAGTTATAATTTTAGTGCAGGTCCAGCAAAACTTCCTGCGGATGTTCTAAAACAAGTACAAGCTGAATTACTAAATTGGCAAGATACAGGTGCTTCGGTGATGGAATTAAGCCACCGAGGTAAAGATTTTGATGCATGTGCAATTGCAGCAACTGACGATCTTCGTGATATTTTAAATGTACCAGAAAATTATAAAATTTTATTTTGCCAAGGTGGGGCTAGGGCACAATTTGCTGCTGTGCCATTAAATATATTAGGCAATAAAACAGATGCCGATTACATTAATAGTGGTTATTGGAGTCAATGCGCCGCCAAAGAAGCAACCAAATACTGTAATGTGATTGAACAAAATGTGGTTGTTAAAAATGATGGAATAACCTCAATCAAACCGATGTCTGAATGGCAATTGAGTGATAATAGTGCCTATGTCCATTATTGCCCTAATGAAACTATCGACGGAATAGAAATATTTGAACAACCAAACTTTGGCGATAAAACAGTAGTTGCTGATTTATCTTCTTGTATTTTATCTCAACCTATCGATGTTAGTCGTTATGGCATTATATATGCCGGTGCCCAGAAAAATATTGGTCCTTCAGGTATCACAATTGTTATCGTTCGAGAAGATTTAATTGGCTATGCTCAAAAGGTATTACCCTCAGTATTAGACTATAAACTATTAATGGATCATGATTCGATGTTTAATACGCCACCTACATTTGCATGGTATATGTCAGGCTTAGTGTTTAAATGGATTAAAAACTTGGGTGGATTATCTGCTATGCAACAGCGAAATCAAGCTAAAGCACAATTACTTTACCAGTTTATCGATCAATCCGGTTTTTACCGCAATACTGTAGCAATTCCTAATCGTTCAATTATGAACGTTACCTTCTTATCACCAAACGAAGAACTTGATAAAAAATTTGTTAGCGAGGCAACTCAAGCAAATATTATTGGTATCAAAGGTCATCGAATCGCTGGCGGAATGAGGGCATCTATTTACAATGCAATGGATATCGATGGTGTTAAATACCTAATTGAATTTATGAAACAATTTGAAAAGCAAAATGGTTAATAATATTGGTAAGCTAATTAAAAAGGGATAACAATATCCCTTTTTTTATTGACGATTTATTATTTACAACGATAGACTTCACCAGTCATCACGGCATCTGTCGGAGCAATATCTGAAACATATTGTAAAGATGCATCTTGCGCATTATAAATCACATTACCGCCCATTGCCGCCGCTTTATTCATCAGATCTGTTGCTGCATCACGAATTAACTCACTATGGGTTTTTAAACCAGAAAAGAAAGTGCCACGACGGCCTTCAGCTTTGCCAATGAATTGGCAATTTGCTGCAGGTTTGGTATCAATGAACTGCACTTGTCGACCAGCTGAAGTGGCTTGGTAATTTGAGTTACTACAACCATTTAAAAACAATGCAGTAGATAAAGCTGCGCTCATAAAAAGAATTTTTTTGATAGACATAATATTTCCCCAACCAATATAACGATCATTAGTAGTAATTGTTAAAAGCATTGTATCAGGTTAATTAACTAAAAAATATCGCTTATTATAAATGATGATATTCTGATAGATGTTAGTTTAATAATTAAGCAAATCAACCTTTTTTGTTAATTAAATGTAGCAAATTCAATTTAACTCTATTATAATCGCAACCCTACTAAGTCAGTAGCACCTCAAAAGAGGCCCCTTAGCTCAGTTGGTCAGAGCAGTCGACTCATAATCGATTGGTCACTGGTTCAAGTCCAGTAGGGGCCACCATCAAATGTATTTAAATTCAATCAGTTATCTATCTTAATAATGTTTTCTTTTATGTGTTATTTTTGGCTGTGGCGATAAAATGGCGGTTGATTTTTTCCGTTTAACTTTTCAATCTTGTCAGTTAATAGTTAATAGTTAATAGTTAATAGTTAATAGTTAATAGTTAATAGTTAATAGCTAGTAGTTAGTAGTTAGTAGTTAGTAGTTAGTAGTGTGGTGGTTAGGTATTTTCGTTTAGTAAATTAGGTTGTTCCTCTGCAATTACGGCTGGTAGTCCAATATTAAAGCTATCTGTTTATAATGATATTAGTTATGTCGTTAGTAGATGTTTTGATTGGGAGAGGGCACCAGATTGCTGTGAGGTGCAATCTGGTGATGGTTTAGGCTTTTTTGGCATGTCGGCTGTATGGCGATATTGGGATGTTGACTTTTGGGTCTGGGATTGCGCTTGGTACAATCGTTTCTGAGATTGATTGCATTGCAGTAAAAGTATGTCCACAATATATGTTGGAACATTGGTAATACTGTTTGCGAGTTAAGTTGCTTATTTCTTCACTAGATCGGATAAATGTTTTGTTTCGGCAATGTGGACATTTCATGTGACTAACCCCTTTGAATTAAACTTTAGTTAATTTTACATTAATTTAAGATTAAGTCTAGTGTTTTTCTATTTTTATTTTTTTGCCATGTCTTTTGTTAATTGGTGATGAAGTTTAGCTGAGCGATAACTTGGTTATCTATTGAATTTATTTGTTTTTTTTGGGGTTTAATGGATGACTCTTGGTAAGAGTCATCATTTGCTAAGTATTTAAAGCAAAATTAAACTTAGCTTAAGTTGGTTTGCTGTACTGTGTGGGCACTATTTTAAGATATTTTCGTAACTTTCTTCTTCAGGTTTTATTTGTAATTCTAATTCAGTAGTAAATCCACTACCTTTACTTAATGAATGTGTACATGATGCGATAGTCCAATTTGTTGAGTTTATTTCTGGTTTGAATCCATCTACTTCAACCGGCATTTCGCTAAATAGGTCGGGACGGCCTAAAGCAAGTTTGAGTTTAAACTGTGCTATTCCTTGTTCAATTTTTTTCAATTCACTTCTTGCTGCTGCTGTTGCACTCTCTTCATTGGCATAAACATATTTGAGTTCTTTGATTTCTTTTTCGTTGAGTTCCTTTGGTTTTGACTTTGCAATGTGAACTTTACTTTTTTCAATTTGTTGTTTACTAACAATTTTGTATGGTTTTTTTGTTGGCTTTTTGTAATTATACCAATAGGCTTTTACACCTAAATATGGAGTATCAAGGAATGTGTAGCTGTGCTTGTCTCCAGATGCTCTTTTGATTTTAGCCGTTGGGATTTTTTTGCCATTTACGGTCATCCCTTGACCTTTATTAAACACGATTAACATATCATTTTTAATCGTTACGCCCCCTCCATAGTCATTGATTAATCGAGTAAGAAATGAGTTATCTGATTCTTTCATTTGGTCAATATGTGGTATGAAGTTAGAACCTATCAATTTATCAAAGCGATAGGGTAACTTGTTGCGTATAGCAATCTGGGCGATTATCTCGCCTAGGGTGAGGTTTTCATAAGATTTTTCCAGAGGTTCTAGGGCGGCTCCGTCTATTAGATTGGCACTTGAACCTTGCAGAGTAATGATATCTGGTGTACCAGAATGGGTAATTTGCGTAATGGTAAATACATTTTTTATATTTGCTTCAAAGATTTTCGCTTCTTCATCGTCAATCGTGGTTTTTGGCTTATCCGCTTTCCAACCAAGGGTAATTTCTAATTTAGCCTTTTTTTTAGGCAAATTGACTTTCTGATCGGAATCGTCAATGACTATAGTGATTGTGTCTGCTTCAAGTCCATTTTTATCTACAATTGTCATTGATATAAGACGATTATCAAATTTTTCGGTAATATCTTCTCGCTGCTCATCATCTAATAAGATAATTTTAAAATATGGTTTTGCCATGTTGTACCTATATAATAATATCAATAATATCAATAATATCTTTGATTATCCCTTCATCAAAGAAGTCTGAAATGTCAACTTTAGTTAGTTTTATGGTGAAGTTGATTTTTCGTGGAGCGCCGTGACGATCGAGTTCGGTGTATTTTCTTTCGACACCATTTAATACAAAAAAGCCAAGCGGTACTCCATCGCCTTGAATAAGCGGCAGTGGTACAGATAAATATGCCATACGTTCTAAGACTTCAATGCTGACTCTACCATGGGTTAATTCGCTGAATACTGAACCCGATAAGGTAATGGTTTCGTTATTTGGGCCGGTGAACTGTAAGGCTGAACGTTTGTTGACCCTATTATTGCTTGCCCAGTTCCAACTTTTGTTTAATGTCATTTCTTGGTAGGGTAATGTTTTTAAGCTGAAAACAAAAAAGCCGTAACACATCATCATTTTAGTAGATATCCCTTAAGCTGCTTCTAATTTGAAATAATTGTTGTTGTTCTCGACGATCGAGTTCTTGAGTGATGACTCTAGCGATTTCTTCTTCATTCATACCTGGTGCGGCATTGATGGTAATGTAATATTGTGATGTTCCACCTTGAATAGTGTTAATCGCTGAATTGCTATTAGCATTTGGTATATTATTTGCGGTATTGGTTGGAATCTGCGGCGCCTTGGTACTAACTTTATCAGCAAATTTACTCATTGAGTCTAAAGCGGTATCTTGCGTTTCATCAACCCCATTTTGATAGCCTTCAATGGTGTTAACACCAAATTCTTTAAAGACTGTCGATGGTGAGTTAATGCCAAGTTTTGATTTGAACCAACCGCAAATGCTACTACCAATATCAGATATAGTTTCCTTTAAATCGTTCCAAACATTTTTAATGCCGTTTATCATTCCGTTGATGATGTCTTTACCTATATTTTTAAATTTATTGAATAATCCATTTTCACCAGTGAAAATTTCATCTAGTTTTTGGAGTATATCCATCATTTTATTAGGTAGTGACATGATAAGATCCCATGTCTCACCGACTATTTTTGAAAGACTTTCAAAGAGTCTGATTGGTGCCATAAGGATACTCCCCACAACTGAACCAAAAGAGGTTCCGGCCGATTTACAGCTTTCAAACTGTTCATCTGTGAGTTCCATTGGTGATAATAATTCACTAAACCAGTTGATTACTCCGCCTATTGCATCACCTATTGTTGTGAATACTGGTCCTAAGGATGAGAAAGCATCAATAACTGGCTGTATTTCATTGGTAAGTCCTTGCCAGAAACCAGTGAAGAATGCGCTAATTGGTTCCCAGAATTTGCGAATCAGCAGTGCGGAAGCAGCGATGCCCATAACAACAAGGCCGATAGTGCTAAGTGAAAATGCTTGACTAACTGTTGCGATAACCGTGCCTAAACTTTTAAATGCATTGATTACGCCTTTGATAGGAATTTCACCTAATGTACCTAATGCTGTACTTGCCATGGAGCTGATTGAAATTATTTCCATAAAGGTAGCAACAAAAGTAGGGTGGTTTTTTACCCATTGCTGAGTACTTGCTGTTAGCTCGGTTAACCATGGCATTGCACTAGCTATTGGTCCTTGCATGGAGCCACCCATAGAACTTGAGATATTAGTTAGTGTGGCTTTTAATATTTCAAATTGTGACGCAAAACTTTTACTGTCAATATCGGCTTTTATTTGTAATGAACCCATGGCATTGGGGTTATTAATTACTGATTGTTGTTGGGTGAGTAAAGGCAAATTATTGGTAAGTTTGCCGGTGTTTTGCGCCTGTTCGCTACCAAATAACTGACTAAGGATTTCTGTTTGTTGGGTTGTATTCTGTTGTTTAATGGTTGTTAGTACTTTTTGTATTGTGTCAATGGCATCGATTGACATATTTTTTTCTATTTGTGTGGCATCAAATCCAAGTGATTGTAATGTTTGTTGGAATTGCTCCGATTGCGTTGTCGCTTTTGATAAACTGTTGACGATAGCATTGGTGGCGGCAATCGCACCATCTGGTTTTATATTTAGGTTTAAGAATGCCGAATTTAATGCCATAACTTGTTTGAAATCGAGTTTATCAGCAATATCATCCATACTTTTTAGTGAGCTTATGATATCTGCTACATTAGCATCGGTGTTATCACTTAGATAATTAATGGTGTCGGCTAAGTTTTCAATATTTTCTATTGGAATATTGAATAATTTGGCAATTTCACTCAGATCTGTGGCTAACTCATTTGCCGGTAAGCCAAAGGCATTGGCTGAAATTGCTGAGATTTTAGTAAAGTTTAGTAGTTGTTTGTGTTGTTCGCTTATAGGATCGCTTTGTTTAGTTAGGCCTAATTTGGCATTGGATTCTACCTGTTCAGCAATATCTAGTGCTCCTTTGGCAGTTGGTATTTGTTGACTTAGTGATTGAATTTGTTCTTTCATGCTGTCAAATAATTTAGTTGGTTTGCCTTGTAGGTCATATAGCCCTTTAACTTGTCTAGCGACTTTATTCATAGCCTGTTCAAGTTCTATAAAGGATTCAACCGAACTTAATATTGGTTTACCAAGATTTGTGCCAAACTCTTTTAGTTTCTCACTTTGCGAGCTTGTTTTTTCTTTATCATCTGATTTTTTGTCAGTATTTTTTGCATCAGCCTGTTCATTATCATTTTTTGCCTGACTAGTTTCAGAAGACTTAGTTTTAGACTGAGGCTTATTTTTATTTTTTGCCCTAGACCTATTATTTTGTTTTGAATTTTTGTTAATTTTTTTGGCCATAATTAATAAACTTTTATTTTCTGATTTTGATTAATGATGTTTATGTTGGGCGCATTGATTAAGTACTAATTCGTTTTTTAATTATTTAATAATCAATGGCGTCAAACGGTACCTTATTTTTAATAATTCACTCCCTGATTATTGTTGATTATTGGTACCGTTTCTGACGCGAGCATGCTCTCGCCACTCCATAAGTTCAGATAAGTTTAATTCATCCATGGCAGACGGTTGCCAATGAAAGATTAGTGCAATATCTGCCATTGCCTCTTCTACTCGGTTAGGGATTCCTTGTTGGCATCGTTCGAGTTCGGGGACAAAAAATTGATTACCTCTTTGGTGATTTCCGACAAGTCAATTAAATCTAAAGTATATACTTCATGTTCTGCAATTGATGGTGTGGTAATGCGTGGTAATACTTTTGCTAATGAGTCGATATCTAAATCAATAAATTCGAGTAATTTTACACCACGTAAATCACCAGTTACTGGTTTGCGAATAGTAAATTCGGTTATGGTGGTTTTACCTGATTTAATTCCATTTTTTAAAGTGATTTTTTTGCTGCTTGTCATTTGTTTCCCCTCGTAAGAAGCCCTTGCGGGCTTTTTTATTTAAATGATTAATTAGGATTAAATTAATTGTTATAATCCAATTGCACTACGTGCTTTTGATAGACGATCTTTTCCGTTTACTTTGTCGATCATGTTGATTAGGTCGATTTCAGTAATTTCTTCGTTGTCGATGATCTCTTTATAGTAAGTACATTGCGTAGTAATTTTGGTTGAGTTGCTTTCACCTTGTTTAAGTTCACCACGGTCTTGTTCTTTATGGCGTCCGTTAACGATGATTTCGACTTTAATAAAATCTTCACTATCATCTTTTTGGTAAGCACCAGCAAAACGTAATGTAACACCATTAAGTAAGCCACCATGCTGTTTTAGCACTTCGTGAGCTAAGCCACCGATTGTCCATTCAACATTTAATGCATCATCTTCATATCCCATGTCGATTGGTACACTGCCTGGCATACCGGCACCGCGATAGTTTTCAAATTTGCGGGTTAATTTTGGTGGTGTGAATGATTCGACTTCACCAGCAAAAGAGGTTCCGTTAACGTAGACGTTGAAGTATTTGAGTTTTTTAGGTAGAGCCATTTAATTGTTCTCCTTAGTTAGTGGCGACTGAATTAGCCAGCTCAACCAAATATTTATCGGTAATGCGTTGGCGTAACATAAGATTTTCAAGTGGCGGGACAGGTGTATAATCATAATCGATATATAATTTGCCTGCTTTTAGAATGTCTGCTGTATTAGCTTCAGGATCAAACCATGCTTTACCATCAATAATGTAGCCGTTAGATTTTAATTCACGGAATTTGTTATTGATTGATTCAATTAAATCTTTAATTAATGAGGCATGCATTGGAGCATCAACTAATTGGAATTGAGCTTCAGCGATAGTATCAGCTAAAACTTGAGCGGTACGGGTGTAGTTTTCAAATGCAAATAATGTATCCGCTGAGCAAGTGCGAGATCCCCAGAAGCGATATCCTTGATTGCAAATTAAAGTTGTTACATCGTGCTCGTTTAAGTAATTTGAATCTGAGCTTTCTTCTTGCAAATCCCAAAATACATCGTTAGAAATGCCTGTGACGCCATTGACAGGAACATTTGATAATGTTTTATGCCAGCCAACTTTTTGGTCGATTTGGGCACGTAGACCTAACGCTCTAGCCGTTGCAGCTAAAGTGACATTTTGTTTTTGTGTAGCATCGAAACCGACAAAATCAGGCCAAATTACCATTGCTTCACGCGCACCTAATTTATCGCGATAAAGTACTGCTTGTTCTTTGGTTTTAGCGCCGTAAGCCGATACATAACAAAAGGCACGTAATTTTTGTGCTAATGAAACTAGTGCTGTTGCAACTGGTAATGAGTCATAACCAGGTACACCTAAAATACGTGGTTTTACTTTCA
>CAMLPV010000016.1 GCA_946482005.1 uncultured Gilliamella sp.
ATGATTTTGAAGGAATGTTAATTGTTCTAGGTATTACTTGGGAAGGCATTTTGGAATCATTTGAAATGGTTAACAATGAAACAATTATCAATAATCGTCTGGAGTTTTTTACTACCTAATATTCTTCATATAGTTCAAAAATAACTGTTTTAACCGATTTAATTGATCAATAGTCAATCAGATGGAGATAATCTCCCATTAGTTTACATCATTTCTTCTTATGGATGATTATATTAGTTTCCTTGAAGGATTGTTAATAGTTCTTCTGGTTTTTTAACTGATTGAATTCGCTCTCTTGTATTTTCAGCAATAACCGCTCGCGTTAATTGCCCTAAAATATCTAAATGTTCATTATTTTTAACTGCTATACCGACTACCACATAAGCAATATTGTTATCTTCATCCCATTTTATGCCTTGCGGATAATATATTACTTTCAAACCAGTTTCAATTACACTATTTCGTTTGTCTGTAGTGCCATGTGGAATAGCAATACCGTTACCCAAAAATGTGGAAATTTGTGCATCACGGTCAAACATGGCTTGAGTATAGTCATCTTTTACTAAACCAGATTTAATCATGTTTGCTGCTACAGCTCAAATTGCTTCTGATTTAGAATAACATCCATTAATGATTGAAATATCATCGACTGTTAATTTTAAATTGCTCATTTTATTTCCTTATTAATTTAGATAAATATCATATTAAATGGTTAGTTATTTATGTACTTCAGTCGCTAATTGTCGGTTTTGATGAATATGCACTAAACCTAACAATATTGCTCCAACTAATGCGCCAGTAAAAATACAACCGACCCATAAAAATGGTTTATTGACTAATGGAATTACTAAGAAACCACCATGAGGTGCAGGTACTTGTATTTGACTAATAAATGTTAGTACCGATGCGATAGCTGAAGATAACATCATAATAGGAATTACGCGTAGAGGATCATTTGCCACGAATGGAATAGACTGTGCAGGAACTTGATAAAAAAGGTTATCTTTCTGAACCTCATGGTGCAATTGCTTATCGTGCACTGCGAGATCAGTTACAAGAAGGGGAATACGGACTATTTTTAGGTACTGCACATCCAGCTAAATTTAAAGAAGTGGTAGAAGACATTCTTGGTAAATCAATTCCTCTACCGAAAGCACTCGCTGAACGTGCAGATATGACATTACTTTCTCATTATATGCCAGATGATTTTGCCAAATTGCGTGATTTTTTAATTAAATTAGATTGGTAAATCTTTATTTCCGTCGTTAGTTTGGCGACGGAATTTTTGTTTTATTATTTTTTATTAACCTAATCTATTGGATTATTGTTTAGTTTTTTTATAATTGGCGAGTCCTTAATCTCTTTCTAATGTTAATATTGAAGCTAATAAATTTTCTTTAATAGTTTAAGATTAGGTATACCAATCTCGACTTACCGCGATCATTTTTTATTTTAAAAAATTATGATTTAATGTGTCTGCGTATTTTTCGTTTCTGTTGATGTGTTTACTGTCAATTATTATTGTTGATCTAGTTTATAATCGTTTAATTTTTTACTTTGTTCTTTCTAGTTTCTCTTATTATGTAGCCTTAAAACTATAACTAAAAAACGTTATAACTTTTATAGATTTACCAATGTTATAGTATAGTAGCAATAAATGAAATGATAAGAATAATAATGTATATATTCATTAATTTAATAGTTTTTTTAATAAATTAATGAGGATTATCTCTTAATTTTAGTTATGTTTAAAATGAATAGAATCATAAATTTATTAATGTAACAACCATTCATTATTGAAACCTTGTTTTAATTGATATTTTCAGCTATTGTAGTGTTAGTTGTGACATTATTAGGATAATTTTATGCACTGTCCGTTTTGTAATGCTGATGATACCAAGGTGATTGATTCACGTCTTGTTGGTGAGGGTTTTCAAGTTCGTCGTCGTCGACAATGTGTAGAATGCAATGAACGTTTTACTACATTTGAAGTTGCTGAATTAATTATGCCTAATGTTATCAAAAGTAATAAAGTTCGTGAGCCGTTCAATGAAGATAAATTACGCAATGGTATAAAACGCGCATTAGAAAAGCGCCCAGTTGGTCTTGATGAAATTGAAGACGCAATTACGCGTATAAAATCAAAAATTAGAGCAACGGGTGAACGTGAAATACCAGCTAAACTTATCGGTAATTATGTTATTGAAGAACTAAAAGATCTAGATAAAGTTGCCTATATCCGTTTTGCTTCAGTCTATTTTAGTTTCCATGATATTGAGCAATTTAGTAACGAAATTGCTAAACTACAACAAAAATAATTACGTGATATGATAAGTGATAAAGATCAATTTTATATGCAGCAAGCAATTGAGCTTGCTAAACTCGGACGCTTTACTACCCCTCCCAATCCCAATGTCGGTTGTGTTATTGTTAAAGATGATCAGATAATCGGCAAAGGTTATCATCAAAAAGCTGGTGAACCTCATGCAGAGGTTTATGCGCTAAAAATGGCTGGCAATAAGGCACAAGGAGCAACCGCTTATGTGACATTAGAACCATGTAGCCATTTTGGTCGAACCCCTCCCTGTGCTGATGCATTGATAAAAGCAGGGATAACTCGTGTTGTTGTTGCTATGCAAGACCCTAATCCCAATGTTGCGGGTAACGGTATTAAACGATTAAAAGATGCTGGAATTGAAGTTATTGTTGGTGTTTTATATGAACAAGCTGAAGCCATTAATAAAGGTTTTTTAAAATGTATGCGTACAGGCATACCTTATGTCCAACTTAAACTCGCTTCCTCGTTAGATGGTAAAATTGCTATGGCATCAGGCGAAAGTAAATGGATCACGTCAAGTACAGCAAGACAAGATGTACAACAATATCGAGCTCAAGCTAGTTGTATTTTAAGTACCCGAGCAACGGTTCAAGCTGATAATGCAAGTTTAACGGTTAGATATAGCGAATTACCTAATGAGATTAGAAAAATCTATCCGCCAGAAAATATTCGACAACCTGTTCGCGTTATCATAGACAGCCAAAATCGATTAACAGGGGATGAAAATATCTTCAGTCAATTAGGTGAAACATGGATCGTGCGTAAACAAAATATCCCAATTATTAAACCCAATACCAAGTTAATTATTGAATCTTCAGATCAAAATTACATAGATCTAGTCGAATTATTAAAGGAATTAGGTAAAAATCAGATTAATTCTGTTTGGGTTGAAGCGGGGGCACATCTTGCTGGTGCGTTGATTGAACAAGATTTAGTTGATGAACTCATTATTTATTATGCGCCTAAATTGCTAGGTCATAATGCAAAAGATTTATGTGTATTACCTAATCTTAAAAAATTATCCTTAGCACCTCAATTTCAATTTGAATCCGTAAAAGCAATAGGTGATGATTTAAGGATTATTTTAAAAAGAAAGTAAACTTCTATCTTGATCATAGTTCAATAAGATGAAAACTGGAAATAGAAAAGCGATTTAATTGATATGTATGATAAAACAAAATTTAGTATGCTCAATATTGATGATTTTTTTAGTTCAGATCAATATCAGACTATTGAAGATTTTAGTTACGCTGATGTCCAAGGTATAGGAAAAGGTGGTTATCCAATTCTATTTTTTTATATTTTAGATCGCGTTGAGGCATTATCAATTGAAGAAGTTACGGATAACGCTTTTTTAATTGATAAAGCTAATCAAATTTTAAGTTACCTTGGTTTTGATTTTAAGATTGGTCACCCGTTTGAGTTAACTGATGAATTTAATCATAACTATAGATTTAAAGATAGGTTTATGGGAGATCAGATACGTTATTATTATGATTTTGAAGGAATGTTAATTGTTCTAGGCATTACTTGGGAAGGCATTTTGGAATCATTTGAAATGGTTACCAATGAAACAATTATCAATAATCGTCTGGAGTAATATTCTTCATATAGTTTAAAAAATAACTGTTTTAACCGATTTAATTGATCAATCGTTAATTAGATGGCGGTAGACTCCCATGAGTTCACACCATTTTTTCTCATGGGATGATTATATTAGTTTCCTTGAAGAATTGTTAATAGTTCTTCTGGTTTTTTAACTGATTGAATTCGCTCTCTTGTATTTTCAGCAATAACCGCTCGCGTTAATTGCCCTAAAATATCTAAATGTTCATTATTTTTAACTGCTATACCGACTACCACATAAGCAATATTGTTATCTTCATCCCATTTTATGCCTTGCGGATAATATATTACTTTCAAACCAGTTTCAATTACACTATTTCGTTTGTCTGTAGTGCCATGTGGAATAGCAATACCGTTACCCAAAAATGTGGAAATTTGTGCATCACGGTCAAACATGGCTTGAGTATAGTCATCTTTTACTAAACCAGATTTAATCATGTTTGCTGCTACAGCTCAAATTGCTTCTGATTTAGAATAACATCCATTAATGATTGAAATATCATCGACTGTTAATTTTAAATTGCTCATTTTATTTCCTTGTTGATTTAGATAAATAGAATATTAAATGATATATCAACTGGTTAATTATTTAGGTGTTTTAGTCGCTAATTGTCGGTTTTGATGAATACGCACTAAACCTAACAATAATGCTCCGACTAATGCGCCAGTAAAAATACAACCGACCCATAAAAATGGTTTATTGACTAACGGAAGTACTAAGAAACCACCATGAGGTGCAGGTACTTGTATTTGACTAATAAATGTTAGTACTGATGCGATAGCTGAAGATAACATCATAATAGGAATTACGCGTAGTGGATCTTTTGCTGCGAATGGAATGGCTCCTTCGGTGATATGGGTGGCTCCTAAAATATAATTTACTACACCTGCGGCACGTTCTTCTTCAGTAAAAGCCTTACCTCGAAAAATAGTAGTGGAAAAAGCGATAACAAAAGGAGGAACAATACAAGCAGCTGAAACACCCGCCATAAAGTAGAAGTTGCCCTCACCTAATAACATCGTACCTGTTACATAGGCAGCTTTATTCACAGGTCCACCAAAGTCGAATGAACACATTGCTCCAATAACCATACCAAGTAAAACAGGATTAGCAGATTGTAATGATTCGAGGAATGATTTCATTGCATTGTTAATATCTGCTATTGGGCCACCCAGTAAGAACATACCAGCGCCAATTACAAATACACCAATTAATGGCATAATAAATATGGATTTAAGGCCTTCAAATGAACGAGGTAGTCCATCAAGTAATTTTTTGACAAAAAGCATCAAGTAACCAGCAGCAAAACCAGCTATGATACCCCCTAAGAATCCTGCACCAGTGACATTGGCTATTAATCCTCCAACAAACCCAGCAACCATCGCAGGTCTTCCGCCTATTGAGTAAGCAATAAAACCAGTAAAGATTGGTACCATTATGCCAAATGCTTGCCCACCTATTTTCATCAATAACGCTGCAAACTCATTGTATTGAGCATTATTGGGATCGGCAGAATAGATTCCCCATAAAAATGATAAAGCAATCAAGACCCCACCAGCTACCACAAAAGGCAACATGTTAGATACACCACTCATTAAATGTTTATAGATTTGACGTCCAATCGACTCTTTTACTACAATTTGATTTGCTGATGTCGTGTTAGTAGTACTATTTTGTGTCCCTTTACGAATAGGAATCGTTCCAGAAGTAATTTGTTCAATTAATGTTGCGGCTTTATGAATACCATCTTTAACGGGAACTTCAATAACAGGTAATCCATTAAATCGATCGGGATTGACGTCTTTATCTGCTGCGATAATTACGCCAATGGCATTTGCAATATCAGCATCAGTAATAGCATTATCAACACCTCCAGCACCATTTGTTTCAACTTTTATTTCTATTCCTGCTTTTTGGGCTGCAGTTTTCAACGCTTCTTCTGCCATATAAGTATGGGCAATGCCTGTTGGGCATCCTGTAACGGCTAATATTTTCTTCATAACATTCCCCTTTTATTTAATTTTGGTTACTGCTAGTTTGTCCATATAGACGTTGATTTTATCAAGTAAACCTAAGCCATCTGATTCGGCAACATTAGCGCCCGTTGCGGAAGCCTTTTTCATTGCATTCTCAATATTTCCTTGTTCTGGTAACCACTCGCTTAAAAAAGCTGCCAGTGATGCATCACCCGCACAAGCAGAGCTAACCAATTTGATTGTAACGGCATTGCAAAACCAAATGTGTTGCCTATTTGAAAAATAGAGACCTTTAGATCCCATCGTTAATAAAATATTTTGAGCACCGAATGAGTGCACTGTTTCTATAGCTGTAATGACTTGTTCAATTGTTTGGGTTTTTAATCCAAAAATATCATTTAATTCATCATCATTTGGTTTAATTAACAAAGGATGATAAGTGAGTAATTGTTTTAATTTTGGATGGCTGATGTCTAAAATAACTTGTATATTCTGTTTATGACATAACTCTATGATAGATTGGTAATAATCAGATTCAATATTATTTGGTAAACTACCACTAATGACCAAATAACTATTTTTTTCAAGATTACGGATAATATTTAGCATTTCTGCCTTTTTGTTATCTGGAACAAAGGGCCCTTTACCAACTAATTTATATTCTTTCTGTCCATCATTAATAAAAACATTAATACGTGTGATATCGTCAATAAAGCAAGGCATTGTTTGAATTTGCATCTTAGTTAATTCTTCAACGATATATTTACCGGTAAATCCTCCAAAAAATCCTAATGCACACGTTGGTTTGTTAAATTTATGCAACACTATTGAAACATTGACTGCTTTGCCATTTGGACTGTATTCAGTATGTGATGTACGATTGACAGAATATGGAATTAATCCTTGGCAATGTATATTCATATCAATCGCAGTATTAAGTGTTAATGTATAGATCATTATATTGGCCTCTACAATTTACCTGCACATCCACAAGTAGTGATAATTTTTTTAACAATCTCTTTCATTGCCGCTTTTGCGGGTTTCATATAATGACGAGGATCATTAGCATCTGGATGCTCAATAAAATATTCTTTTAATGCATCAGAAAAAGCGATTTTCAATTCTGTTGCTACATTGACTTTACATATACCCCGTTTAATACATTCACGAACATCTTTATCAGGAACACCTGAAGCGCCATGTAGTACCAGTGGAATATCTACCATAGAACGGATCTCTGATAAACGCTCAAAGTCAAGTTTTGGTTCAGATTTATAAAGCCCATGAGCTGTACCTATTGCAATTGCAAGTGAATCAATACCTGTCTTTTCAATAAAATCTACCGCTTGTTTGGGATTTGTATATAAGGCATCTTTAGCATCGACCATTAGATCATCTTCTATTCCGCCAAGGCGTCCTAGTTCTGCTTCAACACTGACATCATAACGGTGAGCATATTCAACAACTTGTTTTACGATGGCAATATTCTCTTCATATGGAAAATGTGAACCATCGATCATTACCGATCTTATGCCAGCGTTAATTTTGTAAGCGATATCGTTATATTCTTCATGGTGATCTAGATGCACAGCTAAAGGAATGTTGTGTTTTTTCGATAACTCTTCAGCAATGGCGATGATATTTTCCGTACCAGCATAACTATAGGTACCGGGTGTTCCAGCTAAGATAACTGGAGACTGTAATTCAGAAACTGTTTCAACAACAACTTGTATCGTTTCTAAATTATGGATATTAAAGGCAGGAACAGCATAATATTCTTTTTGTGCTTTTTTTAACATGTTATGACTGGAAATGATAGACATGTGTTTTCTCCTTAAATTTCTAAAAATTGTAAAAAATTATAACTTTCAATTCGAAACTTATAATTTAAAATTATGCTTACAAAACGAAAGTTGTGCTAGTATTAATCGCGTGAGGAAGATCACAAAAATGGATTTTAATATTCAAAAAATAATAAATTTGTTGCCAAAATTTAGTTTTGGCGGTTAACTATTTATTACCTAGATTAGGTTGTAAGAACAATATAATTATTCTTGATTTTTTTAAAGAATTAAGTAATTATTCGATCAATTGATATTGACCACTAGTATGATAAATTTTATTATCTTTGTTTTAATAATTATCAGTTATATAGGAAGTAAAATTTGGCTAGAGCGTCTTCAGCCCTACTAAAACGACGATTAGATATTGCCGAAATCGTACGCAAACAAGGTGAAGTAAAAGTGGATAAGTTATCTGACATGCTTCGAGTCTCGAATGTTACGATTCGACAAGATTTAACTTATTTGGAACAACAAGGATATCTAAAACGTTCTTTTGGGGGAGCGATTTATATTTCACCTGAGAATTTGATTAATCATACAACTATTGAACCACTAAATTACACTAATATAGGTATGGAAAGAGGTGAAATAGATTTAGTAAAAAATTGTTTAAACTATATTAATGATGGCGATACTCTTTTTTTAAGTCATGGCAATTTGATTCGAAAACTTATTCCTTTTTTGCATAACAAAAAGTCATTAAGATTGATTATGAATGACATTAATAATGCTCAATTAGTTAAAGAATTTTCTGATGCAGAAGTTATTCTTGTTGGGGGTGTTTTACAAGATGGAAATACTCTTCAAAATAGTAATACATTAACTCCTATCCTTAATCAATTTCATATTTCGCATTTCATTTTTGAACTAGCAGCTATTAATGATAATAATCATTTGATTATTGAAAATAGTGAACAACAAAATACTTATCAACAGATATTTAAAAATGCTGATCACACCATCGGTGTTTTGCCTCAACGATTTTTATTACCTGATAACTATAGTATTGGAAAATTAAAACATATGGATGTCGTAATATTATCAAAAGCAGCTGTTACTGAATATCATCAACAATTAATAGATTCAGATTTTAAGCAACGTGCTATAAACAAATACTGCATAACTTATCACAATTCAAAGGTAACTTAATATGCAATTTAAAATTTGTACTATTGGAGAATTACTTGTTGAGTTTTTAGCAAAAAAGCAAAACCAACGTTTTGATCAAACTGGTGAATTTATTGGGCCTTTCCCAAGTGGCGCACCTGCAATATTTGCCGATCAAGTAGCAAAATTAGGTTTTCCTGTCATTTTTTTTAGCTGTATAGGTAAAGATCCTTTTGGCAATATGTGTATTAAGCGACTTAAGCAAGATGGGGTTATTATTGATGGTATTACTACTCATAATAAGGCGAATACCGGTAGTGCTTTTGTAACTTATAAAGGTTCAAATGATAGAGACTTTATTTTCAATATTCCTAATAGTGCATGCGGCTTACTTTCGTTCAATCATATCAATGAGAATTTATTAAAAGACTGTACTCATTTACATGTTATGGGCTCATCACTATATTCTTTTCGGGCAATTGATGCGATGCGTAAAGCACTTGATATCATTAAAAGTAAGGGTGGTACAATTTCGTTCGATCCTAATTTACGCAAGGAAATGTTTAATATTCAAGAGATGGAGCAATCTTTTGACTATATTATGGAATATACTGATATATTTTTACCAAGTGAGAGTGAAGTCAGTTATTTTGCTAGTAGTAACGATGAAAGTGAAGATCAAACAATGTTTGCATTGCTCAATAAGGGTATTAAACACATTGTGGTAAAAAAAGGTAGTAAAGGTGCTAATTATTATGGTCGAGACGATAACAATAATTTATTAACATTGCATGTTGACGGCTTTATTACAACACCGGTTGATCCAACTGGAGCGGGGGATTGTTTTGGTGCGACATTTATCAGTCTGATGTTGGCAGGGTATTCAGTTGAGCAGGCATTGCAATATGCTAATGCAAGTGGTGCATTAGCGGTATCGAAAACAGGTCCAATGGAAGGAACTTCTACATTTGCTGAATTAAAACAATTTATAGCTAAATATGAGCAATAAAGGGAAGTATTGTATTATTATTCAAAAAGAAATTTAGGCAAAAAAAATCCCAATAACAAAGTTATTGGGAAAACATAAGGAATAGGAAAACAATGAAATAAATGCATTGTCGGGCGTTAGTATGCACTTTTTTTCCAAAAATGTATGTAAAAATAACTAAATTATTAATTAAATGGTTAGTATTTATATTGTTAAATAAATGTAAAATACAAAAGGCTTTCTAATAAATTTAAATTTATTAGATAATTATTCATAAAAATATTTCTAATAACGAATTTAAAAATAGTTTACCTCGTTCAGTTATTTGCCAACCCAGTTCATTTTCAATTAAATAATTCTGTTCAATAGCAAAATTAATTTGTTTGTTTACAGTCTGTAGAGGTAAAAAAGTTCGTTGCTCAAATTCATGTTTAGGTACAATTTCAAATAACCGAAAACGATTCATAAAAAATTCAAATGGTAATTCTTCTTTTGCAACAACATAAGATCTATCTAAATAACGTCCTTCCAAATAACCTCTAGGATGACGTGTTTTTATTGTACGAATAATCTCACCGTTCGATCGCGTAATTTTGCCATGAGCTCCACAACCAATACCTAAATAATCGCCGAAACGCCAATAATTTAAATTATGTTGACATTGAAAATCTGGTTTAGCATAAGCTGAAGTTTCATATTGTTGGTATCCATGATCCGTTAATAATTGGTGACCTTGTTGATAAATTTCCCATAGATTATCGTCATCTGGTAATACTGGTGGTTTTGAACCAAATAATGTATTGGGCTCTATCGTTAATTGATACCATGATAAATGGGGAGGAGCAATCTCAATTGCTTGTTTCAAATCATATAAAGCATCATCCACACTTTGATTAGGTAAACCGTGCATTAAATCTAAATTAAAGCTACGTAAATTTAGGTTATGAGCAAGGGTACCTGCATTTATGGCTTCCTCTGGATTATGTATACGCCCTAAGTTTTTAAGTTTATTGGCTTGAAAACTTTGAACACCAATTGAAATTCGATTAATTCCTGCTTGTTGATAACCATTAAATCTATCCACATCAACAGAATTGGGGTTAGCTTCAATTGTGATTTCTGCATCCTTGTTTATCGGAATGATTTGGTTAACCTTTGTCAAAAGTTTAGCAATTAGTTCAGCAGAAAACAGGCTTGGTGTACCGCCACCAATGAAAATTGAGTGAATTGAACGATCAGAGCACAGAACAACATCTTGTTGCAGATCTTTAATCAAATTATCAATATATGCTTCATAATCAGGGATTTTTTTCACAGTATGTGAATTAAAATCACAATAAGGGCATTTTTGCACACACCATGGCATATGAATATATAGGCTTATTGGGATTTTATACTGAAACATATACATTTCCTGAAACTTTTTGACAAATAATAAATGATGATTTAATGAGTGCGGGGTATATTACTCTAATTAACTAAAAAAAGCTTATTTACGTTATATCGTTTTTATAATGCGCTCAAAAAGCGTAAAATCAATACCAGTATTTAAATTAATTTTTTAGACATTGATCGTCGATCAAGTTAAATATAGGAGTCAATATGAATATTTATAAACAAATTTTAGATAGTACTACAGAATCAAAATTATTAAGCTCATCTGTAAAACAGACAAAATTTGGTGAATTACCTATTTTAGTTATTCAGCATAAAAGTTGCTATGCTGCTGTTAGTTTGCAAGGTGCACATTTACTATTCTGGCAACCTTCAACTGAGCAGATGCCTGTTATTTGGTTAAGTAAACAATCAAAATTTGAAAAAGGTACCGCAATTCGTGGCGGTGTGCCAGTTTGTTGGCCTTGGTTTGGACCTTTAGGAACACCCTCTCATGGCTTTGCTCGTATTGTTGAATGGACTTTAGACTCATGTAATGAAGATGATAACGGTGTCGATCTTGTATTGGTACTCTCTAATAATCAACAAACAAAACCTTATTTTGACAAACCGTTTAATGTATCTTTAAAGATCCATTTAGGTAAAACTTGCGAGGTGGCTTTGAGCTGCTCAGGCGACTTTGAAGCAACCAGTGCGCTACATACTTATTTTGGCATTGACAATATTAGTCATGTTGTTGTTAGTGGATTAGGTGATACTTATCAAGACCGACTTACTGTTGAAAATAAACCAGCTACTGTTGGTCAAATGACTTTTAATCAAGAAGTTGATCGTATTTATACAAATGCCAATACTGAAATGACTATTAATGATAATGTTCGAACTATTAAGCTTACCACTACTAATGCAAGTGATGTAGTTACTTGGAATCCATGGATAGATAAAGCTAAAGCAATGGCTGATTTTGGTGATGATGAATATCAATCTATGGTTTGCGTTGAAGCAGGACGCATCAATAAACCGTTAAAATTGTCACTAAATGAACAATCAACTTATGGTTTCAAGATAGAATTGATTTAATTATTTTTTGATTATAGTTGTACCCGCAATCAATATGATACAAAGTCGATAGTATTATTTGATTGCGTTTAATCGGATTAAACTTTATAATCGCTAGCGCTTTTTAAAGCACCTATTTTATAGCCAACTACTGGGTCGCCTGTAATTGGTTTTTATTTTAAAATAATTAAGAGAAATGAAAATGTTTAAACTTAAAGCAGAAGTTAGAAAAGAGCATGGTAAGGGTGCGAGCCGCCGCCTGCGTCACGCTGGTAAATTCCCAGCTATTATTTATGGTGGAACTGAACCTGCAATCTCTGTTGTGCTTGATCACAACCAAGTCTTCAATATGCAAGAAAAACCAGAATTTTATTCTGAAGTTTTAACTATTGAAGTTGACGGTAAAGCTGTTAAAGCGAAAGTGCAGGCGGTACAACGTCACGCGTTCAAGCCAAAACTAGTTCATATGGATTTTGTTCGCGTATAATTATATTTTAATTGGATATTATCCAATCAAAGATTTAAGATAAAGGTCACCTATATGGTGACCTTTTATTTTAGAAAAAATAAGGCAAATGCCTATTATTATGATTTACCCCATTAACTAGGTATACATAGGTAATACAACAGAATAGAATAAAGTATATTCTACCACCTTAGGAGAGAACCATGTCTGATATCCCAGCTTGCAATTTAGTTATTTTCGGTGCTAAAGGGGATTTGACAAGACGCAAATTATTACCGTCTTTATATCAATTAGAAAAATATGGAAAATTGCCAACACAGACCAAAATTTTAGGTGTCGGACGTGCAGATTGGGATCATGCCGCTTATGTTGAAGTTGCGAAAGATGCATTAACCACCTTTATGTCAGAACCATTGGATGAAAATATTTGGCAAAGATTTAGCCAAAGGCTTAACTTCCATAAATTGGATGTTAATAATCTTTCAGGTTTTAATGCACTCAAAAATGAGCTTGATCAAACTCGACCTACTATTTTTTATTTTGCGATGCATCCAGGGGCTTTTGGTACTATTTGCCAAGGTCTAGCTGAAGCTGGATTAAATCAAGATCAGAATCGAATCGTCATGGAAAAACCGCTGGGTACTGATTTACAATCATCGCGTGAAATCAATGATTCAGTGGCAAAATATTTCAGTGAATCACAAGTGTATCGTATTGACCATTATTTAGGTAAAGAATCCGTTCTAAATCTATTGGCATTACGTTTTGCTAATCCACTGTTTGCCTCATTTTGGGATAGAAATTCGATCGATCATGTGGAAATAACGGTAGCCGAACAAGTTGGTATTGAGGGTCGATGGGGATATTTTGATAAAGCTGGTCAAATGCGTGATATGGTGCAAAATCATTTATTACAAATTTTAACTATGATTGCTATGTCGCCTCCTGCTAACCTAGAAGATAATAGCTTACGTAATGAAAAAATAGCAGTTCTTGATGCACTTAGACCAATAAATAAAACAAATATTCGTGAGAAAGTTGTAAGGGGTCAATATACGGCAGGATTTGTAAATGGTATTAATGTCCCTGGTTATTTAGAAGAAGATGGAGCAAATAAAGAGAGTAATACCGAAACATTTGTAGCCATTCGTGTTGATATTGATAACTGGCGCTGGGCTGGAGTACCTTTTTATTTGCGAACAGGTAAACGTTTACCAAGCAAATGCTCCGAAGTTGTTGTTTATTTTAAACCATTACCACTTAATTTATTTAGTGAATCTTACCCAGAGTTACCACAAAATAAATTAACCATTCGGTTGCAACCGGATGAGGGAATGGATATTGAAATTTTAAATAAAGTCCCAGGATTAGATAGTACGCATACGTTACAAACAACTAAGCTTGATCTCAGTTTTAATGAGGCTTTTCATCAACATCGTGCTGATGCTTATGAACGATTATTACTTGAGGTTATGCGAGGAAGACAAGCTCTATTCGTCCATCGTGATGAAGTCGAAGCCGCATGGAAATGGGTTGATTCGATTATTAGCGCTTGGGAATCAGACAAAGAGTCACCAAAAACTTATCAGGCAGGTACATGGGGGCCGGTGGCATCGGTTGCCTTAATCACTAAAGATGGGTATTCATGGCATGAATTTGAATAAAGGAAAATTAAATATGTTTACGTTAAACAAATATGAAAATAGTCAGTTGTTGATTAAAGATTTAACCTCACATATTGTTAATGCTTTAAAACAAGCAATTGAAAAAAAAGGTCATGCTTCTATTGCTGTTTCTGGAGGTAAAACACCTATTCCATTATTTACCTTACTAAGTCAACAAGATCTAGAATGGAATCGAGTTTTTATCACGTTAGTTGATGATAGATGGGTTGATGATACTGATGATGCCAGTAATGAAAAATTAGTAATGACATACTTATTACAAAATAAAGCAAAATTAGCTAATTTTATAGGACTAAAAAATAGTTATGACAATCCATTTGATGGAGCAGAACTTACTGACAAAATTTTAGATAAAGTACCAATGCCATTTGATGTGGTCATTTTAGGTATGGGAGAAGATGGTCATACAGCCTCATTATTCCCTGGAGCAGCTAATTTGCAAGCGGGTTTAGATATGAAATCAGGTCGTAAGGTTGTTGGTATGACTCCGTTGACCGCTCCTCTTGATCGTATTACCTTGACTTTACCAACTATTTTGAATAGTTCAAATATCTATTTGCATTTAGTTGGAGAAAGTAAAATGGCTGTATTAGAGCAAGCAGAAAATGGCGATGATGTTAATGAAATGCCAATTCGAGCCATTTTGCAGCAAAATAAAGTTAAAGTAACTGGATTTTGGTCAGCTTCCTAAATTACATAAGTTAGCCGACAAATGTCGGCTAATTATTTTCAGATAAATTAATCCGTTGTAATATTTTGTTAATTCTTATCATTACTAAAGCAAATATTTCTACTCATTTAGCCCCATATTGTTAATCAGTTTGTGTGATTTTTATACTCAAAAATAGCATGATCATTCGAATGTTATCTTTAACACTTTGTTATTATTTAAAATAAAAACTTTGGTGATTTTTAGTTTATTTTTAAAAAATAAAATAGAACTGTGTTGTTAAACAATGAGAAATTAATTAATTAAATGCCTATTAATTTTGTGACTTTTGTGGTAAAAAGTGGGGTTAAGTGGCAAGAAAGTCATAATTATTTAACTAATTGATTATTAACAAATAAAAAATACTAAAAATTTATAACTAACGGTGCTTTTATGTTCAGCGGTGCAACTTCAGTCACTTTAGATAGTAAAGGGCGGATGGCTATTCCTACTCGCTACCGTGAATTTTTGTCTGAAGGTATGGTTTGTACTATTGGATTATACCATCCTTGTCTTACTCTTTACTCCATGTCTGAATGGAAAAGAATTGAGCAACAACTTTCGACACTTTCCACTGTGGTTGAGGCTGAACGTAGAGTTAAACGATTATTATTAGGTTATGCAATTGAGTGTCCAATGGATAATTCAGGCAGAATTTTGTTACCGCCAACGTTACGCACATATGCCAAACTAGAAAAACATATCATGTTTGTTGGACAATCTAATAAATTCGAGATTTGGGATGAAGTAATATGGTATCAACAAATTAGTGATGATATTGCAGCATTATCAACCGATATTGCAAATTTATCTGATAATTTGAAAAGTTTAACTATTTAACAAAGAGTAAAAAAATTAATGAGCTATCAACATACTACAGTTTTATTAAATGAAGCCGTAACAGCATTGAATATAAAAAAAAACGGCATTTATGTTGATGGAACTTTCGGTCGAGGTGGGCATTCTCGTCTGATACTAGAACATCTTGGAGAGCAAGGAAAGTTAATTGCTATTGATCGTGACGCGTTAGCACAACAAGCCGCAGCTGAAATAAAAGATCCTAGATTTACCTTTATTCGTGGAGAATTTTCTAATGTTTATCAATATATTGATAATTTAGGGTTACTCGGTAAGGTTGATGGTTTTTTATTAGATCTTGGCGTCTCATCACCACAATTAGATGATCCTCAAAGGGGATTTTCATTTATGCGTGATGGTCCTCTTGATATGCGGATGAATAGTCATAAAGGTATGACTGCAAGTGAGTGGTTATTAACTAGCGATGAAGCTGATATTGCTTGGGTGCTAAAAACATTTGGGGAAGAAAAGTTTGCTAAACGTATTGCTCGGGCAATAGTTGAACAAAATAGAATTGCGCCAATAACTCGAACCTTAGAATTGGCGAATTTAATTGAAAAAGCCACACCTAAAAAAGATAAATATAAACATCCTGCAACTCGGAGTTTTCAAGCGATTCGTATTTATATCAATAGTGAATTGGAAGAAGTTGAACAGGCATTAAATAGTAGTTTGTCAGTACTGGCCGATAAAGGTAGATTGGCAATAATTAGTTTTCATTCTTTAGAAGATAGAATAGTTAAACAGTTTATTAGTAAAAATAGCAAAGGACCAGAACTTCCTGCTGGATTACCACTAACAGAACAACAAATTAAACAATATGGTGGGGCTAAATTAAAAACACTGGGTAAAGTTAAGCCAAGTGCTGATGAGATTAACCACAACCCTCGTTCACGAAGTGCAATATTAAGGGTAGCTGAAAGGAAAAATGAATCGTAATCAAAGTAATGATTTTGATAACTTATATACTGAAATCGATAGCCAAAAAAGGCCAAGAAATAGTCTATTTGGTCTAATTATTGGTGATCTGATTAAGAATCAAAAATTTTCATTACTATTACTAGTTCTTATAATTTTGTCGGCTGGTGCTGTATTAATCACAACTCAACAGGTTCGTAAACAGCTATTTGAACGTGAACAACTTTTATTAGAACAGGATGTCTTAGAGAGTGAATGGCGTAATTTAGTCATCGAAGAAAATGTACTTGCAGATCCGAAACGTGTTGAATATAGAGCAAAAAATCAATTAGGTATGTCTTATGTGACATCAGAAAATGAAACCGTTATTGTGATAAAGAGTAAATAATGAAACCTGTTAAAAAAAATAATAAAGATAAATCTAAAAAGGTTTTAAAGACTACTAAAGTAAATAAACTGAATAACAAAAAACAGTTTTTTACACCTAATCGTTTTTATGTTGTATATGGTTTTATCATCTTTGCTATTGTTTGTTTGATTATCCGAATGGCAATTTTGCAGATCATAGAACCTGATAAACTTATTGCAGAAGGTAATAAACGATCAATTCGACACCAAGAAATGGATGCGCCAAGAGCTATGATTACTGATCGTAATGGGCGAGCCTTAGCTGTGAGTGTACCAATGTTTGATGTGTGGGCTGATCCAAAAATTGTTGTACAAAAAGGCGGAGTAAAAGCTGATGATATAAGGTGGCAAGGATTAGCAAAAACTCTGAATATTCCAATGTCAACGCTTGAGCAAAAACTGAGTAATCCGTCTATGCGTTTTGTTTATTTATCTAAACAAATAACACCGACAATCTCGAATTATTTAAAACAGTTAAAATTGCCAGGGATTTCTTTTGCAAAAACGTCAAAACGCTACTATCCAGCAGCAGAGAACATTGCTCAGCTAATTGGTTTAACGGATATTGATGAAAATGGTACAGAAAAAGGTGCTGAGGGTATCGAGAAAAGTTTTAATAAGTGGTTAACGGGTGAATCAGGACAAAGAGTTATTAGACGTGATCGAGTAGGACGCGTCATTGAAGAAATAGAACGAACAGAGAGTGAAACAGCAGAAGATTTAGTATTAAGTATTGATGAACGGTTACAATCATTAGTTTATAGCGAGCTTAGTCAGGCTGTTGCATTTAATAAAGCCGATAGCGGTACTGCCGTTTTAATTGATGTACATACAGGTGAGATTTTAGCAATGGCTACTAGCCCATCTTATAATCCGAATAATCGATCATCAATTGATTATAATTTGCTGCGTAATCGTGCCGTAACGGATGCATTTGAACCAGGTTCTACAGTAAAACCTTTGGTTGTGATGGCTGCGTTAGAGAAGAAGATCGCAGATTTGAATACTGTTATTGATACTAGACCTTTTTTAGTAAATCGTTATGAGATTAAAGATGTGTCATACCAAAAATCATTAAATTTAGCAGGTATTTTGGAAAAATCGAGTAACGTAGGTGTGAGTAAATTGGCTTTGCAAATGCAATCTGGCGAACTTGTTGAGTATTATAGTCGTTTCGGTTTAGGACAGCCAACAGGACTCGGACTAGGTGGAGAAGTCAATGGATCAATAGCTGCAGATAGAACCAGAAAATGGGCTGATATTGAAAGAGCAACATTTGCATTTGGATATGGATTAAGAGTGACACCGCTACAATTAGCAAGAGCCTATGCAACGATTGGTAGTTATGGAGTTTATCGACCTGTTTCTATTTTAAAAGTTAACGAACCTATCGAAGGTCAGCGAGTTGTACCAGAAAAAATAGCGAAAATAGTTGTTCAATTAATGGAAGCGGTAGCTGTTTCAGGTGGTGGGGCAAAAGCATCAGTGCCTGGTTATAGTGTCGGGGTTAAAACCGGTACTGCTAAAAAATTATCAAGTGGGCGCTATGTCAATCAATATTTGGCGTACACAGCAGGGATTGCACCAGCAACAAGACCAAAATATTCGTTGGTCGTAATTATTGATAATCCGAAAGCTGGTCAATATTACGGAGGTTCTGTTTCCGCCCCAGTTTTTAGCCGTATTATGGGGGGAGTACTTAGAACTATGAATGTTAAACCAGATCGGCAAGTAGACGGTCAAACGATTATTTATTAATAGGTGGTAAAAGGTGGCTACAAGCACATTTAAAACATTATTTAAATTATTAGGGGGGGATGAAACTCTAAAATTAAAAGATTTCCCGCTTAATAATTTGCGAATTGATAGTCGCAAAGTGAAAGAAAATGATGTATTTGTTGCTATTAAAGGTTATTCAGTTGATGGGCGAAAATTTATTTCTGAAGCTATTTCAGCGGGCGCTGTTGTTATTTTAATTGAAAGTCATAGAAAATCGAATGATTTAAAAATTGATTATTTGAAAAAAGATGATCAATCAGTTATACCACAGATCAGTGTTTTTCAACTTTCACAGCGCTTATCTGTTATTGCAAATGATTTTTATCATTCTCCATCAAAAAAATTATCAGTTATTGGCATAACAGGTACGAATGGAAAAACTACGATTACGCAACTTATTGCTCAATGTACAACATTGCTTAATGATAAAACAGCTATATTAGGTACCATTGGAAACGGAATTTATAATCATCTAGAACCATCAATTAATACAACGGCATCTGCTATAGATGTTCAATCATTATTAGCTGATTTTGTGAAAAAACATGTTAAAGTTGTGGCGATGGAGATCTCATCTCATGGACTTGCGATGAATCGAGTAAAAGGCTTAAATTGTGCCGCAACGGTATTTACTAATTTAAGTCGTGATCATCTTGATTACCATAAAACCATGAGTAAATATGCTAAAGCAAAGTGGTCGTTATTTAATCCTGATGAAAAAGAAAAACACGTTTCAAACTCGGGTAAGTCAATTATTAACTATGATGACAAATATGGTAAACGTTGGATTGAAAAGCTTTCACAAGTGACGGCTGTATCTTGTCAACCTAAATCTTTAAGACGATTAAAAGCGTTAAATACTCCTTATGTTGGCGTATCTATGATTGAATATCATGATAAAGGTGCCAAAATTCATATGGAGTCTACTTGGGGTAATGCCATTATCAACAGTCGATTATTAGGTGAATTCAATGTGTCTAACATATTGTTAGCTATAGCAACATTATTAACGCTTGATTATCCATTTTTTGCTGTAATTAATATGGCATCTTTTCTTAAACCAATTTGTGGACGAATGGAAGTCATACATTCAAACAATAATCCAACAGTCATTGTTGATTATGCCCATACACCTGATGCATTACAAAAAGCGTTACAAGCAAGTCGAATTCATTGTAAAGGATCTTTATGGGTAATTTTTGGGTGTGGTGGAGATAGAGATACAGGCAAAAGACCTTTAATGGCTGAAATAGCTGAGCAATTTGCTGACAAAGTAGTATTAACTAATGACAATCCTCGTACAGAAGATGAAATGAATATTATTCATGATATACAGCAAGGTTTCCATGATAATAAAGAGATACAAGTGATCACAGATAGAGCGCAAGCTATTACACAAACACTTGCACAAGCAAAGCCAAATGATGTGATATTAATTGCAGGAAAAGGCCATGAGGATTATCAAATTATTGGCAAAACAAAATATCACTATTCAGATCAGGAAACAGTCAGACAGCTTTTAGGAATTGAGAGTCAATTATGATCCCATTAAGTATTGAAAAAATTAAGCAACTGATAAATGGAAAATCTTATCATATTGATAATGAAAATTGGGTAGTTGAATCTATTAGTACCGATTCGCGTAAAATTTCTAATAAGTCACTATTTATAGCGCTTATTGGCGATAATTTTGATGGACATGAATTTGCCGAGCAAGCGATAAAAAATGGCGCTATAGCAGTGATTGTTAATCATAAAATTGATCATGAAATACCACAAATTATTGTAAGCGATACTCATCAGGCTTTAGGCAAAATAGCTGCATTTATTCGTCAACAAAGTAAAGCAAAAATTGTAGCGCTTACTGGTTCTTCGGGTAAGACATCAGTTAAAGAAATGACCGCTTCGATTTTACAAAATTGCGGACAAACACTTTATACACAAGGTAATTTCAATAATGATATTGGTGTACCATTAACGCTATTTCGTTTAACACAACAAGATGAGTTTGCTGTAATAGAATTAGGCGCTAATCATATCGGTGAAATTGCCTATACAACCAATATTGTTAAACCTCAAACAGCTTTAATTAATAATATTTCTGAGGCGCATCTTGAAGGTTTTGGTTCACTTGAAGGTGTGGCAATAGCTAAAGGAGAGATTTTTCAAGGGTTACCTAAAGATGGTATTGCAATAATTAATTTGGATAGTTGCAGTGATAAATGGATTACTCAATTAACGAATAAAACTGTATGGACTTTTTCATTGAATAATTCATCGGCAGACTTTTATGCTAGTAATATTCATATTTCAGAACATACTCGATTTATTTTACATTCCCCTCATGGCGAATGCGAAATTATATTACCATTAATTGGACAGCATAATGTTTCTAATGCTATTGCAGCTTCAGCTTTAGCTATTTCGGTAGGCGCCAATTTTGAACAAGTAGTTAAAGGTTTATCTACTTTAAACCCTGTAAAGGGGCGATTATTTCCAATAAAATTAAATGAAACACAATTAATTTTAGATGATACTTATAATGCCAATGTTGGATCGATGTCTGCTGCGATTAAAGTTTTAGCAAGTCAACAAGGGTATCGAGTGTTTGTCGTTGGTGATATGGCTGAACTTGGATACGAAGCAGAAAAATATCATCAAAAAATAGGTGAAATAGCTAAACAAGAGCAAATTGATTGTGTTGTAAGTGTTGGAAAACTCAGTCAGAGTATTAGTGAGTTTAGTGGTGTAGGTCACCATTTTAGTAATAAACAAGATGCGGTTAGCTATTTACTAACTTTACTTCGTCAGTATCCAAAATTAACTATGCTTGTTAAAGGTTCGCGTAGTGCAAAAATGGAAGAACTCATCGAAAAAATACAATTTAAACAATAGTGAGTCAGGATAAAAATTATGTTGGTTTTATTATCAGAATATTTAGTTAAATATTTTACATTTTTTAATGTTATCTCTTATTTAACGGTAAGAGCTATTCTAGGTTTATTAACTTCATTAGCCATTTCGTTAATTATGGGACAAAAAGTCATTGATTGGTTGCAAAAATTACAAATCGGTCAAGTCATTCGTAATGATGGCCCAGAATCTCATTTAAGTAAAAAAGGCACTCCAACTATGGGTGGGATTTTAATTTTGGCATCTATTTCGTTATCGGTATTTCTATGGGCTGATCTTCGTAATCCTTATGTTTGGATAACACTATTTGTATTAATTGGTTATGGAATAGTTGGCTTTGCTGATGATTATTTAAAAGTAATTCGTAAAAATAGCGCAGGACTGATTGCAAGATGGAAGTATTTTTGGCAATCGGTTATTGCTTTAATTGTAGCGTTTGTTCTATATGCTTATGGTAAAGATAGTTCAGTCACAGTGCTCGTAGTACCATTTTTTAAAGATGTCATGCCACAATTAGGTATATGTTTTATTTTACTTACTTATTTTGTCATTGTAGGGGCAGGTAACGCCGTTAATTTAACTGATGGTCTTGACGGACTTGCGATTATGCCAACTGTTTTTGTAGCCGCGGGTTTTGCACTGGTTTCTTGGGCGACAGGTAATGTCAATTTTGCCGCTTATCTGCATATTCCGTATATAAAATTTAGTGGTGAATTAATGATTATTTGTACCGCTATTATTGGAGCAGGGCTAGGTTTCTTATGGTTTAACACCTATCCTGCCATGGTATTTATGGGTGATGTTGGTTCATTAGCTTTAGGTGGAGTATTTGGCATTATCTCTGTGTTATTACGGCAAGAATTTTTATTACTGATAATGGGTGGTATTTTTGTTATTGAAACATTATCGGTCATATTGCAAGTAGGCTCCTTTAAATTACGGGGAAAAAGAATATTTCGCATGGCACCTATTCATCATCACTATGAATTAAAAGGTTGGCCAGAGCCTCGAGTTATTGTGCGTTTTTGGATAATCTCATTAATGTTAGTTGTAATTGGTTTATTAACTTTGAAATTACGCTAATTAAAATATCAGGATTGAATCATGGTTAACTATCAGGGCAAAAATGTTGTTATTATTGGATTAGGCATCACAGGTTTATCTTGTGTTGATTATTTCCTTGCTCAAAATGTTATTCCCAAAGTCATTGATACGCGTCTACATCCACAAGGATTAGAACAATTAGATAAGCGTGTTGATTACCATTTAGGGGAATTAAAAATTGATTGGCTATTAGCTGCTGATTTAATTATTGTCAGTCCTGGTATTGCGCTATTCACACCAGAATTAAAACAAGCCGCTGACAAAGGTATTGAGATTATTGGTGATATTGAGTTATTTTGTCGTGAAGTGAATCTACAGAATAATAAAAAGATTGTCGCGATTACTGGTGCGAATGGAAAAACGACGGTGACGACTTTAGTCGGTGAAATTGTTAAGTCTGCAGGTATTAAAGTAGGGGTTGGGGGTAATATTGGTCAGCCAGCATTATCTTTATTGAATCAAGACTGTGAAGTATATGTACTTGAGCTCTCAAGTTTTCAGTTAGAAACAACAAGCAGTCTAAAAGCCACTGTAGCAACAATTTTAAATATATCCGAAGATCACATGGATCGTTATCCACTAGGTCTAAAACAATATACAGCGGCTAAACAACGAATTTATCATAATGCAAAATATTGCATAATTAACCATGATGATCAATTAACCTTTCCTATATCTAAAAATCATTATACTGTTTCATTTGGATTAAAAGAAGGTGATTACCATTTAGATGAACAATGTGAATATTTAATTGCTCAAAATCATGCAGTATTATCAACTAAAGATATGAAACTGACAGGTAGTCATAACTATCTTAATGCTTTGGCTGCATTAGCTATTACTGATAAATTAAATATAGATAGGCAATCCAGCTTAGCTACAATCATGAACTTTCAAGGTTTACCGCATCGCTTTGAGTTAGTTTTAGAGCAAAACGGTGTGAAATGGATTAATGATTCTAAAGCAACAAATGTTGGTAGTACAGAAGCCGCATTGAAAAGTGTTGTCTGTCATGGAAAATTATATTTGTTATTAGGTGGAGATGGTAAATCAGCTGATTTTTCACCTTTAATTCCTTATTTACAAAATAAAAATCTTGAAATTTTCTGTTTTGGTCGAGACCGCGATTTACTAGCTAAATTAGCGCCTAATTTAACTACTGTTACAGAAACAATGGCAGAGGCTATACAAATTATTGCCCAGAAAGTACAATCAAATGATGTAGTTTTGCTTTCCCCGGCTTGTGCGAGTTTAGATCAGTTTAAAAATTATATTGAACGAGGAAATCAATTTGCCAATGTAGCCAAACAGTATGTTCTAAGGAGTGAAAAATGACACTTTTTGGAATAAGAAAACAAGTTAATCCAAATATACCATTTGATAATTCATTGCTTTGGACTGTGATTAGTTTAATGGTATTTGGTTTGATAATGGTAACATCTGCATCAATGTCATTTAGTGAAAACGATCCTTTTTTTTACACGCAGCGTGAATTGATTCAAATAACAATTTCATTGTTATTAATGATTATTACTTTATATATTCCTATGCAACGCTGGCAACAATTCGGATCTGCATTATTAATTATTGCCATTATAATGTTAATTGTAGTTTTAGGTATAGGTGCTTCAATTAATGGCGCTTCAAGGTGGATTCCATTAGGTGTGTTTAATTTTCAACCAGCAGAGTTAGCTAAATTATCTCTGTTTATCTTTTTAGCCGGATATTTATCAAGAAAGTCAGATGAAGTGCAAAATCGATTTTGGGGATTTTTTAAACCTATGGTCGTAATGACTGTTCTTTCTATTTTGTTGCTTAAACAACCTGATTTAGGGACAGTTATTGTATTATTCATGGTAACAATCGGTATACTATTTATTGCTGGAGCCCAATTATGGCAATTTATTGCTATTTTATTAACTGGTGTCGGTGCGGTAATTTGCTTGATATTGTTTGAGGCTTATCGTTTAACTCGTTTACTAACTTTTCTTGACCCTTGGCAAGATGCTACAGGTTCAGGGTATCAATTAGTTGCATCATTAATGGCAATCGGTAGTGGCGGTATCACCGGTCAAGGAATGGGTAATTCTATTCTTAAATTGGGTTATTTACCAGAATGTCATACTGACTTTATTTTTTCAATTATTTCTGAAGAATTTGGTTATGTTGGTGTAATTACTTTATTAATTTTACTTTTCTTTTTGACATTTAAATCATTGGCCATTGGATACCGAGCGTTAAATGATGGTTCTTTGTTTTCAGGATATTTAGCTTGTGAAATAGGTATATGGTTTGGTTTTCAAACTTTCGTCAACATTGGCGTTACATCAGGTATGTTACCAACTAAAGGATTAACATTACCATTTATTAGTTATGGTGGTTCAAGTCTTATTGTAATGAGTATTGCTGTAGCAATATTATTGAGAATTGATTTTGAATTTAGACAAAAACAAGCGCAAGCAAGAATAAGGATTATAAAGTAATGAAGAAATTGTTAGTTATGGCAGGCGGTACAGGTGGCCATGTTTTTCCTGGTATTGCCGTTGCGCATTATTTGATGCAACAAGGTTGGCAAGTTAAATGGTTAGGTACTGCAGATAGAATGGAAGCACGCCTTGTACCTGAAAATGGTATTGATATTGATTTTATCGAGATTTCAGGACTACGTGGTAAAGGGGTAATGGCATTATTAAAAGCTCCTTATAAAATTTTAAAAGCAGTGTTACAAGCCAGAAAAATCTTAAAAACTTATCGTCCTGATGTTGTTCTAGGTATGGGCGGATATGTCTCTGGTCCAGGTGGTATAGCCGCTAAAACTCTTGGTATACCTGTGGTATTGCATGAACAAAATGGTATAGCAGGTTTAACAAATAGATACCTTGCAAAAATTGCAACAAGAGTGTTACAAGCATTTCCTACGGCATTCCCCAACGCTCAAGTAGTTGGTAATCCAGTAAGGAGTGATTTGTTAACTATTGCTAAACCTGAGGACAGATTTAAAGATCGAAATGGACCTATTAGAGTATTAGTGATGGGAGGCAGTCAGGGAGCAAAAGTTATTAATGACATAGTACCTCAAGCGATAACAAAACTATCCGATAACTTTGAGGTATGGCATCAAACGGGCAAAGGTATGTTGAATTCTGTCATTCAATCTTATCAAAATTGTGATATGACAAAGATTAAGGTTACCGAATTCATTTCTGATGTAGCCGAAGCTTACAGTTGGGCAGATATCGTAATTTGTCGTAGCGGAGCATTAACTGTGAGTGAAATTGAAGTTGTAGGTATTGGAGCAATATTTATTCCATTTATGCATAAAGATCGTCAACAATATTGGAATGCAAAATCCTTAGCTGATGTCGGTGCGGCGCACATTATAGAACAACCAAATTTTAATGTTGAAGCGTTATCAAATTTATTATTAAATTTCAATCGTGATAAGTTAATAGAGATGGCCGTTAAAGCAAAAAGTTTATCTATTGTCGATTCTACAGAAAAAGTGGCTGAAACTATTTGTTCAGTGGTAAAATAATAGTTTTTACATAATGTTATGTAATGGTTTTGGTTAATTTAAAGTGTTGGGATAAATGTTTAATTGAATTTAAAAATTAGTATTATGATTTCAATTTTCAATAAAGATTTGACGATAGACACTAAATAAAATGATTAGGAGTTAAATTGTGAATACTAAGGAATTAGCTGAATTAAGGGCAATTATTCCCCAAATGAAACGTGTCAAGCATATCCATTTTGTTGGAATTGGTGGCGCAGGAATGGGGGGGATTGCTGAGGTTCTAGCTAATGAAGGGTACCAAATTAGTGGTTCAGACATTGCTGAAAATGCGGTTACTCAACACTTAGAAACATTAGGCGCAAAAATTGTTATTGGGCATGCTGCTGAAAATGTTCTTAATTCAAGTGTTGTCGTTATTTCTTCAGCCATTTCACAAGATAATATTGAAGTAATCGCAGCTCGTGAAGCTCGTATACCTGTTATTCAAAGAGCAGAAATGTTAGCTGAATTGATGCGTTTTCGATATGGTATAGCAATCGCTGGTACTCATGGTAAAACCACAACAACAGCAATGGTGACAGCCATTTATGCTGAGGCAAAACTTGATCCCACATTTGTTAATGGTGGTTTAGTTAAAGCTGCTGGAACACATGCAAGATTAGGTAGTAGCCGATATTTTATTGCAGAAGCAGATGAGAGTGATGCCTCATTTCTTCATCTACAACCGATGGTATCTATAGTAACAAATATAGAACCTGACCATATGGATACTTATAACGGTAGTGTTGATAATCTTAAACAGACATTTATCTCGTTTTTGCGTAATCTTCCGTTTTATGGTTTAGCTGTTATGTGTTATGACGATCCCATTAATCGTGAATTATTGCCGATTGTTGGACGTAAAATCATTACTTATGGATTCAATGAAGAGGCAGATGTCGTTATTAAAAATTATCGTCAGGAAAGAGGTGTAAGTTATTACACCGTTTGTCGTCCTGACCGTGAAGATTTACAAATTGAGTTAAATGCACCAGGAAAACATAATGCCCTAAATTCAGCGGCCGCTATTATTGCTGCAACTGAAGATGGTATTGATGATGAATCGATTATAACAGCATTAGCTAAATTTGCAGGTACTAGCCGACGTTTTGATTTATTAGGTATTTTCCCTAATTCGGATGGAGGCGATATCATGATGGTTGATGATTATGGTCATCATCCAAGTGAAGTTAATGCAACAATTCAAGCTGCAAGAAATGGTTGGCCTGATCGTAGATTAGTAATGTTATTTCAACCACATCGATATACACGTACTCGAGATTTATTTGATGATTTTGCACAAGTATTATCACAAGTTGATGCACTTGTCATGTTAGATGTCTATTCAGCTGGTGAGCAACCAATTGCGGGTGCAGATAGTCGTTCATTATGTCGTACTATTCGCAATCGAGGTAAAGTTGATCCAATTTATGTGTCTGATTTAAATTTATTACCTGAAATTATGCAAGAAATATTAAAAGGTGGTGATCTTTTATTGACACAAGGTGCAGGTAGTGTTGGTCGAGTAGCACGTCAGTTGGCCAATACTCAATTATTTACAAAAGAGGAATTATAAATGGTTGATAAAGTTGCCATATTATATGGTGGTACCTCTGCAGAGCGAGAAGTATCGCTTAAATCAGGTAATGCGGTACTAAATGGTCTATTAGCAAATGGTATTGATGTACATCTTGTTGATACTAAAGATCACTCTATTACTAATTTAAAACAAGAAGGATACACAAAAGCTTTTGTTATTTTGCATGGGCGTGGTGGTGAAGATGGTATTGTTCAGGCAATACTGACTTATCAAAATATTCCTTATACTGGTAGTGACGTATTGGCTTCAGCATTAACGATGGATAAATTAAAAACCAAATTAGTTTGGAAATCATTAGGATTACCTGTTGCTGATTATGTAATGGTGGAAAAAACACAATCATTTGATATTGACGCTATTGTTAAACAATTGGGCTTACCATTGTTTGTCAAACCAAGTCATGAAGGTTCTAGTGTAGGTATGACTAGGGTTAATCAGGCATCGGAATTAAAAGCTGCCCTTGAGGTTGCTTTTAAATATGATAGTGTTGTGATGGTTGAATCATTTTTAGCAGGGCCGGAATTTACAGTAGCAATAGTCGGAGATGAAGTTTTACCTTCAATTTACATTAAGCCATCTACCCAATTTTATGATTATGATGCAAAGTATTTATCAGACACAACTCAATACTTTTGTCCAAGTGGATTATCCGATGAAAAAGAACAAGAGATTCGTAAATTAGCTTTAGATGCTTATAAAGCTGTCGGTTGCAGAGGCTGGGGGCGAGTCGATATTATGTTTGATGATAATCAAAAACCATATTTACTTGAAGTTAATACTGCTCCGGGCATGACGGATCATAGCTTAGTGCCAATGGCAGCTAAACAACATGGTTGGTCATTTAATCAACTAGTTAGCCAAATATTACAACTAGCAGTAGTTTAACTGGCTAATTTTATGAAACAAGTTAGACAAGCAGCACATAGAAGAGATGAAACTAGAAGAAAGCTGCTTATTTTTCGTAGTAAGGAACAATTGATAGGATTTTTGTTCTTTATTACGATTATTCTAATAAGTGCTTGGATTGTACAAAGTGTTAAAAACTGGATGGATGATCCCGAACAAATGGTACTGTCACAGTTAACATTAAGTGGTGAACACATTTTTACAACAGAAGATGATCTTCGAGAAGCCATTTTAGGATTAGGATTGCCTAATACTTATGTTGGGCAAGATGTTGTTGATATTCAGCAAGAAATAATGAGATTTCCATGGGTTAAGCAAGCAAGTGTGCGAAAACAGTGGCCAGATAGGTTAATTGTTTATGTAGAAGACTATAAGCCAGCATATTATTGGAATGACTTGTTTTTTCTTGATGAAGAAGGGAATGTTTTTAGTGTGCCATCGGATCGGATTACTGATTTGAAGTTATCAAGGCTTTATGGTCCTGAAGGTAAAGCTAAATCAGTACTTGAAAATTATTCTAAATTAGAAAATCTTTCTAAAAAATTAGCTAATAATCAGTTTGCATTACAGATTAACGCTACAATATCAGATGAGCGTAATTCTGTACAACTGATGGTAACACGATGTATAGCTGGTGTATGCGATGAAAATCAGGAAATAAAATTAGTGTTGGGAAATAAACACATTGAAGAACGTTATGAACAATTTATTAAATTGTTTCCTGAAATTCAGTCAAGAACACCGGTTGATGAAAGAATAACGGTCGCTGATTTACGTTATGAAAATGGTATTTCAGTACAAACAGAGAAAATAGCGCAGTAAGGAATCAATAAAGGCTGAAATATGAAAGCAACAGAAAAAAAATTGGTTGTTGGATTAGAAGTTGGTACCTCTAAAGTACTTGCTCTCGTTGGTGAAGTTCTTCCCGATGGTATTATTAATATTATCGGTGTAGGTCATTGCCCATCAAAAGGTGTTGATAAAGGTGGTGTTAACGATCTAGAGTCGGTAGTAAAATCAATCCAACGAGCAGTTGATCAAGCAGAGCTAATGGCTGACTGCCAGATATCTTCCGTTTATTTAAGCCTTTCAGGAAAACATATTCGTTGTCAAAATGAGATTGGTATGGTGCCAATAGCAGAAGAAGAAGTGACGGCAGAAGATGTTGAAAATGTTGTGCATACAGCGAAATCAGTTCGAATTTTAGATGAACACCGTATATTACATGTGATTGCCCAAGAGTATTCTATTGATTTACAGGAAGGGATTAAAAATCCAATTGGTTTATCCGGTGTACGTATGAAAGCAAAAGTACACTTAGTTACTTGCCATAACGATATGGCAAGAAATATTGTAAAAGCCGTTGAACGCTGTGGATTAAAAGTTGACCAACTTATTTTTTCTGGTTTAGCTTCTAGCTATGCTGTATTGACTGATGATGAAAAAGAACTTGGTGTCTGCGTCATTGATATGGGCGGAGGTACAATGGATGTGACTGTCTATACAGGTGGCGCATTACGACATTCCGTTGTTATACCTTATGCAGGAAATGTAGTTACTAGTGATATTGCTTATGCATTTGGTGCACCGCCTATGGATGCTGAAAATATTAAAATCCGTTATGGGTGTGCCGTAGGTTCATTAATTGGTAAAGATGAAGTGATTGATGTGCCAAGTGTAGGTGGAAGACCATCACGTTCTTTGCAAAGACAAACTCTCGCTGATGTAATTGAGCCTCGATACTCAGAACTACTTTCATTAGTACAAAAAGAGTTGCTTACTTTACAAGATGAACTGAAGAAACAAAATGTCAAATATCAATTAGCCGCAGGGATTGTATTAACAGGTGGTGCAGCACAAATTAAGGGAATGGTTGAATGTGCTGAAAGAGTTTTTCAAAATCAAGTGCGTATAGGTCAACCTTTAAATATTTCGGGGTTAACTGACTATGTACAAAAACCTTATTGTTCAACGGCAGTAGGGTTATTGCATTATGGAAAACAAAGTTTATTAAATGATGATTCGAAAGATAGTGATAAATCATCATTAAAAGGGATAGCTAAACGTTTGACCGGTTGGTTTAAAAAAGAATTTTAGCTAATATATTACAAGAACTTCGTGGACATTGCAGGCGGTTATCTGTACAATGTTCATAGAGCGTAAATTTGGAGATAAGTTATGTTTGAGCCTATGGTTGCAGATGATGAACCAGCAGCAGTCATTAAAGTTATTGGTGTAGGTGGTGGCGGCGGTAACGCTGTCGAACATATGATTGCTGAACATATCGAAGGTGTAGAGTTTTTTGCGGCAAATACAGATGCACAAGCATTGCGAAGAATTAAGGTAGGTCAAACTATCCAAATCGGTACCAATGTTACTAAGGGACTTGGTGCTGGAGCTAATCCAGAAGTGGGTAGAAACTCTGCTGAGGAAGATCGTGAAGTAATTCGTAGTGCTATTGAAGGTGCTGACATGGTGTTTATCGCAGCTGGAATGGGTGGAGGCACTGGAACAGGTGCAGCGCCAGTAGTTGCCGAAATAGCCAAAGAGTTAGGTATTTTGACTGTAGCTGTTGTGACTAAACCTTTCGGTTTTGAAGGGAAAAAGCGCATGGCTTTTGCTGAGCAAGGTATAGCTGAATTAGCAAAACATGTTGATTCGCTTATTACTATACCAAATGATAAATTATTAAAAGTGTTAGGTCGTGGTGTTAAACTACTTGATGCTTTTGCCGCGGCTAATGGTGTGTTAAAAGGTGCGGTACAAGGTATTGCTGAACTGATTACTAAACCAGGTCATATCAACGTAGACTTTGCTGACGTTAGGACTGTTATGTCTGAAATGGGATATGCCATGATGGGTTCAGGCTGTGCTAGTGGTGATAATCGCGCTGAGGAAGCAGCTGAAATGGCAATTTCTAGTCCACTACTAGAAGATATTGATTTATCTGGTGCACGTGGTGTCCTTGTCAATGTAACAGCTGGTTTAGATCTTGGATTAGAAGAATTTGAAACAGTGGGTAGTACAGTTAGAGCTTTTGCTTCTGACAATGCGACTGTTGTAGTTGGTACAACTTTTGATCCAGACATGTCCGATGAAATTCGTGTTACAGTTGTAGCAACAGGTATTGGTATGGACAAACGTCCAGAAGTAAAAATAGCTAAACCAATGACCCAAAATCCATTATTTGGTCAAACTAGTAACTTAGGACAACAAGAAGAGAGATTAGCTAAAGTTGTGAATGAACAAGGTATTTCTCCTCTTGAAGAAAATAAAATTTTAGATATTCCTGCTTTTATCCGTAAGCAGGCAAATTAGTATTGAACTTAGTTGAGTTTTTATTGTCTAATATGACAGTAAAAACAAATAGAATAGTAGGTGCAAAGTGAAACAAAGAACATTAAAAAAGACAATACAAGCGACAGGTGTAGGTTTGCATACTGGCAAAAAAGTTACTTTGACCTTACGTCCCGCACCTGAAAATACAGGGATTATTTATCGTCGTACTGATTTAAATCCGTATGTAGATTTCCCTGTTGATGCTAAATCTGTGCGTGATACTATGCTTTGTACGTGTCTAGTGAATGAAGATAATGTTCGCATTTCAACTGTTGAGCATATTAATTCAGCACTAGCCGGTCTTGGTATTGATAATCTTATTATTGAAGTTAATGCGCCAGAAATTCCAATTATGGATGGTAGTGCAAGTCCATTTGTTTATTTATTGCTTGATGCAGGTATTACCGAGCAAAATGCATTAAAAAGATTTTTACGTGTTAAAGAAACCGTTCGAGTTGAAAATGGTGATAAGTGGGCTGAATTGAGACCGTATAATGGTTTCAAATTAGATTTTACTATCGATTTCCAACATCCGGCTATTGATAGTAGCTCACAGCGTTATCAATTAGATTTTTCTTCTGAATCTTTTATTCGCCAGATTAGCCGTGCTAGAACATTTGGTTTTATGCGTGATATTGAAGCATTACAATCAAAAGGTTTGTGCTTAGGTGGTAGTTTGGATTGTTCTATTGTTGTTGATGACTACAAAGTACTTAATGAAGATGGTTTACGTTTTGAAGATGAGTTTGTTCGTCATAAAATGCTTGATACTATCGGTGATTTGTACATGAGCGGTCATAACATGATTGGTGAAGTTGTTTGTTATAAATCAGGCCATGCTTTAAATAACCAATTATTACAAGCATTATTGGCAAAACAAGAAGCATGGGAATACGTGACATTTACTGAAGAGCAAAGCGTTCCACTTGCTTTAGGTACACAACAACTTGTTTTAGCATAAAACTCTAAATCAATATAATTTTAATCAATTGAACGCTTCCATTTAATGGAGGCGTTTTTATTTTCTAAAAAAGAGAATTTTATATGAACGGCAGCCATTTTTTTGCTCACTTATCACGATTAAAATTAATTAATCGTTGGCCATTAATGCGTAATGTAAGAACTGAAAATGTATCTGAACATAGTTTGCAAGTTGCCTTTATCGCGCATGCCTTAGCGATTATCAAAAATAAAAAATTTAATGGCAATGTTAATCCAGAACGAATTGCATTATTAGCTATGTATCATGATGTTTCTGAAGTGATAACAGGGGATTTACCAACACCAACAAAATATTACAACCCACAAATTACGATTGAATATAAAAAGATTGAAAAAATAGCACAACATAAACTTATTAATATGCTTCCTGAAGAGTTACGGGATGATTTTAAATTATTGATCGATGATGACTATTACGATGAAGCAGAAAAAAGTATAGTAAAACAAGCTGATGCCTTATGTGCGTATTTAAAGACGATTGAGGAACTGAGTGCTGGTAATAACGAATTTAGATTAGCTGAACAGCGTTTAAAAAAGACCTTATCAGAACGTAATAGTCCTGAAATGGACTATTTTTTAGAAGTGTTTGTTCCTAGTTTCAAATTATCTTTAGATGAGATCACCATGGATAATTAATACATTATTAATATCTAAAAATTTAATATTGAGATCTATGATGCTCATAAATAATATATATGTAGCATCATATTTTTATTTTAAATTATTAAAAACCGAATTTAGCAAGTGCGGTAATATAGTTTGAGTTTTTCTTGCTTTCACCATAATATTGATAGTCAATATTAAAATCAAAAAGATTATAGTGATAGGTTAGTCCAAGACCTAGATTGTATTGATTGTTGGAGCGATTGGCGGTATGGGCACTCATTTTTGCTAATCCATTCACTCCATTGATGGTGATATCACTATCAAATTCATTATGACTTAAATTTACTATATATCCTGTTTTAGCTCTTAATGATATTTGATTATCCTGATCTTTGAAAATTGAATAATCAATTGTCATATCCATTGGTATTAAAAATGCTGAATTCGACGCTTTACCATATTTAACTAAATCAATTTTATTATAGCTAGCATTATGGGAACTGTTTTCAGTATAAAGGTAATTTAAACTAATACTCGGTATTAAAGTTAACTTTTCTTGGACTTGCCAATTATATCCAATAGTACTTCCAACATTCCAAGTATTACTGTGGAATTTTTCATTAATTGAATAATAATTATCATGGGAATCTAGGTGATTTTTTCCATAAGTATAGCCAACATAAGCAGAAGTAGTAATATTATTAGAAAAACGATAACCAGAATATAATTGGATCTGATAATTATTTATATCAGAATCATTTGAGGATGCCGCTTTATCTTTATATTTACCCGAAGTATAACTAAATGTTGTGCCAACTAAAAAATTATCTATTATTTGTTTATCATATCCCACGATGAAACCATTAGACGTATATTTGTATCCAGAGATACCTTGGTAATTATTTGCACTCTGATGATGATTAATTAAATTTATCCAAAGATTATCCTCCATTCCTTTGTTAGTTTGATCAAACTGTTCAATACGTTTATTTAATGTATTTCGAGTATAATTAAACGAACTCAGTGCGATTTCTGTTAAATGCAACCCATGATTATTATTATATAATCCTGCTAAATTCCGATTGAAATATAATGGAGTATTTTTATTTTCAATAGCCAAATTTCCTCTTCCTATGGCAGCTAGAATATCCCAATTTAAATCACCAGCTAAAGATTTATCAGAACTTACATTGCCATTTGTGGATGTATTGTAAAGTGATTGGTAGGATACTTTTGCTAAATTTTGTGCAAAACCTTTGGCAATATTTTTAACTTTTGTTCCAACTTGCTCGTAGTAACGAGAAATTTGTCGTTCTGCTGCCAATTTGGCATGTTGTACATTACTAAAGTCGGTGACATTACTTGCATTAACAAATTTGAGTTCATTTCCAATTTTTTTAAAGTTTAGGTCACCATAAATATTCTGAATTAGCGCTTTAGTTTCGCCATCTTTAATATTAGAAATATTTAAGGAATTATTTGCAGATAATACGGTGGCATTTATTTCAGAGGAAATGTATTTAAGACTATTTTTAATAAAGTCATCAGTTGCAGAGATTTTAGCGGAAGATAGAATATTAACATTATCTCCATGAATAGTATTATATTGTTTGGTATCTGATAGACCAAAATTAATGGTTCCAGCAATATTCAGATGAGAGGTATTATTATGTTGATCGCTTATATATAGCGAACCTTTAGTTGACTCAATTGTGGCTTTTTTATCAATATTAAGTTGTCCATTAGATGAAAGTTTAACAAAACCATCCCCTCTACTAGCAGTTAATATACCTTTATCAATAACATCAAAGTTACCACCATGACTTAAATCAACAGTACCTCCGCGCATAATGATCATCTTTCCGGTTTTACCTATTACAACAGAAGATTTTTGAATATCATTATTAGTTGTTTCTAATACTGTTTTAGCGCCGATAATTTCTATATCGCCACCCGTTATATTAAAACTACGTGTAATTAGTTTTGCTGGCGATGATGATGTTCCCGCTAAATGGTTATCACCACTACGGATATTGGTATCACCATCTACTTTCACTGTTGTTTTTCCAGTAGTTATAGGACCTGTTCCCATGACATTACCAGATAAAATCATGAGTCCGCCTCTTTTTTTGTCAGCGCCTAATTCGACATTAATGTCTCCAGTTACATGCAAATCAATATTATGATCAACAGGATCATATGGAAAATCAGCATGTAACCCTAAATACTCAGTAAAAAACTTTGTATCGAATTTGCCAATCCAAGTATCATTATAAATATGAAAATTACCGTTAACTTTCATATTTATATCACCGTTAGCAATCGAAGCAGGTTCTGTTGCGGTTTTACCGGTAAAACCGAGATGAAATGATCCTTCACTATTAACGGTCAAGTCATCAGATGTCGTAATATTGATAGGTAGATTACTGCTGTTTGTGAGAAAATAGCGTTCATTGATCTGGTTAAAGGGCAACTTTATATCTGTTGATGCATCATAATTATATGCTTGAGCATAACTTGCGCCAAATAACGTTGTTATTAGAAAAGAAATAAGTTTGATTTTCATTGTTTTATTTAAAAATTATTATAAGGAAATAAAATAATAAACTATTGAGAATGATAATCAATAAGTTTCAAGTTGTACGTTTATTGGTTCAGCTTAATATCTACTTATTTGATAACAAAAAACTTACTTTTGATAGATATAACGTTTTACAGGTCGGCCAATTGATAAATAAGTTAAATAACTTTCAAGTTCGCCTAATTCTTCCAAATAATCAAGATATTTTTTTAATGATATTCTTGATAAACTAATTAATTCAACAATATCACTCATTGAGAATTCATTATTATAGCTAATGATTACCTCTCTAACCTTTTTTAATGTTTGGCTATCGATACCTTTAGGTAGATTTTTATAATGAATAGTTGGTTTTGCAAAGATACGATCGTCTAGCTGATGTTGATTAAGTATTTTTGATGATGATAATAAACGAATTCGTTCTTGGTATGAAATAAGTGCTGTTCTTAATCGTTCAAAAGTAAAAGGTTTAACAATGTAATCAATCACACCTAACCGTAATGCTGTTTGGATATCGCCAGTATTACATGCGGCTGTAACCATAATTATATCGATTTGTGGATAACTAATACGTATATGTTGTAAAAGTTCAAGACCATTTAATTTTGGCATAAAGACATCAAGTAAAATAAGATCAATATGGTTATCATGGATAAAATGTAATGCTTGTTCTCCATTATTAACATTGGCAATTAAATTGAAACCTGAGATCATTTGTAAATATTTTTTGTTTAATTCAGCAACCATAGGGTCATCTTCAACTATTAAAACTTCTATCATGAATTTCTTTCTCCCTGTAGATCTCTTTTAGAGGCAATAATACTTTAAAACAGGCGCCTTTTTTATTATCTACATCACATAATTGAATATGACCATTTAACTCATCGATGCTCGCTAAAACTAAATAAAGTCCAATACCTCGATTATCCCCTTTAGTTGAATATCCTTTTTGAAAAATGTATTGTGTATCTTCTTCTGAAATACCATTTCCATTATCAATAATCTCTATTTGAAAGGTATTATTGGATATAACTAAATTTACATTTATCTGTTTCTCATCTAAAAATTGAACAGCATCTAAACCATTATCAATAAGATTACCAAGGATTGTTATTAAACTATGAGTCACGGAGGTATTGGGAATAAGTTTTAATTCACCATCCACATTTAAAGATAGACAAACACCTAATTCTCTCGCTCTGCTAAATTTGCTATTTAAAAAACCAGCAATAATAGGATCTTTTATTGTTTGACTAATCGCATTTGATTCGGCTTGTTTATTTCCTATTATTTCTTCTAAGTAATCAATTAGTTCTTGCTTATTATTGTTGAATGCTAAACCATAAATTACATGCAATTTATTGTTGAACTCATGGGATTGAGAACGTAATGCATCAGCATATCGATTCACTCCGGTAAGATTTTCGGCTAATTGTCGAACCTCAGTCATATCCCGAAACGAAGCAATGGCTCCAACTAAAGATTCTTTTACAAATAAGGGGGTTCTATTGGTAAGAATCACGACACCATTGATATTTTGCTCACAATCATATTGAGCAACACCCGTCATCATGACTTCATATAATCGAGTATTGGGAATGATGTCGTCAATCTGTTGTCCAATGATATCCTCTTTACTATTACTAATGCGTAATATGCGCCTTGCTTCATTATTAATTTGGGTAATAAAGCCTTGACGATTAACCACAACAATCCCTTCTTTAACCGTTCTGATGATTGCATTTCTCTCTTCAAAAAGCTGTGCTATTTCTAATGGCTCAAGTCCATATAGGATTTTTTTTATATTACGGGATAATAATGAAGCTAAAATGATGGCAATGACTAGGGATGCAACTAATGATAACCAAATAGGTTGACTTGTCCTTGCTGCTAAATGGTCAATTTTTTTTAAGGTTTGACCTACTAGTACTCCGCCAATTTGCTGATGATGCTCATTAAAAATAGGGCTAAATGCACGAACAGAATCACCCAATGTTCCTTTAGCGATCGATGTATAAGATTCACCTTTTAATGCTCTTTGCTCATCTCCCCCAACAACGAATCGACCTATTTTATTTTTATCAGGATGAGAATAACGAACACCTTGCATATTGAAAATGACAACAAAATCAACTTGCGTCAACTTTCGGACTTGCTCAGTATCGGTTTGAATAAAATCTAGATTTTGTGGGGTCGGGTTTTGTATTTTATCAATAAAATCATTTGAAGTTGAAATTATATTAGCTATATTTTCAACTTGTTGGTGCGAATGGGTTAAATACTCATCGTTTACAACATGGATAATATAAATATTTTGAGCAATAACTGAAAGTATAAATACTAAACAAATTAAGCTAATGAGTTTAACTTTTAGTGTTAATCGATTAAAGAGATACTTCATTTTTATTATTCAATTTATTAATACTATCATTGTTCTAACGTATTAAATACCTACTAATAAAAAATTATTAGTAGGTATATTTGAAATAAATTAGATAATTTCAGAATGATCATTAATATTTAGCTGCATTTTTTACACTTTCTGCAACTATTTTTGCCACATTTGGTTCAAAGGCATTTGGTAAAATACAATCTACTGATAATTTATCATTCGATACAATGCTTGCTAAACCTTTGGCTGCGGCTAATTGCATTTCTAACGTAATGTTTTTGGCTCTTGCATCTAAAGCTCCTCTAAAAATACCCGGAAATGCTAAAACATTATTGATTTGGTTAGGATAATCACTACGCCCTGTACCAACAATATAAGCTCCAGCCGCTTTGGCTTCTTCTGGAAAGATTTCAGGCGTTGGGTTAGCCATAGCAAAAATAATCGATTTTTCTGCCATTGTAGAAACCCATTCAGGTTTTAATACACCTGGTGCTGAAACACCGATAAATACATCGGCATTTTTTACTGCATCTTGTAAGGTTCCTCGTTGTTTTGAACGATTAGTTCTTTTTGCCATTGCCATATGATGAGAAGGTAAAGAACTATCATCTTCAGATAAAATTCCTATTTTATCGACTACTTTTAGATCTGTGACCCCAGCAGCTAATAGCATATCTGCAATAGCAATACCCGCCGCGCCCCCACCGTTTATTACCACTTTAGCTGATTCAATTTTTTTATTTGCAACTTTCAGCGCATTATATAATGCAGCTAAAACAACGATTGCAGTGCCATGTTGGTCATCGTGGAAAACAGGAATATCTAAAATTTCTTGTAAACGCTTTTCAATTTCAAAACAGCGTGGAGCACTGATGTCTTCAAGATTAATGCCACCAAAGGATGGCGCAAGCGCAGCAATATGTTTAACAAGTTCATCTGGGTCTTGAGTATTTAACGATAAAGGAATTGCATCTACATTGGCAAATTGTTTAAACAATATCGCTTTACCTTCCATAACCGGAATCGCTGCTTCTGGTCCAATATTACCAAGCCCTAATACCGCGGAACCATCGGTAATCACTGCCACTAAATTACGTTTACTTGTATATTCATAAACAGATTCAGGATGTTGTGCGATCTCTGTGCAAACGGCTGCCACTCCAGGCGTATAAGCAACACTAAGATCCGACATTGAATTAACGGGTACTTTTGAGTTGATTTCAAATTTACCATGCATTTGTTTACTAATGGCTAAAGCTTTTTCTTGAACTGTTGTCATGATTATTCCTTTCTGATTACACTTAAAAACTATCAAATTAATAACTAATATTTTTGTTGTTTATGTTGTATTAATTACTTTTAAAATCATATATCTTCATTACTGTTATAAACTTGCGCAACTACATATGTAAGTATCTTAATAATGCTGTGGTACATATCACCATTAAAGCCCCTCCTAATCTTGTTGCAACTTGTGCAAATGGCATTAAGTTCATTCTATTTGCCGTTGACAGTATCGCTACATCACCTGTTCCACCCATACCACTTTGACATGATGAGATGATTGAAGCTTCAACAGGATACATTTTTAGGAAAAAACTACAGACAAAACCTGTCATTGATACGGTAAATACTACAGAGATAATGGTTATAAAATAAGGAATAGTTAAAACATTTACAACACTGCCTAAATCAATATATAGCAGACCTAAACCAGCCATTAAAGGAAAAGTAAAATTACCGGAGATAAATTTATACCATTGTTGACTACCACGTTCGACACTTTCAGGTAATAAACGGAAATATTTAACAAATGCAGTGGCAATAATCATTAATACGGGACCAGGAAAATGAGTTATCTTTTCCAAAATCATACCAAATATGAATAGTGTGGCTAAAATCATCACAGCCCCACTCATTGCTCTGGCATCTAATGGAGTCTTATCTTCTTTTAATGCATCTGCTAATCCATCAAACTCAATTTTTACCAGTTGACCATGACCACTTAAATGAGGTTTGACTTCACCAATTCGACTCATTATGGCGGTAAAAGTAATTGCAAAGAAGTTACCTACTACGGTTGCAGGAATTAATGCGCTTACAAATTTATCATAATCTTGCTCAAGGATATTACTATAAGCGTTAGACAGTTGTAATACGCCTTCACCAATTCCTCCAGCCATAACAGGCGAAACAGTATAGAAAAAAGCATGTTCCCAAGTATCACCAAAAGCAACAGCAACACAGACACCGACAAAAGCAGCTAGGCACATACCAAGTAACATCGGAATCATCATACGAATGAAACCTTGTATTAAAATGACTCTATGCATACCTAAAATACTACCACACACTAAGCTTGCAATATAAAAGAGTAAAAAATTAGAGTCTTTCATTAACATTTTGGCTGCTGTTAAAGTATTTTCATCAAAAACACCGCAGTAAACTAATAGTGACGGTACAATTAACGATAAAATTGCGGGTGCCCCAAATTTTTTGAAAAAAGGTATATTTTGACCTACGGTTCCTAAAAACCAACCTAATGGTAAAATAACAGCAAATCCCCCGATCAGTGTTTTTGGCAACATATCTAATTGGGCAGCAATAATCACAATAATTGAACAAATCGCAAAAATGGGTAAGGGTAGCGATCCTATGTAAATTTTATTAATTTGGAAATCCTTCGTCATGCTCATAACTCAACCTTTTTGTTGTTTAACTTCGCTTTGGAATCTTAAACAGTATAGTTGTTGATGAAAAATTCAGAAGAATAAGAAAGTTATATAACTAATTATGTAATTAATGTAAGTCATTTAACTATCTTTCAAAACATTAAATTTTTAAATAATAGTCAGTTAGGAAAAACCGTATCTAAGTAAGCACTCTTGCGCTTGCTTATTTTGTAAAAAATCGATAAATAATTTTGCGTCAATATTTGTTGGATTGAGTAGGGCTATACTATATTCAATAGTAGGAAGAAGGTGATTAGGTATTTCAATAACCGCTAATTGGCCATTTTGTTGTATTAAGGGAGCATAATTGGCATAACCAATATAAACATCTATAGTATTATTTAATAGAAAGTATTGAATAAGAATAAAATACAAAATTACTTTCTTAGTAAAAAAGCGGTAATTAATACCGCTTTGAGTTTACTATAAATTAATTTATATGGAGTTAATTTAAAATAACCTATTTTTCTGCTTTAGTCGTTGCATAAGGTCCATATAATATTCCATTTGCTTTTATTGGATTTGGTGTAAATAATCGTGCCGTAGCAACTCCTGAAATTGCAATACTGTGATCTCTGACTGTGTCGGTGATTTGTGTAATTGCAGCAGAAATTAAACTCGAAATTAGACTATTGCTAGACTGTTGATTTTCTAAACTTGAAGCAGATGCAAAGCCAGTCCAGAGAATTTTTTCAGAGCGGGCATCGACTAGTTTTGCGTCTAATGTTACCCGTGTGTCACTTTGAATGACTTGATAATTCGTTCCATAATTTTGGATATTGATATATAAAACGGCATCAGGATTAAAGATTTGTCGTATTTTTGCTAGGCTAACCGATTGAATCTCATTAGCAACGGTTAATCCATTTTGTCTAAATACTTCATTAGTTAAGTTAACTGGAAAAACATAGTATCCAGCTTCTGATAGTGGCAATGTTACTTGTGAAAAAACCCCAAAGCTGGCATTAATTTCGTTTGACTGATTGGTTGGTAATAAGACCAATATAGAAGCGGGTTTGCTTTCTTTAAATGCGGTGTAATCGTAGTTTTCTTTTTGTGTTGAACAACCAACTAGCATAAAGAGTGCGAATAAAGTTCCTAATAGTGCAATAAATTTATTATTCATTAATTAACGTCCTCGATATTTGCGTTCAACAAACTCAATAAAGTTTTTGGATTCTGGAAAAAGTGTTTTTTCCAATTCAAATTGTTCCATAGCTTTATTGTTGTTTCCTTGAGTTGTATATAATAATCCCAAATGAGCATGTAACCCCGGGGGAATAGGTTTATTGGCTGATTTTGCTTTTTCAATGGATTTTTCTAAAGCTAAGATTTGTTCAGAATAGCTTGATTTATCAGGTTGATTATAGTTATAAAGATTTTCTTGATAACCATCCCAATAATAGATTGTATTTGAAGATTGGCAGCCACTTAATAACAACAAAACTCCTGAAAACAATAAATAGGTAATATATTGTTTTTTTAACATTATGATAATCCTTTAATAATTGATTTTTAATTTTTTATTTTGTTGCAGGTTTCCATGCACCATTATTTAATCCATTAACTAGATTATTAATCGCTTCTCGAATAGCGAGATCCAATACTTTTCCGTTGAGAGTTGAATCGTAACTAGCAGTGCCACCAAAACCTATAACTTCACGGTTGGATAAACTGTATTCACCCGCGCCTTGCACGCTATAAACCACTTGGGATGTATTAATATCTATGATGTTCAAATTAACTTTAGCATAAGCAATCTGCTGTTTACCCTTTCCAAGAATTCCCCATAACTGATGATCTCCAACTTCTTTGCGTCCAAACTCAGTGATATCACCAGAAATAATATAATTGGCGCCGATTATGTTTTGCTTTTGTTTTTTATAATTTGCTTCAGCAGCCAGTTCCCCCATATTTGTTCTATCTAATACATTGAAATGATTAGTTTGCTGTAAATGACTAATGAGCAATGTTTTTGATTGATTACCTAACCTATCAACTCCATCTGAAAATATACCATTTTGATAATTAGAACGGTTTTCAAATTTACCTACAGCAATACTGGTTTTCACACCGTTATATTGTGAATTATAACTATTGACTGTTGGGGAAACGATGGTTTGTGATGACTCTTTAGCACAACCAATTAATAAACTACTAAAAATAATAATTCCAACTAATTTTTTTGTATCCATGTCTATCTTGTCCTTTTCTATTAAATGATGAATATTTAGTCATAAATAATATTATAATAATAATCATTATCAATAATAATTTAGTCATTATCATTAAAATTTAATAATTCGACTGTTAGATTAATTATTGTAATATTCAAGTCGACGATAAATTTGTTAAACAGTTATACTATTTAAATGATGGCATCACTATAAACAACATACTTAATTTTGTTTAAGCTCGTAATAGAATGACAACAATCATGATGCTAATGATTCCTTGAATAATGTAACAAGAACTTTAATAAGAGGGAGGGATTGGGATAGGTGTTATCTGATTTACAATAGAAAGTAAGTATAATTTACAACAATAATAATTATACTAACAATATATTGTATTGAATGATTTTATTGATTACTAAAAAGCAATTACATAATTAAATAAAATATACTCAAACGTATGCTTAACCTCAAACTTTTTTTCAAAATTTTATACATTACGGCAATCTTATTGGCGTACTAAACACTCCTGAATTTTATCTACTTCTTTATTTAGAGCCTCAATAACCAAGTCTGGATGAGCTCTTTCAACCGTTTTGATATACTCAAATCCATCATTTATTGATGAGCCAGTATATTGCTGAGCTTGCTTAATATTACTAAATAGGTAATTGATACCATTTTTATTACGAGTAGTCGTTAAAGTATAACTTATAAAATATTTTGAGTAATATTGATAATCCGTTACAGCATTAGCAACAACATTATTACCTTCAACAAGTTTTATTGTGTCACCACCACTGACAGTAATTGATTGATGATTATTCATATTGTAATAAGACCACCAATTTGAACCATAATAATTTTCATTAGTAAGTACTACAGGACTATTATCAAGTTCTTGAGCGATGCAGAGTGATAATGAAGAGCGAAGTATGGTGATAGGTCTTGATGTACTATATTTCTTCAATATATCTATGCCTGACGAGTTTTGACCAATTTCTACTCCTTCAGTTTGATAAATTGACATCATTTTTTGAGATGTACAGCCAGTTAGCAAAGCAAATATTGTAAAAATTCCAAGTAACTTTTTCATGTAACGCCCTTTTTAGGATAAGCTAATTAATTCTAGCTGTTTACGTATTGATTTGCTAGTGTTTGCATAAGGAATAAGACTATTAATCAAAAATAGAACGTTTATTGATATTAATTCAATAAGATATACCGTTAAAGTGCAAATTAGAAATGTGAGAGAAATAAAATTTCTCTCATTTGTTATATTAGACCTCTTTACCTCGTAATTTGCGAGATAATTTTTTAAATCCGTGAGTAAATTTTTTAATTGCCATTGCCATAACGGGTACTTTAATTTTGATATTGAAACGTTCTTTTAGCTCGATAGCATCATTGGCCTTAGTTAACCAAATAAAGCCCGAATTGGTCAAATCAATTGCTTTAATCTTTCCTTCTGGTGTTAAAATAAAATTACCACCATGTACGTCATTCGAAACCAAATTATAACTATGTAATTTTTCAATACAATCTTTTACTTGATCGCCATATTTATTCATTTCTTCCCATTTCAAGGAACGACCTTCAACAAAATTGAATATCATATAGTGACGTTTGGTTTTTTTATCAAATGCGACCAAATACAGCTCATAAGCGATGTCGCATTTATCAAGTGAAATTTTTGCTAGCTTATGAATTAAATTGAAATAAAAATCACCTGTAATTTTAGCAATAATTCGACGCTCTAAACGTTCTTCTACTCCACCATCAATTTTAAAAATAAATTTGCTTTGATTATGATTAATTAGATAAGTATATCGTTCTAATTTATCGCTGGGATCAAGTAACTCATGATGTCCTTCTTCCGCTAAAAACTGATCAAAAAGGTCTAAATAATTTATTTCATTATTTTCTACATAAGCGAACTTCATATCGCCGCGTTCAATTTCAATAATGTTTGCAAAGTTATTCAAATTTTAAGTCCCAAGATACATCAAAAAATTGGTTTATCTTAAACACTATCAAGCTTAAAGTAAATGAAACTGTCAATTTTTAAGGAAATACAAATTAGGATAAACGATAGAAATCAATAAATAACTTTGAATTCTACTATTTAAAGTTAATAAAAAGTATATATAAACTGACAAAATAAAGAACGAGTTTTAAATAGTCTGTTGGTTTAGGATGATACCTAACCATTTAAATTTTATAAGTTAAAAAAACTATCATTACTTTTTATAAGCTTGAAAGCAGTTGCTTAGGTAGCAATATTTTGACTGAATATAATCGGCAAAATCTTCGCCAAAAATTGAAATTTTAGAAAAAATAATACATTGAATTATAAATAGTTTAATTAAATATTTGTGACAGCTTTATTATGCAATTTTTACAATAGGTTCTTCATTAAAGAATTATAATGCGACTAAAGTTAGTAAACTGCGAAATTTATTTATAGTTGATGTTATCATACCCAACTTGTATCTTAGTTATAAAAAATATTATTTATGCAAAATAACTCTGTAACATGGTTTTTATATATTATTAGAACTTCTAACCAATCATTGTATACGGGAATTACAACGGATGTGGTTAGGCGGTTACAGCAGCATCAAAATGGTCGTGGCGCTAAATATCTAAAAGGTCATAAAGATATTTATGTTGTTTATCAAATAAAAGTTGGCGACAGGTCTACCGCTTTAAAATTAGAGTATCGCATAAAACAACTTTCCAAGCTGAAAAAAGAACAATTGGTTGCAAACTCTCCAGACTTAACTAACTTATTAACATTACTCAATCAATAATCGACTAATTAATTTTATGCAAAGTTTTGGATTTGTAACCGCAATCTATTTGGATTTATTATTTACTTTATCAGTTAATATTTAGAATATCGACATCAATTGTAATGGTGGCGCTTTAAGGGCATCTATCTGTTGATTGAATTCAGATAGTTGTCGTTTCCAAAAATCAACATCTGTTATCCATGGAAAGGCAATAGGAAAGGCTGGATCTTGCCAACGCTCAATAATCCATGCCAGATGATGAATTATCCGCATTGCTCGTAAAGGCTCAATTAATTTAAGTTGCTCTTTATCGAAATCATAAAACTCTTGATATAATTCAAGCAGTTCATCTAACTGTAGGCGTTGTTCTTGTTGGTTACCATAGAGCAACATCCAAAGATCTTGAATTGCTGGACCATTACGAGAATCATCAAAATCTAAGAATATAGCATTATCATCACGCCACAAAATATTACCAGCATGGCAATCAGCATGTAATCGTATTGGTTGCCAATCATCATGCCAATATTGTTCAATCGTTTTGATCAGCTTGCTCAATACTGTTTTGAGATCGAGTTGAATGCTATTGGGAATATAGGTTGAGGATAATAAGATCTCTTGCGGACGATAAACATATTCCTCAAGTCCAATAGTTGGGCGGTATGAAAAAGTTTGAGTTGCACCAATTTGATGTATACGACCAATCATCGTACCTACCGATTCCATTTGATTTGGATTATCCATTTCATAGGGTCTACCACCCAAACTAGGAAATAAAGCGAATAGATAGCCTTGATATTCATGTAATGTCTTATTATTGATTACGAGTGGCGACACTACAGGAATATCAGCACGGTATAATTGTTCAGTAAACTGGTGTTCTTCAAGTATTTGTTCTCGACTCCAACGATGAGGACGATAAAATTTTGCGACATAACGTTTATGTTCCTCATCGTGAAATTGATAGACGCGATTTTCATAACTATTTAAAGCCGTTAAACCCGAATCTATATAAATGCCAATTGAAGCCAAACTCTCGACAATAAGATCGGGTGATAATAATTGAAATGAAAATGCTGAACTATCCATTGAATGATTCCTCTAGTTACTGTTGATTAAACCATTCATCTAGTTTTTGTTTTAATGCTTCAAGTCCAACTCGTTTAGGTGATGAAAATGGTGCAACAGTAATATCACCTTGGAAAGGTAAAATGGCTTCTTTTACCATATTAACTTGCTTCTTAACAGCACCAGAGGCAAGTTTATCCGCTTTAGTCAGTAACAACATGACTGGAATTTCAACCGAAACTGCCCATTGAATCATCTGTTGATCTAAATCTTTTAAAGGATGTCTTATGTCCATTAAAACAACTAGCCCTAATAAACTTTCGCGTTTTTGTAAATATTCTCCTAGCGATTTTTGCCATTGGCGTTTTATCGCTTCGGGAACTTGGGCATAACCATAACCCGGTAAGTCCACTAAACGGCAATTTTTTTCAACCTCAAAAAGATTGATTAATTGAGTTCGCCCAGGTGTTTTACTCGTACGAGCTAAAGACTTCTGGTTAGTTAATGTGTTGAGTGCGCTGGATTTACCTGCATTAGATCGACCAGCAAATGCTACCTCTACACCACTATCACTGGGTAAATGAGAAATATCTGGAGCACTTAAAATAAAATGTGTTTTTGCATAATTTAATGGACGAATATCAGTCATAAAAAGTATCCTTTAAATGCTTTAACGGCACTTAATTGATTCAAATGCCGCTACTGTATAGAAAAACTCAAGCATTGACAACTTTTTCGACTGCTTTTGTAAATCGCATCATACCTTCTCGAATCTCTTCTTCCGAAATAATTAACGATGGCGTGAAACGTAATACATTTGGCCCTGCATTTAATATCATCACTTTAAATTCTGTTGCTACATTTAAAAAATCACGAGCTTTATGGTGGAATTCTGGTTGTAACTCTGCACCTAATAATAGACCTTTACCCCGATATTCTCGAAATACTCTAAATTTATCATTAATGTTTTCAAGTTGTTCAATGAAGATTGCACGGCGTTTTTGTACTCCCTCTAAAACCTCTGTTGTGTTAATGATATCGAATGCCTCACAACCAACAGCACAGGCCAAAGGATTACCACCATAAGTTGTACCATGAACACCAGGATGCATTACTGTAGCAATGTCTTCTGTTGTTAACATGGCACTAATTGGAAATCCACCACCAAGCGCTTTTGCAGAAGTCAAAATATCAGGTGTTACACCATATTGTTGATAAGTATATAAGCTTCCAGTTCGACCCATTCCACATTGAACCTCGTCAAAAATGAGTAAGGCATGATATTTATCACAAAGTTCGCGAACACCTTGTAAAAACTCAAGTGATGCGCAGGTTAATCCTCCTTCACCTTGTACAGGTTCTAGCACAACAGCACAGGTATGATCATCTATCACTGCTTTTACTGCATCCAGATTATTAAATGGAACATGGATAATGTCAGCAGGTTTTGGACCAAAACCATCTGAATATTTAGCTTGACCACCGACAGAGACTGTAAAAAATGTTCGTCCATGAAAAGATTGATGAAAGGCGATAATTTTAGTTTTATAAGGATTGTATTTTTCAATAGCATAATAGCGAGCCAATTTGAAAGCCGCCTCATTTGCTTCAGCTCCAGAATTGGCAAAAAAGATGCGATCAGCAAAAGTATTATCAATAAGTTTTTGTGCTAAATTTAAGGCTGGCTCATTGGTGAAAACATTACTAACATGCCATATTTTTTCACTTTGTTCATGCAATGCTTTAACTAGTCTAGGATGGCAATGACCAAGGGCATTGACTGCAATACCACCAGCAAAATCAATATATTCTTCACCATTTTGATCCCATACTCGGCTGCCTTTTCCTTTAACTGGTATAAATTGGGCTGGCGCATAAACGGGTAAAATGATCTTATCAAATAGTTGGCGTGTGATCTTTGGCTGCATTGTTAAATCCTTATCTGTTTTTATTGAATAAATTACCATTTATTTTATGCTAATTAATAGCAGAGTAAAGTAAATAATTATTCAAATATAATGAATTAATATTCATCTGTAAAAAAATTTTAAATTCAAAACATATTCAATAATTTACTTCTTTTCTTTAATTATTTTCAGGTATAATCGAATCCTGTTGGTTAATTGCATCTAAAAGAGTTAAAAATGAGTCGTACTATTTATTGCCATTATTTAAAAAAAGAAGCAGACGGTTTAGATTTTCAGCTTTATCCTGGTGAACTTGGTAAACGTATTTTCAATGAAATATCAAAGCCTGCATGGCAAGAATGGCTCAAAAAGCAAACCATGTTAATTAACGAAAATAAACTTAATATGATGAATCCGGAGCATCGTAAACAGATTGAAGCAGAAATGATTAAATTTTTATTTGAAGGTGAAGAAGTTGTTATTGATGGATATAAACCCCAAAACTGAGGTATAACATGAAAAACAATAAAAAGATCATTACGTTGTTTATAGCAATGAGCCTTTTAAATGGATGTTCAGGTGGTAATTCATCTAAGAATAATGAAGATTTTTACATTAAAGACACCAATGCTTTCAATATTTTAATTGGTCAATATGCGAATAATATAGAAGAAATTTGGGGGCCTCAGGAAGTCCTTATCGCTGGCCCAAAAGATTATGTTCAGTATGAGGATAATTTACAAACTCGAGTTCATATCAACTTTGTTTCTGGTGTGATAACAATTGAAACTTTGTCTGATTCTCCCATAGAATCGTTAAAAGAAGCGATAGTTTCAACATTACTAATGCCCGAACCTGTCGATATCATACGTCATGATAAAATTAGTCAAGATTTGTCACAAGAGCCTTTCTTATACAATCAAGTATTAGACCAAGAACGGCAACCTATTCGTTGGAGTGGTCGAGCGAATAATTTTGCTGATTATGTGCTGGCTAATAACTTGAAAATTCGCCCATCGGGCATGCACAGCATTACTTATGTGGAAATTAAATTGGTTCCGAATCACATTAATGAACGAGCAAGAAAATTCTTGCCACTGGTGACGGAAGCTTCAAACCGCTATTTCATTGATGAGCGTTTAATTTTAGCAATTATGGAAGTCGAGTCTGCTTTTAACCCTTATGCGGTAAGTCGCTCGGACGCGCTTGGGTTAATGCAAGTTCAGCAGCATACTGCAGGACGTGATATTTTCCAATTACGTGGTAAATCCGGAGAACCAACTAGGAAATATTTACTTGATCCTCGTAATAATGTCGATATGGGTACCGCTTATTTATCATTATTAAAAACGAAATATTTGGCAGGTATTAATAATCCTGTATCTTTAAGGTATGCAATGATTACTTCTTATAATGGTGGGGCAGGTAGTGTATTGCGTACGTTTTCTAATGATCGTGATCGCGCAATTGATATTATAAATTCAATGACACCACAACAAGTTTTTCGAAAATTAGTCACATCACATGTTTCTCAAGAATCACGTAACTATTTGATAAAAGTAAGTAATATATTAGATAACAGATAACATTATGTTATCTAATAATAGCTATCACTGATAAGATAAGGAACTAAGAATGAAATTATAATTTTATCGGCAGTAATATCTTTAAAAAAATAAGATTTTTGTGGTTTAAAAATTTTTTAATAAAAAAAACGTGATCTACTTCAAATTTTGAGTATACTATGCGTCTCATAAAACCCTAGTTTTTTTGAGGATGTTAGTTTGAGTACCGATAAACTTGTGGATTCATATTCCCCCGCACAAATGACACAAATTGCCGAAGACCTTGGCAACTACAAATTAAGTAAACACCCATGTAGTACGATTTTATCTGCTATTATTGCAGGTGTGTTTATCTCTATAGCTTTCGTATTTTATATTACCGTAACAACTGGCACCGCAACTGTTGCTTTTGGTTTAGCCAAACTAGTTGGTGGCATCTGTTTCTCATTAGGATTAATGTTGGTTGTTTGTTGTGGTGCTGATCTATTTACTTCAACGGTATTAACGATATTACCTAAAATGACTCATAAAGTTACGTGGAAGAAAATGATCCGTAATTGGATTTTAGTCTATGTTGGTAACTTTATTGGTGCTATACTGTTTGTAACAGTTATTTGGTTTTCTGGTCAATATATGGTTGCTAATGGATTGTGGGGATTAAATGTCCTGCAAACAGCGGATCATAAGTTACACCATACTTTTATTGAAGCCGTCTTTCTTGGTTTATTGGCTAATTTGATGGTTTGTTTGGCAGCTTGGTTAAGTTATGCTGGACGTAGCTTACTTGATAAAATGTTAATTATGGTTTTACCTGTAGCAATGTTTGTTGCTAGCGGTTTTGAACATAGCATTGCAAATATGTTTATGATCCCTATGGGAATTGTAATTAATAATTTTGCATCTCCTGAGTTTTGGACTGCAGTAGGGGTATCACCTGATACATTTAAAGATCTAACTGTAGAGCATTTTATTTTAAATAATTTAATTCCTGTAACAATAGGGAATATTTTAGGTGGTTTAGCTGTTGCGCTACCATATTGGGCTTTATATTTACGTAAACCACATTGATTTTATGATATTTATCCTCATATTAGGAGAGGATAAATAGATATTTTTGTAAACCTGAGGTTAATAATTATGAGTAATTTAAACGAAGTACAAGCAAAGGCTTGGAAAGGATTTAAAGAAGGTGATTGGCAAAATAATGTCAATGTTCGTGATTTCATTCAAACAAATTACACACCTTATGAGGGTGATGAATCTTTCTTAGCTGGCGCTACCGATGCTACCACTAAATTGTGGGACAAAGTGATGGAAGGCATCAAATTTGAAAACTCCACTCATACACCAGTTGATTTTGATACAAGTGTAATCTCTACTATCACTGCTCATGATGCGGGTTATATCGAAAAGGATTTAGAGAAGATTGTCGGTTTACAAACTGAAAAACCATTAAAACGAGCTATTATCCCGTTTGGTGGTATCAAGATGATTGAAAACTCTTGTAAAGCTTACGATAGAACTTTAGATCCATTAGTCAAAAAAATCTTTACAGAATACCGTAAAACTCACAACCAAGGTGTGTTTGATATTTATACTCCAGATATCCTTCGTTGTCGTAAATCAGGTGTTATTACTGGTCTTCCTGATGCGTACGGCCGTGGTCGTATCATTGGTGACTACCGTCGTGTGGCACTTTACGGTATTGATTACTTAATGCAAGATAAATTTGCTCAATTCACTTCTTTACAAGCTGACTTTGAAAATGGTGTTGATTTACCAATGACCATGCAACGTCGTGAAGAAATTGCTGAGCAACATCGTGCACTTGGTCAAATTAAAGAAATGGCTGCAAAATATGGTTTTGATATTTCAGCTCCAGCAACAACGGCACAAGAAGCTGTTCAGTGGACCTATTTTGGTTACTTAGCTGCGGTTAAATCTCAAAATGGTGCAGCAATGTCATTAGGTCGTACTTCGACTTTCTTTGATATTTATTTCCAACGTGATTTAGAAGCAGGTCTAATCACTGAGCAAGAAGCACAAGAAATTGTTGACCATTTCGTGATGAAATTACGTATGGTTCGTTTCTTGCGTACACCTGAATATGATGAATTATTCTCTGGTGATCCAATTTGGGCAACTGAATCTATCGCTGGTATGGGTATTGATGGCCGTACATTAGTAACTAAGACTTCTTTCCGTTTCTTAAATACTTTATATACAATGGGTCCATCACCAGAACCAAACATGACTATCCTTTGGTCAGAACACTTACCAAGTGGGTTTAAAGAATTCGCATCAAAAGTATCAATTGATACTTCATCATTACAATATGAAAATGATGATTTAATGCGTCCAGACTTTAACAACGATGACTATGCAATTGCGTGTTGTGTAAGCCCAATGATCGTTGGTAAACAAATGCAATTCTTCGGTGCTCGTGCTAACCTTGCAAAAACTCTTCTATACGCAATCAACGGCGGTGTGGATGAAAAATTAAAAATGCAAGTTGGTCCTAAAGAAGATCCAATCACTGACGAATATCTTGATTTTGATAAAGTGTTCGCTCGTTTAGATCACTTTATGGATTGGTTAGCAAAACAATACGTGACAGCTTTAAATGCTATTCACTATATGCACGATAAATATAGCTATGAAGCATCATTAATGGCGTTACATGACCGTGATGTTATTCGTACTATGGCTTGTGGTATTGCTGGTCTATCTGTTGCAGCTGACTCATTATCTGCAATTAAATATGCGAAAGTGAAAACAATCCGTGATGAAGATGGTTTAGCAACTGATTTTGAAATCGAAGGTGAATATCCACAATTCGGTAACAATGATCCACGTGTAGATGATATTGCTGTTGATTTAGTTGAACGTTTCATGAAGAAAATTCAAAAACTTAAAACTTATCGTAATGCAATTCCTACTCAGTCTGTGTTAACGATTACTTCAAACGTAGTATATGGTAAGAAAACAGGTAACACTCCAGACGGACGTCGTGCTGGCGCGCCATTTGGACCAGGTGCTAACCCAATGCACGGACGTGACCAAAAAGGTGCGGTTGCTTCATTAACATCTGTTGCTAAACTTCCGTTTGCTTACGCTAAAGATGGTATTTCATATACTTTCTCTATCGTTCCAAATGCATTAGGTAAAGATGATGATGCACGTAAACGTAACCTAGCAGGTTTAATGGATGGTTATTTCCATCATGAAGCTACTGTTGAAGGTGGTCAGCATTTAAATGTTAACGTATTAAACCGTGAAACATTATTAGATGCGATGGAACACCCTGAAAAATATCCACAATTAACAATTCGTGTTTCTGGATATGCAGTGCGTTTCAATTCATTAACTAAAGAGCAACAAAAAGACGTTATTACACGTACTTTCACTCAATCAA
>CAMLPV010000017.1 GCA_946482005.1 uncultured Gilliamella sp.
AATTCGAAATTTGATTCAGAACGAAAGAATAAAAGCGATGGTAAATCAGAAACAATCAATATGATTAATTGTATAAGAGTGTTATAGCTAATAACTAGCAATATTAAGCAAAACCGATGATAAAAATAAGCGCTAAGATGGGTAGTTATCACCAAAATCAGCTGGTCAATTTATTTTAAATAACGAAATAGTAGTTGTAAATTTTTTGGTGAGGTTCCGTCAGTTTAACGTGCAATTATCTCACTATTAGAAAAACAATTTTTAATACTAATTGGTCAAGCCTATATCTTGTTGTTTTGTTAGATAATACGAATGATATTAAATAAATCTAATTTTATACAGATAATAGGGTACCTAAGCGTGCCAGAAAATCTGATATATAGCATAGTTATTATCAATTATAAAAAACTTTTTGAAAATAACAAATCGCTATGAAACCCAATTAAAAATGGATATCCCAGATTTAAATCTTAATGGGAGAACAAAGGAATATGAAAACAACTGAACAATTATCAATAAACTCAAATGGTTCTAAACAGTTAATCAATACTATCTTTAAACCATTAAGTGAATTAGACAAATCTTTACCAGAACGGGTCACACAATATATCTTGCATGGTGATGAAATTGATGTGTTGGCCGATTTTGATAAACTATGTCAAAAGTCAGCTAATGTTGATAAAATTTTTGAATTATTGCGAGGACCAGCTGCCTTTTATAGTTCATATAATTATAAAAAGATTCATCCGTTGCAAAAAGCGCGCATTAATTTTTATAAGCTTTGGACGGATGCCTATACACCAGAACAAATCATTCGATTTGCCCGATTTTCTGCTATTTTATTTGATCATTTAAGTGATATTAAACGCATAAGCGAACAAATTCCTTCTTGGCTTATGTATTTGTTATATGATGGACTGATTACTACTTTACCTTCTTATAGCGAAAACAAATATAAAATTGATGACCGTGAAAATTGGTCAATCCAACAATTGCATCAATTTCTTGAAATTGAACAAGCAGGATTAGGCGAAAAGTTGCTGTTCGCGATTTTTGACCGTCTAAATATTTTTGAAAGTTCTTTGCGTGATTTTCAATATTTTACTCGGTTAAATGGATTATTGACTTATATTCAAGAACGCATTGAATTATTTAAGCAACTCCCTTCACTCGGTTTAGCGCCTTTAGGACAAGTAGAACAACTTAAATACATTCAACGATATCCAGAACTTAAGCTGCAACTGGTTGATTTTATTGCCATGCAGGCGCTAAATACTTGCAAGCAGGTGAGTCAATTAGCCACACGAATACTATTTAACTTACCACATGAGCTGATTCAACCTCAATTACAACACTTTTTAACTTCAGGCTCGGCTAAAGAGCGTGCTAATGCAACAATATTGCTTTCTCGAATCATTTCTGAACCAACAATTTTACAACAGGCTTTAGCTATTGAAACCAATAAAACAGTTATTGTAGCCCTTGAAAGTGCCTTATCGAGATTAGAAACTGCCAATGCAGCCAAACAGCAAGCTGATTTAATTATTCCTAGTTTTGAACCATTAATTGACACGCCATTGCCACTAAATGCTCGTGATGTTTTACAGCAAAATTATGACGAGTTTATGAACGAATGTAAAAAATCGATGGAAAAAGAAATTGAGGAAAATAAAGAAAATAATAGATCATGGGATTATCATCAAAAACGTTATAAATTGATGAACACGGTAACATCAAAGTCTATTGACTACATATTTGATTATTTGAATGGTAAAATTGATCGTTCAGCATTATTTGCAGAATTAAACGAAAAAATTGATTTACGTTATTTCCTTCCAAAAGATCAATTAGCAAATTTACCCGGATTTTCTTTGTTTCACTTATTCCGAATCAAACGGTTAATCGATCGTCGAGATAATATTTGTTTTTTTGAAGGAATATATCCATATAACGACGTTATTATAAACTTCGATTTAAGACAAATAGCTGATGTTATGGTAAAAATCAAATTTCGGCCTCACGCCGAATTTACAGTTGCTTTGCCGTTTTTAACCAGTGATGTTTTTCATGACGTTTATGCCAATGAACCTCATAAATTATGGGCTTTTTTTGCTGAAAATGAATTTATAATTGATCAAGCATTAGGTTTTACTCATGTACAGATCCCTAAGGCAGCTTATGAGCGTATTGATAAAGTTAGTGCCATAAAAATATTACAATTTTTTCCAACTATTCCAACGAAATATGTCGCTTACCTATTTGACCTAGCTTTAGATAAAAGTAAACGGATACGTTATGCGGCGCAAGATGCCTTAAAGCGGATCCCCAATATACATAATCAAGTTGAAAAAGCCTTATCTTCCTCAAAACAAGAGGTGCGTATTGCCGCTGCAAATTGGCTAGCTGAGTTAGGCCAAAAAAGCTCGATAAATGCATTAAATGGTGCGCTAAAAAAAGAGAAATGCGAAACAGCACAAGCAGCGATATTGGTTGCACTTGAAAAAATTGGTGAAGACATAAGTCAGCACTTAACCCCGCAAAAGTTATTGGCTGATGCCCAGAAAGAGTTAAATGGTAAAATACCAAGCAACCTTAATTGGTTTGATTTTAACTTAATACCAGCTTTGACTTGGCAAAATGGTAAGGCAGTTGATCCACAAATTATTGAGTGGTGGATCCGATTAGCAGCTAAATTAAAAGATCCGGCTAATTGGCTGTTAACTATTTATAATCGATTATTAAGCACCCAAAGTCAACGCCAATTAGGCGAATTTATTTTACGAAGTTTCATCAATCAAGATACCCGAACACCAACATTGGAAGAGGCTGAAGCCAGAGCTAGTTCAGAAGCCGATAAACGATTGCAACAATATATTAGAGGTTATCAGATTTATCCGCAAATTTATTCTAACTATAAGAATGTTACATATGAACAAGTTTTTGATGAAATTAAAAAAGAGACATTAACATCCTATCTTGGCTCAGCGATTAAATCAAAAGGGATATTAGTGTTAACCTGTAGCATTGAAGGCTCTGTTGCTGTATCAATATTAAATAGTTTTATGAAAGATCACTATCTCCGTAGCTCACAAATTGAAGCGATGCTTGAAGCACAGGCAAACAGCGATGATCCGATGATCATTCAATTATTAGTATCATTAGCACGTCGCTATCGAACGGCGTCCATTCAAGAAAAGGCCAGATATTTAGTAGAGAAGATTGCTCAACGCTGTGGTTGGACAGTAGATGAACTAGCCGATCGCACGACATCAACCGCAGGGTTAGATGATAATGGTTTGTTAATTCTTGATTATGGTGAGCGTACCTTTACTGCTAGTTTAGATGAGCAATTTAAATGGCAATTGACAAATGCTGAGGGAGAAAAAATCAAAGCATTACCTGAAGCACGTAAACACGAAAACCCAGAATTAGTCAAAGAGGCAAAAAAACAGTTTAGTAACAGTAAAAAAGAACTTAACCAATTACTCAAAATGCAAATTAGCCGTTTTCACGAAGCCATGTGTGCTCAGCATCAATGGCGAGTAGAAGATTGGCAAAAATATCTGCAATCTCACCCAATTATAGGACGGTTTATTCAACGTTTAGTGTGGTTGGAATTAGACAGTAATGGTCAAATAGTCAATAGTTTTAGGCCAACAGAAGATGGCAGTTTAATAACTAATCAAGATGAAGAAATCTTACTTGATCAACATAATTTTATTACCGTTGCTCATTCAGTGTTGCTTTCAAGTGAAGATATCTCGCAATGGCAAGCGCATCTTAAAGATTACAAAGTAACTTCATGGTTTGACCAGCTAAGTCATCCATTACCGGATATTAACAAATTTAAAGATGGCGAAATTGATGATCGTTTAGGCTGGTTAACTGACAGTTTTACTCTACGTGGTATTTTAACGAAATTGGGTTATAAGCGAGAAAATCTTGAAGATGGCGAGTGTTTTATGGGCTACCATAAATACTTTGGCAGTTTAGGTATTTATATCAATATTGAATTCAGTGGTAGCACACTACCTGAAGAAAATATTCCAGTTATACTCTATAGCCTCTATTTTAGCAATAAAACGTCTTTCAAAGATAGGGCAATTGCACTAGATAAACTACCTAAAGTGTTATTAGCCGAAGGTTATGCTGATTATATGGCAGTGGCAAAAGCCTGTAGTGGTTTTGATCCTAATTGGAAAGATAAACTAAGATGGTAAAAATGGCAAAAATATAATGGACTGGTCATTTTTGATTGCTTTATAGGATAGATTAACCTGATTTAGAGTGATTAATATTTGAATGGATTTATAGTCTGCTTGATTTGCCTAATTTTTTGCTCAAAGTAATCATGACCGTAAAAATCGACATTAATAGCATCACGTCAGCGTTATTAGCTGAAAGTTTTGTTGATTATATGTTGATTGCCGATGCATCAAGCAAATTTGATTTAGATTGAAAGGATTAAAGATGTGAAATCAGAAACAAGAAATACGATTAACTGCACAAGAATGTTTATCTGGCGTAGTTATTATCAAACATCATTTTTTTAGCAATGTTAAATCACTATAACAATTGATTATAAATAAATACCAAAGATTTCAACCTTAATGGAAAAACTAAGGACTATGAAAAAAACAGAACAATTCTCAACAAGTCCACTGATATCTGACCAGTTAATTACCACTATCTTTAACCCATTAAGTGAACAGGATAAATCTTTACCAGAGAGGATCACGCAATATATCTTGCATGGTGAAGAACTTGCTGTGTTAGCTGATTTTGATAAGTTATGCCAAGTGCCGAATAACTTTACCAACATTTATGAATTATTACAGAGACCAGCAGAATTACATAATGTAGATTCTTATGTCAAAATTCATCCGCCATTACAAGCTCGCATTAATTTTTATAAACTTTGGACGGATGCTTATACACCAGAACAGATAATTCGATTTGCCCGAGTTTTTGCTACTTTATTTGACCATTCAAGTTTTATTAAACATACAAGCGAACAACTCCCATCATGGTTTATCTGTTTGTTATATGATGGACTCATTACTACATTATCTTGTCCTAATTGGCACAAAAAAGAAATTGTTGAGCGTGAAAATTGGTCAGCACAACAATTACATCAATTTCTTGAAATTGAACAAGCAGGATTAGGCGAAAAGTTGCTATTTGTGATTTTTGACCGTCAAAATGTTGCTACTGATCGTTTTGATTTCTTCCGAAATTTTACTCGGTTGAATGGATTATTGACCTATATTCAAGAACGAATTGAATTATTTAAACAACTCCCTTCACTGGGATTGGCGCCTGTGGGGCAGGTAGAACAACTTAGATATATTCAACGATATCCAGAATTTCAGTTACAACTGGTTGATTTTATTGCCATGCAGGCGTTAAATACTTGCAAACAGGTGAGTCAATTAGCCACAGGAATACTATTTAACTTACCACATGAGCTGATTCAACTCCAATTACAACACTTTTTAACTTCTGGCTCGGTTAATGAGCGTGCTAATGCCGCAATATTACTTTCTCGAATTATTTCTGAATCGACAATTTTACAGCAAGCTTTAGCTAACGAAACCAATAAAACAGTTATTGCTGCTCTTGAAAGGGCTTTATTGTGTTTGGCAAGTGCCAATGCAGCTAAACAGCAAGCAGATTTAGTTATTCCTGAATTTGAACCAATTAGTGACACACCATTGCCAATAACGGCACTTGATATTTTACAGCAGAATTTCGACGAAAGCCTTATCGAATATAAAAAATTGATGGAAGATGAGCTAGAGAAAAACCAAAAAAATAATACATCATGGCAATATCATCAAGAAAGTTATAAACATCTGGAAACGGTCACATTAAATTCTCTCGATACTATCTTTGATCATATAAATGGTAAAATCGATGGCACAGCATTATTAAAAAAACTTGGTAAGCGTATTGATTTTCGAATTTTATTTACCAAAAATCGACTAGCAAATTTACCTGAATTTTCTTTATTTCATTTATTCAGAATGAAAAAATTAACTGGTCCTACAGATAGTATTTATTTTTTTAAAAAGTTATACAATAACTATGAGGTGGTTAAAAATGCCGATCTTAGACAAATAGCGGATGTTATGGTAAAGCTCGATCCCAATAAAAAATTTGTATATACAATTGCTCTGCCATTTTTAAACAGTGATTTTTTTTATGAAATTTATGAAAATGAACCACATAAATTATGGCCTTTTTTTGCTGAAAATGACTTTTTGCTTGATCAAGCATTAGGTTTTGCACCTTTTCAAATCGATCCGTTTTTTGTTCGTTTTATTGATAAAATTATTACCATTAAAATATTAAAGCTATTTCCAACGCTTCCGGTTAAATATGTCGCTTACCTATTTGAGTTAGCTTTAGGCGAAAGTAAGCAGTTACGTTATGTAGCGCAAGATGCTTTACAACGGATCCCTAACATACATCATCAAGTTGAACAAGCCTTATCCTCCTCTAAACAAGAGGTGCGAATTATTGCAGCTAATTGGTTGGCTAAGTTAGGACAAAAAAGTTCGCATAAGGCACTAAATGATGCACTAAAAAAAGAGAAACACAAAACATTACAAGCGGCGATATTGGTGGCGCTGGAAAAAATTGGTGAAGATATTAGTCAGCACTTAACGCCGAAAAAGTTATTGGCTGATGCCCAAAAAGGTTTAGAAGGTAAAGTGCCAACCGAACTAGATTGGTTTGATTTTAACTTAATTCCCTCATTGACTTGGCGTAATGGTAAAGCAGTTGATCCACAAATTATTCAGTGGTGGCTCTGCCTAGCGGTCAAATTAAATGATCCAGCTAATGCGCTGTTAGCTATTTATAGTCGATTGTTAAGCATCCAAAGTCAGCAACAATTAGGCGAATTTATTTTACAACGTTTTATTAAGCAAGATACGCTAAATCCAACGTTAGAAGAGGCTCTAGCCGTAGCTAGCTTACAAGCCGATAAACGCTTGCAAGAACGTATCTTAAATTATCAGAACTATCCAGAATTTTATCGTCACTATAAAGATATTACTTATGAGCAGGTTTTCGACGAAATTAAACAAGAGACATTAGCAACCTGTTCTGGTTCAGCCATCAAAACAAAAGGAATATTAGCGTTAATATGTGGTATTGAAGGTCGAATTGCGGTATCTCTCTTACGCACGTTCATGAAAAACCATTATCAACGTCAAGCACAAATTGAAGCGATGCTTGAAGCATTAGCAAACAGTGATGATCCGCTGATCATTCAACTATTATTATCATTAGTATCCAACTATCGCATAGCATCCATTCAAAAAAAGGCCAGATATTTGGTAGAAAATATTGCCAAGCGTTCAGGCTGGACTATTGATGAACTGGCTGATCGCACCATATCGACGGCAGGGTTAGATGATAATGGCCTGTTAATTCTTGATTATGGTGAGCGTACCTTTACTGCTAGTTTAGATGAGCAATTTAAATGGCAATTAACAAATGCTGAGGGAGAAAAAATCAAAGCATTACCTGAAGCAGGCAAAAACGAAAACCCTGAATTAGTCAAAGAGGTAAAAAAACAGTTCAGCAATAATAAAAAAGAGCTTAATCAATTACTCACTATGCAAATTAGTCGTTTTTATGAAGCCATGTGTGTTCAGCATCAATGGCGAGTGGAAGATTGGCAACAATATCTGCAATCTCACCCAATTATGGGACGATTTATTCAACGTTTAGTTTGGTTGGAATTAGACAGTAATGGTCAAATAGTCAATAGTTTTAGGCCAACAGAAGATGGCAACTTAATAACTAATCAAGATGAAGAAATCTCACTTGATCAACATCATTTTATTACCGTTGCTCATTCAGTATTGCTTACAAGTGAAGATATAGCACAATGGCAAGCGCATCTTAAAGATTATAAAGTAATCTCCTGGTTTGACCAGTTTAGTCATCCATTACCGGATATGAACAAATTTGAAAATAATATCATTAATGATCGTTATGGTTGGTCAATGGACAGTTTTACCCTACGTGATATTTTAACCGAATTGGGTTATGAGCGTGAAAGTGCGCAGGAGGGTGAAAGCTTTTTTTGTTACCACAAATACTATAGCCGTTTAAAAATTTATATCCATATTGATTTCAGTGGTGGTATGGTACCTGAAGAAAATATTCTAGCAGTACTTGATAGACTTTATTTCAGTAAAACACCGGGTTATCATGATGGCGTAATTAAGCTAGATAACCTGCCGAAAGTGTTATTAGCCGAAAGTTATGCTAATTATATGGCGGTAGCCGATGCATCCAATGGTTTTGACCCTAATTGGCAAAATAAAGTGATATGGGATACATGATCAGAAGTCGAGAGAGAAAGTTATTGTTGATTGCATTGCGGGTTTATATGCTTTAGAACAATCAATACTTGAACGGATCTGTCAGTATGTTTTATCAATCAAAGATCACAAGGTTGTTGAAGATCTTAGGTATAGTTAATTTTATGGTTATTAATTAGGCTAACAACATTTTTTTAATATGACATCTTGTGAAAATAAACGAGCAAGGTTTATTGTTTTATATGATGTTTCACTTACCTTTTTGCGCAACGATGGGTTGGTAAACGATCTATCGTTTAACATTGAATTAAATTTGCTATTTGGTTGGCGTGATTGAAAAGTCCAAGGATAATTTTATAAAAGTATAAAAATAGAGTGTGATTATCAAAACTGAGTTTAGTCTATAAAGATATTGCCAATCGAAATTGATATATAAGACAGATTTATGAATTACTATTATTAAATTAAGCATAAACAGCATAATTGTTAGCTAAAATCCCAAGTGTATTAAAAACAGTTATCTTGATAACAATGGCATTTAGTGTGATTTAAATAATCAAATTAAATTTGAACTTTTAATTATATAACATTATATTTATTAATCAGTTGGAAATGATTTTAATGTTCTAATTCTCAAGGAGAGTAAAGCAATATGATAGATATAAAAAAATTCATACCAAGAAAATTAATGCCCAATAAATTATTTTCTAAAGAATTAATTTCAACTCTTTTTGAACCCCTAGAAAAACTTGATAAAAAATTACCATTACGTATTACACAATATATCTTAAAGGGAGAAGATCCAAGTGTGTTGGTAGATTTTGATAAAATGTGTCAATCATCCGATACCGCAGATAAACTTTATGAATTATTAAATAGACCTTGTGAATTAGATTGTGGACATTATCATAACAATATTTCTTCTTTAGAAAAAACACGCTTTGCTTTTTACCGACAATGGACTGAAAACTATACGCTCGAACAGCTAACCCGATATGCTCGAGTTTTAGCCACTTTATGTCAGCATTTACCGTTTATTAAACTCTCTACTAATCAATTACCCGCATGGTTTATCTATTTGTTATATGATGGTTTAATTAGTACATTGCCATATTTTAACAAAGATAATAAGAAATTTGATGAACGCAAAAATTGGAATATCGAACAATTACATCAATTACTTGAAGGTGAACAAGCTGGTTTAGGCGAAAAGTTATTGTTTGCCATTTTTGATCGTCAGAATGTACAAATTAGTTATTACAACTACTTTGAATATTTTATGACAATAAATGGCTTATTACCGTATATCGAAAATCATATTGAAATATTTAAACAATTACCAACACAAGGGTTGGCCATTTTAGGGCAATTAGATCAATTGAACTATATTTACCAACACGATGAATTGCGGTTACAGTTAATTGATTTCATTACCATGCAATCGTTGAGTACTTCAAAAAGAGTGAGTCAAGTAGCAACAGAAATGCTACTTAGTTTACCAATTACTTCAGTTGCACCTCATCTACAGCACTTTTTAACCTCTGGTTCAGTTGATCAACGTTGTCGTGCAGTAGTATCACTGTCGAGAATGTCTGTCGAACCGACAATTTTACAACAGGCGTTAGCTAACGAAACCAATAAAAAGGTGATTACCGCAATCGAAAGCGCTCTATCACGACTCGAAAGCGCTAACAGTGTCAAACAACAGACAAATTTAGTTATTCCTGAATTTCAACCCTTTACTGATACTGAGTTACCAATAAATGCGCGCGATATTTTACTGCAAAATATTGAAGAATATATTATTAAGTATGAAAAATTAATGCAGAATGAGTTAGAGGAAAACAAAAAAAACAGAACTAATCAGGATTATTATCAAAAAAATTATAAATCATTAAAGAAAATTAAATCGCATTTTTTGGATGATATTGTTGCTTATCTGAATGGCAAAATCGAATATTCAACACTTCGTACACATTTTGATAGGGATACAAATTTCAAATTTTTACTTACTAAAAATAGGTTACAAAGTTTACCCGAATTTACTTTGTTTCACCTTTTTCGAATATATCGATTAAAATATCGATTCCAATATAACTTGGACGGTAAAAGTAACTCTTATAGCTTGGACGCTAGTTACTTTCTTGAAAGAATATACAAAAAATACGACTTTATGAAAAAACTTGACCTTAGACAAATTGTTGATGTCATAGTCAAGATTGAAAGCAATGAGAATGTCAAATATACTGTTGCTGAGCTATTTTTACATAATGACACCTATCACGATCTTTATATAGATGAACCTCATAAACTTTGGGCTTTTTTTGCCGAAAATGAATTTTTGCTTGATGAAGCATTTGGTTTTACCCCTCTATCTAATGACTGGTATAATTCCCATAATCGCGATAAAAGAAATAACGCCGACTGGTATAGTGTTGATGTAACTAGCGCCATTAAAACATTACAATTTTTCCCTATTATTCCAGCCAAATATGTTACCTATTTATGTGAATTAGCTTTAGAGGGAAGCAAATCGATTTGCTATGTTGCCCAAGATGCCTTAAAACTGATCCCTAATATACATAATCAAATTGAACCATCTTTATCGTCCGCAAAACAGAATGTCCGTATTGCTGCAGCTAACTGGTTGGCTGACTTAGGACAAAAATCTTCTATTGAAGCTTTACATGTAGCCCTGAAAAAAGAAAAACGTGAAGCTGTACAAGCCGCAATCTTAATTGCCCTACAAAAAATAGGTGAAGACATCAGTCAATATTTAACGTCGAAGAAGTTATTGGCCGATGCCCAAAAAGGTTTAAAAGGTAAAAAGCCAGCAGAACTTGAATGGTTTAATTTTGACTTAATGCCATCTCTGACTTGGCAAAATGGTGATGAAGTTAATTCTCAAATTATTGAATGGTGGGTATGGTTAGCGGTTAAATTAAAAGATCCCTCTAATTCCCTGTTAACCATTTATTCTCGTTTGCTTAGTCAATCAAGCCAACAAAAATTGGGCGAATTTATTTTGCAAAGTTTTATCAAACAAGATACCCGAACAGCTACCATAGAAGAGGCTGAGGTTAAGGCAAATTTATTAGCTCCTCAACGTTTTCAGGAATATAAAGGGTATTACAAGCGATATCCGGAGTATTATGCTAATTATGCAAATATTACTTATGAACAAGTTTTTGAAGAAATCAAAAATGAAACGCTATCAACCTACTATGGCTCAGCGATTAAAGTAAAAGGGATATTAGCTTTATCCAGTAATGTTGATGGACGTGTAGCTGTTACACTATTAGCCAGTTATATGAAAGATCATTATCGACGTCGAGCACAAATTGAAGCTTTACTTGAAGCGTTGGGAAACAGTGATGATCCATTGATTATTCAACTTCTACTATCCTTAGCACGTCGTTATCGAACTACATCAATTCAAGAAAAGGCACGATTATTAGTTGAAAATATAGCCCAGCGTAATAGTTGGACTACCGATCAATTAGCCGACCGTACGATATCAACGGCCGGTTTAGATGATGATGGGCAATTAATCCTTGATTATGGTGAGCGTACTTTTATTGCTAGTTTGGATGATAAATTTAAATGGCAATTAAAAAATGCTGATGGCGTTAAAATAAAAGCTTTACCTGAAGCTCGTAAAACCGAAGATGCAGATCTAGTTAAGGAAGCAAAAAATCAATTTAAAAATAGTAAAAAAGAACTCAGCCAATTACTTGATATGCAAGTTAGTCGTTTTTATGAAGCAATGTGTACTCAGCGTCAATGGAGCATAGAAGATTGGCAAAAATATTTGCAATCTCACCCTATTGTAGGGCGACTTATTCAACGTTTAGTTTGGTTGGAATTAGATAATGATGGTCAAATTGTAAATAGTTTTAGACCAACGGAAGATGGTAGTTTAATTAACAATCAAGATGATGAAATCGTTTTAGGACCCAATCACTTTATTACACTCGCTCATTGTGCATTAATGTCAAATACTGATATTGCGCAATGGCAATCGCATATTAAAGATTACAAAATAAATCAGTTGGTTGAACAATTTACCCATAAATTACCGGATATTAGTAAAATGAAAAATGGGGTAATTGATGACCACTTAGGCTGGATGACTGATAGTTTTACTATACGCGGTATATTAACTAAATTAGGTTATAAACGAGATGTTATAGAAGATGCGGGGTGGTTTGAAGGTTATCATAAATACTTTGCAAGTATTGGAATTTATATCAATATTGAGTTTAGTGGTAGTTTTGTACCTGAAGAAAATATTCCAGCAGTGCTCTATACAGTTTATTTCACTGAAAATTCACGTTATACCGATAAAGCCATTGCTCTCGATAAATTACCGCAAGTGTTACTTGCAGAAGGTTATGCTGATTATATAGCTGTCGCTAATGCGTCAAGCGGATTTGAGCCAAATTGGAAGGAAAAATTAGAATGGTAAATCAGAAACAAGCAATTCGCTTAACAGCGGAAGAGCGTTATGAGCAAGAATTGGCAACATTAAGCAAAGTCGATATAAACAATAATAAACCACAAGGTTGGCTTTTATCTCCTAAATCAGTTCGTCAATTTATTTTAGGTAACGAATCTTTGGGAATTAGCCGAAAATTTTTTGGTGATGACCCATTAGTTGACCGTGCAATTGTATCACTATTAGGAAAACAAGGTTTAATGCTAGTGGGGCAACCCGGTACAGCAAAATCCATGTTATCAGAATTATTAGCAGCAGCGATAAGTGGTGATTCAAATCTGACCATTCAAGGTACAGCTGGTACTAATGAAGATCATATTCGTTATTCGTGGAATTATGCACTATTACTCGCAGAAGGACCCACTGAACGGGCTTTAATTGGCTCGCCAGTTTATCAAGGTATGCTACAAGGTAAAATTGTTCGTTTTGAAGAGATAACCCGTTGCCAACCAGAAATTCAAGATATGCTGGTTTCAATTATGTCTGAAAAACAAATGATGATCCCTGAAATGGGGTCTAACAGTGTTATCAAAGCTAAGCCCGGATTTAATATTATTGGTACAGCAAACTTACAAGATCGTGGTGTGCACGAAATGTCAGCCGCGTTAAAGAGACGTTTTAATTTCGAAACGGTTAATCCTATAACCGATAAAGATTTTGAAATTGAATTAATCCAACGGCAACTTAGTCAAGAATTAGGTGATTTAAAATCACAAATCACTGTACCTATTGACGTTATCGAACTATTGGTGACGACATTTCAAGAGCTTAGACAGGGGCAAACGTCGGGAGGTGCCAAATTAAAAACACCCGATGCAGTAATGTCCACCGCCGAAGCGGTAAATATTGCCTATGCATCAGCATTAGATGCCCATTATCTTGGTAATGGGACATTAACCGGTGAACAGATTGCCAAACAGTTGATTGGCGTTGTTTTGAAAGACAATGCGGATGATATTAAAAGAATCCAATTTTATATGGATAATGTGGTACGAGAGCGGGCTAAAAAGTCAGATATCTGGCGTAGTTTTTATCAAGTATCAAAAACTTTTTGGAAATAACTAATCGCTATGACAATCAGCCATTCATTATTACCGGAAAGGTTATCAAAAGCGTTACAGAGTCTCAAAGCGCTACAGTTACAACAGATATACTTTGCGCCAGTGCGTCATCATAGCCCTGCCTGTAGCTATGCACTAAAACACTTAATTGAAGAAGTCCAGCCAACACACATATTGATCGAAGCGCCATCAAGTTTTGCTACTATCATCGATCAACTGTTACATGGTGACACTAAGCCACCTATTGCTGTGCTATGCCAAACCGAAATAAGCACCTTTCAACCAACCACGTTACTAGACACAACAGAAGATGATACCGATAATTTAACACCTGAATCAATAACCTACTCAGCATTTTATCCATTTTGTCACTACTCACCAGAGTGGTTAGCAATGCAGATGGCAAAAAAGCAGCAGGCTAATATACAATTTATTGATTTACCATGGAATTTACAAACGGATCTAAGTATCGATTTAGAGCAAGATCGCTCGCTACTTTCTGAAACTTATCTCAAACATAGTCAATATATTCAATGTTTAATGCAAAAACTGCACTGCCGAGATCATGACGAAGTCTGGGAGCATCTGTTTGAATTAAAAGATTATGAGGAAATTGCTGATTGGCAAACGTTTTTTGCTGATACATTTATTTGGTGCGCCATGTCAAGGCTCGATTATAGCCAAGAGTCGCTAGCCGCTGAGGGATCGGCACAACGTGAACAGTATATGTTATCTGCAATTGGTGAGCTAAAAAAATCTAATCCTAAAGCCAAAATTGTTGTGGTAACAGGAGGCTTTCACACTTTAGCCTTAGTTGAAGGATTATGGAAAAATCGGCTGATATTACCGAAAAAAGCTGACATGACACAATTTAATCGTCAACAAAAAAGTGGTGATAAAGATCAGACATGGTTAATTCGTTACAGTTTTGATCGCCTTGATGCCTTAAATGGTTATGCATCCGGTATGCCTTCACCTGCGTATTATCAAACAACGTGGCAATCGATGTTGGATTATGATAAGAGTGCTAATGAAGAGCAAACGGGGCGAGAAAATCGCCAAAGACAAACTTTAACTTTACTGTCAGAAATTGCCGATAAATTACGCCAACAATCAAACTATAATAATTTAACAGGATTTGTGCCGTTAAAATCAGCCATAGAACAAGCCATATTACTTGCTGATTTGCGTGGGCATAATGGACCAGGACGATATGATTTACTCGATGCCATTCAATCTTGCTTTATTAAAGAGAGCATTGACAATGCGCGTAGTGAGTTTTGGTTAACAATACGAGATTGTCTATCAGGCAATTTACTGGGAGAAGTACCAATTGGAATAGCACAACCACCACTGGTTAATGATGTCTATTCAACTTTAAAAAAATATCGTTTCAAATTGGATGATACTAATCAAAAACTCACTCATATCGATATTTATCGTAAGCCTGATCATCGACAACGCAGTCGTTTTTTACACTTGATGACTTTTTTAAAGGTCGGTTTTGCTAGTCGAGTTGATGGTCCTGATTACATTCATGGTCAACGTTTAAATGTGATGTTTGAAGATTGGCGTTATTCTTGGACACCAATGGTGGAAGCGAGATTGATTGAGTTATCACAAAAGGGAACTAAGCTGGAACACATTGCCATAAGTAAAATGCAAATGGACGCCAAACAATTTATAGAAAATAACATGGTGTCAGCAAGTTTACTGGCGGTTGAGCAGTTAACGCAAGCGGCGTTAATGGGGCTAGATGATTATTTTAACCATATACTTGATAATCTAGCTGATTTTATTCTAAGTGAAGGTGAATTGGATTCGCTCATTCATTGTGGCCATCGTATGGTTTACTTGTGGCAAGGGCAAACTTTTTTACAACTTAAAGCGACATCGACATTACTTACTTTATTAAATAAAATTGTGCAACAAGGCTTTTTTCTATTAAATAAGTTAAAACAACCAGAAATTGAGCATCAACAGCAAAATTTGCAAATATTACTTTCGTTTAGAGACTTATTAAACTATTTGCCAGATCAACTTGATATTAAACAACTTAAACAAGATTTTTACCAGAATCTGCATCGTTTACAATCTGAGTTAAATGAGGTCTCATTAATCCGAGGGGCAATTGATAGTATTAGCTATTTGGATTCCTATTTTAGTCAACAACAATTGGAAGAAAATATCAATATCAATTTTAGTTTAGCTGCGCAAAATGAACAAACTATTAACTATTTTATTGGCATTATGTCATGTGCGCCAGAATTGGTTATCCATTCATCCATCCTATTAGACAGTTTAGATAAATTACTGATAGATTGGTCAGCAGAGCAGTTTATCAAAATCTTACCTGATTTGCGTTTAGCTTTTAGCCAATTAAATCCAAATCAAAATGCCTCCTTGGCAGAAAAAATTGCTAAAAAATATCATATTACTGATGCTGATTTGCATCTTCAACAATATCAATTTAGTGAAAATCAGCTACAAAAAGCACTCTCGCTGGAATTGTCAATTAGCGAACACATAAAACAGCAACAACTCACCGATTGGTTCAAACACTAGGTATTGGCATGAATAACGATAAACAAACCAAAGAAGATAGCAAACCAGACGAACAAATTAAGCGCTGGCGTTTAATTTTAGGTCAATACGCAGATGAACATCTCAATCCCAATAATGATTTAAATCCCTATGATCGGCAAATTGATCAAGCCTTAAATTATCTCTATCAAAATGAATATCGCTCTCGAGGTTTATTAACTAAGGACGAAAACGCTTCAAAATCAAAATATGGAGGTAAAGATAACTCGGTTTACAACACTGTAAATTGGTTAAGACAGACACGCAAATTATTTCCTAAAAGTACCTTTGAACGAATGCAAAACCAAGCAATTGAACGATATCAGCTCGAAGGTATTTTAAACGATCCTAATGCCGTAAAAGAGTTACAACCCAATTTCAATTCAGTGAGACTATTAATGAACTTACGTGGTAAGCTCAATAACAGTGTGCAAGAAGAGGTAAAAGCGCTTATCAAAAAAGTAGTGGATGAAATTCTGCAAAAAATTAAGACCAATTTTATTAATGCGTTGACTGGCAAAAAAAATCGATTCCGACGTTCATCAATTAAAAGCAATCAAAACTTTGATTGGCGAGCAACCATTAAAGCTAATTTAAAACATTTTGATCAGGATAAACAACGCATCATTATTGAAAAAGCCATCTTTAACTCTCGCGCTACTCGCCAACTTCCTTGGGATATCATTTTATGTGTTGATCAAAGTGGTTCAATGGATACCTCCATTTTCTACTCGGCTATTTGTGCCAGTATTATTACTCAGTTACCGGCTGTTAACTTACATTTATTGGTTTTTGATACTCAAGTGGTGGATTTAACCCATTTAGCGAGCGATCCAGTTGAAATACTCATGACAGTACAACTCGGTGGTGGTACCAACATTGGCTATGCATTAAATTATGCGGAACAAAAAATAACTAATCCATCGCGTACAATTATGGTTGTTGTCAGTGATTTTTATGAAGGGGTGAGCTTAACCAATCTTTATAATACCGTTGCGCGCCTCAACGCTAATCGCGTTAAAATGCTTGGCTTAGCCGCTTTAGATTATGATGCAACTCCGGTTTATGATCTGCAAGTATCCCAACAACTGGCTAATCGAGGGATGCAAATTGCGGCTTTAACACCCGAACATTTTGCTACTTGGCTTGCAGAGGTGATGAAATGAGTTGGTCGCAAATCTACTTAAATTACGATCAAGATGCTTTAGCTGTCTATGCTAATGTTGGCGTCATTCGACGTGCACTTAAAGATATTCAAGCCAATAAAGTCAAATTAATTGAACATCAGCAATCACATCTGTTATTCGAGGTTGATAGCCAACAAGTCAAACTGACACCACAAGGCATCCAAACGGCTAACTGTAGCTGTCCAGCCAGTGAACATTGTAAACACATAATCGCTGCTGTGTTATGGTTACAAGAAAATCCCGTTATTGATCAAGTTGCTGCTAAAGCAAATAGTGACACATCTAATCAGCCAATTGAATCCTCTAACCACTATAGTGATCCTTTAGCCGAACTATTAACAATTGATAGTAGCCAATTATTTAAAACAGTGGGTAAGGCTAATATAAGATTAGCCTATCAACTTTTATTTGATTGGTCACAAAACGATGCGGTCAGCGTGCAAACTCAGGGCGTTCAACTTCGTATTCAAGTTCCACTCAGTACCACACCAATTATCTATACAGCGGGTACGGGCTTTGCTGGTATCATTTCTGAATTACCAGATAAGCAAAAACAGGCAGTACATTTAGCGGTTATTGCTTATCTATTTCAACAGAATCAAAAAAACTGGCAATGGCCAGATCAGATTATTACTGAACATCAGCAAAATAATCAGCAAGATCAGCTTAGTGATGATGAAATTCTCTTGATTAAACAGGTGCAGTCACAGATTAACTCATTGATAGAACATGGTTTGTCTCATGTTAGCAAAAGTCAATCTAACCAGCTACAGCTACTTAATATGTCCGCCAGAGCACAAGGGTTACCTATGTTAGCCGCTATGCTTAGGCAAATTTGTCAGTTAATTGAACTACAAGTTAATCGACATTTTTCTATTGAAGAACAAGATATTTTATTACTTTTAGCCCGATTAACCGCGCATTTGCAAATACTATTAAATAGCCATGGTCAACAGCTTACAGATATGCGCGGTAATCAAAAACGCCAATATCAAACTAAAAATCAAACGTTAGATTTATTGCCACTAGGTGGTTATTGGTGGCAAAGCAAAACCGGTGCTCAAGGTGCCACATTCTACTTTTGGCAACCTGAGGATAATCAGTATTACCAAACAACAATAGCTAGACCCAACGATGCCGATATCAATTTCTATCGCGAAGCGATCTGGCAAACTGTCTGTCTATGGCAATCAATGCCAAATATGCTGATGAAAAGAGGGTTTACCTTGCATAATCCACGTCTAGCTGATGGTAATAATTTATCTGCTTTGGGTTCTAATGTAACGCTAAAGAAGACCGGTTGGAGTGATCAGGATTATCAAGTGTTTCGCACCACTAATGGTTTTCATGATTGGGCAGAGTTGTCCGATTATCTACAAAAAAATGATGTAAATGATTCTCTGTTTGACAATATATTGGCTATTCATATCACCAATTCACAAAAACCAGAATTAGATGAAATTAGACAATGCCTAGTTTGGTGTATTAAAGATAACAAAAATAATCAACTACAATTGAGACTATTTTGGGATGGTATAGATGAGCAGCGTATTAGAATATTAAATTGTTTTTTAAAAACAGAACATAAACCTTTAACTGTCTTGGTAAAATGCATAAAAAATGACAATAATTTAGATCTAGAGCCTTTTGCACTTTTTTATCAAGAGTCGCAAACCAAGCAGATTAATTTACTATATTTGGATTTTGATAACGAAAGTTTATTTGTTAGAAATAATACCCCCAAATTTTTCGAAAAATTCAATCAACTATTTGAAAAACTAAAATTATCAAACAAGAAAAATCTCAATACGCAAATTGCTTACCAACAAGATCCCATTGCAACATATATTATAAAACCAACCTTAACATTACTTGAAGCAATAACCAGTTCTGGTCGGCTAGTATTATCTAGTAGCGATAAACAAAAAATCGAGGCGTTACAATTTCACTGTAATTCACTTGGCTTAACCACGCTAAGCCATACGCTAAATAAACTAACACAAAATCAACCAATAAAAATTGACCATATTCTACAAACGGCATATCTCTGCCATTTAATGAGCAAAACTCATTATCAATTGCCAATAGTATTAATGGATGAATTATGAATGGCTGATTTAATTAGGGGAATGAACAAATAAAAGAGCAATTATATGAAATGATCTGTCTATAAACTAACCAATCAAGATATTAATTACCATTTGCTTTGCTAAATTTTGTCCACCGTTAATAAATAATTTTATAACGGTATGGATATCTTTATATTTTTTCAAGATTTTTGATTAGATTTTGTAATCAACAATTCTATTAAGCATTATTATTAGTTTAATTAAGTAGCCCAGTATCTAATTTATCTATAGCACTATTTACCGAAGGTATATCTGATTTTAATAAACTATCCCAAATATCAAGACAGGTATTAATTGTGTTGTAATCTTCATCTTCTAGCGCTTCATCATATAATCTTTGTAGGAAATTTATTAAGTGATCTTCATTAATATAAAAGTTTGTTTTATCATAATGTTGTATGATAGTTTCAAGTAATTTAAATATAGGTTGCCCAAAACTTATTAAACTTTTAGGTGTTTTATTTAAATAATAAACTAAATCTTCAAAGCAATAGATAGCTGCTTTTGATGAAATAAATAGGTTAAATAGTTTATCAATGTTTGGTTTTTTCCAATAGTTTTCATAACTTATACAGCCTCCGATCCTTTTTAATATGTTTATATCATCATCATTCAATAAAACTTGATAAATATTTTCAATTTTATCAATCTTATCATTATAATTATCTTGCCGTAATAATTGACATAACATGGATACACAACCTTTTTTCAAAATAGCATCTTGTAAAAGATATTGTTGCTGTTGTATGAATAAATCATAAAAAAACCAGCGAGCATAAATTTGTATTCCAGCTAATTCTTTAACCTCATCTATGTGTGAATTGGCCATTTTTATTACTAAATCAATATATTGTGATTGGTATTTCAATTCGAAACCTTGATTGAAAAATCGATATGCATCATTAGCACAGGTCATACGCAGATCTTTATGACATAATTCAATAAATTTTTGATGAGCATAATCATTATTATAATTGAGGATTGGTGCTAAGAGAGAAACGGCTGCAATATTAACTGCGGGATGATTGTCATTGATCGCGTTGTCAATTATGGCTAAGTGTTGTAAAGCAAATTCTTGGTTATGCCAAAAAATTTTTGAGATAGTCAGATATGCTTTGCCTCGAATACAATTTAACATAGTATTTGTTAGGGAGTTGGCACTAGCCTTATCTGCTGAATCTTCTTGCTCAGCAGATGTAACAGTCAGTTTACCGTCTTCTGGATTTCTGGAATTTAAAGTGAGATTTATTAATGAATCAACTAATGATTTAGAGCAATTCTTTGCTCTACTTTTAATTAATCGGACTAAAGAATATTCACATTCTGTTTTATTAAAATGAAAAATCACTTGTTCAATCAAAGATATTGGACAAGTTTCAACCGTATTATTTGTATCTTGTTGGTTATTACCCTCAGCTAAACCATTAAATATTGCATTGATATATTGGGGATCAATATTCCTAGGTAATGTTAGTGCAAATTTAGCAAAACGGTCGGGTTCTTTTGTTACACTTTCCATTAAACTACGGCTAAATTGTCTAATACTTGCTTCAGAAGCTAAATCATCAGTTATTTGAATCCAACTATTTACTTTACGAGGAATTTTTGATGATAAAACTATTTTTCGCCATGCTTTATTAGAAAGTTTATTGTCTTTAGGTAAAGGCGACCTTATAAAACCGCCGATAGACGTATAATTTTCACAAAAATCTGAGCTTGTATAAGAACTAAATTTACGATTTAAAACGCCCATTAACTGTTTTGATTTTATAGAAATTCGATGCTTATCTAATGTCGGTAATAGAAAATATTGTAACTCCCCCCAATAACTTAAATATATTCCGTTTCGAGTATATTTAAGTTGCTCTTCTATTTCAGCTATGGATTTTGTCTTCGGAAAGCTATAAATCTTTTCTTCTAACTGTCTAAATAATTCTTTGGAGCAATATGGAGAAAACTTACCGATAAGTTTACCTGGTAGTAACCAACACGGTTCTTTATATTTATTACCACATATTAAACGTTCATTTGGTGACTCTAATAACCAACTTATAACTTGATCTGCATATTCTGGAGATAAATTTAATAATAATTTTACAATTATATGATTAATAATATTATTATCTTTTTTCATAAAAGGTGAAATTATAGAAAATAATATATCAGATTGCTGGTTAAGTTGCTTTCCAGCAGTTTCAATCATGATAAGTAGACCGATTCGAAAACTAGAGATAGGATTAATATCTCTATATTTAGAACGAAATAGCCACGTATGAATCGAATCATTATATTCTATATCAAGAATACCACTTAAATAATCTAATGAAAATTCAATTAGTTGTTTAGGTATTATTAGGGAAAGTTTTTTTATCTCTTTAAGATTATTATTAGTCCAAAAATCGGAGCCTGTTATTTTATTTTCGTTATAAAAGTAAAGATCTTTATATATAGCATTTCTATAAAATTCAAGTATCATTTGGATAAGATAAAGAGCGCGTAAAGGTTTAATTTGAATTAATGATTGCCAATCAATATAAAAAGGCTTACAACCTAATTCGAATAATTGTTTTCTAAATTCGAACAATTCATCGCTGTCTTCTTCAACTCTTCTTGGAAGAGTGAAGTTCACTCTTTGATTCCATAAATCAGACTGACCAATAAAATCAGTTAAGTGATTAATGATTAAATTAGGTTTAACTCTTGAAATAGATTGAAGCAGTTGGATAGCATGATTAATTAACTTTTCATTATCACTTTTGAGCCAATTTTCGATAATTGTTTGCTCACAAAAATAAGAAATAATAGTAATATTCGAAACACAGGTGATATTTAAAAATTTGTCAAATAATTCAGGTGTATTAAGAATTTTCTCAATAAGTAATTTTATCGGTTGTTTGATACGTTTAATTTCTTTGATTGTATTTAAAACTAAAATTTTTAAATGAAAACGAATATTGTTATTGAATAAAATAGCCTCAGCACAATTGCAAAAAGCTTTTTCGCTATGGTCAAGTAGCATAGTTAACGTATATTTAAGATGTTCTCTTTTGGTTAACGTTTGTTCTTCATAATTACCAATGTGATTCAATAAAGTCTGAGGTGATTGAATTCCAGCTTGAAAAAGTGCAAGGCCGACGTGGTAATCAAATAACGCTTGATGGCGAAAGCTGATTCGATTATTTTGTTTACTAAGTAGTCCTACTGAAAGGCAAGCATCAAGTTGTTTTTTTGTACTTGCATCAAGTGTATGTTCTGAAATTGATAGTTGTGATGAACCACTCATCAATGAAACTATCGTATTGATAAATTCCGAAGCTGATTGTTCATTGATACCAAGTTTATTAATCTTATCTAATCTATCTTCCAAAAAATTCTTAATTAATTCTAATTTACTACTAAACTGAGGTGCTTTTTGGTTGCGTTGAGCTATTGCTAAATATATTCCCAACCATAAAGGAATTTTTAATATCTCTTGTTTTTGTGTAGAAAGAGAACTAAAAGGTTCATAAGGGGAAATTAATGGTTTAATAGTATCTTCATCTAAAAGTGTTAACTTGATGTCAAAACGATCCTCTTTGACACTTTCTAACCATTTAGATAAAGCAATATCTTCATTTAAATCAAAGTCCCTTGACGCCAGAACGATGCTAATATCTTTTCCTTCTTTTCTTAATCTTTGAACTTGATCCATCATTTTACGACAGATTTCTAAAGCATTACTCGAATGAGTGCCAGTCCATCTTATGGCATCAAGTTGATCAAGAATAAATACGATTTTTTTTTGTGAAGAAAATTTACTGCAACTTCCGATTGGACAATAAGGAAAACCTAGCGACTTACCAAACTCATTAATATTATTTTCGGGACGGCGTCTATCTAATCGAATCGGTACTGAAATAATTTTGTTTGTCGTTAAGTAATTATGTAATTCCAACAGTAGCACACTTTTTCCACTGCCTGCTTCTGCTGAAATTAGAGTAATGGCATGACTTTCAATTGAGTTAATAACTGAAGTTAATTCACCTCTTTTAATTAATGTCTCACTAATAAGAAAAGGTTCTATTGATTGTTGAAATTCATCAGATAAAGAAGTGATTACCGTTGATATTCTATCATCATCAGGAATAATTTTGGGTTCAAATCCATTGTCTTTTAAATCAGTTAATAAATCGGTTGCGGTTATTGTTTGCCGTAATTTATTAAAATCTTCAGGATAGTTTTTTAGAAAAGTGATAAGTCTGCCAGAATCATCCATAAATAAATTACCAGCTCTACTCTCAAGTTCTTCTATGGTTTTAATATTTATATCATAAGCAATAATATGAAATTTTTTCAGAAAATTTATAGCCTGTAGTAAATCTGATTTAACCTCAGCATCTAAATTCAAATATCGGCAAATGCTATTAAAATCTTTCTCACGCTCTTTACTGGCTTTGATTTGGTATTTTAAAAAATCCTCGGGATTATTACTATTAAGAGCACTTATTCTAAGATCGTTGATCTTTTTACATGGTAATGGCGATATTAAGTGGTATTCGCTTTGGTCACGTTGAATTTGGAATAGAGCATTTTTTAAAATATTGTACTCATTGAGTTTAGGTAACGTCCAATACTCACTATTACCCGCACCACTTTTACATTGGTAATATCGTTTTTTACCATCCTTAAGTTCGGTTAAAACATCAACACCTTCTTCATCATTTCCAATAGGTTCAACAATCACCGAATTGACTTTTTCTTCAAGTAAAAGAAGTAATTGATAGGCTATCCAATTTGCTTCATATCGATGTCCAATTTTTTCAGAAAATCCACCAGCTTCTAACGCCATTATTTTATATCCTAAATCTTTTCCAATCCTATAAAATATGAGCTCATTTAAATTATTTTCAAGGAAATTTCGATTAAGTTTTTTTCAAATATTGATTATGACCTAAATTTAATGAATACTATTTTTATTAATGATCATACTTTTATAAACAATCTGATTTAATAGTTATATTGAAGAAATTACATTAATATAATGTTGTTTATTTCATTGCAAAAGATAACAACCGGTTATGATAAATTTTAGTTTGCAATCATGGCAAGAGGAGATGAGTGGACTTACTTTTGAGTTTGCTTTACCCACTTTTAAAGATGAATGTAGAAGTAAAACGTCAAAATATTTAGCTGAAAGTGCATTTAGTTTTATTGAAGGTGTATTTTTTTATCATCTACCTAATTATCAGAACTTTGGTCATTGGGGAACAACCGAAGTGAGTAAACAACATTGGTCTCATATCAGACTAGTATTGCAAAAGTTGAATAATAAACTTGAACAAGCAGAGTATTTCCACCAGTTAAAAACCGTTTTGTATGATTTTCAATTCATTTTCGATGAAGATTGGCGACAAGATATGGTTATAAAATTTGCCGAATACAAAGTTAACCTCTCTCAGATGATTAGCCAGATTATTGAGTGGTTTGATGAAAATATACAAAAATATAATACTGTCTTTATTAAAGGTATTTAAAACTGTTCTATTAGACGCTTTGATTACTCAATTTATCAATAAGAGACATTATTTCTGGCAGAATATCTAAAATTAAAGCTAATTGCTGCATTACCAGGAGATCATTATTGATTTGATCATCATTAAACGACAATGATTCAATATAACTGGTAACCACTTTTTTTAGGGCTTGATATTCACCATCGATTTTTTGGCTACTTAAAATATTAATTATATATACCGACACATCATCAAAAAGCTCAAGCGTGTGGGTAGAAATACTTTTATCGCGATGCGCACCGAGCGTCGATAAATAACTAATAAACGTATGATTAAGTGTTAATAATCGGAAACCTTGTTCAATGACATCTGGTTTTACATGAGGCTCTTTGGTCATTAAGCTGATTAAGGATGATAAATCGGCATTACTGTCATGAGCAGCTCGTCGCGCAACGCGATATTTAGGATCATTGGTTTTGCCAGATACATATTGGCTTCCAATTAACGCTAAGTAATGACTATCATCATGGCAAACTCGATCGAGTAATTTAGGCAAATTTCTAAACTTCCAATCCGGCCAAATAAAACTAACAGCCAACCAAGCAATAAAACAACCAATTAATGTCGCAATAATGCGCGAAATTGCTACCGAAACACTGCTTTCACCAATCAAACTAAAACTAAAGAACACCAATAAAGTGATAAAAGCGGTCGCATAGGCGTATTGTGAATTCTTAAATAAGAAAAACAACCAACCGGTCAAAATTATTAATACTAATTGCGCTTCAACACTTGGGAATAAATAAGTTAATGGGATACCGACAACAATGCCTAAAACCGTGCCGATCACCCGTAATTTTAAGCGGTATTTTGTGGTCGAATAGTTAGGCTGACAAACAAACAGGCTGGTTAAAATAATCCAATAACCATGAGAAAGATGAGAAAAGTAAATCACCATGTAACCAATAAAAAGTACTATACTCATACGAATTGCATGACGAAATAGTGATGATTTTAGCGTTAAATTTTGTTTAATTCTTGCAAAAATATCATGGAAGCGAGTTAGCTCTTCATCAATTAATTGATTATCTTCTTGAGCTTTAGACAAATGTTGCTCGGTATCAATATTGGCCAATAATAAATCGATGGCGAGCAAATTTTGGTGAAGATTTTGCAGCGACTTTATTAATAACAAATTGGCATTAGATTGTTGTCGATACTGAACGATTGCTTCTTCAAGATAAGTAAAATAACGAGCAAATAACGGATCATGATGATAAGTTTGATTTAATTTAATCGAAACCGCTAGCTTGGCACAAGCTTTAGCTTGTAAATTTAGAATTCGTGCAAAACGAAATAATAGATCACTATGTTTAAAGTGTTCACTGAGCGCTTGATAATCACCATGAGATGAACTCGCTCGCTCATGAATATCTTGGGCAACAAAATAATAGCTTAACATTTTCCTGATATAAGCTTGTCCACGAAATCCTTTCAAACGATTAAACAGCGAACGCTTAGCATCGTTAAACACCTTAATCACTTGAGTATTACTTTCCGTTAACTCAAGAGTTTGCCGTTTAAAACCTTCCGATTCATCAGGATCGAACATAGCGGCTTTGGCATCAAGATAGAGTGATAGTTTTATAAAACAATTTGTTAGCGTTTGTTGAGTTGTGCGAATTGGTTGCACAATCGACTCAACTAATGAAACCACATTATACCAAAGTGCGCCCAATAGCAGAAAACAAGGAAGGGTATAGTTATCTTCAAACAAATTATGCCCAAGCATGGTATAAGCGGCAATCAACAACGAACCAAAAGCTATCACCCCGTAACGTTGCCCAAGCGAGCCGAGCATGATGAACATAAATGTTGAACTCACTAAACCAACAATAAACAGTAGAGGAAAATCAAACAATAACTCGACGGAAAACGTTGCAATCGCAAAGCAAACTAGTGTAAGCAAAATATTAATACAGCGACTCAACAAACGAGTATCAATTTCAGTCAATCCAGCGGCAACCACACCTAAAGTAAGCGGAATTACCAACGAGACCGAACCAAAATACCATGGTACTAGCGTCGAGCCAGTTAAGCTCACTAGCATACGAATACTAAATAGCAAATTACTGCTATAAAACACTTTGCGTAAAGATATGATAAAAGAATGCACGTTATTGAGTGTTTGAAGAGAGTTAATATAATTAGGATAAGGATACTATAATCTTTAAAGTAAACAAAGCTTCTTTATGCTTTATCGAATAATGATTCATTATTTTATATGGTTAATTTATGATTGAATTATAAGAAAACAATTAATTTATTCTTATTTCATTTTTATTACCATCTTAAATTTATTTGCATGTTCTATTTTGAATTACTGTGCACTTAAAAATTGGTTCTTATTGTTATCAAAACCTTAATATCACAATGAAGCGTCGCGATAATTTTTACAGAAGTTTATAGTTCAAATAAATAAACTTGCTTTGCTTATACTGGCTAATAAAATTAAAGAGCAGTAATTGAAAGCCAATCAAGAAGTTTAAAATAAACACAGACAATGCACTGCATTGCCTGTTTTTTTATTTAAAAATGATCAGTTAATGATTAAATCATCAGCAGGAACGCCACCATCATGACTACCATTATCTTTTGCACCCGGTAACGCACGGGTGCGATCAATTGGTAAATAGTTGCCATTAGAGGTTTCGATTTGACATTCGCTCCAAAAAATAGAATATTTGGTGTTTGCATGCATACTTTCTCCGCGGAAATAACATTTTGCCGCATTGTACAAGTCATTTCGACAAATAAGCGCAATTAATAACCAAACACTAGCAACACCAATGGAAATCCATTTTAAGTTGTGCCATAAAAAAGACCAAAAACCCTGTTTTCGAATACGACAGTAAACGAAGACTAATATTATAACTCCAACGAATCCTAAAAATTCATATAACCAAAATAACCACATATTGTTATCTCCTAAGCAACAATTGGTAGTTATTTTATACTATCTTTTGGATTACATCCACGAACCATTACGAATAATACCAACAGCAATACCTTCAATAGCAAAACTCTGTTGTTCTAAATCGATATCGATTGGCGCAAATTCAGGATTTTCAGCAAGAAGTTTTACATGTCGACCCTTTTGCGATAATCGTTTAACCGTGACTTCGTCATCAATGCGTGCCACAACCACTTGACCATTTTTTACATCTTGGGTTTTGTGTACGGCAAGCAAATCACCATCTAAAATACCAATGTCTTTCATTGACATACCTTGGACTCTTAATAAAAAGTCAGCTTGTGGTTTAAATAATGCTGGCGACATTTGATAATGGCTTTCAATATGTTCTTGTGCCAAAATTGGCGATCCAGCGGCAACTTTACCAATAAGGGGGATGCCTTCAAATTCGGATAAGTTCTCAGGTTGTTCCAATAATAGACGAATACCTCGCGATGATCCGGCAATCATTTCAATCGCCCCTTTTTTAGCTAATGCTTTAAGATGTTCTTCAGCTGCATTAGCAGATCGAAATCCTAATTTTTGGGCTATTTCCGCTCGAGTAGGTGGCATTCCGGTAGTTTGAATGTTTTCCTTAATTAAATCATAGATTTGTTGTTGACGTTCGGTTAATGGTCTCATAATCAATTCCTGTTTTTATATACAGATATATGTGATTATATACAGCTAAATAAACAAAACAACTGTTTTATCTAATTTTTTTGTTAATTGATGGTAAAAATTACAAAAAAAAATTAGATTTACGATTTAAATCGCAGAATGAAATGATATTTTTCATAAAAGTGCTTTCCCAATAATTATTGGGCTAGGTGATTAAATAGGCTGAACACACTTAGGACTATTGAAAAGCTTATTTCAAGGATAGATTGTTATATATTCTGTTGTGAAGTTGTATGTTATAATCTCCACCAGTTGTCATTAGTCGGAATCTAGATTATGTCTTATATTGTTGCACTTAGTGGTGGAATTGCCAGTGGTAAAACTACCATTGCCAATCTATTTGCTCAATTAGGTGTGCCAATTATTGACGCTGATGTAATTGCTCGTCAAGTAGTTGCAATAGGAACCTCTGCTTTGACGCAAATAGTTAAGCATTTTAGTCAAGAAATCTTGTTAGCAAACGGTGAATTGGATCGTAGTCAGTTAAGGGAAATTATTTTCAATAATGATCATGAAAGATTATGGTTAAATAATTTACTGCATCCTATTATTGCACAAGAGACGCAAAAACAGTTTGCCGAGCAAACTGCACCTTATGTGATTTGGGTAGTGCCATTATTAATTGAAAATAATTTACAACATTTGGCTGATCGAATTTTGCTGATTGATACACCGGAAGAGTTACAATTAGAGCGATTAATTAATCGAGATGGAATCAGTGAGTCATTAGCAAATAGAATGATAAGAACACAAGTTTCTTTAACCGATCGTTTGGCATTTGCTGATGATATTATTGTTAATGATGGTAATTTAGCCGCATTAACAGTTCAAATTGATCATTTACACAAGCAATATTTACATAACTCAAAAGTTAAGAATAGCTATGAATAACATTATTTTTGAACATCCATTAAATGAAAGAATGCGTACTTGGTTACGTATTGAGTTCTTACTTAATCAGTTATATTTAAATCGCCATTTTCAACAAGCTAATGCGTTATTGTTTTTTCATTTATTATCAGAATTGTTGGAAATTATTGAACGTAATGATATTAAAGGTGATTTACTTAAAGAACTTGAAGCCCAAAAGCAAAAACTTTTATCTTGGATCGAACTTGATGGCGTTAATAAAGAGTTACTTAATGAGATGATTGAAAAATATGATCTTTACTTAACTCAATTTGATTCAAATTTACGCTTAGGACAAGTTTTGAAAGATGACCGTTTTATTACGGCAATACGGCAACGTTTAATGATACCTGGTGGCTGTTGTAGTTTTGATTTGCCATTGTTCCATTTATGGTTGAACCAGCCTCAGGAAGTTCGTAATACACAAGTTGATAAATGGTTGCAAAATTTTGCTTTGCTTGATGAACTTTTAAAAACATGTTTGCAGTTTATTCGGCAGTTAGGGGAGTTTCACTCCTTTATTTGTACCAATAACTTTTTCCAAGAAACCAATGGTGAGGTAAATTTGATTCGGATCCGTGTTGCTTTAGATAAAAATACGTATCCCCAAGTTTCTGGCCATATGTCGCGATATAGTATTCGTTTTTTACCCCTGCATACTGGCGATTTTACCAATAACGATGCAATAGAATTTGAACTTGCATGTTGTTAGCTTACTATTATTTAAGAATGTTCAAATGAATAACAATACCATTACAATTGTAAAGTGTCCTGCCTGTCACAAAGATGTTGAGTGGTCCGAAAAAAGTCCATATCGACCATTTTGTTGTAAACGTTGTCAACTAATAGATTTAGGTGATTGGGCTACGGAAGAGCATCGTATTGCTGATAAAGAACTTACTGAACAAGATCTTTGGAGCGAAGACGAGATTTCTGATCTTATGAGTAAACATTGATGAAGATTTTAGGCATTGAAACCTCATGCGATGAAACTGGCGTTGCCATTTATGATGACAAGCAAGGACTTATCGCAAATCAACTCTATTCACAAATTAAATTGCATGCTGATTATGGTGGTGTAGTACCAGAATTGGCTTCGCGCGATCATATTCGTAAAACTGTACCATTAATTCAAGCAGCGCTAAAACAAGCTAATTTAACGGCGAGTGATATTGATGGTGTGGCTTATACTGCTGGACCAGGCCTAATCGGGGCTCTAATGGTCGGAGCATCAGTCGGGCGTTCATTGGCTTATGCTTGGGGAGTGCCTGCCGTTGCGGTACATCATATGGAAGGCCATTTATTGGCACCAATGTTGGAAGATAATCCGCCAGCGTTTCCTTTTGTTGCTTTGCTAGTTTCTGGTGGTCATACCCAATTAATTAAAGTTACTGGCATTGGTGAATATGCGCTTCTGGGTGAATCAATTGATGATGCTGCTGGTGAAGCGTTTGATAAGACTGCCAAATTATTAGGATTAGATTACCCCGGTGGCGCAAAATTATCCAAACTCGCTGAACAAGGGAATACCTCACGTTTTCATTTCCCAAGACCGATGACCGATAGACCAGGATTAGATTTTAGTTTTTCTGGTTTGAAAACCGCTGCGGCTAATACTATTAATCTGCAAAAACAGGATCTTGATGAACAAACTAAAGCCGATATTGCAAGGGCATTTGAAGATGCATTAGTTGATACTTTGTTAATTAAATCACGTCGTGCATTAGATCAAACTGGTTTTAATCGTTTAGTCATTGCCGGTGGTGTTAGTGCCAATAAGACCTTACGTAGCAAATTAGCTCAATTAATGGCTGAACGAAAAGGACAGGTTTATTATCCGCGAATGGAATTTTGTACTGATAATGGTGCGATGATTGCCTATGCTGGTATGATTCATCTTAAAGCATCACAATTTGCTGATCTCGCCATTGAGGTTAAACCAAGATGGCCGTTAAGTGAATTGTAAACGATGAGTAATTTCTAAGTTAATAACTTAATGATTGAATTTATTACACTTTATTAGTGGGATTAGTGGGGAAACTTCCCCACTTACATCGTTTTGCATTATAGGTTTTTATTATCAATAGATTTGTTTGAAGCGAGTTTTTCGATATTTCGGTTAATATTGAATAATATAGAAATTAACTCATATCCAATACGAGTAAACACAGTACCTACAATAATTGTTAGGATGCCACTTATGATGCCCATTAAGCCAGAACCAAAACTATATCGCAATATAAAAAGACTAGAGAAGATTACAACCAGACCTGAAATTGCGATAAGAATTAAGCTTATCCAATAGACTATAGTAATAATTTTCGGCGTAATCATCTTGTTAAAAAAGAATAAGTCCTTAAAAGAAAGACCTTCGGTATCGATTATATTTTTCATTTTTTATTTCCTTAATTAAAAATTAATAATTTTATTACTTTCACTTTACGAAAAAAAACGATACATTTAATAACAATTGGATTAATAAATCAACGCTAATTTCAACAAAGGTTTCCTTAAATTCAGTATGAAAACATTTATTCCCGGTAAAGATGCCGCATTAGAAGATTCCATTAACTATTTTCATCAACAACTAGATAAATATGATTTAGCCGTCAATGAGGCATCATGGCTTAACCCCGTGCCTAATGTTTGGTCGGTACATATCCAAAATACCCAATGTCCTCTCTGTTTTGCCAATGGTAAAGGTGCCAGTAAAAAAGCAGCTTTAGCGTCAGCACTTGGTGAGTATTTTGAACGACTTTCAACTAATTACTTTTTTTCTGATTTTTATTTAGGTGAAAAAGTGGCTAATGGTGAATTTGTTCACTATCCATCTGAAAAATGGTTCGCAATCCCGAAAGATAACAGCTTGCCAAAAGGATTATTATCACCCAATTTAATGAAGTTTTATGATCCGGATCATGAATTAACTGCGACCGATTTAATCGATCTACAGTCAAGTAATGGCGAACGTGGAATTTGCGCATTACCATTTGTGCAACAATCCGATGGCAAAACTATTTATGTACCTGTTAATTTAATTGCTAACTTATACGCTTCTAATGGAATGTCAGCAGGCAACACGCCAAACGAAGCACGCGTTCAAGGATTATCAGAAATATTTGAGCGTTATACTAAAAATAAGATCATCGCCGAAGCAATCAGCCTGCCAACCATTCCTGCTGAAGTACTCAATCGTTATCCAGCTGTGTTAGCGGCAATTGATGCGCTAGAAAAACAAGGTTTCCCCATTTACTGTTTTGATGCGTCTTTAGGCGGCGAATTCCCAGTTATCTGCGTAGTGTTATTTAATCCACAAAATGGGACTTGTTATGCCTCTTTCGGTGCACATCCTAATTTTGGTGTAGCCCTAGAACGAACGGTTACCGAGTTACTGCAAGGTCGAAGTCTTAAAGATCTGGATGTATTTTCCCCGCCAAGCTTTGATAATGATGATGTGGCGGATTTAAGTAACTTAGAAACCCATTTTATTGATTCAAGTGGCTTAATCTCGTGGGATCTGTTCAATGAAAAATCGGATTATGAATTTGTAGACTGGGATTTTTCGGGTACGACCGAACAGGAATTTGCCAACTTAATGGCTATTTTTGATCATCATAAAATCGAAGTGCTTATCATGGATTACCAGCATCTTGGTGTTTATGCATGCCGCATTTTAGCTGTCGGTATGTCAGAAATCTATCCGCCGGAAGATCTATTGATCGCCAATAATAATATGGCGATCCACCTGCGTGAACTGATCCTATCCCTCCCTCAACAAAAACGTACGGCAAAACAATTATTGGCGATTATTGAACAATTGGATGATGAAGGTTTAGATGATTTTGCTCGAGTTCGTGAATTACTTGGCATTGCAACCGGTAAAGATAATGCGTGGTTAACCTTAAGAATTGGTGAGTTAAAAGCCATGTTGGCATTAGCGGCGGCTGATTTACCGCAAGCAAAATTGTGGATCGACTGGACGGTTGAAATGAACGAATCCATTTTCACACCGGAACGCAATCACGCTTATCGTTGTTTACAAACTTTGGTCAATTTTATTATTGAACGCGGAGAGAATCAATTTAGTGATTACCAAAAGGCATTTAATAAAATGTATGGAAAAGACTGTGTTGATGATATGTGGCAATATGCGACCGCTAAAAAACAATTTTTCGGTCTAATTGAGTCGAAGGATGCTCAGTATGACAATAATCCAATAGAACAATTTGCTATGCATCAAAAACTTTTAGCGGTTTATCATAAATTACAACAAACTATGTAACATGATACCTTCTTATTAACGTAAAAAATGAGATAACCTAACCATAGTTATCATAACCGTCATGAATCGTTATTAGTGATTATCTAATAGCGATTTTGGTTTGATATTTAGTAATAAAAGGAATATATTTGAGAGATATATCACAAAATTTAGTTTTTGTGCTTATCAAGCTTATCTAAATCACTTAATATAAAAACAATCCTTAATTGGATTATTCTATAACTGATAAATCAAATTATAGTTTTTTGAACATAATAAAGCCCTTTGAGGCATCGTTTTTTACTTAAAGCAATAAGCCTAATTTCCTTATTGCTTTTCACTTTTCTCTACAATTTTTATCGCCAGTATAGTTAGCTAAAACATAATCAAGTTGAACAAAATTAAATCATAAATCGCTATATCATAAAAAACTAGATCAGATCATTTTTCAATTTTTAGTATTGTTTATTAACTTATCTATCGAGGCTAAATGATGACAATTCTTACCGTAGGTTTTGCTTGTTTAGATTTGGTTTGTGTTAGTTCCGCTAGTTTAGAACAAAGTGGTTTAAACTCATCTGCTAATATTGTGCGTAGTGGTGGTGGGGCATGTGCTAATGCGGCTTATTTACTCGCCCTTTGGGGGGAGAAGATTTATCACATTAGTCATTTAAACAACGATAATTATGCTAATCAGATTGTATCAGAACTTACCGATGCTGGTGTTAATACTGGGCAATTTATCTTTTCTGAAAAAATGGTTACGCCTTTAGAGGCTATCACCATTGATGAGAAAGCCGGAACCCATTCAGTGATATCTCACCGGTTAACCACACCGCCTAAGTTAACCATGGCGGAAAAGAATAAGCTTAACCATTTTATGCAAACCATGAGTGGTCATAAACATGATATTGTTATCTTAATTGATGGATATGAGGCAGAATTAAGTGAATATCTCATCGAGCATTTACCTAAAATTAAAGTGATTATGTGTATCGATAACCTATCTGATTCTAGCCTATATTTAGCACAACATGCTGATTATTTAATTGTGACGGAAAAATTTGCCGGTGCGTTTTTAAAATTAAAAAACTTTCGTCATCGAGAAGAGATTAAAAATGCGCTTAAAAGATTACGCAGTTTAACCAATGGCAAAGTTATTATTCGCTTGGACAAAAAAGGCTGCGCATATCTTGATCGTCAACAAGTGGTCATCATCCCAGCCTTTGAGAATCAATCATCTGATTACCTGATTGATGTCGCTATTTTTCAAGGTGCTTTTGCCTATGGGATTAGTTATGGTTGGTCTTTAGAAAAAACTATATTATTTGCCAACCTTTCGCTTGCCGCAACTAATCAACAAAAAAGAGGGCGAAACGCAATGCCAAACTTGGTTGATATAAATCGTGTAGGGAAAAGCTTCAGTAACAAATTTACTCAATATTTTTAATGTATAAGTTAGCCTATTAACAGCCTATTTTGTTTTTATTTAGGCGATTTGAAAACTCCAAAAAAGTGTTCCTCTATTTTTTATTTAAATAGCTTCCCTTGTTTTTTTGCGACTAAATGGCTTTTTAATTGATTGTCTTTAGGTTGTTTTCGCTTTTCGGTATTATTTCTCAACGGTGACAATATCTAGATGAGGAAGGCGAATGAGTTTTTTCAAATGGCTAATATCGACCGAAGCTCCATATTGTTAAAATCAGCTTCACAGAGTCGTATTAACCAATTCTTCCAGTTGATTGATTATGGGCATGATAACATGCCCAAAGTATAACTATTAGTTTCTTACACCGTTCGATTTTGATTCCCGGATGATATTAACAAATAGCTAGATGATACTCACCGCTCTTGAGCATCAGCACTTTGTTACAATGTAGCGATTGATGCGTCCCAGAGTATCGATAAGTTCTCAATAATTTCTCATCACGACTAACCTTGTCTGGCAAACTCACCAGCTTGCTGGATGAGTTCATCATTAGGTGTCACGCCAGTGTATAAAATAAATTGTTCAACCGCTTGTAACACTGCAACATCTGCACCGGAAATAATGGTTTTATTTAACTTTTTGGCATATTTAATTAGTGGTGTCTCAACGGGTAGGGCGACTACATCAAATATAATATCCGCTTGGTTAATCATTGCTTCACTAAACGATAGTTGGTCTGCCTCAACGCCACCTTGCATGCCAATTGGCGTAACATTGATAATTAATTTTGCTTGTTCAGGAGTAATGGTTGATTCGTCCTTGACCCATTTGTAATGATAACGCTCAGCTAAAGCTTGGCCTTTCTCCTCATTCCGTGCACAGACAATTCCATATTTAAAACCGGCATCATAAAATGCACCAATTACAGCATTTGCCATCCCACCGCTACCTTTTAAAACAAACGGCGTATTATTACTTATATTATTGGTTTTAATCAGCTTCTCAACAGCAATATAATCAGTGTTATAGGCTTTTAGATAGTGGTCAGTATTAACAATGGTATTGACCGCTTGGATGGATTGTACTGAGACATCTAATTCATCAATAAATTCAATACAAGCTTGCTTATAAGGCATCGAAATTGCACAACCGCGAATCGACAATGCTTTGATACCATAAATCGCATCTTTTAAATTATTGGTGGTAAATGCTTTATAAAGATAATTCAAATCTAATTTCTCATATAAAAAATTATGAAAACGAGTACCAAAATTACTAGGTCTAGCTGAAAGAGACATACAAACCGTAGTATCTTTGTTGATAATTCTTGCCATTAAACAAAATCCTTGTGATTATATTAATTAATTTAGTATTCTAACATTTTTTCAAATTTAACTTTATCAAATTATGGTTGCAAATAACACTGGTCCCAAAATTACTCAAGAAAAAGCCACGGTAAGGGTGATGATAGCCCTTTATTGCCGCCAGAAACACCATACCCCGAAAAATCAGCTTTGTGATGAGTGTAATGATCTGTTGCAATATGCCATGCAACGTTTAACTATGTGTCGATTTGGTGAACAGAAAACCACCTGTGAACTCTGTCCAAAACATTGCTATCGCAAAGACTACAAATTAAAAATCAAAGAAGTTATGCGCTATGCCGGCCCTAGAATGATGCTCCACCACCCAATAATGGCAGTTAAACATCTCTATAAAAACTTAAAAACTGTCTTGAAGAGATTTCGAGAAAAGCATTCAATTAAAACGAAATAACATTAAGGAAAATATCGAAGGATAGCCTATTTTATAATCATTTCTTAATTCTGTTTATAACCTATTCTAACCATTAAAATCGTTGTAATGCTAATTTACATCACCATCTCAAACTTCATGATTGAGATAATGATGTTAATCAGATTAAATCATAGTTATATTAAATGATAGCTATACTAAATGATAGTTGTATAGACCTGATTGTTTAGTAAGTTTTTAGGATCGAACTGCTGTTTGATAGCCCGCATAAGCTGGCGATTTGTTGCTGGAATGGCGTCGTTGTAATAACTAACTTTTGCGGTACCAATGCCATGTTCGGCTGAAGGTAAGCCACCAAGTTCCAAACATTTTTGATACAGTGCTTGATGGACTAGTTGCAGATCGCTTTGCCACTGATGGTCATCACGATCATCACGCAAAATACAGAGATGAATATTCCCATCCCCAGCATGACCAAAGGCTAACATGCGTACTTTGGTTTGTACTTCAAGCTGTTTGGTAAAGTTAATAAAATCGGCAATACGATTTATTGGTACCACAATATCAATCGGATCTTGCTGGGTTACTGCCTCGACCGCGCGCACTAATGAGCCGCGGATTGTCCAAATTTGATTGGTTTGCTTACTATCTTCGGCAACAAAAAAGTCACAATCACCTAAATTAGCCAATAATTGCTGGCGTTGTTGTTCGATGGTTTGCAGATCGGCGCCATCCAACATAATAATCAAATAAGCTTGGCTATTAGGTAGTGGAAATTGAAAACCCGAGTACTGCTCGCCCCATTGTGCCACTTTACGCTCGACAAATTCTAACGCTGTTGGGGTTAGGGTATGCAGTACGGTGGTAATATTGGCAATGGCTTGTTCAATGGTATTAAAACCGACAATAAACGTTTGCGATACTTTCGGTTTGGCTATCAGTTTTAGAGTACATTGAGTGATAATACCTAAAGTGCCTTCACTACCAATAAACAGATGTTTTAAGGCAAGTCCGGTATTGTCCTTAACATTTTTGCTGCCAATAGTTAACACACTTCCATCAGCCATTACTACTTCGAGGGCTTGCACATAATCACGGGTCACACCATATTTTACTGCTCGCATGCCACCAGCATTGGTACTGATATTTCCGCCAACAGTAGCGGTTTTCGCGCCAGGATCGGGCGGATAAAATAGGTCATGTTGTTCGACAAACTGTTGCAGATCTTGCAGCAAAATACCAGGTTGTACGGTAACGGTAAAAGTTTGCTTATCTAGCTCAACAATATTAGTCATCAATGATAAATCAAGAATAATACCACCATTAGGAATGGTAGAACCAACCAAGTTAGTCCCCGCGCCACGAGTAGTAATATTCAGATTGTTTGCATTTGCAAATTTAACCACCTCAACCACTTCGGCAGTGGTTTTGGGGTAGACTAAAATATCAGCCTGACCGTATTTTAGCTGTAAACCATCAGTCAGGTGCGATGGTGGGATGGCATTTTGTAAGACGATACGTTGGGGGTCTTTAATAATATCTGTTAGTTTGTTCATGTTGAATTACCGACTATTTATAGCTTTTATCAAAGTGGTTGGCTAACTTGTCACCAAGGTATTGAATCACCATTACAATAAAAATAAGAATAACAACGCATAAAATGAGCACTTCGGTCACATAGCGTTGATAACCATAACTGATGGCTAAGTCACCAATGCCACCACCACCTACAACGCCGGCCATTGAGCTAAAGCTGATAAGTGAGATGGTAGTGACGGTTGCGTGACGAATTAATTGTGCCATCGCCTCAGGAAACAAAATGCCAAAAATAATCCGCAGATGTGATGCTCCACTGGCTACCGCTGCCTCAATTACCCCTTTGTCAATTTGACTAAAGGCGTTTTCCGCTAATCTGGCATAAAAAGCGATAGCGGCTATCGAAAGTGGTAAGATCACAGCTTTAGGACCAACTGCGGTATCAACCAATAATGCTCCTAAAGGCAGTACTGTCACCATTAATATTAAAAACGGAATGGAACGAGTCGCGTTGACGACAAAATTAGCAATACTGTTGATGATTCTATTTTTGAAGAAGAATTGATTCGACATTAAAAACAGCACTAAACCGATTAATGTACCGAATATTAAACCGGCTAACAATGACCAACTTACCATAATAAATGTCTCGTAAGCGGCTTTCCATAACATTTGCGCTATTTCGGCAATGGTGAGTTTTATCATTAATTTATTTCCTCAATAATCACTTCTTGAGCTGCTAATTTGGTTATTAGATTTTCAATATTTGCCGGTTGACCAATGAGTTCAATCACTAAATTACCTAAAGCTTGGTTGTCGAAGTATTCAATAAAACCATGTAAAATATTAAATGCAACCTGCGTTTCAATAGCAGATTGATACAGTATTGGTTGGGTGGTGTTTTCGTTAATGTAACGCAAACGGACCAATTTACCTTTAACGTTTTGTTTGATGATATCCGGTAAATGAGTGTTTTCATCAATATTGAGAAATTGTTGCGTGAACGGTTGTTTCGGACAGGCAAAAAGGTTGAAGGTGCTATTCATTTCGACAATTTCTCCTTGCGACATTACTGCAACCCGATGACAGATTTTTTTTACCACATCAATTTCATGGGTGATTAGTACAATGGTTAATCCAAATTCTTGATTGAGCTGTTTTAGTAGATCAAGTATTGCGCTAGTAGTGGTGGGGTCTAATGCACTCGTTGCTTCGTCACACAATAGAATTTTGGCGTCATTAGCTAGCGCTCTGGCAATGCCGACTCGCTGCTTTTGCCCACCACTGAGTTCAGCAGGATAGGCACTAGCTTTATCACTTAATCCGACTAAAGCAAGCAATTCGTTGACTCTGTTTTTAACGGCATCGCCTTTTTTACCGGCAGCTTTAAGCACAAAGGCAATATTTTCATAGACAGTTTTCGATGATGCCAAATTGAAGTTTTGAAAAATCATGCCAACATGAAACCGAAACGCCTGTAATTCACGACCGCGTAAGGTTTGAATATCAACACCATTGATAATAACTTGTCCGCAAGAGGGTTCAGCAAGTCGATTCAGTGTTCTTACTAACGTACTTTTACCGGCACCGCTTGAGCCAATGATACCGAAGATTTCGCCTTGATTCACATCAAACGAGACCTTTTTAACTGCTTCAACTACTTGCTCTTTGGCTGTAAATTTTACTGAAACATTTTTTACTTGAATTAACGGATTAGTTTGCATAATTAAAATAACTGATAATCAGGTTTTTGGAAGGTATAGAAAATACCATTTTTATCATTAATCACTTGATTAAATTCAGGTGATTGCAGCACCTCAATAATGTCTTTACCTAAGCTATCTTTTGATTCAGCACGAATGGCAATAACATTTTTATGATCCTTATCTAATACTTCGTGATAAAGCGCTTTAGAAAGATCTAAACCAGCACCGATGGCATAATTACCGTTAACGACTGATAATGCAACATTGTCTAAAGAACGTGGTGTTTGTGGTGCTTCAATTGGCACTATCTCTAAACCATAAGGATTTTCAATAATATCTTTAGGGGTTAAGTTATTTTTATCTACATTTGCATCAAGTTTAATTAATCCTGCAGCTTCCAAAATACGTAAAGCACGAGCTTCGTTAGTTACATCGCTAGAGATGGTCACTTGATCGCCCTGTTTTAACTGCGAAAAGTCAGTAATTTTGTTTGAATAAATACCGGCGCCAGCAGTCGGAACAAAGCCAATCGCAATAATGTCTAAGTTGCGAGCTTGTTTGAAGTTATTAAGATAAGTCAAATGTTGAAACAAATTAACGTCGATATCTTTATTAGCTAACGCTAAATTTGGTTGAACATAATCGCTAAATTCACGAATTTCAATGTGGTAGCCTTTCTTCTCTAAACCTGGGGCGATAGCTTGTTTAAACATATCACCATAAGGACCAGCGGCAACGCCAACAGTAATTTGATTCTCTTTTTTAGCACTGTCACAACCAGTTAATACCAACAGTGAAGTTAAAATGGCTAAACTTGCCACAATTAATTTTTTAAACATAATAATTTTTCCTTGAGTTTGGAGAGTCTTTCTAAAGCTGCAATTAGCGTAGGTTCTTGTTTAGCGAAATGGAAGCGAATATAACGATATTCAGGATGTTTAAAAAAGGCCGACCCTGGCACTGCCGCTACGCCGACTTCTTTAATTAACCATTCACAAAATTCAAAATCAGTCTTAAATGGATTTAACGCCGAAATATCCACTAAAACATAATAAGCCCCTTGAGGTTCATAATAAGTAAGCCCCAAGTCATCTAATCCTTTTAAAAATAGACGACGCTTAGCGGTATAGGTTTCGGTTAATTGTTGATAATAATCATCCCCTAATGCTAACCCGGCACAAGCCGCTTTTTGCAATGGTGCAGCTGCACCAACGGTTAGAAAGTCGTGGATCATCTTACAACCATCAATAACTCTTTTATCGGCAATAATATAACCGAGTCGCCAACCAGTGATCGAATAGGTTTTAGACAACGAGCTACAGCAAATAGTGCGCTCTTGCATATTGGCAAAGCTGGCTAAGTAAAGATGTTGATGTGGAGCATAAACCATATGCTCGTAAACTTCATCGGTAATAATATAGGCATCAAATTCAATCGCTAATTGGCTAATATATTCAAGCTCACTCTTAGTGAACACCTTGCCACAAGGATTGCTAGGATTACATAGAATTAGCGCCTTTGCCCCTTGCTCAAACGCTTCACGAAGTTGTTGCTTATCAAATTCAAAGGTAGGTGGAATGAGTGGCACATAGATTGGCGTCGCATCTGACAAAATAGCATCAGCGCCATAATTTTCATAAAACGGTGAAAAAATGATAACTTTATCTTTCGGATTACAAACCGTCATCACCGCGCACATCATCGCCTCGGTACTACCGCATGTTACCAACACATTTTCATCGGGATTGATATCAATCTGCATTAATTTTTGTTGCTTTTTAGCTAACAAACGCCGAAACTCAGCCGAGCCCCAAGTGATTTCATACTGATGAGGGCCGTAATCAGCAGCTTGTTTTAACGCATCGATTAACGGTTTAGGTGGATCAAAATCGGGAAATCCTTGTGACAAATTGATAGCTTGATATTGGTTAGCGATCCGAGTCATCCGACGGATAACCGAATCTGAAAAGTGATCGAGTCGATTGGCTAGTTTATGCATTGTTTTTATATATTAAAATTATGAGGTCGAAAATTATAATATAAAATCTTTATTAAACCGTTAAATAATATATTTATATATCGTTATACTTTTTTCTTATAACTCAATTAAGTTAAAAGTTAGATATGGTACATCTACACTTTTTCATAGAGTAAAATTAAATGGAAACGGTTTATTTAATGCCAGCAATATTAAATAACCTAATAATAAAAGTTATAATATTACAAACCGATAAGCCTATTTTGCCATTTTTATCTAATTTAAATTAAAGGTAATAACATCAGCTTTCATGTCCACGATAAAATATGACATCAACTTATACTCTACAACTCATTCAGGGAAGGGAGAGCTTATTAATAAAATCTTTCTATCTATTATCTAAAAATCATTGGTAAAGGTTCGTTTTCTGGTTATTCGATTTTATCCTATTTGGTTTTTGGGGATCAGTTTATTTTTATAACTTATAGAGTAGGTTGTTTAATTTATTTAACTTGTTATTTTTTATAAAGAAAAAATGGATAATGGTAAAAAGAATTCTGTTTATAGAAAGCTTAGTTGTTCCAATTCATTAGTCAGTTCTTTACGATAGTTAACAAATATAAAATAAAAAAATGTTGCATAGTGTTTTTTCAGTCACTATACTTTTTTAACCGTTTATTGCAAACGGTTAAAATTTGAATAATAAATATAAAGTGAAAATAAATCATAAAATTACTTGACAGGGCTGTCGAAATGCATTATAATTTTCAACACACAACACACAATATGGACAACCTATAATTTAACGTCGTTAAAGTTAAACTCGCAACTTTTATTTTTTGCTCCAATTAAATTTTTATCGAAATTTCATGGAATTCAGCGAAATTTATCGGTATTCTGGCGTGATTCCTTTTTATCTCAGCCGATCTTTTTAGGGTTCTCATTGTGCTTGTTGTTAATAACTTCCTATTCGAGCCTTGCTTTAACTTCTAAAACTACGAATATAATTAATGGCAATTCGCCATATTTAACTTTCGACAATGGTCGCACCCGAATAACAAACACCGACGGTTTGCTCGGAATATCCCTTTCGAATGGTGATATATATACGCCCACAACCAATAATTCAAGTTTAGTCAATCCTATCGTTTTACCTACTGCCGGCCAGAGCTTTGCGGATATTGCTATGTTAGTGCCAACAAATACAGATTCTGTCGCATTAAGTTCACTTATTGGTACACCTTATAACTATTGGGGTGACGACGATGGCGATGGTCAAGGGGGGAATGGTATCACCGCTACGGGTAGTTTAAGCTTATCCATTGTTGATAAAAATAATCAAGCAGTTACCCGTAATGAAGTACTGGCTATCTGTAACGGGCCTTATAAATTAACCTTATCAAATACTGAAGGTACATTAAAAACACGTTATGGGGTTCCTAATGAAAGTCGTTTTACGGCAGGTAATGTCAGTTATTATATTAATCCTAAGGCATCACCTTCGGTCTGCTTTGCTAGACCAATTTTAATTAATGGAAGTGGTTATTATGCAGGTCCGGATTCTATATGGAATCCTGATAGGGGTTTTCTTCCGCAGTCGGTTATGCCTTCATCTTACGATTCAAATTTTCCTACTACTGGTGCAAATAATTTGTATTTTGATTTAGAAATAGGTGGTATTAATCAGGCCTTATATTGGGCACCAGTTTCTCACGGTGGTATTACGGCAACTATGACCAATTCAACTAGTAATAACGTTCGCGTTACGCTAACCGGCCCAGTAGCAAAGCCATTGCAATGGCAATCAGATAATCCAGGCGAAATCGACAGACCATCTTTACCTCAGGTATTTGAGTTAGTTGGTCGTGATAGTCATGGTAATGCCGTCGTCAAATATGGATTTGAGTTAAAGCAGTGGTTCGTAAATCGTGGTCATCAGGAATTTGATTATCCTAATATATTATCTTGGTGTACTAATATTAAATACCGCATGCCTAATGTTAAGGATCTAACTAATACGTCTTGTCAAGGAGCGAATTCAGGTTATTGGTGTGAAGGTGTAGTTGGTGCTACACCTTCATCACCTAATAATTATTACCAGCGTCGCATTGGTGGGGGATTCTTTGCAGAGTGGGGATCTGTGTCTTATTACGACTCTGCTGAATTCAATTATTATGCTTATTGGACGAGTGATGTGCAAAGTACAAGTAATCACCAGTTTGTTGTTAGCTCGAATAGTGGTAATGCATCTCGCTATACATCCATCGACCATGGAATTTGTGCCTATCCTTAATTAATTTTTTAATGTTTAAATCGAGACTGACGCAGTATGAGCTGGAAAAATTGCGTCAGTTCGCTAGATAATAATTGACTTACAAAAACGATTTCGTGACATTAATGTAAATTATCGACACTAATTGGATGAATTTATTTTTTGAGGAATAGTTTTTTAATAAATTTTTTTAATTAGTTAATATCTACTGATGGCATAGACTGCTTGATTCATTTCTACAAATGAATAACCTAATTTATAAATTACAAAATGAATGTAATTAGCAACAACTTTTTATTAATCGTTATTCTAAAAAATTAATGTATTAAGAATAATATTTAAATTGTTTAACTCTATATTTTTAATGAATAAACAGAGTTTTATGACATGGGTTTCTTGACAATTTTTCTAAAAGATAACCTTTTTTAAGGAATGAAGAAAAAAGTAATTAACATCAATTTTCTATTGTTATTATTCTAATAAGTTGCAGTATTTAAAGCTAATGTTTAGCTTTTTTAGCTTCAATGGCATTAAATAAACCGTTACCACTTAATCCTTTTATATGAGAAAGTTAATTATACCAATCTTTTTGTCTGTTCTTTACGATAGTTAACAAATAAAAATAAAAAGATGTTGCATCGTGTTTTTCCAGTCACTATACTTTTTTATCCGTTTAATGTAAACGGTTTAAATCTAATTGATTAGTGTGAAAAAACATATAATTCAAAAGATTATTTGATGGAACAGTCGAAATGTATTATGGTTTTAATCAGGCAATTTGGTCAGCTTATAATATAACTTTCCCAAAGTTTAACTCGCGACATTTATTTTTCACCTTAATTTATTTTTTATCGAAATTGCACCAGATTATGCAATTTTTTTCACGACAATTCTTATATCATTCCTTTTTATTTCTGCATATTTTTTTAGAATTCGCATTTGTCTTGTTATTAATAACTCCCTATTCTTGCCTAGCCATAACCGCTAATACTTCGAATATAATTAATGGTAATCCGCCATATTTAACTCTCGACGGTGGCCGCAGCCAAATAACAAATACCGACGGTCTGCTTGAGATATCCCTTTCGAATGGCGATAAATATACTCCCTCAACTAATAATTCAAGTTCAGTCAATCCTATCGTTTTACCCGCTGTAGATCAGAGTTTTGCGGATATTGCTATGTTAGTGCCAACGAATGCTGATTCTATTGCATTGAGTTCACTTATTGATGCGCCTTATAATTATTGGGGTGATGTTGATGGCGATGGTCAGGGGAGAGATGGTATTACCGCTACTGGTAGTCTAATGTTATCCATTGTTGATAAAAATAATCAGCCGGTATCACGTAATACAGTGCTTACTATTTCTAACGCACCTTATAAATTAACATTATCTAATACTAATGCTATGCTAAAAACACGTTATGGTGTACCTAATGAAAGTCATTTTACTGCGAGTAATGTCACTTATTATATTAATCCTAAGATATTAGCAATGATTAGTTTTGCTAAACCGGACATGAATAAAAGTTCAGGTAATTTTGCTGGCCCTGCTACCATTTGGCACCCTAATAAGGGTTTTATTCCTCAGTCAGTTACGCCATCGTCTTATGGTTTAAACTTCCCGACTACTGGTGCTAATAATTTGTATTTTGATTTGAATATTGTTGGTAGTAATCAAGCATTATCTTGGGCGGCAGTTTCTCATAGTCGTATTACTGCTACTATGACCAATTCAACAAATACCAGTGTTCGCGTCACCCTAACTGGTCCTGTTGCTACACCAACGCAATGGAATTCAAGTAATCCGGGGAATATCGATAAACCATCTTTGCCTCAGGTATTTGAGTTAGTCGGTCGAGATAGTCGTGGTAATGATGTCGTCAAATATGGATTTGAGTTAAAACAATGGTTTGTCAACCGTGGTTCTGATAGATACGACTATTCTAATACATCATCTTGGTGTGCCAATATTGGATATCGTACACCTAAGGTTAATGATCTAACTAACGCGACTTGCCAAGGAACTTGGGCTGGAGGGCTTTATCCCTGCCAAGGTGCTGTAGGCGCTACACCTTCGTCACCTAATAATCATTATCAACGCCGTATTGGAGCCGGGTTTTTCACGGAGTGGGGGTTCATGCCGGCTTACCCTAATGCCAGCTTCGGTCACTATCATTATTGGACGAGTGATGCCACCGGTCTTGACCAGTTTTCCGTTGGTTCATACCATGGTACCGTGGCTATAACTCCCACTAGTTCGCGCGACATTATTGGTCTTTGCGTCTATCCTTAGGGTTAATTTCTTAGTTTTTAATCCTTGGTTAAAGTGAGCTAAATATAGGGAAAACTAAAGTTAGTTTGTTAGAAAATAATTACCTTGCAAAAGCAATTGCCTTGACGAAGTTAGTAGTAAAAACAATGGTCTGGCGTCAGTGAGAATCATCCATCATCAATAATTTGGTTAAATTTATTTTTGAGGAATGATGTTTTTAGTAAATATTTTTAATCAACAAACATCGGCTGACGGTATAGAGAGCTTGATTCTTTTTACAAGAATAACTTAATTTATAAATTACAAAATGAATGTAATTAACAACAGTTTTTATTACTATTTATGCTGAAAAAATTAATGTATTGGCAATCATATTTAAATCGGTTAACTCTATATTTTTTCTTAAATGAATACTGGTTGACGATATAGGTTTCTTAACTATTTTTATAAAAAAATCACTTATTTTATAAAATGCAGAAAAAATGTAATTAACAATAATTTCTATTGTTATTATTCTAATAAGTTGCAGTATTTAAAGCTAATGTTGAGCTTTTTTAACTTCAATGGAATTAAATAAACCGTTACCACTTAATTCATTTATAGGGAAGGGCTAATTATACCAATCATTTTGTCCATTATTTACGATAGTTTACAAATAAAAATAAAAAAATGTTGCATCATCTTTTTACTGTCACTATACTTTTTTTAACTGTTTAATGTAATCGGTTAAA
>CAMLPV010000018.1 GCA_946482005.1 uncultured Gilliamella sp.
ATAGCTAAAAATTTAGCTTTAACGGCTTTATTAGATAAATGTGATCAACTTCAAAGTTATTTTGCTAAAGTAATGTAAATAAGAATTATAAGCGACCTTGTTATTGAAGCTCTGCTAAGTTTATTGTTGACCAATTAGGCAATATGAAAACACTTACAGACTCTGTAGTTTGGTGATCATTAGCAGCAAAATTAGCCATACTGTTATCTATTGGTTCCCATTTGCCATTTCAATAAAAAAGATTTGTTGCATCCCCATGCGTAGCAGGATTTATCAACAATTAAGTCAATTTCAATCATTCAAATGACAAGGCGGTATAAATTTGTAATGAATATTGGATGGATTTTAATGTGCTTATCAGTGGATGGAATAAAATAGCTAAATTGCCATAATGGATAATGGATGTAATTATTACCATTGATAAATGGTAAATAATTATTTTATTGCATTATGCGCTATCTATTTTCCAAAGGAATATTATTGATTAACATTTTTTTAATTATAAAAAATAACCGCTGCAAAAGCGGTTATTTACCAAAAATGACCCACCTTTCAAATAGAATTTGGAAGATTATCTATAATGTGCTCAAACTTTCAATTTAATTAATTTGCCATCCTGCTTCACAAATGACTGATTAACGTAAACATCACTACTATTTTTAACACAAAGCGGCTCACTTACAACATTATCGATAATAACGTTATTAAATAAAATACTTTGGGCATTTTCGATAAAAAATCCTTTACCAGCCTCAGGTTTAACATCCTTAAACATATCAACTTCATCTGCCTTGGCATTAATTTGCATTGATATTCGAATATTATCAAACGAAATATTGGCAATTGGCGATTCAGGAATGCCATATAAAAAACCAGCATAGGCACGCACATTTTTGGCGATAATGTTTGAAAAACTAATATTATGACAGGCTGGGGTTGCTTCATTTATTGGCAGCGGATCTTTATTCCAAACAATTGGATCGTTACCTTTTGGTCCGCAGTAATAGTAATAGTTCATTACAAAGGCTGATAGTACTTCATCCATAACAATATTACTAAAAGTAATATCTGAAATGGTACCACCGCGACCTCGACGTGTTTTGAATCTCACACCTCGATCTGTTTTTTGAAATACACAGTTAGTAATAGTGACATTACGAATACTACCACTCATTTCACTACCCAATACTACCGCGCCATGACCATGAATCATGTTACAGTTAGTAATTAAAATATTTTCGCAAGGGCTTTTATCTGCTGTTTCCTCAGTACCCGCTTTAATTGCGATGCAATCATCACCCACATCAATATAGCAATTTGAAATTCTGACATTACGGCAAGATTCAGGATTAATACCATCGGTATTAGGTGAATCTGCTGGATTTAAAATCGATATATTATCAATCACCACATTATTTGACTCCATTGGATGGACCGTCCAACTTGGAGACTGGGTTAAAAAGACTTTTTCAATAGTTATACGTTGGCAAAAATCAAAACCAATCAAGTAAGGTCTTGGATACTTTAGGGTATCACGATTATGACGGAAAGTATGCCACCATTTAGCGCCATTGCCATCAATTTTACCGCCACCGGTGATAATGACATTTTCAAGATTTTGACCGTAAATACAAGGCATATAGACATCTTGTTTTACCCCCTCCCAACGTGAATGCACGATTGGGTAATCTTGTTCATTATCTGAAAATAATAAAGTCGCATTCTGTTCAATAACTAAAGTTAAATTACTGCAAAGCTTGATTGCGCCTGTTAAATAAGTTCCCACTGGAACGATAAGCGTTCCACCACCTTGTTGTTCAATATGTTGTATTGCATTGGCAAAAGCAACTGTATTAAGTGTTTTACCATTACCTATTGCACCAAAATCTTTAACAGATACCATTGTCATTGTTGCTTCCTTTTGCATTTTAGTGCGAACCGTTGCCCATTATAGATTACCGTTCGCATTGTTATTTGGATAAGTAGGCTGGTTAATTTTAGCCTTGAGTGGATAGTTTTAAAGAGTTACACCACTTTTTAATATCGCTAGATTTCTGAAATTATTTATCTCATTGCGTGTTTGCTGACCATTAGCAACCAGTACGATATAGTCAATAAATTCAATTAATAACTGTTGCATAGAGGTACCCTCAATGAGTTTGCCAGCATTAAAGTCAATCCAATTTCCTTTTTTGTCTGCTAATTGTGTATTAGTCGCAATTTTTACCGTTGGTACGATTCCACCATAAGGAGTTCCGCGACCTGTAGTAAATAGCACCATATGACATCCTGCTGCTGATAAAGCCCCTGTAGCCACGGCATCATTACCAGGCGCACTGAGTAAATTGAGTCCATGCTTTGTTAGTCTTTCACCATATTTCAAGACATCAATCACTTCACTTCCGCCTGCTTTTTGCGTACAACCAAGGGATTTTTCTTCTAAGGTTGTTATTCCACCCGCTTTGTTACCTGGAGACGGATTTTCATAAATAGGCTGATTGTTTGAGATGAAATACTGTTTAAAATCGTTGATCATAAGCACGGTTTTATCGAAAGTAGGCTCGTCAACGCAGTGAGACATCAAAATATTTTCTGCTCCGAACATTTCAGGTACTTCGGTAAGAACACTGGTTCCTCCATGGGCAATGACATAATCCGAAAACAGCCCTAGCATCGGATTAGCAGTGATTCCGGAAAAACCATCTGATCCACCACACTCTAAACCAAATTTTAATTCGCTTAACCGCCCTACTTCGCGTTTGTCTTGCTTCATAATGGCATAAAGTTCTCTTAGCAGCGTCAATGCACAAGCAACTTCATCGGCTTCTTGTTGAGCAATCAGGAATCTAACACGCGACTCATCATAATCACCAAGATCGGCTTTAAATTCTGAGATTTGATTATTTTCACATCCAAGTCCAATAACTAATACAGCCCCCGCATTAGGGTGTTTAACAAGATCTTGTAATATTATTTTGGTGTTTTTATGATCTTGTCCAAGTTGCGAACAACCATAAGGATGTTCAAGTACGGTAATACCATCAATTTCTAATTGATTATTGAGTTCATCACAAAACTGTTTAACAATTTGCTGCGCAATACCATTAATACACGTTACCGTTGGTATAATCCAAAGTTCATTACGGATACCAACTTCACCGTTTTTTCGGCGATAAATGTTGACTGGTTTATCAGCTATTTCATGCAGCGACTGATTTTTGGATAAATTAGGTTGATATTTATAATCATTGATATCATTTAGATTGGTTTTTAAATTGTGTGAATGAATATGCTCACCTGTTTTAATTAAACAAGTGGCATGCCCTATTGGTAAGCCATATTTAATAATATTTTCATTAGGCTCAATATCTTTAAGGGCAAATTTATGCCCTTGTTTGATCGCTTGTGGTAAATCGATGGCGTTTCCATCGATTATAATATTATCTTCATGTGCTTCTATATCAGATAATGCCACAGCAACATTATCTTCATTGTTAATTTTTATAAATTTTACCATTGCACCACTCATTTTATTTGCTACCAGTAACACATTTTTCAATTGCACTGCGCATACCTTCTTGAGTAATGACAGTTAAATATTGTGTTAATGTTTGTGCTAATTGCGGAATATTTAGCAAATCGCAATCCCAATGAGCACTATCACTAAGTACTGTTTCCACTAATTGTGCGAGTGTTTCATTATCACTACTGACATTGGCCCAGCCAGTACTAAAGCGCTCTAACCAAATTGCATCGTCTTGTAATGGATAATTTTGGTTATTTCTTACACCTCGATAAAAAGCAATTAAAGCAGCAAAAGAGAAGACTAAATGCTTAGGTAACACACTTTTTGCTTTTTGATAAGCGAGCAGTTGCGGAAGTATACGTGTTTTAAACTTGGTCATACTATTTAGAGCAATTGACATTAATTGGTGCTCAATAAATGGATTTTTAAAACGATTGATAACTGACTGCGCAAAATCAACTAATTCTTGATGTGGCAAATCTAAAACTGGAATAATTTCATCAAAAATTGTCTCTTTGATATATTCTAAAATTTGCGAATCATTCATTGATTCACCAACCGTATCAATTCCTGCTAGATAAGCCACTGGAACCAATGCTGTATGCGCACCATTTAAAATTGCAACTTTACGCTCTTTATAGGGTTTAATATCATCAACAATTTTGATATTAATGTTGCATTTATCCAAACGCAATTTTTGCGCTAGCCATTGTGGGCCTTGGATAACAAAAAGGTAGAAATATTCTGCTGAATCAATAAAGTTATCTTTATAACCTAATTCCGATTCTAATTCAGAAATTTGAGCTTTAGGATAACCTGGGACAATCCTATCAACCAATGTTGAGCAAAATACATTATCGTTTTCTAACCAAGCAATAAATTTGTCTGACAAATTCCACTGGTTAGCATATTTTAAGACCAATTTTTTTAGTGCATCGCCATTATAATCAATTAACTCACATGGAATAATGATTAAACCACTCTCTTTGCTTCCAGAAAAATGGTTAAATCTTTCATACAAGAAAGCCGTTAATTTAGCTGGATAGCTTGTAGCAGGTTGGTCTGTAAGTTTATCGCTTTCAACATAGCTGATACCGGCTTCAGTGGTGTTAGAAAAAATAAATTGAATATTAGGATCTTTGGCTAATGCAAGGTACTGGTCATACTGTGTATAGACATTTATCTCACTATTAACGGAACGAATCATCCTAAATTCTTTTACTGTTTCATTGCGTTCATTTAATCCACGAATTAATGTGGTATATAAACCATCTTGAGTATTTAATGATGGTGGAAAGTCTGTATTAAGTGGGCGAATAATTGCTACACCCGCATCAAGATCGGTTTTTTCATTTAAAATATCCAATTGCCAATCTAAAAATGCACGTAAAAAATTACCTTCGCCAAATTGTACAACACGCGTAGTATATTTAGCGCCGGGAAAATCAATTCTGTTCAATGTTTTCATTACTATTACTCTAATATATTAATTTAATTCGATACCAAAATAGTTTTTCGCATTATCAAAACTAATATTTTTGACCATTTGACCTAATAACTCGATATCACGAGGTGCTTCACCATCTTCAACCCAACGACCAATCATACGACATAAAATGCGTCTAAAATATTCATGACGAGTATAAGAAAGGAAACTGCGACTATCGGTTAACATTCCAACAAAACGACTTAATAAACCAAGCTGAGCCAGTTGGGTCATTTGGCGAATCATGCCGTCTTTTTGATCGTTAAACCACCAACCTGAACCAAATTGCATTTTGCCTTGTATTCCTTCCCCTTGGAAATTACCTATCATCGTACCCAAAATCTCATTATCAGATGGATTTAAGCAATAGAGAATTGTTTTAGGTAGAGCATTTTGTTTAGCTTGTGCATCTAATAGTCGGGATAATGGTTGAGCAATAGGTGAGTCATTAATAGAATCAAAACCAACATCAGGCCCCATTAGATTAAACATTCTTGAATTGTTATTACGTAAAGCGCCAATATGATATTGCTGAACCCATCCACGTTTGTTGTATTCGCTGCCTAAATAAATGATAACCGCAGTCTTGAATTGAGCGACTTCTTTCGAAGTTAGATTTGCTCCAGTTAGTCGTTTAGTTAAAATTGCATCTAATTCTTTTTCTGTCGCTTCTTCATAAACGACCGTATCTAAGGCATGATCAGAAACTTTACAACCATGTGCAGCAAAATGATCCATACGTTTTGCTAACGCCTGACAAAGTTGGTGGAAACTTGAGATATTAATATCCGAAACAGTTGATAATTTTTCGATATAGGCTACAAAAAATTCAGAATCTATATTAAACGCTTTATCTGGTCGCCAACTTGGTAAAACTTTAATATCAAATGAACTATCTTGAGCAATGGTTTTATGGTGAACTAAATCATCAATTGGATCATCAGTTGTGCCGACCATTTTTACATTCATTTTTTTCATAATGCTACGTGCAGTAAATTCTTTAGTTTCAAGCATTGCATTACATTTGTTCCAAATGGTTTCAGCGGTGGCTGGTGATAGTAAAATATCATCGATACCAAATGGTCTACGTAATTCTAAATGCGTCCAATGATAAAGTGGATTACCGATTGTATGAGGCACCGTTTCGGCCCAAGCTTTGAATTTTTCAAAATCATTTACCTCGCTGCCAGTACAAAACTTCTCCGGCACACCATTAGTACGCATGGCTCGCCATTTGTAGTGATCGCCTTTTAACCAGATGTCGTACAAATTTTTAAATTGATAATCTTGTGCAATTTGTTCTGGTGGTAAGTGGCAGTGATAATCAAAAATCGGCTGTTGTGCCGCATAATTGTGATAAAGTTGACGAGAAAATTCAGTATCAAGTAAAAAGTCTTCAGTTAAAAAACGCATATTATTCTCCATAAACCGTGTTTATCTATTTAATTGCACATGCCAATAACATGCGCAACTCGATTAATTTATTGTTGCTCAGTTGTTGATGGTGCTTTTAAAATTGTCCATACCGCTAACGCAGCTAAAAGGTCAAGACAACTTAAAATTACAAATAATGGGCTAAAACCAACAGATTCCGCAAGCGCGCCCACAATTAAAGCAAAGATAGTACTAGCAAGCCATGCTGCCATACCTGTAAAACCATTAGCAGTTGCAACTTCATTTCGACCAAATACATCGGATGATAATGTAATTAATGCACCAGATAATGCTTGGTGAGCGAATCCACCAATACAAAATAAGAAGATAGCAACATAAGGATTTGCAAACAGCCCAATTAACCCAGGTGCAATCATTAATACGCCACCAACAGTAACAACTAATTTGCGCGAGTTAATCAAACTGACGTTGAAATTTTTTTGGAAAAATGGCGCCATATAGCCACCGAGTATACAACCAAAATCAGCAAACAACATTGGCATCCAAGCAAAAATCGCAATCTGTTTTAAGTCAAAACCATAAACCGTAGACATAAATAATGGGATCCATGCGTTAAAGGTTCCCCATGCAGGTTCGGCTAAAAACCTTGGGATGGCAATGCCCCAAAAGCGACGAGTACTTACGATTTTATACGCAGGTAATTTGGTAGTGTTTGATGTTTGGTGACTAACTTCTTGCCCTGATAAAATGTATTTTCTTTCTTCTTCTGATAATCGTTTTTGGTTAGTTGGATGACGATAAAGAGCAAACCAAAATAACCCCCAAATAAAGCTAAGTAAACCACAAATAACAAACGCTAATTGCCAACTGTGTAACCATATTGCTCCGGCAACTAATGGCGGTGCGATCATTGCTCCAACGGATGATCCTAAATTAAACCAACCAACAGCGATTGATCTTTCTTTTGCCGGAAACCATTCACTTGTTGCTTTTAAACCAGCAGGTATCATAGCCGCTTCGGCAGCTCCAACAGCGCCACGCGTAAACGCAAGACCCACCCAACTGCCAGAAAATGCGGTACTGATACAGAAAACTGACCATAATAAAGCAAATACCGCATAACCTACGCGTGTGCCAAGTAAGTCAAGAACATACCCCGCTACAGGTTGCATTACGGTATAACAGGCTGAATAAGCTGCAACAACATATGAATATTGTTGAGTTGTCATACCCATGACTTCATTAAGCACTGGGGCAGCAACTGCAATTGAATTTCGAGTTAAATAACCAAGAATTGTGCCAATAGTCACTAACGCTATCATATACCAGCGAAGATTTTTTATTGTTTTGTACATTTTATGCTCCATACACATTATGAATTTTGGCGCATATTAACATGTCAGTCAACTTAAAAAGTTGACATACATCACAGAACATAGCAAATAACCACAATAAAAATCCGGTTGTTCATTTGTCCGTCTTATTGAAAAATTATCTGACAAGATTATAAAATTTTAATTCAAGCTTGTTTAACTCTAAGCAATTAGATGTTATTTTAAGTACCAAACTTGAATTATGGAACTACTCAAAAATTATTATGACCCAAGAACAGAATGAACATCAGCGTCTTTATCAAGTTATCGCTACAGAATTAAAAAACCGAATTATCAATGGTATTTATCCTGTAGGCAGCAAATTACCGTCAGAAAGACTTATTTGTGAAGAATTAAAAGTCAGTCGTTCGGTGGTAAGAGAAGCGATTATAATGTTAGAAGTTGAAGGTTTTGTTGATGCTAGAAAAGGGTCTGGTATACATGTTATTGCCAATAAACAGCAAACTATAAATATGATTGCTGACTCACACGGACTCAATTTTGCTACAACAGGACCATTTGAGTTATTACAAGCTCGTCAATTAATCGAAAGTAATATTGCTGAGTTTGCTGCAACTCAGATCACAAAAGATGATATTGTTAACCTATTAGAAATTCAGCACAATGCAAAAAAAGAAGATCACTATCGGGACTCTGATTGGGATCTAAAATTTCACACACAAATTGCCATGATTACGCGTAATACGGCTTTAATAACCATTGTTGAAGAAACATGGCGACAGAGAACCCTAAATCCTTTATGGAAAAAACTCCATGAACATGTACAGCAACAAGATATCGAAAGCTGGTGGGAAGAACATGATAAAATTCTTGAAGCATTAATCAATCGCGATCCTAAAGCAGCCAAATTAGCGATGTGGCAACATCTAGAAAATACGAAAAAAATGTTATTTGATGCAGCGAGTGAAGATTTTGAAACTAAACGCGATCACTATCTGTTTTCAGATAATCCAGTTGTTAGTATTAATGAAAATGAATTTGAATAATTATTGTACTTATTTATACCTTGTTAAATTATAGGTTTTATCAACTGACCCTATATTTTATATGACAGGTGAATAATAGGATCAGGTACTCTGTTTAATTTAAACATTACAAATAAATACCAAAAAAACCTTTTTTATATTTGATAATCGAAATTGGTCAAACCAATACGACATTAAGATACTTCAAAAATGTTCCGATAAAATAATGAAGAAAGTTATTTTATCGGCCGTTTTGGCGACCGCAAATCAATACTATTTTTTAACCCTAAATTATTCAATATTGATGCTAAACAAGCTAATAGTATTTTAAAAATTGATAATATTTTTCAGAAAGATACATAAAGATTCTATTGAAAAATTGAATAGGCATAACTGAGTTCAGATAAAAGACATTCACTAACATTTTACATAGTAATAATCTTTTATCTGATATCATTATTAAAGATTTATAATTTTTATGATATTCATGACTAACTTTATTAATAACGGTCAAACATAAAAAAACTAACTAGAAGTATGAATGATAAATATCTACACATTCTAATTATCTCTATATAGAACTAACGTTGATCATCAATCGCTATACCTGCTGGTGGCGTAAATTTAAATTTGCCTAAGTCAACTTTGCCAAGTTTTTGGCTAGATAATTCATAGTAGCTACGTTGTCCATCTTCTTCAATAATGGAAAAGTTAGAAATCATGCCAGTTGGTAATACCGAAATAACAAAATCCTGATTAGATCCATCTGTTGGTTTTAATGTAAATGAATCTTGTTTACGAGTCACATTATAAACATTCCAAATGGCATTGTGACTATCAGTAATCAGTAGCATCAATCGATTATCCACTGCTTTTTTTAAATCCATGACACTTACTTGATCAACCGCCGGTGTATATACCCACATATCTGTTCCATCAGAGATAATTGAAGTTTCATCAGGTTCATTCATTGTCCAATTAAAATAATAAGGTCTGGTAACCCAAAGTTCTCCTCTCCCCTCTTGTACCAATTGATTATCAGCTGTTTTCACTTCTTGAGAAAAATGTGCATAAAATCCATCAATTTTATTAAGACGTTGTTGTAATAACTCTTTATCGCCAGCCCATACTGATACGCTAGTCAACAATCCCATTAACAATAAAAACTTTTTCATAACTCATCCTTATGTACTTTATTTGGCAATATTCATATCAACTTTGATAATTGAATTTGCTTAAAATATTACTGTTTTTTAGTTAGAGGGAAAAGATATTTTCTTTTCTTTTTCACTAATTTCATCTAACAAGTATATAATACCTATAACTTTCTAAAATTGGACTCAATGTGTTATGCCTAGTATGTCTTTTGAATTTACGACAGAAGAATTTAAGCCTTTAGCGGCAAGAATGCGTCCTCGTACGTTATCAGAATATATTGGTCAAACACAGCTTTTAGGTGCAAACAAACCACTACCCAAAGCAATTGCTGCTGGTAATTTACATTCGATGATTTTATGGGGGCCACCTGGTACAGGTAAAACGACTCTCGCTGAAATCATTGCCCATCATGCTAACGCAAAAGTCGAAAGAGTTTCAGCAGTAACGTCAGGGATCAAAGATATTCGCGAAGCTATTGAAAGAGCAAAAATCAATCAGCAAGCGGGGATTCGTACTATTTTATTTGTTGATGAAGTTCACCGTTTTAACAAAAGTCAACAAGATGCATTTTTACCCTATGTTGAAAATGGTACTGTAACATTTATAGGTGCTACCACTGAAAATCCTTCATTTGAACTAAATTCTGCATTATTATCGCGTGCTCGTGTGTATCTGCTCAAATCATTAACCACAAATGACATTGAGTTAATTTTACAACAAGCAATGGACGATCCACAGCGCGGATATGGTAAGTATAACATTGAGTTACCCGATGAAACCAAAAAACAGATTGCTGAATTTGTGGGTGGAGATGCTAGACGCGCCCTAAATACCCTTGAACTTTTAGTAGATATGTCTGACGGACAACCGCTTACACCTACATTACTCAAAGAAGTGATAGGTGAGCGTAGTGCTCGATTTGATAATCAAGGTGATCGTTATTATGATTTAATTTCTGCTGTTCACAAATCTATTCGAGGTTCAGCACCTGATGCGGCACTTTACTGGTATGCGAGAATCATTTCAGCAGGTGGTGATCCACTTTATGTTGCCCGTCGATTATTAGCCATAGCGTCAGAAGACGTGGGTAATGCCGATCCAAGGGCAATGCAAGTTGCACTCGCTGCATGGGATTGCTTTACACGGGTTGGTCCGGCTGAAGGTGAACGTGCTATCGCCCAAGCAATTGTCTATCTTGCTTGTGCACCAAAAAGTAATGCCGTGTATTTAGCTTTTAAACAAGCTATGCTCGATGCACAATCGAAGCCTGATTATGATGTTCCAGAACATTTACGTAATGCACCAACAAATTTAATGAAAAAATTAGGCTACGGAGCTCAGTATCGTTATGCTCATGATGAACCTAATGCGTTTGCCGCAGGAGAAAATTATTTTCCACCTGAACTAGCCGATAGCAAATATTATTATCCAACCACGCGGGGAGCCGAAAAAAATTATAGTGACAAACTTGCTTGGTTAGAATCGCAAAATCAATCCAGCCCAATTCAACGTTATAAATCCTCAAAAGATTAAAATATTTGAAAAATGGTCATCTCATGACAAAGTGATTACTTTCTATTTAACGAAATTAAAAATGTATTTCTTTTAGTGGATAAGTAATTCTCAATAGTTACACAAAGCTTAGTAACGCTTAATTTAATATATTGACAATTTTTTCATAAATATCAATTGTTAAAAACTATTGTTATGTTCCGATATTATCAAAATCAATTTAGAAAAAAGTTACAAAGATCATTAATTCATGGCCTAAGATACGTTAATTTTTCTAGTCCATATTTAAAATCGTATGCAATTCAATATATTTAATAATACGTATCATTTACATTAATAGATATTATTATTGTATATACAATAAATTATAATATTTTAAATAAACAAAAATTGACAAAAATATTGTTTATTAAAAAATATTTATGAGATAGGATCCGCAAATTGTATATATGATACCCATTTTTTAAATTATAATTAGCTATATAATTGATTTTTAGAATTTAAAGAATATTTTTTGATAAAAATTAAAAAAAATAGCGATTTTGAATATAATTGATCGACTAGCTATATTATTTTTATTATAATCAGCTTATTAAACATTCGATATATTGAATGATTAATAAAAAAAACAATATACAATATAGATAAAAAACAAATAATTACATAATAAAAGTAACAATTAACAATTTTAAACATGAAAGTGAATACAATGATCAGATCCTTAAAAAAAACTCGGTATGCTTTGCTGCTATTACCTTTTTTTCAGTTAAGTTATGCTAACTTAACTATCGAAACAGCTAAAACAATTCAAGGAACAAAACCAAGATTATCAGAAGAATTAGAAAATGATTTAAAAAATACTGGTGAATTAAAACCGTTATTTGGTTTACGTATTAATAATAAAAGTTATTACGGTGAAAAAGAAATAGCTCAAATGCCAGTACCAACTTCCTATCCATTTAATACTCGAATTACTCCTGCAGTGATTAAACAACCTAATAAAAACCAATTTTTTGATAGAGATGGGGATGAATTAGATTATCTAAGTGTTGACGGCGACATTAATATGGTATGGTATTATACAGATGCTGACAATAACGAGATTGAATTTACACCAAAAGACAATGATTCGTTTTGTTCATTGGCTATTGACAAAAAATACGCACCATTTAAAGTTAAATTATCAGCTGATTTAGTCCTATTTTCTAAATACGGTGACCCAAATAGTAATACCTATCCTAATAGCATTATCAATACTCAGCCATCAGTAACATATACAATTATTGACGATGTTGGTTTCTGCTACGCGCAGCCAGAATTAAATCCTAGTAAAGTTGGTACTAGTGCTAAATATCAATGGAGTCCGACATTTGGTTTTTTAATTCAGTCTAATACCGATCCTTCACAAAACTTTCCAAATACAGGTTTTTATGGCGCTAAATTTGATCTACTTTTATCCAAAAAGGGAGTTGCTTCAGACTACTCATGGCGTATAAAACAAGGTAGCGAGCTTGTCTCGATTACCCATGATGCTGATGTAGTAACGGTAAGATTTAATACTAGTGCAGCAAAGGACCCAGGAAAAGCTTGGACACTCGTTATGGGTTCGGGCAAAGGTTACACAGTTATCATTGAGGGAAAAAATTTAAAAAATGATAAAATAATTCAATATGCATTTACCATCAACAAGTGGTTTGATGTTTGGAAACAAGGCGATGATAAAGATATATACGCCCCATTGAGAGATAAAGTCACAAATGTAGAAGACGCATGTCGAGCTAAACCGGGGAATTATCGTTTAACTCATTCGGATGAAATAAGTAATGCACTTGTAGGACAAAAAGGTGATGTTCAATTTACACGTGAAATAGGTAGACTGCTTAGTGAATGGGGTGACGCAACTCAAGAATCTTATCCTGGCTCTTTTGGTCCTTATAAAAGTAGCAAAGACAAATTCAAACGCTTTTATGTATGGGAACCAACAGGAGGAAAAGATCATACGGGTGCGTATTGTGACATACACCTTGATGATGGTATATATCATTGTCGTAAAAATTTAAATGAAGATAAGAATGGTGTTTGTATTTCAATACCTAAATAACTAAATATCGCAACTTTCATTTAAATAATAATGACCATCTATAAACAGATGGTCATTGTCATTTGAATGATCTTTCTTTTTTCAATAAGTTTTATATTCTTTATTTCATTGAAATAACTTCAATAATAGTTGGTTACATATAATTAGAAAAAAATTTTTTAACTCAATTGAATATAGAAAAATTTCATCCCTTTAATAATCTATTTTTCATTTTAATAATTTTGTTCTTCAAATAAACTGAACGCTATACCTAGTAACATACATTTATCATATGTTAAATATCGTTGCCGATATGAGGATGAGGATATAAAAATGGTGCTTGTAAATCGATATATAAACATAAAAATTAGTAATATTTTTCTGAATAACATTGACATCAATTCTAAGCTAGTTATTATCATTTAATTCGTTGTTCTCTTCTTTTATCTCTTTCTTTTACTTATTGCTAACTAAAAATTATCAACACATCAGTTAGTAATAGTTAACTTCATTATCAGTTTTAAAAAGCTTTTAATCCTATTGCTAAAACCTTACATCCGTTAATCACATGAATTAACTATTATTTAACTGTTTTTCGTTCCAATTAAACTTAATTAATTAAGCTATACTCTTTTGTAAATATAGATAAGTTTACGTAAATAAACTTTCTTTTATCCAATGAACATTTAATGAAAGATAAAAAATAGTGAAATTAATAGCCATTAGTCGTCATATAAAAAAAATTACTTATACTTTCCTTTTATTGCAATTTTCTACCAGCAGTTATGGATATTTTACAGCCCAGACAGCACAAACAATCCAAGGAGCGCGTCCATCTTTATCACAAGAATTAGAGACGAATATTGATAATTTGCAGTTATTTGGTTTGATGATTTCTAATCACACTTATTATGGTCAGAAAGAAATAGCTAAAATGCCGATTCCAACTGCCTATCCATTTGCTAATCAATTAGCACCTTCAATAATGATTAGACAACCTGATGAAAATGAATTTTTTGATAGGGATGGTGATAAATTAGATTATTTAGTGGCTGACGATGATATTAGTATGGTATGGTACTATACAGATGCTAACAATAATGATATTGAATTTACACCAAAAGATAATGATACATTTTGTTCATTGGCTGCTGAAGAAAAATATGCACCTTTTAAAGTAAAACTATCTGCTAATTTAGTCCTATTTTCTCAATATGGTGATCCTAATGATAATACCTATCCTAATAACATTATCAAAACTCAACCATCAGTAACATATACAGTTGTTGATGATGTTGGCATTTGCTTTGCCAGACCTGAATTAAAACCTAATAGTGTTATTGGTAGTGAAAAAAATCAGTGGGATGCCGACAATGGATTTTTAATTCAATCGAATATTGATCCAACAAAAAACTTTCCAACTACCGGTTTTTACGGGGCTAAATTTGATCTACTTTTATCTAAAGATGGTATCGTCAATAATTATAATTGGCATGTAAAGCAAGGTAGCGAACTTGTTAGTATTGATGACAGTGATGCGAATGTAGTTACGGTATTATTTAATGGACCAGATGCTCAAGATACAGAAAAAGCTTGGGAGTATGTTATCGGTTCAGGCAAAGGGTATAAAGTTATTATTGAAGGAGTAAATAAAAAAAACAATAAAAAAATTCAATATACATTCACTTTAACTATGTGGTTCGATGCTTGGAAACAAAAAATTGATGGAGACGTATATAAAGCAGTAACAGGTGAAGTCGCAGAGGTTGTTGCTGAATGTGCAGCTAAAAAAGGTCATTATGAATTGAGTAATGCTGAGGAAATAAGTAATGCTGTTTTAGGATCAAAAGGTGAAGCTCAACTTTCACGTGAAATAGGCAGATTAATCAGTGAATGGGGGGAAGCAACTCAAAAATCTTATCCTGGCTCTTTTGCTCCTGATAAAGGTGGCTCTTACAAACGCTTTTATGTATGGGAACCAACAGCAGGAGATGACGGTGAAGGGCAAGTTTGTGACTTACATATTGATTCAGGTGTATATCACTGTCGTTCTAACGAAAAAGAAAATAAAAATGGTGTATGCGCCTCAATACCTAAATAAAGCATTAATAACTTTTTAAGCTCTATTTGTAAATAGAGCTTATTTTTATTGAATGTTAACTCTTAAATAATAACTTCAAAAAACGATTCATTGGTAAATTCTTAACTACTCATTTTTTTGTGTTTATTTTAGTCGTCATCTCACATTATCATCATTATATAATTTAACATTATCAATTATTTAAAACTTTGTTAACCAGTTTTAGTTCTTAAAGTCAATATTATAAATTAATAAATATACTATATATAGTAATTAATTTATTAATAGGCACTATATATTGTATATTTTGACAAATATCAATTATTATATCTTTCACAAAACAACAGGACATTGGATGAAAAATGAATAAATTAATGCTCGTTACTAAACGAGATGGTAAAAAAGAACCGATTAATCTTGATAAGATTCATAAAGTAATTACTTGGGCAGCAGAGGGATTAGAAAATGTTTCAGTTTCCCAAGTTGAGTTACGCTCACATATCCAATTTTATGATGGCATTCGTACATCTGATATTCATGAAACAATTATTCGAGCCGCAGCCGATCTGATTTCACAAGAAACACCTGATTATCAATATTTAGCTGCTCGTTTAGCCATTTTTCATTTACGTAAAAAAGCTTTTAATCAATTTACCCCACCGCCTCTTTTTGAACACGTTAAAAAATTAGTAGAGAGTAAACGTTATGACAAACATTTACTTGAAGATTATACTCAAGAAGAGTTTGAACAAATGGATAAGATGATTGATCACTGGCGAGATATGTCTTTTTCCTATGCAGCAGTAAAGCAGCTAGAAGGTAAATATTTAGTACAAAACCGTGTATCTGGTGAAATTTATGAAAGTGCACAATTTTTATATATTTTAGTTGCAGCTTGCCTTTTTGCTAATTACCCAAAAGAGACTCGACTTGATTATATCAAACGTTTTTACGATGCTGTGTCAACATTTAAAATTTCATTGCCAACACCCATTATGGCAGGCGTTAGAACCCCAACACGTCAATTTAGCTCATGTGTCCTTATTGAATGTGATGATAGCCTAGATTCAATTAATGCAACGGCGAGTGCAATTGTCAAATATGTATCACAACGCGCAGGTATTGGTGTCAATGCGGGACGTATTCGTGCTTTAGGGAGTTCAATTCGAGGCGGAGAAGCTTTTCATACTGGATGTATTCCATTTTATAAATATTTTCAAACTGCGGTTAAATCATGTTCACAAGGTGGTGTACGTGGTGGTGCAGCTACTGTATTTTACCCAATCTGGCATTTAGAAGTTGAAAGCTTACTTGTTTTACGAAATAACCGTGGTGTAGAAGAAAACCGAGTTCGTCATTTGGATTATGGCGTTCAAATTAATAAATTGATGTATCAACGGCTGATTAAAAACGAAAATATAACACTATTTAGTCCATCAGATGTGCCTGGACTTTATGATGCATTTTTTGCTGATCAAAATAAATTTGAAACACTTTATCATCAATATGAACAAGACGTAACTATCCGCAAACGTGTAGTAAAAGCAATTGAACTCTTTTCATTGTTAATGCAAGAACGTGCATCAACGGGTCGAATCTATATACAAAATGTCGATCATTGTAATACTCATAGTCCATTCGATGCACAATTAGCGCCTGTCCATCAATCCAATTTATGTATGGAAATTGCGTTACCAACTAAACCTCTTAATAATGTTAATGATGAAAAAGGGGAAATTGCACTTTGTACCCTGTCTGCTTTCAACTTAGGAAAAATTGATTCTCTTGATGATTTTGAAGAATTAGCGGATTTAACCGTACGAGCCCTTGACTCACTGCTTGACTATCAAGATTACCCCGTACCGGCTGCCCGTAACTCATCGATCAATCGTCGAACACTAGGCGTTGGCGTGATCAATTATGCCTACTATTTAGCTAAGCATGGCGTTAAATATTCTGACGGCAGTGCCAATAATTTAACACACCGCACTTTTGAAGCTATGCAATATTATTTGTTAAAAGCTTCTAACAATTTAGCGAAAGAAAAAGGTGCTTGCTCACTATTTAATGAGACAACTTACTCACAAGGTATTTTACCGATTGATACGTATAAAAAAGATTTAGACACCATTAGTAATGAACCATTACATTATGATTGGGAATCATTACGTGAATCAATAAAAACTTATGGTTTACGTAACTCGACTTTATCAGCATTAATGCCGTCAGAAACTTCATCACAAATTTCTAATGCAACTAATGGTATTGAACCTCCTCGCGGTTATATCAGTGTTAAAGCATCAAAAGATGGTATTTTAAGACAAGTCGTGCCGGATTATGAAAATCTAAAAAATGCTTATGAATTGTTATGGCAAATTCCAAATAATACGGGTTATTTGCATCTAGTTGGAATTATGCAGAAATTTATAGATCAATCCATTTCAGCCAATACTAATTATGATCCAACTAAATTCCCAAATGATAAAGTACCAATGAAACAATTATTAGCTGATTTACTGACAGCTTATAAATTTGGGGTAAAAACACTTTATTATCATAATACTCGTGATGGCGCTGAAGATATTCAAGGTGATATCGCATTAACTGGAAGTGACGATGGCTGTGAAGGTGGAGCTTGTAAAATTTAATTAATTTAGATTATAGAAACATTGATACATAGTATCGTATTTAGGGGAATTGATAATCCCCTAATGATTCCCCCTCTTTTCTAATGACGAAAGGTGGCGGTAAAAGCAACCAAACTCAATTAGGAGTTATTTTATGAGTATGAATTACAGTACCTTTTCGCATGTACATAATGATCAACTTAAAGAGCCAATGTTTCTTGGCCAACCGGTAAATGTTGCACGTTATGATCAACAAAAATATGAAATGTTCGAAAAATTAATCGAAAAACAACTTTCCTTTTTCTGGCGACCAGAAGAAGTGGATATCTCACAAGACCGCATTGATTATGCCGCCTTGCCAGAACATGAAAAACACATATTTATCAGTAATTTAAAATATCAAACCTTGCTTGATTCAATTCAAGGTCGTAGTCCAAATGTAGCGTTGCTCCCACTCATTTCTATTCCTGAACTAGAAACATGGGTAGAAACTTGGTCATTTTCAGAAACCATTCACTCTCGTTCATATACACATATCATTCGTAACATTGTTAATGATCCTTCCGTTGTTTTTGACGATATTGTCACAAATAAAGAAATTCAAAAACGCGCAGGCGACATTGCAGGTTATTATGATGATCTTATTAGCTATGCAAGTTACTACAATTTATTAGGTGAAGGTAAACACACGGTTAACAACCGCACCATAACCATAGATCTGCGTGAGCTTAAAAGAAAGCTTTATCTTTGCTTAATGAGTGTTAATGCACTTGAAGCTATTCGTTTTTATGTTAGTTTTGCTTGTTCTTTTGCTTTTGCGGAACGTGAACTAATGGAAGGTAATGCTAAAATTATTAAACTTATTGCTCGTGACGAAGCTCTGCACTTAACTGGTACACAATTTATGATCAACACTTTGCGCAGTGGTGAAGATGATCCTGAAATGGCTGAAATTGCCAAAGAATGTGAACAAGATTGCTATGAGCTGTTTTTGCAAGCGGCCAATCAAGAAAAAGAGTGGGCTGGATACTTATTTGAAAGCGGCTCAATGATTGGTCTAAACAAAGATATCTTATGCCAATATGTCGAATATATCACAAATATCCGCATGCAAGCAGTTGGACTAAAATTACCATTCCAAGTCAAATCCAACCCAATCCCATGGATTAACAATTGGCTTGTTTCTGACAATGTTCAAGTTGCTCCACAAGAAGCTGAAATGAGTTCTTATTTAGTTGGGCAAATTGACGCTGAGATTAATGAAGATGATTTGAGTGATTTTAAATTGTAGTTTTTACTTAAACGTATAGTTAACCTCAAACTTTTTTACAAGAGGAACCTTTAAAGTTCCTTTTTATTCAAAAAATTGTATAAAAATACTAATAATCGTTTTTATAATTTATAACATGATTATTAGTATTTATTATTTAATAATTAATTGATTATCACATACAAATCTAGTATCCATTAACTGACCAATTTACATAACATTGTTTTATCAATTAAATAGGAAAGATTGTTTTTAAAACTTATAAACAATTCAAATAACTGTAACTTGACAGTGCTTTAAAATCAGGTGACGATATGGCAAATGAATCATCCTAATTTGATATGATGACTATGACTCAAATGCATACGTTTTACCCTAATTCGCCGCTTAATTTTAGCGATGAGCAGATAAATATTGACTACCTCAAACAACAACTTAATGACTTTCAACAATGGTCTGTCACACAATTTAAACAAAATGTCGATATTGATATTTTAGTGCATTTACGTAGCCATTTTATTGATGAGTTGTTGCAACGTTTATGGTGTTATTTTCAAATTCCTGAACAAGTCTCCTCTGTTTTTAAACAAAACCGTATAGCTTTGATTGCCGTTGGCGGATATGGACGGACTGAACTTCATCCATTATCGGATATCGATATATTAATATTAAGTGATTATCCATGTGCTAAAGAGATTGAACAAAAAATCAGTGATTTAATTCGTTTGCTTTGGGATCTGCATTTAGATATAGGTCATAGTGTTAGAACGTTAAAGACTTGTCTACAAGAAGCAAAAAATGATATTACCATCATGACAAACTTGATTGAATCAAGAATAGTCGCTGGTAATCAATCATTATTAAATGAACTGCGTAAACATATCTTTAGTGATAAGATCTGGCCCTCAGCTACTTTTTTCCGGGCTAAAGTTAAAGAACAACAAGATCGTCATAAGCAATATCATAGTACCAGTTATAATCTCGAACCTGATTTAAAAAATAGCCCGGGTGGACTTCGCGATATGCAAATCGTACAGTGGATTGCGATTCGTCATTTTGGTGAAGAATTCTTACAAAAAATAGCTCACTTTGACTATTTGACTCCTGAAGATATTGAAGACTTTAAGACATGCCGAAAATTCTTATGGCGTATGCGCTTTGCGCTACATAGTGTCATAACGCGTTATGATAATCGCTTACTGTTTGATCGCCAGTTAAGCATTGCTAATATGCTTGGTTATCAAGGTCAAGGCAATACTCCAGTCGAAAAAATGATGCACGATTATTATTGTGTTGCCCGCAATATTACTGAGCTCAATCAGATGTTATTACAGCTTTTTGATGAAACGATACTCGAGCTTAATCCAAAAAATAAAATATATGATATAGATGAACATTTTCAGATTAGAGAAAAGCTCATTGATGTAAAAGATGACAATCTATTTAAAAAAGATCCGGTTATGATTATGCAACTTTTTTATACGATATTGCTTAATCCACAAATTATTGGACTTTATTCAAACACGATTAGACAACTACGTTCAGCGCGAAGACAATTAACCACTCTGCTCAGTGAAGATGCAAAAGCAAGATCACTGTTTATGAAAATTATTAAACACCCAGATGCGATAAAAAAAGCAATCTTACCAATGCATCAATATGGCATCCTTACTGCCTATATACCAGGTTGGAAACATATTGCGGGGATGATGCAGTTTGATCTATTCCATGTTTATACCGTTGATGAACACACCATTCGCTTACTGCTTGAGCTTGATAGCCTTAAAACAGAATCAGGTAAACAAAGACACCCTAATAGTTCTAAAGTTTTTGCTAAATTATCTAAACCTGAACTACTGGTTATTACTGGTTTATTTCATGATATTGGTAAAGGCCATCATGGTGACCACTCAGAAATAGGTGCTAAATTAGTAGAAAAATTCTGCAAATTACATGAATTAGAGTCTAGAGATACAGATTTAATCATTTGGTTAGTACGTTATCACTTACTTATGTCAGTAACGGCTCAAAGCCGCGATCTGCAAGATCCGGCAGTTATCCGCGAATTTATTCAAATTGTAAAAAGTGAGCAACGTTTACAATATTTACTGTGTTTGACTGTTGCCGATGTCTGTGCAACAAATGAAACCCTTTGGAATAGTTGGAAGCAAAGCTTAATGCGCCAACTTTATGAAACAGCAAAACGATCGTTTGATTCTGGTATCCATCAAATACCAGAGCAACGAAGCATTGCTCGTCAACACAAACAGGAAGCATTGGCTATCTTACTTAAGCAAAATTATGATGAACAGAAAATAAAAAATCTTTGGTTAGATTATCGCATTGACTACTTTCTGCGGTACACTACAGAACAAATTGTCTGGCATGTACAAAATTTATTAACGCATGATTTAAACCAAATACTGGTATTGATTAATCCAAATCCTTATCATGGTGGTACTGAAATAATTATTTATTCGCCTGATAGACCTTATCTGTTTGCTACAGTATGTAATACTCTTAACAATCATAACTTAAGCATCCATGATGCCCTAATTATTACAAATAAAAGAGGATTTGCGCTTGATACTTTTATTGTATTAGAGCCGAATGGTCAAACATTACAAAAGGATAGGCATCCAAGCATTATACAAGCGCTAACTAAAGCCCTTCAACAACCGGTTTACAAAGGTGTGACAGTTAAACCGCCCAAACAAAGATTACGATCGTTTTCGGTACCAACACAAGTTAATTTTTTATCTGCTTTCAATGACAAGCAAACGTACATGGAACTCATTGCATTAGATAGACCAGGATTACTTGCATGTGTCGGTGAAGTATTTGCCAATTTAGATTTATCATTGAGTAGTGCTAAAATTGCAACTATCGGCGAACACATTGAGGATTTATTTATATTAACAGATAAAAATAATAATGCACTTGATGATAATACCTGTTATCAATTACGAGAATCAATTGTTAATGCTATTGAATTATTAAATTAATTATTCAAATCCAGGATATGGTTTATGCAATTTTTTATTATTTTGTTTCCTATTTTTTGTATTTTTATTGTCGGGTTTATTTCCCAGAAAATATTAAAATTTGATGTAGCTAATCTATCAAAAATGTCACTGTATGTGCTTTCGCCTTTTTTAGCATTTAAAACTTTTTATATCCATACTCTAACCATTGATTACCTATATTACATTTTTTATATTTTAGGACTTTGCTTATCATTAGTATGCATCATCTCAATTTGGTCAATAATCATGAAATATTCGACTAAAGAACGTTGTGCCATGATTTTAAGCTCTTGTTTTATGAATAACGGTAATTACGGAACCCCTGTACTATTAGTATTTTTTGGTAGCATAGGGTTTGATCTTGGTGTAATTATGATGGTATTACAACAATTTGTGATGAGTACGGTTGGTATTTATTATGCGGTAAAAGGGAGTTCTCATAGTGATATTGTCAGTCAAAAAGATGTTATTAATAAAGTAATCCGTATGCCTGTTGCTTATGGTGCATTTTTAGGTATTATTTTTCAGTTATGCCACGTCCCTTTATCTAAATCAATTATGACATCCATTGGCATGATTGGGGATTCATCTATTGTAGTTATTATGATTATTTTAGGAATGCAACTGGCTAAAATAAAGATCACACAGCTTGATTACCCTAAACTTTCATTTTCATTATTAACCCGCATGATAATTTCACCATTGGTGGCTACTTGTATGGTCTACTTTATGCCAATTTTACCTGTTTATAAACAAGTATTAATTGTATTAGCTGCAATGCCAAGCGCTGCTAATACTACTCTAATGTCTGTCCAATTTGATACCAATCCTGAACTGGTTTCAAGTGCAACGTTAATGAGTACCTTGTTAAGTTTGATAACATTACCAACTGTGCTATGGTTAGTTGATGCCCCTATTCCTTTTTGATACAAAGTAGCGTTCTCCTTATCGGAGAACGATAAATTAAACGATAAAAAACCTTATTTTTATTAATAAATAAGGTCATCATCACTCCCAGACATACCATTTAAAATGGTAATCAATTATAACATTAAGACCATTGTTATCAATCAACTGACCATAGTAAGATCAATCTTTACCTTGCCACTCGTTTTCAAATTGTTTAACAAATTCAACTAACAAATTATGTCTCGATATAGCCAGTTTTTTGGCCTTTTCTGTGTTCATCATATCTTTAAGTAGAAACAGTTTTTCATAGAAATGATTAATTACAGTATTGGGTAGTTTATAATTTTCTTCATTGATAACCGTTCTTGGTAAAATAGTTGGATCGTGCATAATATTATGTTTATTACCTCCATAATAAAACGTTCGTCCAATCCCTATTGCTCCAATAGCATCTAAGCGATCAGCATCTTGTACAATTTGCCCTTCTAGTGATAATGTTTTTTTACCAGTTAGATTTTTTCGATAAGACATATTTTCAATAATATCAAATATCATTTTTATATCATCACTTAAAATGTTAAGTGAATTTAGATAATTATATAATTCATTTGTCGCTTGATTGACATCATTAATAACTTTTTCATCAATGACATCATGCAAATAAGCACTTAAAATTACGATAAAGGCATTAGCTTTTGGTTCGCAAGGTAAAATTTTTTTTGCTAATCCAACTACGCGCTCAATATGTGCCATGTCATGGCCTGAAAAATCATTAGCAAGCTTTTGCTTAACATAAACTCTTATTTTTCCAATAATCTGATATTGTTCTTGTGTTAATTCAATTGGTTGGTCTGTGCTCATTTAATTTATAATTATCCATTTAATTAATGTAAAAATAGCAATTTAAAAATTTTGGTAAAGATTTTGCTAAACCCAAATTAAATAGATTACCACAATTGGATGGCTATTAATTTAATTAAGCTTGAAAATATTAAGTTATTAGATAATTCATTATTCTTTGATTTGTGTTTAACAATAATCATTAATTCGATTCCATTAATCTGCGCTTTTAGCCTATTCAACATTCAATAAATAGACAATTATTGTAAAAAAATTCTAATGATTAATATTTTTTTTAAATTTCCTTTAGTTTCTCACGATTGTTTTCATTAGTTTGCAACGGTAGAATGCGCCAATCTGAAATCCTATTGAAGCACGTATTGGAGTTGCTCACGTGAAAATATTAGCGCGTAAAGTTCTACCTTGGCAATTGATAGAATACTTCACTCGCTATCGTCAATTTATAACGTTATTGTTTGGATTATCCATCTTCTTTGTTGCACTTATTTTATGCTGGCATCTACTTAAAGATATTAATCTATGCGATTTAAAAAATGCGGCTGACACACTTTCAATTAAAGCTATTTTATTTGCTTGCTTATCTACTATAGGCAGTTATTTGATGCTTATTGGCTGCGAATGGTCTGCAACACGATATGCAGGTGTAAAATTAAAGCCATCGGTTATAACGCTTGGTGGTATTTGTGCTTCAGCTATTGGCAATGCGATCGGTTTATCAGCATTATCTGGTGGTGCAATTCGCTGCCGATTATATTTCAAACAAGGATTAACGACTATCGACGTAGCCAGAATGTCGATATTTGTTACGTTATCATTAGGACTTACCCTACCCCTACTGGCTACGCTAGCGGCCTTAATAAATACTAAAAATACTATGCTGGCATTGCATTTATCAAAAAACTGGATATGGTTAATTTCGAGTGGCATAATTTCCCTTTATGCCGGCATACTAATTTTTTTATATTGCAATCGATTAGAAACAAAACCGAATAAAGACACTCAATTATTCCAACTATTTCACTGGTCGATACGTTTACCTAATTTACGCCTTGCATCTTACCAATTTGTAATTACTTTAATTGATACAGTTTTAGCAGGAGCCATTCTCTACTTTTTATTACCAATACAACCCCATTTTACTACCTTTATTATGATCTATATTTTAGCTTTAGTTGCTGGAGTGCTAAGCCATATTCCTGGCGGTGTAGGGGTATTTGAAGCAGTAATGTTAGCTGCATTTTCATCTGAAGTTGGAGCTGCGTCATTAACTGTTGCGTTAATTATTTATCGTATTATTTATATTTTAATACCACTTTTTATAGCGAGCTTTCTACTTTTAATCAATGAAAGCAAGCACCTTTTTACTTTGCCTGAAGTTAAAGAAACAGAAACCGGTATTGCAGCTATTATTATGGCTGCTGCTGTATTTTTTGCGGGTGTAGTAATGATGTTTTCAAGTGTTCTTCCCGGATTTAATCACTACTTAGTCAATACATTTATTCCCAATAAAATAATTAATACTGCTCATCTAGTCGCGAGTTTAATCGGTGTTTTATGTTTACTCTTATCTGTGGGTCTACGCCGAAGACTTTATTCGGCTTGGGTTGCTTCGGTCATTTTATTGTTTTTAGGTAGCATCTGCTCACTTTTACGGGGCTTACATTGGATAGAAGCTGGTACTTTATTAACGATTGCGATGTTATTAATCTATTTTAGACACGCTTTTTATCGCAAAAGTCGATTAAATGTATTACCTTTTCCGATTAAATCCTTTGCTGTCTGTTTTTGCTTAATTGCGGTTCTTGTATGGTTAATATTATTTATTTATCAAGATGTACCTTACAACCATTCATTATGGTGGCAATTTGAATTAGATACCCGAGTGCCGCGTGCATTAAGAGCAACCTTGGGTAGTTTTATTTTACTAATTTGTATTATGCTCTATTGGCTATTTCATCCTGCTTTGCCAATTTTAAATAGTCCAAAACGCGAAGAGTTAATTAAAGCTCATCAAATTATTTTAGATTCAGCTCAGCCAGAAGGTGGACTCGCCATGACCGGCGATAAATCACTGTTATTCAATGAATCACACACTGCTTTCATTATGTATGCTAAACGTGGCAGAAGTATGGTAGCACTGTATGATCCGATTGGCGATAATACTAAACGCGCTGATTTAATTTGGGCTTTTCGAGATTTATGTGATGCTCATCATCTTCGCCCAGTTTTTTATCAAGTTAAAGCCGCCAATTTACCTTTTTATATGGATATTGGTTTACGAACCATAAAATTAGGCGAAGAGGCTTTAGTTGATTTAGAAGAGTTTAATCTTTCATCTAAAGGGTATAAAGATCTTCGTTATACATGGAATAGATGCCAACGCGACGGACTTAGTCTTGAATTTTATGCGCCAGGTTCTGCACCACTAGATGAGTTAAAAGTCATATCCGATACGTGGCTAAATAACAAACACTCCAAAGAAAAACAATTTTCGTTGGGATCTTTTTCAAAACCATATTTAGATAATTTCACTATTGCTACTATCAAATTTGAAGGTCGCATTATTGCTTTTGTCAATTTACTTGAAACGAATCAACATTACTCAGCTAGCATCGATCTAATGAGGTTTGCTCAAAATATACCTAAACTAACCATGGAATTTTTAATGATTGGTTTAATACTGCATTATAAAGAAAAAGGATTTAAATACTTTAGTTTAGGTATGGTACCTTTATCAGGCATGCAAAGAAGACGTGGAGCCCCATTAATTCAAAGGCTAGGTGCGTTAGTATTTAGGCGTGGAGGTCGGTTTTATAATTTTCAAGGATTACGTCGTTTTAAAGACAAATTTGCAACTCATTGGGAACCGCGTTATATGGCTGTTCCTGCAGGACTTGATCCATTTGTTGCTTTAATTGATACCACTATGCTGATTTCGGGTGGATTAACTGGCTTAAAAAAGAAAAAGAGCTGATCTTATGAAAAATTTCATACGCTATTTTTTGTTATTAATTGTCATATTACTGATTATCTTGCTTGTGTTTATTGGCGGGTATTATATAAAAAATAGTAGCAGTGCAACTGTAAAAACCATCACCATAAATAATGATTTTTCAATAATATTAGCTAACCCCAAAAATTCAGCAGAGGCGGCTGCGATTATTGTTGCTACGCAAAAAGATTTTTTTACTGAACAACAATTATTAGATTTATCTGAAAAGATGGGCGCTAAATTGGTTCAATTTGAATTAAAACCTCAGGCAAGTTGTGATGAACAACAAAATCGTTTTGATCAAGCAACCAAAATATTAAATGAGCATAAATTTGTAGTTGCTGGTATGGAAGAAGGCGCAGCTTTTGCTTACCGTTGGCTCTCTAAACAACAAGATGATAGCGCTAAAGCATTATCAATAGAGTTCACTTTAGATCATAAAGATTGTGAGGCACCTTTACCAGATCAAGCTACACATGGAACATGGCGAGTTATTTGGAACAATCCCCCTGATGAACAAGTTGCGATTTTTCCTCGCCAACAAAAACTGATTAAAGTAACGACTGAAATTGGTGAATATCAAGCATCACCAACCGAGCTTTTAAGTTCACATTTATCATCCATTTTATTTGATGAACATAAACCATTACCAGTCATTGAGTTACCCGCGAAAAACAAACAACAACATCCTAATAGCGTAACTTTTTATTATTCGGGTGATGGTGGATGGCGAGATTTAGATAAAGTTTCAGCTGAATATATGGCCTCACATGGTTACTCGGTGGTTGGTGTCGATGCATTAAAACTGTTTTGGCAACATCGCTCGGTTGAACGTAGTGCTAAAGATTTAACTTATTTAATGCAACAGTATCGTGAAAAGTGGGGAACAACTAAGTTTATATTAGCTGGCTATTCGTTCGGTGGTGATATTTTACCTGCACTATACAATCGTTTATCTAAAGAAGATCAAAATAGTATTCAAGCTTTAATCATGATAGCTTTTTCCAAAGACGCTAATTTTGAAATAGAAGTCAGCGGGTGGCTTGGGCAATCTGGTGATGAAATGAAAACCGCGCCTGAGGTTGCGCAGATCCCAGAAAAGAAATTATTTTGTATCTATGGAGAAGAAGAAAAAGAGGATACAGGCTGCCTACAACCAGAGATGAAAGGCGAAGCATTTCAATTACCGGGTGGCCATCATTTTGATGAAAATTATCAGCATTTAGGGCAAATTATTATGCAAGCTATCGATAAACGTATGCAATAAATGTAGCGCTTTGGGTAATATTTTTTAAATCAAAACATTAATAAAACATGCTAGAATATTAATGTTTTTTAAGTTTAATTTTACCTTCGGACAATAGCACGCCACCAAGTGTAAATAATGTACCAATTGCCGCAATCCACGTAAAAGGTTCATCTAAAATTAATACTGCATTAATAATTGTCAAAATTGGCACCAAATAAATATAGATGCTAATTTTAACTGCACCGACTAATTTAACTGCATAATTCCAAGAAGCAAAACAGATTGCAGATGCACCCACACCTAAAAATAAGATATTTAATAGATTGACTGGTTGATTAAACCTTGAAAAATTCCATTCAAAATCAAATAAATAAAGCGCTGGCAACATAAATATTAGACCGTAAAAAAAGAATCTTCGCGTTAATAAAATAATATTGTAACCATAGTTACTGCTTCTTTTAGTTAATATTGAATAACATGCCCAAAATAGACATGCAAACACTGCCAATAAATCGCCTAGTGGATTAACGGATAATACAAATTTTCCATTTAAGGTAATTAACACAATACCAATCATCGAAAATAGACAACCAATATAAAAACTTTTAGCTGGTTTTTCAGTTTTGAGGAAAAATATCGCCAATATCGCAGTAAATACTGGCGCTAATGTGGTGATCACCCCAACATTTGACGCGGTGGTATATGTTAATGCAATATTTTCACAGAGAAAATAACACGTTACTCCACAAAAACCAGCACCAAGGAACATCAGTTCTTGTTTAATTCCCTGCCAAGCAAAAAAGCGAGGAGATAATAACCAAAGTGTGGCATAACCTAAGGTAAATCGAAAAAAGAGAATTTCAATGGGTTTAAATTCTGTTAGTAAAACTTTGGTTACAACATAAGTTATTCCCCAAACAAACACTGTCATCAGCGCTATCAAGTGCCCTTTTGTCCTTGATGAAAATAACATGAAAATTCTCTCTATTTACTTATTATTTGTATGTCATTCATTACCCTGCTACTTCTTTGCCAATTTAGACATAGAAACTAAACAAAAGAGAAAAGCCTTGATAACAGTAAAAATGACTTTATTTTATTAGAAAGTTAAAAATCATTGAATCTTAACTTACTGTTGATCATTGTTCAATAAGTTTTGATATATCATTGACTTTCATGAATGATATGACGATATAAAACGATGCGAATGTAGAAAAGTGAGTTATAAGTAAAATCGTAGATAAAAAAAATCCACTCGAATATTCGAGTGGAGGGCAAAAAATGAAAAAACATAATCTGCTTATATAGACAAACTAAATCGTAAAAAGTTCAATTTAAATTGAAATATTTTTCATATTTTTATAAAAAAACACATAAATAATTGATTAATATTAATTTAAAATTTTAATTTTTTTTGAAATTTAAGCATTTATTATTTTATTTAGCATTTTTAAATTAGTTTTAACTCATTACCAAATACTGAAATACTCATACTATTACACAGTATTCTCAAAATCACTTTTCTGAACTTGATTATGATTAACTTAACTTTGAGTCTTTAATGACAAAGAAGCATTTTTTCTTTTAATAAACTTTTATAATAGGTTATTTTCATTTTGACCCTGATACAAAGTTATTGGTAAATCAGTGATGCTATGATATGGTTCGCCGTTAATCATGGCGAGCAATACAGAAACTGCATTTTGTGCAATTTGCGCAATCGGTTGACGAATCGTAGTCAAAAATGGCATATGTTGCAAAGTCAATTCAGCACCATCAAATCCAACAACTTTTAGTTGTTTAGATAAAGATAATTTGCAGTCTCTGGCAGCATTAATAGTGGCAATTGCTGATGAATCGTCGGCTAAAACTCCATCAATATGTTGGGACTGTAAACGGTCCTTAATCAATTGATACTTTTCTTGATAACTAATTGAAAAATCCATATCAAGAGTAATTGGTTTAATTCCTGCGAGTTTAATACTATCTTTATAAGCTTGATACCGTTTATTGGCATCCATATCGACTTGTTTGTCATTTGTAATAGAACCAATATAAAGAATATTTTTACAACCTTGATTGATTAGATATTGACTGGCCAGATAACCACCTGCATAGTTATCACATGAAATAACCGGTATTGTTTCATTAATTTTGCGATCAATGGAAACAATGTTCAGATCAGGTATTAGGTAATCAGCTAAATTTTCATTCATAGAGTTTACAATTACTCCCTCAACCTGATGACGTCTTAACATAGTTAAAAAATTCTTTTCCTCCTCTTGGTTATGATGACTATTGCAAATTAATATTTTGTAACCTTTTCGAGATAATATTCTTTCTAAATAGCTGATTAATTCCATTTGAAAAGGATTAGTTAAACTTGGAAAAATTAAACCAATCAAATTACTTTTATTATTCGATAATGAACGTGCTAATTCATTAGGGTAGTAACCCAACGTTTCCATCGCATCTTGAACTCGTTGTCGAGTTGTTGCACTAATGTACCCACGATTGTTTAATACTCTCGATACAGTGGTTGCGGAAACCCCTGCCAACTTAGCAACATCATCTCTGCTTAATTTCATAATCATCCTTTAATCAAAATTTATATTATATCCACATAATTATAATGCTTTTTGTTATGGCGTAAATCATTGTAATTGAATTGATTTACATCTTGGTCTTCATCTTTTTTAGTGATATTCATCACAAAACCACCTTCTAATAAGTGATGTTTCTCACAAAATTGTCATTTTAACTATGGTCTCGGTTGACATATGAACGCGGTTGACATGAAATGAAATAAAAGATTATCAAAATAAATGACAACGTAATGTCATTTGTCCATGTTAAAAAAGAAGGAGTAAAAAATGCAAAAATTACATTATCAACCAAAAGGGTACTGGGTTGGCGATATAATGCCATTTGGTAAGGATGGTACTTTTTATCTTTATGATCAACGTGATAATCGAAATCCATGCCCATTTGGAGAACCATTCGGTTGGTCGCTTGCAACTACAACTGATTTTGTTAATTACCAAAATTTTGGTGATTCAATAAAAAAAGGTGGTGAACAAGATGTCGATCAGTTTATTTATGCTGGTTGTGTGTTTGAGGCAGAAGGTAAAGGACATGCTTTTTATACTGGTTACAACCGTAATTGGGAAAAAGAAGGAAAAACATCACAAGTCTTATTACATGCTTGGAGTGATGATTTTAAAACATGGCATAAATCCTCTGAACTCATAACATTAACACCTCAAGCTGGTTATGATATTAGTGATTGGCGCGATCCTTGGGTTATTTGGAACGATGAAAAACAAGAGTACCTATTAATTTTAGGTGCAAGATTGCAAGGTCCTAAAACTGAACAATCAGGCCGAGTTGTTGCTTTCACTTCAAAAGATCTAAAAAATTGGCAGTTCCAAGGTGATTTTTGGGTGGCAGGTAAATACACCATGATTGAAATGCCAGACTTATTTAAAATCGGTAATTGGTGGTATTTGGTTTATACCGAATACAGTGATCAAAGTAAAACACGCTACGTAATGAGCCAATCTTTAGAAGGTCCATGGATTACGCCTGCTGACGATGCGTTTGATGGTAGAGCTTATTATGCAGCAAGAACTGCGTTTGATGGTAAACGTCGTATTCTTTTTGGCTGGGTACCAACAAAAGAAGATAACGATGATTTGAAAAATTTCCAATGGGCGGGTACTTTTGTTCCTCATGAAGTTTATCAAAAAACCGATCATACATTAGGAGTGAAAGTCGTTGATAGTTTATGGAACTGTTTTACTCACCCTAAAAAAATTGATGATTTTTCGATTAATTCACCTTTCGCACGTCAAGAACAATTATTAATTGAAAATACGGGTAAAACATTCCGTTTTTCAACGACAGTGAAATTCAGTAAAGGTACTCGTGATTTTTCAATACGTTTAATGAAAGATAAACAAACTGGGGAATCATATGACTTTATTTTTTCACTTGTCGATAACCGATTAACTTTTGATAAAACCCCTTGTTATCCTTGGTATCGTGTAATGAATAAAGGTTTAGAGCGCCCTATTCATTTTGAGGCTGATCGCGAATATGACATACAGATCATTGCTGATGATACGTTATTTACTTTGTACATTGATGGCACTGCACTTAATGTCCGAGGTTATGATCAATTAGGAAGTGGATTAGCAATTGCTGTCAGTGATGGAACATTAAGTTGTAAAAACAATACTTTTTCAAATGAAGGATGTTTTCCAGAAAAATGGTAATAGTGCTTATCAGACCGTTTAACTAACAAGTTAGATGATCATCATTATCAAGGCTTTCGTCATTGAATAGACTAAAAGCCTTGGTTTAGATAAGAGACTATCACCAGTAATCTGAACTTGGAAACTTCTCTGGAGATATCATAATGAACACAACAGTAACGGATAATAATGGTCAAATGCCTGACCATGACATCTCATTTAAAGAAAAACTTGCCTATGGATTAGGAGATTTTGCAACAGGGTTCTCGGGTGTTACCGTTGGAACTTTCGCACTTTACTACTATACCGATATTGTGGGAGTTTCGGCAACCTTATTAGGTGCAGTGCTACTATTTTCACGTGTTTTTGATGCTGTAATTAATGTGGTTATGGGCTATATTGTTGATAGAACTAAAAGTAAACATGGTAAAGCTCGGGCATGGATTTTATGGTCAACCATTCCATTCGGTCTATCATTGATAATGGTATTTAGTGCACCAGAAAATTGGAGTGAATTTGCATTATTAATTTTTGCCGGCATTACGCTCAACATACATTGGATTATTTATACCTCAAGTAATATACCTTATGGTACGCTTGCTGCATTAATGACTCAAAATTCTTACCAACGTAGTCGCTTGAATACATACCGTATGCTTTGCTATTTTGCTAGCATGCTAATTATTCCTTATATTACCTTACCTTTAGTCAATTTTTTTGGTGGAGGTGAACGCGGTTGGCAGTTCACTATGATAATTTACGCCGCAATTTTAATCATTACTTTCTTCTATACTTTTTTTAATACTAAAGAACGTATTAAACCAATTAACCAATTTAATTACAATGCACCATCAATTGGTGTTTCATTAAAAACTCTTCTTGCTAATAAATATTGGGTAACTATGTTTTTTACCATGCTAGTGAGTTTTAGTATCCTAGGACTTATCAATGGCGTTGGAGTTTACTATGCAAAATATCTATTAGCCGATAGTCAACTTATCGGTTTAATCAATATGGCTTTTGCTTTACCGTTAGTTGTTGTATTGATGTGTTCAGCTTATATTCTAAAAATCATGAGCCGATTAACATTTATCATTGTCGGTATGGCCACAATTATCTTAGGAAGCACCATCATGGCCGTTGCCCCTCAAGATACGAATGTTGCAATAATAGGAACAATATTACGTGGTGCTGGTTTTGCGCCGATTATGGGAAATGCGTATTCCATGTTAGCCAACACAATAGATTATGGTGAATGGAAATTCGGTATTAGAAATGATGGATTAGTCTATAGTGGTGGAAGTTTCAGTGCCATATTAGGAAGTGGTATCGCTTCCGGAGGCATTGGTTGGGTATTAGGTATGGCGGGTTACATTGCTACCGATGATGTTGCAAATCAACCAGAAAGCGTACTAACGACTCTACAAATATTATTTATTTATTCGCCTTTAATCTTAAGTGCTATCACCATTATATTATTGCGCTTTTATACTTTAGAAAAAATTTATCCTGACATTATCAAAGAGCTAGCGCAAAGAACGCACAACGTCTATTAATCTACCGAAACGAGGGATGGATATCGTCATTATTATTCCCTCGCTACCATCAAATAACAACTTATATGAATAACTGCTTCAGCATAAACTAAAGTTTTAATATCACTATATGTCAGAGCAGTAGGCGTTAAATACTGATATAAAATCGCAAGAAAGATACAATTGTTAATATTACTACTTTGAAAGACGAAAAAACAATAAAAACAGGATTAATCACAAGGCAAGTTAACTTGTAATACATCTTGAATTCACATATAATGCCCAGATATTGTATTAAGTTACATATCACAATTGGGGCTGATTCTGGATTCGACGGGATTTGCGAAACCCAAGGTGCATGCCGAGGTGCGGTAGGCCTCGTAAATAAACCGCAAAAAAATAGTCGCAAACGACGAAAACTACGCACTAGCAGCTTAATAACCTGCATAGAGCCTTCTCTCCCTAGCCTCCGCTCGTAGGACGGGGATCAAGAGGAGTCAAACCTAAACGAGATCGTGTGGAAGCCTTGCTTGGGGCGGAAGCATTAAATTTAATCAAGCTAGTTTATCAGTGGCGTGTTTGTCCGCAGCGGGTAAGCGAAATTTAAAGACAAACTACGCATGTAGTACCAAGGATGTAGAGATTTCGGACGCGGGTTCAACTCCCGCCAGCTCCACCAATTCACTATTCAGTAACATTCTTTTAAATCCTTTAAAACACATCAAAATCAATAAACACAAGGCTTAAAGCTCATTTTGTTATTCATTAAGCACCAGTAAGATACATTTACAACCAGAATTTTTAGGTATATGCTTAGGTATACGAATGCAATATACCTAAAACCCGTATACCTAAAATCATTATGGCAAGAAAGACTTTACCATTAACCGACACACAAATAAAAGCAGCCAAACCAAGAGATAAGGATTATTCTTTATTTGATGGTGGCGGTATGTATCTTTTAATCAAAGCGAATAACTCTAAGATTTGGCGTTTTAAGTACACGCGCCCGTATACCAAAAAAGGAGCATTACTTAGCTTTGGTAGTTATCCCGAAGTTTCACTACAACAAGCAAGAAAGCTAAGAAATGAAGCGCGAGAACTCATTAAACAAGGTATAGATCCTCAAGAACATAAAGCCGAACTAGAACAGCGCAAGCAAGACGAAATAACCAGTACATTTAAAAAGGTAGCTACTGACTGGTTTAAAGTTAAGAGCAGTAAAGGACTAACTGAAGTTACATTAAAAGGTACTTGGAACTCATTAGAGTTACATATTTTTCCTTACATCGGGAATAGTTCCATCTTCAAATTAAAGGCAAAAGACTTCATCAAAGTTATGGAGCCATTAAGAGCAAATGGCAAATTAGAAACGATTAAAAGGCTTTGCCAACGTATTAATGAAATCATGTTTTATGCTGTGAATATAGGCTTAATTGAGGCTAACCCAGCAGTCAAGATTAAAGATGCATTTGAAAGCCCTACAAAAGGACAAATGCCAACAATCAAAGCACAAGAACTACCTGAATTTATGCAGGCTCTTGCTATGGCTAGAATTGAATTACAGACGCGTTGCTTAATTGAATGGCAACTATTAACAATGACCCGACCTAATGAAGCTGTAGGGGTAAAATGGCAGGAAATTGACTTTAATAATTGCTTATGGACTATTCCTGCTGAAAAAATGAAGATGAGAAGAGAGCATACTATCACTCTTAATAAGCAAGCTATGGCACTTTTATCATTCATGAAACCTATTAGCGGTCACAGGGAACACATTTTCCCAAGTCTAAAACCTCCTTTTTCCACTCCCATGAATAGCCAAACAGCGAATATGGCAATTAAGCGAATGGGATATAAAGATAAGTTAGTGGCACATGGATTAAGAGCTTTAGCGAGCACAATATTAAACGAGCAAGGCTTTGACCCTAATGTTATTGAAGCCGCGCTTGCTCATGTTGATAGCAATAGCGTTAGACGGGCTTATAACAGAGCCACTTATTTGGAACAACGAAGGATAATGTTAGACTGGTGGGGTGACTTTGTCGAGCAAGCCAGCAAGGGGAATGTCTCATTGTCAGGTAACCGCAATTTAAAGCTAGTTAATCATTAACCCTATCTAAATACCGTAACCCATATTTGGGTTACGCTCTCTCCATTGATAAAACCCGTCACTCAAATTTGAGTTACCTATAATTTATTATAATGCATTCTTAGATTCTGCCCTAATGGGGGGAATACGCTCCTATACTTTGCTTATTTAATTACCCCCATTAATTTAGAATTTATCAGATAACTATACATACTATACATAAACACAAAAAAACCTTATATATATTAATATATTATATTATGTATACTTATTTTTTAAGTGTTCATAAATATTCATTACTATACATACATCTATGCTTTTTAGATCACATGTATAACATTATGATTTATATTAATATTATAGATAAACCCAATATTCAATTTGTTAATAATCAATATGTTATTATTTTGCTTGATCATTGGGTAGCTGAATGGTGATTTCTACCATGCAGGTATTACATTTGCAATCTGCTAAAAAGCCAGCAGGTTTATTACATTGGCTTGAGTTCCTCAACCATAGATATTTATGGTTACTCATTTAGTAATAACGGTCAAAAAAACTAAAAAAATCGGGTTAGCGCTGAAATGAATGGGTATGGGTGATTTTTAGGATGCTTCGTTATGAACTTTTGACCCACCCTCCCAGCTATAAGGATTGTCACTGTGTGAAAAGAAACCAATATTTATAAGCTGTAAAGATTTTATTGATATCACTATGGGTACAAAAAGCACCAAAAAGCCCTGTTGTAAAGATATTTTTAAAATTCTTCTCTTGGCTAGGTTATAGTTCCTTGAGTCCATAAAAACAGAGCGCAATTTTGCGCCCTTTGATTTTATTGATAAAAATGCAATTGATTAGCTGAGAATACCTTTTCAGCTAAAACTTGTTACCTGCTCAACTTTTAGGCACTCAAATTGAGCCACTACCTATAGAATTTAAATACCACAAAATTCATTTAATATATAATCACTGGTACTTATGTCGGTATCCATAGCGGTAATAATTGCTAATGCTTGCTTCCATAGAAAAATGGAAGCCATTAATAATGTTCCATTCGAGATACGCCAATGGCGTTTTCCGAAAATACCAATAACTTAACTTAATTAAGATAATAAAACTTACACTATTTAACACAAAAAATCAGACTAACACAGCTATATTGTATAAACTACATGCATATTCACAGTGGATGTAACGACAATGTGAGGATGTAGTATGAGTAAGCAAGTAGCTATTTTGGGTGATGCAACTAATTATGGTGGTAGGATTATCACGGCGTCAGGTCAGGGGTATAGTGATGGTGCTCAAATTGCTCTATTAGGTGATTTGGCTTCCTGTCCTAAATGCAATAGCACAGGCAGAATTATAGAGGGAGCAGACAACTTTATTATCGATGGTAAACCCGTTGCCTATGATGGCTGTATTGTTGCATGTAAATGCTCACCAGTTGGTGGGCATCGAATCTTAGCGTTAAACAGTACTATGTATGTTGGGGTTGGGGTTGGGGTTGGTGGTGGTTCTGTTCAATCGAATTCGTTTGCAGGTAATCAAAAACAATTTAACTCAGAGAATAATGACGAAAACAATTTAATTAGAATTGATGCACGCCGTCTCTTACAATGTGCTGATGAATTATGCGAAAAGCACTTATATCATGATGATATTAAGCAAGCATTCAAGCAAGAAGTCGAAGTATTTGCTAATGATATTGTTGAACGGGTAGATAGTGGCGCCATGACGTATGAGCAGGGCGCAGAAAAAATTAAGGAAGAAGAAGAAGACCTTTTAGAACAATCGCTAATTTGGGCTGAACGTGGCATAGCAATTTTGGGTGGTTTAGCTATGATTGCAACTGGTGCGGCTATGTGTACAACGGGTGTCGGTTGTGTAATTGGTGCATATGTTGGCGCTCATGGTTTGAACAGCATACAGGAGGGCGTAACTGGTCAGGACGGTTTTTTGAAATCCACCTATCAGGCAGCAGCTAGGGAATTAGGTATGTCCGAGTCAGTAGGGACGCTGGTTTATGATTTGGTTGATATAGGAATATCTGTTCGTGGCAAACTAAAACTAGTACCTAAAAAGGACGAATTAGGGACGCCTGTCAGAAAATTATGGCATTACGGGCGGCAGGATTTAGTTAGACATTATATGCAAATGAAAAAGTTAGCGCTGGCAGGTGAGATGTTCCTTGATGTGATTTCATTAATTAGTATTTTTGATGACGTTAAAAATGTTTTATTTCATAATAACGATACTGACGAATCAGAATTAGTTATCCCTGAGTCTGAAACAATTACGAATGTAGGTGAGTTAGTTCATAGTTGTAACTTTGTTAGTGTTCGTGAGGGCAACGATGGCGTTAGAGAGTATTACCTCTGTACGACTCCTGACGGTGAACAATATACAATTGAGAGTGAAGCAGAATAATGTTGCTTATTTTTATTTATTATTTTTTATCTATAGCTACCCTATGCGCCTGCTATTATTTCCGCCGTTCTCGTTTCACGGAAAAGGATTATAAATATAATAAACCGTTAAGATGGACTCGACGTATTCTGATAATTTGGATATATTTTTTTGGAGGAATACAGGGCAGTATTTGTTTTAGGAAAAATTTTTTCCGTGACGTAGATAATCATTTTATTCTTGGGTCAGCGTTATTTTTTCTATTTGCGTATATAGTTGCAGTATGTTGGGTGGAGGATATCATACATCCTTTTGATAAAAAGAAAAAATAGGATAATATTAAAAATATTTAATCGGGAACTGCAAAAATTATGTAGTTTCGTTAAATTAAAACAGTTATCTTCATAATAAAGACAGCTTACAAATCCCTTTCATAGGGTTGAATTTAAAAAGCTCATCGAAGGGCTTACAACTATCATGCTACCGTACGAGCCTGAAATTTTGATGTAGCGCGACGGCTCAAATATTTATTATTATTTTTTATTAAATCTCTCATTTACCTATCCTCAAAATATTATTTTACTCCTCCAATTTTACCATAGTTATTTTCATGTATATAGATACAGTGTTATAATGTATCTAACTGTATATTAAAGTATTATTTAGGTCGCGAGGAGTGGTATATGGAACATATTTACTGTGATGACTATCCTAATGTTATGCATTGGAAAGCTGTACAAGAATTTACTATAGAGCAAGCATCTTTATTATTGGCAGGATTAGATCCCTTCGATTTTAAAGATGGATTAGATTCAGTAAAACAAATAAATCATTCTAGATGGAAATTAGCTCATGGTTATGCTCTATCGTTAGAAACCTCTATCAGAAGGGGAATTTTAACGCCAATTATATGTGCTAAATATGTATATAATGAATTTCTAGATGAGATGAACGCCACGAAGATAGATCCAAATGATAGAACAGAAACAATGTCTTATCGGCACACCATAATAACAAGAAGTTCCTTAAATCAATGGGTCACTAATGAAAATGTTATCTTAGTTCTTCCATATCGAGCTAAAAAAAACCCTCCCCCTATTATTCAAGAAATCAGTATAGAAGATAATAATATAAAAAAATTACCAAATAACACACAGCACTCTTCCGAAGGATTGGAGTTAACACAAGAGATAATTGAGCAATTTTGGTCTACTTATGATACCGAAAATAAACAAACAGCTCCAACAAAAAAAGAAGTAATTGATTATTTAATTGGTAAAGGAGTATCTAAAAACTTAGCAGAAGCGGTTGATATAGTATTGCGTCCTTTCGAATTAAGAAAAGTAGGACGAAGAAAGGGGTAAGCCTATTTACTGTATTTTCTATATAAATGGATAGGAATACTTTAATTAAATAAGTTACTACTATTAAAAAATTAACCCACCTATTTTAATTATACCATAATGCTACAGTTACCTTGTTTTAATAACTTTTATAACGAGGTAACAAATGACAAATGCAATCCTATCCAGAAGAGAAGTTAAAAATTTACTTCACTTCAAATCTGACACTAGCCTTTATACGCTAGAAAAGAAAGATGAAACCTTTCCACAAAAGATAAGAATTGGCTTGCGTCGAGTCGGGTATCGCGCTGATGAGATTTACTCTTGGCTTGAATCTCGCAGAGTAGAACGTCGAGAGGTGGCTTAATGGTGATAAAGCAAAGCCCTTTATATCGCGAAATGATAAAGGGCTAACACTGGAATAATGACGCTTCCAATGATAGCCAATCTCGCGATAAGTGTCTAGCTAAAACACCAAATTAACTAATTGATTTTAAAGCAAAGTGAAAAAATTCGTTACGGTTTCTCCTTGCCTAAATTTAGCTAAAAGGGGGAATTTTCTGACACGTTAAGAGAGATGAAAAATGACAGATTTAAGTATTAAAAATAATGATATTGAATTGGCGCAATCCAAATTTGACTTAATCGCCACTAATAAAACGATTAATAATTTAAGGACACGTTAGAGGGCTAAATCATGACTACAAGTTTATATAATAACATAGCAATACAGATGCATACCCAGCCCTTAAATAATCGCACCGTGAAGCATTACGGTGCAATTTTCCGACACGTTAGAGAAGATTTTATTGATATCACTACACGCGCGCATATGTGTCGGGAAACTCATTACATAGGGTTGAATTTAAAATGTTGGTTTTGTCAGTCCATAAAAAGAAAAACAAGAAAACAAATACCACCGAAAAGTGGTATTAAACGAATGCATTATTTCTTGTTTGGTTTGGCGAGTTTTTCGCGACAAATAGCAATAACCCAAGCTGAGAAGTTGGTATTATTTGGTGTTGATTACTTAATATTGATATCGCGTGATTGTAATTCTTTTCGGATTATTCTTTTTATCCAACCTGCTAGCGATTCGTCACCATCTTCTTTTTGCGCCTTTTCCATTGCTTGTCGTAATTCAGGGTCTAGCCTAAATTGGAATGGCGGGTTACCTCGTCTTTTTTTATTCATGTGTATTGACACTCCTATTACATCAGTGTTAATGTATTTCTGTGTAATGACACATTACCATTACATAATAAAAAAAACAATAGCCCAAAGAGTTCGCACCTCAATGAGCTATCTAACCACAATAACATTAATCGAGGTAATGATTATGGCTAATAGTAATGATACCCTATGCCCTAAAAATGGGCAATATGACCTACCTAACCTTTTATCTGTTTTGAATTTATATCAGGCTGATATCCAACCACAAAACTTATTACACGCAAAAGCACACTTAGAGGAACTCAGACAATCAATTCTATGGGGAATCGGTGCTATTGGTAATTTGTTATTTTGGGCTTCTGAATGTGAAGAATATGAGGAACAACAATTTAAAGACGATATACGCGATATTGGTTACTTGTTAGCACAATTAAAAAACGTTGCTTGCTTTGCTTCCAATCAAATTAATTTACTTGACGATAAACTTAATGATAAGGAAATTAACGATAATGAATAATAACCCAAAAATAACCGCAATCCACCATATCATCGTTGATTCAACTATGGCAATAATAGCAAGTCTATTTTTAATTGAGCAAATTAATAAAAATGATAGTCAAGTGTTTGTCCATGAGGGTATTAAAATTGATATTAATAAAGATTTAATTGTACTAGGGTTAAAAATCAATCTTAAGCAATGCTTGATTGAGGATTTTGGAGAAAAGGAGGGATTAAATCGCACTTATGGAATGTTGAAAGACATGTACACAGAAAGCGACGATAAACCTATTTCATTAACTCCATTCGGGCAAGAATTACTTTCATCATTGTTTATTGATTTAGCTGAAGATATCAAAGCTGAATCTAACGCGACAATTCACTAAGGTGGCGGTAATGAAAATAAATGAAGTTACAGCCGAAGCGGTGGGTAAATGGCAATCAATCTTTAGTTCATTAGGTATTGATGTGGGCAATGGTAAGCATTGCCCTTGTCCTGTCTGTGGTGGTAAAGATAGATTTAGATTTGATAACCAAAATGGTAGAGGTACTTACATCTGTAACCAGTGTGGTAGTGGTGACGGCTTAGAGCTTATCAAAAACTATTGTCAATGTGACGCTAAAGAAGCATCAAATAAAGTAGCGGAATGTTTAAATCTGTCTAATCAGAATAACCAAATACGGGAAAATCTCGTATTTAGGAAAATAGATTCTGAACAATTACATAATGATAACATACCAGATAATCCCGTATGTAAAAAGGTCGAGTATTTGCTATCTAAAGCAACATTAGGGCAATCTCAATACCTGACCAAGAAAGGGTTAACCTTTGATTTGCCTTTGTTAGATAACGGGCGCATTTTTGTGCCCATGCTGAATCTTCATAATGAATACGCAGGCGGTCAATTTATCGAGCCAGACGGAAGCAAGCACTTAATGAAAGGCTCGAATAAAAAAGGTGCTTTTATATGGGTCAACCCAAATTTGGGCAAGCCTGACGAGGTAAAAAAAGAGTTGCTCACAGCTAACGAGATTATTATTTGTGAGGGATTAGCCACAGGTATATCGATAGCGGTATTCCGCCATCGGTCAATGGTGATATCTGCTATTGATGCAGGCAACCTTATTCATGTGGCTAACGCTATTCGTGAGGTTAATACTACCGTAAATATTATTATTGCGGGTGATAATGATATAGGTAGTCATAGAAACACAGGTAAAGAAAAAGCGATAGAAGCGGCTAAAGCGGTAAATGGTTATTACACAATCCCTGACACTGATTATAAATGTGATTGGGATGATTATAGACAACAATTTGGGCTTCAGAAAACTTCAGCTTTATTCGATAAAAACTTATCAAAAATTAACGTTCAAACCTTAACAAATACTAACAACCAAAACTTGAAAAAACTTGAAACCCAAAACATGAATTTATCACAAATGGCATCAAATCAGCGCGCCGAATTGCTAAATGAGCATTATAACCATAACCTTGCTATTAATCTTACTACCGATGAAATCTATCACTATCAAGATAATGCATGGCAACCCATTAGCGATAAAGTCTTAATGCGAACACTAGCCGATTTATT
>CAMLPV010000019.1 GCA_946482005.1 uncultured Gilliamella sp.
TTATAGGCACTTTAAATTTTACTGCAAGTGTTTATTGCTATTTTTTTTCTGTTTGTGTTTTTTTTGGTCTAAATGCATTCAAAGCATACTGAAATTAGACGTTTTATATCAAATTGCCGTTTTTATTTACTTGTATAAACTATATTGTCTATCACTAAAAGAATCAGTAATGATTAAATTAATATATAAAATATGCAGCATTCATTCTAAATACTGCATTCAAATAATCACTAATCTAAGATTCTGCTTTTATCTTTTTTGGTAAATCCGCTAAGCTGTCAATAACCCAATCAGCTTGAGCTAATGCTTCATCCGTTACTATATCCCCAGTCTTTACTAGTACTGTTTTTTTAACACCAGCATGTTTACCTGATAGTAAGTCAGAAACTCTATCACCAACCATATATGAATTAGCGATATCTATATTTAGCTCTTTAGCTGCAGTTTGAATCATACCAGGACTTGGTTTTCGACATTCACATGTATCGACTAAAGGATCATGCGGACAGTAATAGATACCGTCTAAATCTACACCTCGATCTTGTAATGACCAATCCATCCATTCTGTTAAGACATTGAATTGTTCTTCTGTGAATTTATTTCTTGCAATCCCAGATTGGTTAGTTGTAATAACCAATAAAAAGCCCATTTTTTTCAGTTCTTGCATTGCATCAATGACACCATCAATAAAATGAAATTTATCAATTGTATGCACATAATTATAATCAATATTAATGGTTCCATCTCGATCTAAAAAAATAGCTGGTTTCATGTTAACTTTTTTCCCTTTTGCTTAGATATTCCGCGAATTTACATAGCATATTATTGATTGACTTAGATGTCTAGACGTCTTAATATTCACCTATTCACACATTGTCTTTATATATTATGATACAACTACAACATATTTCGAAAATATTTGAACATAATAATTCGCCAATTCATGCATTAAAGGACATTACAATTCATGTACCCAAAGGCAAAATTTATGGTGTTATTGGTAAGTCGGGTGCAGGAAAGAGCACACTTATTCGCTGTGTCAATCTTTTAGAAAGACCGACTAGTGGTAAAATATTTTTTGATAATCAAGAGATAACTCATTTATCAAATCGTAAGCTTATAGAAGTACGTCGAAAAATCAGCATGATTTTTCAGCATTTCAATCTGCTTTCTTCACGCACAGTATTTGATAATATTGCATTTCCCCTTGAGCTGAATAAAACACCTAAAGCCGTAATTAAACAAAAAGTTAGTGAACTTATTGATTTAGTTGGATTAACTGAAAAGGCTAATGCCTATCCAGCTAATTTATCGGGTGGTCAAAAGCAACGTGTTGCTATAGCAAGAGCGTTAGCTAGTGATCCCAAAGTTTTATTGTGTGATGAGGCAACCAGTGCACTTGACCCTGAAACAACGCGTTCTATTTTAGCATTATTAAAAGATATCAACCAAAAATTAGGTTTAACCATTTTATTAATTACCCATGAGATGGATGTTGTTAAACAAATTTGTGATCAAGTTGCCGTTATTAGTAATGGAGAATTAGTTGAGCAATCATCGGTCGGAGAAATGTTTTCACATGCAAAAACAGATATTGCGCGTCAATTTATTCAATCAACTTTACACCTTAATATTCCTGAAGATTATTTAGTAAAACTATCGTCTGAATATAAAGAAGGACTTAATCCTTTGGTTAGTTTTGAGTTTACCGGTGTTTCAGTTGATTTACCGTTATTATCACAAATTTCTAAAGAGTTTGATATTGATAGCAATATTATTAGTGCACAAATGGATTATGCAGGAGGTGTTAAATTCGGATTAATGTTAGCTGAAATAAGAGGAACCCCCAAAAGCACAGCATCAGCAATTCAGTTTTTAGAAAAAAATAACACTAAAGTAGAGGTGCTTGGCTATGTTTAATTTTATTCCATCATTTAAGCCTTTTGAGTCATTATTTAGATATTTAGCAGGACACGACTTTTGGGCAAATTTTGTAGCATTTTGTTCTTCATTTAATGGATTTAATGAAGCTATGCTATTCAAAATGGCACAAGCAACCGATGAAACATTATATATGGTTATTCTGTCCGGTTTTTGGGGGACAGTGATAGGTTTACCCATTGGTATATTACTTTATACCACCCGTAAAGGACAAATTCTAGATTGTTATACGGCCAATAGCGCGCTTTCATTTATTACTAATGTGTTTCGTTCCATACCTTTTATTATATTAATTGTTTGGATTATTCCATTTACTACAATTTTAATGGGAACTTTTATCGGTAAACAAGCAGCAGTGGTTCCATTAAGTATTGGTGTATCTCCATTAATTGCACGTATGATTGAAAATGCGTTATTGGATGTACCTAAAGGACTAATTGAGGCGGCTCGCTCAATGGGCGCAACCCCATTACAAATTATATATAAAGTTCTATTACCTGAATCATTACCGGTAATAGTCAACAGCATGACAATCACATTAATTACTCTTACTGGATATATTGCCATGGCTGGAGCCGTTGGTGCCGGTGGTTTAGGTCAACTTGCGATTCAATATGGTTACAACGGCTACAAGCCTGCTATAATGAATACGGTTTTAATTATATTAATTGTTATTGTTTTTATTATACAATTTATCGGCAATAGGATTGTCAAACGCGTTACGCATCACTAATTTTGGAGGAATTTATGTCTATTAAAAAGTTAGCACTTATTACCACATTGGTAAGTTCATTTTTTTTAACTGGTTGCGATGATAAGCAATCAACAGTTTCAGATAATAAATCAGAAGAACCGACTAAAGTTAGCATGGTTAAAGTAGGCGTTATTTCTGGTCCTGAACAAGAAGTTGCAGAAGTTGTTAAGCAACAAGCCAAAGATCTTTATAACCTAGATGTTGAACTGGTTATTTTTAATGATTATGTTACACCAAACCAAGCATTAAATGATGGCTTAATCGATATTAATGCTTTTCAACATAAACCTTATTTAGATGAACAAATAAAAGAACGCGGCTATAAACTCGCTGTTGTCGGTAACTCATTTGTTTACCCTATTGCTAGCTATTCCCATAAATTAAAACCAATTGATAACACAACTGAAACAGGTGAAGGTGTAAAAGTAACTTCACCTCGTGGTGAAACTTTCTTTATTGCAGCTAATTCAACTATTGCTATTCCAAATGATCCAACCAATTTAGGTCGTGCATTACTCTTACTACAACACGAAGGAATGATTACTGTTGATAAAACCAAAGGTTTACTACCAACCGTTCTTGATATCACAAGTAATCCTTATAATTACAAAATTGTTGAGCTTGAAGCACCGATGCTACCGCGTTCATTAGATGATGCACAGATTGATCTTGCTATTATCAATAATGCCTTTGCAGGACAAGCAAATTTAACACCAAGCAAAGATGGTATATTTGTTGAAGATAAAGAATCACCTTATGTTAATATTATTGTAGCCCGAGAAGCTGACAAAGATAATGAGAACGTCAAAAACTTTGTTAAAGCCTATCAAACCGATGCAGTAGCACAAAAAGCCGATCAAATTTTCAATGGCGGTGCAATTCGCGGTTGGTAATGATTTATGAATTATCAACTATAAATATCTTTCCGCTGACCAATAAATCAGCGGAAAGATAATATAGAAAGAATCAATAAAACTATTTAAATTTTGCCATCAATGAATAAAAATCTTAAATAATGACATATCAAATCAAACCTATCGGTATTATTCACTCCCCCTACAGCGAAAAATTTGCTGTCCCTCGACAACCCAATTTAGTTACCGCAGGTCAAGGCGAACTTCATCTATTAGCACCATATAATAATCCTGTTAGTGTTAAAGGATTAGAACAATTTTCACATTTATGGCTATTATTTCAGTTTCATCATATTGAGCCAGAAAAGTGGCGTTTAGCTGTGCGTCCACCGCGCTTAGGCGGTAATAAAACATTAGGTGTATTTGCTACCAGATCACCTTTTCGCCCCAATCATATTGGACTTTCAGCTGTCGAATTAAAAGATATTGTCATTAAAAATAAGCAAATTATTTTGAAATTAGGCAGTATTGATTTAGTTGATGGCACGCCAATTATCGATATTAAACCTTACTTACCTTATTGTGATAGTTATCCTACAGCTATTGCTGGTTATGCTCAATCAGAACCAGAGAGAAAAATCACAGTTGAATTTTCACCGCAAGCGCAATTGATTCTAACGTCATACCTATCAACTTACCCACATCTTACAGAATTAATTACCCAGGTTATTTCTCAAGATCCAAGACCTGCATATAAACAAAATAATATTGAGCAACAAGAATATGGACTGACACTTTATCAATTTAATATAAAATGCAAAATCAGTAACCAACACGCAATTGTTGAAGATATCACTATAGATAAGAAGAAATAGTTAAAACTTGTCACTTTTTATTGATAAAGAACAAAGGTATCAGCTTTGAATAACTTTTAATAATTGGCGATAAATCTAATAAACTATTAAATAATAACGTATTAACTCTTGTGAAAAGTTTTCAAATTAATACCTTATTTTAAGATACTTAACTAAAAATTCATTTGTAAAGACGATTTACAAAAATATCATCTAAATAAACAAAAAAGACTGGTATATTTACATAACTTTGATACATTAAATACGGGTTTAATTTCCCTATATTTCCCTTAACCACTAAAATTTCATAAATTTTAGTGGTTCTTTTAAACGAAATATTAATGGTATTGAGGATTTTGTTTATTTCTCATTTGAGCGATATCAATCGCATCAAAAATGTAATGCTTTCCACAATAATCACAATGAATATCAATCTTTCCATCATCTTCATTTAGAATTTCATCAATTTCGTTAGCAGGTAAAGTCATTAAACTATCTTCACAACGTTGACGAGAGCATCCACATTTAAAAATAATATTATGAGTTTCAAAAAGCCTAACTTCTTCTTGATTGTAAAGACGATATAAAATTTCTTCAGTTGATAGCCCGAATAACTCATCACTAGTAATTGTTTCAGTCAAAGCGCTAAGATGCTCAAATGAATCGGTTGCATTTTCATTGCTAGGTAAAACTTGCAATAAAATTCCTGAAGCCATTAACTTACCTTCAAATAAACCTGTTTTAACAAACAGCCTAGTTGGTAACTGTTCTGACTGCATAAAATAATTTTCTATACAGCCTATTAAGGAATCTTTTTCCAAACCAACTATGCCTTGATAGCGTTCGCCATTTTTAGGTGTAATTGTGATAACTATATAGCCATTACCTACCATATCTTTAAGTGAAGCATTATCAGCGATACTACTATTAATTCGAGCAACACCACGCAACTCTTGCTGATTATTACCATTAACTACAGCTAAAGTGAGTGGTCCATCACCCTGTAATTGTACAGCAATATCACCTTCAAATTTTAAAGTGGCAGTTAATAAGCTGGTTGCAACTAATAATTCGCCTAATAACTTTTGTACTGCTATTGGATAGTTATGATTATCTAAAATAGCTTGGTATGTCTGTTCAAGACGGGTAATTTCACCGCGAATAGGATGATTATCAAATAAAAATCGATTTAGAGTATCCATATTAGTTGTTGTCACCTTTTTGTCTATCATATTTAAATTTAAGCAAATTTCGTCGCTCTTTTTTATCGGGTTTTCTATTAGGATGTGGCATAGTTAATGCATTAAGCTTGCGCGCTTCTGCCATTTTATCGCGCTTAGCAATACTATCGAGGGTTTCTCGATAAAGAAATTGGGCTTCAGTGGCAGTTCTTCTTTGACTGCTAATAGCCAAAATTTGAATCGTTTTTTGTTCAGAACCCTGACGAAGTGTCAACATTGCCCCAACTTCAACAATTTTACTAGGTTTAGCACGTTGCCCATTGTAGTGAACTTTACCACCATCAATCATTTCTCTGGCTAGAGAACGGGTTTTATAAAACCTTGCAGCCCACAGCCATTTATCTAATCTTACTAACTCCATCACCACCTCATGTAATTTTATTATCAAAGCCAGTTTGATATTAAAATTGATACAACCAATAAAATAGTTTGTTACAAATTATATAAGATTGCTTTTTTTAAAATCAATGTTGGGGGTTAACAATAAACTCATTACCATTTGTTAAAAATGTACCGGATAAACCAAATGGTGAAATATCACCATGTAAATCGGCATTATAATTGAAAGTGTTAGGAGGTTCTTTAACTAACTTCCATTCGTCAAGAAGTAAACTGCTTATACCGTATGCTGAGATGTGCAATGATAAAAACTCAGTTTGCAATGGATTAACTTTGGCAACAGCCTCAACCATTCCATTACTTACTAATGAACTAAAATTCAATAAGGTATTATACTGTGAATCAAATTTTACTACCAGATCAGGATAGTTAACATCAATCCCATTAATCGAACCTTTTTCGGCTTTTAAAAATAAAGTTCCAAAATATAAGCCAAATTTTTTATCTTTGACTAAAATTACATCGGAACCAGAAACTTCGAAATTAATTAAAGTAAATGGATAAGTTCGATTAGTATTAATTAACATGCTTGGTAACACTGTTAATTCATTGATTACAACTTGACTAAAGATGTCTGGCAATAAAAATTGCCCCAATTTTTCGGTTATTTTGCAATCAACACCCGCTAATAATAACTTACTTAAATATAATGAGTTATTCTTCCATATACCCGAAAAATTCACATTGCCATTATTCCAAGTTGCCATTGCTTTTTGGATATCGACTTGTTGATCATCTAATGCTAATTGAAGCAATACCGATGAAAACGTATTATTATGCCAAACAACGCTATCAGCATTAAAAATAATAGAACCATCCTCAACATGCCATCGATCATCATATCGTAGGTTAGCTGTTTCAAAATTTCCTTTATCAATAATTAAAGACGGCAACTGTATACTGCTTTCAAAAATAGACAACTGATGAAGCGTTAGTTTTGGTAATGCAGATAAATATTTATCAAAATAATTATCATCCGCTGTTTGGAAATGAATATTGCTTACTTTCAATTGTTCAATATCCAAACTATTATCTGATAATATTTTTAATTTACTCACAAAGAAACCTTCATCAAAATTCCCACCTAAATTAGTGATAGATGTAATATTATCGCGATGAAATCCTTGAATAAGAACTTTATTCATTGGTAGCTGGTTAAGGGAAACATATTGTGAACTTAGATCAAACTGATAATTTCCATCACCGGATGAACTAAATGGTTTAATACCACCATTTAATTGTTGTAAAGATAAATTTATTTGCCCATTATTAAAGGAAGTATTAACGGTAGAATCAACGAGTTTTAACGTATCTGCTGTAAAATTATCATGCTTAATATCTGGATCATAATTAATTACACCATTTATAACAGTAATATACTTAAAATGGTTCAATTGCCAAAGATTATTTTTATCTAATCCAATAACTAATTTAGGGATTCTAACTATTTCCTGTTTTTCATCACTAATAATTACATTATCAAATGATAATTCATATAAATTTGCAAATGAATGATGCATATTATCAATTGATATAGTATAAGAACTTAATTTTGACAATTGTTGACTGGCTAATTTTGCGCCAAATGAAGTCTGTAGAAAAAAATAAGGTAAAAAAATCAAAAAACAAACAATTGTCGATAAAATAATTATAAAAAGTTTTAATCGTCGCATAAATAGACTAATCACTAAAATAAATTATTTAATAATTACATTACGATACCTCATTTTAATCAAAATAGCATCTGATTTCGATACAAATGATTTGTGATTAAGTCAGTTTTAAAGTTAATATATAAAAATAAGTGTATTTAAAATAAAATAAATAACTTTTCTACTGTATATAAAGGTAGGCTTGCTATTTTTTATTTGTTAAAAAGTAAAACGGGAGAAACAGAGATGAAACAAATCCCAATGACGGTAAAGGGAGCAGAATTATTACGTGCGGAATTGGAAGAGCTGAAAAACGTTAAACGACCGCAAATTACAGCAGCCATTGCCGAAGCTAGAGCACACGGGGATTTAAAAGAAAATGCCGAATATCATGCAGCAAGAGAACAACAAGGTTTTTGCGAAGGGCGTATTCAAGAAATCGAAGGTAAATTATCACAAGCGCAAATTATCGACATTACTAAAGTGAAAAATACTGGAAGAATAATTTTCGGTGCAACGGTTACAGTAATAAATGTAGATACGGATGAAGAAACCACCTATCGAATCGTTGGTGATGATGAAGCTGATTATAGACAAAATCTTATTTCGGTCAACTCTCCGATTGCAAGAGGACTAATAGGCAAAGAAGATGGTGATACAGTACAAATAAAAACACCTGGCGGTGATGTCGAATTTGATATTGTTAAAGTTGAATATATTTAAATTAAAAAATGTACAGGGCTTATACGCCCTGTTACAATTATTTAGGTAATGAGATTTTCTTCTCTTCACTTGGTCTAAAAATAGTGAAAATCGATCCAACTTGTTGAACAGCTAGCGCATTTGTTTCGCGAATAATAGCTTCACAAATTAACTTTTTAGTTTCACGGTCTTCTGCAGATATCTTAATTTTGATTAATTCATGGAAATTCAGGGCATTTTCAATTTCGGCTAAAACGCCCTCGGTAAATCCATTAGCACCAATCATCACAATAGGTTTAAGGTGATGAGCTTCACTTTTTAAATACTGTTTCTGTTTATTCGATAAATTCATTAATTTTTTATCACATTAAGTTGTAATTTGACTATTTTACCCTTATATATATGAGTAATCAATTGAAGTAACCATCTTATACTAAGGATTTATTATCTGTGAGTAACAAAAAACGCTCAGCAAGTTCAACGCGTTGGCTCAATGAACATTTTAATGACCGCTTTGTGCAACAGGCACAAAAAAAAGGACTACGCTCAAGAGCATGGTTTAAATTAGAAGAAATTCAAAAAAGTGATAAATTATTCAAACCAGGTATTACTGTAGTTGATTTAGGTGCAGCGCCTGGTGGTTGGTCACAATATGTTGCCTCATTGATTGGTAATAAAGGGCGCATTATTGCATGTGATCTACTTCCTATGGATCCTATCGTTGGTGTTGATTTTTTACAGGGTGACTTTAGAGATGAACTCGTTTTGAAAGCATTATTAGAACGAGTTGGAGAAGAAAAAGTCCAAGTTGTTATGTCTGATATGGCTCCAAATATGAGTGGTCAACCAGCTGTTGATATACCTAGAGCAATGTACTTAGTTGAACTTGCACTTGATATGTGTAGAGATGTGCTTGCACGTAATGGCAATTTCATCGTGAAAGTCTTTCAAGGAGAAGGATTTGAAGAGTATTTAAAACAAGTACGCGCTATGTTTAAAACAGTCAAAATTCGTAAACCTGAAGCTTCTCGTGCAAGATCTCGAGAAGTTTATATTGTTGCAATGGGTATGAAGTAGCCAGTTTAATAAATTTGTAGTACCATACTTCGTTAATTTTGGTCGTAACTATTATTTTTATGAGAGGTTTTTCTTTTGAACGACATGGTAAAGAATTTACTGATTTGGGGAGTAATTGCTATAGTGTTAATCGCTGTATTTAACCAATTTAGCGCTATATCTAATGGTCTCCCTCAAGTTAATTATACTCAATTTAATTCTGATATTGCCAACAAAAAGCTCAAAGAAGTGCATATCAATGGACGTGAGATTACTGCTACAACCAACGGTAATGAAAATTATGTTACCTATATCCCTTATTATGATGATAAATTAATGGATGATTTGGTGCTCAATAAAGTTGCTGTATATGGCCAACCTGATGAAAGACCAAGCTTATTAGCCAATGTATTAATTTCTTGGTTTCCAATGGCAGTATTTATTGGTCTTTGGTTCTTTGTCATTCGCCAAATGAATGGGGGCGGTAAAGGTGGGCCAATGGCGATCGGCAAAAGTAAAGCCCGCATGTTAACTCCCGATCAGGTCAAAACCAAATTCACTGATGTTGCTGGCAGCGAAGAAGCTAAGCAAGAGGTAACTGAGGTCGTTGATTTCTTACGAGATCCTGGTAAATATCAAAAATTAGGGGGGCGAATTCCAAAAGGAATTCTAATGGTTGGGCCTCCAGGTACAGGTAAAACCTTACTGGCAAAAGCGATAGCTGGCGAAGCCAATGTACCATTCTTCAGTATTTCAGGTTCTGATTTTGTTGAAATGTTTGTCGGTGTAGGAGCATCCCGTGTAAGAGATCTCTTTGATCAAGCTCGTAAACACGCTCCTTGTATTATTTTTATCGACGAAATCGATGCCGTTGGACGCAAACGTGGTGCAGGTTCAATGGGTGGCCACGATGAACGAGAACAAACATTAAACCAAATGTTGGTTGAAATGGATGGGTTTGAAACCAATAGTGGCATTATCATTATCGCTGCAACTAACCGAGTGGATATACTTGATCCTGCTTTACTCCGTCCTGGTCGTTTTGACCGACAAGTACAAATTGGTTTACCTGACATGAAAGGACGCGAACAAATTTTAGCCGTACATGTGCGTAAAATTCCACTAGGGTCTGATGTTGATTTATCGGTATTAGCACGAGGTACACCAGGTTATTCAGGTGCAGAACTAGCCAATTTAGTTAATGAAGCTGCTTTATTTGCTGCTCGACGTAATAAACGTCTTGTCACCATGGATGAATTTGAAGAAGCCAAAGACAAAATCAATATGGGTACAGAAAGACGTTCATTAACCATGACCCAAGAACAACTTGTCTCAACGGCTTATCACGAAGCTGGACATGCGATTATTGGCTATTTAATGCCTGATCACGATCCAATCCACAAAGTGACCATTATTCCTCGTGGACGCGCCTTAGGTGTGACTTTCTTTTTACCAGAAGGTGACCGAGTAAGTGAAAGTCGAGAAAAATTAGAGGGCGATATTGCAACACTTTATGGTGGTCGACTTGCAGAAGAGTTAATCTACGGTACAGATAAAGTATCGACAGGCGCATCAAATGATATTAAAGTTGCAACTCAGTATGCGAGGGCAATGGTCACACAATGGGGCTTTTCTGAGCGTTTAGGACCATTATTTTATGAAATGGATGAAAATTCAGCCTATGGGCGTCCTAAAGATATTTCAGATGAAACAGCTCGAATCATTGATGAAGAAGTCAAAGCGATAATCGATCGTAATTACCAACGAGCTCGCCAAATATTAACTGATAATATTGATGTACTTCATGCAATGAAAGATGCATTAATGAAATATGAAACTATTGGTTCAAAACAAGTTGCAGATTTAATTGCACGCCGTCCAGTTTCTGTCCCAGATGATTGGACAGAAGGTGATGAAAAAGCAGCAAACAAAATTCCAAATGAGGGTAGTACAACCCCACCTCAACCAGAAAGTTAATTTGCTCATAAGATATAAACATAACGCGCTACGGCGCGTTTTTCATAGTTAAAGATTTTATAACGCTATAGATTAAAAAATAATTATCAAGATTCAATTAAATAAGGCACAATTATGGAAATTCGATTTAAAAATCAGATAATGGACCTTTCATTTCCACAAGTAATGGGCATTGTTAATATGACACCCGATTCATTTTCTGATGGAGGTAATTACAATAATCTTGATGATGCTATGCGCCGAGTTGACAGTATGATTCAATCAGGTGCAACATTCATTGATGTGGGTGGTGAATCAACTCGTCCAGGTGCGGCTGAAGTATCGGTTGAAGAAGAGTTGGATCGTGTTATACCTTTGGTTGAAAAAATTGCACGTTATTTCGATGTTTGGATTTCAGTCGATACCTCTAAACCACAAGTAATGACTGAGTCGGCAAAAGCCGGGGCTCACTTAATTAATGATATTCGAGCACTAACCGAGCCTGATGCCATTGAAGCCGCAGCAAAGACACAATTACCGGTTTGTATTATGCATATGCAAGGTGATCCAAAAACCATGCAAAATGCGCCACATTATCAACAAGACATATATCAAGAAGTGGATCAATTTTTTACTCAACATATTAACCGTTGTGTAAATGCAGGAATAGAGCGTGAAAAAATCATACTCGATCCGGGATTTGGTTTTGGTAAAACTCTACAACACAACTATCGATTATTAGCTAAATTAAACAACTTTCACCATTTTGGTTTACCGTTATTAGTCGGTATGTCACGGAAATCAATGATAGGACAAGTCTTAAATGTTGCCCCTCAAGAACGTATGATTGGTAGTGTATCTTGTGCCGTAATTGCAGCTATGCAAGGGGCACAAATTATTCGTGTTCATGATGTTAAAGAAACTTTTGATGCACTGCGAATTGTGCAAGCAACCTTAGCTGAACAAGATTAAATTAAAACCAAAATGAATTGAAAAGTGAATAATATTACCTATTGATATCTTTTTTTAATTTCTATCAAGTTCGATAAATTAAAATTTTATTGTTATATCATAATAGTTTTTATGATTAACTATACTCAAGTTTAGAATGGCTAATATTATTCAATCTAAAATATTTATGCCTATATTAGGATTTGTTCATACTACTTATTCTATCTGCCAATATTGTATACCATTTGAATCAAACTTATTAAAAAAGAAACAGGATTGAAATTAATTCTGGTCTTTTTAATAAAGAAATCAATAAACAATGAAAAAATAATTAGATAAATGACGTTAGATAAATATCATTACTTTCACTAACTTCTTATCTTATTGGAATTATTTATTTTATTACTCATTTTGAAGTGAAATCGATAAAACATTACTTTTAATAAATATTTATGCCGCAAATATCCCAATAAATACAACCAAACCGACATAATTATTATTCATAAAAGCTTTAAAACAATTTGTTCTGTTACGATCTTTAATTAACCATTGTTGATAAATAAACAGCAATACCGTCAATAATAGACCAAAATAATAAAAAGCAGATAACTGATTGATTTTACCTATAGCCAATAAGCTAATAAGCGTAATTGCCTGTAGCATTCCAATAATTAGCTTGTCATAGTGACCAAATAAAATGGCTGTAGACTTAATGCCAATTTTTACATCGTCATTACGATCAACCATGGCATACTCCGTATCATAAGCAACTGTCCAACAAATATTTGCAACACAAAGTAACCAACACGTTAATGGGAATTGTTCTACTGTTGCTGCATACGCCATCGGAATGCTCCAACTAAAGGCGACACCTAAGATAACTTGAGGAAAATGGGTGTAACGTTTCATAAAAGGATAAACCATTGCCGTTAACAATGCTAAGCAGGCTATAAACCATGACAGTTTGTTTAAGATTAACAAAAGACCTAATGCCACAACTAACAGTATTAATAGCGTCCACAATGCATTTTTTTCAGTTAATGCCCCGCGTGCCAATGGACGATCCTTAGTACGATCAACATGACCATCCAAATGCCTATCAGCGTAATCATTCACAACACATCCAGCTGAACGCATGACCAGTACCCCTAAAGTAAATACAACAATGATATAAACCGGAGGATAATGGGTCGCAAGCCAAATAGCCCAAAATGTTGGCCATAATAATAGCAATGAGCCAATTGGACGATCGAGTCGCATTAGTTGTAAATAAGCTAGCATAAATAGAATTTATCCTGATAAATTATTGGAGAATTATACCGTTTATCCTAAAAGCTGCAATGCTAGGTATAAGGTATAAAAATATCTGTTTGAACAAGAATTTAATTTTTTTAATAGTTATAACAGATCTAATTCAATATTGGTTAATAATATCTGTAAATATTGTTCCGTAATCACAGCTAAAGCTTGGTAAAAAAAACTAATCTCATTGTGTTTTAAGCGATTTAAATAGGTCGAACACCAAATTGATAGATGATCAGTAATGAGTTGCTTTGCTGCCCCTAACTGTTTTTTTTCTGCTAATAGAGCAAAAGCCATTAGCATTAACCCGAACTGATCCTCTGGTTCATTCATACCACTATTAAGCATTAAACCATTTTGTTGTAAAAATTGACGGTAACGCTCTTGTGATTCTCCCATTAATAACTTTTCTTGATCAAGATATACCGAACCCCAAGGAGGGACTGGCATACTACCTTGCCCTTCAAATAACAATGAAAACTGAAAATCAAGATCAGGGTTTTGTATTTGATCGGCTAATATTTGGCACTGCTTATTAATTAATTTATTATCTGTCCAGCTTGCTAACTCATCGATATGCAGAAGCCCATCAATCAATGGTTTAACTGTTTCGCTATTGGGTGAATAATAGAAAAATGCACCCAATAATTTTGCTAATGTGACTGAAGTTAAGTTATCCAAATTACTTAATCTCTAATTTATATATTATCGCTAATTAGTAATATTTACGATTATTATAACGGTATCGTCCATAAATTATAAAAGGCAATGCGTCCACAAAGTTCAGCGACTAAAGTGCATACAAAACCAAGCAAATAAATCATCATTATTTTTTTGCTAAGCCAACTATTTAAGGCAACCAAAATCAATGCTACCAGCAATAATCCACACTGTATTGCAACCCAATGATACTGATCATAAGCCAACTGGGGAGCAATTTCGATCATTAAGTTAATATAGGGGAACTTTAATAACAGTATCAATAAAGCACCAATAAAAAAGGCAATACTACCCGTCCGATAGAATCCTAACATTGCAACCATAACCCCACCCAATACCAACATTGCGGTGTACATTTGAATTGCCGTGTAGTAAGTACCCCAAGTTTTAACCGTCGGCAACATGTAAGTTAATACAATTGTCCACACAAAAACTAAACTTAAGATCACCAACAATAGAGCAAGCATTTTACCGATATGTGGAATTTGATTAATGCGCTGGCATAAAGTGTTAATAAAGCCCCATCGATTTGAATTGTTAAGGTGCGAAAAGTAAGCAAGTATGACACAACCAAATGTCACACCAAATAATACCCCAAAGGTAAAAATCTCATTACTCATTGGTGAACGGCCAATACCGAAAATCACATTCAAAGCACGGAAAGGTTTACCTAAGTGAAATGAAGCCAGTAACATACCTAATGCCATGAAAATCAAAGCAACCAAATTAATTTTTTCGATAATCAGCGTATTATGAGTTGATCGATTAAATAAATAATTTAGACTGCCTAAAAGCACCATCCCCGCAGATAGTTGCCCAAATATAGTAAAAAATACCAGTGGTAATTCATGCATTTTAGACCTCCTCCGGATTAAGCACTTTACCAAGTGTATCACCGGATGCTTTGGCCTGTGCATGTGGTTTTATAACAATATTGGGTTTAGTCAATTGTGAATTTGGTAATGGTGCAATATTGCGTTCATCACCATATTGCTCTCGTAACTTACCAATCTCATCAAAATCTAAAGCGTGTTGCGGGCATGATTCCACACATACAGGCTTTAATCCTTCCGCTACACGCTCATAACATCCATCACATTTAGACATAACTTTTTTTTGCTGATCATATTGTGGTGCACCATAAGGACAACGCATTTCGCAGTATCGGCAACCAATACAAACATCTTGATTCACAACAACTAAGCCATCTTGCTCACGTTTATGCATTGCACCAGTTGGACATCCTTGAACGCAAGTCGGTTGTTCACAATGATTGCAAGAAATCGACAAATAGTAAGTAAAAGTATTATTTTGCCAAAGACCATCAACTTGTTGCCAATCACCACCGCCATATTCATAAACACGACGAAAATGGATACCTAAAGAGTTATCTTTCTCATCTTTACAACTCAATTGGCAGGTTTTACAGCCCGTACATTTAGAAGAGTTAATATAGAATCCATATTGCATTTTTATCATCTCCCTGTAATTACGATGCCGTTGACATAGCTGACAATGGTTTAATTTCAACCAAATTTGTATGTTGTGGATTGGATTTAGCCAGAACAGATGGGCGCATTGAAGTTAGGCGATTGACACAACCACCAATATCAATCCCTGCTTCATTAATTTTTGCCCACAAACCTTGAGGAATTGCAATAACACCAGGCAATATACGTGGTGTGACTTTAGCAGGTATATACAATCGACCACGATCGTTATAAACCTCAACTAACTGTCCATGCTTAATCTGTCTTGGCTCTGCATCAAATGGATTAATCCAGATACTGCTCGCCACAGCTTCTCGTAATTGCGGTAGATTACTGTAACTTGAATGACAATGACCTTTAATATGAAAACCAATTAATTGTAATGGATATTTTTGTTTCTGTTGTTTATCTTCACTGCCTTCAATAGCAGGTAAATAAGCTGGAATAGGATAAAGTTTATCATCTTCATCAAACTCCCATTCATTGGCAATTTTAGCCAATGCTTCAGAATAAAGTTCAATTTTTCCTGATGGCGTATTTAATGGATTTTTAAGAGGATCATCTCTGAAGGTTTGTAAAGCAATGTGGTTATCACTATTAGCTAACTTACGATCAATGACTCCCATACCATCAGTTTCATCAAAGCTTGGTAAATTAGGCTCTTGTTTGCGGAGTTTTTCATAGCAATACTCTATCCACTCATCTTGAGTGCGACCTTGCGTGAATTTATCTTTTACCCCCATCTTTTCAGATAAATCAGTTAACACATCGTATGACGAACGATTTTCCCAAAGAGGCTTAATTGCTCGTTGCATACGAATAATATAATGATAAGCACCTGATGCATAAGAATTGTTAATCAGATCATTACTTTCCACCGATGATACATCTGGTAATAATAAATCGGCATATTTAGCCGACGCGGTCATATGAGTGTCCCAAACTAAAATAAATTCGCATTTTGATTCATCTTGTAAAATTTGGTGAGTTCGATTGAGATCTGCATGCTGATTACCAATAACATTACTTGCATAACTCCAGATAAATTTAATACCAACATCTAATTTATCTTTACCTTTTATATAAGAATTTTTGGCAGTCATGCTAAATGGTTCATCAATGGCTTTAGTCCATAAAAAGAATGGAATACTGGTTTTAATTGGATTAACTAGACTTAAACTTGGAACGGAATAAGTCATACTGCCACCCCAAGTTCCTATATTGGTTCCACGCTTACCAAACTGACCTGTGATGATTGGTAATATCATGATCGCTCTTGTGGTATGTTCACCATTTTGCCAACGTTGTGGCCCCCAACCTTGGGAAATCCATGCAGCCTTAGCATTGACAATATCGATCGCTAATTTTCGAATTTGATTTGCTGGAATACCAGTTTTTTGAGCTGCCCATTCAGGTGTTTTCGGAGTTCTATCATCCCCCAAACCAAGAATATAAGATTTAAAATCGCTAAAAGGAGGTGCTGTATCAGGCAATGAGTCAGCATTCCAACCCACGCAGTATTGATTGAGCATGTCATCATCAATCCGATCTTCTTCAAGTAAAGCATATCCAATTGCGGCAACTAAAGCGGCATCAGTACCGGGAATGATGGGGATCCATTCAGCATCATAACCAACCACGCTTTCACTACGTCGAGGATCGATAATGATGACTCTTGCCTTACTTTGTGATAAAGCATTAAATAACTCCGTAACTTGTCCACCACCCGACATTCGAGTTTCGGCAATATTTTGACCAAACATCACAACCAAATCAGAATGTTTTATTTGGTCTAACAAAGATTCTTTGGCATTACCATAAATATAAGGTTGAATCGCTGTTATTTGCCCACTTGAATAATCACCATGATAATTCAAAAAACCACCAATTGTATTTAAAAACCGCTTACAAGCATTACGTCCGGGGATATTTGCGCCAGTGGTACCTGTACCATATTGATAATAAATAGCCTCATTACCATACTTATCAATAGTATATTTGAGTTTATCAGCTAATAAATTAATCGCCTCTTCCCATGAAATTCGCTTAAATTTACCTTCACCCCGTTTACCAACTCTCAGCATTGGATATTTTAAACGATCAGGATCATAAGTTCGCCAGCGGACAGACCGTCCACGCAAACAAGGGCGAATTTGATGCAGTCCAAAAACAGGATCGTTAATACCATCTTCAGCAGAAATTTTAGTAATGATATCGTTTTTAACATGAACTTTTAATGGGCAACGGCTTCCACAGTTGACTAAACAGGCGCTATAAAAAATTTTTTCTTGGTTAGTAGGATTAGGAATTTCATTACTACTGGTATTTTTATCCGATTCCGCATAAGCAAAAGGCATTTGCATATTACTTGTTAATGCTGCAATACTCCCGATTGCTATCGATTTTTGTAAAAAATCACGTCGACTAATTTTATTGTTTTTTGACTTGCTCATTGCATTCCCTTACTTTTTATATGGGATTTATTTATCATATTACTATTGATGGAATATTAAAACTAAAAAAGCAGTATAAAGCACGATTAATTTCAAATAAATTAACTAAATAATAATTATTATCAACTAATACACTATCTTAAAACGCTATTTGTATTTCATTATAAATTTAATATCATGCATCTTAAAGAAAGATTGGTATAATACTCCCCATTTATTTAAATGAAATAGAAACGCTATGTCACAATCTACTTATAATGCCGTTGATATTGAAGTCTTAAAGGGGCTCGATCCAGTTCGACATCGCCCAGGAATGTATACAGACACGGCTCGCCCGAATCATTTAGGGCAAGAAGTCATTGATAACAGTGTCGATGAAGCTATTGCGGGACATGCTCGTCAAGTGAAAGTTACCCTTTATGAAGATAATTCTCTTGAGGTTATTGATGATGGACGAGGGATGCCGGTTGATATTCATCCTGAAGAAGGTGTACCAGCCATAGAGCTACTACTTTGCCGTTTACATGCCGGAGGTAAATTCTCGAACAAAAATTATCAGTTCTCTGGTGGTTTGCATGGTGTAGGTATTTCCGTGGTTAATGCTTTATCCAAACGGGTAGAAGTTACTGTTAATCGCGATGGTCAAGTGTATCAAATCGCTTTTGAAAATGGTGATAAAGTTGAAGATTTACATGTAATAGGTACATGTGGTCGTCGTAACACGGGTACTAAAGTACGTTTTTGGCCAGATGAAAAGTATTTTGATTCACCTCGATTTTCAGTGCCCCGCTTAACTCATTTGCTTAAAGCGAAAGCGGTACTCTGTCCTGGTCTGGAAATTATTTTCAAAGACAAAATTAACAATACTGAACAACGCTGGTGTTATCAAGATGGCTTAAAAGACTATTTAATGGAGTCTGTTAGTGGTTACACACTATTACCTGAAGAGCCATTTACCGGTAGCCACACGGGTGAAACAGAAGCTGTCGAATGGGCTTTACTTTGGTTACCAGAAGGTGGCGAACTTTTAACAGAAAGTTATGTTAACTTAATTCCAACTGTACAAGGTGGCACGCATGTTAATGGTTTGCGCCAAGGATTACTTGATGCCATGCGGGAATTTTGTGAATTTCGAAATTTATTACCGCGCGGTTTAAAACTTACTGCTGATGATATTTGGGAACGTTGTGCATATGTTTTATCAGTAAAAATGCAAGAACCACAGTTTGCTGGGCAAACCAAAGAACGCCTATCATCAAGACAAAGTGCAGCATTTGTATCTGCGATTGTTAAAGATGCATTTAGTTTATGGTTAAACCAAAATGTACAGATCGCTGAATCATTGGCAGAAATGGTCATTAGCAGTGCACAAAAACGTTTAAGAGCATCAAAGAAAGTTATTCGTAAAAAGCTCACGAGTGGCCCAGCTCTGCCAGGTAAATTGGCAGATTGTTCCTCACAAGATTTAAGTCGTACAGAACTGTTTTTAGTCGAAGGGGATTCTGCGGGAGGATCCGCTAAGCAGGCACGAGATCGTGAATATCAAGCGATCATGCCTTTAAAAGGTAAAATATTAAACACTTGGGAAGTTTCATCTGACGAGGTCTTAGGTTCACAAGAGATCCATGACATTTCAGTGGCCATTGGCATCGACCCTGATAGTGATGACCTAAGCCAATTACGTTATGGTAAAATCTGTATTTTAGCTGATGCTGACTCAGACGGATTGCATATTGCCACTTTGCTTTGTGCGCTATTTGTTCGTCATTTTCGTGTTATGGTTGAACAAGGACATGTCTTTGTGGCAATGCCACCACTCTATCGCATCGATCTAGGCAAAGAAGTACATTACGCTTTAGATGAAGAAGAAAAAGAAGGTATTTTAGATCAACTAAAACGTAAAAAAGGTAAACCGAATGTCCAACGTTTCAAAGGACTAGGTGAAATGAATCCATTACAACTACGTGAAACAACAATGGATCCTAATACCCGCCGATTAGTTCAGTTATCACTTGATAATACAGAAGAAACCATGGCATTAATGGATATGCTACTAGCCAAAAAACGTTCAGAAGATCGCCGTGAATGGTTACAAGAAAAAGGTGATCAAGTCGAACTTGATGTCTAACATAAAGAATGATTTAGAGGAACAATAATGAGTGAAATAACTCATGACGGAGTAGAAATCCAGTCACTACGTACATTTACAGAAAGTGCTTATTTAAACTACTCAATGTATGTCATTATGGATCGCGCATTACCTTTTATTGGTGACGGTCTAAAACCCGTACAGCGACGTATTGTTTATGCCATGTCCGAATTAGGGCTAAATGCTCAAGCAAAATTTAAAAAATCAGCACGTACTGTTGGTGATGTGCTCGGTAAATATCACCCACATGGTGATAGTGCATGTTATGAAGCGATGGTGTTAATGGCACAGCCATTTTCTTACCGTTACCCACTAGTTGATGGTCAAGGCAACTGGGGGGCACCAGATGATCCTAAATCATTTGCTGCTATGCGTTACACCGAATCACGTTTATCGAAATATGCGGAATTATTATTGGGTGAATTAGGACAAGGTACCGTTGATTATACACCTAACTTTGATGGTACTTTGCAAGAGCCTAAAATGCTACCTGCTCGATTACCAAATATTTTATTAAATGGTACTACGGGTATTGCTGTGGGTATGGCGACAGACATTCCACCGCATAATATCCGTGAAGTAGCAAATGCTGCCATTATGTTGGCTGATAACCCTAATGCAACTTTAAGTGAAGTGATGGCTCACATTCAAGGGCCGGACTTCCCAACCGAGGCCGAAATTATTACCTCACCAGAGGATATTGCTAAAATATATAAAACAGGTCGTGGCTCAATTCGCATGCGTGCAGTATGGAAAAAAGAAGACGGTGATATTGTTATTACCGATCTACCACATCAAGTCTCTGGTGCAAAAATTTTAGAGCAAATTGCATCGCAAATGCGGGCTAAAAAATTACCATTAATTGAAGATTTACGCGATGAGTCTGATCACGAAAATCCTACTCGATTGGTTATCGTACCTCGTTCTAATCGTGTTGATTTAGAACAAGTAATGAATCACCTTTTTGCCACCACCGATCTTGAAAAAAGCTATCGGGTAAATATGAATATGATTGGGCTAGACAATCGCCCATCAGTAAAAGGTTTGGTTGAAATTCTTACTGAATGGTTAGAATACCGTCGAACAACTGTCATACGTCGCATAAATTATCGTTTAGACAAAGTGTTAAAGCGACTACATATTTTAGACGGTCTATTAATTGCTTTCTTAAATATTGACGAAGTGATTGAAATTATCCGTAATGAGGAAGATCCAAAAGCTGAGTTAATTCGTCGATTTGCTCTGACCGAAATTCAAGCAGAAGCTATTTTAGAGTTAAAACTTCGTCATTTAGCCAAATTGGAAGAGATGCGAATTAAAGGTGAACAAAACGAACTTGCTAAAGAACGAGATCAGTTACAAGCGTTATTGGCTTCGCCACGAAAATTAAATAATTTAATTAAAAAAGAGCTACAACAAGATGCCGAAAAATATGGTGACGAGCGTCGTTCACCGATTGTTGAGCGTAGTGAAGCTAAAGCTATTACAGAACAAGAACTCACACCATCAGAACCTGTCACTGTTGTGTTATCTGAAATGGGCTGGGTGAGATCAGCAAAAGGCCATGATATCGATCCTGTTGGTTTAAGTTATAAAGCTGGCGATAGTTTTAAAGTTGCAGCCAAAGGTAAAAGCAATCAACCAGTTGTATTCATTGATTCAACTGGTCGAAGTTATGCTATTGAGCCAAATACACTACCATCAGCGCGCGGACAAGGTGAACCAATAACGGGTAAACTAGCACTCCCTGCTGGAGCCACAATTGAGCACATGTTAATGTCAGCGAATGAAAATCAAAAGTTCTTGTTAGCCTCTAGTGCTGGTTATGGCTTTATTTGTCAATTCAATGATTTAGTTACTCGTAATCGTAATGGTAAAGCAATAATCAATTTACCAAACGGTGCTAAAGTGCTAACGCCAATTGAGATTCTATCTGAAGATAGCTTATTATTATCCATTACTCAAGCAGGACGAATGCTCGTCTTCCCTGTAAAAGATTTACCAAAACTTGCAAAAGGTAAAGGTAATAAAATCATATCATTATCAGGAGCAGAAGACAGCCTTGCTTATATACGATTAATCACACCAGAAACATCCTTAACCTTATATGTTGGTAAACGCAAACTTACGCTCAATCCGGCTGATTTAGAAAAATTTAGGGCGGAACGCGCGCGTAAAGGAACGTCTTTACCACGTGGATTACAAAAAATAGATCGAATTGAGGTAATTTAATAATATGTCTTTTATTTGGGCAATAATTACAGGCTTTGTTTTAAGCATTATATTAAAATCAAATTGGGGGTTTTTACTTGGTCTATTCATTGGTCCAAAACTCTACCAATTTTGTAATAAATTGACTGAACAAGAGCCTAGAGGAAACCCAAGACTCTACTTAACCGTTGTTTTTGAAGTACTGGGTCATTTAGGTAAATCTAAAGGCGTTGTAACGCAAGATGATATTAATCTGGCTCGTAGATTTATGACCCAATTGCAGCTTGATAGCAATAGTCGTCAACTTGCTCAAGACTCCTTTAATCGCGGTAAGGCAAGTGATTACCCACTCAGAGCACGTTTAAGAGAGTTATATAATCAATATCGTTCTAGACGTAATGTTTTAAATATTTTCTGTGAGCAGCTTATCCAAGCAGCATTAATCGATGGTCGTTTAGATGATAAAGAATCAGAAATACTCTTTATTGTTGCCGAGGAATTCAATATTCCACGGCATCAAATGGCAATTTACATTCAAATGATGATGGGGAGTTATCATTTCCATCAACAAAATTATAACTACCAAGAGGAACAATATAATCAATATCGACACAGTAATAATAGCTATGGTGGTTATCAAAACAACTCTTCACAACTAAATTTACAAAATGCCTATAAAATTCTTGGTGTTGAACCATCTGATGATATTGCTACAATAAAAAGAGCTTATCGTAAATTAATGAATGAACATCATCCTGACAAGTTAGTATCTAAAGGATTACCAAAAGAGATGCTTGAAGCGGCTAAAAAACGAGCACAAGAAATTCAAGCGGCTTATGATCTAATCAAAGCCTCTCGTGGTTTTAAATAGAGACGATCAATATGATGCACTGGCGCTCAATTCTTAGAATTATAGGTCTATTAATAGCACTCTTGTCGATATTTATGTTAATACCGGCACTGATTGCTCTAATCTATCGTGATGGCGCAGGTGCTATATTTGTTCGCTCCTTTTTCGCCGCATTAATATTAGGTTGTTTACTATGGTTACCCAATCGTCACCAACGCCATGAACTTAGTACTCGAGAAGGTTTCTTTATCGTCGTATTATTTTGGGTTGTACTCGGTACAATTGGAGCATTTCCCTTTATTTTCGACACCCATATCAATTTAAATTTAACCACAGCATTTTTCGAATCGTTTTCCGGCTTAACGACAACAGGTGCAACGACGATTGTACATCTCGATCACTTACCTAAAGCCCTACTTTTTTATCGGCAATTATTACAATGGTTGGGGGGTATGGGTATTATCGTTTTAGCGGTTGCAATCTTACCGTTATTAGGTGTTGGGGGCATGCAGCTTTATCGTGCTGAAATTCCAGGTCCTCAAAAAGACAGCAAAATGCGTCCACGTATTGCCGAAACAGCAAAAACACTGTGGTCAATTTATATTTTACTCACAACGCTCTGTGCAATTTGCTTATGGGCTGCCGGAATGAATATTTTTGACGCGGTTTCCCACAGTTTTTCAACCATATCGATGGGTGGATTTTCTACTCACGATGATAATCTTGCTTATTTTAACAGCGCGACCATCAACTATATTATTACTATTTTTCTAATTTTATCGGGTTGTAATTTTGCGTTACATTTTGCCGCATTAAACGGATTATCGATTAAGGTATATTGGCGAGACCAAGAATTTAGATCTTTTATCTTTATTTTGCTTATCTTAATTGTGATTTGTGCATGTGGAGTTTACTTTTATCAGGTAAAACACAAATTAAGTATAGACAAAATAATACTGCAAGTTGTCTCGGTCGCAGCAACAGCAGGATTTACCATTGATGATATCAATACTTGGCCGTCATTACTTCCCCTATTTTTACTATGTGCATCGTTTATTGGTGGATGTGCTGGTTCAACGGGTGGGGGTTTGAAAGTCGTTCGAGTACTATTACTATTTATGCAAGGTTCACGAGAGCTAAAACGCCTTATTCACCCAAATGCTATCTATACATTAAAACTAAATAATCGTGTCGTACCAGAACGAATTATTGAAGCTGTTTGGGGATTTTTCTCGGCCTATGCCTTAGTCTTTTTAGTCAGCTTATTTATCATTATGGCAACAGGTGTTACAGCCTCTGATTCTTTCTACATTGTAGCATCATCACTCAATAATTTAGGTGTTGGTCTTGGAAGTGTAAGTGATAATTTTGCTAGTGTAAGTGATATGGTTAAATGGGTCATGATAGTTGATATGTTATTTGGTCGGTTAGAAATATTTACTTTGCTTGTTTTATTTACACCAACTTTCTGGCGAAGCTGATTTTATACTGAAACGTATAGTTAACCTGAAACTTTTTAACAAAATAAACAATTTTTATAAATATTTTATTGATTATTTGGTCAATTACAGCCAGAATTACACGGCAGCATGTGCTGTGATCATTAGAGGTAATCACCTGACATATGGAATGGATCATGGATCCTACAATCTGGATTGGTTTATCCACTCTAGTTGTACTTGAAATCGTCCTTGGTATTGATAATATTGTTTTTATAGCCATTCTTGCCGAGAAACTTCCACCTCACCAACGAGATAAAGCCCGTATAACCGGTCTTGCATTTGCATTAATTACCCGAGTTTTATTATTAATGATAACTGGTTGGTTAGTTACTCTTAATACACCACTATTTTCAAAATTTGGTATTACATTCAATGCGCGCCAATTAATTATGTTTATTGGAGGGCTATTTTTGCTTTTCAAAGCAACGATGGAGCTCAATGAACGCCTTGAAGGCTCTGCCCATGAAGAGGGAAAACCGAAAAAAACCTCACATTTTTGGACAGTGGTCGCCCAAATCGTGGTACTTGATGCAGTATTTTCTTTAGACTCAGTAATTACCGCTGTGGGTATGGTTGAACATATTCCCGTGATGATTATTGCTGTTTGTATTGCCATTGCCATTATGATGGTTGCCAGTGGGCCTTTAGCTCATTTTGTTAACTCACATCCAACCATTGTCATTCTTTGTTTAAGCTTCTTACTGATGATTGGCTTTAGTTTAGTTGCAGAAGGATTTGGGTTTATTATTCCTAAAGGTTATTTATATGCAGCGATTGGCTTCTCAATTATGATTGAATTTTTCAATCAATTGGCTATTTTCAATCGTCGTAAAATATTAAATAAAAAACCATTACGTGAACGTACCGCCGAAGCCGTTTTGCATTTACTTAAAGGTGATGCAGAAGAAGATCCTGAAACTCACACAATTGATGTGGTATCAGATACGAATAAAAAAGTCTCTGTATTTAATCACCAAGAATTAAGCATGGTCGAACGGGTACTTGGACTTGCCCAGCGTTCAGTCAGTAGTGTTATGACATCACGATTAGATGTTGATATGGTTAATATTAATGATGATCGTGAAGTCATACTAAAAGAAATTTTTGATAATCCTCATTCGCGTTTAGTTGTCACGGATAATGCCTCAATTGATGAACCGTTAGGTATCATTCAAGTCAACGATCTTTTAAAAGATATGATCCAAAGCAAAAAAACGATTGATATTAATTCATTGATTAAGCAGCCTCTTATCTTCCCAGAGACGGTATCTTTATTGGTTGCACTTGAGCAATTTAAAAAGGCTAAAACCCATTTTGCTTTTGTCGTTGATGAATTTGGCTCAATGCAAGGCGTTGTCTCGGTAACAGACATTATTGAAACCATTGCTGGGGATTTTCCAACAGAAGAAGAGGAAATTGACGCTAAACATGATATTCAATGTATAGATGATAATAGTTGGATTGCTAATGGCTATATTCCTGTTGAAGAATTAATTCGTTTTGTCCCTATACCCATTGATGATAAACGTGAATATCATACTCTGGCAGGATTGCTAATGGAAAAAGCTCAACATTTACTTAATGTCGGTGAGACGATACAAATTGGTAATTATCTATTCGAAATTGCCGAGATAGAAAGCCACCGTATTCTTAAAGTCAAAATTACTTTGAATAAACTTGATGCTGTATCTGAGTAGCACAGTGCCTAGTGCACTGCACAGACTAGAATATCGCTTGACCTAAATAAATAACAAGCAATAATTATGCAGTAAAATTTCTGTTTTAAAAGATGTGGAGTAACAACCCTCATCTTTTTTATTTTTTACTTTTGGTAAAAAATAAATAGTACAACGTTAAATACGTTCATTCTTGACAACCAAAATTGGGCTTTAATTTATGAATTCAATATTCGAAAAAATATTTCAATTGAAAGAAAAAAAAACAACTGTCGGTACTGAAATTATCGCTGGTTGTACCACCTTTCTTACGATGGTCTATATAATATTCGTCAATCCTTCCATTTTATCTGCAACGGGTATGGATACTTCAGCTGTATTTGTGTTAACTTGCGTTGTTACAGCCTTTGCCACTATTTTAATGGGTTTATTTGCCAATTTACCTATTGCTTTAGCCCCAGCAATGGGACTTAACGTCTTTTTTGCTTATGGAATATGTGGTGCAATGGGTTACTCATGGCAAATAGGTATGGGAGCGATATTTTGGGGATCGCTCGTATTTTTTTTATTATCATTATTGAAAGTTCGCCACTGGTTAATTGAACACATTCCACAATGTTTACGCGTTGGTATTAGTGCCGGTATTGGCTTATTTATTGCTTTTATGGGCTTTCAAAATATGGGTATTGTCGTTTCTTCGCCGGCAACACTATTAACTATGGGGAATATTTTATCGCTAAAAGTATTACTCGGTTCACTAGGCTTTTTTATTATTATAATTTTAGCTGCGCGTAACTTTCATGCAGCAGTGCTTGTTTCTATTTTTGTTGTAACACTACTTGCGCTTTGGTTAGATCCCGATATTAATTATCAAGGTATTGCATCTATCCCACCAAGTGTAACTCCTGTTGTCGGTCACGTTGACCTTGCTGGTTCATTGAACATCGGTATTATGGGTGTAATCTTCTCAGTTATGATTGTCAGCTTATTTGATTCATCTGGAACAATTCTGGCATTAACCGATAAAGCGGGTATTTGTGATGAAAAAGGTCGCTTTCCAAAAATGCGTCAAGCGTTATTAATTGATAGTTTTAGCTCATCTCTTGGTGGCTTATTTGGTACATCATCTGTATTAACCTATATTGAAAGCTCTGCAGGTATCTCTGTTGGTGGTCGTACAGGCTTAACGGCTGTGGTTGTTGGATTATTATTTTTAATGATGACCTTTTTATCACCATTAGCTCACCTTGTACCAAAGTATGCTACCTCTGGTGCGCTTATTTTTGTTGGAATTTTAATGGTTTCAAGCTTAGTTAAAGTCAATTGGTCAGATTTAACTGATGCAACACCTGCATTTATCACCGCATTAATGATGCCATTTGCTTTCGCGATTACAGAAGGGGTTGCGCTTGGTTTTATCTCTTATGTCGTATTAAAAACCTGTACAGGTAAATTTAAAGAACTCAACCTTTGCGTTATTACTTTTGCTATATTATTTGCTTTAAAATTTATCTTTATTGATCATCACTAATTCAATTTTATTTCTACCGTTTTATAACGGTAGAAATAAACCTATCAGTTAATCCTCACCAAGCTTGCTACACACAAAATTTATTAACGTGTTTTTCATGATTTAATCTGAAGTTATCATTTAAATTAAATTGGACACGGCAAATTATCAATAACTCACCTATTCAACAAACACTCCTTTAACTAATTTGATCTGCATCACAAAAACTAAAAAACATAAAAATAGTACAAAATTTAGTAATTGTTGTTGTGCTTAATATTCATGCATATTGATTACGCGATTTACCAAAGTTTTAGTTATCCATAAAACTTAGTAACCAAACTAGAGATTTTTTCAGTAAAGTTAATTAATAGTATTTAGAGGTAAATTATGAATCAATATTATGAAAAAATAGAACGCATTAATTACGAAGGAACACAAACTGATAATCCTTTCGCCTTTCGGCATTATAATCCAAGCCAAATCATTTTAGGTAAAACCATGGCTGAACACTTACGCTTTTCTATCTGTTACTGGCATACTTTTTGTTGGGCTGGAACGGATATGTTTGGTTCAGGATCGTTTAACTATCCATGGCAATCTAATACAGATCCATTAAGTAACGCAAAAGCTAAAGCGGATGTTGCCTTTGAGTTTCTTTATAAAATGAACGTACCTTTTTATGCATTTCATGATGTGGATGTTGCACCTGAAGGCAATTCGATCCAAGAATATATCAATAATTTATCAATAATGACCGATATCTTACTAGAAAAACAACAACAAACAGGCGTTAACTTACTCTGGGGTACAGCTAATTGTTTCACCAATCCGAAATATGCAGCTGGTGCAGCGACAAATCCAGATCCAGAAGTCTTTGCTTGTGCAGCAACACAAGTTGTACATGCCATGAATGCAACTCATAAACTAGGTGGACAAAATTATGTACTATGGGGGGGACGAGAAGGATACGAAACACTGTTGAATACTGATTTACGTAAAGAGCGAGAACAAGTCGGTAAATTTATGCAACTAGTCGTTGAAAACAAACATAAAATTGGTTTTAACGGCACGCTACTTATTGAACCCAAACCACAAGAACCGACTAAGCACCAATATGATTATGATGTCGCAACCATTTATGGATTTTTAAAACAATTTGACTTAGAAAAAGAGATTAAAGTAAACATCGAAGCCAACCATGCGACCCTTGCCGGCCATTCATTCCAGCATGAAGTAGCCTCTGCCTTTGCTTTAGGTATATTTGGATCACTTGATGCTAACCGTGGCGATCCACAACTAGGCTGGGATACCGATCAATTTCCAAACAGTGTCGAAGAAAATACCCTTGTCATGTATGAAATTCTTAAAAATGGCGGATTTACAACGGGAGGATTGAATTTTGACGCGAAAATCCGCCGCCAAAGTATTGATAAATATGATGCATTTTATGGACATATTGGCGCAATGGATACCATGGCATTGTCATTGAAATGTGCAGCAAAAATGATTGAGGATAATGCACTGAATCAAAAAGTTACTGACCGTTATGCAGGTTGGAGTAACAACTTAGGTAAAGAGATATTACAAGGCAATATGACACTACAAGATATTGCTCAATATAGTCTTTCCCATAATTTACAACCAAAACCATACAGTGGCGAACAAGAGAAATTAGAAAATCTCGTTAATAAGTTTATTTTTGGCTAGCAATATTGTTGAATATAATAAAGTCAGAGCTACTATATAGTTACCATTATTCGGTAATAACGATAGCTCTGATGGCAACACAATGGAGAAAATTATGTACATTGGTATTGATTTAGGTACTTCAGGGATCAAAGTAATTTTGATGGATGAACAACAACACATCGTTGCCACTATTACAAAACCATTAATAGTATCACGCCCTCATCCATTATGGTCTGAACAAGATCCTTTACAATGGTGGCATGCAACCGATATGGCTATGCGTGAACTTAGTCAGCAACATAATTTAAAAACTGTAAAAGCCATTGGTCTAAGTGGTCAAATGCATGGTGCTGTACTTTTAGATCAACAAGCACAAATATTAAGACCTGCTATACTTTGGAATGACGGACGTTGTGATGCCGAGTGTCATCAATTAGAACAACAAGTACCGACGTCAAGACAAATCACAGGAAACTTGATGATGGCGGGCTTCACTGCACCCAAAATCAAATGGGTACAAAATCATGAACCAGAAATATTCGCCAAGATTGACAAAGTACTATTACCCAAAGACTATTTACGTTTTAAAATCACCAATCAATTTGCATCCGATATGGCTGATGCTGCCGGTACAATGTGGTTAGATGTTGAAAAGCGCGATTGGAGTGATTTACTATTAGATGCTTGCGGTTTAACTCGAAAACATATGCCAACTCTGTTTGAGGGCACTCAAATCACTGGTTATGTTACAGATGAAATTGCCAAGGATTGGGGAATTAACACCATTGCGGTGATAGCCGGTGGCGGAGATAATTCAGCTGGCGCAGTGGGGGTCGGTTTGTATCAATCTGGTCAAGCCATGTTATCACTTGGAACCTCAGGTGTTTATTTTGCCGTTACGGATCGTTTTATCAGCAAGCCAGAACAAGCAATCCATAGTTTCTGCCATGCGCTACCTAATCGGTGGCATCTTATGTCGGTTATGTTGAGTTGCGCTTCATGCCTTGATTGGGCCTGCCAATTATTAGAAATTAAAGATGTGGCGACATTATTATCTTCAATTGAAAAACAACAAGCTAACGATAAACCACCGGTGTATTTTTTACCTTATCTATCAGGAGAAAGAACGCCACATAATAATCCTGAAGCAAAAGGCGTATTTTTTGGTCTAACTTATCAACATAACAAGATAGATCTAGCAAAAGCAGTATTATTGGGCGTCAGCTATGCGCTTGCCGATGGTATTGATGTTGTTCATCAAACAGGTATTTCACCCGATAAAATTTTGATTATTGGTGGCGGGGCACGTAGTGGCTATTGGCGACAATTAATCAGTGATATTTCAGGCTACCCTATTGAATATTGTGAAGGAAGCGAAGTTGGCCCCGCTTTAGGTGCAGCGAAACTGGCACAAATTGCATGTAATCCAAATACTCAGTTAGAAGCCTTGTTACCGCCATTACCGATGATTCAAACCCATCAACCTGACATGAAAAAATATGCACAATTCCAACAACAACGTTCAATTTTTAGAAAAATTTATCAACAACTAAAACCATTAATGTCTTAATATTTAACCAGCAGAAGTTCATATTTATATGATTTTCTGCTTTTTATACTTTATTTTAAACACACTATAGTGAATTAAGATTTGTAAATTTACTTCTAAAATCTTTAGGAGTCATTGCATAAAACTTTTTAAATAAAAAATAAAAATATTGTACTGATGGATATCCACATTGCTGGGAAATAGCCTGAATAGACAATGATGATTCAATTAATAGATATTTAGCTCGATTAAACTTTTCTTCATGAATCACTGAATGAATGGTTTTACCTAATGACTCTTTAAAACGTATTTCTAAATTAGACCGAGAAATTTGCATATCAGAAATTACTTGCTCAACTTTAATACCTTTGCAGGCATATTTTCGAATATAGTGCATTGCTTGAATAACATATGGATCTTGTATTGAACGATAATCTGTTGAGCGTCTCGCAATAATTTTTTTGGGTGCAATTAATAAAGGAGAGGTGGAAACTTTCCCTTTAGTTAAGCGTTTATGCAATAGACTCGCTGCGTTAAAACCCATCTCTTCTGTGCCTTGTTTGACTGTCGATAAAGAAACCATCGATAAATTATTTATCACTTCTTCATTATCAATACCAATCAAACATAATTCTTCTGGTATTTTCAACCGACTATATCACAAGCTTGTAAAATATGATGCGCTCTAGCGTCATTTACCGCGATAATACCGGTATTAACAGGTAATGATAATAACCATTTGGACAATTTATCCAAACTTTCTTGCCAATTATCTAAAGAAGTTATCATTCCTTGATAGATAACGCCTTGATAACCTTTCTGGGTTAAAATTTTTTCAAAGATTTTTTCCCTTACACCAGCCCAACGACAATATCGAGTTGGTGGTATACTATAAAAAGCAAATTGATGTATCCCTTTATCGCATAAGTGATTAAAAGCACTTTCAATGATGGCATAATTATCAGCCGCCACATAAGGAACTTTCGGATAACTAAAATCATCATGATACGAGCTACCCACACCAATTATCGGAATATCAACCTTGGTAAGCAAATCTTCAATATCAGGATCATCAAAATTAGCAATAATGCCATCGCAATCTAAATGGAAAGAAGCTTTTTTATCGTAACGTAGAGTTTCTGATATATAAATATTCCAGTGAATATTATTTAATTTCAAAAAATCGCCAATACCTTTAAGAATTTGTCGGTCGTAGATATTATTTGCATTAAATAATAAAACAACTTTGTAAGATTCATTCTTTATATTCATCATTGTTACACGTTAAATATATTCACAATCAATATATTATTACCGTTTTTTAATGTACAAAAATTTGAGTAAAATCACATAATGTTAACTGACCTCAAATGAAATCGATCACTTTTATAAAAAATACTCGCTCTAATCCGCTTTTTGGCGGCCTTCTTAATCACTAAACATGTGTGATATCAAAATAAGCATAAATTACATTAAATAATTTAAATAACAAAAAGAGTAACAAAATAAAATTAAAACATTTTTATTATTTTTACCTAATACTAATAAAATTTAATTGAAACAGGCAAAGAACTTGTGGTAATACTTGACATTATGGCTGTTGGGGTCTAGAATCTTGCGACCCAAAACTTATATACATAATTTTTGGTCTACAGTTATTAATTACGTATCTAAAAAGCAATTTTAAATTTATTTTAATTAATCAGGAGCTTATTAATGGCAACAATTAATCAGCTGGTACGCAAACCAAGAGCACTAAAGGAAGCGAAAAGTAACGTTCCTGCACTTGAAGCATGCCCGCAAAAACGAGGTGTTTGTACACGTGTTTACACTACTACACCTAAAAAACCAAACTCAGCATTACGTAAAGTATGCCGTGTACGTTTAACCAACGGTTTTGAAGTTACTTCTTATATCGGTGGTGAAGGTCATAACTTGCAAGAACATAGCGTGATTTTAATCCGCGGTGGTCGTGTTAAAGATTTACCTGGTGTTCGTTATCACACTGTTCGTGGTGCATTAGACTGCGCAGGTGTTAAAGATCGCAAACAAAGCCGTTCTAAATACGGTGTGAAACGACCTAAAGCTTAATGGAACTCCGTTAAGTAAGGCCAAACTATAATAATTCCATTTAACTCATTTGAGTTTTGGGTAAACCTGAAAATTTATAACATATAAACGGAGTATTCCAATGCCACGTCGTCATGTTGTCGGTCAAAGAAAAATTTTACCTGATCCGAAATTCGGTTCAGATTTGCTGGCGAAATTTGTAAATATTTTAATGATAGATGGTAAGAAATCTATCGCAGAATCAATCGTATATTCAGCTCTTGATAAATTAGCTGAGCGTAGTGGAAAAGACCACTTAGCAGCTTTCGAAGTTGCATTAGATAACGTAAGACCAACTGTAGAAGTTAAGTCTCGTCGCGTTGGTGGTTCTACATACCAAGTTCCTGTTGAAGTGCGTCCTGTCCGTCGTAATGCACTTGCAATGCGTTGGATTGTAGATGCTGCACGTAAACGTGGCGATAAATCAATGGCATTACGCCTAGCGAATGAACTTATGGATGCTTTTGAAAACAAAGGTACCGCTGTGAAAAAACGTGAAGATGTTCATCGTATGGCTGAAGCTAATAAAGCGTTTGCACACTATCGTTGGTAATTTTCGCCATTCAATTAAATGGCTGAGGATTCGGCTGGTAGTACATATCTACTGTCAGCCAACCTAAATGATATTTTATTAAGCAAACGATTCTAAGTAGAGGATTAATATGGCTCGTACAACCCCTATAGTACGCTACCGCAATATTGGTATTAGTGCACATATTGACGCAGGTAAAACAACAACAACTGAACGTATTTTGTTTTACACTGGTGTAAGTCACAAAATTGGTGAGGTTCATGATGGCGCAGCTACCATGGACTGGATGGAACAAGAACAAGAACGTGGTATTACTATCACTTCTGCTGCAACAACTGCATTCTGGTCTGGTATGGGTCAACAATTTGAACCACACCGAATCAATATCATCGACACCCCGGGACACGTTGACTTCACAATCGAAGTTGAACGTTCTATGCGTGTTTTAGATGGTGCTGTAATGGTTTACTGTGCGGTTGGTGGTGTTCAACCTCAATCAGAAACAGTATGGCGTCAAGCAAACAAATATAAAGTTCCACGTATTGCTTTCGTAAACAAAATGGACCGTATGGGTGCTAACTTCTTACGTGTTGTTGATCAAATCAAAACACGTTTAGCGGCAGTACCAGTTCCATTAGTACTACCTATCGGTGCAGAAGAAGGCTTTACTGGTGTAGTTGATTTACTTAAACGTAAAGCAATTAACTGGAATGATGCTGATCAAGGCGTTACTTTCACTTATGAAGATGTTCCAGCGGATATGGTTGAGCAAGTCGAAGAGTGGCGTGCAAACCTAATGGAAGCTGCAGCTGAAGCAAATGAAGAGTTAATGGAAAAATACCTTGGTGGTGAAGAGTTAACTGAAGAAGAAGTTAAAGCTGCATTACGTGAACGCGTACTTGCTAATGAAATCATCTTAGTAACTTGTGGTAGTGCCTTTAAAAATAAAGGTGTTCAATTCATGCTTGATGCGGTAATTGAATACTTACCAGCACCAACAGATGTTCCTGCGATCAAAGGTGAATTACCTAATGGTGAAGCAGCTGAGCGTCACTCAAGTGATGACGAACCATTCTCATCACTAGCATTTAAAATTGCAACTGACCCATTTGTTGGTAACTTAACATTCTTCCGTGTTTACTCTGGTGTTGTAAACTCAGGTGATACTGTTCTTAACTCTGTTAAAGATAAAAAAGAACGTTTTGGTCGTATCGTTCAGATGCACGCTAACAAACGTGAAGAAATTAAAGAAGTTCGCGCGGGTGACATTGCTGCAGCAATCGGTCTAAAAGATGTGACTACTGGTGATACTCTTTGTGCTGAAAGCGCACCAATCATTCTTGAAAGAATGGAATTCCCTGAACCAGTAATTTCAGTTGCAGTTGAACCAAAAACCAAAGCTGACCAAGAAAAAATGGGTCTTGCTTTAGGTCGACTAGCACAAGAAGACCCTTCATTCCGTGTTCACACAGATGAAGAATCAGGTCAAACAATCATTTCTGGTATGGGTGAGCTTCACTTAGAAATCATCGTTGACCGTATGAAACGTG
>CAMLPV010000020.1 GCA_946482005.1 uncultured Gilliamella sp.
TTTGCTTATCTTCGCTGGTGAAATCTATCTGATATTGCCAAGGTTCATTTAACCGCTCATGACCTTTAATTGATACAACAGAAATGCTTGATAATACGTCGGAACCATCAACTGACAACGAATAGTTATTATGTGATAAGTGCCCTGAAAGCGAAGTTAAGCTATCGCTGAGCTGCTCCATTATGCTCATACTTCAATCCTTAATTTGTAACAGCAAAATTGATATTTTTCAAAAACACAGATATTTATTAACGATAATCTGAGTGATATAAATTAAGTATTTTTTTTAAACGAGTCAATTATTTTTTTATTAACTTTTATTAACTTTTATTAATTTTTATTTATTGTAGATAATGATTAAACTGAGTAATTAATTCGGCTTTTTATTTTTTAGATGGTCATATTAAAATATATCAATTAATCATTTAATTAGACTTGCACACTGATTTATAAATGCTTTGAAATTAATGTTGATAATAAATACAATTTATAATAGATCGTATTGATATGGATTTGAGTTATTTACCAAAATCATCAAACTGTAAATTACTCATGAGAAAGGGTTAGCGGTTAGGGGTTAGCAGTTAACGATAAGAATTAAAAATAAATTACAGCAAAATACAATCGGCAAATGGTATAGACTCCTGAATATTTTTTACAAAATTTACTGTTTTTATACTCAAAAATCCTTAAGACCTAAAAAGGATTATCCTTTATTTCCCACAATAAAAATAACTCGCTATAATGCATTCAATTTTATTGTTAAGTGGATTATGCATGAAAACACTATTTGCCAGCACGTCACGCGGGCTTGAAGAGTTATTGAAAAAAGAGTTAGAAGAATTAGGTTCGGTCGATTGTAAAATTGCTCAAGGGGGTGTCTTTTTTGATGCGGATGAAAAGACATTATATCAATCATTATTATGGTCGCGTCTGGCATCGCGTATATTGTTGCCAATTGCTGAGTTTGATATTTATAGTGATTTAGATCTCTATTCGTGCGTTTTTAATATTAAATGGCCAGATATTTTTGCAGTTGATAACTCCTTTGTGATTAATTTTGTTGGTGTAAACGATTTTATCCGTAATAGCCAATATGGCGCACTCAAAATTAAAGATGCGATTGTTGATCACTTCTCTCGTCATACTAACGAGCGCCCTAATGTAGCTAAGCAAGATCCTGATGTTCGTATTCATGCTTATTTAAATAAGAACCGTGTAACACTTTCGTTAGATTTAAGTGGTAATAGTTTGCATCAACGTGGTTATCGTCAGCAAACTGGACAAGCGCCATTGAAAGAGAACTTAGCTGCTGCAATTATTATGCGCTCAGGCTGGCAGATGGACACGCCATTAATCGATCCTATGTGTGGTTCGGGAACACTGCTAATCGAAGCAGCGATGATTGCTGCTAAAATTCCACCGGGTTTATTACGTAAACATTGGGGATTCTTTGCTTGGAAAGGCTTTAATCCAATACTTTGGAATGAACTATTATTTGCCGCTAAACACAATATTAGCAAACCGAATATACCATTTATCGGTTACGACAATAATACCGTTGTATTAGAGCGAGCAAAACAAAATGCCATTCAAGTGGGTGTAGACGATTTGATTACATTTGCATTACAGGATGTAACACAGTTAACCAATCCACTGCCTAATGATATAACAGGTACAATAATTAGTAATCCACCTTATGGCGAAAGATTAGAAAGTGAGCCAGCTCTTGTTGCCTTGCACACAGCGCTTGGTCGTCAAATTAAGCAATATTTTGGTGGCTGGCGACTTTCGTTATTTAGTGGCGCACCTCAATTGTTAGACTGTTTACAAATGCGTGCAGAAAGACAATTTAAAGCGAAGAATGGTCCGTTAGATTGTGTACAAAAAAATTATAGTATTGCGCAACGCTCTAACGAACAAGTCAGTACACCAATATTGCCAGCGACTGATTTTGCGAATCGTTTACGAAAAAATAAGCAAAAACTTGAAAAATGGGCTGCACAAGAACAGCTAGAGTGTTATCGCCTTTATGATGCCGATTTACCTGAATACAATGTTGCTATCGATCGTTATAAAGATAAAGTAGTCGTACAGGAATATGCAGCACCTAAAAATATCGATCCACAAAAAACTCGTCAACGGCTATTTGATATTATTAACGCCACTATGTCAGTGCTAGAACTCACTGCCGATCAATTAGTTTTAAAAACGCGTGAAAAGCAGAAAGGCAAACAGCAATATCAAAAATTGAGCCAAAAACAGGATTATTTTTTGGTGCATGAGTATGCCATTAATAAACGCAAAACTCAGTTTTGGGTAAATGTGACCGATTATTTAGATACAGGGCTGTTTTTAGATCATCGTTTAGCGCGCAAAATGATTGGTGAAATGAGTGCAGGTAAGGATTTTCTAAATCTGTTTGCTTATACCGGTAGTGCAACGGTTTATGCGGGTCTAGGTGACGCTAAGTCAACTACGACGGTTGATATGTCACGCACTTATTTACAATGGGCCGATCGTAATCTAAAACAAAACGGATTAACAGGTCGACAGCATCGCTTAATTCAAGCTGATTGTTTATTGTATTTAGAACAAAGTGATGATCAGTTCGATCTAATCTTTATTGATCCACCTACATTTTCAAATTCTAAAAGAATGAGTGATACTTTTGATGTTCAACGTGATCATTTAAAAATAATGGCGAATTTAAAACGGTTATTAAAACCAAATGGTATTATTGTGTTTTCGAACAATAAACGGGGTTTTAAAATGGATAACGCGGGTATGCAAAACCTTGGATTGACTTATCAAGATATCACCAATAAAACGTTATCTTTGGACTTTAAACGTAATAAGCAAATTCACTGCTGTTTTATTGTCCAACACCAAAAATAAAATTTCACAACCAAAAGTAAAATTTTGACTGAATTCTCCTTAAAAAATATATATGAATTTTTAAGGAGAATTTTTTAGATTTAAAATATTGTAGGCAAATTAAAAAATTAATATTAATCGTAAAAATAAACGAACTAGTGCCAGTATATTTTACTTTGAGTAACAGATGCTGATAAATGATAAGTAATTTATCAAGCGACTACGGAAGCAATTTTTAATGCTTAGCCAATTATAAATTGGCAAAATAATTAAACTTTGACTAATGTATACTAACTAAGTTAGTTCTTATTTTGCCGATCTTTATTTTTTAATTATTCCGATAATTGGCCAGTTCAACTAAATTTCCATCTGGGTCTCTGAGATATAAACTATTGATATCTCCCTGTGCACCATGTCGTTTTACCACACCCTCTACAATAGGATAACCTTTTTTTTCGATTTCCTTTTTAATGGATTCAACATCTTCTTCAACAATTAAACAAAAATCTTGGCTACCGTATTCTGGATGTAATGCTGCGGGTTGAAATTCGCCTTTTTTAGCGTGAATATTAATTTTTTGATGACCAAAAATAAAAGCATGTCGTCCATCTTTTTCAACATGCTTCATACCAAGAAGATCTTGATAAAATGCGATACTTTTATCAATATTGTGGGTAGTGATAACAAAATGGTCTATACTTTTGACTTTCATTTTTTCTCCTCACCGTTTTATATGAATACGAATATTGAATATGATAAAAATTAAACACCAATATTTAGTTTATCAATTGTTCTCACTGACATTAAGTTATATTTATACATAATTTTATGGAATTATTATTGATGTTATTACTTGCATGAAAAACAAAATGAACGTTTAAAATAACACAGGAGTTATCATTAAAATAATCTTCAATTTTAGAATCATTTCTTTGTCATACTCTTTCAAATCAATAAAATAATAACCAAATAAAATAAACATGTGAATAATTATTAAAATCACTCTTTTTTCAGTTAATACTCAAACCGAGTAATTAATGTATTTTGCATTTTATCGTTACAAATATTAATAGTCATAAGTCAATGAATTATAATTTTAATGACGTATAAAAAACCTAGAACGAACTTTAATAATAAAATTGATATTAATAACCTGTACAACTCATAATAGGTGTTATTGATATGGATTTTTGGGTTATTTACTAAGAGCATCAAATTATAAATTACTTACGAGGAGTTATTCGCTCCTCGTTTTAGTTTAAAGAATAAATTTCGCAACTATCGAACTACTAGAACTGACGTTTGCGCACTACGGACTACACCTGCCGCATTCGATCCCAGTAAGTGAGTGGTAATATTAGGGCGACGTGATCCTAATATAATTAAGTCGGGTTTTAATTCTTCCGCAATATGAAGAATTTCATCTCTTGGATTACCAAACGCAATAGAAAACGACAATTTTTCTTGGGGTAAATTAATAGAAGCCATTAATTTATGTAACCATTGTTCAGTTTGTACAGTTGCTTTATCTTTAAATTCATCAAAACCAAATGAGTAAGCATTCACAATTGCTGACGCTACTGGCAAGGTATGGAAGAAGATCACCTCGGCATTTGATAATTTTGCCAAACATTCGACATGTGGGATGACTTTTTGGGTTAACTCATCTTCAAGCACATCAATCGGTACTAAAATTTTGTTGTACATAAAACTACCCCCTCGCTAAATAAAACCTGATAATTGATCTTTGACAATACGGTCTAATAGTCATATGGTTTAAGGATCATGGCATTTGATTATTATGATACTCATTTTGGATTTATTTTTTTTAATAGTTAAGTTAGTTGATGCTTACTATAATATCCTAAAACCAATTTAGAAAAATGAAACCTTTTTTTACTCATTTCATGACGGAGATCACCATGAGTAGTATTATTTACCGTTCTGATATCAAACCGGAACTTGAACAAGCTATTGCACTTTATCGTCACTGTTCACTAGGCGAACGCCGACCTCTTGCCGATTCAACACGATTTAAAGCTATGTTAGATAATGCTAACTTAGTTATAACCGCGTGGCATAATGATAAATTAATTGGTATAGCCCGTTGTTTAACGGATTTTGTATATATAACTTATTTGGCCGATCTTGCTGTGGATGAGGATTATCAAAAACAAGGTATTGGTAAACAATTAATTAAAGAAGTAAAAAAGAATACTCATGAAAATTGCTCGATAACCTTACTGGCGGCTCCAAGTGCGGTTGATTATTATGGACATATCGGATTTAATGCTCATCCTTCCGCTTGGATTTTAAGAGATAAATCAATATGAGAATCATTTTAGCGTCAACATCGCCATCACGTAAAAAAGTACTTGAAAAATTCGCTATCCCTTTTGAATGTGTTCCACCTATTTGTGACGAAACACCGCTTGCGGGTGAGTCTGCCGAGCAGTTGGTTGTACGTCTAGCGAATCTCAAAGCGCAATCATTAGTCGATAAATATCCAGACAGCTTAATCATTGGCTCTGATCAAGTAGGCGTTTTAGAGGGAAAAATTGTCTGCAAACCACATACTATTGAAAATGCCCGCAAACAACTTGCCAATAGCAGTGGCAAAGCATTCTATTTTTATACAGGGATGACGGTTATTAATACCCGCTCGGGTCAATCTACCACTCTTTGTGAACCATTCAAAGTCACCTTTCGGCAACTCAGTAGTTCTGAAATCGATGCCTATATCGCTAAAGAGATGCCGCTACAGTGTGCTGGCAGTTTTAAATGTGATGAACTCGGCATAACGTTGTTTGATAAGTTAGAGGGAGATGATATTAATTCATTAGTCGGATTGCCTCTGTTAAAGCTTAATAAAATAATGATTGAAATGGGCTGTAATCCCTTATTGCTTTAACCAGTGGGGCAAAATGAATAAGTCAGTGTTCACTTAAGATTATGTGAGTGAGCATTGACTAATTTAATCAATAAACCGCCCTGCCGACATTTTCATGATATTTTGGCTATAACTTGCTACATCATTATCATGAGTGACAATCAATAACGCAGTACCTTGTTGGTTAATTTCTTTTAGCAGTTGCATAATATCAGTAGAACTTTCCTCATCGAGATCACTGGTGGGTTCATCTGCAATGATGATTTGTGGCTGGCAAATTAATGCACGTAATATGGCAATGCGACGCATTTCACCGCCTGACATATTGGCTGGATAAACATCTTGCAAATAACTGACTTTAGCTTTTTCCAACAAACTCTTCGCATAACCCAAGCTACTTTTATTTGGACGCTTAGTTAAGTAATAAGGTAAGCGAATATTATCAATCGCAGTAAGATTAGGGAGTAAACTGCTGCCTTGAGGAATATAACCAATATGCTGATTACGAAAAGCCGATACTTGCTGATCATCTAATTCAAATAGATTTACATCATTGAATGTTACTTTCCCCTGTGTTGGTGTTAATAAACCCGCAATCATATTCAAAAGCGTCGTTTTACCACTACCCGATTTACCCATAATGCATTTAAAATCACCTGGTTGCATACTGAAACTGACATTATTTACTGCTGCAAAGGTTTGTTGACCACGTTGATAATCTTTACGCAAATTTCGAACATTCAGTAACATTATTCACCCTCTCTGAGCGTGCTGTAAGTATCAAACTTAGTCATAGATAAAGCTGAATAGATACTTGATAATGGTCCAATAATTATGGTTAATGCCAATACCACTACTGCATAGCATAACGCATCAATCACTGAAAGATTAATGCATGGCAAACCAATGGTTTGGCAGATTAATAAGCTAAACGCATAAAGCAATACACCTGCTAATAAAATGCCCATTAAGCCACCTAATGCACTAATAATTAAAGATTCACGCAGCAACATTTTGACTAAATCTCGACGTGAAGCCCCTAAGATACGCAATAAACTGATTTCGCGCTTACGCTCATTTAAATTTGACGAGAAGATGACAAAAATAATCACTATTGCTAATACCCAAAAAATTGCCGATAAACTATATACAATGGTCGAAAAGCTATTTAACCATTTGGAAATATTACTTAACATACCTTTAGTCATAACAAAATCAAGTTGATAGTCGATAGCGTATTTGGGCATGATTTGATTAACAATATCTTTAGGCTGATAATCAGGATCGACTTTGATAAAAATGGAAGAGGCATAATCCGCAAAATGATCGACATCGCCTTGCACTAATTCAGCTTCTTTCATTAAAGTGTGTGCTGCTGGCATAGTCATAAATACCGAAGTGTCAAAGCCCATCCCCGTACTATCCATTTTGGCTGCTATTTTGAAAGGATGATTGAAAAACATGACCTCATCGCCAATATTTGAACTAATTTTCGATCCAACTACAATTTGGTTATCAGTAAGTGACTCAGTAAGTTGCGATTGCAACCAAGGTTTGATCACAAAATCGCTTTGTTGATCAAAACCAATTAGTTGCACTTTTGATGTACAGCAACCGGCACTCAGTGAAGCGATAAAAAGCTGGGGTGATATTGCTTGTATTCCTTTAATATTTTTGATTTTATCAATCAAATCAACTTTTAAATAAAAGCTACTTGGTTCACCCCGTAATAAGGCAACTTCTAGATTTTTTTCGTAACCATATGGGACAACTAAAATATCCGCACCAAGGCGATCAGCCATGCCAGAAATTCCCAAACTGAGATTTTTCATAATCACGCTACCGCCAAAAAGTGTGGCAGAAAACAACATAACAATGATAATCAAACAACAACTCCGAAATGGTCGCCGCTGAATGTTTTGCCAAGCCAAATTAGCCATGGTGATGGGTTGTTCTTGCATGTTTAGATCCTATTTTTTATTAAAGATTGTATATCTTTAAAATATGCTTCTTCTGGCCGCTTTATTAAGATAGAAAGTATTCACCAGCGCAATAATAAATAATAACAATGACAATAAGACGAGCGCTGGTTTAGCACCCATATTGCAGCGCATCATTTGATTATCACATACGCCAATTAAAATGGTCGGAATAGCCAAAGCAAATAATGAAATGCAAGCAATCGCCATACTTAATCCCATTCGCAGAAAAATTTTACGACAAAATAGCATTAAGGTACCAATTGCAATAATCAAACTGCCCACGCCAACTTCAGCTCGACCTGTCCAAAAGCATTTCATAATTTTACCAACACCGGTATGCACATGTTCTACTTGACCTTGCATTGTTGCAGTTGATAGGTTAACGGTTTCATGTGGGCAGACGGGTAAAATATACAGAGGAAATAAAATAAATAATATGCCAATAATGATATAGATGAGTGATGAAACAACACGATTTTGCATAATTTAAAACCTTAAATATTAATTATTAATTACTCGGGCAACCTTGCCATGTTCAAGTACAACGGTTGTTTGAGCATGTTTTGATACTTCAAGTGAATGAGTCACAACAATAATAGTACTCCCTTCTTCGTGCAGTTGATGCAGTAAATTCATAACCATTGCTTCATTATTTTCATCTAAATTACCAGTAGGTTCATCGGCTAAGATTAATTTTGGATAATTGATTAAGGCGCGGGCAATGCATACACGTTGCTGTTCCCCGCCTGATAACTGATTTGGCAAGTGCTTAGCACGGGCAGCAAGTCCAACCCTTTCCAGCGCTTGCATGGCTTCTTTTTCATCGACCATGCTGTGATAATATTGTGCAACCATTACGTTTTCGAGTGCGGTTAGATAAGACACTAAATGGAATTGTTGAAAGATAAGACCGATTTTATCACGGCGGATTTCGGTTAATTCGGGTAGAGATAATTGGGTGATATCTTGTCCATCTAAAATGACTGATCCTAAAGATGGTTTATCCATACAACCAATAATATTCATCAAGGTCGTTTTGCCACTGCCCGATGGTCCCATAATGGATAACCATTTGCTCTCTTCTACAACTAAATTCACATCTGATAAGGCATGAAGAGAACCATAAATCTTAGATACATTATTAACTTCGAGTATATTCATACTTTACATCCTATTCGCCACGCAATACTAATGCTGGCTCTACATCTAATGCACGTTTAACCGGAATTAAACAGGCAATTACCGTCACAATTGCTGATATTAAAATGGTACTTGGTATCAAATAAAATTCAATAATAATTGAACGACCAAAAACGTTAGAACTGATCACCTGCGCAAAAATAAGTCCACAAATTACCCCAATAATCCCTCCAGTAATACCAAGAACTAATCCCTCGGCTAAAAACTCTTTAGCGATACTTTTATTATTGGCTCCAATGGCTTTTTTAAGACCGATTTCTTTACGGCGCTCCATTACAACCGTCATCATGGTAGTTGCCACGCAAATCATAGTGAGGACTAAAACCACAAGGGTCACTAAATAAAGGAGTGATGACAGTTTACCTAATACTGAGGTTTCTGATTGTGTCACCCATTTAATTAAATGGGGTTCAATTGTGGTTGATTGACTTTTAATGGTATCTATATAGTCCTTTAACTCATTTTGTGATGCTGTAATGCTGACTTCAACAACTTCAGCTTGATCACTCTCTTCAAAGAATTGTTCTAAATCATGCAGATCGACAAAAATAAAATTATCTTCAGCTCTACCTGTTTTAACTATACCGGTAATAGTTAACTCTTCATCAAAACGAGAATCTTGTTTAGATTTACCCGAAATGGATATTTCACTGCCAACGTTTAAATTGGCAAAGTTAGCTATATCGGTCCCAATCATCACTTCATGTGATTTTTGTGGCAAACTGCCTTCAATATGCCAATAAGGACTGGTTTTGGTAACTTGGTTAAAGTTAGTACCAACAATGGTATAAGGATGCTGATTAACGCGCACTGCGCCGTAGCGAAACGGTGTGACACCAAGTAATTTGTCTTGTGGTAATAAGCTTACTGCTTTTTGTACATCAGTCATTGACATAGTTGGCTGATTATTCGCGGGCATTAATAATAAATTCGCTCCATAAGAACGAAACTCCTGCCCCATCTGTCTTGGAATGTCAAAACAGAGCGTAACCATGCCTAATAATACCGTTGCGCCAATCGCCACGCCTAAAAGTGCAATGATAATGCGAGAGCGACGACGAATGAGTGAACTCAATATAGTTTTAATAATAAAGCGTCGATTTTTATTAATCATCAGATTTACCTTTACCCTTATCGTCCATGCAGTACATCAGTAGGGCGTAAAAACATCATAATACGCAGTGCAGGTAAGCTACCTAAAAATGTAATTAAGGTAACCATGATTAACACTAAAGGAACAATAATCATTTTAGGTTCGACAAACGAGCCGAATACGGTATGACCAATAATCTGCGCAAAGCCAAGACCGATAAAGTAACCCAAAATACCGCCAATTAAGGCAATAATTAAGATTTCGGTTAAAATAAGCAAGGCAACAGCACTATTCGTTGCGCCGAGTGCTTTAAGTAAACCAATTTCGGTACTGCGTTCTATCACATTTGCGGTCACTAAATTTGAAATAGCTAATGCGGAACAAATTAAGGATAAAACGGTTAACAATAGCATCAATAACTGCGTTTTTTGTAAAATAGAACCTTCTGAATCCGCCACTTGCATAATGGCTTTAACGCGGACATCTGGCATTAACTCTTCTAGTTGATAAGCAATTGAACTAATATAAGCAGTGCAATACCATGTATCCCACTCGGTGCGTGATAAGCTGTTAGGATCTTGCGCGGCCTTACGAGCCAATTCGTTTTCAGGAGTGGTTAATGCACTTACTTCAACACGTTCAACCAGTCCATTTTTATCAGCTAACTGCTGTGCAATTGGGAGGGATACAAATAATTGTGAATCTTCAGCGCCACCACTATGGAAAATATTATGCACGGTTAACGTGATTTTTTGTTTCGTTAGAACAGATGTAACCTCAATACTGTCACCTAATTTTAAATTCCACTGTTTCGCAACTGATTCACCGACCATTACGCCTTGTAGATTATCATCCGTCATCTTATCGCCTTCGATTGTCCACCATGATTTCATGGCTAACATACCTGTATCAACCTCATCGCCAGTCGGAATTTTAAGGTGTTTATTAAACCAAGTTCCGACAATTGTAATGGGTTTATCGTTTAACATCGCTGAGGTATTGAGATAAGGCGCAAAATCGACAATATTATATGCCCAGAAGATCATCTTAATTTTAACGAGATCATCTTGTTTGATGTATTGCACCGCTTGTTGATTATCATTATTGTCCAACTGATACATTTCACTTACTAACGCAGTACTTTTAGGCACAATATTTAGATTAGCTCCATACGCTTTTAATTCTTGATTGACTTTATCACCAACATCAAACATGACATTTAACATGGCAGTGGCTAATGAGACACCCAAGGCAACAGTGAGCGCAATTAAAAAGAGCTTCTTTTTTTGGCGTACTAACACGCTTAGTAACATTCTACGAAACATACTCTATTCCTTGGATACTCTTTATTTAAAACGACCTTTTTCGGCTTCAAGATGCGCAGGACGAATCACCATATTGCCGTCAATAATTTCATATTTAAGTGGTACTGGATTACAACCTCCAGCAAAACCAATGGTGGCAATGTTCATTACTACATCACACAAAATACAGACGACTTGATTACCACGTTGGTAATAACCACTTGCGCCACAAATATCACAAGCATCAAAGCCTACACCATAGGCATTTTCGCTTTTTTTAATCACAATAAAACGAACTAAAGTACCATCGGTTGCTTGGTAGCCGTAACGATGCAAATTACCATCATTGATATTATCAAGAGGGATAACAATTAGATTGTCTGCGTTGGCTGCAATCGGTTCGGCTGGCGTAAGTTCTACCCCTTTTTCAAAAATATAACGTGCTCGTGTCACTGTATAAGCCGTAATAGCAACGCCAGCCATCAAAAATAGTGAGGTTCTTCTATCTCGAAGTAATTGCGATTTAAGTTTGCGGATTTGAGCTGGATTGCTACCCACTAACGAGGTTATTTTTGATTTGATATAGAGCACTATCGTCAACAGCAGTAGGATTGCCATAAAAATAAATGTGAAAAAATTGACATGACCTAAAATAAAAATAACCAATTCCATCATCCATTTTTGTGAAGCAATAAACCGTCTAACGATTAAAATTTGCATGATATTAATACCATTTTGAATGGTAAAAATAATGATTGAAAGCGTTGTGACTATCGTAACTAACCTACTCGATAACCTGCCACACAGTCGATACGTGAATAAACCAATTAAGACGCAAACTAATAGAGCAAAACCATACCCTACCCACTTGAACAAATATTCATTATTAAAAATAGACTCCATTCCGACAGCAAATTCGAACGGATAGAGCATTAAATTCGGTAAACATTGTGCCGTAATTAAACCACTAGCCAGCACAAATAACATTATAGATAAAACCTTAATCAAGGTTTTATGCCAAGATTTTTGCATCCAAATGCAAACTAATAAAGGTAACGCAATAATGACCCAAGGTATAATGACTCCAAGATCATAAAATTCACGCACTGCAAATCCAGTGTTACGTTTTAAAATGGCATAAATTAAAGCTGCAATAAATCCTAATAGAAAACCAACGGAAATAATTTTTTTATGATGGAAGCTATTTGATTTGGCAATTACTGCACTCAGTAGTGCAATCATGATTACAGGAATAAAAGTATTGTCGGTAATTTTGATAAGATATTGAAGCATAATCTTTGCCTGGTTATTACAATATAGATTGGCGAGCCTAACACTCGCCATAAATCATCCTAATTATAAAAAGCATTATACTGCTTTTTTTGCAAAAAATTACCATGCACGAGGGATATAATCAAAATCCCAAGAAACTTCAATAGGTTTACTCCAGAAACGACCTTCAACACCCGTCTCTTTATCTACATGTAATAAATAACCTTGTTTTTCTGGGTTTTCAATAATAAAGGTTACTTTATATTTACCAGCACCTTCAAGTTTGATGTTATTGCCATAATGTGGGCCATCAGAGGCACTCATAGGCATAAAGTTACCTTCGATAGCTTTATTGCTACCCTCTTTTTGGATTTTATATTTTACCGTTAGATAAGGAACAAAACTGCCCACACCATAACCTAATTTATTGCCTTCCGCAGCTGAAATATCCGCTTCAATATGCATATCCGATTTTGATGCTGGTAAACCACCAATACCAGCTGGCTCCATATCAACAGGTTGGAAATATACTGCACCAATATGTAATGGACCAACTGTCACTTCGTCACCGATCGGAAACTCTTCAAAACCTTTTTGTTCGCCTGGGGCTGGTGCTGCTGCATGAGCAAATGAAGATAATGCAAGTATTGATGAAACACCGACAGCTATAACTAATTTTTTCATTGAAAACTCCTTTACAATTTAAATAGTGGTTTAACGATCTTATTGATCTCTTTTAAACTACTTTTGATTAACTACCTGTTATTACCCGTTGGTAACAGCACTATTACTTTTTAGTACATCTTTTGCGTAGTCAAAATGTAGGTAACTTAAAATAGCCTGTTACTTTTCCACCATCTTTGCCATTCAAACATTAAAGCTTAACAAGGTGGATTTTGATTTATTGCTCTTTTTTATTATTTTTACCTTTTTTGTAGTACATCACAGACAGTACTACAACAAGAACCATAATAACTTGCGGTATCAATGTTTCGACGGTTGGGTAAATGCCTAAAATTTCAACCGAGTGTATAAAATCAACTGGTGTGACCGGAATAATATCCGCTTCTTGTAACTCTTTTACACCGCCACCAGCAAAAGCTATCGCCATTACATACATGAGCATGCTTGTGCAAATAAAGAACGGTTTAAGTGGTAATCTAACTGCACCAAAACGAATGACAAGAAAGATAAATGTTAAAATGATCGTTCCAACACCCAGACCATACCACACCATATCCATATGTTCTTTGGCATCCGCTAACATAGCTTGATAAAAGATAATGGTTTCAGCCCCTTCTCTAAATACAGCTAAGAATGCAGCAAACCCCAAAGCAAAACTGCTACCAGTAGTTACCGCGGTTTGGACTTTACCTTCCACATAACTCTTCCAAGCTTCGGCTTCAGCTTTGGAAACCATCCAGTTACTGACAAACAACAGGACAACAGTGGCCAATAACATCGCGCTACCTTCCATAATTTCTTGATTAGCACCACTTAAACCTACAATAGTATACAAGGCAATAGCTGCAAGAATGCTTGCCAAAATGGCTACCATTGAGCTGAGATATACCACTTTTAACATTGGTTTGTTATTGGTACGCACTAAATAGGCAGAAATAGCGGCAATTACTAATATAGCTTCCAAACCTTCACGGAAAATAATAATGAATGAAGCAAAAAAGACACTTAAACCACTCTCTTTTTTACCATCCAATTCGTTTGCATCTTCATGTAACATTTTTAAAATCACATCAATTTCAGCACGAACGGTTTTATTTGGTGCGCCATTGGTCATTAATCGCTTAATTTTAGCAAATTGATACTCGGTATCCGTTCCGCGCTTTCCAGAAATATAGGACATTACTGCACGTTCAACGCCATGTTTTTCATAAAAACCGAAATAAGCATTATTGACTCGGGCTTTGGCTCGTTCGGCATCTTTCATGAAATAGATATCATAAGCATCATTTAAGATAACATCCATTTCATCAATAATTTCGTTCCAGCTTTTGTACTGTTTTTCATTAGCATAAGATGAGGGTGCAAAAGCAACCAAGCTAGCAATTAGCAATAAAGCTAACGTAAAAAACTTTTTCATAACGTCCTTTACCTTTTACTTTCCTAACAAAATCATACCTAACGGTATATCGTCTTTTGGCAATTGTAATGCTTGGCTTATTGCTTCTGACTTAATGGAATGGATATAACGAGCACTTAATTTTAAAGCGGCCGCTGCTAAATATACGTTTTGGCTCATAGCACCAACTGCGGTATAACTAAAGTTTGTGACTTCGTCTGGTTTAATATCTGTCAATGCATTCGCATCTGACACAAAAATTAATGAATAAGCGGCACGTTTGGTAAAGCTTTGCTGACCAATATCACCTCGGATATCTTGCTTATTGATTTCTCGCAGATAATGGCCATCCCACTCATATAAAAAAGTCCCCTTTTCACTTGCAACGTAAATGCGCACATAAGGAGCTTTACCTTTCACCATTGGAACTGTCCACCCTGTCTTACCACGGTTTAATCCACTAGCAGCCCAAAGTACTGTTGATAATTGATCATCCGTTACTTGCCCAGCAGGGAAACCACCACCTGGCGTTGATGAGCGTTTTTTTAGACTTTCAAACAGACTCATTCCATCTTTCGTTTGCGGTGTCGGTAAGGTAATATCGGCATAACAAAATGATAAAGAAAACAATGATAAAAATAGAACAGCAACGGTCTTGCGTAAACCCCAAGGCATAGCATACCTCTAACCTTTTGGTAATAATGTGGTGATATCTTATTGCTAATGATCACAATTATCAATACCAAATAATAATAATTATCATTTTTAAGCTAAATTAAAATTATTATAATAATCAATAAGGTTATCGTTAACGGTCGATGCGCTAACATCAACTTTATAGCATTAATTATGCCAATAATAAAAATACTCGTTAAATCAAAACAATTTGCTCAAAAAACAAACCAAAAAAGTTGGTAAAAATTTTAATGTACTTACTTTTAATTATAAAACAAAAAGTTATAATTAGAGTGTTCCCTATATATACAGGGATAAACCGCGATTTTAGATTGATATTATAGGTGCGAACATGTGTTCCCTGTATGCACAGGGATAAATCGGCGGGCGTTAATATTACATAGCATTTTTTGCTATTCAAAAATCGCAATTCTATATTTTATTGTTAACCATTTTTTAACTGCATGAAAAATATAAATTTATCGGTAGAATCCCGTAGAACCTAATTTTAATTTCCATTAGTTTTAATTAATCAAATAAAAACATAGTGTTATATATTCTGATTTTAATGAAAAATATTCCAAAAAATCGGTAGAAATTTGACAGACAATATTTTAATTATAAAACAATATGTTATAATTGGTATGTTCCCTGTACACACAGGGATAAACCGATATTAGCGCTGAATCTATCAATAGAGCATCGATGTTCCCTGTACACACAGGGATAAACCGGCTATTGTCAGTAGGCATTCGTGTGTTGGTGGATGTTCCCTGTACACACAGGGATAAACCGTTCACTTTTGGAACTAAGTTGTTTTGTACTTAATGTTCCCTGTATACACAGGGATTAATCAGCAGTAGATATTAATTTTTTCCCTGCTGAGTTACAGTTGGTTGATTTTTTTGTAAACAAAATTTAGCCACGACTATCAACCAGTTGAATGATTTGCGAGAGAAAACAGAATCGCCAGCGTTAAAACGGTTATGCTTTATCACCATTAAAGAATTACAGGGTGCACAAATGTGGTTAATCAAATCTCTTACTTTCTCAGATACCTGCTCATAACCAAATAGCTATTTACATTCATTAACACAAAAAATCAGATTAATTTAGCTAGTTTGTATAAACTATATACATATTCACAGTGGATATAACGACAATGTGAGAATGTAGTATGAGTAAGCAAGTAGCTATTTTGGGTGATGCAACTAATTATGGTGGTAGGATTATCACGGCGTCAGGTCAGGGGTATAGTGATGGTGCTCAAATTGCTCTATTAGGTGATTTAGTTTCCTGTCCCAGATGCAGCAGTACTGGTAGAATAATAGAGGGGGCTAGCAATTTTATTATTGACGGTAAACCCGTTGCCTATGATGGTTGTATTGTTGCATGTAAATGCTCGCCAGTTGGAGGACATCGAATTTTAGCTTTAAAAAGCTATATGTATGTAGGGGTTAGTGGTGGTTCAGTTCAATCGAATTCGTTTACTAGCAATCAAAAACAATTTAACTCCGCGAATGATGACGAAAACAATTTAATCAGAATTGATGCACGCCGTTTATTACAATGTGCTGATGAATTATGCGAAAAGCACTTATATTATGATGATATTAAACAGGCATTCAAGCAAGACGTTGAATCGTTTGCTAATAATATTGTTGAACAAGTAGACAGTGGCGCCATGACGTATGAGCAAGGCGCTGAAAAAATTAAGAAAGAAGAAAAAAGCCTTTTGGACCAATCATTAATTTGGCTCGGTAATGGACTGTCTGTTTTTGGCGGTGTAGGTGTAACTAACGCAGGATTAGCCCTCTGTGATACTGTGCTAGGATGTGTTATCGGCGCACCAATGATAGCTCATGGATTAAACGGCATTTATGAGGGTAGCGCTGGCATTTTTAATGGCGTCATGAATGAAATAGATGGTGGTGATCGTGATATTGAAGTTGAGGGACCAGTCAGACAGTTATATAAATTAAGCGTAGAAGCACTGGGATTTGACGGTTCAATCGGTAGTATAATTTATGATTTGATTGATCTTGGTGGTTCATTTTATGGTAAAGTAAAACTGATTCCAAAACTAAATGAATTTGGTGATCCTGTATTTAAGCTATTTTCTTACGGGCGGCAAGACCTTGAAATGGCTTACAAACAAATGAGTAAATTAATGCTTAATACTGAGTTTTTCAGTGATATTATATCGTTATATAATTTATATCAGGAGTTTGATAACGCTTTCATCCTTAATAAAGATACTCAACAAGTAGTCATGGCAGTTAGGAAGCCCAAAACAATTATTAATGTTAAGCAGATTGTAGAAGATTGTGATCTAATGATAACAACAGCGAACACTGATGAAAAAACACCATTATATTATCTTTGTAAAAGAAAAGATGGCACGGAATATAAAAAAGATACTAATGGGGACATAATTGAGGATGGTAAAGAGTAATGTTAATTTTTATCTGTGTCTGTTATTGTTGTTTAGTTATAATTGGTTTTTTTTGGCGATATCGTTTTTCAAAATTTATTACATCTGATTATTATAATAATAAATCATTAAATCGTAAGCGAATTTATTTTAATATTTATTGTAACTTTATAGCGGTTTATTCTTTATATATTTTTTTGCTTGTTAAAGAAAAAATTATACCTAGCGTATTTGTCTTATTTTCTGTAGTGATAATTGGTCTATACTTTATGAGTGCGACGATTGATTTAGACTCTTCCCCAAAAAGCAATAAAAAGAAACGGAAGTAAATCTAGATGATTATTGAATGTATTATATTTTATTGTTTGTTTGTATTTGATTTTTTTACTTGGTTTTATTTTTATTTTCGTGCAACAAATTATCACAATGACAGAGCATTAAATCTTAAACGAATATTTGCTATTTTATATTATTGTTTGGTACAAGTTTATAACATTTATATGTTGCTAAACCTTAAATACCTTGATTTAAAATCTAATGATCTTTTGCTTATATTTATCCGAATGTCTGTAATTGTAAATATTTGTTTAGTTTTTTATTTTATGTTTAGTTTAAAACTTCCTCCCAAAAGATAGAAAATAAGATTTAATGTATACGTTAAAGAATGTTACCTTGCCGTAAATCATTAATATCATAATTTAAAAAGTATAGTAAATTGAGGTGAGAAGATAATTGAAAATGATATAACGGATTAATAATGTTGCTTATTTTTATTTATTATTTTTTATCTATAGCTACTTTGTGCGCCTGCTATTATTTCCGCCGTTCTCGTTTCACGGAAAAAGATTATAAATACAACAAACCTTTAAAATGGACTCGACGTATTCTGATAATTTGGTCATATTTATTTATGTCAATACACGGCAATCTTGGATTTGACGGTGGATTTTTTAGTGAGGTAGACAATGATTTTATTATATTCTCAGGTCAATTTTTTTTAATTGTGTATATATTTGCGGTATGTTGGGTAGAAAATATCATACATCCTTTCAATAAAAAGAAAAAATAGTAAAGATAGCGAAGCGGAATAATGTTCATAATTGTTATTTATTATTTTTTATCTATAGCCACTTTGTGGGCATGTTATTATTTTCGACGTTCTCGTTTTACAGCGCAGGATTATAAATATAATAAACCGTTAAGATGGAAGCGAAGATTTCTGATAATCTGGACATATTTGTTTGCAGCAACTCAAGGTAGCATTTATTTTAGAGAAAATCTTTTCAGTAATGTAGATAATGATTATATTAGGGCTTCAGGAGCATTTTTTATGATTGCGTATATAGTTGCGGTATGTTGGGTAGAAGATATCACACATCCTTTCGATAAAAAGAAGAAATAGTAAAGATAGCGAAGCGGAATAATGTTTATCATTTTTATTTATTATTTTTTATCGATAGCTACCTTGTGCGCCTGCTATTATTTCCGCCGTTCTCGTTTTACAGCGCAGGATTATAAATATAATAAACCGTTAAGGTGGAAGCGAAGATTTCTGATAATCTGGACATATTTGTTTGCAGCAATTCACGGCAGCATTTGTTTTAGGGAAAATCTTTTCACTAATATAGATAATTATTATATTAGAGCATCAGCAGGATTTTTTATGGTTGCGTATATATTTGCAGTGCTGTGGGCAGAGGAAATTACCCGTCCATTTAATGATAAAAAATAGCAATCAAATTAACAAACAATAACCACCTAATTGGTGTTTTTTTTATGCCTAAAATTCATAAACATTCAATTTTAACTTCAATTGGTGCAAAAACGCACCGCAACCTATTTTACAACCTACGTCATTCACACTAACGATTCAAAGAGCGCTTAGGAATGAGTTTTAAAGGGTGCCAGATGGTTATCATGGTTACCTCTCTTGACTGGTTCCTTGTGTGACTAGAACTCATTTCTAATGGAGAACACCATGAATATTATTAAATTTAATTTTAACGAAATGGTTACTTTACAAGGTAATCAGGTTATGACTACATCTTTAAAGGTGGCTGAATATTTTGGTCAAAGTCACAAAAACGTCTTAAGGTCTATCAGACAGTTAATAGAAGACTGTAATAACCTTAATTATACCCAGCTCAATTTTGAGCCATTTGATTTTATAGATAAAAATGGTGATACTCAAACGGCTTTTAATTTAACAAGAAATGGCTTTATATTACTAGTTATGGGATTTACTGGTAAGTCAGCATTACAGATAAAAATTAAATACATGCAAGCTTTTGATTGGATGGCAGAACAACTTCATAAGATGCAAAACAGCCACATGAAGCAATATAATGACCTAATGCTGGAATATATGAAAGAATCGGAAGAACAAAGGCAGATCAAATTATTGGTTTAATTCCATTATGATCAGAGTTATAGAAATAAACTCCTATAATCCACTATTTCCACTTCCTACGTTTCAAACTTAGGAAGCCAATATCATAAATTAAAGTTGCAATACATTCTTCTTATATAACATATTGATTATTGAAAAATTTTACAATAGAGGAAGTCACTATTTGGTTAACATTCTGATTTGTAAGATAACTTAAATTACGGATTTACATAACATAGCCAACAAAAAATATTTACTTAACTTACTATATTTTTACTAAAATTTAAAATAACTTAATAAAAAATATTGATCAAACATTAATCACTGGATATAATTACATTTATGTATATAAAAACAGGCTTATGAGAGTGAAAACAGATTTGGAATACTTAAAAGGATTAATGAACGTCTTTTTGGAATCATCCCAACCATTCATAAAAATATCAGATTTAAAAAATGCAGGATTTGATATTACAACACCTCAAGGTCTTCATCATTACAGTATATTGATAGAGAAAGAATATATTAGTGCTTTTAATTTATCTAGGGGAAATCCAAAGATGTTGGGTTATTACTACACGTTAAGTTCTATTGAGTCGGTTGATCATGCATTGGTAAGATTAACAGCTGAGGGAATTGAATTTGCGCAAATGTTACAAGAACCTTCAATATATGAAAAATTAAAAGGTTTTAGTCAATCACCTTTAAATGTTATGAAAGATGTTGGCTCTGATTTATTGAAAGCATTTTTAAAAAAGAAATTCGATTTATAATATTTAAAATCTTACTTAACAAGCAACTTTCTCAGAGTGGTTTTTTATTAATGTTCCCTGTACACACAGGGATAAACCGCCTATACAGGCGGATTAATTCGTGGCTATGCTATGTTCCCTGTATACACAGGGATAAACCGCTATCGTCGGTAGTCACGCCGATGGCGACAGAATGTTCCCTGTATACACAGGGATAAACCGGTGGGATAATTGCGGTGGGTATTTGATTAACCATGTTCCCTGTATACACAGGGATAAACCGGATTTAAATAATTATCTTCTTTGGTCACTGCTATGTTCCCTGTATACACAGGGATAAACCGCTGCGCGTTTAAATGAATGGGCTGTTATTAGAATGTTCCCTGTATACACAGGGATAAAATAAAAATATTACAAATCGCCCTAGTGGCGGTTTTTCATTGCCAAAATCCTTTAAATAACATACCATTGCAAAAAAATATAAAGATCAAGGAGATGGTGTGAAAAAATTATTATTATTAACATGTTTAGGTTTTATTTTCTCTGGTTGTAGTGTTCATCATCAATTTAGTGACAGGTTGTCTTATCAATCATTAAAACAAATAAAATCAGAGATACATTTAACTCAAAAACAAAGCTTAGATATTACATGGATTCCTAGTGATTTTACGTCACGAATTGATATACAAGGGGCATCAGGGTTTGTTGGTGCTGGAACTCGTACTAGAATTCCGATCGGCATTGGTCTTTCATCAAGAATTGAAGAAGCAATTAGCACGTATGCAGATTTAAATTCTGACGGTAGAAAGTTAACAATAATAGTCAATGATGCTAAAACAAAATTCACTTATGGAGCAACGAATATTGATAGTGCTAGCGTATATTTAATTGTAACATTTGAATTATCAGGCAATAGGTGGACTAAAGAATTTTCTACTAAGCAGAATGATAGTGGTGTAAAAGATGCAAAAGTTACTTCGGTTATTGAGTATGCGTGGGATCAGATAGCGTTAGATGTGGCTAGAGAAATAGCTACACACTTATAATCAAACCCTCTAACGAGGGTTTTTCTTATTAATTTAACCGATGTTTATTTTTGCACATCGCTCGTAAATTATTTTGAGGAGATTTTACTGTAGAAATAAGCAATGATAAGAAATAAAACAAACCCAGCAGGTGCTTTCATAAAGATATCCCATAAAGCATCACCAACGCTTGTCGTACCACCTAGTCCATCCTCAGCAAACGCAAAATTACTTGATAGTAAAGCTAATGTACCTAGAAATAATTTATTCATTGTTTTCCCCTCCCCTTGTTGGCTTGTTTATTTTCCATAAGTATATTTTTTAAGGTGTCAAACCTTTCTGATATAAAATTTAAAGCTTTTTCAGTTTTCATTCTAATGAGTTTTCGTTATCCATTTTGCTAAACCTAATGCTGAACCCACCGTTGATCCATACTGTTTCAATTTATTATTATCGTCATTGTAAAGTTTTTTATATTTTTCGATCATAATGAGATCATTGATCTTCATATTCAACTCATCAATTGAACATTATCTAATCTAGTCGGGAAAGGTTTAATTAAGTTCATAGTGTGATTCCTTTTGATTCATAATGACAATATAGTTTGTATTATGAGTCTTGACATGTTCCCTGTACACACAGGGATTTTTGTATTATGCAAGATTTTGCTAATTTTTGTTAAAAAGTTTCAGGTTATGCCTACGTTTCAGTATAAAAATATAAAAAATTAATCTAGTTAACGGATCAATTATCCAATGCACAGTAATACGTTATCAAGAGACATAATAACTAATGTATTAAAACCATACTGCAACAAAGTGAACAGTTGAAGTAACATTTTGTTAGTTCTTGATGTTCATTGGTTATCTTCGTACAATAAAAAAAATTTTTATTTTGGTTTGTTATGCAATTACATTTAGTAGTTAATACGTTTGGATCTGACTTGCAACGTCGTTATGGAGAAAAGATCTATAAATTAACGTTACATGGTGGATTTAGTTGTCCAAATCGTGATGGTACTCTTGGTGTTGGCGGTTGCACTTTTTGTAATGTTGCGTCAATTATCGATGAATCTATCCAAGTCAAATCTATTTCTGACCAGCTTGCAACCCAAGCGCATCAAATGAAAAAATCAAAGCGTTATCTTGCCTACTTTCAAGCTTATACCAGCACTTATGCTGAAGTTGAAATTCTTAAAAAGATGTATCAAGAAGCGCTCAACAGTGCCGATATTGTCGGGCTTTGTGTTGGTACTCGCCCTGATTGTGTACCTAAAGAAGCATTAGATTTACTTGCTCATTATCAAGATCAAGGTTACGAAGTTTGGCTAGAACTTGGTTTGCAGACTGCTAATGATAAAACATTACATCATATTAATCGTGGGCATACATTTGACGATTATCATCAAACGGTACAAAAAGCCCGTAAACTTGGTATAAAGGTATGTACCCATTTAATTATTGGTTTACCAAATGAGAACAAGCAAGATAGTTTAATTACGCTTGATCGCGTGTTAACAAGTGGTGTTGATGGGCTAAAACTGCATCCTTTGCATATTGTTGAAGGCAGTATTATGGCAAAAGCATGGCGAGCGGGTCGCTTAACGGTATTGTCATTAGAGGAGTATGTGGATATTGCTGGTGATATTATTCGACAAACTCCCGCTAATATTTTATATCATCGAATTTCAGCCAATGCCAGAAAACCAACTTTACTCGCCCCTGATTGGTGTGAAAATCATTGGCAATCCATGAATGCTGTCGATAACAACTTACGCCAATTTGGTGTTCAAGGTAGTGCGATTGGAGATACTTATCAATATAAACGATAAAAAAATAACATTGATATAGTTAAACAGGTAATAATTAATTTATTAATGAATATTTTGCCACTAATTATCAACAAAATATCAATGTAAACTATTAAGATACAATGAATTGATGTACATATGGGTTTACTTCAAATAAGCTGTTAAAGAATTAGAAGTTAATATTGATGCAATTGCTGAATGATAAAATCAAGTTTATACACACCAGTTTATGAAAGTAATAAAGACAGATAATAAAGTTAGTGAATTTGAAGTGTTTGCTTTATTTAAAAAGCAAAATAAAAAGGTTATCTTCTGCCCTCAATTAACACCTCAATTACATGATAACAAAAAATAAAATACTTACCTTTTGTTTAATCCTACTTATTAGTTCATGGTATGAGCATAAAAAATGCTGATATTGGACATTTTTATTTCAGAAAAAAATCAAACATCAAAAAATATAATTTCCTAAAGTAAAAAATAATCCACTATCAGCAAGACCGACTTATAAAACAAGTCCAACTGTAAAATTTAATTTATTACAATTAGGAATTGTTTTATTGAAAACTACTTTAATATTTTTATCAAAAAATTGATTCAAATCTGTTTTATTAATATATTGAATTAAGCGATGATTTAATTCGTGATTCATTTTATTCAATGTTTAGTTCAAAAACCATGCAGATGCGATGGTTATTCCCTGAACATTGTATAATTAAATTTTATCCAAGTGAGTAATAAGAATTGCTTAAATTTATAAACAACATTTACTACCGACCCTATTTCAACATATTAATAATTTGTAATTTATTGTGATAAACATTTATATTTCACTAATAAGTTGAACATAGTATCACATTCATTTTTTAAGTAAATTTAATTATCTATATTGATTATCGATTTCATATAAAACTATAAAGAGATAACTTAAGGCATTTTTAGATTTTTATATATTATTTATACGAATTTAGTGAAAAATATTAATTGAATCAGCGTATTTTTGTACCTTTATTAACAACAAGTATATAATGACGTTTTATCATTTGAGATAATCTGCATGCAACTGGCTTTTTGTATTTATAAATTTTTCCCTTTTGGTGGTTTGCAACGTGATTTTTTGCAAGTTGCTACTGCTTGCCAAGCTCGTGGGCATCAAATTCGTGTTTATGTATTAGACTGGCAAGGAGATAAACCGGCGGGATTTGATATTATTATTGTTCCTAAAAAAGGGTTAACTAACCATAGTCGTAATCAAGCTTATTACCATTGGGTACAAACGCATTTACAAGCTAATCCAGCTGATTGTGTTGTAGGATTTAACAAAATGCCGGGATTAGATGTCTATTTTGCAGGCGATACTTGTTTTGCTGAAAAAGCAGCACACAAGGGCTTTTTTTATAAACACTCTAAACGTTGCAAACACTATTTAGCCTTTGAACAAGCCGTTTTTGACCAAAGTTCAAAAACTAAAATCATGGTGTTGACTAAACAACAAACTCAAGATTTTAAAAATTATTATCATACTCAAGATGAACGATTCTTTTTATTACCTCCGGGAATTGCTTTAGATCGTAAATACAGTGTTTGCGCCCCAATAAAGCGTGAACAATTTCGCCAAAAAAATCAAATTAATCATGATGATTTTGTGATAGTTCAAATTGGCTCAGATTTTAAACGTAAAGGGGTGGATCGGTCATTGAAAGCAATTGCTGCTTTACCTAATGAATCAAAACAAAAAGTCATCTATTTGGTTGTTGGGCAAGATAAACCTGAACCCTATCAAAAAATGGCTGAAGAATTAAATATTACAAAACAAGTGCGATTTTTTTCGGGTCGTGATGATATTCCTGATTTTTTATTTTCAGCCGATCTATTACTTCATCCAGCCAGACAAGAAGCCGCTGGTATGGTATTGATTGAAGCATTAGCGGCAGGCGTACCAGTAATTGTTTCAGGTATTTCTGGATATGCTTATCATATTAACCAAGCGAATGCGGGCATTGTGTTAAGTGAACCTTATCATCAAAGTGCTTTAGATCAAGCATTGGCAAAATTAATTAACGATAAAGAGCAATGGCTAAGTTGGCATAAAAATGCCATTGCCTATGGTAATAGTGAAGATTTATATCATTTAGCGCAGCGTGCAGCAGACATTATTTTAGGATGTCATCATGAATGAAATTATACTTAAATCGCCTTTTGAGCAGTTATGGCAACAAAAAGATCCGTTTACTGAAGTTGAATTAATTTCAGGTAAAGTCTATCGTGCAGTCAAACAGCGTAAAACGTTAAACTTTCAATTAGAAGATGAATCATATTTTATTAAAATTCACCGCGGCACCACAGTTAAAGAGATTGTAAAGAATCTAATTTCACTACGTTTACCTGTTTTAGATGCCAAACAAGAGTGGGATGCGATTCATCGTTTAGAGCAAGCTGGCGTAAATACTATGGATGGGCGCGCATTTGGACGAAAGGGATTAAATCCACTGACACGTCACTCGTTTATTATTACCAAAGATCTTAACCCTACCATAAGTTTAGAAGATTTTACTAAGCCATGGCTAAACCAACCTCCGAGTTATCATTTAAAGCGTTCATTGATTATTTATTTAGCCAATATGACCGCTAAAATGCATGCAGCTGGAGTAAATCATCGTGACTGCTATTTGTGCCATTTTTTGCTTGATATACCATTATTTGAAAATCATCAGCAAATTAAATTATCAGTAATCGATTTACACCGAGCCCAAATTCGCGATAAAGTACCTACTCGTTGGCGTGATAAAGATCTAATTGGACTTTATTTTTCATCAACTAAAATTGGCTTAACAAATCGGGATATTTGGCGATTTTTGAAAGTTTATTTTAATAAACCAATTAAAACAATTTTACGTGATGAGCATAAATTAATCACCAGCGCACAACAAAAAGCAGAACGAATTAGTAAACGGACACAGAAGTATCAACTTTAACATAAGGAAATACTATGTTTATTGAGCAAATTGATATTACAGGATTTCGGGGTATTAGCCAATTATCTTTGAAATTTAACGCAAGTTCCAGCGTACTAATTGGCGAGAACCGTTGGGGACGCTCAAGTTTAATTAGTGCGTTGACATTGTTATCCCTCAACAATAAGTTTTATCAATTTGCTGATACTGACTTTTATCATGACCAAAATCATGTTTATGGAGATCACATTAGCATCAAAATTACTTATTGTGAATCGTCCTTAAACGAGCTAGATAAGCAAGCTTATCACTCACTCATTCCGGTTAGCTTTAATTCAGAACAAGATAAGTTGCGCCGCATTACTTACCATATTAGCGCCGATAAACAAGGTGATAATATTATTAGTGAGCATGTGTTGGTTGATGCAAACGGTGAGCCCTTTAATATTGAAAATCATAAATTGTTGATTGCAAATTTAATTGAACTCAATCCAATAATGGCGTTAAAAAATACAATTAACAGTGATGATTTACCCATTACCAATCAACCCTTGTCACAATATTTTGTTGAGGAACTGTCAAATCAGTTAAAGACACATTCTTCACAATTAAGTCAAAATGAATTACAACGCGGTTTGCAAGCTGCTCGTGCACTTTTGGAATATTACTTTGTGGATCAACAGCATCGTTATCATTATAAACAAGTGGCAAAAAAAACCAGCCCACGCAGTGAAGATTGGGATTCACTTGAACGCATTAATAATATTTTAGATGATTTAGATGATGATTACTTACGTGCAACCTTGTTAGGAGTATTTGGGTCGCTTATTAATGCCAAAGGTAATACTGCACTTTCACAAAGTTCAGTACCCATTTTGATTTTAGAAGAGCCTGAAAGCCAAATCCACCCTATCATCTTATCGGTTGGATTTCGGTTACTCAAACATCTACCAACGCAAAAAATTATCACCTCTAATTCAAGTGATTTAGTATCACTCTTTCCATTAGATACCATTTATCGCTTGATTCGTCTATCGGATAGAATCATTGCAAAATACATTACTCCGCGTTCTTTTGGAACTGATGATAGTCGTCGAATTTTGTTTCATATTTTCTATCGACGTGCCAGCGCCATATTTGCTCGTTGTTGGTTATTAGTGGAAGGAGAAACCGAAGTTTGGTTACTGCGAGAACTCGCTGAACAGAGTGGTTATCATTTAAGTTCGGAAGGAGTACAGTTAATTGAATTTGCTCAATGCGGTTTAAAACCGTTGATAAAATACGCTAATCGAATGGGCATTCATTGGTATGTAATAACCGATGGAGACATGGCAGGTAAAAAATACGCTGATACAGTAAAATCACTATGCCCTGAAGGCAAAAATCCAAGTGATTATTTAACCGTATTGCCTGCGCGCGATATTGAAAACTTCTTGTTTAAACATGGTTTTAGTGATGTTTATAAATTGGCAGCATATAATACTGTGCAACATATTGATATGCCTGTACCTAAAATTATTCAAAAAGCGATTCATCGCAGTTCTAAACCCGATTTAGCTATTGCTGTTTGTGATGCTGCAAAATCCCGTGGCGTAAGTGCTATACCACATTTGTTAACTGATACATTTGCTAAAATTGTTAAAGCATCCAAAAATTTTGCTTAAACACTTGTTGCATACGTATTATTAAAAAGATTTGTTAATAAATGGGATGGATAGAATGATTATTTTAAATGTCAGTTGTAGATATAGCGATTGTGTCTAATTATTTCTTGTTTATTAGTATTCCGCCGAATCATTATCGGCGGATAAGCTTAATTAACAATATCAACTATTTCGTAATACGTTTGTATTTAGCACGTTTTGGTTCGACAGCTTCTGCACCTAAAGTACGTTTTTTCCACTCTTCATATTCAGTAAAGTTACCTTCAAAGAACTCAACATGCCCTTCGTCTTGGTAATCCAAAATATGCGTTGCAATACGGTCAAGGAACCAACGGTCATGCGAAATCACTAAGGCACAGCCCGGAAACTCTAACAACGCATTTTCAAGCGCACGTAATGTTTCAACATCTAGGTCATTGGTCGGTTCATCGAGCAATAACACATTACCACCAACTTGTAATAATTTGGCTAAATGTACTCGTCCACGTTCACCACCGGAAAGTTCTCCAACACGTTTTTGCTGATCAACGCCTTTAAAATTAAAGCGACCAACATAAGCACGGCTTGGAATTTCGAAATTACCGATACGCATAATATCTTGTCCGTTGGATATTTCATCCCAAACGGTTTTCTTATCATCCATACTATCGCGGAACTGATCAACCGACGCTAATTGTACTGTATCACCTAAGGTAATAGTACCTGAATCTGGCTGCTCTTTACCTGATAACATTCTAAATAGTGTTGATTTACCGGCACCATTTGGACCAATGATCCCCACAATTGCCCCTTTTGGAATAGTGAATGAAAGATTATCAATTAGTACGCGATCACCATAAGATTTACTTAAATTGCTTACTTCGATAACTTTGTCACCTAAACGTTGCCCAGGTGGAATAAAAAGTTCGTTTGTTTCGTTACGTTTTTGGTAATCGTTGCTGTTTAACTCTTCAAATCTAGCTAAACGGGCTTTACTCTTCGCTTGGCGACCTTTTGGATTTTGTCTTACCCATTCAAGTTCTTTTTCAATCGATTTACGACGTGCTGATTCGGTTGCCGCTTCTTGCGCTAAGCGCTGATCTTTTTGTTCAAGCCAAGATGAATAGTTACCTTCCCATGGAATACCCTCACCACGGTCAAGCTCTAAAATCCATCCCGCAACATTATCTAAGAAGTAACGGTCATGAGTTACAGCAACAACGGTTCCTTCATAATCATGTAGAAAACGTTCAAGCCAAGCTACAGATTCAGCATCCAGATGGTTAGTTGGTTCATCAATTAATAACATGTCTGGTTTTTCAAGCAATAACTGACAGATAGCGACACGACGACGCTCACCACCTGATAAATTTTCAATTTTTGCATCCCAATCAGGTAAACGTAAAGCATCGGCTGCACGCTCTAATTGGTTATCTAAATTGTGGGCATCTTGCGATTGAATAATTGCTTCAAGCTCTGCTTGTTCTTTGGCTAATTTATCAAAATCGGCATCAGGATCAGCATAAGCAGCATAAACTTCATCTAGTCGAGCGAGTGCTTTTTTGGCATCACCAACAGCCTGTTCAATCGCCTCACGTACAGTTTGCTTAGGATCGAGCTTAGGTTCTTGAGGTAAATAACCGATTTTAATATCGGGTTGTGGGCGAGCTTCGCCTTCAATCTCAGTATCCACACCCGCCATAATGCGTAATAATGTAGATTTACCTGCACCATTTAAACCGAGTACCCCAATTTTGGCACCCGGAAAAAAACTTAAAGAGATATCTTTTAAAATATAGCGTTTAGGGGGAACAATCTTCCCTACGCGATTCATGGTATAGACATATTGTGCCATAAAACATCATCCGTTTAATTAATTAAAACTAGCAACCTATTGTATTGCTATGTGATTGATGGCGTATATTGTAATGATTCTATCTGTATGGTCTAGGGTTATTTTTTTATAATGACAAATTTATATCAGAACAACAACAAATGACTGAAGATATCTTCTTAAAATCTGAAAATTATTTTCAATAAATAGTACCGTTTTTTTAAATTATCCCACCCGTTATTGGGCGGGATAATCATAAATATTACGCTATTTTATTATTTATAAAAAAGTAAAAATCTGTTCTTTTGGTAGACGTGATTTAGGACGATGCGCATTACCATCATTTTCAGATCGATAACCTAGAGTCGCAATCACTAAACTTTTCAATCCTTTTGCTTTTAAATCTAAAATCTCATCCATTTTTTCAGAATCAAATCCTTCAACGGCTGTTGAATCAATACCAATAGCAGCTGCTGCAAAAAGCAATTGCCCTAAAGCGAGATAAGTTTGTTTACCCTCCCAACATTGCAGAGATTGAGGTGTTGAGCTATTTAAATTAACAAAATAACGTCTACCTTGGTCCTGAGCATCTTTTAATTCTGCGGTTGGTATACGTCCATCTTTTTCTTCTTGTTTTAATAAATTAACTAAATGCGCTTCATCAAATGGCGATTTAATACAAAAAACAATAGTGTGCGATGAGTCTGTAACTCGAGGTTGATTAAACTCAGCAATTGCCGGTAAAATTTTATTTTTAACGGGATCATTATCAATCACAAAAAAATGCCATGGCTGAGAATTGACTGATGATGGACTGTTTCGTAAAACCGTTAATAATTGTTCAATTTTCTCTTTAGGGATTTTTTTAGTCTTATCATAATGTTTGGTTGTGTAACGGTTTTGGGAAATCTCGACAATATTCATATCATAACTCCATCTTAATGATTGTTAATGAAAGGTAACTTAAAGATTTTTAAAATTAGATTAATTAGATAAGCTTGTCAAATTTATGAATTGGATAACAATTAAACTAACTCAAATAATGAGTATATTTTTAATAAACATTGATTAATATTGTGAACACGTTTTGTTCAATTATAGTGTAATTGTTGCTTAAATGATATCTCTGTATAGGATTACATAAAAAATCCATTAAATAGGTAAACTAGCATGGCTAATAATAATGAACAACTGTTATTAACGCATACAAAATTTTTACCCAATAATTAGTACGTTAAAAGTAATACTCTATAAATATTAATCTTGACATTTAAACTATTATTTGATAAAACTATTGATAGTATTTTGACCAATTTAAATTAACCAGTTAGAGAGTTTTAATGATTAGAACAAATTACCTTTTACTCACTCTCCTCCTCGCATCTTATTGCGCGGATACCTTGTGTGTGGAGTAAAGATAATTTATTAAATAACTCGACTAATTAACAAGAACCCGCGCTAAAGTGCGGGTTTTTTGTTTTCTTAACTTGAAATATCGCAATAGCGCTAGAATATACAAAGGATAAAACAATGAGCGATCAAGTCATTATTTTTGATACAACATTACGCGATGGCGAACAAGCATTACAGGCCAGTTTAAGTGTTAAAGAAAAATTACAAATAGCGCTTGCATTAGAAAGAATGCATGTTGATATTATGGAAGTTGGTTTTCCTATTTCATCTCCTGGTGATTTTGAATCGGTGCAAACTATCGCAAAAACAATAAAAGATAGTCGTGTTTGTGCACTATCTCGTTGTATTGACAAAGATATTGACGTTGCAGCAGAAGCCTTAAAAGTTGCTGATCAATTTCGAATTCATACTTTTATGGCTACTTCAACCTTACATGTGCAAGACAAATTAAAAATGACATTTGAAGATGTCATTGATAGGGCTGTGCACTGTATTAAACGTGCACGTAATTATACTAATGATGTGGAGTTTTCTTGTGAAGATGCAGGCCGTACCCCAATTGATAACTTATGTCGGATTGTTGAAGCAGCAATTCAAGCAGGGGCAACAACGATCAATATTCCGGATACTGTCGGTTATACTGTCCCTTATCAATTTGGTGGCATTATTCGTACCTTATTTGAACGTGTCCCGAACATTGATAAAGCGATTATCTCTGTTCATTGTCATGATGACTTGGGCATGTCGGTGGCTAACTCGATTAGCGCGATTCAAGAAGGCGCTAGGCAGATTGAAGGCGCGATGAATGGTTTAGGTGAACGAGCGGGCAATACAGCCTTAGAAGAAGTGATTATGGCGATTAAAGTTCGTCAAAATATTTTAAACGTTCACACTAATATCAATCATCAAGAAATATATCGTACCAGCCAAATCGTAAGCCAAATTACTAATACACCAATACCGTCTAATAAGGCGGTTATTGGTAGTAATGCCTTTGCGCACTCATCAG
>CAMLPV010000021.1 GCA_946482005.1 uncultured Gilliamella sp.
GATTTTTGTTTATATCATAGAGGCGACTTTTGTCCACTTTTTTGGCGAGGATCACCTTGATAAAGAGGTAATAATACAGTAAAGAAAATATATTTATATATTACCTTGGAAAAGCGATAAAATTGTTAATACCATTCTTGCACCATTGCTGCAAGAGAGATTTTTAATTGGTGTATATTTAGGTGTTATTCAAATAGAAAATAGTACATCAGTAGAAATTAAGAACATACTAAAATGGTTAGTATACTTAAGTTTATCCAATGTACAACAACTTGCTAACACTGTACTAGAAAATAGTATTGAAAAATTTGATCAATACTTACCTGAAGAGTTATTCTCACTAGGTTTTGGTGTTAAAGCATTTGATATTCTAAAAAAACAAAAGTGGTACAATCGTTTAATTTTATATAATCCATTACTTTTAATTTAAGATTTCAACTGTTCTGCATATGCATTCCAGTCAATAGCCGGAACAGTTCCCAAAGATTGTAATTTTTCTAATAATCTAAAGAGAAAGAATATTAAGGAATTGGGATATGGACCAAACGTGAATTCACCGTCATTATAAGTATCAAAGCAATCACCTTTAATAGCTAATCCACAGTTAAGTTTTTCAGTGTCCGTTAGATCATTATAAACTTTCTTAAATGCATTACCAAAACCATCATCCCAATTAATATCAATAGCTATAATACCCGCAATAATATCAAAGTGTTTTTTTGCAGGATAAATTCCACCAGCATGAACTATAGAAATACTTGTTCTTTTTAAAATCCTAACTGACTTTGCTTTCTTACCTGCATATTTTATATAGTTTCTATCAATATGCGGTTTTACTTCAAATATTGCATATACTGATTCAGCTGGTATATATCTATGATCATTTTGATCCAGTAATGTTGGAGTATATTGATTATCAAATATTATGATATCTATTTGATCACTTGTTTTACCTTCAGAATCAATCACAATACCTGTATCAATAGCATATCGATCAGGGAGATAGTTTTTTATCATATCAATAAAATGTTTTTCATTTATATTCCCCATAGTCGCATTATGTGTAATGGATGAACGAGAAAGTTTTAACTGACATTCTAACATTTCTTGTTGTTGAGCGAATGATTGCTGTAAAAATAGTTTACCATTTGTTTTAGACTGCTCTTTTGCGGTATTACTCATGCCCCATCCTTAAATTGTGGTGTTGGTATAATTCTCTTAGCAATATTTATAGCATCGCTTGTATTGATGCTTCTAGATGGATAGGATTCAAAAATAATAGCGGGTAATAAACGTTGTGTTATATCTGAAAATGAATAACCAATGCTATCTTTATTTTTAGGACCTGTCGCTTCCACAAGTTCATCAATTTGCTGATCTGAAAACCCTAGGGGTTTTAGATTGAGTTCAAGAACATATTTCCTTTGTTCTTCATTTGGTCTTTCAAACTTTATTATATCGGCTGATCTTCTACGAATAGCTGGATCTATCGCATCTAATCTGTTCGTACACATGATTACTACAACAGGTACTTTAGATGATGCTATTCGGTCTATACCACGAATAAATGCGTTTACACCAGCTTTATCTTCATGGTGCATCTGATTTGATTCTCGAGATTGAGCCAAAGCATCAGCTTCATCAATAAGAAGAATTATTCCTCCCCGATTTTTGTCTGAAGACGATTTAAGTTTTTTAGCTTCTTCAATTGTATAATCAAAGGCTGCCGATATCAGTTGAGTCATCTCTCCAACTCGACCTTGTCCTCTAGTTGAAAGACTCAATGGTAATAAGGTAATTTCAATCTTTTCTTGTCTAGCAACTAAATCTCCAATAGTCTCTGCAAGTTCAGTTTTTCCAGAACCTACATCACCAGATAAAACAATTAGTGGAGGCCTGCGTAGTATTGTTTCTAGTACATTATTGGCATTAGGGTAATATTTATTTATCCAATTTTTAACGCCAAGAGGGTTTATCATTGCTCCAAGTAATTTAGATAAACTATTCTTCTTATCATCTAACCCCATTAATCGATTGAATCTTTCTTGCGCATCAATATCTGGATAGTTTAATATATGTTCGAAAATTTCATTTAAGGAAATTGAAGCCATTTATTAGTAACTCCTTACACTTTTTCGGTTTAAAGCTCTTCCACCAGAAGAGTACACTTTATCATCTTCTAAATAACCATTAATTTTAGGTTCTTCAGCTCCCTCACGTTCAAAAGGTAACTGTTTCCTAAATTCGGTCTGTTGGTTTTGATTTAAGGTGTACCAAATAGTACTGTATGTTAAAAAACTATGAAACCTAGCATTTTCAACATTTGCACCAATTCTTATTTTCCCAGGGTCATTATCAATTGAATCCGAATGAGATAATTCCTCAGCTGTATAACATAAAGTAGGCTCTATCCATTCACCATTTCTTTGAAAACCATAAGTAACTGTCCCTAAGTAACCATATTTTAAAAACTGAATTAGTTCTGTTTCAAAATTTTCTATACGTTGATCACTCGGCTCACCATAAAAGCGCTGTATCCTTTTGAGGTCTGTAGCGACTTTAGATGCTATGTGCTTAGCGTGTGTTAGCGTAAAAGTTGTTGACTGTGAAACTGTACAGCTTTGTGTCATAGATAATTACCCTATAGTTGAAATGAAGGTCCAAATATTTTTTGCCAATAGCGAATAGTTTCCTGTTTAGTTGGCGCTAATAATGCAGAATCAATTGCGTCACCTGCTTCTAATGCGGCTTCGACAATCGAATCTACATTCACTGATGTATATAGTTTCCCTACATTATTTTTCTCATTTATAGGATCTATAATTTGAACTCTATCATTAAATTTACCAATTTTTTTAGGATCATAATAATCATCAAAGAATATTATTTCTTCCAAATTACTTTTGGCTACATAAGTAAAAAAATGCTGCAAAGCTTCTGGATAGTCAGAGAAGTCTACCCCCTCATCGCATAGTTTTGCTAGAATCATTTCTATCATAAATGACTTAAAACGAAAATTTTCATCCTGTTGTTTCATGCGTTTGGCCCAAAATTTAACAAGTCTTACAACTTGAGCAAAATGTGGTTCTTGGCTCTTCCTACGTTTTTTTGCAAACTCAAGATGTAAAGGAATACTCGTTTTCAAAAAAGAACCGTCATTTTGACTTACTAAATTTCCATACCATTGAGGATCGTTATCATAGAGAATAGGAACGATATCAATATCTAAACCTGAGCCTTGAAAGGAGACTGTAACTGAATATGTTTGTGGTTTCACTTGTTCTGGGCTGAAATTTGGAAAAGCTGTACGTAAACGGTCTGCTAAGTATTCTAATAATTCATTTATTTGATGTGGTGCATCAGCTCCGCTAATATAGCAAGCTACATCAATATCATTGAGTGAACGTAGTGCGGTCCTTTTAGCTAGACTACCAGAAAGTAAGATTTTTTTAAGAGTAAAATCAGGGTGCTCTTTTAAATACGCCTCTAATTTCTCTCGTAAACGACGGACTTGAGCACGATATTCTTTAGCTTTATCTGATGGAAGATTGACTTTTGTTTCAGCGAAATGAACAAGGTCTTTGTGGGATACATGTAGTCTCGACATATACTTTTCTCCAAGATTATAATTATATTTATTCCTTATAATTTTATATGATTTTATATATTGTGATAATGTATAAAATATCAATGCATAAATTTATTCAAAAAATTGGGTTTTTGATACTTTTGTGATATATATCACAAAATCGACTCTATGAATTTATTGTTTATAATATTATCTTTTCAGAAATTGATTTGCTTTAGTTTAAATAATGTAACAATTTGACTAACTAAAACATATTCACATGAGATTGTTTTATGCGATATATGGTTTTAACTTATCATTACCGATTTTTGTATTTATATACCTTGTTCGATTCCAGAAAAGTTCAGGCTTTTCAATTATAAAAGATAAATAGTGTGCTTGATATCGGGAACTATTAGCTAACATTTGTTATAGCTTGATATCAAATGTAATACCCATTGCTACAATTGGAGATTCGAAATCAAGAATTTTACTTCTTGATCTGTTTTCTTAACTATTTTCTTTTATATATTCATCTCTCATGAAATCGCCGGAAAACAACAGATTAGAATAATAAATTTATCTTCAACATCATTATATTTAATAAAATAAATCCATTGACTTAAAGATAATTAGCTTGAATCAGTTAGCTCATTTCATTTTAATATTTCCATAAAAGAACTTTAAATATATTTATTTACAATGGGTTAAGAAATAGCTGTTTGGATTTTTTGATTAATTATTATTTTTTATGCCAACTTAAAGTTTTGTGAGGAAAATCACAAAAATTATACGAGATTTGTAATATTTTTATACTTAATTATATTTTTTTGAGTGTTAATGGATATTAAACAATTACAACATCGAATTATTGATATCACTATTTGGAAAAAAGTCCATCAACAAGTACGACATAAATTCTTATTATTATTTTGCGTATTAAAACAATTTAAGTAAAGTCATGTTGGTTTGTTATGTTAATAAACAAATTTACTTACTTAATTCTAATAAATATAAAATGACTAAATTCAGATATAAATCTTTTTACGTGTAGACAACTATTATTGTTTAATCTCTAATTACGTTTTAAGACATAATTGTAAGTCAATTAACCTTGAAGCAACTTATGTAAAAAGTAAATAATATGGCATTCAATGCATCATAAATAGTGAGATTAGTTTAATTATAATTTAAAAGGATTAAATATTTTAAATAATACTCACATAGTAAAAAATATTAGGATTTTGATGGGAAAAAACATCTCATTGACCCTAATAAGAAGTGATTCTTTAGATGATTGGTTTAAAGAAATTTCAACAAAAATTAGCTTGCTTAAAAAAGACTGAAAAAAACTAGAAATAGTGCTCAATCAATAAGGATTTACATTATGAAATTAGAGAAAGCCTATTCTGAAGATTTAAAGAAAACAATAACCGCTGAAGATGCCGATTATAATTTCTCTTTAGGTAAAATTTCATCAAAATATGCCTTTACTTGCCCTGATGACAACTGTAATGCTGCAGTGACGTGTGCAAATTTAGATAAAAAGAAATCTCAAAGAAAAGTTCCTCCTTACTATAGAGTAGTCGGGGAGCATGATATAAACTGTCTAATTAATCAGTCAATTATTGAAAAAAATAAACAAAAAGTTGAACAAAGTGATATTTATTCTGAACATGATGTTTATATTAGTGATGCAGTTCGTATAGATCTTCGTCAAGTAGATAATAAACAAACAAAAACTGATAATTCAGGTAATCTTGAAGAAAACATTATTAAATCTGGACATAAAACAAATTTGAATAAATCAAATAACAGGATGATACAACCCACTAAAACAGTCTCTTCTTTAGTAAGTTTATTTCTTAATAAAGAAAAAAAGGCTGTACAGATCCCTAAAATAGGTGCACTACCTATTGAAGAATTTTTTATCGAAATTAATGGACAAGATATTAGTGATTTTGATGATGAATATCGTATTTATTTTGGATTGGCATGGTTTAATAAAATAGACGGCAAAGGATTTGCCGTAAGATTTAATAATAAACTTAAATATGGTGAACTGGAAGTTAGGCCATCGTTTTTTATCTCTTTATCTACCATAGAAAGTAGTACTTATGCTAAATTCAGTTTAGGAAAAATGAATGATTTGTGCGATAAACAACCTAAACAAGTTTTTATTTTAAGTGAAACCAGCCCAAACGTAAAAGATAATAAATATATTAATTTTTGGTTAGATGGGCTGCAGTATATGGATTATCGTTTTAAATAAAATTAAATAAGAAAAAGTTAAAAGATTTAATACAGAGCTCATTTCAATTTTGTGTGGACAAATAAAGAATTTATAAAGTGTATATTATTTAAAAATAGATATAGGGTTTAGTGCTAATAACGAACTAAAAGTAAAAAAATAATGAAATTACATACAATCCGAATTTCTGGTTTTCAATCTTTTGGCCTGACACCGACGAAAGTGAAGTTAGAAGATATCACTTATTTAATTGGTCCTAATGGTGCAGGTAAAACAGCTGTACTTCAAGCATTATGTCGGCTTTTTGCATTTGATCCTGCTTTGCGCCGGATTCATCGTTCAGATTTTCATGTACCGTTTGATGAAGAAAATCAGCCAAACGAGCGTCAATTATGGATTGAGGCAGATTTTCTCTTCCCTGAATTAGCTGAAGATCAAGATAATAGTACAGTAGCCCCACATTTTGGACATATGCGGCTGGATGAATTGGACGGAACTCCTCGTGTTCGTTTTCGACTTACTGCAACTTTAGGTATCGATGGGGATATTGAAGAAAGTTTAGAATACATCTTGGATATTGATGCTGATGACTCACCGCTGAATAGGGTAACAGTGCCAAGAGCAGATAGAAATAATATCCATGTTCATTATCTTCCTGCCAGACGCGATCCTGCTGATCATATCACTTATAGTACGAATGCATTGCTTGGTCGCTTACTTAGATCTATTCGATGGGGTGATGAACGAGATAATATCACTGAATTAACTAGCCAGATTAGTAATAGTCTTGCCACAAACCTTTCAGTAAATGCTTTTAGTGAAAGTTTGAAAACCACTTGGGCCACATTACACAAAGGCCAATTTTTTGTTGACCCGAAAATTACATTTGTAGCGTCAGAAGTTGAAGCATTGCTACGGCATTTATCAATCTCATTTACACCAGGACACGATAATTCAATGGTTGATTTTTCTCGATTGAGTGATGGTCAAAAATCAATACTCTATCTTTCTATTGTCTTATCGTCACAGGCTATTGGGCGAGCAGTACTGGCCGAAGAGACCCCCTCTTTTGATCCCGATAGATTACGTCCGCCAGTCTTTACATTGGTGGCTATCGAAGAACCAGAAAATAGTCTCTCCCCTTATTACCTTGGTCGTATAGTTAATGCTTTGGGTACAATGGTAGAATATGGAGATGCTCAGGTTCTTATTGCAACACATGCACCATCAATGTTAAGGAGAATTTCTCCTGAATTGATACGTTATTTACGACTAACCGAAAAACGAAATACGCAAGTGACAAGCATTCTTATGCCAAAAAAAACTGATGGTGCACATAAATTTGTAAGAGAAGCTGTTCAAGCATTCCCTGAGATCTATTTTTCACGCTTAGTCATACTGGGCGAGGGTGATAGTGAAGAAATTGTATTGCCGCGTGTTCTTCAAGCTAAAGGAGTACCTGTTGATGAGTCAGCTATTACAATAGCACCACTTGGAGGACGACATGTTAATCACTTTTGGCGATTACTCTCGGCTTTAAATATTCCATATTTAACATTGCTTGATCTCGATGTCGCTCGAAATCAAGGGGGATGGGGGCGAATAAAATATGTAAATGATCAGTTTTCTGAACATAAACCTGAGAAGAAACTACCAGCTTGCTATAGCATTCCTGCTTGGAATAATAATGAATATAAAGTTCGTAATTTTGAAAATGTTTTTAAACTTCTTGAAGAAAGAGATGTATTCTTTTCATCTCCTCTTGATCTCGATTTTTCTATGCTTTTGTCATATAAAAAGGCTTATGGAGTTGTTGAAAAAGAACCTGATGAATCAACAATTAATGCTGTGCTTGGTAAAAAATTTTCTGATTATGATCAATACAATGAAGATGAGTTGATGTTATTTAAAATGTATCATAAGAAATTTAAATTAAACAGTAAACCTGCCACTCACATTGAAGCTTTGTCTAAGTTAAGTGATGAGCAACTTCTGGAAAATATGCCCGAATCACTATCGAGATTGGCTGATGCAGTTATTTTTAAATTAAAAGAGTTACCAGAATGATCACCGTTGACGAATGGCAACCAGCGGACGGATTGACATTAGAACCGAATGCATTGCGTGCAGCAAAGGAGTGTCAGTATTGTTTAGCATTGACAGCGGGGCCTGGTGCTGGAAAGACTGAAATGCTTGCTCAGCGGGCTGATTTCCTTTTACGTACAGGTTCATGCCGTTATCCTAAGCGAATTTTAGCAATTTCATTCAAAGTTGATGCAAGCCGAAATTTGAAAGAACGAGTGGAACGGCGGTGTGGTTCTGACCTTGCTTCGCGCTTTGATAGTTATACCTTTCATGCTTTTGCTAAACGAATTATCGATCGTTTTCGGCCTGTACTCACAGAAAATAACGCGTTAGATGCTGGTTATGCTATTGTTGATAAAAAGTTAGCCCCATCACGTACTGAAATAACATTTATGGATTTAGTTCCTCGGGCGATTGAGATATTAAAAAAGTCTAAATTAGCTCGAAATGCAATTAGACAAACCTACAGCGATGTATTTCTTGATGAGTTCCAAGATTGCACTAATTTTCAATATGATCTTTTAAAACTTGCTTTTCAAGGAACCAACATTCGCCTAACAGCAGTAGGTGATACGAAACAAAAAATTATGAGCTGGGCTGGCGCAATGGATGGCATTTTCAGATCTTTTATTGTTGACTTTAATGCAATTCCTCTTAATATGTATCGTAACTTTCGTTCTAAGCCTCAGTTGCTTCGAGTACAAAACGAAATTATTCGTGTTCTCGATTCCAAATCTGTTATGCCAGATGAACAGTTGGTTGGAGAAGGTGGTGAAGTTTATGTTAATAATTTTGATAATAGCCAAGATGAAGCTATCTATTTGGCGAATTTAATCAAAGGTTGGATTGATACTGAACAACTTCCTCCTGCAGAGATTGCAGTGTTGGTTTCAAAACAACCAGAACAGTATGCTTGTCATCTTATGTCGGAACTAAAATTACGTGGTATTCCATATCGTAATGAGCAACAAATGCAAGATATTACTACAGAACCAGCTGCACGTTTAATTGTCGATTATTTATCTTGTCTCTATGGTAAAAATGAACCAAAAGCTTGGATTAGGTTAATGAATCAATTAATTCCTTTTACAAATGAAGATATACAATCTAGTGCTCGAAAAAATTTTTTCTCTTTAATTAAGAAACATCGTAAAGAAGTATCTAAGGTTAGACAAACTGCTTTTCCTTTTTCTGAATACAGAGGTTTTGTTAATGATTTTTTAAAATGTTTAGAAAATCAAACAATTATGTCATTATCCGCCGATTATGAATCAGGTTCACGTTTGCAAGACGTAATTCAGCAAACTATCTCTAGGGTTGATGAATTGCTAGAAATAGAGCCTATCTTACCAAAAGCTTTAGAGCGTTTTTCTGATGATCAAGCGGTTCGTATTTTAACCATCCATAAAAGCAAAGGATTGGAATTTGATTCTGTTATCATTATGGCTGTTGAAAATGAAATTTTCTTTGGTGATCAAAATGAAAATCGTTGTGCATTTTTTGTCGGTGTTTCACGAGCTAAAACGAGACTGGTTCTTACTTATACAAAAGAGCGAGAACGTCCTGATAATTTTACAGGACGTTGGAATATATCTAGAACACCGCAAATAGAATATTTTGATTATGTCAAACCATTCTTATCAAAAAGAGAAAGCTAAAGAAAAACACTTTGGTTATTATCTATTAATTTTCAATTATAATCATTTAATTATATTAAATTGAAGATAGATAATTGGTCTAATCAAATTTTTAACTATGGATACAAAACCCAGATATGTTTCTTTATTTTAAATCTTACAAAACAACAATACTTACATAGGCATCTTCAATTCTGCATCTGGGAACTAATTACCAAATTCTAAAACTTGTTTTTAGCAGTTTTTATGTTTAGGATCTTTTCAAATAAGTCTTTCATATTGTTTTATTACCCACTAATTTCCTTTGAAAATGTTTTTAATTGTTGGTTAACATCAAATAAACCTCTCACCCATAAAATCCATATATTCAACACATTATTATTCACTTTAAACAATATTGAATAAGATCCAACCCTAAATTTTAATCCTTCTACTTAGTATATCTATTTTTGTTATAACCTAATGCAAAATAATCGTTTTCGCATCTCTCGATAATTTGGTCTAATCTTGGTATTCCTATCAAAAAAGCTAATGTCTTTAATAGTATGAGGTATCAAGTGAAAAAATCGCCTATCGTTCGCAAACAATATTGGTTAAGTATTAGCTTAATTTTATTCGCAATATGTACTTTTATGAGGCAAGCCTATAGTGTTGAATTACTTAATGTCTCTTATGATCCAACTCGTGAGTTTTATAAAACCTATAATCAGACCTTTATTGAGTACTGGCAACAGCAGACAGGTGAAACGCTGACTATAAAAAATTCGCACGGAGGCTCTGGTAAGCAAGCGCGTTCAGTGATTGATGGTTTGCAAGCAGATGTTGTGACGCTTGCTTTAGCGAGTGATATTGATGCGTTAAATCGTTATCAGACTAATATATCACCTGAATGGCAAAGTCGATTGCCAAATAATAGTGCGCCTTATAATTCAACGATTGTGTTTTTAGTCCGCAAAGGTAACCCAAAACAGATTCATGATTGGAGTGATTTAATTAAAGATGATATTGAAGTAATAACACCCAATCCCAAAACGTCAGGCGGGGCGCGTTGGAATTTTTTAGCTGCTTGGGCTTATGCTCGAAGTACTTACGGTAATGATGAACAAGCGCGAACATTTGTAACCAAATTATATCAACATGTACCAGTATTAGATACTGGCGCTAGAGGGGCAACCATTAGTTTTGTGCAACGTAGTTTAGGTGATGTATTGATTGCTTGGGAAAATGAAGCTTATTTAGCGTTAAAAGAGCAAGGTGGTGATCAGTTAGAAATCATCATGCCGTCATTATCGATTTTAGCTGAGCCAACCGTCGCCTTAGTGGATAAAGTAGTAGACAGCAAAGGCACACGTAAGCAAGCGCAAGCTTATCTGGAATACTTATATAGTGAACCTGCACAACATATTATTGCTCAGCATTTTTATCGACCAGTAAATCCTGAAATCCTTAAACAATATGCTAAGCAGTTTCCTGAAATTAAATTAGTAACCGTTAATGATTTTTTTGGTGGTTGGCAGAAAGTACAAAAAGCCTTTTTTAGTGATGGTGCAATCTTTGATGCAATTTATGCTGAGATAAACTAGGCATTGCTTATTATGGTTATGTGTTGTTATCACTTAACCCTAAGTTATAAAGGTACAAATTCTAAAGATATAAGTTCTAAAGGTATAAGTTATGAAAGTGGCAAGCTTTAAACAACAACGGAATATACCCGGATTTAACTTAACGTTGGGTTATACTTTAACCTTTCTTAGTTTGATTGTTCTTATTCCGCTATTAGGCTTGTTTATCTATTCAACTAAATTATCTTTTCATGAATGGCAAAAGTTATTAATCAGTAAACAATTTTTATTAGCGCTAATGCTTTCATTAAGTACCGCATTGATAAGTGCGGGTTTAAACAGTTTTATTGGTATATTGTTAGCTTGGGTACTGGTGCGTTATCGTTTTTCAGGACGCAAAATAATGGATATCTGTATTGATATCCCATTTGCTTTGCCAACTGCAGTAGCGGGTATTGCTTTAACGGCAATTTATGCTCAAAACGGCCCTATTGGCTATTGGTTTGGTTTTAAAATCGCTTATACGCCAATTGGTATTACCTTAGCACTCTTATTTGTCACGCTGCCGTTTGTTGTCCGCACTTTACAACCTGTAATAGCTGACTTGCCACGTGAACAGGAAGAGGCAGCCAGTCTGCTTGGCGCATCACCGAGGCAAATTTTTATGCATATTATTTTACCCGCTATTTTACCTGCTTGGTTAACTGGATTTACGCTCGCTTTTGCTCGTGCTATTGGTGAGTATGGTTCAGTCGTTTTTATTGCTGGAAATATTCCATTTAAAACAGAAATCTTGCCATTATTAATTGTCTCGAAGCTTGATCAATATGCTTATGATGCTGCCGCCGCTATAGGCATAACCATGTTATTAATCGCTTTCATACTATTATTTTTAATGAACACATTACAGCGAAGACTTAACCGTAATATTAATAAAAATAACTGATTATAGGTAAATTTATGCCGATACTGCCAACAAACCCAGCCGATAAAAAACAAGCATTAACTAGTGTACAGTTATTATTAATACTATTAGCGATATTATTGTTTTTAATTTTGTTATTTTTACCGCTCTTGGTAGTGTTGTCTCAAGGGCTTGCCAATGGGATAACGGCTTTTTGGCAGGTGATCACAGAATCAGATACCTTAGCAGCTTTTAAATTGACACTTATTGCTGTTGGAGTGGCGGTGCCTTTAAATGTCATATTTGGTGTGTGTGCTGCTTGGGTTATCACTAAATATCAGTTTAAAGGTAAACAGATATTAATGACCTTAATTGATTTACCGTTCTCTATCTCTCCCATTGTTGCGGGTTTAATCTATGTATTGCTATTTGGTGCACAAAGTGCATTTTATCCCTTTTTACAGGCATGGAATATCCAAATAATTTATGCCATTCCCGGTATTATCTTAGCAACCATTTTTGTTTCAGTTCCTTTTGTCGCAAGGGAATTGATTCCAATAATGATGGCGCAAGGAGCCCATGAAGAAGAGGCTGCCAGTGTTCTTGGCGCAAATGGTTGGCAAATTTTTTTCCATATCACATTACCAAATATCAAATGGGCATTGATGCATGGTGTTGTTCTTTGCACTGCTCGCTCACTCGGTGAGTTTGGCGCGGTATCTGTTGTTTCTGGACATATTCGTGGTTACACCAATACGTTACCCTTACATGTAGAGATTTTATACAATGAGTACAATATTGTTGCCGCATTTAGTGTTGCGATTTTGCTATTAATTATGTCGCTTACATTACTATTGATTCGTCAATGGATTGAACGACGCTTAGTTAATGAACTTTATATAGGTCACTAAGGGGTAGCTATGGGTATTACACTACAGAATATTAATAAAAGTTTTAAAAACTTCGATGCCTTAAAAAATATTAACTTTAGTATAAAACAAGGTGAATTAGTTGCGCTCTTAGGTCCTTCAGGTTGTGGCAAAACCACATTACTACGCATTATAGCGGGTTTAGAAACAGCTAGCTCAGGTAAAATCTATTTTGCCGATACTGATGTAACACAGCTGAGCGCTAAACAACGAGATATTGGATTTGTGTTCCAAAATTACGCACTTTTTCGCCATATGAATGTGGCAGAAAATGTGGCATTTGGATTGAAAATGAAACCAAGATCAATACGATTAAGTAAAACTGCGATTAATGAACGGGTTAATCAGTTACTTGGATTAGTTCAGCTAGAAAATTTTGCTAAACGTTATCCTGACCAGCTATCTGGAGGACAACGACAGCGAGTTGCTTTAGCACGAGCTTTGGCATCAAAACCTAATGTTTTGTTGCTTGATGAGCCTTTTAGCGCGTTAGATGCTAAAGTTCGTAAAGATTTAAGACGCTGGTTGCGTGATTTTCATCATGAACTGAATGTTACTAGTATCTTTGTTACGCATGATCAGGAAGAGGCGCTAGAAGTTGCCGATAAAATAATTTTAATGAACCAAGGGCAAATAGAGCAAATAGGCACGCCAGCAGAAGTCTATAAACAACCAAAAACAGCATTTGTTGCGCACTTTTTAGGGGACGTCAATCTATTACATGGTTACATTGAAAATAATACCTTAATTATTGGTGATTTCCGAAAAGATATGAAAGAGCAAGGTAACTGGGCTGATCAGTCAGCTATCGCTTATGTTCGACCTCATGAAATCAGTATTGCTAAAACAGCCAGAAAGAATGATATCCAAGGGCAAGTAGTACGCATCCATACCGCTGGACCAACGGTTTTTTTAGAAATTGCGGTAGAAGGACAACCAAAGCATATTGACGTCTCGGTAAGTTATCGTCAATATGAACAACAGCAAGTTGAATTGGGCGACAATATCTATTGGCAACCGATACTTGTAAATATCTTCGTACAAGATGAATTGTTTGAGTTTATGATTTAATGCGTATCGTTTTATTAATATAAATTAAATTTGATAATCAGGCATTTTGGAATGAGTCTGATCAAACAGAGCATGATTTTTAATATCTTCCAATGAAAGCTCCTGATTGCATAATTGAATAAAACGCCAAATATAATTACGTTGTAATTTATGACGCTTTAAGCCAAGCCAAGTAACATGTGACTCAAACAGATGTTTTGCATCAAGTTGGACCAAGTTTACATCATACTCAGGGTTATACATTTTATTGCCTAAAATACCAATTCCTAAACCTAATTCAACGTAAGTTTTTATAACATCAGGTTCTTGGACGTTCAATGATATATTAGGCGCTAATCCTATCGCTGAAAATGCTTTATCGATGCTTTTGCGAGGAAAGATCCCTTGTCGATAAGTAATTATCGGTAAGGGTTGCAACATATCTAATGTTACTTTGTCGGCTTTGGTTAAAGGATGATCTTTCGGTGTTACAATCGAGTAATGCCAACGATAAAAAGGGTAGGTAGCAAGAGAGCTATTATCAACTCTTTCATTATCAATACCTATATCAGCCTCGCCTGAAAGAAGCTGGGAAATAATCTCACTTGATGAGCCTTGATTGATAATAATATGGACTTTCGGAAAAAGTACTCTAAATGATTTTATAATGTTAGGGAGGATATAACGAGCCTGTGAGTGGGTTGTTGCTATTACTAAAGAACCTTCATCTTTATTTGAAAAAATGGTCGATAAACGATGTATATTATTAATTTCATTTAAAATACGTTCCGCAATCACGACCAGTTCTAATCCTGGTTCAGTCATGTTAATTAGGCGTTTTCCTTGGCGGATAAAAAGATCAATATTGAGTTCTTCTTCTAACTCTTTAATATGTCGACTTACTCCAGATTGGGAGGTGTATAAAGTATTTGCTACTTCGGTTAAATTATAATTACAACGCGCTGCTTCTCGAATAATTCTTAATTGTTGTATGTTCATGATAGCGATCTTCCAAGAAAAAATTACTTTATTCCCATCGATATAATTGTATTGCATTAATTTAAAATAATTTGCTGTATATAATTAATAACATGTACTAAAAAGTGAATTATTTAAAACAACGGATCGCCATCCAGCATAAACACTGTTATCAAACTGGTTATAGGCAGGTTATCTAATTTATAAATTATGTTTATTGTTAATTTTATTAATAAAATTAGATAGTTTAATAACTCACTTAAGTATAAAAGAACATATAAAAAAGACAAATATGATTAAGTAATAACCATATGCCTTATTGCTATATATGTTTTTGTCAGCAAATAAGCACGTCATAAGGTTCTACAAACCTGTATATGAGCTTTAATTAATGACCTGATAAAAATCAATCGCTGAGTTTACTACTGGTTTGACAATTTCATGACGGATAACAAAATCGCCAAAACCTTCGTCTTTATTGCGATGAATTGACCAAGCTTCAATTAATGGTTCAAGTGCTAATAAAATTTCATCAACACTTACGTTTTCTTTATATAAACGTGGAATTCGTGTACCTTCTCGATTACCACCAAGATATAAATTATAGCGACCGGGCGCCTTACCAACCATGCCTACTTCGGCCAACATCGCTCTTGCACACCCATTAGGACAACCTGTCACTCGTAAAATAATATAATCTTCAGATAAGTGATGCTGAGTTAACATCTGCTCAATTTGAGTGACAAACGTCGGTAAAAAACGTTCGGCTTCGGCCATAGCAAGAGGACAAGTAGGGTAAGAAACACATGCCATGGAATATTTACGTTGTAATGTGACTGTATCGTCAAGCAATCCATACTCTCTGGCAATTTTTTCAATGGCTTCTTTTTGTTGTTCTGGAACATTAGCAATAATCAGATTTTGATTAGCGGTAATGCGCAAATCACCTTGATGAATTTTAGCGATTTCAGCAACGCCCGTTTTTAATGGTTTGTTTGGATAATCAAGCAATCGTCCATTTTCGATAAATAGCGTTAAATGCCAGTTATCATCAATACCTTTATACCAACCAAATTGATCCCCCCTTTGAGTGAATTTATAAGGTTTACTGGTCAAAAAGGTACTGCCTGCGCGTAGCTCTACCTCTTTTTTAAAGTTTTCCACACCGACACGTTCAAGTGTGTATTTGGTTTTGGCATTTTTACGATTATGACGGTTGCCCCAATCGCGCTGTGTGGTAACAACGGCTTCTGCAAAAGTCAGCACTTTTTCTACTGGGATAAAACCAAAATCATCCGCTTTACGAGGATAGGTTGTTTTATCTCCATGAGTCATTGCCAAACCACCGCCAACTAACACATTAAAACCTATCAATTCACCTTTTTCGGCGATAGCGACAAAACTAAGATCATTGGCATGAACATCAACATCATTAATAGGTGGGATAACCACCGTAGTTTTAAATTTACGCGGTAAATAAGTTGAACTTAAAATGGGCTCGTTGTCGGGTGTGGGTAATTTTTCACCATCTAACCAGATTTCAATATAAGCATGGGTTTTTGGTAAAAGATGTTCTGAAATTTTGCTTGCCCAGTAGTAAGCTTGTTGATGAACTTTTGATTCTACTGGATTTGAAGTACATAAGACATTACGATTAACATCGCCAGCGGTGGCAATAGAATCAAGTCCTATATTGTGTAATAGTTGATGAGCTGATTTAAGACTGCGTTTAAACAGACCATGAAACTGAAATGTTTGTCGAGTAGTCAGCCGAATACTGCCATACTTTGTTGCCTCGGTGGCAAATTTATCAATCGTTAACCACTGTTTGGGGGTGATAATCCCTCCCGGTAGGCGGCAACGTAGCATCATGTTGATTAGTGGCTCAAGTTTTTGTTCTAGGCGTTCTTTACGAATATCTCTGTCATCTTGTTGATACATGCCATGTAAGCGGATGAGCTGAGAATTATCACTATTAAAGCCACCTGTTAAACCATTATTCAAATCGTCAACGATGGTGCCACGTAAATAATTACTTTCTCGTTTAAATCGTTCAGAATCCGATAATGGTAGATCTGAGACATCATTTTGCGGTGGTGTTAAATTTACCACTTGAGTTAGGGTAACTGTTTTAGGTTTATCATTGCTCATATTACATCACTCAATAAATTAAAATTAGTTGTTAGGTATTAATAAACATCTCGTTGATAGCGTTTTTGACTTCTTAATTCATCCAAATAGTTGATGGCCTGCTCTTGACTGTATTGAGCTTGAGTCATTAGAATTTGTTGTAATGCTAAATCAACCGCTTTTGCCATGCGCTTCGCATCCCCACAAACATAGATATAGGCACCTTGTTGCAACCATTGCCAGATTTCACTGCCTTGAGCAATTAATTTATCTTGTACATATATTTTCTCGGCTTGATCTCGCGACCACGCAAGATCGATATTCGTTAACAGACCTTCTTTAACATAATTTTGCCACTCCACTTGATACAGAAAATCAGAAATAAAATGTGGATTGCCAAAAAATAACCAATTTTTACCCGTAGCACATTGAGCACTACGTTGTTGTAAAAAAGCTCTAAATGGTGCAATGCCAGTACCGGCAGCAATCATGATGATTGGTGTATTGGTATCATTAGGTAATCTAAAGTTATCATTATGTTCAACAAAAATTTTGACCTGATCTTGGTCAGCAATTTGATTGGCTAAAAAATTTGATGCACCGCCAGTACGGGTTTTATTTTCGATCTGATAACGCACCACATTTACGGTAAGATGAACTTCGTCTCCAACTTCATCTTGCGCTGATGCAATGGAGTAAAAACGAGGTGTAAGAGGTCGAAGCAATCCAACTAATGTTTGTGCGGTAAGGTTGCCTTGATAACGATTAAGCATATCAACCAGCGGTAATGTTTGACTCATTTCTATCAAAGCTTCTCTGTCTTTGATTAAGGTAAGCAGTTCAGGATTTTGAATTGCTTGGGCATATTTCTCAATAATGACGGGTGTATTTTGAGTCAATTCAACATGCTCAATCAGAGCTGTTTTTAAAGTAATTTGTTGACCATTGTGTTCGACCAGCTCATCACCGGTAAGCTGGGTAATATTAAGAATTTCATCGACAAGCTCATCACTATTTTGATACCAGACCCCTAACGCATCGCCCGGTTGATAGTTAATATCAGAACCAGTAAGGTCAAATTCAATATGACGGATATCGCGATCCGAATCGCGAGAAGTAATTTTTTGATTGACATTAACGGGTGCAATAAAGGGATTATTGCGGTGATAAAGGCTACTGTTAACAACGACACTGCTTGAAGTATTATTTTCTGTTGATGATATTGAAGCTGATTGTTGTAGACTGCTAAGTTTATCAATTACTGCTTGTCGCCAATTGGTACTTACAGTTTGAAAATCCGTATCAGCATCAACGCGTAATAACATACGCTGAGCATCTAATTCAGCTAATCGTTGATCAAAATCTTTAGCTGCTTGACAAAATTTTGGATAAGAAGAGTCACCTAAACCCATTACCGCAAATTGTAGATTTGCCAATTTAGGGGCTTTGGCAGCAAAAAGATATTTATAGAGTGGTAGTGCTTCTTCTGGTGGTTCGCCCTCGCCTTGTGTTGAAGTAATTAAGATTAAAATTTCTTCCTGACTCAGTTTTTTGGCTTTGTATTCGCCAGCAGGCAGATGAGTAACTTCAATACCTAAACGCTCAATATCTTGAGTTAACTCATTTGCAACTCGACGAGCATTACCTGTTTGTGATGCTGATAAAATCGTAACTTTTTTCGCTTGCTCAGCTTGCGTTACGTCGGTGGTAGTTGTGATATTCGGTAACGCTTGTTCATTTGAACTTTTTTCCGCAATTCCCCATAAATATCCAGACAACCAAGCGAGCTGTTTATCGCTGGACTTTTCAATAATTTTTTTTAATTCATCACAATTAAAAGGAAAATGTTGTGTGCTCATGTGATTCCCTTATTTGATAGCTTTTGAGCTATCGGTAAATTGCCAGTACCTAGCAACCTTAAAATGTTCAGTTAAATCCTAATAATATTGTTTTACTCAACGATTATCAGCAAAGTCCAATGTGTATCTATTTCTAAAATCAAAAGGTTATTTTATGTAAGCCACACTCTCTACCTTGCGGTCCTTTAGTTGGATCGACATAATCCATCTCATTAGGTAAATTAAGTTTTTCGATATAGTTCTGCATATCTTGACTTGTCCAGTCGAGGAGTGGGGCAATCTTAAATAAATTATCTCCCGCTTTTGTCACAATATTTAACTCCTGCCTTAAGGCTGATTGTTCACGACGTAACGCAGTAAACCACAATGTTGGTTTGAGTGTGGCTAAAGCACGATTAAACGGCTCAATTTTGACAATTTGGGTAAACTCGGTATGTTCTGGGGTATCTAATTCAGGTAATCCACCGTATCGAACATCTAAATAAGCTGTCGTTCGTTGTGGTACAAAAATATGTAGATTAAGATTAAGTTGCTTTGTAATTTTATTGGCAACACGATAGGTTGCATTTGTTGCATAACCATTATCAACCCAAACAACCTGAATATTTGGGTCAACTTGAGTAACAAGATGAAGAAGCACTGCTTCATATGGTCCAAAATGGGTACTAATAATACTTTTGACTGGAATATCTTGTTGCTTCTTTAATGCCCACTCAATAATGGTTAACGGTGACTGGTTTTGTAATTTCTGGTTAACTTTGGATAAATCTAGCATGGTTTTCCCCCTTATCAACTTATCGATGAGTAATTATTTATTTTGCGTATTACTGGTTTGCCCATTGATATAATTCAGCAACAACTTCAGGTCGGCTAAATGTTTCAGGTATGGGTTCTTTTGTTTGCAAACGCCGTCTTACCTCAGTACCTGAAATAAGAACACGATCATCACTGTCATGTGGGCAAGTTTTGCTTGATGCCATACCTGCACATTTATGGCAATAAAATGTCCAGTCAATTTTGATTGGTTTAATGAGTAAATCTTCATCCCGTAATTGGGTAAAAATATCTTGTGCAGCAAACGGCGAATAATAATTACCGACACCGGCATGATCGCGACCGACAATAAGATGGCTACAACCATAGTTTTGTCTAAAAAGGGCATGCAGTAACGCTTCTTTGGGACCCGCGTAACGCATATCTAAAGGATACCCAGAATGAACAACGGAATCAGGCACAAAGTAGTTATAAATTAGCGTATTAATAGCTTTAAGGCGAATATTTGCCGGTACATCACCTGCTTTCAAATTACCAAATAGAGAGTGAATAAGTACCCCATCAAAAAGCTCTAATACTGTTTTGACTAAATATTCATGTGAACGATGCATCGGGTTACGAGTTTGAAAAGCCGCGATTTTATGCCAACCTAATTGATTAAAACGTTCTCGTGTCTCTTGTGGTGTTAATGCATATTGACCAAATTGCATTTTAAAACCATTATCATGGAAAACACGCACTTTACCGCCTAAATTAACCGGAGGCTGAGCCATAAGCATCGCAACGCCAGGATGATTTTTATCCGTTGTTGTAAACACCTGCATCGCTTCAAATTGCTTATCTGGTCGATAAATACTATCAACATTCAAAATCCCAATTATCTGCCCATCGGGTGTTTTAAGGGTAATATCATCACCCAATTTTAAGGTATCAGCTTGAGCATCGGTCACGGATACTGTGATAGGAATTGGCCAAAAAACACCATTTGCTAAATGCATATTATCGCAAACACTGCGCCAATCTTCTTCCCGCATAAAACCATACAGTGGCGTAAAACCACCAATTCCTAACATCACTAAATCCCCAGTTTCACGACTTGATAGCGTAATTGCGGGAAGATTTTTTGCATAATGCTGTAATGCCAATCGATCATCGTCTTTAACAAGAAGTGGTTGTAACTGGTCACTGGCGTGAGGAGGGATCAAAGCCATAATGTTTCCTTACCTATCTAGTTTTTATTAAGCTTAATTAAAAACGATTATCGACAAATAAGGAAATATCAATTTTACATACCATTATGCGATTTACGCATATTCATAAATGGGTTTAGGTTTGTAATGGTTAAAAATAATTTTTTAGATGTAACTATCAAATATTGATTCATTTTTTTACACTAACTCAGAATTTTGTGAGTCAGATCACAAAAATAATACAATATTTGTAATATTTTTCTACTTATTACGTTTATTTTGAGTATTAATGGATATTAAACAATTACAACAAAAAATTACCAATATCACCATCTGGAAAAAAGGCGATCAGCGGGCTCCACATAAACCTTTATTATTACTTTATGTATTAGCACAATATAAGCAAGGTCATGCTCGCTTGTTTGATTATGAAAAAGAAATTGAAGAACCTTTACATGATTTACTCGCTCGGTTTGGTCCTCAACGTAAACACTATTATCCCAATATGCCTTTTTGGCGTTTGAAAAATGACGGTTTTTGGCAACTCATTAATTTTGAAAACTGTACTAATCCAATTTTGCCAAGTAAAGAACCAACTAGTAAAACCCTTGCTTCACACCAAGTACTCGGTGGTTTTGATGAACAAACGTATAAACTGATAAAAACAAACCCTACCATTATTGATCAATTAGCAGGACAAATTTTAAGTCAGCATTTTACTGAAAGTGTGCAAGAAAACTTAATTAATCGATTTGGGTTTAATTTAATGGAATCCAATAAATACCGAGATCCTAAATTCAGACAAATCGTATTACGTGCATACAACTATCAATGTGCCATCTGTGGTTACGATTTAAGGCATGACTCAGTATCAATCGGCCTTGAAGCTGCTCACGTAAAATGGAAACAACACGGCGGACCATGCATTGTAAATAATGGTTTAGCACTTTGTTCATTACATCATTCCGCTTTCGATATGGGCGCTATCGGGCTTGATTGTAATCTAAAAATCAAAGTATCAAGTGGGGTAAATGGAAACCAAATAGTTGAAAAACTATTTTGGGATTTCGACGGCAAAAACATCTTACTACCTCGAATGAAAAACGATTATTTACATGACAGATTTATTGAATGGCATGTTAGGGAAGTGTTTAGAACGTAAGAATTATAGAGTAGAAAAATATGAAAATAAGAATCCTTTCGGCATATTGTGTTCAACTTGGGTATGAAGTGTCAATTGATCAAGCTCGGCTTGAATATTTATCTGAGGATCATCCATCAAAGTATCGTTTCTATTGTTCAAGCCCTGATTGCTTTGCTAATAAGGTTAGAGTTATTGGGGTTAACTATCACTGTAGTGCTGAAGAATCTAAAAAATATAAGATCCCTCATTTTCGCAAACAAGATGAACACTTTCCTAATTGTGCTTGGGTTATTGATACTTTAAAAGAAAATCAACAAGGTCGATTACCTAATGAAACAGAGGAAGAGGCTAAATTAAGGCAAATTCGTCAAAAGTTATCTGACCTGATTGATGTTTTTGACCCAACAGAAGATTCTGATGATATAAAAAATGGAAATTCTTTCATTTCATCAGCTCCTCGATTACCCGAACAAAAAAATACTATTTTGAACGATAATACAAAAAATGAATCCTCAAAATCAGGTTATAGAAGAACTAACCAACTTAGTCGTTTAATTGAGACTTGGAGGGAAGCAAAGAATAAGTTACCAAAAAAAGAATTCAAACAGTTGGAACTTAATGTTGTAGGAATAGGAAAATTAAAATTATGTAACTATTTTAAACGTTTTAATTATTCTTGGAATACTAAGCATTTTGGTGTTATGTATGGTGGTGTTAAGCCTGATTTTAAGCGTTATGGACTAGGTTTCCGTATGACCTTTTACGATAAAATTAATGATTGTGATGTTATTTTGTATATTTCAAAAGAGAAAATGGAAAAATATCGTTATCGTCGTTACTTTGATATGGAACTTAGCAGAGATGATATTCGTTATATTACGGTCTATTTTATTCCTAACAAAATTGAATTATATGAGAATGGGAATGGTTATAAGAGTTATCAGATTGAAATTAATCAGTTGAAGAATTTCTTTTTGATTGTTGAACCTAAAACATAATTAATTATAAAAAAAATATAAAAACCAATGATCTTTTAGGAATAAGGAATAAAATCCAGTTCAAAAATGAGTCTTGCAAAAAATATTCATATTGATAAACAATAACATTCCAAGTTGTAAACAAATACAAAATTAAACTATTTTTCTTGCTTAAACCAAGCCATTGTTAAATTAATTGGACATACAACTCAGAAATCTGAAGGATTCGATTTCGGTAAGTTAGAGCATGAGTATGTTACAAAATCACTTGAATTTTCGTCAAATAATTCATTTCTAACTAGTAGAAAAGAAAGTTCTGAATTATGTTTGAAAAGGGTAAAATTTTATTGCTCATAATTCAGAATATGTTTTTTATATTATGCAGATTTAAACTGCTAAAATGCTAGTATTAACTCATTTTTCGAGTAATCTTAATAACTCAGTAACGGATTTTCCTAACGCCAAACCAAGTAGTGGAGGGACAGCATTTCCTACTTGAGTATATTGGGGCACCTCAAATTTTCGCATCTGTCCACCAGTTGTAATTTTAGATCGAAATACAAAGTTATCCGGAAATGATTGTATTCTTGCCATTTCTCTAACAGTCAAAACTCGCAATTCTTTTTCATCATAATGACAAGCATCATCTGGAATAGAAAGTGCGGCTGGAGCAGGACAATCTTTATTTAAAGCTTTTTGGGTTTGCTTTTTGGTTGGATGTAATTTTAAAAATTCTTCAAACTCAATTTTGTGTTCAAATACTTTCATCTGGTTATCGTCTTGTAGATATTCAAATTTTTTCAGTACATTCCAAATATCTTCAGGCAACCTATCTTCTTTACCTTTTAAAATATCAAATACAGCATTTGTAATATCACGCCTATCACATTGCTGTAATATCTGGTAAATACGAAATCGGCATTTTACGAGCTGACTATTATTACGTAACTCATGATTATAAATTTCTTTTCTTGTTGCTAAAATATTTTTAAATTTATCATTTAAATTCCTAACAAAAAGGGAAGGATACGATGGATTATTTATTTTAAGATCATCAATAGCTGATTTGACATTAACTTCCTTTTGATTAACCAAGTGTTTTAAAAAAGAATTTTTAAATAAATTAAAATGTTCTTCAATTGATACATCAAAATATGGGAGAGAACCCCAAGCTACTTTTTTGACGTTTTTTTGAACTAAAGTATAAAAATTAAGAGAAGGTGCAAATAATGTTTCTTCTGCACTTCCTTTTTTAAAAAATGGTTTCAATTTTAGGAAAACATCATGACGTATAGCTAACATGATAAAGCGTGGTCGGTTTTGTGGTACACCTGCAAATCTTGCATTTACATGTAGGCAAAGTGGAATGTATTTTTGGGTAGCGAATACTTTAGCGACTTCAAACCAAGCGTGATATAGAGAACCATCTTTATCCTTAAATGCACGTAAAATACCTGTGACATTTTCAAGTAAAACAATTTTAGGTTGAATTTTGGCAACAAAGTTAGCAAATTCCCAAGGAAGGGTATTTTTGTCACTATCTTTCTCACGTAAACCAGCCATACTAAAGCTTTGGCATGGAGGACCACCAGAGATTAAATCAACCTCAGTATCATTAAATGCTGATTTTAATGCGAGTAAAAGCTCGTTATCTTGTTCAATCAAATGATTTAATTCAATGATATTACCAATGATAAGTGAGTTTTCTAATTGCTTCTTATTATTTGGGATGTCACTGAACCCTTTATGAAGAGAGGGATAATTAAAAGGATTCTCTCTCAAGCGTTCAGTTAAGGTATCAAATTGACTTGAAAGCCAAAAGGCTTTTTTAGGCTTTTTATTTTTTTTTGCTAGTTGTTCAAAATTTTCATTAAAAAAGTTATAAGCAAATGTTTCTGCTGCCATTGGCGATAGCTCATTAGCCAGCGTGAGTTTAAACCCTGCTTTATCTAAGCCTAATGATAGACCTCCGCATCCGGCAAATAATTCAATATGACTAAACTTTTTTTGAGACTTCAATTGCAATACCTAGATAAAAATATATTAGGGGTGAATTCTAAACTAGAAAAGAACAAAAGTCCAGGGCTTAACAATATAGAATTTGACTTTTGCGAGTTATCTCGATATTCTTAAAAACAAGGCTTAGAGAGAAGCCGCCAGCCCACGCTCGTAAAGACTCATTCGTCCTCTCTGTAATAAAAATTTTTTCGTTTGCACTTTTAACTTATTTGTGGGCAGTAAGTTTAGTGCATGTATTTCTTTGAAAATTTTTATTATAGAGGGGAAAACATGCCTAAAGAACATCCTTATATTGCCCGCTTAAAAAAACAAGCCAAGATACTTAAAAAACAAAAAAATATTATTAGTGCAAGAGCATTAGATGAAATAGCAAAACAAGAAGGCCACTCCAATTGGACCGCTTTACTTAGAGAGTTCGATAAAACTCAAAAGATAAAAACGCCAACAGCTAAAGTTTCAACAACTTTTGTTGAAAGTGATGATATTGAGCTTGATGAAGACGATTATGAATTATTAGCTGAAGAGCGTAAAGATGAACTTTCATCAGAGATCAAACTTAATGTATTACAGAACAAAAAAACATTGGCTTTCCATTCTATTGATTATTCTATTTTTGAACCAACAAAAACAGGATTGAAAAAATCAATTCTTGATGCAACACAACCAGTGAGAACCCATTTTGAACTCGCAAAGTTTCATGACTACTCTAAACAGCAACAAGGAATAGATTATAAGAAAATATCTACAGCGTTCTTTTTATCTTCCTCGACTGTTCGTGAAACCAAAATGAGTTTATATCGACCAGTGACGAAAAAAGGTGACCCAAGAATGTGGTTTACTGCTTTAGGTACTTTTGCTGAGGCCGGTGATCAAATTGCTATCATTATTTTTAATCAAGTTCCTTACTTACTAAACCTAAGTAAAATTAATCTAGATAATGAATTACAAGAATTTAAAAGTAAAATTAATGGCTTTATTTGTGAATATACAAAACAGACAAATACCATTGCAGATGAATTATTAGCTAAGTTAAAGGAACTCGCGAAAAAGCCTATAAAAGCGATCGGACATGGTGATACTACTATAGGAATGTCAATTGAATGTGCGCTTGGCATCCCGCCTAACTCAAGTAAACAACCCGATTATAAAGGTATTGAACTAAAATCCGGTAGAGGAAATAAAAATAAAACTCGTACTACACTTTTTGCTCAAGTGGCTAATTGGTCAAATAGTCATTGTAAAAGCAGTGCCGAAATCTTAGATAAATATGGCTACCAAAGGGAAAAAGATTTTAAACTATACTGCACATTAAGTACTCAGCAAAAAAATAGTCAAGGTTTAAAATTTGAAATACGAGATGATTTATTATGCGAAATACACGAATATATTTCTCCAAAAGGTTGTGAAATAAAAAAACAAGATGTAGCGATTTGGAATGGTTCAACATTACGCTCTAGATTACATGAAAAACATTCAGAAACATTCTGGATTGAAGCCGAGAGCACTTTTATAAATGGTGAAGAGTATTTTAATCTCAAATCAGTAATTCATACTAAAATGCCATTATTAAATCAATTAATGCCTTTAATTGAGAATGGAGTAATTACAATGGATCACCTAATTAAAAGAAATGCCAAAAATAATCGTGTTTCAGAAAAAGGACCATTGTTTAAAATAGATAAACGCAATTTAGAGTTACTATTTCCAAAACCTATAAAGTATACTTTAAATTAACCTTAGTTTTAATAATATTATTCTTCTATTAATTAATAAAAACTATAGATGCAATTATTATTTGATTTTAATGTTTTTATTAGTTATTCTCTCATTTATAGTAAATTATAACTAATTTATTAATTCTAACATTCTATCCCACTTAAAATATCCCAAAACAATCTATTTAAATTCTAAGTTAATTAGTTTTTAATAATTAAAAAGATTAAAATTTTATATATTATAAATAATAATGATATAAATAAAATTAAGTAAGGTTTCAATGAAAAACACCCAAAAATTATTACTACTTATCACTCTTAGCTTTCCTATGGTAAGTAGTGCTGACTGTGAAAAATGGATTGATTATTTACTTGAAAAATACCATTCTTCTCGCGAGAGTGATAAGGCAATTTGTAAGATCTGGCCTGCTGATGAAAGTAAAACAATTGTGGTTTTACCGTTTCCTAATGATATTAAAGGGACAATTTTTTATGATCTTGATGTGTTGCTTGTGGATACGCAAAGTGGTGAATTAATTGCTCATAATTGGCAACAGAATGCGTTTGTTAGTGATGCTATTGAATTAAATAATTTTGAAATTGATACGGCTCGTTATCAACTTAATAATGAATCTCGAGCTTTTGGTGTTCGTGCCAATTCTGCAAATGGTTCTCGTTATGTTCCTATTTCTCAACAAGTAATTAATCTTTATGTGCAACAAAATGAAAAATTGAATCGCATTGTTAACAACTTAATGCTAAATAACTCTGGTGGTGAATGGTATGATTGTGATGGTGAATACAATAGCCGTAATGCTGTTTTACTATTAGGGAAAAATACGACCAATAATTATAAAGATCTGATTGTCTCATATAATGAACAAAAAGAAATTGGTAAAAAAAATAGCGAAGGGGAATGTATTGAAGAGATAACTAAATCAGCAAAAAGAAAATATACATTACATTATAATGGTGTTGAATATCCTTTACCCGAACCAGTATATTAATATCTAAGTAACCAAGATTCTCTACTTCCATCAAAACGTAAAATGGACAGATTCTATTTTGAATATTCTGTCCTTTATTTTTAACTTCATAACTGATTATTTTAGAGTTTATTTATTTCATATCTTAATACATTAAAACAATTAATTAACTTAACAGTTATTCTGTGATGGTGATTGAGATCTAGTTCACAATTCTTCTAAATCAAAATTGACTCAGTATCTATTGTATGTTTGTATGTTAATTGAACAGGCATGTGACTGGTAAAGCAGGCAGGACCTAAATAAATTGTATATGCATAGCAGCATTTTACTGTTTATCTAGGTCTTGCTTTTTTTTTACCACGTACAAGAGCAATAGGAGATAGTAATGGATTATCAAAAAATAGCAGTAACCATTCTAGATAATATCGGTGGCAAAAGTAATATAGCGCATTTAGAGCATTGTGCGACAAGACTAAGATTCACCTTAAAAGATGATAATCTAATTAATCTTCCTGCTTTAGAAAAAATCGAGGGTGTTATAGGCGTACGGCAAAACGTTCAATGCCAAATTATTATTGGTAATGATGTATTTGAAGTTTATAACGAAATTATTAAATTAATCGGAAACATTAACGTAAATAGTGCTAATAATCAGCCTAATAGCAAGAAAAAAATAAGTGCTATTTTACTCGATTTTCTTGTTTCTATTTTTCAACCGTTAATTCCAGCAATTGCTGGCGGTGGTCTGTTGAAATCTTTTGTAATATTGTTTGCTATGCTTGGATTGATGGATGAGAATGGATCCAATTATAAAATTTTACAACTAATTGGTAGTGCACCTTTATATTTTTTACCCATTCTTGTCGCATTTACCACCGCTAATAAATTAAAAGTAAATCCGCTGGTTGCAGCTTCTGCCGTAAGTACTTTAATCCTCCCTGATATGGTGGTACTACTAAAAAATGACAGCACACTCTTCTTTTTACCTTTAGAAAATATCAATTATGCATTCCAAATATTTCCTGCGATTTTAACGATCCTTTTTTATTCTGTTGTCGAAAAATTTTTTACTAAATATTCATTTAAAGTTATTCGTCTCTTTTTTGTCCCTATGATGAGCTTAGTCATTACTGTACCTGTCTCTTTACTATTACTTGGTCCTCTTGGATACAACGCAGGTGTGATATTTTCTAAATTTATTATATTTTTTTATACCCATTTTTCATGGATTACCACCGGATTATTAGCCGCGGTACTCCCATTTATGGTTGTTGCCGGCATGCATAAAGCAATGCTGCCTTATGCCATTGATGCAATGGGTAAAACTGGATGTGAAATGTTATATATGCCGGCTTCTTTGGCACACAATATTGCTGAGTCAGGGGCTTGTTTTGGCGTAAGTATTAAAACTAAAAATAGTAAATTAAAATCGGTTGCTCTGTCTGCTGGAATATCGGCTCTTTTTGGTATTACCGAACCCGCACTATATGGCGTGACAATCGTAAATAAAAAAATTCTTTATAGCGTGATGACGGCTGGATTAATTGGTGGGGCTTTTGCTGGCATTATTTTACTAAAAGCATTTGTTCTTGTTGGTCCCGGTTTAGCCAGTATGACCATGTATATTGATAAAGACAATGCGATGAACATAGTCTGGGCTTTTGTCACTTTTGGAATATCCTTTTTAGTCGCATTTATCCTTTCTGCCATATTTTTCACAGATAGTATTGATGCAGATGATGAAAACTCAAATAACAACACAAAAAATACCATTAAAGATGAAGCTCTAGAGATTAGAAGCCCGATTAGTGGCAAAGCTATACCGATACATGACATTAACGATAATGTTTTTTCAACAGGAATTGTTGGTCAAGGTTTAGGTATTATTCCTAACGAGGGAATTTTAAAATCACCCTGTAAAGGGGTTATCTCTATGATATTCCATACTAAACATGCTCTAAGTATTAAATTAAATAATGGCGCAGATCTACTTTTTCATATAGGAATCGATACAGTAAAACTTGATGGTGATGGATTTGAGACACTGGTTAATGTTGGCGATATTGTCGATATTGGTGATGATTTAATTAAATTCGATATCAACAACATTAAAAATCATCAATTGGATCCTACCGTGATTTTTTTAGTCACCAATCCTGATGACTATACTATTTCCACTTTTAATGAAAACAAACAAGTAACTAACGATGATATTGTTCTAGAAATAAAGCCGAAAATATTAAGCAAAGGAGAGTAACATATGAAAAATTTAGCATTCCCAGATAATTTTTTATGGGGCGGGGCGATTGCAGCTAATCAGATTGAAGGCGCATGGAATATTGACGGCAAAGGACTTTCTGTTGCGGATATGGCAACGTATAAACCAAATGTTGATGTCAAAGATTATGCTGCGCATGTGGCGGTAACCAGTGAGGGTATAATGGCCGCGATAAACGATCTTTCTGATAAAAATTACCCCAAACGACGAGGCATTGATTTTTATCATCGCTATAAAGAAGATTTAGCGCTCTTTGCTGAAATGGGATTTAAGACATTACGCTTATCCATTGCTTGGACAAGGCTGTTTCCTACTGGCGAGGAACTTACGCCTAATCCTAAAGGAGTTGAGTTTTATAAAAATGTCTTTAAAGAGATGAAACGACTTTCAATAGAGCCAATCGTTACGTTATCGCATTATGAAATGCCGATAGCATTAAGTATTAAATATAATGGTTGGGTAAAACGTTCAGTGATTGATGATTTTGTCCGTTTTTCAACAGCTTGTTTTGAACATTTTGGGGATTATGTAAAATATTGGTTAACCTTTAATGAAATAGACAGTATTTATCGGCATCCTTTTACAACGGCTGGAATTATTCCTGATAAATGTAAAGACGGACAGCTTGAACAAGATATCTATCAAGCTTTACATCATCAATTTGTAGCAAGTGCACTGGTTACCAAAATCGCCCATGAAAAAATCCCAGATTGTAAAATAGGCTGTATGCTCACCAAATTAACCACTTATCCATTGACATGTAAGCCTGAGGATGTGGAATTGACGTTGCAAAAAACGTTAGACAATTATTTTTATACTGATGTGCAAATTAAAGGCGAATATCCAAAACTTATATTGACCTATTTACAACAAAAAGGAATTGATATTAAGTTTGAAGAGGGCGATCAAGAAATACTTAAACAAAATACCGTTGATTTCTTATCTTTTAGTTACTATATGTCAAAGGCTGAATCTACAAATCCGGATGCTGACCGTATACCCGGTAATACAATTATTGGTGTTAAAAATCCTTATTTAAAATCCACTGAATGGGGCTGGCAAATCGATCCAAAAGGACTAAAAATTTCACTAATTGAACTCTATGACCGCTATAATATTCCAATGATGATTGTCGAAAATGGGATTGGCGCAATTGATAAGTTAGAGGGCGACACCGTTCATGACCATTATCGAATTGAGTACTTTAAAGAACATTTTAAACAAATGAAAGAAGCCATTGATGAGGGCGTGGAGTTAATTGCTTATACCAGTTGGGCACCAATAGATTTAGTCAGCGCCAGTACTTCTCAGATGTCCAAACGTTATGGCTTTATCTACGTAGATCAAGATGATGAAGGTAATGGCACCTTAGCTAGATATAAAAAGGAATCATTTTATTGGTATAAAAAAGTGATTGAAACCAATGGTAAAGCTATTTACGACAAATAGCTGGAGTGTGAATAATGATTTTGGTGGTAAAAGTATTAAATTCTAGTGTCGTTTTAGTTGAAGAAGAGGGTATCGAAAAAATCGTATTAGGGAAAGGCATTGGTTTTGGTAAAAAGCCCGGTGATACCATTGATGATGAGCGAGTGGATAAAATATTTTTAGAAAAAAATATTAAACTTTCCTATATCACCGATTTAGCGAAAGAAGTCCCTTTTCAATTTTTTCAGATAACCAAAGAAATCATCACATTAGCTGAAAACAACTTAAACAGAAAACTGAATAATAATATTTATTTAACACTGACAGATCATATTTACTTTGCGGTTGAACGAGTTAAAAAAGGTCTGTTTATACCCAATAAATTATATTGGGAAATAAAAAATTATTATCCGCAAGAGTTTAATATCGCCAAGCAAGCTATTGAGTTACTCAACGCAAGATATAATCTCACTTTTCCTGAAGAAGAAGCGAGTAATATTGCATTTCATCTCATTAACGCTCAAACCACGACCACGCAAAATCTTAATACGTTTCAATATGCCAAAATGATAAATTCAATAGTGAATTTGGTGAAGTATTCCGTCGGCGTGCCAATAGATACCTCATCAATTCACTATAGCCGTTTTATTACCCATATTAAATTTTTTGTAGAACGATTTTATGCCAATAATCAATTACAAGAAGATAATAACGATCTTTATGAACAAATATCCTCACTTTATCCTTACGCGATGCATATTGCGCAGAAAGTAAAACAATACATCGATCAAACTTATCATTGCTCAATATCCGATGATGAGGTGGTCTATTTGGGGATTCACATTAATAGACTAATACGCAATACCAAAT
>CAMLPV010000022.1 GCA_946482005.1 uncultured Gilliamella sp.
CCGCATACTCCCTTAGCAGGGGAGCGCCTTCAGCCTCTCGGCCATCTCACCAAAAACATTATGACTTTGCTTGAACAACAAAATCATAATGTCGTGGCGCACATATTACGTTTTACAAAAAATAAGTCAAACATTTTTTTGCTTACGCGTGCTAGTTGTTTATTTCGTGCCCAAAATTACTCTTTGGGCTCGGGTAATTCATCATTTTTGTTCTGAGATTGATGAATTCTATTGTATATCTCTTCTCGATGAATTGAGACTTCTTTAGGTGCATTAATACCGATTCTGACTTGATTACCCTTCACGCCAAGAATAGTAATAACAACATCATCACCAATAATTAGTGTTTCACCTACTCTCCTAGTTAAAATTAACATTAGATCTCCTAATATCAGTTAAGTATACATCACAATTTTAAGATATAGCTTCGTCAGCCCCCCATCAATAGGACAGAAAGACGGAATTTTACAGAAATATTCAAATATTCGATTAATAAATATCTTATTAACCAATATTAGAATATATCTGGCTAACTTGCTTGTAATTTATTACTGATTTCCTTTTTCATTGAAGACAATGCTTCTGGTAATGCTGACAGATCCATTCCACCTGCTTGGGCGAAATCAGGCCGCCCACCGCCTTTACCACCTACTTTTAATGCTAATTGGGAAACTAATTCACCGGCTTTGACAACATTGATTAAATCATTTGTTACGCCAGCGGCTAAGTTGATTTTGCCATCATTAACAGCAGCCAAAATAATTACTCCTGTTTTTAATTGATTTTTAAGATCATCAATCATAGTACGTAATACTTTTGCCTCGACATTATCAAGTTTAGCAATTAGTAAATTTTTATTATTGATTTTTTCACATTGATTAATTAATTGTGCGCTTTGTTGGCTAGCTTTTTGCGCCTTTAATTGCTCGATGTTTTTTTCAAGTAGTTTAGTTTGTTCGAGCAACTGCTCTACACGAACTAAAACTGCTGATTTATCGCTTTTAACCAATTGTGCAATTTGGCTTAATAAATTTGCTTCATGGTGTATAAAATCCATCGCATTTTGCCCAGAGGTTGCCTCAATACGGCGAACTCCAGAAGCGATGCTTGATTCAGATATTATTTTAAATAAACCTATATCACCCGTTCTATCTACATGAGTACCACCACATAATTCAATTGAGAAATCGCCCATAGTTAGAACACGAACAATATCTTCGTATTTTTCACCAAATAGCGCCATTGCCCCTTTATTTCTAGCTTCATCTATTGGCATTAGTTCAACGTCAACAGGTAGATTACAACGAATTTGTTGGTTAACTAGATTTTCAATTTCAACAATTTGTTCTTGTGTGATGCTTTGATTATGCGAAAAATCAAAACGCAGATAGCTGTCATTCACTAAAGAACCTTTTTGATGAACATGGTTACCTAAAATTCGTTGTAATGCAGCTTGTAATAAATGGGTTGCTGAATGATTGCGTCTGATACGTTCTCTTAACTCAACATCAATTGCCGCTGTTACTAAATCACCAACTTTAAGGGAGCCTTTAACAAGGTTACCGATATGGCCAATGCTTTTGCCATATTTTTGGCTATCTAAAACAGTAAATTCGGCGTTTGCTGAAGTTAATAAACCTTTATCACCGATTTGTCCACCTGATTCTCCATAAAATGGTGTCTTATCTAAGATGACAATCGCTTCTTCACCAGCATTGGCGCTTTCTACTTTTTGACCATTTTGGAAAATGGCAATTACTTTCCCTGATGCTTCGGTAGCTTGATAACCTAAAAATTCGGTTTTATCATCAAGTTTAATCACATTGCTATAGTCAACACTAAAAGTACTTGATTCACGGGCACGTTTACGTTGTTCTTCCATGCATTGATTAAATCCATCTTCATCAATGGTAATATTTTTTTCGCGACATACATCTGCGGTTAAATCTAATGGAAAACCAAACGTATCGTAAAGTTTAAATGCAACATCACCAGGCAATACCGAATCGGTAATTTTAACCAATTCTTGATCAAGTAAAAATAATCCTCGTTCCAATGTTTTTAAGAATTGCTCTTCTTCAATTTTAAGTGCGTCTTCAACTATTTTTTGATTTTTCGCTAATTCAACTGCTGCACTTCCCATTACATCAATGAGAGGTTTAACTAATTTGTAGAAAAATATTTCTTTAGCACCTAACATATGTCCATGACGCACAGCCCGTCGAATAATGCGACGTAAAACATAGCCACGACCTTCATTAGAAGGCAATACACCATCAGAAATTAAAAATGCACAAGAACGAATATGGTCAGCAATAACACGTAAAGATTTGCTTTCTAAATCTTTCGTTTGAATTACTTGTGCTGCATCATGAATTAATTTCTTAAATAAATCAATTTCATAATTGGAATCAACATGTTGTAAAACAGCTGCAATTCTTTCTAAGCCCATACCCGTATCGACTGATGGCTTAGGTAATGGTTCCATTGTGCCATCAGGATGACGATTAAACTGCATAAAGACAATGTTCCAAATTTCAATGAATCGGTCACCGTCTTCTTCAGCGCTGCCTGGAGGTCCTCCCCAAATATGATCACCATGATCATAAAAAATTTCTGTACACGGCCCACATGGCCCTGTATCACCCATTTGCCAGAAGTTGTCTGAAGCATAGGGAGCACCTTTGTTGTCACCAATACGCACAATACGTTCTTTGGGGATACCAATTTCTTTTTCCCAAATTTCGTATGCTTCATCATCTGTTTCATAAACAGTGACAGTTAATTTCTCTTTAGGAAGATTAAACCACTCTTTACTGGTTAATAATTCCCAAGCAAAATGGATCGCATCATGTTTAAAATAGTCACCGAAACTAAAGTTTCCTAACATTTCAAAAAAAGTATGATGTCGAGCAGTATAACCCACATTATCCAAATCATTGTGTTTACCACCAGCGCGAACACAGCGTTGTGCTGTTGTTGCTCTAGTATAAGGGCGTTTTTCTATCCCTAGAAATACATCCTTGAACTGATTCATTCCAGCGTTAGTAAATAATAGCGTTGGGTCATTATGAGGAACAAGGGAACTACTTGCTACAATTTCATGTCCTTTGCTATTGAAAAAGTCAAGAAAAGTTTGACGAATTTCTGCAGTGCTTTTCATTTAGGCATCCATATAAACGATAAATTTTTAAACATAGTAATATACCTGTTACAACTAAAGTTGAAAAGTAAAGAAAGGTAAAATATTCTTTATAATACAGTTGGTCTAGCTAATATTACATGCAAATAAAAGGAAAAATAAATTGACTTAGTGAGCTTAACTAATGGGTATTGAATAATTTAATTCTCGTGTATTTTAGATATTATCAAAATTTAAGTCAATAAATTATACACATCTTTTATATCGTCTTGAGTATAACCTCGGGTAACTAAAAATTGCGTTACTTTCTGTTTTTCCGAAATATTTTTCACATTAACTTGTTTAAATTTTTTTAATAATTGCTTATGGGCATTATACACCCAATTTATATCTAATATACGTAAAAGTTCATGGATTAAGTCAGTGGATAGACCGCGTTGTTTTAATTCCATGGCAATTTTATATCTTCCATAACCTTTATTAGCGCGCATAACAATATATTTTTCAATATATTGTGTGTCGTTCATCCAATTCTGATTAGTACAATATTGAATGACATCAGCGGTTTCTATTTTAAGTTGATTTAATTGCTCATAGTATTCATCCTCTGAACATTTTATTTTTTTTGTAAAAAATTGGATAATTTTATTCGTTAGTTCGTAGGATGAATGATCGCGCTGTGCAAGTAATTGCACAGCTTTATTTAAGATTAATTTATTGAGTTTTTTGTCCATTATTCAAAGCTTTCATCTTCCGATGTAGTATCTACGTCATCCGCAGCAAAAACCGCAGGGCTATTTAATAATAAATCACGTAGTTTTGTTTCAAGCTCTTTGGCTATTTCTGGATGTTCTTGTAAAAATTTGATTGAATTCGCTTTGCCTTGACCAACTTTTTCGCCATTGTAGCTATACCAAGCACCTGCTTTATCAACTAATTTATGTTTAACACCTAGATCAATCAATTCACCTTCTTTAGAAATACCGCAACCGTAAAGAATTTGGAATTCAGCTTGTCTAAATGGTGCAGCAACTTTATTTTTCACCACTTTTACACGTGTATCACTACCAATGACATCTTCACCTTCTTTCACTGCACCAATGCGTCGAATATCTAAACGAACAGATGCATAGAATTTAAGCGCATTACCGCCAGTAGTTGTCTCTGGATTACCAAACATTACACCAATTTTCATACGAATTTGGTTGATAAATACCACTAAACAGTTAGCATTTTTGATATTTGCAGTTAATTTACGTAAAGCTTGTGACATTAAACGAGCTTGTAATCCCATATGAGAATCGCCCATTTCCCCTTCAATTTCTGCTTTAGGTGTTAATGCTGCTACTGAGTCAACAATAATAACATCAACAGCACCAGAACGAACTAAGGCATCACAAATTTCAAGTGCCTGTTCACCAGTATCAGGCTGAGAAACTAATAGATCATCAACTTGCACACCTAATTTAGCCGCATAAATTGGATCTAAAGCATGTTCAGCATCAATAAATGCGCATGTTTTACCTTCTTTTTGCGCTTGGGCGATAACTGATAAAGTTAATGTTGTCTTACCTGATGATTCTGGTCCAAAAATTTCAACGATTCGACCCATTGGTAAGCCGCCAATACCTAATGCAATATCGAGTCCTAAAGATCCAGTAGAGACAGAATCAACATCTAACGTTTGGGTATCCCCTAAACGCATAATAGAACCTTTACCAAATTGTTTTTCTATTTGACTTAATGCAGCTGAAAGTGCTCGTTGTTTGTTTTCGTTCATATTATAAAATTCCAATGAGTTAGTATATTGATATACATTATACTGTATTGTTATACAGTATCAAGTTTTTTTTATATCCAATAATCATTTAGTTAATAATGGGAAATGCTTCACAATTTTTTTCAAAATATTACTGGTTATCGTCTATTTGATTGTAACAAATGGTGACGAAACGATAATATTCAAGATTAAATGTAACCCGATAAATGGATTTGATGGCGATATAACTTTGTATAAGGTGATTATGAGATTTTATGCATTTTATATTTAAAATGAGATTTTAAATTCAGTGTGTAAAAAATATTGCTTAACCAACTGAAATACTCAAAATCAAGTAATCAAATTATGCTAATGGGGGTAGGTAATACTTTCATAAAAAAATGGCATTTGATATTATTAGCAAAGAAGAAGTTTTAGTCATTGTTGTATATTAAAAGTAGTTATCCCACTAGAAATTGAGTAAAAGTAATTTATCAATCATTTACTTAAAGGTTATGCTAATCTGAAACATCTTTACATTTAAAATAATTATCAAATTAAAGGGAAATAATGACTGTTGATAAGCAACAATATGTTTTATGTTCGCACTGCGATTTGGTCATAGAATTATCCGATATAACAATAGGGCATAAAGCTATATGCCCTCGTTGTAATACAACATTAGCCAAAAAAAGCATTAATATGAAATTTCGAGCCGCAATGTATGCTGTTTGTTCACTCATTATGATTATTGTTGCTTGTGGTTTTATTTTTATTGATATTCGCCTAGTCGGTAATTTAAATGGTGTAAGTGTTTTAGATATACCCAAAACTCTTTTTTTTGATAAATATAGTTATATTTCAGCGCTATTTATTTTATTTGTTTTAATTTTCCCCATAATAAATCTATTAATTATTAGTTTGCTTTGTTCAAAGTTTAAAGTGTCAAAATATCGCAAAAGAGATTTATTAATTATTTATGAAAAATTTAAACATTGGTGTATGCCTGAAATATTTATAACAGGCATTTTGGTTAGCTTTGTAAAACTAATGAGCTATGGCAGTATAGGTGTTACAAGTACCTTTTGGGCGTTTTGTTTATTTGTATTCTTTTATATAAAAGCACAAGTAATTTTTTCACCTGAAACAATTTGGGAAGAGATTAATACCAATAATTTTGCTCAAGCACCATTAAAAGTCGGTAAGACGGGAATTAGTCAAAATTTGAAGCTGTGTGGTTGTTGCCATGCCATGATGCCAATAGCTTATGTCAAATGCCCAAGATGTAAACAGAAAAGTGCCGTAAGAAATCGTGACAAAATACAATGGACAATAGCATTATTGGTCACTTCACTAATTATTTATATTCCTGCAAATGTATTTGGGATTATGATAACGGTCGTTTTTGGTTCACCGTCAACGTCGACAATTATGGATGGTGTTATTTATATGTGGCAGGCGGGTGATGTACCTGTGGCATTAGTTATTTTTATTGCCAGCATAGTTATTCCAATTTTGAAAATAATTTCATTAAGTTGGCTTTGCTATTTTGCAATAGCTGTGAAAAAGAAAAATAAACATAATTGCTTAAAAATGAAAAAACTATATGGCGCGGTAGAATTTATTGGTAAATGGTCAATGATTGATATATTTGTTGTATCAGTTGTTTGTTCACTAGTTAGAAATCAACAAATGATGGGGGTTTATCCTGATATAGGCGTTACATTTTTCGCAACTGTTGTGATTATCACTATGATTGCATCGCAAAAATTTGATCCGCGTTTAATTTGGGATCATTCTCCAAATAAAAGTTATAATAAATAGGAACACTATGGCAACATCAAGTAAATTAGCGAAAATCATCAAAATTAGAGCCATCTCGGCGATATGGATTATTCCAATTGTTACTGCAATTGTAGGTCTTTGGATCATCTATTCTCATTATACTGATAGAGGGACTTCTTTTACCTTACTTGCCAAAGATGCAAGTGGTATTGTGGCAGGTAAAACCGTTATTAAAAACCGCAGTGTTGATATCGGTATTGTCGATGAAGTAACGTTATCAGAAGACTTTGAAAAAGTGGTTATTAAAGGTCGAATCTATAATGATATGGAACCACTGCTTAAAAATGACTCTATTTTTTGGGTTGTCAAACCAGAGATTGGTCGTGATGGTGTAACAGGATTAGGTACTATTTTATCTGGTGTTTACATTGAGTTAGCATCCGGAAACGATACACACAGTTTCAAAAATAATCCATTTATACTATCGGATAACCCACCATTATCAGATCCAAGTATTAAGGGCATTCGAATTAATCTTGAAAGTGATCAAAACGGTGTAATTCCGCGTGGGGCATCGGTGATGTTTCATGGTTATCGTGTAGGTAATGTTGAAACTTCTGAATTTGATATTGATTCACGTAAAATGAAATATCAAGTTTTTATCACCAAACCTTATGATGCTTTAGTCACTCAAAATGTTCGTTTTTGGAAAGAAGGAGGCATTGATTTAGCATTTTCTTCATCGGGTGCAAGTCTTAACGTGCCTTCTTTAGATATATTAATGTCAGGTGGTATTAGTTTTGATTTGCCTGATGGTTCTAAATTAGGTGCACCTGCTGAGCAACATGCCGTATATAAATTATATGAAGATAAAAAATCAATTCAAGATTCACAATATACAGAATATAAAGAATTTCTGATTATGCTTTCTGAATCCATATCTGGATTGGTTGAAGGTGCACCTGTTGAGTATCATGGTATTCGGCTAGGTACGGTATCTAAAGTACCATTTTATACACCTGAAATGTTAAATAAAACATTTATTTTAAATCAAAAAGTACCCGTATTAATTAGGATCGAGCCCGATCGCTTATCTGAGTTGGTTGATGAAAAGATCGATATTGCGACCTTAATTATGGATGAGCAAAAAAATGGTTTAAGAGCCTCGTTAAAAACTTCAAATATGTTTACAGGTGCGCTTTTTATTGATCTTGATTTTTATCCTGAATTAAAAAATAAATATAACTCCAAATTGAGTAATCTATACGGTTATAACACTATAGAAACAACATCAACAGGTATTGCACAGATTCAAGCCAAAGTGATGCAGTTATTAGATAATTTCAATAATTTACCACTAAATAATACCATGACGGAATTTAATAAATCGTTAGCTTCAACTCAGCGCTTAATGAATTCATTAAATCAAATTATGGCAAGTAATGAAATGCAAAATATGCCTGGCGATTTACAAGAAACGTTAAGAACGTTAAACGAAACTCTGAAAGGTATACAACCAGGTTCAGAACTTAATAAGCAAATGAATGAAAGTCTGCAAAAAGTTCAACAAATGATGGATGAATTAACACCATTACTTAATACACTTAATGATAAAAGTAATGCGTTGATTTTCTCTGCTCCAAATAAGAAAGACCAAGAACCGAAAGCGAAAGGTAAAAAGTAATGAATAAAATGATGCGAAATTTCCTTATAACATTTTGTGGAACTGCATTTATGTTACTCGTTGGCTGTTCAGCAAACACGGAAAATAAAAGTTATTTCCAATTAGCTAGTAATTTGCCTGTTCAAACACCAAAAACAATGAAATCAACTAATCGTTTTATAAAGATCGATTCCATTGATGTAGCCAGTTTCTTAAATAAATCTGGTATTGTTTTGCAAACAGAAGATATCAAATATGTTACAGCTATAAATAATCTATGGGTTTCGACGCTTTCTCAACAGCTTGAAGAACGATTAGTACAAGATTTAAGTTTGTTACTGCCAGATTATTTGATTTCGAGTAAGTCGCTAGCAACTCCAACATTAACCGTTAAACTTTTTATTGATGGTTTTCATGGTGGTTACAATGGAGAAGCGATTATAAAGGGGCGTTGGATTGTTACAAACAATAAAAACCATATCGAAACAAAACCATTTGAACGACATATTCCATTAGCCAAAAATGGTTATGATGCTTTAGTTAAAGCGTTGTCAAAAGGATGGCAAGAAGAAGAGCAAGATTTTGCTAATTCTATAAAGTATTAAATTAATAAAACATTCCGCCACCATTCTGGCGGAATGTTTCAATAATAGTAGATCACAACATCTGCTTGAACCGATCAAATACCTTATCATCAATTTCAACCCATTTGCGAACACTATTAATAAAAGCAATTTTATCAGCCTTTAATAATTCATCGATTAAAATTGTTTTTTCAATTATTTGTTTTTGATCCAAATAAAATTGTCGCATAGTACCAGCCAATAATCCCGATTTAATTTTAGGTGTAACCCATTGATTATTAATTAACAGTACAAGATTACCGTTAACAAATTCAGTTATTTCATTGTGTTGATTAAAATTAATATATTCTTTACCTATCGTTAGTTGCGGAAAATGTTCACGGTTTGATGTTTTGTGATACAAATAGATATTTTTATTATTCACACATTGTGGTGCGAGTGTGATTTCATTGATTTCCATTGGTACGTTAATAATGTCTTTGCTAATATCACATCGACCATCTTGTTGTAGTAAAATTCTGACCTTACAAATACTTTCACATTCTGCACTGGCTAATTTAATCAATTGTAATTTGATGGAATCAATATCACATTTAAAATCAAAATAGTATGCAGAATTAGCAAGTCTAGTTAAATGTTCATCAAGCAATAAAATTTGCCCTTTTTCTAACAGTAATGATTCAATAAGATATTGGGGGAACCTTGCTGTGCAGTTTAATATAGCGGTTTTTGCTAAGATTTCACTATATTCATCGTTTGATGTTGAATCCCAAGTTATCCCACCTCCAACACCATAATGCATCTGCTGATTGTGAATTGTTAATGTACGAATGGGTATATTAAATATTGCAGTTTTCATATAGGGGGTAATGTAACCTATGGTTCCACAATATACACCTCTAGGTGAATTTTCAGTGTCTGCAATGATTTGCATTGTGCTTGTTTTAGGTGCTCCAGTAATTGAACCACATGGGAACAATGCTTGAAAAATTTGATATAAACTGATCTTTTCAGCCAACTCGGCTTGAATGGTTGAGGTCAACTGCCAAACGGTAGGGTATTTCTCAGCAGAAAATAATTTTGGGACAACGACTGATCCAACTTTAGCAATTCGGCTTAAATCATTACGTAGTAAATCAACAATCATCATATTTTCAGCCTGATTTTTCTCAGAAAATAATGTCTCTAACTGTTGATTATCATGGTGAATATTTAAACCTCGAGCGGCAGTTCCTTTCATCGGTTTTGTTGTGATTGTTTGATTATCTAACTTAAAAAATAGTTCAGGAGAAATCGATAAAATCTGATAATTTTCAAATTCAAGATAAGCACAATAACTCGCTTGGTTATTTTCTTGTAAAAATTTGTAATAATCATAGGCATTATCATTAAATGGTGCACTAAATTGAATCGTGTAGTTGGTTTGATATGTATTTCCCGATTCAATCTGCCTACGAATATAGTCAATTTTTTGGTTATATTCTTCAATTGAAGTGTCACATTTTAAATCGAAATGACAAGGTTTGTAATCGCTTTTTGTTAATGATTCAACTATTGAATAATCTTGATAAATACCAAATAGTAGTACAGGTAGCGTATTGTCTGATTTTTGGATATTCTTGGTTTTATTTGCTTGATTAAATCCCATTGCACTTTCATAAGCAAGATAACCAACCGCATAGAAACCTTGCTGTATGAACTTTTCGATTGCATCTAATTGTTGTTTAACCGTAGTGTAATCGTTGGATCTCAAAATCGTAATAGGATCAGAAAAACATTTCTGTTGACCTTCAAAATCAATATAAACTTTCATATTAATATTACTCATAAATAAAATTATGAATCATTTGTAAACCTGATTCTGTTTTAATTGCTTCTGGATGAAATTGCACGGATTCAATGGGTAATGTTTTATGTCGTAATCCCATAATTAATCCTTGTTTGTTACGAGCGGTAACCATGAGAGGTGACTTTGTTTGAGATAAATTATCGTCAGCAATTAAAGAGTGATAGCGAACTACAGAAAGAGGGTTTTTAATGCCTCTAAATAATCCTTGACCATCATGAATAATTTCATCGATTTTACCGTGCATAGGCATAGGTGCTTTGCAAATGGAATAACCATAATACTGTGCAATTGTTTGATGACCCAAACAGATACCTAATATTGGACAACAATTGGCAAATTCGGCAATCACTGTTAGTGATATTCCAGCATTATCGGGCGTTCCCGGACCAGGTGAAATAATTATTTTAGAAAAAGTTAGCTCTTTTATTTGTTCAATGGTCATTTCATCATTTTTTATCACTTTGACTTTTGCACCCAATCGGCATAAATAATCGTAAATATTGAACGTAAAAGAATCATAGTTATCTATTAATAGTATCAAAATATCTTCCGTTAATTAAAAAAGAATTTTTTGTCAACTTGGTGATTATGGAAATCATCATTATAAATGACAAGTCACCATTGCCGACATTATGATTAAAAATTTCATTTCATTGTTTTGATTAATCAAGCTAGATTTAGTTTAAATCCAGCCATTATTGACGCCATTATACAAGCAAGAAGTACTAATAAGAGATGATTACTAACTTAATATTACGTTATTCCTATTTTTTTACTTAAACGTACCCATAACCTGAAACTTTTTGACAAAAAAACCTTCTTTTTGTGATAACTCTCACAAAAGCCTACAGCTATTCTTGTATGGTAGTATATTTTATTATATTTTCCCTAAATTCAATCAACATAGACTTTATTTAATAAAAATAACAAACAAATTAGACGTTTTTATGACTCCTTTTTTGATTGAATTATTAAACTCACCAAAACTAAACATTTATAAAAGTTTCGATAGGCCTGTTTATTTGAGGATACAAATATGCAAAAAATAACATTTGAAGAAATGAAAGCGACTATAAAAAAAGTATTTCTTAATGCTGGATTATCTGAATCACAAGCAGAAATATGTGCACATATACATACCGAATCTACTTCTGACGGGGTTTATTCCCATGGGTTAAATCGTGTCGCTCGTTTTGTTGATTATGTAAATAAAGGTTGGGTAGATATTAACGCTAAACCTAGTTTAGTTAAATCACTGGGTGTGCTTGAAGTTTATGATGGAAATCAGGGGATCGGAATAACAAATGCACTATTTGCTTTAGATAAAGCAATTGAATTAGCTAAAAAAAATGCTGTTGGCATTATTGGATTACGTAATACAACGCATTGGATGCGAGGCGGAACTTACGGTTGGAAAGCTGTAGAAAAGGGATTTGCAGCAATGTGTTGGACGAATACCGAATCGTGTATGCCTGCGTGGGGAGCAAAAAATACACGTTTAGGCAATAATCCATTCGTGATGGCTGTGCCTAGTTCAGATGGTTCAATTGTTGTTGATATGGCGATGTCACAATATGCATATGGTAAGCTTCAAGTCACTCGCTTAAAAGGTGAGAAACTTCCGTTTCCAGGTGGGTATGACAAAGATGGAAAATTAACTGATGATCCAGGATCAATAGAAGAATCAATGCGAATTCTACCAACTGGATATTGGAAAGGGTCAAGTATGGCTATCGTATTAGATGCAATGGCTGCACTTTTATCGATGGGCAATCCAACTAATGAAATTGATAAGATTCAAAAAGGAAGTTGTACCGGTGCTAGTCAGATTTTTATGGTATTTGACCCATCTCAATTAGGCGGAAAAGAATTTAACGAACAGATGGTTAATAGTATTACTCAATATGTTAATACATCAACACCAGCTGAAGGACAAAAAGCAGTTTTTTATCCAGGTGAATTATCAAAAAAAACACGTAAAGATCATCTAACCAATGGTATTCCTGTTGATACTGAAGTGTGGCGTGAAGTTGTTTCATTAGCAAATTAGCTGAAATCAAAACTAATAATTAAAAAGTATGTAGCAACTCATTAATTTTTAAGCCAAACGAAGAATTGATTAAAAAGGAATAGAATATGAAAAATGCGGTTAGTGACAAGAAAAAAGTGACGATTCCAATCGCTATCGGTTATGGTTTAACGGATATTATGGGTGGTGGCGCCTTTACCATCATTGGAGCATGGTTACTCTTTTTTTATACCACCTTTGTAGGATTAACGCCTATTGAGGCAGCATCTATTGTGGCAATTGCACGAATTGTTGATGCAATCGTTAGTTTATTTATGGGTAGTTTTACCGATAATTTTTACAAATATAAATTAGGACAAAAATTTGGTAGAAGACGGTTTTTCTTACTAATTGGTTCTCCTCTTATGTTGATTTATGTTTTACTTTGGATAACAGGCATGAATTATTGGTTTTATTTAACCGTATATCTAGTATTTGAAATTGTTGCAGCTATTGTATTGATTCCTTGGGAGACATTACCCTCAGAAATGACTAAAGATTATAATGATCGAACCAAATTATCTACAGGTCGGATGTTTTTATCTGCAAGTGGAACTTTCTTAGCAACATTAGTGCCGGGTATTTTAATTCATAATTTTGGTGAAAATAACGCTTACGCTTATTTTATTAATGGACTTTTCTTCGCGATTATTTTTGCTGTTTGTGTATTTATTTCATATAAAGTAACGTGGGAACGAGAACTGACTCCAGAGATGTTAAAGCATCAAGAACAAGGTGTGAACAAAAAGAGTTTTTCTGAAAAAGTAAGTACTGTTAAACAACTAGTTAAGGATTATTTATCTACATTTCATATTAAAGCTTTTCGTCGCCATTTAGCTATCTATTTATTTTCATTTACAGCAAAAGATATTTTTAATACGGTTTTTGTCTTCTTTTGTGTCTATTGTTTATGTGTCTCTTCGTCATTTGCTGGAGGACTATTATCGTTAAGTATTATAGGGTTACCAATAACATTATTGGCTGGTGTTGCAATGGTAAAATACGGTCCAGGAAAGCTGTATGTTTTCTCTTATACAACTATGATCATCTGTATTCTTGGTTTTTATGCAATATATATAGTCGATCCGTCATCCAAAATCTGGTGGTTGTATATTATAGCGATTTGTTATCAAGCTGGTCGTTGTATTTTAGAATTTACCCCATGGAATGTGTTCCCATTTATTCCTGATATTGACGAAATGCTCACCAGACAACGTCGAGAAGGTTTATTTGCGGCGGTAATGACATTTGGTCGTAAAACAACGGTTGCTATCGCAACGTTTATTGTGGGATTAATTCTACAAAAGGGTGGCTTTATACAAGGAAGTACTCAACAAAGCGCTGAAGCAATAAATACCATAAGTATTTTATTTGTTGGTGGTACCGTTGGTTTATTATTAATTGCGTTAATTTATGCTTTAACTTTTAAGTTAAATAAACAAACTCACACAATTTTGGTTGCAGAAATAGAACGTTTAAAAAATAATGGTTCAAAAAATGATGTTTCAGAACAGACACGTAAAGTTGTTGAAAATCTTACTGGTCATAAATATGAACATTTGTGGCGAGATAAATAATGCAATTATGAGGAGATACATCTTCGCTCATGATAAATATTGTTATCTATAAGATCCTCTATCAAATCTGATATTTATAAATATTTTTATAAAAAAATGTAATATTGATTCAATACTACATTTTTTTATCTATCCCAAATATATCAATAATTAATTTTGATAATCTTGTTTAAAATCAACTTAATAATCTAATGATAATTATCTAATTAACTATTTTTTCAGCATTCCAATCTATAGTTAAAACATTTGCTAAACCTCAATTTCTTTACGATTTCTCCTCCTTAGTGTGATCTTTCTCACAAAAACATTCTAATCTACTTGTATGGTAGTATTGGATCGATTAATTTGATGCTGCACTAATTATTAACGAGGTATTCAATGAAAATTGTAAAAGCAGAAGTTTTTGTATGCAGTCCGGGTCGAAACTTTGTCACATTAAAAATAACCACAGATGAAGGCGTTTATGGTGTTGGTGATGCAACACTTAACGGGCGAGAATTATCAGTAGCATCTTATCTTAAAGATCACCTTTGCCCTCAACTTATTGGGCGTGATCCTCATCAAATTGAAGATATTTTCCAATATTTTTATAAAGGAGCTTATTGGCGTCGTGGTCCAGTGACAATGTCAGCGATATCGGCAATTGATATGGCGTTATGGGATATCAAAGGTAAAGTTGCCAATATGCCACTTTATCAATTATTGGGCGGAGCTTCACGTACAGGCGTAATGGTGTATTGCCATACCACAGGTAAAGATATCGAAGAAGCGTTAGATGATTATGCTAAACATAAAGAAATGGGGTTCAAAGCAATCCGAGTCCAATGCGGTATACCCGGAATGAAAACGACTTATGGTCAAAGTAAAGGGAAAAATCTTGCATACGAACCCGCTACGCGTGGCAATTATCCTGAAGAACAGTTTTGGGCAACGGATAAATATTTAGACTTCACGCCAAAATTATTTGAAGCAGTGCGAAACAAATTCGGTTTTAACGAACATCTATTGCATGACATGCACCATCGCTTAACCCCAATTGAAGCTGCGCGTTTTGGTAAAAGTATTGAAGATTATCGTCTATTTTGGATGGAAGATCCTACACCGGCTGAAAATCAAGAATGCTTCCGTTTAATTCGTCAACACACTGTAACACCAATTGCTGTTGGTGAAGTATTTAACAGCATTTGGGACTGTAAACAACTGATTGAAGAACAGCTCATCGATTACATTCGAACCACAATAACTCATGCTGGTGGTATTACTCACATGCGTCGAATAGCTGATTTTGCTGCGCTTTATCAAGTTAGAACTGGCTCTCATGGACCATCCGATTTATCACCAATCTGTCATGTCGCAGCACTACATTTTGATATGTGGGTGCCTAACTTTGGTGTTCAAGAATTTATGGGTTACTCAGAGCAGATGTTAGAAGTCTTTTCTCCAAATTGGACTTTCAATGATGGTTATATGCATCCAAGTGATAAACCAGGTTTAGGTATCGATTTTGATGAAAAACTAGCAGCTAAATATCCATACAATCCCGCTTATTTGCCAATTGCTCGTTTAGAAGATGGCACTTTATGGAATTGGTAAGTTAAAGGAGTTTATATGAAAAGTATTGTAATAAAACAACCTAATGAATTAGTAATCGAGGAACGTGAAGTTCCTCAACCTAAATCAGGTGAAGTTAGAGTAAAAGTAAAATTAGCCGGCATTTGTGGTTCAGATAGTCATATTTATCGCGGTCATAATCCTTTTGCTAAATATCCAAGAGTAATTGGGCATGAATTTTTTGGGGTGATTGATGCTGTTGGAGAGGGGGTTGATCAATCTAGAATCGGTGAGCGTGTTTCTGTTGATCCTGTAATTAGCTGTGGATGTTGTTACCCTTGTTCTGTTGGTCGTCCTAATGTTTGTTCCTCTTTAACTGTTTTGGGTGTTCATCGTGATGGTGGATTCAGTCAATATGCTGTTGTACCAAGTAAAAATGCTTATGTGATACCAAATGAAATCAATGATGAATTTGCCGTAATGATAGAGCCTTTCACAATAGCTGCTAATGCAACTGCACAACTAAAACCGACCCAAAATGATGTTGCATTAATTTATGGCGCAGGTCCAATGGGATTAACTTCAGTGCAAGCCTTGAAAGGTGTGTATAACGTTAAAGAAGTTATTGTTGTCGATCGTATTGATGAACGTTTAGCTATGGCAAAAAGTAGTGGTGCTGATCGGACTATTAATAACACATCATTATCATTAAAAGATGAATTAGATAAATTGAATATCAAACCAACGGTAATCATTGATGCCGCTTGTCATCCATCAATTTTACAAGAAGCAATAACAATTGCATCGCCAGCTGCAAGAATTCTCATTATGGGCTTTTCAAGCGATCCATGTCAAATAACACAACAAGGTATTACCAGTAAAGAGCTTTCTATTTTCTCTTCACGACTCAATGCAAACAAATTCCCAATCGTCATTGATTGGTTAAATAAAAAATTAATTGCTCCTAACAAACTGATTACTCATCGATTTGATTATACGGATGTGGTTCAGGCAATCCAAACTTTCGAAAAAGATCAGAAACAGTGTTGCAAGGTTTTATTGACTTTTAGTTAGGTCAATTTTTATAAACTAAATGATAAGTGAGAGCGAGTAAAATATGAATAAGATAGGAAATAATAAAAGTGAAAGAAATACTTCAGATTTAGTTAAAGCTGCTGTTTCTGGTTGGCTTGGAACCGCATTAGAGTTTATGGATTTCCAATTATATTCTTTAGGTGCTGCACTTGTATTTCATGAAATATTTTTCCCTGAACAATCAGCGATTATGGCATTGATATTAGCGATGGGAACTTATGGCGCTGGATACGTTGCACGTATTGTTGGCGCTTTTGTTTTTGGCCGCATGGGTGATGCAATTGGTAGAAAGAAAGTATTATTTATCACTATCACTATGATGGGTATTTGTACCACATTGATAGGTTTTTTACCCACCTATGCTCAAGTCGGTATTTTAGCGCCATTAATGTTAGTTGTTTTGCGTATTATTCAAGGATTAGGTGCTGGTGCAGAAATTTCTGGTGCTGGCACTATGCTCGCAGAGTATGCGCCAAAAGGAAAACGAGGAATTGTTTCTTCACTTGTTGCGATGGGTACTAACTGTGGGACTTTAAGTGCGACAGCAATTTGGGCAATTATGTTTTTTATACTAGATAAAGATCAACTCATATCTTGGGGGTGGCGAGTACCATTTATTGCCAGTGTCATTGTTATGATCTTTGCCATTTGGCTCCGAATGAATTTAAAAGAGAGTCCTGTTTTTGATGATGTAAATGATGCAACAGCAAAAACAAGTAATGAAAAACCAGCAATTAAACATATTTCATTATTGGAGATGTGTAAAAGTAAATCTTTTTGGTTAGCAACGGGGTTACGCTTTGGTCAAGCTGGGAATTCTGGTTTAATTCAAACTTTTTTAGCCGGTTACTTAGTACAAGCATTGTTATTTGAGAAAAGCATACCAACTGATGCTTTAATGATCAGTTCAATTGTTGGTTTTTTCACAATTCCTTTCTTAGGTTGGTTATCCGATAAGATTGGGCGTCGCGTACCTTATATAATTATGACTTTATCAGCAATTATTCTTGCTTATCCAATGTTATCTATTATTGTTGATAAAAATCATTCAGTGAGTACCATTATGTTATGTTTGATTGTTATTCATAACGTTGCGGTATTGGGACTGTTTGCATTAGAAAACATCACAATGGCAGAAATGTTTGGCGCGCGTAATCGATTTACTCAAATGGCGATATCTAAAGAAGCAGGTGGACTTATTGCGGTAGGATTTGGTCCAATATTAGCGGGAATTTTCTGTAAAATGGTTAACGATTGGTGGCCAATTGTTGTTATGATTATTATCTATTCTTGTATTGGTTTAGTTTCTGCGATTTTTATGCCTGAGGTAAAAGATCGTAATTTAGCTGATTTAAAAGATGCAGCAGAATAAAAAAATGGGAAAAATAATGAAATTATCAAATCAAACTTTATCACAACTACCTGAAGCGGTAGTTGTACCAAATTATGATAGAAATCAGCTTAAAACTAAAATCGTTCATCTTGGTTTTGGTGCTTTTCATCGTGCTCATCAAGCTGTATTTGCCGATATTTTAGCTGCCGAACATGGTAGTGATTGGGGATACTGTGAAGTCAATTTAATTGGTGGTGAAAAACAAATCGCTGATCTTAAAGAACAAAATTATCTATTTAGTGTTTGTGAAATGTCCTATGATAACTGGTCTACTCGAGTGGTGGGGGTCGCCAAAGAAGCATTACATGCAGATATAGATGGTATAGCAAAAATTTTAGAGGTTATGACGCGTCCAGAAATCGCAATTATATCAATAACTGTCACTGAAAAAGGTTATTGTTATTTACCCGCGACAGCATCAATTGATATCAATAATGTCCTTATTCAACACGACATTGACAATCCAACTCATCCTAAAAGTGTACCGGGTGTCATTGTTGAAGCTTTACGTATTCGTAAAGAAAAAGGCTTAAAACCTTTTTCGGTCATGTCTTGTGACAATATGCCAGAAAATGGTCATGTAACACGTAATGTAGTTTTGGCTTTAGCAAAAATAAGGGATGCAAACTTATCCCAATGGATTGAAAAAAATGTCAGCTTCCCATCTACTATGGTTGACCGTATTGTGCCAGCAGTAACGCCAGATACAATAGCAAAAATACAAAAGCAATTGGGTGGCATTGATGATCCTGCAGGAGTTGCTGGTGAGCCATTCAAGCAATGGGTAATTGAAGATAATTTTGTCGCAGGTCGTCCAGAATGGCAAAAATCGGGTGCAGAGTTAGTCAATGATGTTTTACCGTATGAAGAAATGAAATTACGCATGCTAAATGGCAGTCACTCCTTTTTTGCCTATCTAGGGTATTTGGCAGGATATTTACACATAGATGAATGTATGCAAGATCCCCATTATGTAAAAGCGGCTCGTCACCTTATGTTACAAGAACAAGCAACGACCTTACGCGTAAAAGGGGTTAATTTATCTGCTTACGCAGATTCGTTACTGGATCGTTATCGTAACACTGGCCTTAAACATCGTACTTGGCAAATTGCCATGGATGGTACATTAAAATTACCACAACGTATGCTTGATTCAGTTCGTTATCATTTAGCCAATAATACACCATTTGATTGTTTAGCTTTAGGTATTGCTGCTTGGATGCGATACGTTAGTGGTATCGACGATAATGGTAAAGATATTGAAATTAGTGATCCTGCCGCAGAGCAATTAAAAGAGTTGGTATCAAATAGTCCAGATAATGAAGAGCGAGTCAAAGCATTATTATCATTGACGCACGTTTTTGGAAATGATTTATCTAATAATCAACATTTTATAGTTCAAGTTACCAACGCTTATTTATCTTTAAGAGATAAAGGTGCTAAACAAACCGTTCAACAATTAGCACAAAGTTTATAACACAACTAACAATAATTAATAAAACACAAAGTGTAATAACCAGTAATGGTATTACACTTTTCTAACCGTCTAAATATAAAGCAGTACCTAATTTATTATTATGGGTATTTATCAAAAAAACTTTTCTTATGCTTAAAAATCACCTACTATTCTTAATTATTTATTCTTTTAAATAAGATGGTATATGTTTAAATCTATCGACTTAAATATTTCTGAACCTGTTAATCAACAAATTTATCGTACATTACGAAAAGCTATTATTACTTGTTATGTATTACCTGGTGTTTTACTTTCAGAAAAAGAAATTTCCAGTCAATTCAATGTTTCTCGCCAACCTGTTCGTGAAGCATTTATTAAACTAGCTGAAGCAGGTCTTGTACAAATTCTTCCCCAACGTGGCACATTTGTAACGAAAATTTCTATCAAGAAAGTGATGGATGGGCAATTTATCCGTGAAGCAGTTGAATGCGCCATCATCAAACGTGCCGCTGTAGAGATCAGTCAATCAGATATTTTATTATTGCAAAAAAATCTAGCGGAACAAAAACAAGCTAATGAACGTAAAGACATACGCTATTTTTTGGAAAAAGATGACGAGTTTCATCAAATATTAATGAATGTAATTGATTGTCCGATGGCATGGCAAACAGTTGAAAATATCAAAGCTATGATGGATAGAGTAAGATATTTAACATTAGAAGATGTCTCTCCACCGGAAGATCTAGTTAAACAACATGAAAAAATTTTAATTGCACTGGAAAATCATGATCCAGAGCTTGCAGCACAGGCTTTACATGAACATTTGTCGGCGATTCTACAAACTATAACAATCGTGTCGCAGCAAAAAAATGAATGGTTTGTTGATTAATACTGATATTATCTTATCTTTTTTGATTGTAAAACCTGATTATTTATTAATTTTTGTATTCATATCTTTAGCTTATTTAGTAAAAAAAATTAATAAAATTACTGGTTATAATTATCACGCTATAATGTTTTTTGATTTGAAAAACCTAGGTAAGGTTGTAATATGATTAAACAAGTAAAAATTCAAGTGAGTGGACGGGTACAAGGGGTTGGATTTCGTTTTTTTACTCATCAACAAGCAAAAAAGCTGGGTTTATTTGGCTACGTTAAAAATTTGGATAATGGTGATGTTGAAATTCTTATTCAAGGCGATAGTTTACAAATAACTAAATTTACTGAGTGGCTTAACCAAGGGGGACCTTCTTCTGCCCGCATTAGCAATCTTAATATTTGTGAATTAGCACCTAAAAACGATTTAACTTCTTTTAATATCCGATATTAGTTTATTTAAATAAGTTAATCTTAGATGATTTTTAATGGTAGTCACCCAGTTTTTCTAAATAATACTTAGATGGTTAATTAATATAAAATATTATTAAATTTGCTTTTAACGCTTACGTAAATAACCTAAAACACGAAAGGCATCTATTTTCCATAATCCATCTTTATAAACTAGCGGAAACGTAGCTCGACTACTGGCAGTAGGGCCGGGATTTTGCTGAACGATCTCAATATCAGTGTCAGTAACTTTACTGATGATGGCTACATGACCATATTTAGACCAACCTAAAACAATAATATCGTCAACTTGAGGTTTAGTGGGGGAGCCATTATGGAATTGAAGTAAATTCCGTTTAGGATTAAGAGCTCCATCTGGTATCGAATCATCAAAAAAATCTTTAGCATGGCCATAACTGTCAGGCATTTTATGATTAAACCGTTCGTAATAGTAACGTTTAATAAACTCAACACACTGATACTTTAACCCTAAATTATAACCATCTTTTGCTACATTTCTACCATTTACATGGTTTACTGCACCATTATAATAAACTTTAACACCATTAAATTCATCAACAACCATGCCAATTTTACTTTCATCAACATTTAAATCAGCATAAACAAAATGATAAAAACCAATACCCAATAACATTACTAAAACAATTATTGAAAAAACAATTTTTTTAAAGCTTAATAACATCTGGGATCCCTTTTACATATCTTTTTTATCTTAAAAACGAAGAATGTTCTAATCCTTGAATGTGTTATATATTATCATTAAAAGTTATCTGTTTTATAGTAAAAAGAAAATTTATAAGTAAATTATCAATATTTTCAATTATTATTTTGAGATTACTTAACTTCTTTTAATGTCAGATATTAATTTAATAAAAAATAAAGTAAAATAACCAAATTACAGAACTTAAAGATAACGATTTATCCTTGTTATTGATTAAACTTATTCGTGTGATAAAAATATGCTATGAATAAAAAAAATTTAATCTATATCTTACTTATCATTGTGGTGGTTGGTGTTTATTATAATTATCAGAAAGATGATGATTCAGATTCAATGTCAACAATCAGCTTATCGGATACGCCGATATATCAAAGTGATGATATGATAACAAATATTTATGACATATCAGGAGAGATCATCTATAAAATTGAATCAGTTAAAGTAAGACATTATGATGAATCAAATAATACTGAATTTGATTTACCCAATTTGACTATTTATGATCGGGAACATTCCGCTACATGGAATATTCACTCTCAAAAAGCAACGTTAACCAATGATAAATTGATTTATCTTAATCAAAATGTTCAATTAGATAATTTAACTACTGATGCTCAATTAAAGCATGTATTAACGGATAATGCCATTATTGATTTAACGACCCAAAATGTCACCTCTAAAGATCTTGTTACTATTAAAGGGGTTGGTTTTTTTTCAACGGGGCAAGGATTAATTGGAAATTTACGGACAAAAACTGCAAATATACTTGAAAATATAAAAACTTATTACAACACTGAGGCAAAATAAAAAAATGAGATTGCAAAAACGGTTTATTTATCCATTATTTTTTATGTTATCTATTTCATATGGGTGTTTTGCCGATGAGCCAAATACATCAACATCTGAAGAACAACATGATAAAAAGATGTTAGTTAATAATAAACCTATTACTATAGATGCGAATAATCAGCAGATTGATATTGAAAAAAATATCATAACATTTAGTGGTAATGTGCAAATAATTCAAGATGGTTTAACTATTTTAGCCGATAAAGTGATAGTGACTGATATGCAGGATTCCACAAAACAGAAAATTACAGCGTATGGTAATCCAGTCAATTTTAAACAAATTTTACCTCAAAATAATAAAGTTGTGACAGGGCATTCTGAGCAAATTATCTATGATGTTAAACAAAATATTGTCACCTTACGGAACAACGCAGAATTATTTCAGCAGGATAATCACGTGGTTAGTTCAATCATTTCTTATAATGTAAAACAACAGTTGATACTTGCCCAACCCAAAAATGGTCGAGTAAAAAGCACTATTATTCCTAGCCAAGTTAAAGAGATAAATAAATAAAATGTCAATTTTAAAAGCGGAAAATTTAGCCAAAATTTACAAGAAACGTCGTGTGGTTGAAGATGTCAGTTTAACTGTAAACTCAGGTGAAATTGTTGGTTTATTAGGACCTAATGGTGCTGGTAAAACCACCACTTTTTATATGGTTGTTGGTATTGTAACTTTAAATGCGGGTAAAATATTTCTTGATGATCATGATATAAGTATATTGCCTCTACATGAACGAGCCCAAAAGGGTATTGGATATTTACCGCAAGAAGCGTCAATTTTCAGAAAACTCTCGGTTATTGACAATATTATGGCTATTTTAGAAACACGCAATGATATTGATAAAAGGGAAAAAATTGACCGAGCAGAAGAACTTCTTGAAGAATTTCATATCACCCATATACGTGACAGTATCGGACAGTCTTTATCGGGCGGTGAAAGACGTAGAGTTGAAATTGCCAGAGCGTTAGCGGCTAACCCTAAATTCATTTTACTTGACGAACCTTTCGCTGGGGTTGATCCTATATCGGTTATTGATATTAAAAATATCATTAAGCATTTACGTGATAGAGGACTAGGTGTATTAATTACGGACCATAATGTGCGCGAAACGTTAGATGTATGTGAACGTGCTTATATTGTAAATAAAGGACATTTAATTGCTGAAGGTTCACCAAGTGATATCTTAAGTAACGAATATGTTAAACGCGTTTACTTAGGAAATGAATTTAGATTATGATAAGACCCAGTTTACAACTGAAAATTTCTCAACAGTTGTCAATGACACCTCAACTTCAACTAGCCATTCGATTGTTGCAGTTGTCAACATTAGAACTACAGCAAGAAATTCAAACGGCACTTGAAAATAATCCATTACTTGAGATTGCAGATCAATATGATGAAGTAAATATTGAGAAAATTGAGTTAAATGAAAATGTTGACACTCGTGAAGCCTTAGATAGCCGAGAAATTCCAGACGACATCCCACTTGATGCATCATTAGATGATATTTATACGGCAGGTACGCCTTCTGGAACTCATTCTGATTATCGTAATGATGAGTTACCGGTTTACCAAGGTGAAACCCATGAAACATTATATGACTATTTAAAATGGCAACTTGATTTAACCCCTTTTAGCGACATTGATCGTGCCATTGCTGTGTCAATTATTGATGCGATTGATGACAGAGGTTATTTGACTGTTTCATTAGATGAAATCTTGGAAGAACAAGGTAATGATGAGATTGAACTTGAAGAAGTTGAAACCGTTTTAAAACGAATTTGGCATTTTGACCCAATCGGCGTTGGTGCCAGAACATTGCAAGAGTGTTTATCTATCCAAATTCAATATTTGACGCCACCAACATTTGTTAAACAGATTATTGATAATTATCTTGATTTATTAGCGGTTCGCGATTATCGAACATTAAAAAAAATGTTGAATGCAACAGATGAACAACTTAAAGAATCTATCGATTTTATTCAGCATTTACAGCCTTATCCGGGTGATTCGGTTAATACCACTTCCCCAGATTATGTGATTCCAGATGTATTAGTCAGAAAAATGGATGGGCGATGGGTTGTTGATTTAAATAATGACACCATGCCGACTTTACGCATTAATCAGCAATATGCAGCAATGGAAAAAATTGCCAGTCAAAGCGATAGTCAATATATAAAATCACATTTGCAAGATGCCAATTGGTTTATTAAAAGTATTGAAAATCGTAACGAAACCTTGTTGAAAGTTAGCCAATTTATCGTTGAACACCAACAAGAATTTTTTGAGCATGGTGCTGAATATATGAAACCGATGATTTTGTCGGATGTGGCTACAGCGATTGATATGCATGAATCCACGATTTCTCGTGTGACTACTCAAAAGTATTTACAGTGCCCAATAGGAATATTTGAACTAAAATTCTTTTTTTCAAGCCATGTTAATACTGAATCTGGGGGCGAAGCATCGTCTACTGCTATTCGTGCTTTAATTAAAAAATATATATCCGCAGAAGACAGTAAAAAACCATTGAGCGACAGTAAATTAGTTTCAATGTTAGAAAAACAAGGGATTATTATTGCTCGAAGAACCGTGGCCAAATATCGTGAAAGTTTGTCAATTCCACCATCGAGTCAGCGAAAACAGCTTTGAGCGACAGACTAATTACAAAGCTGTTATCTAACCATTTGAATTGAGAAATCAAACAATTCTGCTGGTTTCAATAATCATCATATCTGTAGTAAATGAGCCATCAGGTTGCAGTTCAAAATAGTTTTTTGTATCACTAGCAGCTGTTTCTTGATAAGCTCTAATTGCTTCCACTAATTGCGTTGGTGTACGCATGCGTTTAACCCATGTATCAAAAGAGAGTGTTAAACGATGACGAGCAATATTATCGATAGTAAAACCAGCTTCGGTCAAAAAAGTTAACCATTCACCTGGCGTATAGTCACGAACATGTGATGTATCACGCAACGCTTCAATGGTTTGTAACCAGATATCTAATACTGGATGTCCGGGGGATACCACATCCATAATTATCAATTTGCCATTTGGTTTAGTGATCCTATGTAGTTCACGTAAACTTTTACCCACATCGTGCCAATGATGTGCGGAATAGCGACTTGCGACAATATCAAATTGACTATCAGCAAAAGGTTGCTGTTCGGCATAACCTTGTACTGTGGTTAGATTATTTAAACCTCGTTCCTTAGCTGTTTGAGAAACGACAGATAACATTTCATCGGATAGATCATAAGCGATAACGTGTTTTACATGCTGTGCGGCAATAAAACTAACATGGCCTGCACCGCAACCCATATCAAGTAATTGAGCTTCAGGATAATAAGCAAGCAGGTTAGATAAATATTGCAGATCGGGACCTTGGGCGTGAACTTTACTGGTCAAATAGTCATTAGCTTGTTCACCAAATTGCTGTTTTACATGATCGTGATGTGTTGTCATAGCGATTTTCCATAATTAGGCGCCAAAAGGGCGCCTTAAATAATTAAGCTAAAAAGGTTGGAATTTTGTTTTCAAATGCGCTAATCGCATCTTCATGCTGTAAGGTTAATCCAATATTATCCAAACCATTTAATAAACAGTGACGTTTAAATGCATCAATTTTAAATGAATATTGTTTATCGCCAGCAATCACGACTTCGTTAACCAGATCGATAGTAAATTCGATCCCTTCGTTAGCTTCAACAATTTTAAATAATTCATCAACATCTTCTTCTGATAAATTAACTAATAGTAACTGATTATTAAACGAGTTATTGTAAAAAATATCAGCAAAACTTGAACCAATGATGGTTTTAAAACCATAATCGGCAAGTGCCCATGGCGCATGTTCACGTGATGAACCACAACCAAAATTTTCGCGTGCTAATAAAATACTTGCGCCTTTATAACGTGGTTTGTTCAGTACGAAATCGGGATTTGGTTGCTGACCGGCATCATCTAAAAAGCGCCATTCATGAAATGCATGTTTACCAAAGCCAGTACGGGTTACTTTTTGTAAAAACTGTTTAGGGATAATTGCATCAGTATCAACGTTAGCCGCATCTAAAGGTACGACTAGTCCGGTATGTTTTGTAAATTTAGCCATGACGAGCCTCCTTAAAATGATTTGCGAATATCAGTAAAATGACCAGTAATAGCTGCCGCTGCTGCCATAGCAGGACTGACTAAATGCGTACGGGCATCACGACCTTGACGTCCTTCAAAATTACGGTTACTGGTTGATGCACAGCGGTCGCCCGGTGCTAACTTATCATCATTCATCGCTAAACACATTGAACAGCCCGGTAAACGCCATTCAAAACCAGCTTCAATAAAAATTTTATCTAACCCTTCAGCTTCTGCTTGCTCTCGAACAGGCCCTGATCCAGGAACGACCAATGCTTGCACTCCATCGGCAACTTTACGACCTTTAGCAATTTGAGCCGCAGCACGTAAATCTTCAATACGTGAATTAGTACATGAACCGATGAAGACTTTATTAATTTTTATGTCCGACATTTTAGTTCCAGCTGTTAATCCCATGTAAGCTAAAGCACGTTCTGCTGAATGTTTCTCGATAGGATCAGTAAAATCATTAGGGTTTGGCACTTGAGCATCAATCGAAGTTACCTGACCAGGATTAGTACCCCATGTTACTTGTGGCGCAATATCTTTACCTTCTAACGTTACAATGGTATCAAAATGGGCACCTTCATCTGTTTTTAATGTTTTCCAATAAGCGACTGCTTTGTCAAAGTCTTCACCTTTTGGCGAAAATTGACGACCTTTCAAATATTCAAAGGTAACTTCATCGGGTGCGATAATGCCCGCTTTTGCGCCCATTTCAATTGCCATATTACATAATGTCATACGGCCTTCCATAGATAAGGCTTTTATTGCTTCACCACAAAACTCAACCACATGTCCAGTACCACCAGCACTCGTTGTTTTACCAATAATTGCTAAAATAATATCTTTTGCGGTAATACCATCGGCAACATGTCCTTTAACTTCAATTTTCATGGTTTTGGCTCGACCCTGTTTTAGCGTTTGGGTTGCTAACACATGTTCAACTTCCGAAGTACCAATACCAAATGCTAATGCACCAAAAGCCCCGTGTGTAGCTGTATGGGAGTCACCGCATACAATGGTCATTCCTGGTAAAGTCATTCCTTGTTCTGGTCCTACCACATGAACAATACCGCGTAATGGGCTTTGTAAACCATATAATGAAATCCCAAATTCTTTGGCATTTTTATCCAGTTCGGTTAATTGAATTCGAGCCATTTCACTACAAGCGCTAAGATCATTACTTTTAGTTGAAGTATTATGATCCATCGTCGCAAAAGTTTTATTAGGTTGACGTACTTTACGATTCATGGCTCGTAAACCATCAAATGCTTGCGGGGAGGTAACTTCATGAACTAAATGACGATCGATATATAAGATAGGCGTCTCATTAGGCGCTTCGTAAACGACATGTGCATCATACAATTTTTGATACAGTGTTTTTGACATTGCTGTTTTCCTTGTTATTTCTTATAACGGGTACTAAAAAATTAACTAACATATATCATTCTCTAACAGTTAAATAATCATTAAAACCTGAAAAGGGATATTAAAGAGTGACAAGCCACCAATACTCAAATATCCCTTAATTGGATTGATCAAAAACTATTAAATAAGTTTACAAATAATATCACCCATTTCATCGGTTGAAATCGATTGCTGTTTTTGGGCAAGATCAATTGTACGATAGCCTTTTTCTAATGCTTGATTAACGGCCGTTTCAATCGCTGTAGCAATATCATCGCGTTTTAAACTGTAACGAACTAACAACGCTAATGACAAGATTTGTGCAGCAGGATTAGCTATATTTTTACCAGCAATATCTGGTGCACTACCACCAGCAGGTTCGTATAATCCAAAACCTTGCTCATTAAGACTTGCAGATGGTAACATTCCCATAGAACCAGTAATCATTGCGCATTCATCCGATAAAATATCACCAAATAAATTAGAACACAAAATTACATCAAATTGTGAAGGATCTTTTACTAATTGCATGGTGGCGTTGTCAATATACATGTGTTCAAGAGCAACATCAGGATAATTTTTTGCAACTTCTGTCACAACTTCACGCCATAAAATTGAGGTTTGTAGTACATTGGCTTTATCAACAGAAGTCACTTTTTTACGACGTAAACGCGCAGCTTCAAAGCCCATTTTAGCAATACGCTCGATTTCAAAGCGGTGATATACTTCGGTATCATAAGCTTTTTCTTGAGCACCACTGCCTTCACGGCCTTTAGGTAAACCAAAATAGATACCACCTGTTAATTCACGCATACATAAAATATCAAATCCGCGTTCTGCAATATCCGCTCGTAATGGACAAAGATCCTCTAAACCTTGGTATAAACGGGCAGGGCGCATATTAGCAAATAATTTAAAGTGTTTACGTAATGGCAATAAAGCACCACGTTCTGGTTGTTGATCTGGCGGTAGATTAGTCCATTTAGGCCCACCTACAGAACCGAATAAAATTGCATCGGCTTTTTCACAGCCTTCTAACGTATCTTTGGGTAATGGGCAACCATGAATATCAATTGCAGCGCCACCAACATCATATTCACTGGTTGTTATAGCTAAATTATATTTTTTGCGGATGACTTCAAGTACTTTATAGGCTTGTTTCATTACTTCTGGACCAATACCGTCGCCGGGTAGTACTGCAATATGGTAACTTTGTGTCATTTTCTTATTCCTTAACAATTTAATGAATTGATTAATTTTGCTTCTTAAATCACAAGATAATATTAAACAAGATGTAATTTTTGTTTTTCTTGTGCTACTTGATTTGCTCGATAAACATTATTTAAAACATTAATTAATGCTAATGCCGATGCGTGAACAATATCGGTAGCTAATCCTACACCATGGAAATTGCGCCCTTTATATTCTGCAACAATATCAACTTGACCTAAAGCATTTTCGCCTTGCCCTTTGGACGCGAGTTGATATTTAACAATTGCTATAGGCTCATTAGTAATTCGATTTATTGCTTGATATACAGCATCAACAGGACCATTACCCGTTGCTGCATCGGAAAATTTTTTATCTCCAACGATTAGGCTAACCGAAGCGGTTGAGACAACTGTTGAGCCGGATTGGACATTAAAATAATCCAAAACATAATGCTCTTTGTCATCTTTTAGTTGATTAATAAAGATAAGTGCTTCAAGGTCGTAGTCAAAGACTTGCCCTTTTTTATCGGCAAGTTCTAGAAATGCTGCATAGACTTGATTTAAGTTATAGTCTTTATCATGATAACCAAGTTCTTCTAAACGGTGTTTCACAGCAGCTCTTCCTGAGCGTGAAGTTAGATTCAATTGAATTTGGTTTAATCCAATTGATTCAGGTGTCATGATTTCATAAGTTTCGCGGTTTTTTAATACCCCATCTTGATGAATTCCTGATGAGTGCGCAAAGGCATTACTACCAATAACCGCCTTATTAGACGGTATTGG
>CAMLPV010000023.1 GCA_946482005.1 uncultured Gilliamella sp.
CTACATTTTTACTGTACATAATTCAGTGATGTAAAAATTTATTACTAGATTAGCTAAATAATGGACTATTTATTTTTTATGATTTTGATTATTACAAGCCAAAAAAATACTTTTATTTCGCGGTTTTGCACAGAAATGAGTAAAGGCGGTGTTTTAGCTATTGAGTTGTAGATATTTACTACCCCATAACTGTTATGATAATACAACGAAAGGAATACTAATTAGATAATATTTTAATTGATTAGTGCTGATAGATAGTTATTAAAGTTTAATCTATTCTATAATATCATGACAGTTTTAATAACATTTTATGAAAATAGGTGATATCTTCGCCCAAACAAGAAAAGAATTGATTATCAATTTTTTCTATTAATGGAGTAGTTTTATTTACCATAACATACCCATTATCTGTTAATTGAATCGATTTAGCTCTACTATCTTTTACTGATGTAATTCTTTTAACTAATATTTTTTTTTCTAAATTATCTAAAATCTGCGATACTGTAACAACATCAATATTAGCATGTTGAGATAAAGTTACTTGTGTAACTTCATCAAAATGTTCTGAAAGATATGCCAACGTGGTAAGAATAATAAATTGCGGATGAGTTATTGAATACTGTTTCAAACTATTTTTTATTAAACTATGCCAAGTTGCATAGGTTTTCATAAATACAAAACCTATAGATTCTGACGAATCATGCTTGAATTGAGAAGAAAACCTATTGTCTTTGGACATACTTATTTTTCTACCAGATCTTTTAATAAAAATGCTTTATCTATAATATCATTTGAAATATTCTTCATAAAATCATAACAAACTTTATTTGATAATTCTACTTTCGGTTCTAATTCAATTACAGCTTTTATCGCATAATTATTATCTGAATATTCGATTATTTGATGAGAAAAAAACAAAACCCCAATATCTGGAATATCAAATCTTTCAGTAAATTCTCTATTAATCAATACGGTCGATAATATAACTTTCATGACTGGCATGTTTTCCAGTTTAAATAAACCATTAACTCCACTTTTTATTTCACCTGTTATCGTAAATTCTTCAAGATCAGTTTCCCAAAGTTTTCTTAATGAAAAGTCAACAAAATATGGCCAAATTTTATGAGGCATAGACACAGTCGGAAGTTCAAAAGAAATAGAAATTTTTTTCATATATAATCCTTATTTATTTAATTAGTATACTTATAATAAGTATACTAATTAAACGCGTCAACTAAATTTTATCGGGCTTGTTACAAATTTACTGATACTTAATGGGCAATAAAATAGACTTTAAGGCTTGTTATTACTGGGTTTGGTGTGCTTTGTTGGATTTAAAAGAATGTTAATGAATATTGAATTGGTGCCGTGGGCGGGACTTGAACCCGCATGCCCTTAGAGCACTACCCCCTCAAGATAGCGTGTCTACCAATTTCACCACCACGGCGCCGTTTTTATTCAGGAATATCTGATGTTGGATTTATTTGTCCAGGCTGAACAACAGGATCTGTTGTCGGAGTAATGCCACTCTCGCTTTGCTGAGTTGTTACCGGAGCAGTATCTTCGAGATTATCAAATTCACCAGTTGAGGTGATGTGTGCACGACTACCTAAATTAGATAAAACAATACTTATCACAAAAAATAATATACCTAATAAAGTTGTTGTGCGAGTCAAAAAGTTCCCACTTCCTGATGAACCGAATAAAGTTGCTGACGCACCCGCACCAAAAGAAGACCCCATATCGGCGCCTTTTCCTCGCTGAATTAAAACTAATACGATTATTGCTAGTGCAATGATCAAATAACTTATAATTAAAAGTCCGTACATTTCAACCTGTCAATTTTATGTTTTATACAACAGAATTTATTGAAGCGAAATATTAACGAAAGACAGAGCAACAAGCAAGTAAAATTTAAAGTATTGTTGGTATAATTTGAGTTTCGACGTTTTAAAACTATTATCAATATTAATTTTTATACAAAAAATTATATTCGTTTACTGTTTTTAATCGGTAGGGTAGTTGATTTATAGAAATTCTTTATTTTTAGATACAAAATAAAACTTTATTACACCAATTATGATCAAGTTACAGTAATAAATATCTTTTTAAATTAATATGTTCAAATGATTTGATTTAACAAACTGTTTTTCTAATCCATTTTAGATTCAATATTTGTTGGATTAAATTGTATGTTTTTTTAGAAAAACAGTATAATGACCGCTATTTTTATTTAGATCACACCTTAGTTTTATGAAATTTATTGTTAAACTCTTTCCTGAAATCACGATTAAAAGTGATTCCGTTCGTTTACGTTTTATCAAAATATTAACTAGCAATATTCGTAATATATTAAAACATCATATAGAAGATGTTGCTGTTATTCGTCATTGGGATTTTATTGAAGTTCGTCCAAAAATAGCAAATAGTGAAACCTTGATTCTAGAACTACTAACCCGAATCCCTGGTATTCATCACATTCTAGCTGTCGATGAACTAACTTATGTCGATATGCATGATATTTTCGAAAAAGCTTTAAATTACTATGCCCCATTAATTGAAAATAAAACTTTTTGTGTAAGGGTTAAACGCAGAGGAAAGCATGATTTTACTTCAATTGATGTTGAACGTTACGTTGGTGGTGGACTTAATAAATATGTGCCTTCAGCTAAGGTAAAGCTAACACGCCCTGAGGTTACGGTTAATTTAGAAATTGACAATGATAAGTTATTACTTGTTAAAGGTCGACATGATGGTATTGGTGGTTTCCCGACTGGTACTCAAGAAGATGTTATCTCACTTATTTCTGGAGGATTTGACTCAGGTGTATCAAGTTATATGTTGATGCGACGAGGTAGTCGAGTTCATTATTGCTTTTTTAATCTTGGCGGAAAAACTCACGAAATTGGTGTAAAACAGATGGCTCACTATTTATGGGAACGTTTTGGAAGTTCACATAAAGTACGTTTTATCGCTATCAATTTTTCAGATGTTGTTGGTGAGATTTTGGAAAAAATTGATGACGGACAAATGGGTGTAATCTTAAAAAGAATGATGATCCGTGCCGCATCTAAAATAGCTCAGCGTTATAATGTGCAAGCACTTGTGACAGGTGAAGCTCTTGGTCAAGTATCAAGTCAAACATTAACTAATTTACGCTTAATTGATAATGTTAGTGATACATTGATTTTACGCCCACTAATCACTCACGATAAAGAAACCATTATCAATCTTGCTCGACAAATCGGCACTGAAGATATTGCTAAAACCATGCCTGAATTTTGTGGGGTAATATCTAAAAGTCCTACTGTTAAAGCCATTAAAGAAAAAATTGAAGCAGAAGAGTTGAATTTTGATTTTTCAATACTTAATAAAGCTATAGAAAATGCAGAAAACATTGATATTCGTGAAATAGCTAAACAATCTGACACGACAATACAACAGGTTGAAACTGTATCTACTCTTAATAACGATCATATTATTATTGATATTCGTCCTTCAGATGAACAAGAGGATGATCCTTTACTATTAGATGATAATGTTGAAATTAAATTAATTCCTTTTTATAAATTAGCTTCCCAGTTTGGTGATTTGGATCAAAGCAAGCAGTATTTGCTTTATTGCAACCGCGGAGTGATGAGTAAATTACAAGCTCTTTATCTTATTGATCAAGGTTTTTCTAATGTTAAAGTATTAAAATTGTAGAACTTAACAATTATTTACTATATTGTTAGTATTGATAGTATTTTTTGCATATATAATAACTTGGTAAAGTGAGAAATCTTGATGTAATTCGATAAAAATAAATATGATAAATGAGTAAACAGAGGATTGTAATGAATAAATTACTTGTAGTGGATGATGATCCAGAGATTGCCTCGTTGTTATCCGAACTTCTTGAGCTAGAGGGATTTGAAGTGGAAACGGCGAATAATGGCGTGCAAGCTTTAGAAAAGTTTGATATGTCATTTGATTTGATTCTGCTCGATATAATGATGCCAGAAATGAATGGGTTAAATGTATTATCTCAACTTAGAAGCAAATTTACAGTCCCTGTTATTTTTTTGACGGCTAAAGATAATGAATATGATAAAATTATTGGACTTGAACTTGGTGCTGATGATTATATTTTAAAGCCTTTCAATGATAGAGAACTCATAGCTAGAATCAACGCACTATTACGTAGAACCCGTTGGGATAATTTAGTTAATGAAACAGATGATCTTCCCCAACAGTATACAGTTGATAAGTTGGTATTAAATCGAAAACAGCAGTCGGTTTATTATGATAATAAATATATAGAATTAACGGGTACGGAATTTCAAGTTTTACTTAAATTTCTCGAAAATGGTGGTAAAATCATATCTAGAGATACATTGAGCGAAACAGTTTTAGGTAAGGAATTTATTCCACTTGCTCGCTCAATTGATGTACATGTATCTAATTTAAGAAAAAAACTGCCTCCTCGTAGTGATGGTTTACCGTGGATTAAAACACTACGTTCTAAGGGTTATTTATTTGTTATTGATAGTAGTAATGATGATGTATAACAAAATCAATATAGTTTTAAACTAGGTGTGATGATATGTGGATTTTTGATCGTTTAACTGTTCGAATTTTCACTATCTTCCTTCTAACGATAGCTTTTTTTTTAGCATTAATCATTTTACTACCAAATTTAGATTCTAGAAACTTAACTTACATTGCAAATAAAGAGCGCGAAACAGGCAATGAATTAGCTGAACAAATAGAAAAAGATCTATCTAATGTACCTAAAGATAGCTTTAGGTGGTGGATGCGTTTTATTGTTGTAATGGATACTTACCAAAAATCGGGTCAATTTTTATTTATTGTAACTCCAAGTGGGCAATACATTACTGCTGATACCAAGAATATTGATTTAGTTAAAAACTTTAGCGAAATATCACATAACATTTCCGATCCTGCTAAAAAGATTTATGATTTTCAAGAGATTATAGGTCCATTCTTGGTTCATTATGCTGATGAACCGTATCAATTATATGTTTTACAACCAGCATCCGATGTTCAATCTCAATTTGTTAATTTACTTTTTGATCATCCTCTATTGTTATTAACATTAATGATGTTAATCAGTTCCCCTTTTTTATTATGGTTGTCATGGAGTATTGCTAAACCTGCGCGAAGATTAAAAAAAGCAGCAGATCAAGTTGCTAAAGGTAATTTGCAAGAGTGGCCAGAGCTTGAAAAAATAGGTTCTACTGAATATAAAGCAACAGGCGCTAGCTTTAATCATATGTTAAGAGAACTTAAACGGATGCAAGAAGTACAACAACGCCTATTTTCCGATATTTCTCATGAACTACGTACTCCTTTAACACGTTTACAACTTGCTACTTCTTTATTACGACATAAACAAGGCGAAAGTAATGAAGTTATAAGGATCAATAATGAAGCATTAAAGCTTGATTCTATGATTGGTGATTTATTATCATTAGCAAGACAACAATATGATAATAATGAAATTCGTCAATTTAAGAAAATTAGTTCGCTATTCAAACAAGTACTTGATAATGCGACATTTGAGGCAGAACAAATAGGGAAAAAATTTTTAGTGACTAACCCTCCAACTAGTCATACTATTTTATGTTATCCTATGGCTTTATGTAGTGCTCTTGAAAATGTTATACGTAATGCATTCCGCTATTCTAATCATGAAATCGTTGTTAATTTTATTGCGCAGCAAAATCAGATAATAATCAGTATTGACGATGATGGAATTGGTGTCGCTGACAAGGAGCTTGAGCAAATTTTTAGACCATTTTATCGTACTAGTGAAGCGCGAGATCGTCAATCAGGAGGAACTGGTTTAGGGCTAGCTATTGTTGCTAATGCTATCATGCGAGATCATGGGAGTGTTAAAGCCGAGAAAAGTCATCTTGGAGGACTTAGAATTGTGATAGTATTACCAATTCAGAAATATAAACAGTAGAAGAGAAAGTATTGTGTCAAACATTGCGTTAAATATCGTTTTATTTGAGCCAGAAATTCCAGCTAATACAGGTAATATCATCCGTCTTTGTGCTAATACAGGGTTTAATTTGCATATTATAGAACCGATGGGATTCTTTTGGGATGACAAAAAGCTGAGAAGAGCGGGTCTTGATTATCAAGAATTTGTCAACGTAACGCGTTATAAAAATCTTACTCATTTTTTAGAGGTAAACCAACTTGACCTAATTACGCAAGTTTATGCATTAACGACTAAAGGTCAAAAATCTCATAGTGAAGTGAATTTTAAATATAATGATTTTTTGATGTTTGGTCCCGAAACTAGAGGTTTACCAGCATCAGTTCTTGATGCATTACCGCAAGATAAAAAGATTCGTATTCCTATGTTAGCTAATAGTCGAAGTATGAATTTATCTAACTCTGTTGCGGTTGTGGTTTATGAATCATGGCGCCAATTAAATTATTTTGGTGCAAAACAATTCAATTAATTCATTATTAACAATGAAGTGATCATATTTAATATAAATGATAAATTTGTTGTCATTCAATTAAATATAAGCCATTTGAACACTACTTTAAACAAAAAAAGAGGTTAATGTAACCTCTTTTTTTATTTAAAAATATAGCGGTATAAAACGACCATAATTATTTAACACGTGATACGTATTCACCTGAACGAGTATCCACTTTAAGCACTTCACCAATTTGCACGAATAATGGTACACGAACAACCGCGCCAGTTGATAAAGTTGCTGGTTTTCCGCCTGTTCCTGCTGTATCACCTTTTAAGCCCGGATCGGTTTCAATAACTTCTAGTTCAACAAAATTTGGAGGTGTAACTGCGATAGGTTGACCATTCCACAATGTTAAGATACATTCAGCTTGATCAACTAACCATTTTGCATTATCACCAACAGCTTTAGCATCGGCAGATAGTTGTTCAAAAGTATCATTATTCATAAAATGCCAGAATTCACCATCTGTGTATAAATATGTTAAATTCATATCAACTACATCAGCGGCTTCAACTGATTCACCTGACTTAAAAGTTTTATCAACTGTTTTGCCTGAAAGTAGTTTTTTAATTTTTACTCGGTTAATTGCTTGTCCTTTACCTGGCTTATAAAATTCATTTTCAACAATTACACAAGGCTCGCCATCTTGCATTATTTTAAGACCAGCTTTAAACTCATTTGTACTATAAGATGCCATAAAAGCTCCAACTATCATTCTGAATTACAAAAATGAGTCATATTATACAGCAAAAAATTGAACTACCAAATAATAAAGATGAATGGATATTAGATCTAAACAATGTCGTGACAGATATCAAGGAACTTTATTCTTATTTAGAATTAGATCCTAATTCCATTTCAATCCCTATGTTACAAGCGAAAAAACAATTTCCGCTTCGTGTTCCTATGGCTTTTATAAATCGAATGAAAAAGGGCGATTATAAAGATCCATTGTTATTACAAGTTCTTTGCGATGATCATGAAATGATTCATGTAGATGGATATAGTAATGATCCTTTGGAGGAACAACAAAATACTATTCCAGGATTACTACATAAATATCATAATCGTGCTTTATTAATTACTAAAACGGCTTGTGCGATAAATTGTCGTTATTGTTTTAGACGACATTTTCCTTACCATGAAAACCAAGGAAATAAAAAGAATCTTAGTATTGCGCTTGATTATATCGCCAATCATCCAGAACTTGATGAAATTATCCTTTCTGGAGGAGATCCCTTAATGGCTAAAGATCATGAGATTGAATTTTTGATAAGAGAATTAGAAAAGATATCTTACATCAAAAGGCTACGAATTCATACTCGTTTAGCCGTTGTTATACCATCAAGAATTACATCAGCACTTTGTCAGCTATTTGCTAAAAGCCGATTACAAATTATCATGGTTACTCATATCAATCATCCAAATGAAATTGATGAAAATGTAGCTAAAGCTATTTCACTATTAAAACATCAGGGTGTAACTGTGTTTAATCAAAGTGTTTTATTAAAAAATGTTAACGATGAAGCCGAAATATTAGCGCAACTAAGTAATAAGCTATTTGATATTGGCATTTTGCCTTATTACATCCATTTACTTGATAAGGTGCAGGGGGCTGCTCACTTTATGGTAAATGATGAAAAAGCCAAACAGATAATGAAACAACTAGCAGCTCAAGTTTCAGGTTATTTAGTGCCTAAATTAGCTCGTGAAATAGGTGGTGAAAAAAGTAAGCGTGTCATTGCGTTTAGTGATTAAGAAATTTAATTTTCTTATCTCTTTTTTTGGAATTGCTTTTGATACACTATATCAATCTATAAAGAAGATAAATTAATCTAATAAACTATTATTTTGCTGATTATTTATCGATGATAAAGATTAAAATATACGCTTAAATTAATAGGGTATGTATCAGTTTTTTCTATAATTGTATCTTAATCAGGTGTTAATGGATTTATTAAAAATTTATCTGTTAAAATCTCATTGACGACAAAGGAAATAAACACTATAATTCCGACCTCTTTAATTAATGCTGTGGAGTTTACACTCTACAACCTTGTTGATAAATTAGATTTGGATATAAATCGTCATGAAACGCACATTTCAACCATCAGTATTAAAACGCAATAGAACTCACGGTTTCCGTGCTCGTATGGCAACAAAAAACGGTCGTCAAGTTCTTGCTCGCCGTCGTGCTAAAGGCCGTGTTCGTTTAACTGTTGCTAGCTGATTTAAAGTTGAGTGATTAAATTCACTTATCCTCGGGAGTTGCGATTGTTAACTCCCTTTGATTTCAGTTATGTTTTCCAAGAATCCATCAGAGCTGGATCTCCTTTTCTCACGCTTGTTTCACGTAGAAATAATTTAACGCATGCTCGTTTGGGATTTGCCATAGCTAAAAAGCAGGTAAAACGTGCCCATGAACGTAACCGTATCAAACGGCTTGTGAAAGAATATTTTCGTTATCATCAACATCAATTCCCTAATATTGATTTTATTCTGATGGCTAAATCTCCTGTTATTGACTTAAATAATCAACAAATAGTCGAGATATTCGATAAACTATGCCAACGAATCATAGCCAAACAAAAAATTTAAATAAAATAAAATTAATGATAAAAAGGCATGTTTGTGCATTTAATTTATTGATAATTAATATTTTTATTTTTTTTATTCGTATATATCAACGCATCCTTAGTCCTTTATTTGGTCCAAAGTGCCGTTTTACACCGTCATGTTCACAATATGCTGTAATTGCATTAAGGCGCTTTGGATTAATAAAAGGTGGTTGGCTAATGGTTAAACGTGTATTAAAATGTCACCCTTTACATGAAGGAGGAGAAGATTTTGTTCCTCCTAAGAAAATTAAAACCAATAGAGAAAAACACTAATGGGATCTCAACGTAATATTTTAGTCATTGCTTTACTTTTTGTATCTTTTTTTATTTGGAAAGCATGGGAAGAAGATCATGCTCCTAAGCCGCCTGTGATTAACCAGTTAACACAACAGCTAGGTGAAGATAGTACCGAGGTTGGTAAAACAATCACTGTAAAATCAGATGTATTATCACTTACTATCAATACTTATGGTGGCGATGTGCAATCTGCTCAATTATTAAAATATGATCAGACGCTTCATTCAGGTACGCCTTTCCAATTATTAACATCAACTCCTGATTTTGTTTATATTGCTGAAAGCGGTCTAACTGGTAAAGATGGCCCTGACAATGCAATTCAAGGATCAAAACGACCAGTATATCAAACAGAACAAACCGAATACGTATTAGCTGATGGACAAGATGAATTGCGTGTACCATTGACTTATCAGGTTAATGGTGTTAGCTATACTAAATATTATATATTGCATCGCGGTAATTATGCTATTGATGTTCAATATGACATAAATAACCAAAGTGGAAGTCCTATTGACGTTTCGATGTATGGTCAATTAAAACAAACTATAGAGTTACCTAAAGGTACTGTGACTGAAGGTGGCGGAGGATTAGGCCTAAATGTTTTTCGTGGTGCAGCTTATTCTAGTTCTAAAACTAACTATAGCAAATATAGTTTTGATGATATAAAAGATAAAGCTTTAGATGTGAGTACCCAAACAGGTTGGGTTGCAATGCTACAACACTATTTTGTAACAGCATGGGTACCAGCTCAGGATCAAAATAATTTATTTTATTCTCGAGCTACAGCTAACAAATCCCAAGCAACGATTGGTTTCAAAGGTGAATCAACTATTATTCAACCAGGTAATAGTCAAACTATTAGTGCAAAATTATGGTTGGGACCAGAAATTCAAAACCAATTGAAAGAGACTGCCAATCATCTTGATTTAACCGTAGATTATGGTTGGTTATGGTTCTTATCACAACCTCTATTTTATTTATTAAAATTTATTCATAGCTTTGTTGGTAACTGGGGCTTTGCAATTATTATTATTACTTTTATTGTCCGTGGTATTTTATTCCCATTAACACGTGCACAATATCGTTCAATGGCAAAAATGAAGCTATTACAACCTCGTATAGAAGCATTGAAAGAACGTTATGGTGATGATAAACAAAAAATGAGTGTGGAAACCATGGCGATTTATAAACAAGAAAAAGTAAATCCAATCGGTGGTTGTTTGCCAATATTTATCCAAATGCCAATTTTCTTATCATTATTCTATATGTTAAGTAATGCAGTTGAGTTGCGTCATGCCCCATTTGCGTTTTGGATTTATGACTTATCCGCACAAGACCCTTATTATATTTTTCCTTTATTAATGGGTGGCACCATGTTCTTAATTCAGAAGATGTCTCCAACACCAGCAGTTGACCCATTACAGAAAAAATTAATGATTTATATGCCATTAATCTTTACGGTATTCTTCTTATGGTTTCCATCAGGTTTAGTTTTATACTATATCGTAAGTAACTTATTTACAATTGCCCAACAATACATCATTTATTGGGAACTTGAGAAAAAAGGACTTCACGAGAAGAAAAAGAAATAATATTGATAATAAAGGAGGTTAATACCCTCCTTTTTCGTTGCTTTTGGTGTAAATTGATATGAATATACAACAACAAATAAATTTGAATGGTAATGAAACAGGTTATTGGTTTGTCAGTAAAAATGGACGACTATGGTTACCAAATGGTGAAGTTCCTGTTGGCAATGCCAGCCAATTAGGTTTTAAAAATCTAATTGCCCAACCTATTGGTGAGTGGAATGGGCAAACAGCTTGGCTTATTTGCCAAGAAATGAAAACAGCAATGAGTTCAATTCGCTCTTTGCTTGATAATAATGAACAATCATTATTTTATTTGGCTGGGCGAGCTGTTCAATTATCAGAGTTCTATCGTTCTCATAAATATTGTGGTTATTGTGGTCACGAAATGCATAATAGTACAACGGAATGGTGTTGTATGTGTCACAACTGTAATGAACGCTATTATCCACAAATTTCGCCATCTATTATTGTCGCTATCCGCAAAAAAAATAAAATATTATTGGCAAAACATGTTAGACATAATCAAGATAGTTTATACACTGTTTTAGCTGGTTTTACTGAAATTGGTGAAACAATGGAAATGGCTGTTAAGAGAGAAGTATTTGAAGAAGCGAAAATAAAAATTAAAAATATTCGTTATATAGGATCGCAGCCTTGGCCGTTTCCTAATTCATTGATGATGGCTTATTTGGCAGATTATGAAAGTGGTGAAATTCAAGTAGATACTAGCGAATTAGTTGAAGCAAACTGGTACCATTATTCTCAGTTACCTAAGATTCCCGAATATGGAACCATTGCTCGGCGCTTAATTGAAGATACCATTATACTTTGCCGAGAATATGATGAGTATGGTAATGATTAATCATATTCTCTTTAGTATTAAAAAATAATAAATAATAAATAATAAATAATAAATAAATCTATTGATATTCAATGGTTCTTATTAAATTGACGGTTTTCGACTCATTACCAGTCGTTACACAGATTGCTTTTGTCCAATCTCGGTTTTCATTATAATCAGAATAAGTACAAGTTTCAGTTATTTCAACTTCTTGTTCGTTTTTGTTATTAATTATGATGTCACCATTCGATGATAGTTTAAATGACTTAGTGATAGTTTTTTCTAATTGATTATTATCATTGTAAATAATATCTTTTTCTTGTACTAACACAGGAAATTTGGTTTTTTCATTAACTGGAATATAAGCATTATATAAAACCATCTCAACTCGATCTTGTTCATAAATTATTTTGCTATTAAAAATAATATTATTTTCTGCAAAGTGAGATAAAGTTGTTTCTACTAAATGGCCTTGCTCATCAAATTCAGAAATAGCAACGATATCTCCATTACTATTTTTCATGCCAAGAATGTTTTTTGCATTGTCAAAGGTAATTCCATATTCATTTCTAGTTTCTTTCATCCCGTAAATGTATTTGGCTTTATCATAATTGATTTCACCATATAATCCATCTAAATTATAATTATCTACATAGCCTAGATTATTATAGTTAATTAATTTATTCGATGAACCTTCAATTTTTTGCTGTTTAAATAATTTGTTATCTGGTAATAATTCTGGTTCTGTATGAAAAAGATAACTGTTAATAACCGCAATTTGAGTTGGGTTTCTATTAGTTGGTTTTTTATCATCACAACCACTAATTAATAATATACTGCTACATAAACTTATATTTAAAAGAGAAATATATTTTTTCATAACATTATCTTCCATTATTAGTATTATTGTTTAAAAATATTTAGAGTAGAACATCAAACTATAACTCATCGTACTATGTTTACTGTTTTAATGACCTTTACACCAAATAGATAGTGCTTCACAATTCCAATTTATCATCATTTCACACCATACAGCTCGCCATCGCCTTACGGTATTGTTCGTCAATTTTAGTTTTTTTTCTATTTGTGTATTGTCTTGCCCATCTATAAGTAAATCAATAAAGCTCAACCATAATTCAGATTTGGGTAAACGGTTTAGTTTAGTATTGCTTAAAAGATTAAAACTATGTCGACATCGTTTACACCGGTAACATGTTCGTTTGCCTATTTTGACCGTTTCTGTTGAGTTACAGTGTAAACAAGGGGGCGTTTGCGTATTAAGTAAAGTATTTATTTTTGATTTAATATAATTATGTTGTTCAATTAAGATTGGATTTAAGGTTGTCTGTTGTTTATTGATATACCATTTATATAATGATAAATAATGTAGCTTTAAGTAATTAATTATAGCATGGTCACGGCGCATTATTTTCTCAGTTGAACAGTCAAATATATTTGCTATTGCCTGATAACTGTAATTTTTTATACGGCTAACAAAAATGGTTTCTAACCAATTAAAAGGTGTTAGACGGTTGAAAGGTGTATTTGTTGCTGCCGTAAAATATTTATAGCAAGCTTTACAACGATAAGTGGTAGTTGGTTTTGAACGGATTAAATAAAATTCCTTTTTATCACAAAAAGGACAAACCTCAACATGTTGTGAAGCTATTCTCTCTAAATCATTACGAAAATCATTAAGCTCTTTATGTAATTCATTCGGTATGAGTTCATAAATCATTTTTCATTCCTTTGTCACTAATCTTATGAAATATTACCAAATTTTTACATAAACATATAGTTTTCCTGAAACTTTTTTACATGCTTTATGAAACACAGGTTGTTAATTTTATATTGGCATTAAATCATTTTAATTATTAATATTTACAATTGATAGACAAAATAATTATGAAAAGAGTGATGCTATAAAATTCAAATCATGATAATAAAATTGAACTACCATTAGTCACTTGTGGAAACTTGAAAAATTTTTTATATTTAATAGCTAATTTTGTAAAAAAATAGAATGAATAAATCCAATAAAATAAATGAGGTGTTTTACTTTTTTAATAAATATCCCCACTATATAAATATGGGGATTTTTATTGTGAGTTCATTAAATATTATTGTTTTTGAACTAACCATTCGGCTACTTGTTTAGCGAAATAAGTTAATATTCCATCTGCACCAGCACGTTTAAAGCAAAGCAAGGATTCCATGATTACGGATTGTTTATCTAACCAACCATTTTCAATTGCTGCGCACAGCATGGCATATTCGCCAGAAACTTGATAAGCAAATGTTGGAACGGCGAAGCTCTCTTTTACTCTTCTAACCATATCAAGATAAGGCATACCTGGTTTTACCATGACCATATCAGCCCCTTCGCTAACATCTTGATAAATTTCTTGCAAAGCTTCATTACTGTTGGCGGGGTCAAGTTGGTAAGTTTTTTTATTACCGCCTTTTATATTTGGAGCGGATCCAACGGCATCACGAAACGGACCATAAAAACTTGAAGCATATTTTGCTGAATACGCCATGATTTGAGTGTTAACAAAATTATGCTTTTCCAGCTCATCGCGAATTGCGCCGATGCGTCCATCCATCATATCACTTGGCGCGATAATATCTGCACCAGCTTGGGCTTGAATTAAAGCTTGTTTAACAAGAATTTCGACAGATATATCATTTTGCACATAACCATGTTCATCAATAATACCATCTTGTCCGTGTGTTGTGTAAGGGTCAAGGGCTACGTCAGTTAGAATACCTAACTCAGGAATTTCTTTTTTTAATGCTCGAATCGCTTTGGGTACTAATCCATTTTCATTATAAGCTTCCTGTGCGAGTAATGATTTTTTTGCTGGTTCAATGGCTGGAAATAATGAAAGAACCGGGATACCTAGTTTAGCTACATATTCAGCTTCTTTTAATAGTATATCAATACTCATTCGATTAACGTTTGGCATGGATGAAACGGGTTCAGTGATATTGTTTCCTTCAACGATAAAAACAGGATAAATTAGATCATTAATCGTTAGCTGATTTTCTGCAACTAAACGGCGACTAAAATCATAAACACGATTGCGGCGTAAGCGGCGCTTGGGGTACTGACCGGTAATAAACGATGACATAAAAATACCTATCTATATTAATAAAAATGGTTTTATTATCTAATTGAGTAGGGAGATTAGCAAATTAATTTGTTATGATACAATAATTGGATATTTTACTTTACAACATATATCTATTAGAGGTAAAATTGCGCACTAATTTTTAGTCCTTTGTGATATTAAACAAATTTGAGGTGAGAGGCACATGCCAGTAATTAAAGTACGTGAAAATGAACCTTTCGATGTAGCATTACGTCGTTTTAAACGTTCTTGCGAAAAAGCAGGAGTTTTAGCTGAAGTCCGTAATCGTGAATTTTACGAAAAACCAACTACTATTCGTAAACGCGCAAAAGCAGCTGCTGTTAAACGTCATGCTAAAAAATTAGAAAGAGAAAACGCTCGTCGCACTCGTCTATATTAATATTTATACTAAAAGTTTAAATTGATATAAAATTCAATTTTATCTATTTTTTATAAAAAATTTTTACAAGCCGTACATATACATACGGCTTGTTGTCTTTGCGTATAGTGCCAATATCGGTTGAATTATCATGAAAGGTCTTATTCCTCGCGATTTTATTTTAGACTTGATTGCTCGCACAAGTATACTTGATGTGATCAGCAAACGTGTAAAAATGAAAAAAAAGGGGAATAATTACTTTGGTTGTTGTCCTTTCCATGATGAGAAAACTGCCTCTTTTTCATTGAATGAAAAAAAACAGATTTATTATTGTTTTGGTTGTGGGGCATCTGGTTCGGTTGTAAATTTTTTAATGCAATATGAACGTTTGTCTTTTCCTGAAGCTATTGAAGAATTAGCCAGTATGCAAGGAATTCGAGTTCCTTATACGGATAATGAAAATAACCAAATAGATCAATCAAAACAGATTGAATCTCGAAATATTCGCCGTGATCTGTATACGTTAATGGCTAAAATAACCAATTTTTACCAACAGCAATTAGCATTACCAACCTCGATTGATGCACATAAATATCTAGAACAACGTGGGCTAAATACGGAAATTATAGCTAGGTATAAAATTGGTTACGCACCTAATTCAAGCCAATTAGCTTTTCAAACTATTGTAAAGACAAAAAACGAAGCAGAGTTATATGATAAAGCAGGGATGTCAGTTAATAATGATAGAGGTAATCGATTCGATCGCTTTCGCGGGCGAATCATGTTCCCAATTCGTGATAGACAAGGTAATGTGATCGCCTTTGGTGGAAGAACTATCATTAATGACTCGGCAAAATATTTAAACTCACCAGAAACGCCTATTTTTCATAAAGGTTTTCAGTTATATGGACTTTATGAAGCTTTGGAAACCAATCGTAACCCGAAACAATTAATAATTGTAGAGGGTTATATGGATGTTGTATCTCTGGCCCAATATGATATTGATTATGCGGTAGCAGCTCTAGGGACAGCAACATCAGAAGAACATATTAAACTTCTATTTAGAGCTACAGATTCTGTTATCTTTTGTTATGATGGAGATAATGCAGGAAGGAATGCTGCTTGGCGAGCATTAAATGTTTTATTACCCTGCTTGATTGATGGTAAAGAGATAAGCTTTGCTTTTTTACCTCAAGATGAAGACCCAGATAGTTTTGTACGTAAAGTCGGTAAAACAGGTTTTGAAGATTACCTGAAAACCGCACCAAACCTGTCTAAATTTTTATTTGATGAATTACTAAAACAAGTTGATTTGAAAACACCGGAAGGGAAAGCTAAATTAAGTTCATTGGCGCTTCCTTTACTTGATCAAATAAAAGCAAAGGCTTTCCGATTAAATTTATTACAACAACTTGGGCGTTATTTAGGATTACTTGATTTGTCTCAAATAGAGCAATTGATGCAATCTAATCGCCAAAAATATGAAAGTAAGGTTCCAGAAACTGCACCAATAGCACAAATGAAGTTAACAACAATGCGTATTTTGATCGGTTTATTACTTCAATATCCTAATCTTGCGCAGCTTGTTTCCGATATTAATGCTATTGGTCAAGTGAAAATGGCTGGTATTGATATTTTTATTGAACTACTTGAATTATGCCAGCGCTATCCTAATATAACTACTGCACAAATATTAACTGAGTGTTTAGAAAGGCCGTTTTATAAGCAAATTAGTCGTTTATCAACCTGGGAGTTTCATTACCAAGATGATGATATAGAATCTATTTTTAAACATACTTTAAAAGAGTTATATGATAATATACTCGCCCAAAGACAAGATGAACTAATCGCAAAAGAGAGAGTCTCCGGCTTAAGTACCGCAGAGAAAAAAGAATTAGCGACATTAATACTTGTTTTATCAAAAAAAGACTAAATATATAGGGTATACGTAGATAACAGCTAATGTTCTACGTATATAATATACACATGACCAAATAACTAAAAGTGGATACCTTTTATGGAGCAAAATTCTCAATCACAGCTAAAACTCCTAATTATTCGTGGTAAGGAGCTAGGATACCTAACCTATGCTGATGTCAACGATCACTTGCCTGAAGAGATTATTGATTCAGATCAGATTGAAGATATTATCCAAATGATTAATGATATGGGGATTCAAGTTCTTGAAGAAGCCCCTGATTCTGATGAGTTATTACTTTCAGATAATGTCCCTGATGAAGAAGCCGTTGAAGCAGCAACAGCATTAGTATTATCTAATGTTGAGTCAGAAATAGGTCGAACAACCGATCCTGTTCGTATGTATATGCGAGAAATGGGAGCGGTAGAACTTTTAACTCGTGAAGGTGAAATTGATATTGCCAAACGTATTGAAGATGGCATTAATCAGGTTCAAACTTCAGTGTCTGAATACCCAGAGGCGATTACTTATCTACTTGAGCAATATAACTTAGTCGAAAGTGGAGAAGTTCGTTTATCTGATTTAATTACCGGTTTTGTTGATCCAAATGCGGAAGAAGTAACAGAAGAATTACCTGAAGATTTAGAAGATAGTGAAACCGAGATCGAAATCGACGATAGTGACGATGAAAATGAAGATGAGGATGGTGATTCATCTGCAGATGAAGATGTTTCGATTGATCCTGAAGTAGCTAGAGCAAAATTTGCTGAATTACAAGAACAGCATAATAAAACTTCTGAAGCTATTAAAAAATATGGAAGAGGTCACAAAAAAGCACAAAAAGAGATCGAAAATTTATCAGAGATTTTCAAACAATTTCGTTTAGTTGCTAAACAGTTCGATATACTTGTCAACAATATGAGAAGTATGATGGATCGCGTAAGAGCACACGAACGTGTAATTATGAAGATCTGTGTTGAACAATGCAAAATGCCGAAAAAACAATTTATGAATTATTTCACTGGAAATGAAAATAACATGGATTGGTATAATAAAGCATTAACTTCGAAAAGTGCTTTTGCGGCTAATTTAAAAGATTTCGAGGAGCAAATTGCTGCACAAGTTAACTTGTTGCAACAAATTGAAACGGAAACTAATCTTTCTATTGAGCAAATTAAAGATATTAATCGTCGTATGTCTATTGGTGAAGCAAAAGCACGACGCGCTAAGAAAGAAATGGTTGAAGCAAACTTACGTTTAGTTATTTCTATAGCAAAAAAATACACTAACCGTGGATTACAGTTCTTAGATCTGATTCAAGAAGGTAATATAGGTCTAATGAAAGCTGTAGATAAGTTTGAATACCGTCGAGGTTATAAATTCTCAACTTATGCAACTTGGTGGATTAGACAAGCTATCACACGTTCAATTGCCGACCAAGCAAGAACAATTCGTATTCCAGTACATATGATTGAGACGATTAATAAGTTAAATCGTATTTCACGTCAAATGTTACAAGAAATTGGTCGCGAACCGACACCAGAAGAGTTATCTGAACGTATGCAAATGCCAGAAGATAAAATTCGTAAAGTGTTGAAGATTGCTAAAGAACCAATTTCAATGGAAACACCAGTTGGTGATGATGAAGATTCACATTTAGGTGACTTTATTGAAGATACCGCACTAGAGCAACCATTAGATGCAGCAACATCTGAAAGCTTGCGCAGTGCAACACGTGATATCTTATCTGGTTTAACACCACGCGAAGCAAAAGTATTACGTATGCGATTTGGTATTGATATGAATACCGATCATACGCTTGAAGAAGTTGGTAAACAATTTGATGTAACACGTGAACGTATTCGTCAAATTGAAGCTAAAGCGTTACGTAAATTACGTCATCCAAGTCGTTCGGATGTTCTTCGTAGCTTCTTAGAATAAGTATTCTTACACGTAAACTATATCGCCACTATTGTGGCGATTTTTTTAGCAAAAAAGATTGGTAACTATGAATATACTCCAACGTTTGAAGATTGATCCATTCTTATTGACTTTAATTTGTGTTGTTATTACTGCAAGTATTTTGCCTTGTAAGGGACAAACTAAAATATACTTTGAGCACCTTACAACTTTTGCCATTGGATTGTTATTTTTTATGCATGGCGCTAAACTTTCTTTTCAATCCATTATTATTGGCATAAAAAATTGGCGATTACATTTGTTAATATTTGCAACGACCTTTGTGGTTTTTCCTATCTTAGGTGTTATGATGCAATTTTTAGTGCCAACTTTTTTATCGCAAGAATTTTATTTAGGCTTTGTGTACCTTTGTGTTTTACCTGCAACAGTACAATCAGCAATAGCATTTACTTCGATAGCAAGAGGTAATGTAGCTGCTGCAATTTGTAGTGCCTCAGCATCAACATTATTGGGTGTTTTTATTACTCCTATTTTAGTTGGGTTACTAATGAATACTCAAGCTGTTGCTTCAATGGATATAGTCGATGCAATTACCTCAATAATGTTAAAATTGATGTTACCTTTTATTATTGGTCATTTATCGCGTCGCTTTATAATAAAATGGATAGAAAAATACAAAAATATCATTTCTAAAACTGATCGTTTATCAATTTTATTAGTGGTTTATGTTGCTTTTAGTGATGCAGTTATTAATGGCATTTGGGCACAAGTTGGCCTTTTATCGTTATTAAACATAATATTTTTCTCAATTGTATTATTAGTTATTGTTTTATTGATCACGACCTATAGTGCAAGACTATTTGGTTTTAGCAAAGAAGATGAAATTACAATTGTATTTTGTGGTTCAAAAAAAAGTTTAGCTAGTGGTATTCCCATGGCCGGTGTTATTTTTCCAATGTCGATTATGGGGATTATGATTTTACCTTTAATGATCTTTCATCAGATTCAATTAATGATCTGTGCTTTTTTAGCTGCCCGCTATGCTAAACGAAAAATGTAAAATTTGTTTTGCTCATTATCCTATTCTAAAGGATAATAGTGTCGTTAATTAACAACAGAAAGATCTATTATGTTTCATCTATTTTCTGATTTAGAATTTTCAACTATTGTATTATTAGTCTTTGCATTGTTATTTGTACTTTTTTACGAGGCTATAAATGGATTTCATGATACAGCCAATGCTGTTGCAACGGTTATTTATACCAGAGCATTGAAAGAGCAACTTGCCGTTTTTATGGCAGGAGTGTTTAATTTCTTCGGTGTGTTGCTTGGTGGCCTTAGTGTTGCTTATGCAATTGTGCACTTATTACCAACCGATTTATTACTCAATGTAAGTTCTACACATGGGCTTGCAATGGTATTTTCTATTTTATTCGCAGCAATTATTTGGAATTTAGGAACTTGGTATGTTGGCATCCCTGCATCAAGTTCTCATACCTTAATTGGTTCCATTATTGGTGTAGCACTTGCTAATGCATTTATTATGGATACATCAATTATTGATGCGCTTAATATTCCAAAGATGATTCAAATCTTTTTATCATTAATTATTTCACCAGTAATTGGTCTTGTTGTTGCTGGTTTAATGATTTTTTTACTACGTAAATATTGGACACGTAAAAGTCAAAGTAAAAAAAGTAGTAAAAAAAGAGAACGTATTTTCATGACACCAGAGCAGCGTGAAAAACTCTATGGTAAGAAAAAACCTCCATTTTGGATTCGCATAATGCTTATTATATCAGCAGCCGGTGTTAGCTTTTCACATGGCGCTAACGATGGGCAAAAAGGAATTGGTTTATTAATGTTAGTGCTAATGGGCATTGCTCCCGCAGGTTTTATTGTTAATATGAGTGCTTCAACTTATGATATTACCAATACTCGCAATGCTATCCACAATATTGAAGACTATTTTGTTACTCATAATCAAGATTTAACAACTGTAATTGGCTCTCAATCTACAGTTGACTCTAACGTGTCTATCAGCGATTTAAATCAATATCATTGTGATTATTCGCGTTCTTTTATTACATTAAATATTGCTAATAATCTATTTAATAAAATGAATGATTATGAATCTCTTACTGTTGAGCAACGCTCACAAGCTAGGCGTATTCTACTTTGCTTGTCCGATACTGTTTCACATGTTGCTAAACAACCAAATGTTTCGTCAGAAGATAAACAATATTTAAATTCGGTCAATAAGGACTTACTTAAAACAATTGAATATGCACCTATTTGGATCATCATCTCAGTGGCTTCAGCGCTTGCTATTGGTACTATGATTGGATGGCGTCGAGTTGCTGTTACCATTGGTGAAAAAATTGGTAAAAAAGGGATGACTTATGCTCAAGGTGTTTCGGCGCAAATTACCACAGCACTTTCAATTGGTATTGCTAGCTATACGGGTATGCCAGTATCAACTACTCAAGTCCTTTCATCATCGGTGGCTGGAACAATGATTGTTGATGGTGGTGGTGTACAAAGCAAAACAATTAAAAATATTGCATTAACATGGATTTTGACATTGCCGATTTCAATTTTGTTATCTGGGTCACTTTTTTGGCTTGCTCAAAAATTAATTTAGTAGTAAAAAGAGAGTATAAATTCAAAATTTAACCTGAGCGTCAAAATAGGAAGGAGTAAAATATCATGGCTTATAAACATATATTAGTCGCAGTGGATTTATCACCTGAAAGTGAAGTTCTTGTCGAGAAAGCGGTCTCTATGGCAAGGCCATATAATGCTCAAATCTCTTTGATTCATGTTGGTATTAACTATTCTGATCTATATACAGGGTTGGTTGACATTAATATGAATGATATGAAAGACAAAATCACAGAAGATGCACACATTGCTTTGAATAAACTGGCTGATGATGCAGGATATCCTATTGCACACACACTTTCAGGAAATGGTGAATTTGGTCAAGTATTAATTGAAGCAATTCACGAATATGGCGCAGATCTTGTTGTATGTGGTCATCATCAGGATTTTTGGAGCAAGTTAATGTCTTCTGCTCGTCAATTAATCAATAATACTCATATTGATACACTGATTGTTCCATTAAAAGACGAAGAACCATCAGAAGAATCTGCTAAATGAAATTTAAATATTAGCCCGCTTTTTTAGCGGGTTTTTTATAAAAGTTATTTTGCATTATTGTCAAGAAGTTTCAGGTTAACTATACGTTTAAGTAAAATTATTTATTTACCACTTTTTGCATATTTATCATATTGATTATGAGAATATACTCGTATCTATATTGTCTTTAAGCCTATAAGGAGTTTTTACTATGAATATTGCTTTAGTTACTGGCGCTTCCTCTGGATTTGGACAAGCTATTTGCTGCAAGCTAATAGCAGATGGCTATAAAGTTATTGGTGTCGCTAGGCGAACCGATAAACTACAAAAGATAGCTGATGAATTAGGTTCAAACTTCTTACCATTGTCTTTAGATGTAACAAAAAAAGATGCGGTGGAATCAATTTTGTTACAACTTCCTAAAGAGTTCCAACCAATTGATATTTTAATTAATAATGCCGGATTAGCTTTAGGATTAGAACCAGCATACCAAGCAGACTATAATGATTGGGAAACCATGATTGAAACCAATATAATAGGCTTAGTACATTTAACTCACCAAATTTTGCCAGGAATGGTCGAACGTAATTTTGGATATATTATTAACCTTGGTTCAGTAGCTGGTAGTTATGCTTATAAAGGTGGTAATGTTTATGGTGCATCGAAAGCATTTGTTAAGCAGTTTAGTGCAAATTTACGAACAGATCTTTTAGGAAAAAAAATTAGAGTTACCAATATTGAGCCAGGTTTGTGTGGTGGTACAGAATTTTCAAATGTACGGTTTCATGGAAATGATGAACAAGCGGCGGAAGTATATAAAGGTGTAGATTATATCACGCCCGAAGATATAGCAAATACCGTATCTTGGTTAGTTAATACACCAACGCACTTTAATGTTAACTCAATTGAGATAATGCCTGTTGCACAAGCTTCAGCCGGATTATCTGTTTGCAAGGATTTATAATAATAAACTTATTAGCTATTAATTGGTATATGCTGTTTATTAAAAGTAAAAAACTATGTTTAATAAACAAAATACACTTGCACTTCTGCTGACGGGTTGCTATTCTTTCATCTTGTGATTTTGATTGGGGTTTATTGCAATGACATTTTCTGAAGTAACGAAAACATTTGCGACAAGTTTGCCGGGTACGGATAGTTATGTAAAACTACGCAAGGCAATGAGAGCATTAATTCAAGAAGATCCGAAAAATGCATCGGTCTATTTTTTGATCTTTGGGTTTGCCCGTACTTATGTCATGTTATATGAAGATCAGGAAGTATCACCGCAGTTTGCCGAAGACAATCAAAAATTAATGTTGTCGTACCTCAATATTCTTGATGAAGCGTTAAATAAACAAGATGCGCAAAGTATATATCAAGCTTTGAATAAAGTTGTTAATGAGTACGAAAACAGCAAAAAAGTTTTTTAGAATTACAGCCTGACATGAAAATGTCGGGCTGTTTTGTTTAGAGTTTAAGTGAAAAAGTTTTAGGAAAAATAATGATTATTTCAATCCGTATGACAGGCATTATTGGCACCTTAGGTACTATTACGCGATCTAGGGCGGGTTGATTTTTCCCAAAAAATATAAAAAACCCGCCCCTAAAAGGCGGGTTTTTTTATTGTGTAATAAATATTTTTATTAAAATTTAACTATAGTTTGAAAATAAAATTATAACTAATGTTATAACACTAAAGGGTTTTCATAATACCTATCGATGTAAAAAAGTCGAATAATTGTATTTTGAATCGTAATGGCATAAATAAAAAAGATAAGTAAGGTGTGATATGAAAGTTTTAAAATTTGGAGGAACATCTGTTGCTAACGCAGAACGTTTTTTGCGAGTAGCGGAGATAATTGAAAATAATGCTAAACAAGAACAAACAGCGACTGTTTTATCAGCACCTGCTAAAATCACTAATCATTTAGTTGCAATGGTTGAAAAAACAGTTGCCGGACAAGAAATCAAAAACAATATTTATGATGCGGAAAAAATTTTTGCTGATTTATTAGCGGGGCTTGCAAAAGTACAACCTAATTTTGCTTATGAAGAAATGAAACGTTTTGCGTTAAATGAATTAAATCATATTAAGCAATTGCTGGAAGGAATTCGCTTATTAGGTCAATGCCCAGATAGTATTAATGCATCAATTATTTGTCGTGGTGAAAAACTGTCAATTACTATTATGCAAGAGCTGCTTAAGGCGAAAGGTCACACCATTACCGTAATCGATCCTGTTGCAATGCTTATTGCTGAAGGTGGCTACTTAGAATCTACGGTTGATATTCCCGAATCAAGTCATCGAATTGCACAGATGTGCATTCCACAGCAAAATATTATTTTAATGCCTGGATTTACAGCGGGTAATGACAAAGGGGAGTTGGTTGTACTTGGTCGTAATGGTTCTGATTATTCGGCTGCAGTTCTTGCAGCTTGTTTAAGAGCAAATAGCTGTGAAATTTGGACCGATGTTGATGGTGTTTACACTTGTGATCCTCGCACTGTTCCTGATGCCAAATTACTAAAAACTATGTCATATCAAGAAGCGATGGAACTTTCTTATTTTGGCGCTAAAGTTCTTCATCCTAGAACCATTTTACCTATTGCACAGTTCCAAATTCCATGTTTAATAAAAAATACCAATAACCCTGATGCACCAGGTACACTTATTGGCGCCAATGTTGTTGATTCAACCACTCCTGTAAAAGGGATTACTAATTTAAATAATATGGCGATGATTAACGTTTCTGGTCCTGGTCTAAAAGGCATGGTTGGTATGTCGGCTCGGGTTTTTTCGGCGATGTCTTACGCAGGTATATCTGTTGTTCTTATTACACAATCATCATCTGAATACAGTATCAGTTTTTGTGTACCACAATCTGAACTTTATCGTGCAGAAGAAGCTTTAAGTGATGAATTCTTCTTAGAATTAAAAGATGGATTACTTGAACCGATTGAAATTATTGAAAGACTGGCTATTATCTCAGTTGTGGGCGATGGTATGCGCACATTACGTGGATTATCAGCCAATTTCTTTACTGCATTAGCTAGAGCAAATATTAACATTGTCGCTATTGCACAAGGATCATCTGAACGTTCAATTTCAGTTGTGGTTGATAATGATGTTGCGGTAATGGGCGTACGAGTTGCTCATCAAATGCTATTTGGAACAGATAAAATGCTTGATGTTTTTGTAATTGGTGTTGGTGGTGTGGGTGGCGCACTTGTCGATCAAATTGGTCGCCAACAAAAATGGCTTAAAAACAAACAGATTGATTTACGGGTATGCGGTTTATTTAATTCAAAACATAGCGTGCTTAATCGAGATGGTATTATTCTTGATAATTGGCGTGAACAAATCAAACAGAGTGAAATGAAATACACATTAGATAGTATTATTGAATTTGCCAAAAATAACCGACTGCTTAACCCAATTCTAGTCGATTGTACTTCAAGTAGCGAAGTATCCGACAAATATGCTGACTTTTTAGCTAATGGTTTCCATGTGGTTACTCCAAATAAAAAAGCAAATACCAGCTCTATGGCCTATTATTTACGCTTACGCCAAGAAGCTGCAAAAAGTAAACGCAAATTCCTATATGATACCAATGTAGGTGCAGGCTTACCGGTAATTGAAAACTTACAAAATTTACTAAATGCGGGTGATGAGCTTATTAAATTTTCAGGGATATTATCAGGTTCGCTTTCTTTCATTTTCGGTAAGCTTGATGAAGGAATGTCATTGTCTGAAGCAACTAAACTAGCTAAAGAGAAAGGTTTTACTGAGCCAGATCCTCGGGATGATTTATCTGGAACAGATGTTGCTAGAAAATTACTTATTTTAGCGCGAGAAGCTGGATTACAACTTGAGCTCGATCAAATTAATGTTGAATCTGTTTTACCCGCTGAATATTCCCAAGGCAATATTGATGAGTTTATGACTAAATTACCGCAATTAGATGCTGAATTTAAAGCAAAATCTGAACAAGCAGCCAAAAACGGAAAAGTATTACGATATGTTGGTAGTATCGAAAATAATCAATGTAGTGTTAAAATTGAAGCAGTTGATAGTGAAGACCCTCTTTATAAAGTTAAGAATGGCGAAAATGCTTTAGCATTTTATACTCGTTATTATCAACCAATTCCATTAGTACTACGTGGTTATGGGGCGGGTAATGACGTGACTGCAGCGGGTGTTTTTGCTGATATTTTACGCACTACATCAGGTAAAATCGGAGGTTAAATGAGTCATAAATCTTTAACAGTATATGCGCCAGCATCAATGGCGAATATCAGTGTTGGTTTTGATATTTTAGGTGCTGCCATTAATCCGATTAGTGGTGTGATGTTGGGTGATCTGATCACAGTTGAAACCGCAACAGAATTTTCTCTTACTTGTAAAGGAATATTTGTTCAGAAATTACCACGCGATCCTAAATACAATATTGTATATCAATGCTGGCAGCGTTTTTGTGAAGCGATGGGTAAAACGCTCCCAGTTAGTATGACACTTGAAAAAAATATGCCTATTGGTTCAGGATTAGGATCCAGTGCATGTTCAGTAGTAGGGGCATTGGTTGCTTTAAATGAATTTTTTGATAAGCCATTTAGTGAGTTTGAAATGCTTTCTATGATGGGAGAACTTGAAGGTCGGATTTCTGGAAGCGTTCATTACGATAATGTTGCACCCTGTTATTTGGGAGGAATGCAACTTATCCTTGATGAAATGGGGATTATTAGTGAATCCATTCCACATTTTGACAATTGGTATTGGGTGATGGCCTATCCAGGTATAAAGGTATCGACAGCTCAAGCACGAGCTATTTTGCCTGCACAATATCAAAAAGCGGATTGCGTCGCTCATGGTCGATATGTTGGTGGTTTTATTCACGCTTGTTATACAAATCAACCAAAACTTGCCGCTACAATGCTGCGCGATAATATTGCAGAACCTTATCGTAAACAACTATTACCTAACTTTGATGAAACGCAAAATCGGGTAAAACAACTTGGTGCTCTAGCATCGGGTATTTCTGGATCAGGACCGACCATGTTTGTCATTGCTGACAAACTTGAAACAGCGCAGCAAATTGAATTGCTATTAAAAAATTGCTACTTACAAAATGAGGAAGGTTTTACGCATATTTGTAAGATAGATAAACAAGGCGCAAGAGTTATATAACTCTATCTACGATATAAAGCTTGAAAGTTTCCATAGCGTTATCGATAGGTCAATAAATGACTAACAGATAAAGTAAACAATATAAGCATAAAGATAATCGGAAAATATTATGAAATTGTACAACTTAAAAGATCACACACAGCAAGTTAGCTTTGCACAAGCAGTACAACAAGGATTAGGAAGAGGACAAGGTCTATTTTTTCCTCAAGATTTACCAAAATTTTCGCTAAATGAAATTGATGCATTATTAAAACTAGATTTTGTAAGTCGTAGTGCCAAGATCTTATCTGCTTTTATTGGTGATGAAATTGGTGATACCGATATGCATAGATTGGTAAAAAATGCATTTCAGTTTCCTGCTCCAGTCAAATCAGTAGAAAAAGATATAGGTTCATTAGAGTTATACCATGGCCCAACATTAGCCTTTAAAGATTTTGGTGGTCGCTTTATGGCCCAGGCTTTGGTGCAAGTTGCGGCTGATAAAAAAATTACGATTCTAACTGCGACATCCGGCGATACTGGAGCAGCGGTTGCTCATGCATTTTATCATTTACCGAATATTCGAGTAGTGATTTTATATCCAGAAGGAAAAATTAGTCCATTACAAGAAAAGCTATTTTGTACGCTTGGCGATAATATTCATACTATTGCGATACAAAGTGATTTTGATGCTTGCCAAGCGTTAGTTAAAAAAGCATTTGATGATGAAGATTTAAAAACAGCCATTGGCTTAAATTCAGCTAATTCTATTAATATAAGTCGATTATTAGCACAAATTTGTTACTATTTTGAAGCTTTTGCTCAGTTAACCCCAGCACAACGTGAGCAATTAGTGATTTCGGTACCAAGTGGCAATTTTGGTGACTTAACAGCAGGTCTACTTGCTAAGACAATGGGATTACCAATTAAACGTTTCATTGCTGCAACCAACGCCAATGATACTGTGCCACGCTATTTGGAAACAGGTAAGTGGGAACCTCATGCAACGGTAGCAACGCTATCCAATGCTATGGATGTTAGCCAACCTAATAATTGGCCTCGTATTGAGGAGATTTATAAAAGAGAAAGGTGGTCGCTTAAATCACTTGGTCATGCTGCAGTCTCTGATGAAGTATCCAAACAGACGGTACAGGAACTTGACAAAAAAGGTTACCTTTCTGAACCTCATGGTGCAATTGCTTATCGTGCACTGCGTGATCAGTTACAAGAAGGGGAATATGGACTATTTTTAGGTACTGCACATCCAGCTAAATTTAAAGAAGTGGTAGAAGACATTCTTGGTAAATCAATTCCTCTACCGAAAGCACTCGCTGAACGTGCAGATATGACATTACTTTCTCATTATATGCCAGATGATTTTGCCAAATTGCGTGATTTTTTAATTAAATTAGATTGGTAAATCTTTATTTCCGTCGTTAGTTTGGCGACGGAATTTTTGTTTTATTATTTTTTATTAACCTAATCTATTGGATTATTGTTTAGTTTTTTTATAATTGGCGAGTCCTTAATCTCTTTCTAATGTTAATATTGAAGCTAATAAATATTCTTTAATAGTTTAAGATTAGGTATACCAATCTCGACTTACTGCGATCATTTTTTATTTTAAAAAATTATGATTCGATATGTCTGCGTATTTTTCGTTTAAATTGCTAGGTCATAATGCAAAAGATTTATGTGTATTACCTAATCTTAAAAAA
>CAMLPV010000024.1 GCA_946482005.1 uncultured Gilliamella sp.
CCTGCAAAATGCGTTTGTTAAATCTTTAACTTTAGGTTGGCGATAACCTATGTTTGCACACCATTTTGCCGTACTACCATGATTTGTTTTTATGTCTCCACGATTAACAAACCATTGTTGTAACACAAAACCATACTTAACGACGTCGTTACCATGACTATCACGACCAACTAACTCAAATACCTGAGGCAAAGATGGCCTATCGATATAACCTGAATCATCTGATTTTCATTGCGATTTGGTTGCAACTGGACCTGTTAGCGTGACACGAACGTTGCTATTTGTTAAATTGGTCATAGTAGCTGTAATACCACCATGAGAAACTGACGCCCAAGATAAATCGCTACTACCACCAATATCTAAATCAAAATACAAATCATTAGCTCCGGTAGTAGGAAAGTTTAAACTATAAGACGACGGCATAACTGACTGAGATAGAAAACCTTTATTTGGATCCCAAATGGCAGCTAGGCCTGCAAAATCACCTATACTGTAAGTTAAGTCAGGTTTAGCAAAACAAATTACTGGCAATGCTTTAGGATTAATATAATAAGTGACATTATTCGCACTAAATCGACTTTCATTAGGCACACCATATCGGGTTCTTAGTAGACCTTCAGTATTAGATAAGGTTAATTTATAAGGCGCCTTACAAATAGTTAGAACTTCATCACGGGCAACCGTTCGATTATTTTTATCAACAATGGATAACCTTAAACTACCAGTAGCTGGTGATACCGTTAACGCCCTGACCATCACCATCATCATCCCCCCAAAAATTATGGGGAGGGCCAATGAGGGAACTCAATGTAATAGAACTTTTATTCGTTGGAACAAACATACCAATATCGACAAAACTCTGTCCAACTTCAGGCAATTCGATAGGAGCGGATAAATTTGAACTATTGTTTGTAGGGCTAAATTGTTTACCATCAGAAAGGGAGATCCCAAGCAAACCGTCGGTATTAGTCACACGTGTTCGTCCACCGTCGAAAGTTAAATATGGCACATTACCATTAATTTTATTCGAAGTTTTAGACGTTAACGCAAGGCTTGAATAGGAAGTTATTAATAACAAGCCAAATGATAACTCTAAAAAGAGCTGCAGGGGAAAAAAGAAACGATGTCAGAATTGCGATAAATGTTGCGAGCTTAACTTTAGGGAATTTAAATTACAACTTCTCCATTGTTTCCTTTTTAACATTATAATGCATTTCGACAATCCTGTCAGTTAACCATATGATTTATTTGTAATTTTATGCTGATTATCTAGATATTTATCGTTTGCATTAAACGATGCGAAAAGTATAGTGACTGAAAAAACACGATGCAATATTTTTTTACGTTTAATTGTTAACTTTCGTAAAGAGAAACAAAGAAGATATAAAAATAGATTAATAAATGTTTATTCTAATAGTAAAAAAGCATTTTGCATATCCTTATAAACTTTAGTCTTTTTACGATGGAAACTTTTGTTTTAGTGGTTAAAAATTAATGATTATTATTGGGGATACAAAGTCGATTTTCTAGGTGTGCAGTTAACTACTAAAAGTACATTCTGCAACTTTTTTGAAAACGAAAAATAAGAATTTAAAATAAACAAAATTTAAAACAGATGATATTCATGTTCTAAGAAGAGAGGCAAAACATTTTCAACATCAACTTGACACTGTTAATTTTCACTATAATCTTTATAACCTAAAAAATATCATTGGAGATTATCAAGAGAATGAATGAAGATTATTCAGATTGTAATGTTGGGTTGAAAATAAAACAAATTAGAAAAAAACAAAACAAAACTCTACAGCAGTTGTCTTCAATTAGTGGACTATCAAGTGGTTATCTGAGTAATTTGGAAAGAAATATTATAAGCCCTACCATCGCTCAGTTACAAAAGGTGTGTTTTGCTTTAAATATTAATATTACAGACGTATTAACAATCAATCAACCACCATCGAGCCCTATAACCCGAGCAAATGAAAGAAAGGTTTTTTTTACAGAAAAAGACAAAGTAAAATATGAAATGTTAAATAATGGTGAGCATGATATAGAAGGTATCTGCATAACCGTTGAACAAGGTTTTAGTTACGAAAGAACTTCTTGGGGGCATGATTATGATGAGATAGCAGTAATTACCCAAGGTAGTTTATGTATTGAAATGCTTAATCAAAAATTTATAATCAACGCTGGGGATAGTATATACATCAAGAAAAATACTTTGCATACATTTAAAAATGTTGGCAACTCAACATGTGTTAGTTATTGGTTTTATAAAAAAAAATAAAATTGCGGAGTTAATACTCCCAATCTCTCCTAAAATTCCTATTGTTCTATTAACTTTTCTCACTTTCTGCTAAAACCACTACGACTGTAATACTTTTTCGTTAATTGCTAATTTTAATTACAAAAATTTGATCAAATTCACAATTATGAAATTTTATTTATTTTTATGGATAATTAAAGTGGCTTAAAAACCTATTTATGATAGTTTGTTTTCATAATTATAAAATAAATAGACTATTTTTTTATAATTATGATCATCACGGATGTGAATTATTTTCTGAAATACCTTTGAGGTGAATATATGAATAAACTATTTTTAAGCCAAGTATATATTTTTGTTGCATCTAGCCTTGGTTATTTAATCGGCGGTGGTTTTATGAGCGGTCAAGAAACTATCCAATTTTTTGTGCCTTTTGGACATAATGCTATTGGTGTTGGAGTGGTATTTAGTTTCGTTATCATTTTAGTAAATTTCGGCTTCATTTATGCTGGTAAATATGGTGGTTGTAGTAAAGGTACTGATGTTTTTACTTTTTTTTGCGGAACGTTTATAGGTAAAACCATTGAATGGTTTTCACTTTTATTCTGTTTTACTATGTTTATAGCTGAAATAGCTGCTGGTGGGTCAATTTTATATGAACAGTATGATTTACCCATTATTATTGGGGCGATTATCACCGCCATTATTACTGCTGGAACAGTTTCAATCGGTTTAAAATCAATCCTCAAATCATTGGGCATTATCATGCCATTCTTAACGGCATTTGTTATTATTGTAAGTATAGCAACTTTAATAATGAATGGTAATGATATTGATATAAATGTTTCTCGTATAGAATCTGGAGAATTTAATCTTTTGAAAGTTGCAAATAATTGGTTTCTTTCTGGAATTTCTTTAGTTGGATTGATGGTTCTTTTTTTAGCTGCATTTTCGGCTGATTTAGCAACAAAATTTGCTATTAAACCGCTGGTAATTGGTCAAAGTATTGGTTTGATCATATACGCCTTTCTTGATATTACCGCTTCTTACGCAATCACGTCTAATATTGATCAAGTTGCAAATAAACAAATCATTAATTTATTTTTAGCTAAACAAATTTGGGCCCCTTTAGGTATTGCATTTGGTGCATTAATCTTTTTCGCTATTTACACCATATCAACTCCGTTACTGCATGTTATCGCTATCAAATTTTCCGAAGAAGGTACAAAAAAACATAAATGTATTGTCTGGGGTGTTGCTCTCATTTCTTTATTTGGAGCTCTAGCCTTACCATTTGATGTCATCATCAATGCGGTATATATCATGAGTGGTTATGTTGGTTCAGCAATTGTCATACTTATGATAATTAAATTTATTCGAATCTATTTTATTAAAAATCGTAAATAATGAGGTTATATGATTGTTCATAGTATTTTTAATGATGTTTTAGGACCTATAATGTGCGGTCCTTCTAGCTCACATTCTGCCGGTTGTGCAAGAATTGGATTACAAACAAGATTATTATTTGGAAGAGAAATTAATAAAGCAAATATCATATTTGATGCCAATGGATCCTACCCAGAAACTTATATTGGACAAGGTTCAAATTTTGGTTTTACTGGAGGGCTCCTTGGTTTTAAAACTGATAACGCAAAAGTTAAAGATTCAGTTGAAATAGCAAAAAAAATGAACAAAAACATCTGGTTTTCTAAACAAAAACTTTTTTCAAGGCATCCAAATGAAGCATTGATAAATGTTTATAATGAAAAAGATGAAATAGAATTATCCGTTTTAACATTTTCAACTGGTGGTGGTATGTTTGAAATTGTTGAATTAAATAGTTTTCCTGTTTTTATTGATGGAAATCAAGAGCAAATTTTTATTTGTTGCCAATCTGAATACTCAATAAAATTGACAGAATTATTACAACTTTATAACCTTTCAATAACTAGTTCCGAAAAAAATAATCAAATACTCTTTTGCCTTTCGTCTTTTGATGTAACCACCAAAGAAAAACTGTTAGCTTTAGAAAATCAACAATACATTTTATGGATAAAACATGCTCCAGTAATTATGCCTGTTGAAATGCAATCTAAGCCTCAAGCTATTTTCTCAAATGCTGATGGTGCTTTACAATACAGTAACACCACGAAAAAACCGATGTGGGAAATTGCTTTAGATTATGAACTATCAATAAGTAAAGCAAGTAAAGAGGAAATATGGCAGCTTGCAGAACATACATATAATATAATGAAGCAATCAACCATTCCACCAGATCCGACTACAACACCTATGTATGGTTTTTTACCTTATAAAGCACAAGAAATGAAGCAGTCTCTCAAAAATTCAAGTGCAATACCAACAGGTGTACTTAACAATGCTACTTTAGCGGCAATTTCTGTTATGGAAAATAGTTGTGCCCATAATATAGTTATTGCCGCTCCAACTGCAGGATCGAGTGGTGTTATACCTGCCAGCATCATAACAATAGGAGAAGATTTGAACTTGCCAAAGGAGGATATTATAAAAGGACTACTTGCAAGTGGCTTAATAGGATCATTTATTTCTAATAACGCTTCTTTTGGGGCTGAGGTTGCGGCCTGCCAAGCTGAAAATGGTTCGGCTAGTGCAATGGCTGCTGGTGGGATTGTTCAATTACTTGGTGGAACAATTGAGCAAGCTTTTCAAGCCGCGTCGATGGCTTTACAAAATATGTTAGGCCTTATTTGCGATCCAGTTGCAGGATTAACAGAAATACCATGCATTAGCCGTAATGTAAGCGCTATAGGTAATGCCGTACTGTCAGCAAATATGGTAATGTGGGGGTTTAATCCTGTTATTCCATTAGATGAAACCATAGCTTCAATGTACGATATAGGACAAAAACTACCTTCAGATTTCCGTTGTACTTGCCAAGGTGGTTTATGTACCACTAAAACTGGACAATTTTTATCTCAAAGTCTGTTAATTAAAAGAGAAAAATTATAAATATCACCATATCTCTCAATACATTAACGTATTGAGAGATCATTATTTATTAATTATGGATTTTTCAACAAAAAGACATAATTCTTCAACATTAAAAAGTAAATAATATCATTTTGCCCTTCGATTGCTGTCTTATAGAATTAGCTGTTATAATCAATTTTTCCAATTTTTAAGGAAGATAGTTATGTATATTATTTATGGAATTAAAAACTGTAATACCATGAAGAAAGCATTTACTTGGCTTGATGATCAGCAGATTAGTTATCAATTTCATAACTACAAAACTGATGGTTTGTCGACTGAGTTGTTAAGTCGCTTATTAGAACTTGTTGATTGGCAAAGCTTGTTAAATACTCGCGGTACTACTTGGCGTAAACTTGATGAGGCAATACGCCTTCAAATTGATAATCAAGATGCCGCTATGAAAATTATGTTAGCTAATCCATCGATTTTAAAGCGTCCATTACTTGTTGATGGCAAGCGAGCTCTTTTAGGTTTTTCTGACGAGAGCTATTCACAATTTATTAATCCTAAACCATAAGATTGAGAGCACTATGACCGAACCTGTTATTGCATTAACCAAAGCATTGATTGCTGAAAGATCCATAAGCCCCGATGATAAAAACTGCCAAAAGATGATTATCGATCGTCTAAAACCGTTAGGCTTTGTCATTGAAGAGGTGAATATTGGTAAAACAAAAAATCTGTGGGCTTATCATGGCAACGGTAAAACTTTAATGTTTGCTGGTCATACAGATGTGGTACCAGCCGGTGATGAAAGTAAATGGAGTTATCCACCTTTTGAACCGACTATCGATGAAAATGGCGTACTTTATGGTCGTGGTGCGGCGGATATGAAAAGTGGTGTAGCGGCGATGGTTTGTGCCGCCGAATCGTTTGTCAAAAAATATCCTAATCATACTGGTCGAGTAGCATTTTTACTAACCTCCGATGAAGAAGCTGAAGCGACTGACGGTACGGTTAAAGTGGTCGATTTGCTAATTAAACGCCAAGAAAAGATCGATTATTGTATTGTCGGCGAACCTTCCAGCGATAGCGTATTAGGTGATCAGATCAAGAATGGTCGTCGTGGTTCCTTAACTGCAAATCTCGTGGTGCATGGTATTCAAGGCCATGTCGCTTATCCCCATCTTGCTGATAATCCGGTTCATAAATTTGCCCCAGCTTTAAATGAATTAGTAACCACCGTGTGGGATAATGGTAATGAGTATTTTCCACAAACTACCATGCAAATAGCTAATATTAATGGTGGAACCGGCGCCGAAAATGTGGTTCCCGGTGATTTATCGGTACAGTTTAACTTTCGTTATAGTAGTGAATTAACGGATGAGATGATTAAAGCAAAAGTCGACGCGATTTTGCGAAAACATAATTTAAACTATACTTTGAAGTGGCGATTATCTGGTCAGCCGTTTTTAACCCCACAAGGAGAACTTACTGATGCTGCCACTAGTGCCATTAAGACCTTTACTCAACTTGATAGCAAATTATCTACCAGTGGAGGAACTTCTGACGGACGGTTTATTGCCAAATTAGGTTGTCAAGTGATTGAATTTGGCGTGTTAAATAAAACTATTCACAAAGTGAATGAGAATGTGAATTGTCAAGATGTCGTTACATTACAAGCTATCTATATCGATATCTTAGAAAGATTGTTACTTGCTTAGTTGGTCGATTTTATTGTGATGAATGATGCGTAAATTGTAAAGACACTGTATGCTAATTATTAAAATCAACGTTTAAGGGGATTTAAATGGAGTGGCTTAAAGATTATTGGTGGGTAATTCTAATTATTTTAGTGGGAATCTTTATTAACACAATTAAAGCGCTGAATAAATTGAACTATAAGCATTATCTGGATAAAAAGAAAGGAATAAAACCTATTCCTTATAACGATGATGAGGACGACGATTGGCCAAGTCGTCCTCAACAAAAATAATTTACCGTTTATTGATTATTATGATTATTTCTCGCAAAGATAGTTTGATTTGAATAGCGATCAACCCACATCGCTGTTGCGCCACAAACTGCTATCGGCATAATAATCAAATTTAATAATGGTACCATGGTAAAAAAGCTGATTAAAATACCAAACAGTAAATTATCCAAGCGATCATGTTTTAATATCTGGCGCATACGTTTAAAAGGAATTTTATGATTATCAAAAACATAATCAGCATATTGAATATTAATTTGCCATGCTGTAAATAAAAACCACACTATTGGTGTTACCAATTGCCCTAAGACAGGAATAAAATAACTAACCAAAATTGGGATAGCCCATAATAAGTAATAACCAAATTTTTGTAGTTCACGTTTAAATATCCGCGGTAAGTCTTTTATCAAACTCATCAAAGAGACATCGGGCACCGTAACCCCAGTTAATTTTGCTTCCACCTGTTCGGCAAGCAAACCATTAAATGGAGCTGCGATAATGTTAGCAACGGTGCTAAAGAAGTAACAAAATAAGATCACTAAGGTTAAAATCACAATACCACTTATTATATAGCCTAACCAATGTAACCAACTCGGTATAAATGATAATCCCCAATCAGTCAGACCAGTAATCGATATAAAAAACCAATAAAATAGTGCTGACATAATAACAATATTAGCTAATAATGGTAAAAACACAAAACGTCTTAAGCCAGGACTAAAAGCTAAAGACCATCCTTTAATAAAGTAATCTATACTTGATTTAGGGTTTTGGCTGTTATCAGAGGTGGAATGTGGATGTTGTGATTGGTGTTCTAACTTAGGTGTTGTCACAATGAGTTCCTCTTACTTAATATTGATGTCATTTTAACCATTAATTAAATCAGACAGCAACTTACTTTCTTTTTACTTACTTTCTTTCTTTTTACTTTCTTTATAATCGAAATTAATCAATTTGGCATACTGTTTGATAATTTTTAAGCCACCTTTTTACCTCTTGTTTGATGGCTAGCTGCAGTTCGTTCCTACCAGTTAATTGATATTGTTTAATCAATGACCGTTCACTATTTTTGTTTTGCAATAATGCAGCTAATAATGGCATTGGCATTTTACTATTATTTTCGTTATCTTTCAGTAAACGACAAAGTGAAGGATACGAAGCTTCAAATGGTCGATGGTAATTACAAAATCCTTGCAAATCTTGGTAATCTTGCGGCGTTAATGCTTGCTGCTCATCAACGGATACTAACTGGCTAATTGGCAAATCAATAATGCCATTAAGCCAATAGCCATTTCTCATTAAATTTTGCGCTAAACGTTGAGTTAGTTCATGACCTTGCTTGGAAATAGGCTTAATCATTATCATCGAATAGCTACCTGAACTGGCTTGTTTATGGCTAGCAATATGTACTAAGGTAAAACCACAAATACGCCAAAACTGATAATTTGCATCATTGTAAGCAAAACTCACTGAGACAAAATCATTATTCTGTTTCTTTGCCTGTTGATAGATTTGCGCTACCAACTGTTTAGCAATTTGTTGACGTCGATAAGGTTCAATAACTGCAATACGGTTAATTCTGACCGATTTTAATTTAGCCGCTAATTTATCGCCAGCATGTGCAACCAATGATTGTGCAACAAGATTACCTTTAGGTCGGCGTAAGCCTTTCCATACATCATCAATTAATTCTTCTGACAAACCACCTTCATCAATTGTAATAGCCGCAGCAATTAGTTGATCAGCCCTTTTCGCTTGCCAAACCAATAAGTTCTCTGCATCAAATAATCGTCTTAAATCCACTAATGTTGTTTGATAATGCGCTATTTTTAATAAATAATAGACTGATTTTAGTGTGTCTATATCATCTCTTTCTGTAAGCGAATAGCTAATAGTATGCTCATTAGTTCGCGATTTTATATCTTCATCTATTATACCATTAAGTAGTAATTTATCGCATAGTTGTTCGAGCTGATCATTTTCTTGCCAGCGAATAGGTGAACTTAGATAAAATCGCTTCACGATATGCTTATCCAATAATTTTAATAAAAAACCTTGGCCTGTTCCTTCATAACCTTCGACAGTAGTGGTTAACAAAATTTTAGTTTGTTTAGCTAATGCTATTTGCATTAGTTGTTCTAACATGGGCAATGGAATCATCGCCGCTTCATCAATAATTAACCATTGAGGAAATGCATAATCGTTCATTGCAATTAATTGATCAGGGGCATAAAACAGCGAGCTTGATTTAGCAAAGCGATAAAAAGTTGTTAAAGCATTTTTATTTGGTGCAGTTACCCAGCAATCATGGTGATGAGTAAACAGACCTGCTAAGGCTGATTTCCCCCGTCCACGTTTAGCTATAACTAAATTTAAGTGACTATTGCTTTGTAATAATTGGGTCAACACCGAATGCTGTTGGGTTAAATCGCTTTGTGTATCATTCAATGGGGTAAACATTGTTGGTTTTTCTGTGGCAAATTCCGACAAAGTTTGTTGCAGATGACAGACAAAATTGGGCACAGCAATTGGCGTAGTGGATTCATTCCAGCGCAAACTATCTTGGTCAATCCAATGAGAAAAATCAATCGGTAAAAATAAAATTAGCACGCTACCTTTAACTAAGGTACCTACTAACATCGCAAAAGCCTCTAGATTAAAACTTTCAGTGGCATCAAATATAGCATGCTTAAACTCTTGTCCAAGTAATGATTTGCTTTGATTGGGTTGAATGTGATTTCTAATTGCTTCGGGCAAATTGACTTGCGAGGTAATCGTCAGCCAATCACCCGGATATTGTTGAATAATGGGATTAATATGATTAAATAGCTGAGTACGCGAACCATTTAACACCCAAAGCTTTCTGGAGCTATTAGTCATTAATTAACTTTTTCCAATCAATAACGACAAAATTCCCGCTGCAATCAATGGACCGACAGGTATCCCTTTGAAAAAAGCCACACCAATCAACGTGCCAATAATTAAGCCATTTATTATGGTTGGATGAGCACCAATTAATGATACACCGCGTGTTCCAAGCCAAGAAACTAAAATCCCAACTAAAATAGCCAACAATGATTGCCAAGTAGTGAATGATTTTAAAATATCGGTGATATTTAATGAACCATCAGCCAATGGCACCATCATTGCCGCCGTTAAGATCACAATACCAATGGTTAAACCATATTGATTTAAGAATGGAAAATAGCTTGCTAGGGGCGTTAATTTAAATAACAACAGTAACAATACAGCAAAAGTCACTGTGTTATTATGCGTGATATAACACAGTGCAGCTAAACCTAATAAAAGAAAGAAAGAGATGTCAAATTGGGCAAACATTAAAGCGGAACACCAATACGTTTAGCAACCTCTTCATAAGCCTCAATCACGCCACCTAAACCTTGACGGAAACGATCTTTATCCATTTTTTTCAAGGTTTGTTTTTCCCACAAGCGGCAACCATCTGGTGAAAACTCATCACCTAAGGTGATTTCACCCTTAAATAGACCAAACTCTAATTTATAGTCAACTAGAATTAATCCGGCTTTATCAAATAGCTCGGTTAAAACGCTATTGATTTTAAAGCTTAGTGCCTTCATGGTAGCTAACTGTTCATCAGTTGCCCAACCAAAGGCTTTACAGTGTGACTCATTAACCATTGGGTCATGTAAAGCATCATTTTTTAAGAAGAGTTCAAAGGTTGCTGGATTGAGTATTTTACCTTCTTCAACCCCTAAACGTTTAACTAATGAACCCGCAGCACGGTTACGCACTACACATTCAACCGGCACCATTTCAAGTTTTTTTACCAGTACTTCATTGTCTGATAATAAGGCTTCAACTTGTGTTGGAATGCCTGCTTCACGCAACTTAGTCATAATAAAATAGTTAAACTTATTATTTACCATTCCCTTACGATCTAACTGTTCAATGCGCAGTCCATCAAATGCCGAGGTATCATTACGAAACTCAAGAATCAATAGATCAGGATTGTCAGTGGTGTAAACAGTTTTTGCTTTACCACGATAAAGCTCAGCCAACTTTTTCATGTTTATAACCTTATATCAATTTACCAATAAATAATTAAGGAGCTATACGCCCATTAATGTCAAATCTAGTTTTGTTACCTAGCTATTTCAATCCTAAGCTAAGATACCTAAAATTAATCCGCTATTAGGTTAAAATAGACTAAATAACAGCTCCGTTTTAATTCGTTTAAATGAAAGATTATTCAATCATTAACCTACCGACATTTACTGACTTTACCTTTAAGGTTTTATTTCAGATCAATATGGATTTAATCATTAATCATCTTTTTTATTTTCATCTGTACTGTCTTTAACCGGCACTGTCCATAGCGATTCAGGAGCGACATCATTCATTATGTGATTAAATAACCCAACCACATAGCGCTGGACTTCAATTGGTTGTGACATAAGATTTTCACCACCGCGTGTTAATGCACTTAACACAATAGTGATTGTTTCAGCACTGCCATGCATTTGGCGTGTCAAAACAAAAGATGCATTGACCGGTTGTTGTTCATCTTTACGAGTAATAATCGCACCATTGATTTTAATAGTTGTACTATCGCTTGAACTTATCTGAATATTCTGTTTGTTTAAAGTATTCGGGATATTATTCCAAATGCCATAACTGACAGGCACATTAAAGTTGACCGTACCATTTTTATAAACTACAAAAGCATCTGGAATAGTAGAGATAGTTAATTCTGGTGGACGAATATCTAACTGTTTACCGACCGCACCTTCAACATTATTATTAATAACATAATATTCACCCACCTCTTGTGGTACGGAAACGCCTTTAGGAATAATTAACGATTTTAAAGCGGGTGCATTGAGATAATCTTCATTGCTATCAACCTCGCGTTTATAACGTTGATCGTTACTACATCCAACAACAAACATAGAAGTAATAACCGATAAAACAGCTATTTTCTTTAAGGTTTTGCTTTTCAATTCAGTTTTATTCAACATAGATTTCTGCTTTTTAATTAAGGTTATAGTCAATATTAAAGTAATTTAGCATCTTTCAATGCTTGCTCAACCACTGGGATAGATGCGTCACTTAATTGCACTAGCGGTAAACGGATAGTACCATTAGCCATTAAACCTAAGCGAGTACACGCCCATTTAGCTGGCGTTGGATTAGGCTCTATAAATAAATGGGTATGTAGTGCCATTAGAGAATCGTTCAAATTTCTTGCTTGTTGGATTTGGTTGTTAAACGCCAATTCACAAACAGTTGCGACTTGTTTTGCCGCTACATTAGCTGTGACCGAAATAACACCGTCACCACCTAAAATAATAAAGTCTAAGAAAGTTGCATCATCTCCACTTAATAACTTAAAGTCATCGCCAACTAATTTACGTGTCTTATAAACGCGAGATAGATCACCTGTTGCATCTTTTAGTGCAATAATATTTTTAATTTTAGCTAATCGTCCTACCGTTTCAGGTTTAATGTCGCTACATGTACGACCAGGAACATTATAAATAATTTGTGGTAATGGCGAGCTTTCGGCAATAGCTTTGAAATGTTGGTATAAACCTTCCTGAGTTGGTTTATTATAATAAGGCGCTACGGTTAAACAGCCAACCACACCAATATTTTCAACTTGACGCGTCAATTCAATTGCCTCTTTAGTGGCATTTGAACCGGTACCAGCAATAATATCGATTCGACCTTCTGCATAATCGATAGTGCGCTTAATAACATCAATATGTTCATTATGATCGAGCGTTGCTGATTCGCCAGTAGTTCCCACAGATACAATGGCAGATGTGCCGTTTGCAATATGATATTCGACCAATTTTTTTAAGCTTACATGGTCGACATTTCCTTTCGTATCCATTGGGGTAACAAGTGCGACCAAACTTCCTGTAAACATAAAGTGACCTCTCATATTATTGATAGTAAAACAACTTAAAGATTAAAAAAACTGCGAATAAGTATGCGATATTTCTTATTTAAATTCAACTTTTGTTATGCAGGATTATCAATATCCACAAAAATAATTTGTAAGTCATAATGGCTAGCTAACCATTCACCTAATTTTTTAATGCCATAACGTTCAGTTGCATGATGACCGGCGGCATAAAAATTAATGCCATATTCTCGTGCGATATGAATTGTGCGTTCAGATACTTCACCAGTAAAAAACGCATCGACACCTAGCTGGGCGGCCGATTCAATATAATCCTGTCCCCCGCCACTACACCATGCAACTCGGTTAATCACTGTGGGGGCATTATCTCCACAAAATAAAACAGAACGACGGCCATCATGAAGTTTTTGTTCAAGTTGTTGTTTAAATTCAAGCGCAGTTAAAGGACTATTGAGTGTCCCTTTAAAAAGTAAATCGGTAATATCATCACGCGCATCAACCGTAATATCAAACAGGTTCCCAAGTAACACATTATTGCCCAATACCGGGTGACCATCTAATGGAAGATGGTAACTATATAAATTAATATCGTGACTGAGTAAAGTCTTCATTCGATTATATTTAATGCCTGTAATAGTTTCAGGCTCGTTCTTCCAAAAATAACCATGATGAACCAACACCGCATCGGCACAAAGTTCGACCGCTTTATCTAACAACAATTGACAAGCCGTTACCCCAGTAACAATTTTCTTAATTTCTGATCGACCTTGGACTTGTAAGCCATTCGGTGCATAGTCACGATATCGCGACACTTGTAATTCATTATTGATGATCTGTTGAAGTTCTAATTGATGCATAACAACCTCTATGCGAATTGAGTATCATTGTTAGTGATTTTCCGAAGTACTTCAGGATGAGTATCTGCAAATTTTAATCAACAATTTTGCTGACCGCTATGGTTTACCGCCTTCCTTGTCTCCAGCCTTATATCGTTTTTTTAGATATACCGAGTAAGTTAGCAAACTCTTATTGGCTCATAGCTGTTTTTTGTCTAGCTTCGGCGATGGAGGTTAATTTCACCCTAGTGGTTTTACTATTTTACTTAGTTAACATCTTATCCACTAAAGTACTTAGACGTTTGCCGAGTTTTTCATCAGTACAAATACCAGCTTCCTGAAATTTTCTATTTTTTACTATAGTTAAATTCCTTCAATATTGAGAGTATCATCTACCATATTGGGTAAATATGAGCTTCTCAATAATCAAACCATTGTACCTCATTAACATATAACCTCAACTACTATTCCGCGATACGAAAAATATATTGTGATTAAACAATATAATGGTTAATAAAACATCAAAAATCAACTTACTTACAATTTAAAATTCATTTTAACCTAATTACATGATAAATTGTCGCATCTTCAAAAAATAACATTGATTAAAAAGAGAATTATTGTGCCTATTTTAGGAATTGGTTTAAGTACGCTTTTTGCGGTATTTTTTGCGATTCATGCGATAAAAAACAACCAAGATCGTTATTGGATATACCTTTTATTTATGTTTCCTGTTGTTGGGTGTCTTGCTTATTTTTTTGTTTGCTACTTACCTGATATTCGGGCAACCCGCACTGGTTATGAAATTGAATCATTGTTACGAAAAGCCATCGATCCACAACGTGAACTACGTGAAGCGCAGAATAATTATGACTTATCACCAACCGTCGATGCCCAGATTCGCTTAGCAAAAGCGCTAGTCGACAATAATCGTGCTAATGAGGCCCTAGCCTATTATCAACAAGCTTTATCAGGGATCTATAAAACCGCACCAGATATTTTGTTGCAATATGCTAATGCGTTATATCAAGATAAACAATTTAGCAAAGCTAAAGAAATACTCGACTACCTTCGCGAAACCAACCCTAACTACTATTCGGATGAAGGCCATCTACTTTACACTAAAATTCTGGTTTCGCTCAATCAAATTGAGCAAGCCAAAGAGGAGTTTGAAGCACTTATTGATTACTATCCAAGCTTTGAAGCTATCTCTTACTATTTGCAAACACTGATTGATTGGAATGAGATTAATAAAGCAAATCAAGTTTTACAAATTATCGATCACCGCTTAAAGCATTTACCTAAACATGCTAAAAAACTTAACAATCAATGGATTAGAGAGATTAATCAATCACGACAAAAATTGAGTTCAATTGACCGTCAATAATTTATTGATAACGGATTTAATCTATGTTTAATGTTTTAAATTGATTCTAGTCGAAATAGCTAAAAACTGGCATAATATCATTAATTCTCGTAAAAATAAGACAACTATTGTGCCGAACGCTAAATTATGTGAACGTTTTCGTGGATTTTATCCAGTCGTTATTGATATTGAAACTTCAGGTTTCGATCCCCAGCAAAATGCAATCTTAGAAATTGCCGCCATCACTTTAAAAATGGATGACGATGGTTTTTTATTGCCGGATCAAACCTTACAATTTAACGTCAATCCTTTTGAAAACGCCATTTTAGAGCCAACCGCTTTAGCCTTTAACGGCATTGACCCTGATAACCCTTTACGTGATGCCGTTGATGAAAAAGTCGCATTAGAAGCAATATTCAAAGTGGTTAGAACAGGCATTAAAGAAAATGAGTGTACCCGAGCGGTGATTGTTGCCCATAATGCCCATTTCGATCACCGTTTTTTAATGGCTGCATCAGAGCGAGCGGAGATTAAACGTAATCCTTTTCACCCTTTTGCCACTTTTGATACTGCTTCACTTTGTGGATTAGTATTTGGCCAAACCGTGCTTGCCAAAGCCTGTGAAGCAGCACAAATTCCTTTCGATCATAAACAAGCTCATAGCGCTTTATATGACACCGAAAAAACCGCGATTCTATTTTGTGAAATCGTGAATCGTTTTAGACGATTAGGAGGTTGGCCATTAGCGGTTGATGAGTCGGAAAATGAAGAATAGTAAGATTCCATATCAAGAAATAAAAAAGAGAGCTTGAATGCTCTCTTTTTTTGCATCATCAATTATGATTTATGCTTTTCAGCTGTCTCTTTAATTAATGTTTGTAATTCACCAGCTTGGAACATCTCAAGCATAATATCACAACCACCAATCAACTCGCCTTCAACCCAAAGTTGTGGAAAGGTTGGCCAATTAGCAAATTTTGGCAATTCAGCACGAATATCCGGATTTTGTAAAATATCAACATACGCAAACGGCACACCACATTGCGATAACACCTGCACCGCTTGAGCAGAAAAACCACAACTTGGTAATTTTGGCGACCCTTTCATATACAGTAGAATTGGATTTTCAGCAATTTGCCGTTTAATCTTATCAAGCGTTGTCAATTCAGTTGTCATTAGGTTGATTCCTTAATATACGATAAAAATAAAGACGCTATTTTAGCGTAGAACAATTGCAAGTTATATAGATTTCAACTTTCACTCTAATAGATAAATATAACTTAATGGGCATTTTTTTTATTGAGGACTAATTTTAACAAAATGATAGCTAAAAAAACGAATTGTTCAAATTTTTAACGTTAAAACCTTTTCTTAAATATTAACCATCTCAAATTAACGGTCACATCAGTTTTTCATATTGTTACTGTTGTTTAACTAATTATTAGTGTTTATTTCTATAGTTCTTTTTTGACCAAAACTAAGGTACAGTACAAAGACCTCGGAGTAGTATATCGCTGGAATGCGAATTGATATGACCATTATTTGAGTGAACGGAAAAATACCCTCCCATATTTGAAGGATCAATCGTCCAGTAGTTATGATTGTCTTGTTGATTACCATTATAATAGTCCATATAACCCCACTCAGAGAAGAATCCTGCAGCTATTATACGTTGATAATTATTACCGTTTGACGGTGGAGTAGCGCCAACCGAACTCTGACAAGAAGGGCTGCTCCATGGTCCAGCACAAATCGAATTAGTTAAATCTTTAACATGAGGAAGCCGGTAGCCTATATTGTTACACCAGGATAAGGTACTATCATAAGTGTAATAGTTATGATCACCACGATTAACATACCACTGTTTTAATTGAAAACCATATTTAACCACCCCATTCCCGTTGCTATCTCTACCTACTAACTCAAACGTTTGTGGTAGTACAGGTTTGGCAACTCGTCCTGGTGTATTTGAGTTAAATTGTGAATCTTTAGCGGCTGGTCCCGTTAATGTCACGGTAACTCGTGAACCCGTAGAATCAGGTGTTATCTCAGCTTTAATCCCCTCATGTTCAACCTCATCCCATCTTAAAGGTCTTGCCCCACCTATATCTAACTCAAAATACAATTTATTCATTCCTGTGCTAGGAAAATTCATAGCATAAGATGATAATGATGTAGACTGAGGAATAAAACCTTTATTAATGTTCCACATTGAAGATGGACCACGAAAATCAATACCACTAATTTCGGTATTTGAACCATAAGCTAATTGTGGTCTGACAAAACAAATTTTTGGTTCTATCTTAGGATTAATGTAATACGTCGCATGACTACCCGTAAAAAGACTCCGATTAGGAACACCATATTGAGTTGTTAATTCACCACTGGTACTAATTAATGTTAGTTTATATGGTGCTCTACAGATATCCAAAGTTGCATTACGTGATACTGTTTGGTTATCCTTATCAGTGATAGTTAAACTTAAATTACCTGTTGCTGAAATACCCAGAAGACCATGACCATCACCATCATCATCTCCCCAAAAATTATACGGCGAACCTATCACTGAATTTAATGCGATAGAATCATTATCAATCGGAATATACATATTAACATTAGCTAATGTTTCCCCCAGATTTGGCAAAATTATTGGTTTGATTGACGAATTATTATTGGCTGTATATTTTCTTCCATCAGATAAACTGATACTTAATAAATAGTTGGTATTATTAACTCGAGTTTGACCGCCATCGAAGGTTAAATAAGGTGCATTTCCTTGAATAATATTCGTTGTATAAGCCGATAAAGCTTGGCAACTAATTGAAAACGATAGGAATAGCAGTGGTGCTACAGCTAAATAAATCCTTGAAAATAAAGATAAAGTATAAGAGATATTTAAAAATCGATGAAAAAACGGACTATAGGAGAATTTTAAACGTTGGTCACCTGAATTAGCTAACTTTATAATATAGGTTAGACAGGTTGGGTGTTGGGTGTTGGGTGTTTAAAATTATATTGCATTTCGACATTCCTGTCAAGTAATCTACTGATTTATTTGTTTTTTTATACTTCTCATTGATAATTTCAACCGCTTACATTAAACGGTTGAAAAAGTATAGTGACTGAAAAATCAATATGCAATATTTTTTTATTTTTAATTGTTAACTTTCGTAAAGATGATCATTTAAGTCGCTAAAATGACAACCTCTAATGTTCATTCTAACTAAGGAATAAGAGCTAAGGGTAGACACAAAGCAGGCCTATGTATTCAGTACTACTCCAAGTTACGGATCCATCGTTCACAACTATAAAATGGCTATAACGGTTGAATTCCTCAAACGTCCAATACCAAAACTTACTGAAGTTAGTACCTGGGTTATATTCTATTGGCCCCCACTCGGTGAGGAACCCTGCATCAATATTACGTTGGTAATGATTACCGGATGATGCAGGTGTAGCACCAACAGCACCTTGACACTGAGAACCAGAGTACAGTCCTTGACAAGTCGCGTTAGTTAACTCTTGTACTTTAGGCAACCGATATCCAATATTATTACACCAAGATGTATTAGCATACGAGTATGTTAAATTACCACGACCGACGAACCACTGTTTTAAAACAAAACCATACTTGACGACTTCGTTATTATTATTGTCAAGGCCGACTAGTTCAAATACCTGAGGTAAAGATGGCTTAACTATATTGCCCGGATTATTTGAATCCCATTGTTTTTTTTCAGTAGAAGGACCTTCCAGGGTGACTCGAACGCTAGTATTTGTTGAATTAGTCATCTTCGCCTTAATATCACCCACAGGTGAAACCGCCTTCCACGTTAAAGGTTGAGCAACACCACCTATCTCTAGATCAAAATATAAACCATTTGCTCCCGTAGTAGGAAAATTTGAACCATAAGACGACGGCGTAACTGACTGAGGAAAAAATCCCCTATTATGGAGCCAAATAGAAGCAGGGCCAGCAAGATGACCAGAACCAGAATAGTTACTTGAGTAGGGTTTAGCAAAACAAATCACTGGTGCTGCTTTAGGATTAATATAATAACTGACATTACTTGCGCTAAAATGACTTTCATTCGGTACACCATAACGTGTTTTTAGTGTACCATCAGTGTTAGATAACGTTAATTTATAAGGCGCACTACAAACCTTAAGCTCTTCATTACGGGCAACCGGTTGGTTATTTTTATCAACAATGGATAAACTTAAACTACCAGTAACAGTTATACCATTAATCCCCTGACCATCGCCATCATCATCACCCCAATAATTATAAGGGGGGCCAATAAGTGAACTTAATGCAATAGAATCTGTATTGGTTGGCACTAACATACCAATATCCGCAAAACTCTGACCTGCAACAGGTAAAACGATAGGATTGTCTCTTGAATTAGGAGTTGCGGGAGTGAATGTGCTACCATCAGAAAGAGATATTCCAAGTAACGCGTCAATATTCGTTGCTTGAGAACGACCGCCGTCAAAAGTTAAATATGGGGTACTACCGTTGATTTTATTCGAAGTGATAGACGTTAACGCATAGATAGAATAAGAAGTTATTAACGGCAAAACAAACGTTAACCTTAAAAGCAACTGCCGGTATAAAAAGGAACGTTGCAAGAATTGCGATAAAATTCCTGCAATTTCACGCAATTTTGATAAAAAATAAATTACGGTGAAAAGTAAAGTTTGCGAGCTTAACATTAGGGAATTTAAATTATAGGTTATCCATGTTGAGTGTTGAGTGTTGAGTGTTGAAAATTATAAATCATTCCGACGATCCTGTCAATTAACCTTATGTTTAATTTGCATTTTATAATTCTGGCCGACTAAAATATAGCCGTTCAATTCCTTTAAAAAGTTAAAATAGCATATAGACCCAAAAATATTAATGGTTAAATTCCTTAAAGATGATCATTTAAGTCGCTAAAATGACAACCTCTAATGTTTATTCTAACTAAGGAATAAGAGCTAAGGGTAGACACAAAGCAGGCCTATGTATTCAGTACTACTCCAAGTTACGGATCCATCGTTCACAACTATAAAATGGCTATAACGGTTGAATTCCTCAAACGTCCAATACCAAAACTTACTGAAGTTAGTACCTGGGTTATATTCTATTGGCCCCCACTCGGTGAGGAACCCTGCATCAATATTACGTTGGTAATGATTACCGGATGATGCAGGTGTAGCACCAACAGCACCTTGACACTGAGAACCAGAGTACAGTCCTTGACAAGTCGCGTTAGTTAACTCTTGTACTTTAGGCAACCGATATCCAATATTATTACACCAAGATGTATTAGCATACGAGTATGTTAAATTACCACGACCGACGAACCACTGTTTTAAAACAAAACCATACTTGACGACTTCGTTATTATTATTGTCAAGGCCGACTAGTTCAAATACCTGAGGTAAAGATGGCTTAACTATATTGCCCGGATTATTTGAATCCCATTGTTTTTTTTCAGTAGAAGGACCTTCCAGGGTGACTCGAACGCTAGTATTTGTTGAATTAGTCATCTTCGCCTTAATATCACCCACAGGTGAAACCGCCTTCCACGTTAAAGGTTGAGCAACACCACCTATCTCTAGATCAAAATATAAACCATTTGCTCCCGTAGTAGGAAAATTTGAACCATAAGACGACGGCGTAACTGACTGAGGAAAAAATCCCCTATTATGGAGCCAAATAGAAGCAGGGCCAGCAAGATGACCAGAACCAGAATAGTTACTTGAGTAGGGTTTAGCAAAACAAATCACTGGTGCTGCTTTAGGATTAATATAATAACTGACATTACTTGCGCTAAAATGACTTTCATTCGGTACACCATAACGTGTTTTTAGTGTACCATCAGTGTTAGATAACGTTAATTTATAAGGCGCACTACAAACCTTAAGCTCTTCATTACGGGCAACCGGTTGGTTATTTTTATCAACAATGGATAAACTTAAACTACCAGTAACAGTTATACCATTAATCCCCTGACCATCGCCATCATCATCACCCCAATAATTATAAGGGGGGCCAATAAGTGAACTTAATGCAATAGAATCTGTATTGGTTGGCACTAACATACCAATATCCGCAAAACTCTGACCTGCAACAGGTAAAACGATAGGATTGTCTTTTGAATTAGGAGTTGCGGGAGTGAATATGCTACCATCAGAAAGAGATATTCCAAGTAACTCGTCAATGTTGGTTGTTTGAGAACGACCGCCGTCAAAGGTTAAATATGGGGCACTACCGTTGATTTTATTAGAAGTTATAGACGTTAACGCATAGATTGGATAAGAAGTTATTAACGGTAAAACAAACGTTACACCTAAAAGCAACTGCCGGCATAAAAAGAAACGTTGCAAGGATTGCAATAAAATTCCTGCAATTTCATGCAATTTCGATAAAAAATAAATTACGGTGAAAAATAAAGTTTGCGAGCTTAATTTTACCGAATTTAAATTATAGGTTATCCATGTTGAGTGTTGAAAATTAAAAATCATTCCGACGATCCTGTCATTTAACTTTATGTTTAATTTAAATTTTATAACTCTGTCCGACTAAAATACAGCCATTCAATTCCTTGAAAAGGTTAAAATAGTATAAAGATCCAAAAATATCCCCGCAACTTTTGTAAAGAAAAGCATTGAATTAACCGCATATCGAAACATAATATATTGTGGCTAAACAAAAAAATAACGCCTATATTCTCGCCACAAATAGTCACTCTTAATAATAAAATTTATAATAAAAATCGCACTTTAGTTTAATTATTAACTATTTTGATAATTTAGTGGCTGACTTTGATAATTTCGAGGAGAATTATAAAGTACAAAAATCCCTTTCCTTAGTTGTTAACAAAAACATCGCACCTCAATAATAAAACCACCCCAGTTGGGGTAGATAATTGAATTGTTCTACAACATCGCCGTAATCCAGAACTCGGATATTGTATTTATGAATTGATTATAAATACTTAACTCATTTAATTTTTTTGTCAAAGAATAGGAGCATGATCTGTTACGCAAAATGCCGTTCTTAGGAAAATGTTAGGAGCATATCCATAAATGCCGCCACCTTGATGGCCTACAAGAAAACCATAGGTTATATTGTTATATTCAACTGTTCTCCCCGTCCAATAGCCTGCACTTGGATCAATACTTTCATCATATTTCGATATTACTCCCCATTCAGCTAAAAGACCCCCGCCGATTTTACGGTGGTAATTATTACCTAATGAGAGAGGTTTAATACCAGATTGGGCTCGGCAACTACCATCATTAGTTGAACCGATTGTATCCGAGCAATACGCGTTAGTTAAATCCGTAATATCTGAAAGTTTATATCCTACTTTTTCACACCATGATTTTTGTGCAAGAGCAAATGCAACTCCAGGTACAGGATTAGGATTATTATCCTCATCAGCTAGGTCAGACATAAGTTGATCATCTTCCGCACTTCGTTTCTTATCTCCTCGATAAACGAACCACCGCTGCAAATTAAAACCATACTTGACGACTTCTCTATTATTACTGTCACGACCAATTAACTCAAATACCTTAGGTAAAGATGGCTTCTTGATGATAACACCCGGCTCCGGATCTCTTATTTGTGAATAAGTCGCAGAAGGTCCAGTTAGGGTGACGCGAACACTGTTTTTTGTTGAATTGTTCATAGTAGCAGTAATTCCATCATGAGAAACATTTTCCCAAGTTAAGGCTTGATCATTACCAGCAATAATCAAATCAAAATATAAACTATTAGCGCCAGTAGTCGGGAAGTTTTTATTATATGATGACTGTATGAAAAAGCCATTATTAGGAGACCATTCATTTTCGTTAGGCAGACCAGCATTGGGTCCTGTACCCTTCTCTAAATTTGGTCTCGCAAAACAGATTGAAGGTGTTGGCTTAGGATTAATATAATAAGTCACATTACTTGCGACAAAATCAATACTTTTAGGAACACCATAACTCGTTTCTAATTTACCTTCTGTACTAGTTAATTTAACTCTATAAGGTGCATTACAAATCGTTGGAACGGTATTACGAGATATAACTTGATTATTTTTATCAACAATAGACAAACTTAAACTACCGGTGGCTGTTATACCATTAAGGCCTTGACCATCACCATCATCATCACGCCAATAATTATAAGGTGCGCTAATAAGAGAATTCAATTCAATTGAATCTGAGTCAGCAGGTATCACCATACCAATATCAGCAAAACTCTGACCAAAATTAGGTAAAACGATAGGATTTGTTTGACTTGAAGTATTGGTTGCAGGGGTATATTTATCCCCATTAGAAAGGGAGATTTCAAGTAGACCATCGGCATTTATTACTGGCGTACGACCATCGTCAAAAGTTAAATATGGTGCACTACCATTAATTACATTCGTAGTTTTAGACGTTAATGCATGGCTAGAATAGGGAGTTATTATCGAACAACTAAACATTAACCCCAGAAAGAATCGATATAAGGATTTCGATAAAACCCTCATAATTCTGCGCAATTTAGATAAAAAATTATTTTTGACGAGAAATAAAAGTTGGGAACTTAATTTTGATGAATTTAAATTATAGGTTGGCCATGTTGGATGTTGGATGTTGGATGTTTACAATTATAAACCATTTTGATGCTCTCTGTCAATTAACTTTCTGTTTAATTTATATTTTATAATTCTAACCGACTAAAATATAGCCGATAATTACCTTCAAAGTTCCGCGATAGTATAAAGATCGAAGAAAACCTCCGCAATCTATTTTCATCGATTAATTGTTAACTTTCGTAAAGATGATCATTTAAGTATCTAAAATGACAACCTATAATGTTTATTGTAACTAAGGAATAAGCGCTTTACCTCATCTTACAAACTTAAAGGATTTAACAATAAGAAATTTTATTTTAGTGAAAAATAGTTGTTTTTATGCGTATATAAAAAGAATCTTGGTTTTTGGGTTGGGTTTTTGGTCAGTTTTTGAACTATAAACAGTGTATTCTTCAACTTTAAGTTGCTTTATTTAATTCTTCAGTTTCGATGAAGTTTTAATAATTTAATCTCTGGAATCATAAATTACCTCCGTTACTTATATACGTTTACTGTAAAAAACACCATCCTCAAATATATAAATCAGCCCAATTAGAACGGATGGCTGATTTGCGTTAATGTCATAAAATCGCTATTTATCACCCATTTCGTCAACACCATTGCCTTCGCTAGGAGAATCCTAACTTTACTTTTGCTTGTTCCCGACCAGACCAAAGCTTAAGATCTAAAAAATAAGGGTTAAGGATAAACGCAAATTACGCCCGTGGGAAAAGTACTCCAACTTACGGATCCATCGTAATTAACTATATAAAGGCCAGAAAAACTGGATTTATCAGCCGTCCAATTGTAAATCTCATTGAAGTTAGTACCAGGGTAAATACTTATTACCCCCCACTCGGGGATGAACCCTGCACCAATACTACGTTGAAAATAATTACCTGATGATGCAGGTGTACCACCAACAGTACCTTCAAAACTCGCGTTAGTTAAGTCTTTTACATTAGGCAGCCGATAATCACCAATTTTTTTACACCACGATGTTGCATCAACATACTCGTATGATCTGTTACCACGACTAACGAACCACTGTTTTAAAACAAAACCATACTTGAGGACTTCGTTATTATTATTGTCAAGGCCGACTAACTCAAATATCTGAGGTAAAGATGGTCTACCGATATTGCCAGGATTAGTTGAACCCCATTGAGTTTCATCAGTAGAAGGACCTGTCAGGGTGACTCGAACGCTAGTATTTGTTGAATTGGATATCGTCGCCTTAATATCACCATTAGGTGAAACCGCTTTCCAAGTTAAAGGTTGAACAATACCGCCTAAATCTAAATCGAAAGATAAATTATTAGCACCCGTAGTCGGAAAGTTTAAACCATAATTTGATGAAACAAATGACTTAGGCAAAAAACCCTTTCCGGCATACCAATCAGAACCAGCATAAATACCCCAACTGGTACTCGAGTAGGGTTTAACAAAACAAATCTTTGGTGCTGCCTTAGGATTAATATAATAACTGATATTACTTGCGCTAAAATGACTTTCATTTGGTACACCATAACGGGTTTTTAGTGTACCTTCACTATTAGATAAGGTTAATTTATAAGGGGCATTACAAATTGTTAGCACGGTATTACGTGATACAGTCTGATTATTTTTATCAACAATGGATAAGCTTAACCTACCAGTAACAGTTATACCATTACCCCCCCTGACCATCGCCATCATCATCCCCCCAATAATTATAGGGAGGGCCAATAAGTGAACTTAATGCAATAGAATCTGTATTCGTTGGCACTAACATACCAATATCCAGAAAACTCTGACCGGCAACAGGTAACTCAATAGGATTGTTATTTAAATTAGAGGTTGCGGGCGTGAATGTTCTACCATCAGAAAGGGATATCCCGAATAGCGGTTCGATATTAGTCACCCGGGTTTGACCACCGTCGAAAGTTAAATATGGCGCATTACCATTAATTACATTCAAAGTTTTAGTGGTTAAGGCAAGGCTAGAATAGGAAGTTATTAGCATCAAGCCAAACAATAGCCCTAAAAAGATCTGCTGGGATAAAACGCAACGCTCTAAGGATCGCGATAAAATTCGCGTAATTCTATGCAATTTAAATGAAAAATAAATTGGCGTGAAAAATAAAGATTTGGTGCTTAATTTAGCTGAATTAAAATTATAGGTTGTCCATGTTGGGGGGTGGAAATTATAATCCATTCCGACGTTCCTGTCATATAGCTTAATGTTTAATTTAAATTTTACATCTTTGAGCGACTAATCCACAGCCGATCATTTCCTTTAAAAGGTTAAAATAGTATAAAGTTCGAAAAAAATCTCCGCAATCTATTTTCATCGATTAAAGGTTAGATTTAGTAAAGATGATCATTTAAGTCTCTAAAATGACAGCCTCTAATGTTTATTATAACTAAGAAATAAGTACTTTACCTCTTCTTACAAACTTAAAGGAATTAATAATAAAAAATTTTGTTTTAGAGAAAAATAGTCGTTTTTATGCGTATATAAAAAGAATCTTGGATTTTTGATCGGTTTTTGAACTATAAAAATGCATTCTTCTACTTTAAGGTGCTTTATTTAATTCTTCAGTTTCAATGAAGTTTTAATAACTTAACCTCTAGAATGATAAATTTTGATAAATTCCCCCCGTTACCCATATATGTTTATTATAAAAAACACCATTCCTCAAATATAAATCCGTCCAATTAGAGCGGATCGATGATTTACATTAATGCTATAAAATCGCTATTCATCAACCATTTCGTCAATGCCATTGCATTTGCAAGGCAATTATTCTCAAGCAAACTAACCCAATAGTTCCTCTCCTTAGCTTTCAATTACATGAATTAAGAACAATAAAATATGTACTAAGGATAGACGCAAAGTACGTAATTAGCACCGAGATTATTTTGCGACCGCACTATACCGGTTCCTGAGTGAACAATACCGACGAAACTATTAATGATATCACTTGTCCAATAGTAATACTGTTCTGAGTCTGGGGGAAAGTTAGCATTCCTATATCCATACATTTTTCCCCACTCCGTGAATAAACCGGCAGCAATACGACGCTGGTAATAATTTCCAGGTGATGATGGCATAGCACCAACAAAATCTTGAACAGTTGCATTAGTTAAATCACTGACCGTTGGAAGACGGTATCCAATATTATCGCACCAAGAAATACAACGAGAATAAAGGTAATAATGAGGATTATTGACATACCATTGCTTTAATACAAAGCCATACTTGACAACCGCGTTACCATCATTATCACGACCGACTAACTCAAATATCTGAGGCAAAGATGGCTTAGAAAAGCTCCCCGGATTACTTGAAATCCATTGCGATTTTGTAGCAAAAGGACCAGTTAAGGTGACTCGCACGCTAGTATTTGTTGAATTGGTCATAGTTGCCGTAATACCATCGTGAGAAACTGGTGCCCAATATAAGGCCTGATTAATACCACCAATATCTAAATCAAAATACAAATTATTAGCACCCGTAGTCGGGAAGTTTAAACCATAAGACGACGGCGTAACTGACTGAGGAAGAAACCCCTTATCAGGATTCCATATGGAAGCAGGACCAGCAAATTCACGGTGATTAAAGTCATTTGGTGAACCATATTCTAAATTAGGCTTAGCAAAACAAATCACTGGCGATGCCTTAGGATTAATATAATAAGTGACATTACTCGCAGTAAAATGACTTTCATTAGGTACCCCATAACGTGTTTTTAATGAACCTTCAGTATTTGATAAGGTTAATTTATAAGGGGCATTACAAATAGTCAGCACTTCATTACGGGTAACAACTTGATTATTTTTATCGACAATGGATAAATTTAAACTACCCGTAGCGCTGATACCATTACCCCCTTGACCATCGCCATCGTCGTCACCCCAATAATTATAAGGCGTGCCAATAAGTGAACCTAATGCGATAGAATTTGTATTTGTTGGCACTAACATAGCAATATCCGCAAAGCTCTGACCATCAGTAGGTAAAACAATAGGATTGCCTAAACTTGAATTATTGTTTGTAGGCGTGTATTTATCACCATTCGAAAGGGATATCCCGAGCAAACCGTCGGTATTTGTTGCTTGGGTGTGACCACCGTCAAAAGTTAAGTATGGTGGATTGCCATTAATTATATTCGTAGTTTTAGAGGTTAAAGCTAGGCTGGAATAGGAAGTTATTAACAATAAACCAAATGAGAGCCCTAAAAAGATTTGCTGAGATAAAAAGGAACGAAGCCTGAATGGTGATAAGTTCCGTCGAATTCTATGAAATTTCGATAAAAAATTAATTGGAGTGAAAAATAAAAGTTGCGAGCTTAACTTTAACGAATTTAAATTATAGGTTGTCCATGTTGTGTGTTGTGTGTTGTGTGTTGAAAATTATAATGCATTTCGACAGCCCTGTCAAGTAATTTTATGATTTATTTTCACTTTATATTTATTATTCAAATTTTAACCGTTTGCAATAAACGGTTAAAAAAGTATAGTGACTGAAAAAACACTATGCAACATTTTTTTATTTTTATTTGTTAACTATCGTAAAGAACAGATAAAAAGATTGGTATAATTTACCTTCTCATATAAATGGATTAAATGGTAACGGTTTATTTAATGCCATCGAAGTTAAAAAAGCTAAACATTAGCTTTAAAAACTGTAACTTATTAGAATAATAACAATAGAAATTATTGTTAATTACATTTTTTCCGCATTTTA
>CAMLPV010000025.1 GCA_946482005.1 uncultured Gilliamella sp.
AAATCACGTTTAACGCCATCAAGTTCAGCAACTTTTGGCAGTAATGCCCATTGCTTATAATGCATTTTTTCGAAAAGATTTAAGCTAGCAATATTATGTCCAAAAATATAGCTGAGTATGGCTTCAATACTAGCTTGTTTAGCAAATGATTCTATCTTAGCCACTGTGGTTTGACCGATTTTTTTGCCCCGGAAATCTTGATGAATATATAGGCTTATCTCAACTGTTTTATCGTAAGCTGGACGACCATAAAAAGATGACAAACTAACCCAGCCACAAGGTTGATTATGATATTTGATTAACCAAAGCGGACGCTTCTGCGGATTATGCTGTTCAAACCATGCAAAACGGCTTTCAATCGAAACCGGCTGCAAATCTGCCGTTACCTGACGACTGGCAATAGTCGAATTATAAACCTCCACGATAAATGGTAAATCATCTAAGGTTGCATCTGTATAGGTAATCATACGGTAAAAAAGATAGTGGTTAATTGGCTTTTATTGTAATGATTTTACCACAGGCAAGCAATATTAGTTAAAGATGATTTGATAACCTAAAAGCACATAATCACTGCAATAATTGTTCCCCAACAAACGTTCCTTAATATTTTTTGTTCAATCATTTAAATAAATAATCTGCCTAAAAAAGTAAGGAACGTAGTTTTTGGCGGGAACTAACTTTTTATGTTTTAAGTTCGATTTAAATAATCAATTTATTTCATCAAGTTGCATTTGCATCTCACCAGTTAGAGTTTGATTACTTGCTAGCACTTGGATTCCTTTATGCAATGGTGCATTACTGTTGATGGCGTTATTAATATGGCTCACCGGTTCAACAGCAAAAAAGGTATTCATTGGTGCCGAAGGGGTCATGACAACTAAGTAGGCTAATGGTGTTGTGGCAGTTAATGTTAACGATAACTTTTTAGTCGGCCATTGTATTATTGCTTTTCTGTTCCAATTAACGAAGCAGTTATCCAGATTTGGTTCACCTAATTGTTTCAGTTTATGGTAATTCCAATCATCAGGTATATCGATGATTTTTTCAGGTAACATATTATCGTTATTGATAACCACTTGTTCTGCATCAAATTGCAATAATACATTATCATGTCGAGGAAAAAATGGATGCCAACCAAATCCCACCGGTATATCGCAACTGTCACTGTTGGTTATATCCATCTTGACTAGTAAGCTATTTTCAAAAATCTCTACTGTTTGTATAACTGAAAATGAAAATGGCCAACCTTCAATCCCGTCAATATCGGGGCGATGTTGATAACCTAAAATAATTTTATCTTGCAAATGTTCAATGATTTCCCAAGGTTTTTGCCATGCTATGCCATGAATTGTGTGGGGATGATCAGCAAAATTTTTCGCCAGTTGATAGGATCTACCCGCAAACGAAAATTGACCATTGGCAATTCGATTTGAAAACGGAACAAGGGGATAACAGCAAGTTCGTCTAGGTGTAAGTTCTCCAGTCCATGCTCGCATGAAGTCAAGATTTTTATATTTGGCAAATGCGATAGTGCCGCCTAATTCAGGAAGTAATCCTATTTCTATATCTCCCTTTTTAATAAATACTATATTGAGATTGGTTACGTTATTCTCTTTCATGAGCAAACCTTAATAATAGTTAGCTAAATTGTGTTACTCAAAGAAGATATAGACCAAGAAGTTCAATTTCTATTTAATAAGTTTTCTTAGTTCGCTGATGTTAATTAATTTAATCTTTGAGTAATTGACAATTTTGATTATGAATTTTAGTTTGAAGAGCGAATAAGTTTTAACTATCGCTCTTTGTTATCACTATCTATAGCGTTTTTGACTATTTGATATCAGCAATTTCTGCAAAGAGGTCACTCCATTTGCTGGTTTTGCGATAAAATACCGGCGGTTGACCGATAGGAGCAGCGACCGTGATAAATTGACCGCCTTGTACCTGCTGTTTGCTCCAAACATTAATCCATGTTTCATCGGCAGGTAAATAAACTTTCCACTCTGTTACACTTTGCTGATGAACGGGAGCAACAAGTAGGTCTTTGCCGTACATATATTGATCTTGAATATCATAAGTATTGATATCCTGCTCAAAATGGACAAACAAAGGACGCTGTAACGGATAACCTTTTTCGCTAGCTTCATCAGCTAATGCTTTAACATAGGGTACTAAATGACGATATATGTTAGTCATTTTTGCCAAATGGGCAATTGTTGAAGGATCATGATCGAATTGGAAATTTTCATCAGGTCTATTACATTCGTGAGTTCGCATAACAGGTGTGAATGCGGCCATCTCAGCCCAACGTTCAAAAAGTTCTTTGCTACGCCGATTGTTAAATAAACTTGTATAACCACCTATATCACTATGATGATAAGCATTACCCATTAATCCCGAGGAGAGCGCTGCACAAATCACCGTATTTAATCCATCATGGCGTGAAAAATCGACAGATTGGTCTCCAGCCCATAGTAATGGACAATATTTTTGCACATCGGTATAACCAGCTCGCATAAAAAAGGTTACATCATCGGTTTTACCCGCTTCAGCGATAGCTTCTGCATTGACCTTTGCCCATAATGTTGGCCACGCATTATGCATTAGCTTGGCCTCAACGCCATTTGCCAGATAGATATTGTCCGTCGGTAGATATTCACCAAAATCGGCCATCCATCCGGAAATATCGAGATCTAAGCAGTTCTTTTTGATTATTTCTTCTTTATACCATTCACATGCTTTAGGATTGGTAAAATCAACCACACCACAATAGAATTCACCAAAATCAACTAAAGCAACATCACCATCTTTATTTAATGCAAAATATCCTTTTTGTTTGGCGATTGGAAATAATTCACCATCATTACATAAATAGGGATTGAGATAACTCATAAAACGAATATTTCTTTGTTTTAACTCTTTTATTTTTTGCTCTAAATTAGGATAACGTTTTCGACTCCATTTCCAATCCCAAAATAACCGTTTACCAAACGAAGTAATACGTAAACCAACCCAATCTTCACTCCATACAGCTGCAACCGGTACGCCTTTTTTGATCGCATTTTCCATTCTGGAAAATGTATTTTCTTCGCCGCCTTTTAAACCTAAAATAATTCCGTTATAAACCCATTCTGGTAATTTGGGTTGTCGACCAAAGCGTAAACTCAATTTTTCGACAATATCTAAGTAGGTTGGGGCACTATAAAGTTCAATTGATTGTGGAATTTCCCAAATTTGTAATTCATGAAAATCATTATTCCTAAAATCAAAATCAGCATAAGCGGTGGTATTGATATGACATGCATAATGATTGGATGAAATAAAAGTCGGTTGTGGGTAATTGGTATGATAATAGTCTCCTCCTGCTTTATTATATTTATCTGAGAGGAAGGTTATTTCAGTGGTTTTATCACGCCCGACACCAGGCTCTGATGTCCAGAGTGGAAAATGGCGTCCGCGCATATTCAAATATGACATCTGTTCACCACATCCCCATACTCTCTCATTTTGTGTGGCGGATAGTCGGATCCAAAAACGATTTAAATGCTGGTTTTGACTTTCAAATGATAATAAGGCGTCTAAATTATTTTGATGTGTTATTTTCATTGTTATTTGTACGGGACTATCCTTTCCACATGAAAATTCAACAATATTGTCAGTAATTTTCGCGAAACGAAGTGGAATACGCTCTTCTATATAGTCGTGAATATCAAAATTGCCACGATAAATTTCCATTTTTTCTTGGCCAACTCCGACAAATATTGCAGGGTTTTCAGTTGTGTGTACCAATAATTGTTTTTCGTTTTGGGTTATTTCAAATCCATTATTGATAAGGCTTATTTTCATGGTGCCATCCTCTATAACTTAAATAATACGGTTAATCGCTTTGTAACAAAGCTAATAAACCATATGATCAATTCCTTATTATCATTAGACTTATCTTTAAATACATCTAAATGAGGTTTATGCATGACTTATTGTCATGCAATTACTTTATACATATTGATGTATTAGATTTACCGAGAAGACATCATCTCATCAACAATTGTGCCTAAATGTTGTAATCTTGGTGCAGAAATATCTTTAAGCATTAATTCTGTATCAGGTAATCCAATAACAGATGCCCATACTGCTCGTCCGGCAAGAAAACCTGATGCACCTGCACGCATCGCAATACGCACAGATCTGGCAAATAAATTTGCATCAACCCCAGAAGATAAAATTACCCATGGCATATTGATATGTTCATTTAGTTTTTGCGATGCTTTGAGTAAATCATTAGATTGACCTTTACCAAAAAGTGGCATTTCAACTTTATACAAATCCGCGCCAGAATCACCCAACTCTTTTGCAGCATCGATAATTGCTTTTTCACGGTCAAATTTGTCACCTGTTCTTGGTGGACGAACTACAGGTTCAATAATACTAACTAGGCCGGCATCATGGCAGATTTTGTTAAATTCTTTAACCATGTCTAATCTTTCGTTAGGATCTTCATCTTGTCGCCAAAGTACCAATAATTTCAGTGCTTTAGCTCCATCTTTTTTTACTTGAGCAGCATTGACATTTTTATCAATACGCACCTTATCAACGGGGATACCATTACCGGGAATAAAATCATCTGCGGCAACAATTAGTGCACAATTTTTATCAACCGCTTTTTGTTTGATAATTTCGTCGTAACAAAATTGTTGATCTACTAATACACCTGAAGCATAAGGTGTTAAAATTTTGGCTGCATTAACTTTAAAATCAGTTAATACCTCATCTTTTATAGGTGTAGACATGCCTGCTGCGGCAAACATTAGTCGCATTGCTTCTCGTTGATCTACCGCCAACATCGCAAACCCGCCTGAATTTCTGGCGATATCTTTTACTGTATATTTAGTCATTTTTTTCTCCTATAATTTATTATTTTTTCAAACCTGAACAAAAACGACAATGTTCAAGAATTGCTGTCCAGTCTTGTTTGCCTCGTCCCATCGCTCTTGCTTGACTATAAACTTCACGTGATGCAGCTCCCATAGGTAATGGCACATGGAGTTGGTTAGCTACATCAAGCGCTATACCCAAATCTTTATGAGCAAGATCAATCATGAATGCTGGTGTTAAATCACCTTTTAAAACTTTGTTTGGCCAAGTTGTAGTGAAATGTCCTTTACTGGCCGGCGTGCCACTCATCACTTGCATCGCAACATCAAATGGTAACTCTAATGCATCACAAAGTGTGGCTGCTTCAGCGGATAATGCGTTTAATGCAATACTCATGAAATTATTGATAAGTTTTACTCTTATTCCTCTACCTGGACCTCCGGTATTGATAATTTCAGATCCCATACAAAGTAATATTTCCGAAGCTCTATCAATTTGACTTTGGCTACCACCAGCTAAAATCAGTAATGTTCCATCAATAGCATTGGTGGATGTTCGCCCGACAGGAACATCCATAAATTCTATATTTATTGCAGCAAGTCGATTGCGAATTGAATCACTCTCTAATGGATGGATTGTTGACATATCTATAAGTAGAGCATTACTACTTATAGTTTCTTTTATTCCGTTTTCAGCAAAAATAACTTGTTCGACTAATTTACCATTAGGCAGCATGGTGATAATAAATTCATTATTTTTCGCTGCATTGGCTGGTGAGTCTGCCGCAATAGCTCCTACTGAAGTTAATTCGTTAACTGCTTGTTTATTAATATCATATACTACAACTTGATGCCCTTTTTTAATTAGGTTTTTAGCCATAGGACTGCCCATTTGACCAAGACCAATGAAACCAATATTTGCCATTTTAAACCTCTTTTATGTTCGTTTTAATTCCTTTATTATCATATTTGTAATTTTTATTTAGTAAAGTGATTTTGATCACTTTTTTAAAAAATTATTTAAATTAAAATTAAACGAATATTTAAGAATATAAACGAACAAAAGGAGTGTTTTATGATTAAAATTGCATGCGTGGGTATAGCAGTACAAGATCGGATTTATTATGTTAATGATATCCCAAAAGTTAATGGTAAATTTGTAGCAAATGATTATAAAGAAATAGGTGGAGGCCCCGCTGCAACAGCAGCTGTTGCCATTGCTAAGCTGGGTGCTAAAGTTGATTTTATAGGTCGAGTTGGCGATGATGGCGCAGGTCAAGTCATATTGTCAGAGCTAGCAAATTATGGTGTCAATACCTCTTTGATAAAAGTATATGCTAATGCAAGGTCATCACAATCAGCTATTTTGGTTGATAAACACGGCGAGCGTCTAATTATTAATTATCCAAGTCCTGATTTATTAAGCGATACAAAGTGGTTAGATGATATTGATTTTTCAAGTTACGATGTCATTTTAGCTGATGTTCGCTGGCCAGAAGGTACCGAATATTGTTTTAAAAAAGCAAAACAGTTAAATATTCCTACCGTTTTAGATGCTGACGTTACCCCACAAGATATTAAACCGTTAGTTAGTTTATCTAGTCATGCTGCTTTTTCAGAACCCGGATTATTAAAAATGACGGCTCAGGACGAAGTAGCAGTAGCCTTAAAACAAGCACAAAAATCTACAGAAGGGCAAGTATATGTCACTTTGGGGGATAAAGGTTGTTTATGGTTAGAAGAAGCAAATCAGTATTGGCATAAAGGATTTAAAGTTGACGTGGTAGATACTACTGGCGCGGGAGATGTTTTCCATGGTGCATTTGCTTTTGCGCTAGCTAATGGATATTCCATTAATAAAGTAGTAGAATTTGCATGTGCTGTTGCAGCATTAAAATGTACTAAAGCTGGTGGCCGCGCTGGAATACCATCAATAAAACAAGTAAATGAATTTTTAACTGAACGTCAAAAATAAATATAAGATGAGGAGTAATTTGTGGTGGAATATGTAGAGTTAACTGGAAATCCGAGGCATGATAAATTGATATCTCTTGTTATGTCAAATGGATATATCAGTAATGAAGAATTAGCCAAAATTCTAAATGTTACACCACAAACCATCCGACGAGATATTCGTCAATTAAATGATGCTGGTTTAATTTCTCGACATCATGGTGGAGCAGGAAGAATTTCAAGTATTATGAATACAGAATTTTCTAAACGCGAAACAGCCTATATCGAAGAGAAAACCACTATTGCCAATGAAGTTGCCAATTTTATCCCTGATGGTGCTACGTTATTTATTACAATAGGTACTACCGTTGAGTTTGTTGCGAAGGCTTTAAAAAATAAAAATAACTTGCGGATAATCACCAATAGCATAAGAGTTGCTAATATTCTATATCAAAATAAAGGATTCGAAGTAATAACGCTAGGTGGTATTTTACGTTCGCATAATGGTGGCATTGTGGGGCCAAGTGCACTTTCATTGGTGAGTGGATTTCGTGCTGATTATCTTATCACCAGTTTAGGAGCTATTGATCCCGATGGTGTTTTATTAGATTTTGATATAAATGAAGTTGCCGTCGTTAAAGCGATGATTGAACATTCTCGAAATTTTATTTTAATTGGTGATCATACAAAATTTCATGCATCAGCGGCAATTGAAATCGGTAACTTGAAGCAAGTTTCAACCTTTATCACTGACAGCAAACCACCTGCCAATATCATTAATATCCTAAAAGAAAATAAAGTTGAATTAAGAATCGCTAAAAAATAGCGATTTTTATTTTTAATCAATAACAATATCGTTTTTTCGATATAATTTCATTCGTTCTTACTATGAGTTAATAGAGAGATTAGTAAACTCATCCTTTCATCTAACTAAATTTTAAGTTATTTTTTCTTTATTGTTTATTATTGTTCAATTTTCTTTTTTTTACACCGTTTTTTCCCTTTCAAAAACAATTTCAACCACTAAAACTATTCTTTTTTGATTAAAAGTTTGCGCTAAATCACAAAATTGGCACAATTATGTTGCGTTTATTTTCGTTTTTGTCATTAATATAGTTGTTTTATGATCTTATTTGTTTGATATGGTTCGTTGTGTGAGGAAAATTATGAGAAAAGCATTTATATCGCCGTCTAAATATGTTCAAGGAGAAAATGAATTATTAAATTTAGGGTATTTTGTCGCAAGTTTTGGAAAAAAAGCTTTATTAATTGGTAATCAATCAGATATTGAACGAGTTCGTAAGCAACTTGATTATACGGCAGAAAAATATAATTGCGTGTTTATTACCGCTGACTTTAATGGTGAATGTTCACGTATCGAAGTTGGGCGTCTGAAAAAATTAGCAATAACTGAACAGTGTGATTGCACAATAGGTTTAGGTGGCGGGAAAGCTATTGATACAGCTAAATGTGTGGCAGAAGGTGATGCGGTTATTATTGTACCAACGATAGCAGCCACTGATGCTCCAACAAGCCATTCGGCAGTTTTATATACCCCAGATGGTGCGTTTGATGATTATGCCTATTTCAAACAAAGTCCAAGTGTTGTACTTATTGACACTAACATCATCGCTCAAGCACCTGTTCGGTTTTTAGTCGCTGGAATGGGGGATGCTCTTTCAACCTATTTTGAAGCGAGAGCAAATCAAAAATCTTATGCCAATATTAATGCCGGATTACCATGTGGAGTAAGGGAACAATTGTGCGAAGGAGCAAAGCCAACGTTAGCAGCTTATGCACTTGCAACATTATGTTATCAGACTTTATTAAAAGACGGTAAAAAAGCTAAGGCTTCTTGTATCGATAAAGTAGTCACACCAGCATTGGAAAATGTTATAGAGGCGAATATTTTGCTTTCAGGACTTGGTTTCGAAAGCGGTGGTTTAGCTGGCGCGCATGCTATTCATGATGGATTAACCATTCTTGAAGAGACACATCATTATTATCATGGCGAAAAGGTTGCCTTCGGTACTTTAGTACAACTTATATTAGAAAATTCACCAGAAGAAGAACTTAAAGAAGTTTTAGATTTTTGTTTATCAGTGAATCTGCCAATTTGTCTTGAAGATATTGGTGTAAAAACCATTTCAGACCAACAACTCACAGCAGTGGCTGAAAAAACGATTATTCCTGAAGAATCTATTCACTCCATGCCATTCCCTGTAACAGTTGAGGGAGTAAAAGCGGCAATTTTGCTAGCCGATAGTATTGGCAAAAATTACAAAACTACCGGCAAATTTGCCTAATAGGAGCTAACACAATGAAAAAATTGATTAATAACCCATCTGATATTGTTAATCAAATGATTGACGGTTTAATCGCTAGTAGTCCTACGTTATTGGCAAGAGTTGCTGATTCACAAATAGTCATTAGAAAAAATTTAGCCATCAATAAAGTAGCAATTATCAGTGGAGGTGGCAGTGGTCATGAACCAGCTCATGCGGGTTTTGTCGGTCAAGGTATGTTAACTGCGGCTGTCTGTGGTCAAGTATTTACCTCACCAACACCAGATCAAATTTTTAACGCTATTAAAGCCGCGGATTCTGGTCAAGGCGTATTTCTAGTAATTAAGAATTACTCCGGTGACATTATGAATTTTGAAATGGCTAAAGATATGGCTGAAATGGAGGGTATCAAAGTTGATAGCTGTATCGTTGATGATGATATTGCTGTTGAAAATAGTACTTATACTCAAGGTAAACGTGGTGTTGCTGGAACGATTTTAGTTCATAAGATTTTGGGGGCCGCTAGTGAACAAGGTGCTAGTTTAGCTGAAATCAAACAACTTTCAGCAAAAATTATTCCAAATATTAAAACAATTGGCGTGGCATTTTCTGGCGCTACCGTTCCGGAAGTAGGTAAACCAGGGTTTGTTCTTGCTGAAGATGAAATTGAATATGGTGTTGGCATTCATGGTGAACCGGGATATAGGCGAGAAAAATTACAATCATCCAAATTTTTAGCACAAGAACTAATTAGTAAATTGAAAGCCGCATTTCCATTTCAAAAAAATGAACAATATGCCGTTTTGATTAATGGGCTAGGCGCTACGCCATTAATGGAACAATACGTATTTGCTAATGACGTGTTGCGTCAATTAGAGACAGAAAACCTCAATGTAGTCTTTACCAAAGTTGGTAACTATATGACAGCAATTGATATGGCTGGAGTGTCATTAACACTGATGAAGATAGTAGATAACGATTGGCTCGAAAAGCTTAACTATTCTGTAACGACATTAGCTTGGTAAAAAGGAAAAATCATGCTTGATACAAAAAACGTTTTAAATTGGCTAAATGATTTTGCTGATGTAATTCAAAAAAATAAGGCTTATCTAAGTGAACTTGATACACCAATTGGTGATGGTGATCATGGAAACAATATGAATCGAGGTGTTATTGCCATGCAAACGGAATTTGCTAAAACGCCACCTAATACAATTTCTGATGTTTTTAGGATTACTGCGATGGCACTTATGGGGAATATTGGCGGAGCTTCAGGCCCACTATATGGTTCGGCTTTTATGGAAATGGCAAAAGCCGCTAAAGAAACCAATGAGTTACCAACCATTATTCAAGCAGGACTTAATGGCATCATTAAACGAGGAAAGGCTACTTGTGGTGAAAAAACGATGGTTGATGTCTGGGCGCCGGTTAGTAAAAGTTTGTTAGCAAATCAGTTAACACAACAAGTCATTGATAGCGCTGTTGAGTCAACAAAACCAATGATGGCAACCAAGGGGCGAGCTTCTTATTTGGCACAACGTTCAATTGATCATCTAGACCCAGGTTCGGTTTCAAGCGGTTTTTTGTTCACAGCGATGCTAAGAAATATTTTATAAAAAAGGAAATTAATAGTGATAAGTTTCATTCTCGTATCTCACAGTAAGAAGATAACCGACGGTTTGAAAGAGATGATTGATGAAATGGCATTGAATCAAGAAAACGTAACTACTTTTTCTCTCGGTGGAACATCTGATGGCAATTTAGGCACAGATCCAATTGCAATATATGAAATTATTCAAAAACGCCAATCGGATGAAGCCATTCTTGTTTTCACTGATATGGGCAGTGCCGTAATGAGTTCAGAAACAGCAGTGGATATGCTTGATGAAGATATTAAACAAAAAGTTTATATCGTTAATTGCCCATTGATTGAAGGTGCATTTATGGCTGCAGTTCAAATTGAAAGTATTGATAGTCTTGAATCAATTTTTGAAGAATTAAAATCAATGAGTAAATAGTTATAACGTGATTGGATAAAAATTTAATTAGAGGTAAATCAGAATGATGAGTTGGATTAATACAAAAGCACACAATCGTTGGTTGGAAAATGAAACTGACCGTATTTTTGAATTTGGTCGAAAAGCCGTTGTACCAACCGGTTTCGGCTGGATCGGCAATAATGGTAATGTTCGACAAGAGATGGGAACTCAACTTTGGATCACCGCACGCATGATTCATGTGTATTCAGTAGCCGCCTTGATGGGACGACCAGGCGCTTATGAATTAGTTGAACATGGTATTAATGCATTAAATGGGCCATTAAAAGATAAGGTAAATGGTGGGTGGTATGCCAATATTGATATCAATAGTGGCAAAGTTATTGATCCTTCGAAACAAGGTTATCAACATTTCTTTGTTTTATTAGGTGCAGCAAGTGCAGTAACAACCGGTCATCCTAAAGCTAAAGCATTATTAATTGAAGCAATAGAAATCATTGAAAAATATTTCTGGAGTGAAAAAGAACAGATGTGTTTAGAGTCTTGGGATGAAACATTTACAAAGACAGAAGATTATCGTGGTGGTAATGCAAACATGCACGCCGTAGAAGCTTTCCTTATTGTTTATGATGTAACTAAAGATAAAAAGTGGCTGGATCGGGCAATTCGCATTGCTTCAGTCATTATTCATGATGTAGCGAGAAATAACCATTATCGAGTTAATGAACATTTTGATTCTAATTGGAAACCTATTCTTGACTATAACAAGGAAAATCCTGCAAGTCATTTTCGTGCATACGGCGGAACACCGGGACATTGGGTTGAGTGGGGACGTTTGATGTTACATCTTCGCGCCACCTTATTAGCCAATAAAATGCCAACACCTGACTGGCTCTTGGATGATGCCAAAAATCTATTTGCTGCAGGTGTTAGAGATGCATGGTCAGTTGATGGTGCTCCAGGTTTTGTTTATAGCGTTGATTGGGATGGTAAACCAGTTGTAAGAGAGAGGATTCGCTGGGTTATTGTTGAGGCAATGGGAACCGCTTATGCACTTTTTGATGTTACTAAGGATCCTCAATATGAAGAATATTACCAACGCTTCTGGGATTACTGCAGAACTTATTTAATGGACTATGAAACAGGTTCTTGGTGGCAAGAACTCGACACCAATAATCATGTATCTAATAAAGTATGGGATGGTAAACAAGATATTTATCATCTACTGCATTGTTTAGTGATACCTAGATTACCTTTAACTCCGGGACTAGCTCCTGCATTAGCGGCAGGGTTATTGGATAAAAACGTTCAGTAAATTTTATAACATGAGGGATAAAACTAATTATCCCTCAAATGATGAATTATTACTGACGTAAAGTTCAATTAATTAATACAAACAACTTAAAAACTGTATAGATGCAATTTATACAGCAGGTATCTCTTTGCCTAAAATTTATAGAGGTAATCATGGCGGATTTTAAACAATCTGATGAATCTAAAAGCTTTTTTAATGTCAACAGTACACAAGATGTCATTGATATAATTAATGAACATGCTCCCAATAATAAGCGGCATTTTTTTATCTTTTTTCTTGCGCTTAGTGGGGTTTTTCTTGACGCATATCAAGTTGTGATCATGGCTTTTGCTAATAAATATATAGCAGAAGAATTTACCGTTTCACCAACCTTTAGTGCCACCGTTAATTCCGTTTTTTTCATCGGTCTGATGATAGGGGGGCTAGTTGCTCAGTCGACCGTTGATAAAATTGGCCAAAAACGGGCTTTCTTATTATCGGTAGGCTTGTGGATTATTGGTGCCTTAATTTTACCTGTTGTCACTAATATTTGGGTTTTACTTTTTGTTTTTTTAATGATGGGTACAGGGTTAGGTATTGATTTTCCATTATCAACCAGTGCCGTTGCTGAATTAGCAGGGACAAAATCCAAAAAATCAGGTGGTTCAGTAAACCTATGGCAAGTAGTTTGGTTTTTAACGACTACATTTGTCTATTTAGTCCTCTTTATTTTATTCAAATTTGGAATTAGTGAAATAAAACTGTGGCGAGTTGCATTTTTTATCGGTGCAATCTTTGCCATAAGTATCATCATTTTACGCTATCGTCTGATTGGTGAATCAGCAATTTGGCTTGCTAGAGTTGAACGTACCAAGGAGTTATATCAAGTTATAAAAAAGCGCTATCAAATTGAGATTAATATTACATCTGAATTTGCGACTATAGCAAATCTCAACAATGACTTAAAACAAGAAAAGATCAGTAAACTAGCCCAATATAAAATTTTATTTTCAAAAAAATATTTAAAAAGAACAATTCTTTCTTGTGTTATTGCCACAATGCAATCATGGCAATACAACGCGGTTGGTGCATATCTGCCGGTGATCTTAATTAGTATGCTGGCTGGCGACTTATCGGCTACTTTATTAGGTACAGCATCGGTCAACATGTTAGCCGGGTTAACTGGCGCAATTATTGGCTCCTTACTCATTGCTCACTTAGGAACAAGACGACAGAGCATGTTAGGTTTTATTTTCGTCATGTTCTCTCTATTAGCCTTAGGTTTTATTGGTCAATCAAGCACTTTTCTCACCTTATTGTTTCTTATGACATTGATTTTTTCTCATGCGGCAGGTCCAGCAGGTTTAGGCATCACCATTGCCACATTATCTTATCCACCTAGTATTCGTGCAGCTGGAGTCGGTTTTACCAATGCAGTTTTAAGAATGGGGGGGATAGCAGGTGTAATTTTTTGGCCATTGATTTGGTACAAATTTGGCATAACCGCATTTTATCTTTTAGCAATCGTTCCGCTAATAGGTTTTTGCACATGTTACTTAATTAAATGGGAACCGCTAAATAATCCAGTTGATAAAGAAGACGAAGAGGTAATTGCAAGACTAAGAAGTTAATTTTTAAAGAAAACTTGGAGGAACATGAAAATTCCTCCCATTAGGATTAAATGTTTTAAATTAGTCAAATTATGGAGGCTTTTATGCCGAAAGATATAGCCGTTTCACAAGGACATGATTCATCTTTAACACCGGTGAAAACAAATGTCAGACAACGTATTTTTTATGGATTAGGAGATACTGGGTATAATTTTCTGTTTGATATGGGGCAACTCTATCTTCTAAAATATTTTACCGATCATTTAGGACTACCAAGTGTTTGGGCAGGATCAGTGTTTCTAGTGGCAAAAGTATGGGATGCTTTTGCTGATATTTCAGTTGGTACTTGGATCGATAACCGCATGAATATTGGTCCGAAAGGTAAATTTAGACCATTCATTTTTTATTCTGCCATTCCATTAGCATTACTATTAGTTGCTACCTTTTCAATACCAAATTTCTCATTAACTTGGAAAATTATTCTCGCTTATCTAAGTTACATGATTTTTGGTACTGTCTATTCGATTGGTAATATAGCTTATGGTTCGATTGTACCAGCAATGACTAAAAACTCCCAAGAAAGAACCATATTAGCTTCGTTTAGACAAGCTGGTGGAACACTAGGGTTACTTATTGCTACCGTAGCATTTATGCCTATTGTATGGTTATTTGATAATGAATCGACAGGGTATCTTGCTGCAGTAACAATATTTGGTATTGCTGGTGCCAGTTTGGTTATGCTTTCAGCCAAGAATGTTGAAGAGCATTACGTCATCAAACCGAAAGAAAAATTATCTAAAGCAGTTCTTAAAAAATCTTATGGTGCATTGCTAAAAAATAGACCATTATTGATTCTTTGTGTAGTTAATGTTTTTACCTTCTCGGCCTACAATGTAAAATTGGCAATTCAGATCTTTTTTGCCCAATACACTTTACATGATACTTCTATCATTCCTTATATGGGATTCTTCTCAATTGGTTCAGTATTTATTGGTACAATTATTGTCCCGAATCTAGTCAAATATATTGATAAAGTTTGGTTATATATTATTGGATGCGTAATTTGGGCTGCGGCTGATTTAACAGCTTTCTTTGTGGTCGATTCTCCTTTTGCCTTTGTTGCTTTTGCCTCTTTAGCTTTCTTAGGCAGTTCATTCATAAATACTCTTAACTGGGCCTTAATATCCGATGCTGTTGAATATGGTGAATGGAAAACAGGCATTCGCGCAGAAGGGTTAGTTTATTCATCTTATACATTTTTCCGTAAATTGTCCCAAGCAATAGCTGGTTTTGTTCCTGGAATTGTATTAGCGTTTGTTGGATATGTACCGAATGCTGAACAAAGTGAAAATGCACTGTTTGGTATTCGTAGTCTTATCTATATTTATCCGGGAGCATTGGCTATTCTAACAATAGTTTTTATGTATTTCTTCTATCCTCTTTGGAATGATAAATATAAACAGATTATTGGTGAATTGTCTAAAAGGAATGCCGAAAAGTAATATTTTTTATGATGAATGATATTTAAGTAAAAGCAGGATGATCTTTTATACCACGCCTGCTTTTAATTTGAATATTCCCCGAAAATGGAAGAAAGCGTTTTTGCCGATTTGATTTTAATTTTTTATACTTTTATTTTTTATGTTTCTGTTTTTTATGCTTCTGTTCTTTATATTTTAGTTTTGATGGAAATAATTAATTATTGCCTGGTTAATCGCCGTCATTTTTAAGTTTTTACGCCATATAAGATAGATATTTATTTTTAATTTTTTATCTTGATTACTGATCAATTTTTTATAGGTCACGCCATCGACTTTTGCTTGTGCCATAGATTGTGGTAAAAGCATCATTGCATTCCCTAATGCAACTTCGAGTAGCATCGATAAATTATCCGCGAGTTCAGTACGACGTTGTAATGGATGGTTTAAGCTATTAAAAACCTGTTCACATTGGTCGTAAAAAAGTGGATTTGAGTGTTGTTTAAACCAAAATAGTGGTAAATCAAGTACATCATTTAGGTTTACTTTGTCTTGTTTGCTGCATGGATGATTAACGGGTAAAACCAAGGTTAATGGTTCTTGATAGATTAGCAGTGAGTTTTCAGTAAAATCTCTGGCGTCAGAAACAATTGCAAAATCGATATTGCCTTTTTGTAATTCAAGCTGCAACTCTTTAGAGGTGTAGTTGTGCTTATATATTTCAGTTTCATCAGCAAACTCCGTTAAAAACGTCTTGAAATAAGGAATATAGTCAAAGCTTAAAGTTTTAGTTGTGCCTATAAGCACTTTTTCTTCATTGTTGGTTGATTTAACTATAGAACAAAGATCATTTAATAGTTGTTTTGCTTTTAGTTTTAATATTTCACCTTCGTTGGTTAATACAATGTTATGCGTATTTCTTAAAAATAGCGGGCTTTGCAGGGTTTCTTCCAAATTTTTAATTTGCGTTGAAAGAGGAGGTTGGCTAATACCAAGTTTTTTAGCTGCACCAGTAAAACTGAGCTCGTCACAAACTGCAACAAAATATTGTAATTGCTTAATTGTTGGTAATCTTTTGCTATAGATATCCATAATTTTTACTGTCCCTAATCGGCTTTTTGCGGAGGTTTAGATGCTATGTAATTTATAAACCGCAATGATTATTCGGATATTATGAATGAGATTGTTATCATTTGCATTGGTTTATCATGTTTTTTCTGCAATACGATTTTCGTATAACAAAATATGTATTTCTAAATAAGCGTTTTATTAGTTAATCTCCTAGCCAATTAATCAATCAATACTCTTGAAGCAATGTCAAAAGAAGAATTTATACAGACCAAATCGACTCTCATCTTATCAGCGCTATTAATCGTGTTACTAGTCGGCTCGGTTTATATCAGCCAACTTATCTTTCAAGAAATATCACAAAGTTATCATATTGATATTTTAGCAGCCAGAAATGTGTTTAGTTTATCTTGTTTTTTTTATGCTATTTCGTTTTTTATTTATGGTCCGCTATCGGATAAAGTCTCAACAAAATTATTAGTTCTAATTGGTAGTATTGGGGCGGTTTGTTGTCTATTTTTGTCGGTGATTATTGATAATTTTAATTTATATTTAGTCATTATGTCATTAATCGGCTTTTTTGCCGCAGCTGTTCCCGCGGCGTTGTTTGCTTATACCGCTAAAAATACTCCGAATCAAAAATTACCCCAAGCAATGGGAATTATGATTTCAGCTTCGATTGTTGGCATTATTTTTAGCCGCAGTGTGGTCGCGATGTTGACCGATTTTTGGTCTTGGCAAGTTGCATTTACCATTTATGCCGGTTTGATAATTGTAACCTGTCTCTTTGTTCCTTTCGGTATAAAGCAATCAGTAAATCCAAATTCAACTACCAGTGTACTTGGCACTTATTTGGCAGCGATTAAATTATTACTCGATAAAATAGTCGTTATTTTTTTAGTAGTTGGATTTTTATTATTTTTTGTTTATTTGGGGTTATCTTCTTTACTCACTTTCTATTTAAAGGGCGCGCCTTTTTACCTTTCTTCAACCGTTTTAGGATGGCTTAACTTTGCCGGTCTTAGTGCGGTAATTGGCAGCATAATTAGCGGTAAGTTATCGCAAATTGTTAATGAAAAATACCTTTTGCTTATTTGCTTGCTTGCGGTATGTATCTCTGTTGTCACGATCGGATTTAGCTCATCTTTGTCTGTTATTGCAATAGGAATTTTTTGCCTATTTCTATTTGTCTTTGCTATTCAACCATTAGTTATTGCCATGCTTAATAAAATTGTGCCAATTAATTCTCGAGGTGCGATTTCCTCTCTATATTTACTCGCTTGTCTGGCGGGCGGCAGTATTGGCACATATTTACTTGGTATCGTTTATCAAAATAATGATTGGAGTGGGGCAATAAGTGTTTGTGTTTTTTTTGCAGTAGTTAATCTAATCCTAACTTTAATTGGTATTCAACTTGTTAAACACAAAGAAAGATATTGAGTAAAGTTAATTATTTATAAGTAAGGAGAATTAAAAATGAAAAAAAGTCTATTTCGTCTATCGATATTTATATTTTGCTGTTTTTATGGAGCATTTTGTATGGCAGATTTAACCAAGATTTCCTCGAGTTTTAGTGCACCAACTGGTATAGCCTTTGATAGTAAGGGTGTAATGTATGTAACCAATTGGTCGGGTAATTCAATCACCAAAGTCAAACCTAATGGTGACAAAGAGACTTTTTATTCAGGGATATCTTCACCAGCTGGCATCGTTATTGATGCAGAAGATAATGTATATGTTTCATCATATGGTGATGATTATATTTTAAAAATTAATAGTAATGGAAAATCAGAAAAAATATCTGACGGTTATCATACACCTACTGGTATAGCTTTTTCTAATCAAGGTCAATTACTCATTACCAATCGCTCAACTGGTGAAATAGTTTCTCTTGATCTTAAAACCAAACAAAAAAGTATTATTGCTCGTGGATTAACCACTCCAGTTGGTGTTACTCAATTAGCTGATAATAGTGTAGTGGTTTCGCAATACAGTGGCCGTTTAACTATGGTTAGCCCAAATGGTGATAAAACAGAATTAGGTGCAGAATTCACTCGCCCAGGTGTTGGTATTGCTTTAGTTGCTCCAGATGTTGTAGCGGTTATTGACAATGGTGCCGGAATGGTGAGAAGCGTTGATGTGAAAACTAAAAAGGTAACAAATTTAGTCAATAATTTATCTGGTGCGGTCGCATTAACTTATCACAATAACCATTATTATATTGGAACATGGGGTGACGGAAGTGTCTATGAGTTTAAGCAAAATTAAACTCTGATAGCTTCATTAATTCGCTTTATTGATTATTGAGTGGATTAATATAAAAAATATAAAGGAATAGGAATTTTTAAGATTTAAATTTTAACTCACTTATTAAAGTCATTTACATTATCTAACATATAGCATAATGAATAATTTAAAATAATTCATTATGTTGTATAATGCAACTGCTAAACAGAATTAAAATACTATTTAGGAATGTAAATGAAACAAAGAATTAAAGAGCCTTATTATGCATTTAATCCTAATAAGGCTCATTTTTTATTTGAACGTACTATTACATTTGAATCTCAAGCTGCGCTTTTTGCAAAAATTCCTCGTATTATTCATCGTCTCTATTTTCCGAGAAAATTATTCATGCTATTTATTGGCTTGATTTTTGTCTTTGTGGTGATGATTTTTCTGTATGCTATCCCGATAGCTGCAACCAATTTTGCTAAAGGATTTCTTGGAATTATTCCTCTGATTGAAGCTGGGATTATAATTTATTTTATACAGTTTTATCTCTATATCTATCTTGAGATCCGCTTAATTAAGAAAATCTATAAAAAAGTGCAGTGGCCGGTAGAGTGTTATTGTGCCTTTTTTCAGGAAGGTATTTATATAAAATCGCCCGAAATGGATGGTATTTTTTATTGGGATGATTTTATGTGTATGGGCTGTAGTTCTCAAGCATTGGGTTTTAACTTTTGCCCTGCTCGTACGCCAAAAGGGAAGTTTTTTAAACAATATTATCCTCGTTTGGATAATTTTTATATTTTTATTAATGGTGACGAGGAAATTTTATCGTTAATGCATGCTGTCGATCAACAATATAAAGATCTTATAGCATTTAGGTAATCAATTACAATCCATTATCATTAAACCAATTCACATAGTGATTAAATGGTAATCTAAACTATTCAAGCGAAATAGATTACCATCGCTATAATCTTGAGTTTTGAAATTTTTATAAAATCATTAAATAAATTACTAATTGTTCTTCTTCTAAATAACCAATATGTTTTGTAATAACTTGGAGATGTTAACTGAAGCAAAACTTTTCCAAGCCAAGCATGATATAGAGGTAAGTTCCGTGAATTAACCCTCTCTTCTGATCTTTTCACCACTCTATTTCTTGTATAGCGTTAACAAAAAACAAACTATTTGCAACCGAATATTGTTACAATATTTTGGTATTATAATTTACAATATAAGTATCATGAAGAAAAAATGAACAACAATGATTATTCTTGTTATTTGTTAATTATTAAAAAAAATTCATATCATTAGGATTTCGACATATTTTATCAATAAAATATATCTTTTTATAGTGGGATGAAATATATGGAATTTTTCAAAATGGCAATAATAAAATTTATTAAAAGTAAATTATTTGTTGGATTATATTTATTGATTGTACTCATGCCAACTGCGTTTTCTAAGTCAGTAAGCTATTCATTACCATATGGATGGTCAAAAATAAAAGATATGTCTAATATTAAAGCAATAAATAAATATTGTGAATATGATTTTTTTGCTGATCATACAAAACGAGAAAAAAGATATTTTGAAAAAAACTGTCCTTTTGAATCTTCATCTGATATTGCAGAACCTAAAGAAATACAAGAAGACTATTCACAAGTTGAAAGAAGATACCTTTATCAATCAGATAATTTTTCTCTTTTTTTAAAGGAAAAACCTATAACAGACCCAGACATTGATCCATATTTTAATAGTCCTACAACTATTTTATTTCTTGAAAAAGAAGGGCAAATTGTTGATGAGTTAACAATTCGTTGGCACCATACTCATGATTTTGGCTTTACCGATGAACTGAGTTACTTTATTGATAAACAATTTAACATTTGGTTAATAAATCATGGCGTTACCGAGGAAGGTTATTGGTTGAGTTTATGGGCACATTATAAAATAGCCCCCCAAAAATTAAAATTTGAGGCAATAACGGTTAAAACAAGTGGGGAACAAATAAACTTTCCTGATAATTTGGTTGTATTTGCCAATGCTGATTACGATAAAAATTCTGTTCAACAGTGTTTAAAAGAAGAATTTAATAATGAGTGTCATGACGGAAATATTTATACCTATTATTTAAATGAAATAAAAAAGAACACCGCGTTGCTGGTCAAAAAATCCCAAGCTCCTAAAAACGCTTTTTCATTATTTAAGAAAAAGTTAGATAGGTCATGTTTAACAATGCCTAGATTTGATTATATTAAAGGAGGTCCCTTCCCATACTTTAATGATCTTTATTCGTGTGAGATTGAAGGGTTTAAACAAGAATTAATTCGAATTGAAAAAGAATTGGCTAAAAAATAAAAGAAAAAATATATTCATAATAATAAGTGTGAAGCATTTTTTATTTAAAATCAGTTCTTATAATTTGTTCAGGAAATCTATTTAACTTGTGAAAACATCAGTATTTTTATGCTGCTTTTGTAGATATATACAAATGTGGGATCTATTATAAAATTTCAAAATTCGCCAAAAATCTGAGAGCTAATCAATAAAAATTTTTCACTAACAGGTAAATCTTTTTTGTGAAAAATTGCGGACACTTATCGATAACTCATTTTGTAGTATTTATAAATGTTAAATTAATTAAGAAACTAGTCATTTACATTATCTAGCCCAATAAGTATCATGAAGAAAAAATGAACCACAATGATTATTCTTGTTATTTGTTAATTATTAAAAAAAAATTCATATCATTAGGATTTCGGCGAATTTTATTAATAAAATATATCTTTTTATATTGGGATGAAATAAAAGGAATTTTTCAACATGGCAATAATAAAATTTATTAAAAGTAAATTATTTGTTGGATTATGTTTATTGATTGTACTCACACCAACTGCATTTTCTAAACCCTCAAACTCATTATTACCATTTGGCTGGTCAGAAATAAAAGATATGTCCAATATTAAAGCTATAAATAAAAAATGTTATTTTGATTATTCGCTTGCTTATACAGATTTAGATATTGAAAATTCTATAAAAAACTGCCCTCTAACATCTTCTGATTCTACTTCTGACTCAGATACACCTGAAAATATAGAAAAAGAAGAATCTGTGTCAGAGAAAAAAATATATCTTTATCAATCAGAGCAATTTTCCCTATTTTTAGAAGAATTTTCCCTTAACTTAAGAGGAGAACCTATTTCAGATCCTACTAGTTATGATGCTTATGATAAAATTTCCAGATATATTTTATTTCTGGAGAAAGACAATCAAATCGTTGATCATTTAACTGTTAGTTGGTTCGAAATAGGAGATAGTGGTTTTACAGATGAACTGAGTTTTTATATTGATAAAAAATTTAATATTTTTATTATAAATCATGGTGTTACTGACCTGGGTGATTGGTTGGGGTTATGGGCGCATTATAAAATAGACCTCAAAAATTTTAAATTTGAGGCAATAAAGGTTAAAACAGAAAGTGAACAAATGAATTTTCCTGATAATTTGATTGTATTTGCCAATTCAAATTACGATAAAAACTCAGTTCAACGGTGTAAACAAGAATTTAATACTGAGTGTAATAACCAAAATACCTATAAATATTATTTTAATGAAGTAAAAAAGAACACAACATTGCTGGTCCAAAAATCCCAAGCTCCTAAAAACGCTTTTTCATTATTTAAGAAAAAGTTAGATAGGTCATGTTTAACAATGCCTAGATTTGATTATATTAAAGGCGGTCCCTTCCCATACTTTCATGATCTTTATTCGTGTGAGATAGAAGGGCTTAAACAAGAACTAATTCGAATTGAAAAAGAATTGGCTAAAAAATAATAGAAAAAATATATTCATAATAAGTGTGAAGCATTTTTTCCTTAAAATCAGTTCTTATAATTTGATCAGGAAATATATTTAAATAGTGAAAACATCAGCTTTTTTAGCAGGATATTTATGCTGCTTTTATAGATATATAAAGATGTGAGATCTATTATAAATTTGAAAATTCGCCGAAAATCTGAGAACTAATCAATAAAAATTTTTCACTAACAGGTAAATCTTTTTTGTGAAAAATTGCGGACACTTATCGATAACTCATTTTATAGTATTTATAAATATTAAAACTATTTAATAAATTAGTTTTAATATTTTGTATTTTTGTTTTGCCGCAATAGTGAATTCGCATAATTATAAAACTCGTCATAATAGATTAGACAATTCTAATTTGCTTCAATGGCGATTAATTTTGCTTGATTATTCATCTGATTCTTTAACTGATATTAAATATAGAAAAACCTTTTATAAAAGTTTAAATAAAATGGATATTAAAAATAAAGGTAAAAGTAAAAACAGTAGTACTTGATTGTAACAAACTGTTTTATCAATAAAATAGTTACTTTACATTTTACCGATTTTTGGTTTCTTTTATTATTTTGACGTTTTTAAATTTCAATCACCACTCTTCCGCGGGTGATATCGCTAATACTCTTTTTAAGGGTTGGTAAATTGTCTTGTGTGATAGCAATGCTCGCTTTGACACCTTCAGCATCAAAATCTTGCTGTTCAATAATTGCATTGAGATCTTTCAAACGGTTTTCTATAATTGGCCATTCATTATAATAACAGTGAAATTGTAATGATATTCTGGCAATAAGCTCGATCAATTCTGCTTGTTGTAAGCAGTGGCTAGCTGAACCCCCATAGGCGCGAATTAATCCGCCGGTACCTAATTTGATACCACCAAAGTAGCGGGTAACTACCACTACCACCTGATCACAATCTTGACCTTCAATGGCAGATAGAATAGGGCGGCCAGCGGTACTGGTTGGTTCGCCATCATCGTTGAAACGATATTGTTGGCCGATTTTCCATGCCCAACAGTTATGAGTGGCATTAGTGTCACTGATATTATCGATAAATTCAGCAGCTTGTTGGGCATTAATAATGGGTGCCGCGTTGACTATAAAGCGGCTTTTTTTTATCTCTTCGGTTAATTGGCTAGGATTTGCTAATGTATAAGGCATACTTATTCTGGTAAAATCGTTTTATTGCAACTCATAATACTGAGCAAAATTGAAATGTCTATTAATTTAGCACAATTAAAACTTTCACAACAACAATTAGCCGAGCAGGTAAGCTTGGTGGATAATTTTAATCCAACAATAAAACTAATTGGTGGTACAGATGTTGGTTTTGAACAAGATGGTACGGTAACACGTGCAGCGATAGTGACGTTGACTTATCCTGATTTTGCCGTGGTTGAGTATCATATCGCTCGATTAGAAACTAGTTTTCCTTATATTCCGGGTTATTTGTCTTTTCGTGAATATCCTGCCTTGCTCAATGCATGGCAACAGTTAAAACAAAAGCCCGATTTATTATTGGTTGATGGGCAGGGAGTTGCACATCCAAGACGATTAGGTATCGCTAGCCATCTAGGGCTATTGTTAGATATGCCAACGATTGGCGTAGCAAAAAGCAAGTTATGTGGGCAGTATGAAGTGCAACCTAAACTTGCTGGAAAGGTAACGCCTTTACTCGATAAACAAGAGCAGATAGGTTGGGTATTGCAGAGTAAAAATAACTGTAATCCGTTATTTATTTCCGCAGGACACAAAATTAGCCAAACTAGCGCATTACATTGGGTAAAACAGTGTTTACGAGGTTATCGATTGCCAGAACCAACTCGCTGGGCGGATGCAATTGCCTCAAATAAACCACTATTTAGAAAGTTTAATCATGCCAAATAATCAATTACCGTTAAAACAAGGTGGATTTACCTTTAAACGTTTTTTTGTTGCCCATGATAAAAGTCCAATGAAGGTGACAACGGATAGTTGTTTGCTAGGGGCATGGACACCCATTAATTTTGATGTACAAAATGTTTTGGATATTGGTACCGGTTGTGGTGTTATTGCCTTGATGTTAGCACAACGTTTAGAGAACCGTTTATGTCAAATCGATGCAATCGATATTGATCCCAAAGCGGTAGCTCAATGTCAGCAAAATAGTTTAAATGCCAATTTTCTAACGATTCGGGCATTAAATATCGATGTTAATCAATTTAGAACAGATGACCACAGCTGTTATGATTTGATTGTATCTAATCCGCCTTATTTTCAATCAGCCGTTGAATGCCGAAACACCGAACGTCAGTTGGCACGTTATACCGAGAGTTTGAATTATCAACAGCTTATAGATGTGGTGAGGCGTTTATTAAAACCAAGTGGACTATTTTGTTTAGTATTACCTTATCATTTTGCTGATCAATTTAAACAATTATGTGAGTTAAATCAGTTATATTTACATTCAGAAATGCTAGTAAAATATACCGCGGATAAAGATTTCTCATTATCGTTGATGGCATTTTCATTCAATCAAAATGATAATTTTCAACGTCAATCATTATGTATGCGGGATGACGATGGGCGTTATTCTCAACAATTCAGGCAGTGGTTAGCTGATTTTTATTTGTTTCGTAAATAACGTCTTATCATTTTGCTAATCAATTCAAACAATTATGTGAGTTAAATCAGTTATATTTACATTCAGAAATGGTAGTAAAATATACCGCGGATAAAGATTTCTGATTATCGTTTATGGCATTTTCATTCAATCAAAATGATAATTTTCAACGTTAATCATTATGTATGCGGGATGACGATGGGCGTTATTCTCAACAATTCAGGCAGTG
>CAMLPV010000026.1 GCA_946482005.1 uncultured Gilliamella sp.
ACAACACTATATGCACGATTATCAAATTGTTGATTTGCAATTTTATCCATGATTATTTTGGCTAATTCTTTACGATATACGAAACCGTGAACTTCTTGAGCAAAATAGCATTGACCGTTATTGGTTAGTTCGCCATCGCGTAAACCGCCGGGTCTTAAGATCACATAATTCAAGGTACTCGTTTGTAACCAAACTTCAGCTAAGGATTTTTCGCGCACCGCATTACCAAATGCTTGTTTAGCTCGTAAGGATAAGGTTGGCCATGAATCACCACAACCAAGTGAGGTCACCAATACCATTTGTTTGATTCCTACTTGTTCTGCGCAATCAATGATATTACGCTGTGCAATATAATTGCCGGTTTCGCCACCCAAAGTTGAAATAATGGTTGCATCACAACCAGCTTGCTTACCGATTTCCTTTACTAATTCAACGTCGGTTGCATCACCTAAATAGGTTTCAATATTTTGTTGAGCTAATTGTTTTGCAAAGTCAGCATCGCGGACTAAAGCAATACAACGCCACTCTGGGTGGCATTGTTTGATTAATTGCGATACTTGATAACCAGTTCCTAACTTGGCGCTAACACCAAAAATAATTACTGTTTTCATGTTATTATTCTTCAAATTAATTAATTTTTTTGGCTAACGCTCTAAATTTTTCTAGCTGATCGGCTTTTAATTGATGCTTTTCATCACGGCCAACGAAAATTTTAAACATGGATTGACCTAAATGGTTGAGGAAAATCATTGAAGCCGTCGACATTTTCATAAATTTTCTTTCGATAAATGCAATATATTGACAATGTTCTGCTTTGATATGACCGCTTAACCCTTTTTGGTGACGTAAATTAAAGTATTTTTGGCTATGTGTTCCCGGTGGTAATTCACCTGAAATTTCAGCAATAACGTCACCAGTGTGAACTAAAAATAACACATCACCCCAAGTGGTTACTTCTTGCCAAATTTCATCAAAATGGCTGCCATCAACTATTTTAGCATCTGGTATTGCTTGGATTACTTGTGTTAGCGTGACTTTATGATCTTGAGCGATTTTTTCTAACAGTTCTTCTGGATTAGATTGCATATAAGCTGCAAGGTTATCTAAAAGGGTTTGTTTTTCTGCCATAGTAATTTCCTTTAATTTTTTGTTTTTACTTGGATGTTTTGCATATGTGGATGAGATTTAGGCATACCATTACCTTGTTGCATGGCTTGTCTAGCTTGGGCCATCTTCTGTTGTAATTCGATATGTTCTGGATTATTAAGTTGCAATAACAATTGCTGCAATGCTTGAACTATATTACTCGACCAAAAACGTCCTGATAAAGTTAGGCGTAAACAACGATCTTCATTTTGCAGCAAACCGACTTCATGCCATTGCTTGATAAGTGGATCAAAGAGTTCAGCTTGATTGGTTAGTTGCGTTAAATCTACTCGCCCTTTTTCTATACCAGCTTGTAATTTATGCAACCAGTCACCCACTAAAGGTTTACCGGTTAACATCATCAACGGTTTTTTACCTTGGTCTAATAAAGCATAATATTGACTCAAATCTCGATGGATCATAAAAGATTGTCCGTCTAGCTTTCCACCAGCACATGAACCGAATGCAAAAAAGTGAGAGCCTTGTTTTATCAGAAAATTATATAAATTTCGTTCGCGACTGGTTTTTGCCCAATGAGCATTAGTTAAATGGGTCCAACCTTGTTTAGCTAAATATTCAGCACCTTGATGGTAAAAATTGCACTTATCAGTAACCGATGGGATCGCAATTCGATTATTTTCCACCCCTTTAGCTAATGGTGTTGTCGGCAAGAGATTTAAAGAATAAAGATCAACCCCGTCAAGTGGCAATTGATCAGCAATTTCTAAATCTCTTTGCCATGTAGCCGGTGTCTGGTTAGGTAAGCCAAACATCAGGTCACAAACTAATGCAACACTATCACGCGCAGCAATACGTTCAAAACCTTGAATAATCTCTTTTTCTGATGATTGGCGTCCTAATCGTTGTCTAATTGCGGTATTGAAGGTTTGAATACCTATCGAAAAACGATTTGCACCAGCTTCAATATAACTATCAATTTTATCTTCATCAAAATCAGAAATTCGCCCTTCGACCGTAATTTCACAATCTGGCGCTAATGGCGCATACTGTTTAAAATAACTTATTACTCGCGCTAATTGTCCTGCCGCTAACGCAGAAGGTGTACCTCCACCAAAATAAATAGCGTGAATTGGCGCCGACTGCATAGCTTTATTATTGATTTCGAGGGATATTTCTTGTAATAAATAATCAATATAAGTTTTGGTATCAAACTTTTTTAATGGGTTTTGATAAAATCCACAAAACTGACAATGAATATCACAAAAAGGGATATGAATGTAGATCAGTCGTTTTTTTCCAGATAAATCTGAATTTTGCAAGATACTCCATTGCGGCTCTAATTCTTGTGGTGGTACTGGTAGACTTGCTTGTAATGGCATCATTGCCCAACGATCTTTAAAAGGTAAAACTGAATTTGAAGCGTAAAACGCACTTACATCAAATGATTTCATAACATCCATTCATAAAAATAATCTCGGTGAATTAAATAATAATTATTATCATTTATCAATATTTTTTTAATTTTTTTGCTGTTTATTTATCCTGAACTAAGTATTTATTTAATAACTGTTCAATATCCATCCTAGATTTGGGTGTTTTTTGAAAATTTTATTCAATCCCTACCCTACTTTGTCGTGGTTGATATTGATAATTGTTTTCATTATAGTGTTTTGTCTGATTTAAATTTGAGGTCTATAACTCAAGTGATAAATAAAAATTTCATAAACAAAATGTGGTTATTTTTGTTGCTCTTTAGCCTAAATAGCTTAATCAATTTCAGCTCAGCAAATGAAAGAATTGTTGTTGCAGGTAGTACTTTGACAGAAATCGTTTTTGCCCTAGGTGCTGGAGAAGATATCGTTGGGGTGGATAATAGCAGTCGATATCCAAAACAAGTTACTCAATTACCACAAGTTGGTAATGTAAAATTGTTAAATATTGAATCAGTTTTATCCCTCACGCCCTCTTTGGTTATTAGTTTTGATGATGCGGAAATCGCTAACGTACTCAAACAAATTTCCCAAGCAAAAATCGAGATTTTACCCCTGAAACGTGAACCAAGTACAGTTGAATCGCTGTATGAAAATATCAGTAAAATTGCCGCTAAATTAGATAGAGCAAAGGAAGGACAAAAACTGATTAAGGGAATCCAAAATGATCTTTCGCTAATTCAAAACAGAACTGCCACTCGTCGGCAAAAAACTAAAGTTTTATGCCTCATGAATATGGAGAGAAACATTTTCATAGTAGGAAAAAATACCGCTATCGATGCATTAATTACCATCGCTGGTGGTGAGAATTTGGCAACACATAATAGTGTTAGAACTTATACTAATGAATCACTAACTGCTATGAATCCCGAAGTTATTATTTTAACTAACCATTCGATCGAAGAGTTAGGTGGCTTTGACAAAATTAATACCATTGCTGGTATTACCGAAACAGATGCATATAAAAACCATGGCATTGTTATTATCGATGATAGCTATTTATTTACAATCGGACCGAGAGTTGTTGAGGTAGTATTTAAACTGTTTAACGGCTTTTACCCTGAGTAAAACCTCATTAAGTAATTTTTCTATTTTATTAATATTTTTATCAATTGAAGCAAGAGATGAGTATTTTTTTAATAAATTATGTTGGAAAGGACTAACATGATAAATGTTAACTGTTTACAAAAACTAGCTCGTTAATAAAAGGCTTATCATTAGCACTACCCGCTCTCTACTGACCAAACTAAGGGAAAAAAATAAGGATGAAAAAAGGTTGATACCTTACTAGTATTAGCTCGGGAAACCAACAAAAAACTGGGAACAACGACTGAACTTTCCAAGCAAGATATTCGTCGTGATGGCGGTGATAATTTTGCTAGCATTATGCATTACCAACCGCTCATTTTCGCATCAGACATTATCTCGGTTCGGATAGCGGGATAAGCAGTTGGAACCATGGTGGCTTAAGTTGTTTATGAAGCTAATCTTAAAAACGAAACCAGTGATAATTTTAAAACAGGTTTGATTTGAAATAGGTTTGAAAAAAATAGGCAATTGCTGGCATCACCCTTCCATCTTCAGCTTTTTACAATAGATATTAAAATTTCATTGCTTATACCCGTTATAAAAACGACTTTTGGGTTAGGAGTAATCGCATGGTTTATCCAGCTGAAAACCAAGATAAAGTTTATATTTATGGCTCAGAATTAAGCAGGAAATTCAATATCAGCAAGTGGATTGAATTGCCTAACGGCTTATGGAAATAGGTTTAAAGAACTGCCAATTGCTGATTGCTGGCGTCACTGTTCCATCTTCAGCTTTTTACAAAAGATATAAAAATTTCATTGCTTATACCCGTTATAAAAACGACTTTTGGGGTAGGAGTAATCGCATGGTTTATCCAGCTGAAAACCAAGATAAAGTTTATATTTATGGCTCAGAATTAAGCAGGAAATTCAATATCAGCAAGTGGATTGAATTGCCTAACGGCTTATGGAAATAGGTTTAAAGAACTGCCAATTGCTGATTGCTGGCGTCACTGTTCCATCTTCAGCTTTTTACAAAAGATATAAAAATTTCATTGCTTATACCCGTTATAAAAACGACTTTTGGGGTAGGAGTAATCGCATGGTTTATCCAGCTGAAAACCAAGATAAAGTTTATATTTATGGCTCAGAATTAAGCAGGAAATTCAATATCAGCAAGTGGATTGAATTGCCTAACGGCTTAAGTGTTAGGTTGGCAATTGGTTATAACCAAGATAAATCACAAATAAGCTACTTAGCTGATAAATACCTTGAAATGGATTCCATAACACTCATGACGTGGTTATTGGATTATAGCATGGGATGATGTAAGTAAACTTCATAGGGTAGCGCTTACTGCCACACTACAAAAAAACAAAAAAAACAGTGCGAAATTTCGCAAAATTTATCGCAATCAAGGTAAACCGATCCTAATTTCGAAGACGATTATTTGCCAATAGCCGACCATAGCACCGTGGATATAACCGTTAATATCAATATCAGCAAAAATATGAAATTAAGTGGCGGAATCTATAATTTTACCGTTCTAAAATATTGGGATTATCTCAGTCGTAATAAATTGTATCTTACTGCCGTCCATAACTATCTATATGTATTTACCTCGTCAGGTAGAACTTTTCAGTTAAGTTTGAATATTGATTATTAATTGAAAACACCAACAATAACATCTGCAACTTTTGAAGGTGTTTGTTTAAAGTTTATTTTTCGAGTTAAAAAAGGATTTAAGATTAGTTATAAATAGCCATTTTTTAATAGATTAATCCCTAATGTTAACCATTAAGCTAATTATTGAGATATAAATTGCGACTATTTTTATAAAATAACTGTGTATTATTTTGCCAAAATATTGATTATAAATTTATTATTTATTTGAAAAAAAGTTTTGTTAGCGCCTTATATTCATCAAGATTGCATCAAATTATTATCAAATAATCCTATATTTTATGTTGATAATGGTTCTCATTTTCACTATATTACCCAATCTAAATGGAAAACCATGGTAGGTAAATTAGCTCATGAAGAAGTTTGTAAAAAAGATTAGCCTATTTTTGCTAATTTTTAGTATCAATAGTCTTATCAACCTTAGTTCAGCAAACCAACGAATTGTTATTGCGGGTGGATCTTTGACTGAAATTGTCTTTGCATTAGGCGCTGGTGATGAGGTTGTCGGCGTTGATAAAACCAGTAGTTACCCTGAAAAAGTTAAGCAATTGCCACAGATCGGCTATTGGAAGTTATTAAATATTGAAGGCGTATTATCACTTAAACCAACCCTATTTATAACTTTAAATGATGTAGAGCCTGATAATGTTATCGAAAAAGTATCTGAATCTAAAGTAGATGTATTAGCCTTACAACGTGTGCCAGGTACTATTGAACTGTTATATGAAAATATTGGTAAAATTGCCTCTAAATTGAACAAACAAAAAGAAGGTGAATTATTAATCAACAGAATTAAAACCAATCTTGCCGATATTCAAACTAAAATCGCAACTCACCCGCAAAAAACGAAAGTTCTATCACTAATGAGTATGGGTGGCACCAATTCGGTAGCCGGCAAAAACACCACCATTGATGCATTAATTGCTATTGCTGGCGGTGAGAATCTAGCAAAACATAATAGTTTCAAAAGCTATACTGCTGAATCAATCATTGCTATTAACCCAGAAGTTATCATCCTAAATAAATATTCGATTGATCAACTTGGTGGATTAGACAAAATTGCTACTATTCCGGGGATAACTGAAACAGCTGCATTTAAAAATAATCGTATCACTATTATTGATGATAGTTACTTATTTGGAATTGGTCCACGAGTTGATGAAGCAGCAAAATTGTTATTCCAAAGCTTTTACCCTGAATAATGTAGTCCAATAATTTTAATAATATTTTTTATTAATTGAAGCAATAAATGCATACATTTGTTATTAAGCATATTAAGTATGAAAGGATATAAAGGTGAATTTTAAAAAATTAAAAAAGACAAGTTCATTAGCCATAGGCTTAACATTAGCGTTACCCGCTCTCGCTACTGATAAGCATAATGATGAAAAAGATATTGACACTATTACAGTAACTGCTCATGAAGCCACCAAAAAACCGGGAATGAATACCGAAATTTCCGAGCAAGATATTCGCCGTGATGGTGGGACTAATTTTGGTAGCATTATGCGTTATCAACCATTAATTTCGGCACCGGGTAATATTTCTGGCTCAGGTAGTGGCAAAAGTAGTTGGGACCGTAGTGGCTTTACTGGCTACAATATTCGTGGTTTAGATGCCAACCGAGTATCTATCGACATTGATGGTATGCCTTTACCTATCGCTCAAGGTCGTGTTAACTCGGTTGGTCGTGCTGGATTTGGATCTTATGGAATTGGTCGCGATTATATTGATACTTATATGTACAATAAAGTGGATATCGAATCTGGTGCAACTTCAGTAAGTAATGCCAATAATGCTTTAGGTGGTTCGGTTTCCTTCCAAACTAAAACAGCAAGCTATTACCTCTATCCAGGTAAAACCACCTACTTTGGTTTCCAAAACAACTACGATAGCTCAGACCGTAGTTATCACCAAGGTATAACGATGGCGGCGGGTGATGATTATCTAAATGGGATTGTGGTGTTAAGTCGCCGAGATGGACAACAAACACGTAATCATGGTGATTCTATTAATAGTTACCCAGAAAATTGGCACTCCAACTCGATTTTAGCTGGTTTTGGTTGGCAAATGACAGAAGAACATTTAATCAATACTACTGTCGATTACAATAGTAAAACCAAAAATTCTCACTATGATTCATGGGATAGATACGGTAAAAAAATCGAATCATATGATCATCAAAGAAGCAAAAACAATCGTTTTAATTTGGCATTCAAAGATCAATGGAAACCGACTAATATCAGTTGGATAGATAGCTTAACAACTCAGTTAAACTATCAACGTACCAATGTATTTGACGATACTGATCTTCGTCATACTACCAGAGGCAATTTTAATACCCAAACTAACTACAATACTAAAGCTTATAACTTTATTACTACTTTAGTAAAAAACTATGAAAACCAAAGATTTAGTGCTGGTTTAAATGGTAAATGGAGTGAAGATGAATCGCCATTCTTCTCATCAGCTAAGTCACCACATGCCATAGTATTTCCTGATGGTGACTATAGTAAACCACAAGCCGATAGCCGTAGTTATCAGCTAGGCGGATTTTTTGAAGATCGTATAAGCTTTAATTTTAATGACAGTAATAATTTTTATTTAGTTCCCGGTGTTAGAGCAGTGTATCAAAATACTAAACCTCGTAACCTCGAAAATATGTCATTAACCAAACTAAGTAGCAGTCAATTAGGAAAACAATATAAAGGTAATAGCGATTTTAAAGTGTTACCTTCAATGGCATTTATGTATGATATCAACCCTGACTTCACTGCTTATTTACAATACAAACGTGGAGCACAGATGCCTAATCAGAACCAACTATATGGCTCTTACTTAGCACACAGCAACATGTATGTCTTAGTTGGCGATTCGAATCTAAAAACTGAAACAAGTGATAATTTTGAATTAGGTTTAAAAGGCCACCCGGTTTCTGGTGTGACCCTCTCATCTTCAGCGTTTTACAACAAATATAAAAACTTTATTGCCTATACCCGCTATAGGAAAAATTTTGTTGGAATTGGTAATCGTTTAGTTTATCAATCTGAAAACCGCGACAAAGCCTATATTTATGGTGCTGAGTTAAGCAGTGAATTCAATATCGGTAAATGGGTTGAATCAGCGAACGGCTTAAGCGCTAGATTTGCAATTGGTTATAACCAAGGTAAATCTAAATCAAGCTATTTAGGTGATAAATATGTGGAAATGGATTCGATCGCGCCGATGAAAACTACTGTAGGTTTAGCATGGGATGATCCAAATAGAGTTTATGGAGTGGCAGTTACTGCTACATTCCAAAAAGGCAAAAAAGCTGAAGCGACATCTCGTGAGACTTATAATAACGAAGGTAAACCAATTTCACACTCTAATGACGATTATTTTAGAATTGCGGGGCATGGTATAGTGGATTTAACAAGTTATATTCACATCACCAAGAACGTGAAATTAAATGGTGGGATCTACAACCTTACCGATCAGAAATATTGGGATTACTTAAGTAATAATAAATTGTATAGTACATCAGATCATAAATATCTAGATATGTTTACTGCGCCTGGCAGAACATTCCAAGTAGGTTTAGATATTGATTTCTAAAAGACTAAATTAAAGTTCCATCTTTAACATTAACTAACCCGCATTTTGCGGGTTAGTTATTCATACCTACTTCTGAACGCCTTTCCGATATTTAAATTATTGTTAAACATTAAGTTAATTTATTGTTAAAATAATCCCATAAAATATTACATGTAATATTTACATGTAAGAAGAATGTGTTAATATAAGTCGTATAAAAACTTAAAAACACTAAATTTTTATGAATAAAAGTAAACAAACAAAAAGTTCAGCATTTTATCAACAACAATACCGGCAACGCTTAAGAGAACAAGGTTTGATAAAAAAAGAAGTTTGGATTTTACCGGAAAATAGTGATGAGTTACTTGAAATTGAAAAAGTATTTCGCCAACCAACTATAGCGAATAAATCTTTTTTTTGCCATGTGAAGGAAAACAATGAAATGAAAAATAGAGATATCTGGAAAATTAATGATCTTTACCAAGAATTAAAGCAAACTGACTTAGTCAAACAAGGTTTCGCTAGCGTTGAAATGATCGATGGTATCGATGCCTGTTTACATATCATTATGCATGAATATGGTGATTTACCACTTTTTTTAAGTGTTTCAAATCAACAAATAATGATTGAAGCGCTCCTTTGGCCAGTTTCACTAATTAAAAATCCTTCATCATTTAATGAAGAGATTCTATGTGCTAGAAAACTATTTGCTTTATCAACTATAGCAATTGAAAAAACTGGCGATGGTGAAGTTAATTACATTATGTATGGTGCACTGAGTTCATCATCAACCTTAAACAATATTGTTTATGAGCTTGAAACTTTATCCGACAATGTGATCAAAGCGACTGAAGCTTATGAACATTTTTTCAATATTGAATAATTAAAGTAAAAATCCTAAAAGGAGTTAATTATGGTTATCTTCAAAAAATTGGTAACAGCATTACGCGGTGGAATAAATGAAGTTGGTGAATCAATCGTTGATTCTCAAGCATTACGCATATTAGACCAAGAAATCCGAGATGCTGATGAAGAATTAAAACAAGCAAAAGAATCATTGGCCAGTATCTTAGCAGAACAAAAATTAGCTGAAAAACAAGTTGCATCAACACAAGCTCAAATAACTGAATATGAAGCATATGCAATTAAAGCACTGGAAAATAACAATGAAGAATTAGCTTTGGAAGTCGCTGAAAAACTTTCAGTCCTTGAAAATCAACATGCTAATAATAAAAAACAGGCTGATTATTTTACCGATAGTGTTAAAAATTTGCGACAAACTATCTCACAATCTGAAATTAATATTCGCAATTTAAAGCAACAAGTTGATATCGTTAAAGCGACGGAAAGTGTCCAAAAAGCCCAATCCGCTGTCGCACATCGTTATGGTGGTTCAACAGCTAAATTACATACCGCACTTGATTCATTAGACAGGATCAAAAAACGCCAAGAGAAAGCAGCTGCTACTTTTGAAGCAAAAAAAGAGTTAGCAGGAGCTGAAAATGCTGATTCACTTGATAGCAAATTAGAAGCGGCAGGTATTAAAGTTGGTAATCAAAATGCGGCATCAATTTTAGCTAGATTAAAAGAAAAACAGACAAATTAAATTTTTCGCTTTTTGATATTTTTAAGTTAAAATATCAAAAAACAAGTATAAAATAATTAATTAGTTAAAATATTGTTGTCGAGATGAAGGGAATATAATGGAACTATTTTTGGGAATATTTTTTTCTTTTCCCGTGATTATCTTTAGTGCATTGTTAACAATCTGTATCTTATATTGGTTTGTTACCGCATTAGGATTATTAACTATTGACTGTCTGGATTTTGATATTAGTGTCACTGACACTTGTAGTGATATTCCACCGGCTGGATTCGGTGGTTTATTAATGAAATATGGCTTCAATGAAGTACCAATGACACTCATTATTACATTAATATCTTTAATTGGCTGGTCAATTTGTTATTTCGCATTTCGTCTATTAATCCTACCTTTGTATGATCTTACCTTATTTTATTATTTAGCTGGCATAGTACTGTTAATTATCGCATTCATATTAGCTGTCTACTTGACTGCCATTATTATTAAACCAATTCGTCCACTATTTAAGAAGATGTCGATTACCCATAATCATAAATCATTATTAGGACAAGTTATCGAAATTCGTTCAAGTACCGTAACCAAAACTAAGGGACAAGCTATCTGTGAAGATGGTGGTGCTGGTCTTATTTTGGAAGTAAGATGCGATGAATCTTATCAGTTTAATCGCGGTGATAAAGCTGTCATCCTCAACTATGATGAAAATACTAATTGTTATGAGATAATTAGCCTAAAAGATTTTAATGGACAATAAAAGTTAATTTGGAGAAGTAAAAAATATGTTTATAAACAATGATACTATAATATACTTTTTGGTAATTGTTGGAAGTTTATTCCTATTAATTGTTGGATTCTTCGTATTATTTAAAGCGTTTTATATAAAAGTTCCGCAAGGTACCGCGCTTATCGTTAATGACATGACGTCAAAACCTAAAGTCCATTTTACTGGAGCATTAGTTTATCCAATCATCTACAAAAAAGAGTTCATGAAAATTTCGTTGATCACTTTTGATGTTGAACGAAGAGGTAAAGATGGTTTAATTTGTCAAGATAACCTTCGTGCTGATATTTGTGTCGCTTTCTATTTGCGCGTTAATGAAACCACCGAAGATGTTCTTAAAGTTGCCAAATCAATCGGTGTTGATCGCGCATCAGATCAGAAAGCAGTTAGTACATTATTTAGTGCTAAATTTTCAGAAGCATTAAAAACCGTAGGAAAACAATTTGAACTGGCAAAACTATTTGAAGACCGCTTGAATTTCCGTGAACGTATCATTGATGTAATTGGCAAAGACCTTAACGGTTATGCCCTTGAAGATGTTGCTATCGATTATTTAGAACAAACTCCAATTAAATCGCTTGATCCGGATAATATTTTTGATGCCGAAGGTATCAACAAAATTACAGCCATCACTGCTGTCCATAAAGATGAAACCAATAAACGTGAACGTGACTTAGAGCTGGCGCTGAAAAAGAAAGATACGGAAACTATCGAAGCCAAACTTGAACTTGAACGACAACAAGCTGACGCTGAAGCTCGTCAAAAACGTGAAATTGAAACAATTCGAGCCAGAGAAGCCGCTGAAACATTGAAAGTCCAAGAAGAAGAACGTTTAAAAGCGGAACAAGCTAGAATTCAAACCCAACAAGAAATTGAAGTAAGAGAGGAAAATCGCTTACGTGAAGTTGAGGTTGCCCAAAACAATCGCCTAAGAGCAATCGCGATTGAAGAAGAACGGGTTACTCGTGCTCGTTCACTTGAAATCGTAGCTCGTGAACGTGAAGTAGAGCTACAACGAATTGAAAAAGACAAAGTGCTAGAAGAAGAAAAAAAACAGATAGCCAATGTTATTCGTGAACGTATAGCGGTTGAGAAAACAGTTGCCGTTGAAGAAGAACATATTAAAGAAGTACGTGAAGTTTCCAAAGCCGATCGAGAAAAACAGACTACGATTATTGTAGCAGAAGCTAGAGCAGAACAAGAGCTGGTTAAACAAGTAAAACAAGCTGAAGCAGATGAACAATCATCAAAACATCGTGCGGTTGAAATTAGCATTATGGCACAAGCTGAATTAGAAGCCGCGGCAAAACAAGCCGAAGCGAAAAAACAACTGGCTCAAGGTATCGAAGCCGAAGAAGCAGCAATTGGTCTGGCTGAAGCTAAAGTTCGTAAAGCAGCAGCTGAAGCAGAAGAAAAAGAAGGCTTAGTCAAAGCTAATATTACCGCTGAAACCTTATTTGCAGAAGCCAAAGGTAATCAAGAAATAGGTTTAGCAGAAGCCAAAGTAATTGAAGCTAAAGCCATTGCTATTGAAAAAGAAGGTTTAGTTAAAGCCAACATTACCGCTGAAACATTATTAGCAGAAGCAAGAGGTAATCAAGAAAAAGGTTTTGCAGAAGCCAAAGTAATTGAAGCCAAAGCCAATGCTATTGAAAAACAAGGTTTAACTGAAGCAAAAGTACTAGAAGAAAAACTTTCTGCTCAAGCTCGTGGTGAAGCATTAGTCATTCGTGAAAAATTAACTGCCGAAGCGAATGGATTAGTTGAGAAGTTCCAAGCAATGGGTAACATGAATGAACAATCACAAAATCATGAAGAGTTCCGCTTAGCACTTGAAAAAGGCTTTGAACAAGCTATGGCTGCGATTGCTGCTAACAAAGAAATCGCTAGAGAACAAGCTGATGTTCTTGCTGCGGCATTCAGTAAGGCAAATATTGAAATTGTCGGTGGTAATGATAACTTCTTCAATAGCTTCTCGAAAGCTATCAGCGTTGGTAAAGCGATTGAAGGAACTGTTAATCAAAGTCCAGTACTGCAATCAGCATTACAATCAGTACTAGCTCGCTTATCGGGAAACAAAAAAATCAATTTAAAAGAGACGTTGCAAAACACTGATTTAAAAGCGTTAGCACAACAATTTTTGTCATCCGATAATGAGAATGAGTAAGTTACTATCTCAATAGTTATTTATTCAACGGCCAATCGGTTTTAGGTAGGATTCAATGCCTACCTAAACGTTAAGTATTTGAGTATCATTTCAACGAGTAAAACATGTCAGAAATCCAAGACCAGCAACAAACATCAATTGATAAAGCCGTCGCGGAAGGCGGAGCTTATGAAATTCTTCGTAAACGTTTAACCTCTTTAGGACAAGAACTTAATCAAAAGACGGAAGCCCTTAATCAACAAAGGCTATCTGAGTTTGGTAAAAGTGACATGTCCATCATTAGTCGTATTCGAATTAGAACTGAAAATAATTGTGTCGCACGGGATATTGTTCGTTTTGGTGACTGGCTATTATTTGGTTATAACGTCTATTTAGGATTAAAAAAAGGAACCAAAATAGAGGATGTATTTTCCCTTTATCAATTAGTAGAACGTGATGGCTCTTATGAGGCTGATCCAGTTGATTTGTCTAATACATTCTTAAATATAGATCGATTTATCCAAGATTTTAATGAACTGTATACTTATTATAAAAATGCTCAACTACTCCAGCTTGTTGAACGTGATGGAAAACTACTGGCTAGTTTTCAAATTGGTGAGCGAATCAGTGATATCCGAGTTTTTAGATGGTCCATATCAAGTGACAAAAAGACCATTGAGTATATCGATAACCGGGGTGAACGAGACATCGCATTACCACCCGCATATGATTTTGAATGGATCGAAACAACCCGTGAAAATATTGTTAATGGTCGATTTCCACATGTTAATGTTCTTGATACGGTATTTGTTGAAACCATCGGTGGCGACTTAACCATAAAATGTGAAAATAACACCAATGATGGTTTAGGTATTTATCGAGAGGAAGTTGTTGATCAGAATCAATCAATTAATGACGCGAAAATAGAATATGCTAAAGTGGGATCATTAATCTTATTAAAAGTCCTACCTTACCGAGAAGAAAATTGGCGTTATCTTGTATATAACACCTTAACTCAACAAGTCCATCGTATAGACTTTATTGGACAGGCATGTATTCAACTTCCTGAAGATCATGGGATTATATTCCCTGGTGGATATTACTTACAAAATGGTGATTATAAAACTTTTGACCATTCGATGTCAGGCATGCGTTTTCGACGTATTCGCCGTTCACCAAATGGTGAGGATGTGTTATATATTTTCTATGATCCAACTAACGGTCGATTAGCATTATTTAATTATAATATGATCGAACGAAAACTGGATAATCCGATATTAGGACATGGATATGCGGTTTTTGAAGATGGTCGAATGGTGGTCTTTGAAGGTGAAAATGATGAACCAACTCGGGTACATCCAATGCAGATTTGGCAAACACCTTTTTATAGTGATGAATTTGCCGCACAACAACCAACTAATAACAGCTTCCTTGGCAAAATAGGTAATGCCGAACTGGTTCGCGGCATTTCAGATCTTTACTTTATTTCGCGTGAAATCGATAACCAAACCGTCTCTTCACAGCTATATAGCAAACTTAGTGAGGATACCAAGAGACTATTCGATAACTATTTTTGGCTCAATGACGATAAACATTTAGCCTTCTCCCCTATTCTGCGTAATATTACCCAAACGAGTGAACTGGTTATTGATGAATATGAAAAAGTCGAAAGTATTCGTCGTCAATCAGAAAGCGCGATGCGTGAGGCTCTCTCTAATCAGCAAGATTTATTAAGCAAACTTTATCCGGATAGTTGGCACGAAACCCAAGAATTTGTTGATGCATTAAATGCCATAAAAATGCAACTTGGCAGTTTAGTCACGTTAAGAACTTATCGTTACATCGATTTAAATCAAATCGATAAAATGGAAAATGAACTAAAAACCAGACAGAGTGAGGTTTCATTAGCCACGGCTGAATTTTTAGGAAGTGATAAAGCGCTTGAACCATTCAATGTTAAAATTGACAATATCGAGCAGCAGCTTAGCAAAGCAGATACGGTAGCGAAATTACTCAATTCGGTAGAAATTACAGAAACCATGTCTGCTGATTTGGATATGCTTTCACAATTAATCGCAACCCTAAAATTTGATGATGTTACTTTACAAACCAGAATCATCGAATCCATTGCCGAAGTCTATGCAAAACTCAACCAAACAAAGGCTAAGATCCAACAAAAACGAAAAAATTTAGCCAATGTTGAAATGGTTGCACAATTTGGCGCCCAATTTAAATTATTTGGTCAAAGCATTGCCAATGCCCTAAGTATGGCAACCACGCCAGAAAAATGTGATGATGAGCTATCTCGTCTTTTACTACAACTAGAAGAACTTGAGAACCAATTTAGTGAAAGTGAGGAATTTCTTAATGATATTCTAACTAAACGTGAAGAAATTCTAGAATCATTCGAAACACATAAACAAGCGTTATTAGAGGATAGAACCAGACGGACGGATGCCCTACTAACCGCTGCACAACGTATTTTAGACAGCATCCCAAGAAGAACCGCTAAATTTGCCGATCAAAATGAACTTAACGCTTTCTTTGTTGCTGACCCATTGGCGCAAAAAATCCGTGAAATTGTCGAAAAATTAAGAGCGCTTTTTGATAATGTTAAAGCCGATGATATTGAGTCCAAATTTAAAAGTGCCCAAGATCAAGCCATACGATCCTTACGAGATAAATCGGAAATATTTGAATCTGGTGGAAATGTCATTAAATTAGGTCCACGGCATAAATTTAGTGTTAATACCCAAGAGCTTGATTTAACCATAGTGCCTAAAGATCAGCATCTGTTTATGCAATTAACTGGGACTGAGTTTCAAGAAAAAATAATCAATGAGCAATTAGAAGCCTATAAGCCATTTTGGACGATTTCATTAGAATCAGAATCACCATCGGTATACCGTGCAGAGTATCTCGCCTATTCGATCATTACGGCTGCTTTACAAAAAGAGAGTGGATTAACTTATGTCGATTTAGCTAATCAGTTAAATCAACCTGAAACACTTAATAAAACAGTGCGTGATTTTGCCACAATGCGCTATCGTGAAGGTTATGAAAAAGGGATTCATGACCACGATGCGGCTAAAATTCTAACAAAATTGATTCCTCTTGGCGAAGCGGCTGGTTTACTGCGCTATAACCCGTTAGCACGAAGCTTAGCCATTATTTATTGGCACTATAACCAAAAAAATGATATTGCCAAATTCTGGCCAGAACGTGCGAAAACTTGTATGGATATCCGAAAGTTATTCAGTCATGATGAAGGTATAATTAATCTTCAAGCGGAAATCTCTCAACAATTGACGGAATTTTTCAATGATAATCCAATTGCTCATCAGCCATTCCATATTAAACAAGCGTCTGAATATCTTTGCTATGTATTGGCTCAAACGCCACAACAATTTATTTTCAGTAAATATAGCAAACAATTATTTGATGGATTAAAAAATCAACTTGAACAATCGCACATGTGGGGTGATTTCAATCAATCACAAAATAATCTTAATGAAAGATTAGCAGAACGTTGGAATCTAATCGAAAGTTGGCTTAAAGGGCTTTGCACATTACCTCTGTATAGCAAACTAAACAATTATATTGCTGAAGCTGTAATTTTAAATATCTTGGATAAAGCAGATAGCCTAACAATCAGTGAGGTTGAACTTGAAGTATCGATTACCGATCTACTCGGTGAACACCCAACCATTAATCAAGGCGTGTTAAATATTAATTTAGATGACTTCTTTAGCCGTATGCGTTATCAATATAAAGTGGTTATCCCACAATTCCAACACTACCAAAGTTTACGTCAAGAAATATTAGTAAACCAACGTGAAGCACTCCATCTTGATGAATTCAAGGCTAAACCACTCAGCTCATTTGTTCGTAATAAACTGATAAATCAAGTTTATTTGCCAATCATTGGCGACAATCTAGCCAAACAAATGGGTACCGTCGGAGAAACGCGTCGTAGTGATTTAATGGGATTATTACTCCTCATTTCACCACCTGGCTATGGTAAAACCACATTAATGGAATATGTTGCTAATCGTTTAGGTTTAATTTTTATGAAAATTAACGGGCCGGCATTAGGTCACAGTGTATTGTCGTTTGATCCTGAACAAGCACCAAATGCAACCGCTCGTCAGGAGTTAGAAAAACTCAATTTAGCACTGGAAATGAGCAATAACGTTATGCTCTACATTGATGATATTCAACATACCAATCCAGAATTTTTACAGAAATTTATCTCATTATGTGATGGTTCTCGCCGTATCGAAGGGGTTTGGAAAGGTAAAACCAAAACCTATGATCTGAGAGGTAAAAAATTCTGTGTAATAATGGCTGGTAACCCTTACACAGAATCTGGCGAAGTATTCAAAATACCTGACATGCTAGCCAACCGAGCTGATATCTATAATTTAGGTGAAGTACTCGGCGGTATGGATGAAGTATTTGCAACCAGTTATATTGAAAATTGCTTAACCTCTAATGCAACATTATCACCATTAGCCTTACGCGATTTAAATGATCTCTATCAGTTTATTGACCATGCACAAGGCAAACCACTTAATACCAATGAGATGAGTTATAGCTATAGCCAAGCAGAAATTAGTGAAATTGTCGCCGTAATACGTCATTTATTAAAAATTCGTGAAGTGGTATTTAAAGTTAATCAGCAATATATTGCAAGCGCGGCTCAATCAGACAAATATCGAACTGAACCTGCGTTTAAACTGCAAGGAAGTTATCGAAATATGAATAAACTTGCTGAAAAAGTGTCATCCGTCATGAATGATGCAGAGCTCAATCAAATTATTGATGATCACTACCTCGGTGAGGCACAACTACTCACCAATGGCGCAGAAGAGAACTTACTGAAACTGGCTGAAATTCGTGGAGTAATGACGGAAGATGAGACTAATCGCTGGCAACAAATAAAAAGTGACTTTATGCGCAATAAAAGTTTAGGTGGCGATGATGCGAATACCGGCTCACAAATTGTCACCCAACTTGCCGATTTAGTGCAAAGTGTGCAAGCGTTGAAATTACAGTAGAGGGCGATTAATCAGTGTCTTTATATAGGTTATAAATATAATTTTAGGCTTGATTTTTAATGTTTTTACTCACTATGTTGAGGAAATTGCTAGAAGATAAGCCTCAAAACCTTTATTAAACCTCGACAGTTGATAAGAGTTGAGCACAAACACTACAGTTACAATATTGTGTAACAATTAAAAACAGTTACACAATTGTAAATTTAAGCCTTTGTGCTTACTACTATCATCCTAAATCGGTAGTCTATTTATCTAAATTTATTCAAAAATAGAACTGGTTTATTGAATAAAAAGTTAACATTTGAAATATTGGTTTGGAGAAAATAATTAATGATTTTTAATCTTGTAGATATTAACTGTTCCTCGTTTTTTCATGATTATTTCTGCTACTAATACCATCTTTTGCAAAAGCGCCATATCAAATTCCTTTCCATTTTCAAAATAGATTCTAGCTAGACCTGATATGTAATTTTTTATCGTATCATCATTTTTTAAATTATTAATTTGAAGAGTATAATTGTTAACAAAATCATCAAATATATGCTTTTCATCATAATTTATTTTATCAATTTCTTTTTGAGACAGATTCTTTAATACATCTAATCCATATCCATCAGTGGCTAATGGCTGTTCATTCAAATATTTTCTTTGAAATTCTGCAAATCTCAGCAAAATTTCATTAATACTTTCTATTAAATTATCCATAAATTTTGAAATTATCTTGATGCTATTAGATTACCTATATCTTTGCACTAATAATTAGACAATTGATATGATAAAAGTTTTCAAACTACAGCAACTTTTAATAATATTCCTGTCTTATTCTTTGTTAACCGAGCTACTTTGCAACGGTTATTATAGTTTTTTACTACTTTTATTACCGTTATTCAATGCTTAGTATTGGCAGATCTCGTATCAATTAGATCTATTCTTCTACCAAAGCATCCTAATTAAAATCTATCATTTTGAATTTTCGATAATAAAATAAATATTATTTTTATTACATAATTTTTCTAACAATCCTACTCACTCATTTCTGAGAATGAAATGGGGTTCTTAGCAAAGCTGGATATTTAACGAAAAACTTTAATTTTGTATTTCATCATCGCTATCAAGATATTCTTTAATGATACTTTTTATATTATTGAAATACGTGTAGTTGCTAAGACATTCATTAGATATTACTCTGACTAAATTATCTAAATCCTTAAATTTTAGTACTTCTCTCTCATTATAAATTTTTTATTTAGCGTTTATATAATGTTACTTTTTCTATTTATCAGTACTGATATAACTTATATTTTATCAGTATTGATTATCATCATAGACATATACTTTTATAACCTTTACATCAAAAGTTGAAATCTTTTTATGATTATTATTAATATCATCAATTATTGAATTCTCAATATTGTTGCAATTCCACCTAGTTAGTGCCTATTAAACGCTACCATTGTAATTTTAATTGCATGTCATTAAATTGAAACTCTATTTTCCTAACTATACAGTCTATCCTAGTTTAGATTTAAATATCAAAGTATTGCTTTATATGCAAAAACACATTGTTTTGCCAAAGATAACCATAAATGTTATTTCTATAAATCTTATTACTACAAATAGTTACACGTTTTTATTCCTGGCGATAATCTTGAACTTATCACTAAGCTGAACACCTAAATAGTTTAGTCAATTTAATCAAGTTAGTTTTTATTTTATTATTTCAATTATTCCCAAAAATAAAATTACGTATCTACCAGAATTCAGTTCTGAAACCGCAAAACAAAATAATAACCACCTGTTTTTTATACTTTTAAAAGTAAAACACGGCGAGAAATCCATATTTTTGACATAATAACATTTGAATTCATCAGGATTGTTATATTTAGGCGTTTTAGATTTCAATTTTAATTGGTCTACTATTTGATTATAAAACAATTTTTTATCTTCTATATTGATCAAATTTCTTTTTATCAAAACAGATTGGCTAAATAATGAAAATGTTGAAAGGTAATTATTGGCAAAATCGGAAAAAATAATTTCAATTTGCTCATTATCTATATCATAGATAAAAGTCTGTTTATACAATAACTCTAATGTCCCATCAAATAATGTTTCATATTTGGTATATTTTTTATTCTGTATTCTTTTTATCTGCATTGTATAATGTTTTAAACACCCATCTTCACTATGTAAATATCCGATTGTTAGTACATAAATCAACGAGAAAATTATGCCATTTTGTCTGCAATATAAGCCCTAATAGGGGATACCTTTAATACTCTCTAGCCATTTTTGATAGTATTGATGTAATTCCATAACAGTTATAATTTTATCTGAACTCTCTTCAGGCGAAAAAATATTAATTTTTATAGGATTTTTTGATAATCTTTCACCTAAATCTAATTTGACAGTATAAAGTGAATAATTAGCTCTAGGTATCATAAAATATCCATATGAACAGCCTTTTATAAGCATTTTTATGCTATTTTTTTCAACTTTAGTACACAAACCATAAAAAGCATTACTCAGCCTATCTGAACTATTCACAAAAATATTACCAAGTTCATCCATATATTTCATAAAATAAATTGTATAAGTACCTGTAAATTTATATTTTTTATTAAAAATCAGATCATATATTTCGGGATCATCAGTTTTTTGTGTCCATAAACTGATTGTGGCTTTTATGCTTTGATTTTTGGAATCTAAACAAGCTAAATTAAAGCTTTGACAATTTTCTTTATTGTTCATTATTTTTATATTACTCGTTGTTTTTTCGATTCATAACTACAAATTTTGTTATCTGGATAAGAACTATAACCCTTTAAAATTTTATTTAGATCAAATCGTTTACTATCATCAATTTCAATTTTTTAAAGGAAATATTTTCTTGCATAATAATTGGTTATAAACTCCAATTCATATTCTAAACAATAACGATATATTAAGCACACAGAATCGAAAATACTTTATCGGCAATTTTAACTCATACTGCAATGTCGACACTTCTTCATACAACAAAGTTGAAGGATAACGTTTTGTTAAATGCCGTCGCATCAAAAAACTAGTGAGGAATGCAGCGGATTGTTGTAGTACCAATATGCATAAGCAGAAAAACCTTGTCTGGATTCCTTGTTTTAGTTCATTGGTATCGGTGAATACCTTATTTTTGACAAATTAAGTTGTAATTGTCTTAAATGTCACTTTAGTAACAGCATTATCGTAAGGACATGCTTTATGGCTCAATGAGCAAGTGATAGCCAATAACTCAAATCAACTATCAATTAATTATCAAACCCTTTTCCTCGGCCAAAATGACATAGTACGATTGAGGATAATGGTGCTTTAATTGGGCTTAGCTGGCTTAACAAGTTCGGCTATTTTATGTTGCCCGACACTGAATCCGACTATTTTTCATGTCGAGAGTTTTAGTAATACACAATGATAATTCCATTTTTGCACCACTTTTATATAAATCAAATCAGCGACAATAACATTCACTTTTACACCGACAGTAAAATTTTTTCTGTAAAACATGGCAATCGCAACGGAATTAACTTCTTTAGAACGTTATACCGTTTACGGTATATTTTGCTTTCAATGATAATGATCTCATACTTATTTGCTAAATTTTTTTATGCAATGCGTTACCTTGTTCGGCCGCTTTTGTATACCAATAAAACGCCTTTTGTTTATCTTGCTCTGTGCCCTCACCATCATCATACATATACACTAAATAATATTGGGCTTCAGCATCACCTAGTTCTGCATCTTCTTTACAGAGAGTAAAGGCTTTTTCGTAATTTTCCTTATGCCAATATTCACTGCATTGATTTGCATACCCGGCAAAAGAAAATAAGAGTGATAATATGATTAGTAATCCTTTTTTCATAATTTTCTTTTTATTATATTTATATTAACAACGAAAACTTACTTATACTTTTTAACTGTTTTTTAGGGATATTAACTACCAATGTATTTAGAAAATTTATACAAAATTATTATCAGAATTTTTATAAAAAATCCAAGAAAACTATAACGAGTTTTGCATAAAAAATCATTAATAGAATGGCCATTTTGATCCAAATTAAAAATGCATCAACGCATTTTTTATTCTAGGGAGAGAACATAAAAAGCACTCATTGAGTGCTTTTTTGTGAAAAATGGTGATTTAAAGTATTTTTTGAAATAATTTAATTATTCTGTTAATTGCTCTAATTTATTACAAGCCTTTCCAAGATGCCCTTCACAAGCTAGTTGGTAATACTTTTTCGCTAAAGATTTATCTTGCTCAATACCATCACCTTTATCATACATACGCGCTAAACGATATTGTGCTTCAGCATCACCTTGTTCTGCTACTTTTGTATACCAATAGGCAGCTTTAACTTTATCCTGCGCTGTGCCTTCACCCTCATAATAGATAATCGCTAAATTATATTCAGCGTCAGCATTACCTTGCTCTGCCGATTTTGTATACCAATAAAGCGCCTTTTGCTTATTTTGAGCTATACCATCACCGAAATAATACATATTCCCTAAATTTTTTTGTGCAATGGGGGAACCTTGCTCCGCCGCTTTTGTAACCCAATATACCGCTTTTTGTTTATCTTGCTCTATGCCATCACCCTTATAATACATATTCCCTAAATTGTTTTGCGCCGCAAACTGGCCTTGCTCCGCGGCTTTTGTATACCAATAAAACGCCTTTTGTTTATCCTGCTCTATGCCGTTTCCTTCATCGTAAATAAGCGCTAAGTTATATTGGGATTCAGCATCATCTTGTTCTGCTGCTTTTGTATACCAATATACCGCCTTTTGCTTATCTTGCTCGGTACCATCACCATGACTATACATAAACGCTAAATTTTTTTGTGCTTTGGCGTAACCTTGCTCTGCCGATTTCGTATACCAATAAAACGCCTTTTGTTTATCTTGTTCTGTGTCATCACCTTCATCATACATATACGCTAAATTAAATTGGACTTCAGCATTGCCTTGTTCTGCTGCTTTTGTATACCAATATACTGCTTTTTGTTTATCTTGTTCTATACCATCGCCTTTACTATATATAACCGCTAAATTGTTTTGTGCGCTAAATTCACCTTGTTCTGCTGCTTTTGTATACCAATATACTGCCTTTTGTTTATCTTGCTCTATGCCTTCACCGTCACTATACATAAGCGCTAAATTATATTGGCCGTGAGTATTACCTTGTTCTGCTGCTTTTGTATACCAATAAAACGCTTTTTGTTTATCTTGCTCGGTACCTTCACCGTAATAATACTTATTCGCTAAGTTGTTTTGAGCGATGGAGTTACCTTGTTCCGCTACTTTTGTATACCAATATAATGCCTTTTGTTTATCTTGTTCCAAGCCATCACCTTTATCATAAATGACCGCTAAATTATATTGGGCGTCAGCATTGCCTTGTTCTGCTGCTTTTGTATACCAATATACCGCCTTTTGCTTATTTAGTTCGATGTCATCACCTTCATCATACATATATGCTAAAAAAAATTGGGCTTCAGCATTACCTTGCTCTGCTTCTTCTTTACAGGAAGTAAAAGCTTCTTCACTACTTCCCATAAGCCAATATATTTTACATTGATTTGCATAAACAATAGAAGAAAGTAAGAGTGATAATATGATTAATAATCCTTTTTTCATAATTTTCCTTTTATTATATTTATATTAACAACGAAAACTTACTTATGCTTTTTAACTGATTTTTAGGGATATTAACTACCAATGTATTTAGAAAATTTATACAAAATTATTATCAGGATTTTTATAAAAAATCTAAGAAAACTATAACGAGTTTTTCATAAAAAATCAT
>CAMLPV010000027.1 GCA_946482005.1 uncultured Gilliamella sp.
ATCGAGAATATAGTCGAACTTTGCGTTTAGCAAAACAGCAGGTGAGTTTTGTTGGGCAAGTTTCACATGAATTTAAAACTCCTTTGACCAATATCACGCTATATTCTGAAATGTTATCCGAGTATTTAGAAGATGAACCAGCGCCAATTCCAGATTATCTACATATAATCAGTGCTGAAAGTAAACGACTAACTCGATTGGTGCAAAATGTGTTAACTTTTAATAAACCTAATAGCGTAAATATAAGATCGGTTGATTTAACCTTACTACTTAAGCAGATATATCACACCTTTAAACCTATTTTAGCAGCTAAATCATTACAGCTTAACATCACTAAGCTTGATAGTGATTGTATTGTCGATACTGATGAAGATTGTGTAATGCAAATTCTCAATAATTTTTTGAGCAATGCCGAAAAATATGCTGCAAATGGTAAACAAGTTGATTTATCTTTAATCAAATCTGGAAAACAGGTAATAATTACGGTTCGTGATTATGGAGAAGGCATTGCCAATCATTTATTGAAACAGATTTTTGAACCATTTTACCGCGTCAATTCATCGATAACCGAAGGGGTTTCTGGCACAGGAATAGGTTTGACGATTGCTAATCAGTTAGCAAATCAGATCCACGGAGAGATTAAAGTTATCAATCAAAATCCAGGGATGGCATTTTCACTTATTTTAACGGAGCAGGGAAATGAAAATCTTAATTGCTGAAGACGATAAGCATATTCTTAATGGTATGGCAGATCTGTTAGAAAAAGAGGGCTATACCATTATCAAAGCGGCTAATGGTAAAGTTGCACTTCAACTATTTGAACAACATCAACCCGATTTTATTATTTTAGACATTATGATGCCCGAGCTTGATGGTTATTCTGTTTGTCGTGCTATCCGTAAATTAGATGAAGATGTGCCAATTTTATTTTTATCCGCTAAAGATGAAGAGATTGATCGGGTAATTGGTTTAGAACTTGGTGCTGATGATTATATGAATAAGCCTTTTGGTATTCATGAACTTAGAGCGAGAATCAAAGCTATTGCTAAACGTTATTTAAAATTAAAAAACGCTAATACTTCCCAAGAGGATTATTTTCAATTTGGTGATTTAAATGTTTATCCTACTGAATTATATGCAAAAAGGAATGATCAGATTATTGAATTAACATTGCGCGAAATTAAGATTTTGCAGTGTTTATATCAACATAAAAATCAAGTTGTTACGCGAGATATGCTTTTTGATTATGTATGGGGATATGATTATTTGCCTAATAGCCGAACACTCGATCAACATATTTCAAAATTGCGAAAACAAATTGAAATTAACCCAACGATTCCAATTTTAATCAAAACAATTCATGGGATTGGTTATAGGCATTAAAGTTGCCATATACATTATTGAACTGAATTTTACACTGTTTAAAGTAACCGCTCAGAAGTAAATTACGCTAATTCTTGTTAGATGTAACTTGGCATCAGATCTTTCTGAAGGTTTATGTCTCTAAAAATTTAAAACTTTTTTAATTGAGTTTTGGGTATTGACTAACTGATAACTATTTTTTGAGTAATTATCAGTTCTTACGATTTTTATTTTCATGTTCAATTAACCATTTTTTTCTCTCTAATCCGCCGCCATAACCCATTAGCTCACCATTGGAACCTATTACTCGATGACAAGGAACAATAATAGCAACGCGGTTATTACCATTTGCGCTGGCTACTGCTCGAATTGCCAGTGGATTATTAATTCTCTGTGCTTGCTGTTTATAAGTAGATAATTCGCCATAGGGAATTTGTTTTAAGCAATCCCAGACGGTTTGTTGAAATAGGGTACCCGGTGTATGTAAGGCAACGGTGAAATGAGTTCTTGTTCCGGCAAAATATTCAGCGATCTCAACTTTGACTTGTTGGATATGTTGATTTTCGCCAAAAATAATCTTCATTTTAAGTAAACTTTGCAGTTGTTCAAATTCTGTTTCTAGCATTCTTCGATCGACAAACTCTAATAGGCAAATTCCTTGATTGGTTGCGCAAACAAACATAGGGCCTAAAGGTGTTGTTAATCTGTCGATTAATATGACGTCTTGTTGATTTTCTGCTGACGGTGACTTTTTCATAATTTTTTTATAGGTATAACCAAAGCCACTTAACGAGTTGTAACCCGTATCAAATGCAGTATTGATTACGTTTTTTCCTGATTTTAATTCTTGAAATGCATGGTTAATTCGGTACATTCGTTGATAAGCATGGAAAGTAATTCCATAATGTTTTTTAAACCAACGGCGAATAGTTTCAGGACTTAAGTTATTTTGCTTTAATTGATAATCGGTGATCTTTTCTTTTGGATGATTATTAATCATTGCGATGGCTTTAATTATCTCTTCGGGTGCTTGATTAGCATTTTCGGTTGGTTTGCATATTTTGCATGGTCGATAACCCGCATCAAGTGCAGATTTGAATGAAGAGAAAAATTCAACATTGGCAAATTTCGGTTTTCTGGCTCGGCAAGTCGCAATACAAAAAACCGAAGTAGTTTTGACGCCAACATAAAAGATCCCAACATAACTGTGATCTCTTTTAAGTAAAGCTTGGTAATAAACCTCTTTTTGCTTAGAGTTAGTTATTAACATCTTATATATCTTCTATAATAATTTCGCTAGATGGTTAATTAAGCTTATTAAAAATGACAGTAGCTGTGCAACCGAAAAATTGACAACTATTTTTATTTACTCGGTTGACTAAATATTTTAGCTGTTTAATAAAAATCGATTGCTAAAATCATCAATATCCAATCTAATATTGATGTATCACTCATTATTACGCATATTTTCAGCCATCAAAACTGAATAGTTATGCCTTTATTTACTGGTATTGTGGTTAATATCTCGTCTAAGCACTTAAAATTTTTATCCATTTGCATTATCAACTTTAGTACAAATTGTTTTCATTACCTAAGGTATTTAACATTTTGGAGAGTACTATGCTTAGTTATCTGGATTTTCTTATTATCGCTATAAAGCTATTAGTTGTGTTTATCTGCATTGTGTTATTTTTAAAAATAACCGGCAAGACTTCGTTGTCGCAAATGTCGAGTATTGATTTTATAGGGAATATGATTTTAGGTGGCATTGCTGGTGGCATTATCTATAACCCCAAATTAACTATCTATGATTTTATCATCGTATTGTTGATGTGGACGGCAATCATGTATACCTCAAATTATCTAAAAAAACGCAGTCAAAATGCTAAGGCATTTATTGTTGGTAATCCAATAATATTGATGGATCATGGGAAATTAAAATTGGATGCCTTCACTGCAATAAATTTAGATCTGGCCAGTTTTGCCGTACTGTTAAGAATGAAAAATGTTTTTAACATTCATAGTGTCGAGAAAGCAATTTTGGAACCTAATGGACAGTTATCAATCGTTAAGAAAGGGGATAAAGATATATCGGTTATCGTCCTAGAAAATGAACAACCGGTTGACAATATTCTAGAACAACTAGGTAAAGATGAAAAATGGTTAAAAACCGAGTTGGCTAAACAAGGTTACAAAAGTTTCGAAGGGCTTTATTGTGTTGAATATTATGATCATCACCTGTTTGTTATTCCTAACGATGCGGTAAGTTAACTTTAGATTTCTAATTTTTAGAATAATTAACCATACAACTTAATTCGATTTGTATGGTTAATTAGGGGGCACTAAGTGAAATTAGTGGTCTGCATAAAGTGGTGAGGTGTTTAATGACTTAGCAATAAAGCTTTTAACAGCCAAGGATTTAAGTTCATTTTGTATAAATAGTGCTTGTTCTTCAGAGTCACAACGCGTGAAAACACAGGCACCTGTGCCAGTTAATCTGGTTGGTGCAAATTGCGAGAGATAAGCGATAAGTTGATCAACTTGAGGATAACATTGACGTACTACATTTTCACAATCGTTACTAAGTTTATCAAAAGGAATAGCCATAAGCTGATCAATAGTTCGTACCGGTGTATCACGATGCAATTTAGGATGATTAAATACTTTAACGGTTGAAATTTCAATATTAGGGTAGCTAACTAAATACCAATATTCAGGGATAGTAACTTGTTGAAATTGATCGCCAATACCTTCAGCAAAGGCGGCGTGACCATAAATAAAAATAGGTACATCGGCACCAATTGAACGGCCTATTTTCATTAATGTCTGTTGTTTAATATTTAAATTCCATAACTGGTTTAAGGCCACCAGAACTGTCGCCGCATTGGACGACGCGCCACCCAGCCCGCCACCCATTGGGATTATCTTCTCTATAGCGATATCAACACCAAGTTGGCTGTTGTTAGCGTAGGATTTTAATCGCTGAGCTGCAATAGTGATTAAATTTTTAGCCTCAGGAATATGGTCAAATTGAGTTAATAATCTTATTTTACCATCATTGCGCACAGCAAAAGTTACCTTGTCACAAATATCTATAAATTGAAATAAGGTTTGTAAATTATGATAATTGTCTGGGCGGCGACCAGTAATATATAAAAATAAATTTAATTTAGCCGGTGATAACCAATGATTCATGCTTGTATCCGTTATTTCAAAGTCCATTTGATAATTTTTAAACGAATAAGCTCATCACCTTGTGAAAGTTCAATGATCGCCGGTAAATCAATATTCTGATTTTTAAAAGTATAAGTTGCGTAGCTTGGGATCTTCAATTGCCATTTATTATCATTCTGCATAAATGAAGTGGTTACAAGTCTCCCTAAACTGTCTAACTTATCGAGTTGACTGTCATTTGAAAAGCCTTTTAACCAATTATGTAGGGAGTTAAGCGGGATGTTGATGTTAGATACTTTTTTCATTAATTGCTCAACATTAACATCAGTGTAATATCCGCCACTTTTATCGATCATTTCGGCATAATCCGGCTTAGATTTTAATGTTAGTACATTGGTGCCAACTGGAGTCGTTAGTTTCACTTCATAATAATCGGGCGATTGTTGGTCAATTAAAAAACGACCATAGCTCTTCGTTGCTGTTCCGGTATGGGCAATGGTGCCAATAACTCGGAATGAATTAATTTGTTCAAGAATTTGTCGATGGTTTTGCCATTGTTGCTCAATAGATGTATTAGTTTGATGTTTAGTTGATTGACATGCGGTAATCATTAGTGGCAATATTAAAAAAAGGGCAAATTTGATTTTTGTCATAAAATAACTCACAGGTAGTTATGGTCCAAAGAGGGAGTTATTATAGCTGATAATATTACGAATAAGAAAAGGTAACTGTCATTAACCTTTATAATTTTTTTGGCTATAATAAACAATTTAAGACGCTTTAATAAACTATTATAAAAGAATCAAGGCAATGTCTATTACAGTATTAGGTGTAAATCATAAAAGTGCGTCTGTCGCTTTAAGAGAAAAAATCGCTTTTTCTAATGAGATTATTGATAAAGCATTATATAGTCTCTATCAGCATCCTCTAGTTGATGGATGTGCCATTTTATCGACTTGTAACCGTACCGAAATTTATCTAAGTTATGAACACGAGGCTGATTTTATTCGCCTAAAGCAATCTGTGGAAAATTGGTTAGCCCAGTTTCATCACATTGATCTGGCGGTTTTTCAAGACTCGCTATATTGCTATGTAGGTCAACAAGCGGTGGAACATCTTATGTCTGTCGCTTGCGGTATTGATTCATTAATTATTGGCGAACCTCAAATTCTTGGTCAAGTGAAGCAAGCTTATTGTTTCGCTCAACAAAATAATTGTTTGTCAGCTCAACTTGAAAAACTTTTTCAATCGATTTTTCATGTCGCCAAAATTGTTCGCACCGAAACTAATATTGGCGCCAATACCGCTTCAGTGGCTTATGCTGCCTGTCTGGTTGCCCGCGATCTATTCCCTAATACCGCTGAGTTAAGTGTAATGTTAGTTGGGGCAGGTGAGACCATAGAACTTATTTCACGATACTTAAAGTCACATGAATTCAAACATATTATTGTGGCTAATCGTACCCGCGAGAAAGCCCTTAAATTGACGTCAGTTATTGATGCTGAGATCATCTCTTTACCGGATATTGCTAATCGACTTAAAGATGTGGATATTGTGATTAGTTCAACAGCTAGCCCTTTACCCATTATTGGCAAAGGAATGGTAGAGCGGACATTGCATGAACGAAACGATAACCCAATGTTATTTATCGATTTAGCGGTTCCTCGTGATGTTGAATCTGAAATTAATCAACTTAAAAATATTCATCTTTATACTGTTGATGACCTACAACAAACTGTTCAAAATAATTTAGAGCAACGAGTTATTGCCGCAAATGAAGCTGAATATATTATTCATGAACAAGCCGAATTATATATCGAGTGGTTAAAAACCAGACATGCAGTGCAATACGTAAAACAGTATCGACATAATGCGCAAATCATCAAACGGGAATTGGAGTTAAAAGCATTAAATGCCATTAAACAGGGTGCCAATATTGATGAGGTGTTTTTTGAGTTTTCACATAAATTGACCAATAAATTAATCCATGCACCAACACAAATATTACTTGATGCGGCAACACATGATTGTGAAGATTGTTTTAAAGTACTAAGTAAAGGATTAGGTTTAGAAGATCTTTAATAGACCTTATTGATCATCATAGGAAGATGTAAAATTGGATCAAATTGAATTTTTTGCCATACAAAGCCCATGTAGCCGTGTATGTGAAACGGATAAGCAAGGTTACTGTATCAAATGTTTTCGTTCTCGAGAGGAAAGATTCAATTGGTTAACATTTTCAGATAGTCAAAAACAGCAAATTTTGCGATTATGCAAACAGCGATCTTTAAGGCGTCGTTATCAATTAGCGCAGCAACATCGACAGCAACAACTACAACAATTACAACAACTACAACAACAAAATAGTTTATCAAATACTCAATCGGCACAAATGGATTTTATTTTTTAATATTAACATATCTATTTTCTTATATTACTTGTATTCCAGCCAAACTCGGAGTAGCATTTTTAACCACATTATGGCGATTTATTTTAATTACCATCGCTAACTAATTGGGATTTAAAATATGAAAATGTGTATTGCTTGTGGCATGCCCATGACTTCACTTGGTGATTATCCTTTGCATGACTTGTCTAAAAATTACTGTAAACATTGCGCTCATAATGATGGCACAATGAAAACGTTTGATGAGAAATGGCAAGAAGTTGCTCTGCGTTATGCTAATAATCATCATATCGATTATTCAATAGCTAAACACACTGCATATGTAATACTAAAAAAATTACCTGCTTGGAAACGAAAGTGGTAAAAAAGTATTTATTTTTTAACCTAGAAAAATTTTATTGATTAAATCTAATAATATTAGCTAAATAAGCAGAGTTGTCTGCTTATTTAGTAAATTCATTTAAACTAAAAAGTTAATTGAAATTAAAACCAATCTTAATCAATAAATCTAAAATCTTGCATTTTTTGGCTAATAAAGAGCAGCATGCCATCAAATCCAGAAGTCCAGTATGACCAGTCATGACCACCATCTCGAACAATATATGTGTAATTCATTTTATTTTTCCTTAGATTAAGACTTAATAAGGTATTACCAATAAGAAAGTCATCTTTAGAACCGCAATCAAGATAAAAATAGCCCTCTGACGCCAACTTATTTGATGTAGTATTTAAAATATCAAAATCTTCATAAAACTTATTATTTACTCTGCGTTCGCCTACAAGGTTTAAACCAAATGCTTTACCATAACGTCGATTATATTTATTCATATCCATTGAAATTATTTCTTCTTTGGTTCTTACAGCTCCACTTAAGGCCGCTGTTGCTTTAAATAATCCAGGATATTTTAGGGTATAATGAAGAGCGCCAAATCCACCCATTGAAAGACCTCCGATAGCCCTAAATTTGGGTAAATTATTTACTCTGTAGTTTTTTTCAATTTGAGGCATGAATTCTTTGATAAACATATCTTCATAACGATACTGGCCATCAGCATCGTTCATATAATAGGTATTATTTTCAAAAGACCCATTTCTAGTAGCATCAGGTGTGACAACAATCATGGGCGTTATCTTTCCAGAATTGATTAAATTATCTAAATGAGCTTGTAAATTACCCTGAGTATAAGGATCGGTATGAATACCATCCGCACCGCCATGTAAAAAATAAAAAATAGGATAGGTTCTATTAGAACTATTATAATCTGGAGGCAAATATACCGTGTAGTGAACATCGTTACCTAAAATTTGACTTTTGATTGTTTTACTAGAATCAATAATACCCTGTGATGAAAAACAGTTTGTCACATATAAGACAGATAAGACACAGACTAAAAAGATATTTTTTAAAAAACTACAAAGCTTGTATTTCATAGGATGATTCTCCTTTTTGATTAACAGATTGAGCAATCATATACCGCTGATAATCATTGTTAGGGAATAAAGATTGGATTTTTTGAACTCTGTCACATTATTATTAACCTAGAGTAATTTCAGATGGAATTATAGCATCTGATTAAAGATAATTTATTTGGCATAAATAAATATACAAAATCTGTTATTCAAAATATTGCTATATTGCTATATAGCCATCGGTTATAGAGACATATCTATCATATTAAACCTAAAGGATATAAATGCTGATAATAGCTTGATTTTTAGACAAACAAAGCGGTTAATGATAATAATTGTTGCAGATATCACAAACCTTAGTATAATGCCCACGTTTACTTATTTACACTTCTAATGCCAGTGTGGCGAAATTGGTAGACGCAGCGGATTCAAAATCCGCCGCCCTTAAAAGCGTGTCGGTTCGAGTCCGACCACTGGCACCACTTCTTGTTCTACTCTAGCTTAATAAAAATTAGATAAACTCTTTTTTGTTAACAGTTAACAGGATTCATCGACTATTTTCTTTGCACAAAGCATCTTTGCTAATATCATGCATGTTATTACGCAAATAATGATAGAAGCATAGCCTCCACCAAACGGTAAAACGGTAAATATACCCATTACAGCCAATACTTTGACAATAAATATCACTGGTAACGAACTTAGGGATAGTTTTGCTGGACTATTTAATAAGCGATCGGTGAAAAGTGCACCAAATAATGCTGGTAATAAATATTGTAATGCGTCAAGAATTGGTTGTGGAAGTATTTGGATAATGACTTGTCCTGAAATAGCTAAAAATGTCATCAAAGTTAAACTAATAAAAGTTGAGGTTGAAATACCTATTGCCGAAATAATTGTTCCTTCTTGAGTTCCCAGTTGGTAACCGGCTGCATTTAATGCTTGTGTAGATGCTGGCACACGGACCTCTTTGGTATTTCCAGCCATATAAGAAAGGTACATACCGGGTACACCAAAAATTGATTGTAACGAAATCGGATCAACAACATACCAAGGCAATAAAATGGATAACATCGAAACCATACCAGTAAAGATACTGTCTGAAGTAGGGTGGGCATCAAAGTAAAATAACAATACTAAAACAGGTAAATAAGCCACTAGTAAAACTAAACGTGTACACCATTTGCCCCGACTGACAATATACGGCATATAATCTTTATCAAAAATTTCGGTTGTGTTTATTTTTGTCATAATAGTTCCTTTATTTACTTAGCGATAACTGCCGCCGTCATTCCAATTACCATACAGATAGTTAATCCCCATTCTTTTAACCATTGAATATTAGCTTTGCGGTTATATAACACAATGGCCGTCATACTGATTGCTGAACAGATAATGGCAATGGTGTTAGCACCTAATGGATAAGCAAAGTTCATGGTTAGCGCCCCAAAGCTACCAATCATCGCTCCGCCGCCAATTATTGGGATTAAGTGTACATTTCCCCCTGACATAAATTTATTTACTTTATCCATACGATGCGCAAAGAAGGAGACAAAGAGTAGGAATGGCAAACCACAAGTTGTCATAACGATTGCCGTAGCACACAGATAATTTACATCCAGTTCACTATTACCTAATGTTATCCCCATGCCATCGGCGGTAAATGCAGCTTCCATCAAAGCATCAGCCACTGAGCCAATAAAATCAACACGCATCCATGCCATTGGCGCACCAACGTATAACATTAGGGTTAAAATTCCAGACAACATCATAAAACATGGTCCAATCGAGGCAATTGATGCCCCTCGGATAGCACTTTTAACCTGTTTATCGGTAATACCAATACTTTTAGCCGTTTTAACACTTTTACGAAAGAATAAAAATGCTTGTAGAAATACGAAACAGAGAGCAGGAGCCGCAGCCAACCATAAAAGAAGACTATTGGCTATTTCACTATATTGTTCTGTCATGATTTACTCCCCTTGCAATCTTTCATTTTAAAACAGAAGGTACATACATTATCAGTAAAGAAGTGTTTCTCATGAATACACTCTAAGTTAGGGTTGTACCCGTAAGCAATTGCTGGATCAATCATTTCACAATAGAGCCAACCATATTTTTCCATTCCGGCTTTTTGGAATTCACTTGCAAATACACAACGCGTAAAATATTGTTCTACATAGCCATCCCCATAAGTATCAATACTTTCAAACTCATCACTACGATCCATGTCATAACTAATTAAATAATTATCACTATCATTTTTTTGTCCCCGAACATGAGCTCGCCGAGCAATATCCTTCCCGCGTTCAACACCAAAATTCCATACCCCTCGTTTAACGGCTGCTTCACCTTTTTCACCAAATTCCTCAACGATCTCTTTTGCAAGATGAATAAACATTCTGGCAAATATTTGATACATTGAGACAGGTTCTAAATCATCTGCAATTCTATTACTTTCAATTTTATTGTTATTTTCCATTTTTGCTTCCTCTCTAAATTACATATTCAAGTTGTATGAAAATACTTTATTTCTTATCAAGTTGAATAATGGTGTTAAATAAAACATCAGTGCCTTTAGCCATATCTTGCCAAGTCACATTTTCATCTGGATGATGAGTAATACCTTTGTAGCAAGGAATAAACATCATAGCGGTAGGACATATCCCAGACATAATCATGGCATCATGACCTGCACCACTATTTAAATGGCGCACAGATAATCCTAGATCTTCAGCTGTTGCTTGTAGTAATTGTCGTAATCCGCTATCCATTACAACCGGATCTTTGAAAGAAACTTGTTTAACTTCACAAACTACATTGAATTCATCATTGATAATTAGCGCTAATGAGCTCACATGCTTGATGATATTATGTACAATCTTTTCATCACCAGAACGAATATCTAAAGTGAACGTACATTGATTTGGAATAGTGTTAGCAGAATTCGGGGATAGACTAAATTTGCCAACCGTCAAAGTGGCTTGTTCAGCATATTTGCGTAAGGTGTATTGGTTAAGGTGACTGACAAATTGACAGCCTGCAATACCCGCATCTTGGCGCATAGTCATTGGCACAGTACCCGCGTGACCGGCAAAACCTGTGATAGTTATCACTAATTGTCCAATTGCTACAATATTATCGACAATGCCTATATCAGTTTTAGTCGCTTCAAGCACCGGACCTTGTTCATCATGTAGCTCTAAAAAAGCTTTGATGGTTTGGGGATCGCGCTTGGCTGAAATTGTCGTTACGCCGGTAGAGTACTGTTGTAAAATTTGGCGTAAGGTTTGACCTTCATCATTTCTTAAACGATCTTTATCAACCTCATTTAACTCTCCGGTAATATACCGACTACCCAGCAAAACAGTACCAAAATGAGTACCTTCTTCTTCAACAAATGCCACAACTTCATAATTGTGTTTAAGTTGAATATTTTGCTCTTTTAGCATTCGCGCCACTTCAAGGGCACAAACCACACCAGCAATTCCATCAAAAGCTCCAGCATTTTTTACCGTGTCTAAATGTGAACCACTAATAATGCTTGCCAATGTAGGATGAGTTCCTTGCATTATTCCATAAACATTACCAACTTCATCTTCACGAATTGTTAATCCTACAGCTTGCATTTGTGCCTTTATGTAGTTAACCCCCTGACGATATCTGGGCGTTAACCCAATACGTGTGACACCACCATCACAAGGGTCAGATATATTGCGTAATGTTTCGATGTCTTGTTCAAGACGATTCTGATTTGCCATTTTTTCTCCTTGGTTGGCTAATTACTTTTCCAACATAATATTCAAAATTTCTTTATCCGTTATACGCATGCCATGATTGGCTAACTTGCCAACTGCTTTTACGGTTTTATCCAAACCTTGTTTAACAATTCCATCGCCATCGTGTAGCGCGTTATTTAACATTGCCATCTCATGGCTAGTAATTGCTGCATCAACACTTGCGGCGATTTTGGCGGCACAAGAGGCTTTTGCTCCATCACAAACCATACCAGATAGTGTTCCTAATGTATTAATAACAGCGTTTTCAATTTGTTCATCATTACCATTCATCAAAAAAGTAATACCTGCCGCACTACCACTAGCTGCACAAACCACACCACAATAAGCAGAAAGTTTGCCAATATAGGACTTTTCATATAATGCAATGAGATTACTTAAAATAAGTGCTCGATAAAGTTGTGACTGCGAGGTTTTTAATTGATCGGCATAAACAATGATAGGTAATGAAACGGTTAATCCTTGATTTCCACTTCCGGAATTGATCATTACCGGTAAATCACAACCACTCATACGTGCGTCAGATCCTGCTGCTGCAAAAGCTTTAGCGCGGTTTTTCAGATCACCATTAGATGTGTTTAAAATTATTTTACCCACGTTAGCACCGTAATTATTGTTGATCCCTTCATTGGCTATACGTGAATTACACTCAATTTCAAGTTCTAAAAGATCGATGAGGGGGGAATAATCACAGAAACGGGAAAAATTGATAATGTCTTTAATTGTGATATTTTCTAATAGATTGGTTGGTTGTTCGGTTAATGTTTCACTATTTTTAGATTGTAGAATTTCACCATCTTTACTAATTTTAACTACGTTGGTATGGCTATCTTGAATCTCAACACTTACCTTATTATCGCCATAAAAGGTACTGATAATAATATGTAAGGTATGGGGGCTTTCTAGTAATTTAATTTCACAAGGTATTGTTTCCCTAAGTTTTCGACACTGTTTGGCCTGCTCTTTGGTTACTTGTGATAATACTTCTAGTTTCTTATCTGCATCCCCGTAAAAAGCGCCAACTAAACAAGCAGTATCTATACCTTTCATGCCATCAGAATTAGGTACAATTACACTTTTTACATTTTTGATCATATTACCGCTACATTCAGCGATGATTCTATCCGGTAGATGTCCTAAGTGTTTGGCTGCTAGGGCAGCGGCGTAGGCAATTGCAATAGGTTCGGTACAACCTAATGCCAGTACCATTTCATCGCGAAGTAATTGAATTAGTTTTATATCATTAGTCATAATATTGCTCTCGTTATGTTGGTTTAACCATTAAAAGCAATTTTTATGCCAAACTGATATTTCTGATTCGAAGTTGTGAATAGTTTATTGAATAATAAGCAATTTATTTTTATTCACAAAATTGTGATTATTCGAAGAAATATTGTAAATAGGATGAAGGTAAACTGAAATTTATTATTTTTAAGATTGAATAAGCGTAATGAATATATTAATTAATTGAAAATTAAGCTGTTTTTTTAAATTTAAAAATTCTTAAAAATGAGAATTGTCAATGAGAAAAATGTAATTCGATATAATTCTCTAAAAAATAATCAATTAAAAATCCCGTAACTGTTTGCGCAGTTCCATCGGGGACATTTTCATTAATTTTTTAAAGACCGAACTAAAAGCAGAGGCACTATTATAACCAAGCTCAAATGCAATAGATTCAATTGTATAATCTGTTGTGTTAAGTAACGATAATGATTTAATAATTCTTAAGCGTTGTTTCCATTCACTTAAGGTCATGCCTAATTCTTTTTTACTGTGTCGAATTAATGTTCTTTCAGTGGTATTAAATTGTTTAGCTAAATCCGGTAAAGATAGTGAAGAGTTTGGTTCTTTATCTAAAAACTGTAAAATCGGCTTTAGAATTCGATGGTTTGTCATAGGTAAATAACTAGCAACTTTAGGCATTTCTGATAATTGATCGACTAAAACTTGCAATAACCGTTTATCCTTATTCGATGTTAGATCGATCACTGATTTTTCTTGTAAATACCATAATATGCTACGAATTAACGGATTGAGGATTAGGATTGTTGGTTCAGTAGGTAATCCATCACAATATTCGGATAAAATATAAAGAGAACAATGCATAACTTCATCATCGTTAGAGGCGATATGCTCGATCCTTGGAGGTAGCCATAAACCATACTGAGGTGGAACTAAAAAATGTTTTTCATTAATTTGAATATTTAATACCCCCCGATAACAAAAATTAAATTCACCATAATCGTGTAAATGGTTAGGGTAAATACTATTTTTCGGCATAAATACAATTCTAGGTAAAATAGGTTCCGACAAACATCCTTTATAAGCAGGTAAAATGGATTTATTAACTGATTTCATTGTTACCTCTATCACATTAATTGTATTCAACTATTTTTATGGCGGTTTTGCGATATATAATGTCTTGATTTTAATATATTGAATTTAACAAATAATGAAACAATGATCCAGTAACGTGTAAATACTTTGATTATCAAGTAATTTAAGAATGGTGAAAATATGGAAATGTCATTAAATCACATTCAACAATTTATTCAATCCTATGTGAATATTGTTTCAATAGTATCAAAAACAGATATTACCGTTGTTGATAAGAATCTTATACGTATTGCTGGCACTAGTCTCTATTTTGATCAGATAGGCCAAAAAATTAGCCATGCCAATCTTTATCGTAAAGTGTTAGAAACTGGGCAACCGACCATTATGACCAAGAATCAACAGTATAATTCTTGTGCTAATTGTAGATCATTTAATATTTGTAGCGAGATGGCAGATATTGCTTATCCCATTTACTATGATAATGAAGTGATTGGTATTATCAGTATGATTGCCTTTGATCAAAATGCTCAAAATGAACTTATGCTTAATAGTGCTAATTATATCGATTTTTTAAAACATATAAGTACATTATTAGAAAGCAAGTTATTTAAATTCGTTAAAGTTAATAATATAAACAATAAGAATATTAATATAGTGGATCGGCCAGAAAATTCCAATAAAACCGAATTTATTAGCGCAGATCCACACATTATTGAAATGTTGAATATTATTCGCCTAACGACTAATTCAGATTCAACAGTTCTAATAACCGGCGAAAGTGGTACCGGAAAAGAAGTATTAGCCAAAGTTATTCATCAAACCAGCAATAGAAATAACCAACCCATGGTTTCGCTTAATTGTGCAGCAATTCCAGAGAATCTAATCGAAAGTGAACTTTTTGGTTATGAAAAAGGATCTTTTACCGGGGCCAACAAAGAAGGGCAGGTGGGTAAGTTTGAATTAGCAAATGGAGGTATTTTATTTCTTGATGAAATCGGTGAAATGCCGCTCCTCACACAAACAAAATTGTTACGTGTCCTGCAAGATAAAACCATTCGACGCATTGGCGGAAAAATAGATCAACTTATTGATGTGAGGATTGTCTGTGCAACTAACCAGAATTTATTACAACTTATCAAAGAAAAAAAATTCCGTGCCGATCTTTATTACCGAATTAACGTGATTCCATTTGCTATTCCACCATTAAGAGAAAGAAAAAATGATATTCCACTATTACTCAATGAATTTTTGCAATATTTTAATCAAAAATTTCATAAAAAAATCACCTTAAGTTCTCAAACTATTAAATATTTGAAAAGTTATTCTTGGCCGGGAAATGTTAGAGAGTTAAGAAATGTGGTCGAATATTTAATTAATGTTAATGATAATGGTGTTATAAAAATAAACAATTTACCTAATTATCTTCATACTGATTCTAATGCTAATTCTGAACTTGAAAAACCACTTAAATCAATTATAAAAAAACAGGAGAGTCAGTTACTCTCTTCTTTAGTTGCAAAAGCTAATACAACCGCCGAAAAAAGAGAGTTAGCTAACAAACTAGGTATCTCTATATCATCGCTATATCGTAAAATGGCAGAGTATAGAGCAAGGTAATAGTTCGTATGACTAAAATTTTATATACCAACACTATCACACTAAATGAAATATTAAGATAAATCAGATTAATGGTGATTAATAACAGAGTCGGTTATGACTCTTAAATTATTTAGTACGAGCAATATTAGGATAACCAAGTTAAAAGTTCGTTTCTCCATTAGTTGTTCATATGGCAGTCACTCCAATCGAAAGTAGTTAATCCAAATTAGTTGAGTAAAGTTTAAAAGTGCATAATGGTTATATTTTTGCTATTAAAAATAGAGTTATTTCGCTTTTAACTGCTAAGATAAAAATATTCTGTAGTAAATATTTATATTTATGACGATAACAGAAAGATATAACAAAGGTAACAAAGATAACAAAGATAGTTGCTAGTCTCAGACGGTATATGGTAAAGATAACTTGAAAACTAAATTCAATTTATTGATAGCAATAAATAGTAATAATTTATTTAGCTGATATTGGTAAATGAGAAAAGCTAAAAAGTCAGATAATTATTGGTATAATAGACCTGTCCGCAACTAATAATAAACAATTGCCTTTCATCAACAGATGGTTAGTAAAGTGCAGGTATTAAAAATATCATTATCTTATTCCGCTTAAATAACGGATAATTTATTTGTTGCGAAAATGGTTATTAGTTTTGATATTTAAAGCAATATATTTAAAACAATATATTTAAATATAAACTGAATTTTTATAGGAACGGAATCAATGAAAAAGATAATAACAACCAAGGTATTTTTAATATTATTTTTCTCACTTTTTAATATCTTTAGTTTAATCGAATATTTTAATAAAGATTCTGTGACTGAATATGTTTCTTATTTGAAAATAGTTTCAATAATAGCCGTTGTTATTTGCCTGATTTTATTATTTATCAAAAAGATATTTAATGATAAATGGGTACTTAAAACTATGGTTAAGCCTGTGGTAATAAAAACGGTTAATAATAATGAAAAAAATTATGAATTTTTAAATTATGAAATGAAGCAGGGCATTGCTATTTTATGGGAAGGTGATGCAATTTTCGCAACTATTAAAGGTGAGAAAAAAAAACTTACAGGTTATATTAAACAATTAATCTTGAAAGATGATGGTATTTTTTACTTTTCTGTTGCTAATGGCGAGAAACTAGAACAACTAGCAATTAATGAACCCAATTCAAAAATTAAAATTAGTCTTAATGGCACAAAGTATAATTTTAAATCTTTATGTAAAGAAGTTCTAAAACTGGAATTAAAACGAATATTTAAGTTTGCAGATCATGTGAAAAAACAATTATCTCTCAATGAGAAATTTAACTTTACATTTAATCCTCCACAAAAAATGTCAATTTTACTTGATAATAAAATGGAATTATATGAAGTCGAAAAATACTGTATTTTTCATAATGATTATCAAGAATTGATAATAAAAAATATTAACCGGCAAAAATATATTTTTCTGCCTATTGATAATATAAAGTCTAAAATCGAATTGGAAGATGGTAAAAAAATTGATATTCGCAAATGGTTAAAGTATTTATGTAATACGACCGATATCAATTAAACCTATTTTTCTGATATAGCATTAAAGTGTTAGATAATTAGGATTATTATTCCTTGAGTTACTTTATCATTTTTTATTACCTCATGTTATTTATCAAGAAAAAGGCAATATAAAATCAAATGATATTTATACTGCCTTTCACACATTATCAGACCATCTATTTTATTAAAGCGTTAATTTCCTCTCTTACCAGAGGAACAGTTAAACCGACAATAATTTGAATAGCTTGTCCTTTGTTAACGACATTAATGGCTCCATAACTTTGAAAATATTCAACATCGTAAACTAATTCAGGATTTGCCACTTGCACACGTAGTCGAGTTGCACAATTGGTTAAATGGGTAATATTATCTTTTCCGCCTAATCCTTCGAGAAAAGCTATCGCTTTTTGCTTAATAACATCAGTTTCATCTTTAGCTTCACTAAACTCTCTCTCTTCATCGTTATTTATATGATTGGATGTTTCAGATTTACTGTTTTTGTAATCTGCTTTGCTAAATAATTTACTATTGCTATCGGAACGTCCTGGTGTCATTAGATTAAATCTGAGAATAAGGAATTTAAATACCAAGAAGTAAATTGCCGTGAAAATTAAACCAATCACTATTTGAATGATATAAGTTGCCCAATGGTTAGCGCCTAATGGTAACCAATTTTGGAAGATAAAATCGATAATACCTAAATAGAAATTTCCTGATACCCCAAACAGGTACATCACAGTTGCCATTGTGGCAGCTAATAGGGCATGAACAAAAAACAGCATTGGTGCAATAAATAAAAAAGTAAACTCAATCGGCTCTGTAATACCGGTCAAAATAGCCGTGACGGTTGCGCCAATTAATAGACCAAAGGTCATTTTTTTATTTTCAGGTTTGGCTGTTGAATAGATAGCCATAGAGATGCCGGTACAACCAAATACTTTGCCCATACCGATAAGCATAAATCCACCTTGCGGAAAGAGTTCAGTTAATGGTTTGGTACTATTTGCGAATTCTGATATATGTGAGATCCAATAATTGACCGTACCGCCGTCAGTAACGATCGGACCAAAATAAATTGGACCATAAACAAAATGATGTAATCCAGTTGGAATTAAGATGCGTTCTAAGAAAGTAAACAGCCAAACACCAACAGGACCAGAGTTAAGAATAATTACTTGCAGACTTTGTATTCCACTTTGAATTGGCGGCCAAACAAGAACGGTTAAAATAGCCAAAATTAACATTAAAGGAAAACAAAGGACGACAATAATCGGCGTGCCGGTAAAGACATTCGCCCAATCCGGTAAACGTAAATCGAAATAACGATTGTGTAACCAAACGGTAAAACTAGCCGTCAAAATTGAACCCACAATTGAGGTATCAAGAGTTAGCACGCCACAAATTTCAATCAATCCGGCTTGACCGACCTGATAATTTATTCCTAGTTGTTCACTCCATACGTCAATAATTCCGCCAATAAAATAGTTAAATGTTAAATAGGAAATAAAAGCAGCTAACACAGCTCGACCAGATGCCTTTTTGGCTAAAGCAATGGGTAAACCTAGTGCGAATAACATTGGCATATTTTGGAATACAACCATTGATGCTTTTTGCAGTATACCAAGAATTTTTACATAAGATGAACCTTCGGTAGCGAAAGGAAATAAATGGGGATTAAGTAACACAACCGTTAAACCCAATAAAATACCGGCAGCAGGGAATAATAAAACCGGAACAAACATTGCTGCGCCAAAGCGTTGAATTGTATTTCTCATATAGACATTAATCCTTTAAAATGTTGATTAATATTCACTTTAATTTGCTAACAACTTATGCTAACACTAAGGTTGGTTACCAACCCTAGTGCGGTAGGTTGCAGTTAAATTAATTATTTAAAAAATTGCGGTAGATATTGCTTATTTTCGTTTAATATCTCTTCAACGATTATTTTTGCTTTAGGGACATTAACCACGGTTCTATTAAGGGTTAATGCATTGATAAGTTTTTGTTTCGAACCCTCATACCAGGCGTCAACGACCAGTTTTTCATAGCCTAATTGAATTTCAATCATGGCTTTTTGGAAGGTTGGAATATTTCCAATAGCAAAGGCTTTAGGACCATCGGAAGTGAGCATACAAGGAATTTCCACCATGGCATCATCTTGAATATTATTAATGGCTCCATTGTTAGGCACAATGACCAGATAAATATCGCCTTTGTTATAGGCTAAGGATGCAGCTACGCGGATCATATAACGACCATGAATATCAGCATGAAGATCTTCACCTTGAATTGAATTGTTTTCGATGATGCGACGGCACATTGCAAATACCTGTTTTTCTCGGCCATTAATCACCTGACGAGCACGAGTATTATTGATATCCTCTTTACTGACCATTTTTTCCGGGTAGAGATAATATTGGAGATAGGTATTTGGTAGGAATTCTGGATTATCCCTTAACATGACTTCCATATTTTTAAAGGTCGCTTGCCAAGAAGGATCATTGGCAATAACCGAATCAACTGCGGTAATTCCATCTTTTAAGATAATATCTTTTATCTTTTGAGTAAGATCTTCACCTTGTTTATTTTTTATTTTGGTAAACCAACCATAGTGATTTAGACCAAAATATTCCGGGACAAAATCCCAAATTTCACAGCCAAGTAATTTGGCATAACTTACCATGATGGCTGCTGGCATATCACAAATATTTAAAATTCGCTTGTCATCCGGAAATTCCCGATTTAAAGCTTCGGCAACGATAGCGGCAGGGTTAGTGTAATTTAAGATCCAAGCCTCTTTCTGATAGCATCGAATATCACGAATAAGATCTATCATATCTCCAATAGATCGTAAACCATAAGCCATGCCACCTGCGCCACAGGTCTCTTGACCGACACATTGATGCGAAAGGGGGATTTGCTCATCACGTTCCCGCATTTTCAAGCCACCGGTTCGAATTTGCATAAAAAAGAAATCTGAATTTTCAAAGGCTACTTTTCTGTCTGTGGTATAGATAAATTCTTCAATTTCCGGATAAAGTTCCTTAAACATGATTTCAGTGGCTTTTGCATTCAATTCTTGACGTGGCGCATCAATATCATAGAAAACCACACGTCTTAAAGGGAAGTTGGCTTTTTCGCTAACAAGACTGCTCATAATACCCAAAGTATAAGTACTTCCTGCGCCGACAACGGTTAAATTAATCTTTTTCATATTATTTCCTAATAGTAATGTTGAATAAAATACAAATAACATACAAATATGTTATCAATAAGTATTGAGTAAAATAATACTTATTTAATACAAATGTGAAAAAGATCACAAAATATTTCTGGTGTCTATAAACTTGTTAGGATTAAAATCATTAGGAACCTTATGTTTTTATGTAGATTAATAAGAAATTTATCATCTGATGATATTTCATAAATTAGATGATAAGATGAGACAAATTTATTCTGCTGAGATATTCAATGGCGAAACCACTTTACCGACAAATAGCTGAGACTTTTGAACAAAAAATTTATTCTGGGGAATTAGACTTAGAGGATGTATTACCTACTGAACAAGCTTTACAAGAACTGTATAAAGTAAGTCGTGTCACTATTCGCAAAGCGCTTGAACAGCTGGAAAATCAAGGATTAGTTGAAAGAATTAAAGGTAGCGGTACATATGTTAAGTATCACTCAGCAAAGCATGATGCGATTAAATTACAGGGATTTGATGAGAATATCACAGCCTTAGGCCGAATTGCTGGTACAAAAGTAATACATTTTCAGTTAGAACAAGCTCTACCAACAATTGCGAAACAATTGCGAATAGAAGTTGGCACATCAATTTTTTCTATAGTAAGGATCAGAACTATTGATAATGAACCGGAAATTTTAGAGCAAAGTTATATGCCACTTTCACTCTTCCCCGATCTTAGTGTTAAGGTCATGGAATCATCCAAATATCATTATGTTGAACAGCAGAAAGGTTACCAAATTTCTCATAGTCGACAAGATGTTAAACCCGTCTTAGCCACCACGATTGTTGCCAAACATCTAAATGTAGAAACTAATCATCCAATCTTACGGCTTCGATCGGTTAGCGAATTAAAAACGGGAGAAACTTTTGAATACAGTATTCAGTATTTAAGAGGTTTTCAATATCGTTTTGAATATATTGCACGAAGGGGATTAGATTAATTGTTATTTGAAAAATATGGATAATCAATTAAAATTATTTTAAACATATGTTAATAAATACCATTGGTATAAATGGTATTTAATCTTATTAAATTTTATAATTTTCATAATTTTTATATTGTGTCATACCGTTAAGCAGTTTATTGCGCTGTATCTTTTTAAGATAGTCACTATTTTTATTTTTTATTAATCAACTTTATCTAAGTTTGCTAAATCTTTTTGTAGTTAACTCATTGCAGTTAGCTCATTGTAGTTAACTCATTGTTGTTTAATCATTTATCTCAAAATAGGAGTAAATAATGGCTAAAAATCTAAAGATAAAAAAACTAGCAATATTCATCCCTACACTCTATTGTTCTCTATTTTTTTCTTCATCATTCGCCTTTCAAAAAGGATCAACCGAAGATTTTTTAGGGCATGAAGTAGGGGTTACTTATCACACTGCCGAGCAAGCCGTCAGCAGTAAAGAGTACTTGCCGGTTTATCCTGAAGAAGAAAACCCAGAATTTGAAGCCGATAAACTTGCTTATCTTCATGGTTATAATTTAAAAGGTACCGAACGTTGGCAGCAGGCAACAATGGATGCTGATTTGCATATTGCTAATGTGGCTAAAATTTTTTCTCAACCGTTAGGTATTACTATCTCGCCGCAAACAACGCCAACGCTATACAAAATGCTTGGTGATTTACTGGTAGATTCAGCAGATAATGCCACCAAAACTGCTAAAGAGTTTTATATGCGAAAACGACCTTTTGTCTATTTTGGCAATCATTCCTGTCAACCTATTGATGAAGAGGATCGATTACGGCATAACGGCTCATTCCCATCTGGTCATACCGCTTATGGTTGGACATTAGCTTTAGTACTTGCACAAATTTCTCCTTCACATGCTGAAGCAATAATTAAACGAGGCTATGAATTTGGTCAAAGTAGAATGATCTGTGGTGCACATTGGCAGAGCGATGTTGACGCCGGTAGAATGGTAGGGGCAGTAGAATATTCCAAATTACAAAGTATTCCACAATTCCAAGAAGACCTCCGTAAGGCAACCGAAGAGGTTAATCAACAATATAGTTTATTGAAATAAAAAGTTTAATTTTTTTAGATAATTATAAAAATATCTTTATTCATATCCTCATTCAGCTAAAATCGTTAGGGTTTTAGCTGAACGAGGATATTTTTCACAATAAGATTAACTATATAGCTGTTACAAAACTTGCTAAGCACACTTGTACTTGTTTTAGTTTGGCGCTGCCGTTTAGCGTAGTTTTGACAAATCTTAGGATAAAATTTCAATCCGTTCATTTGCTATTTCAACTAGAAATGTCGAATATTTATTGTTATTCGAGTATAGTGATGCTCCTCACAATATTATCCAAAAAACACATAAAATCTCTAAGTTAGCTGCTAAATCAAAGTTACTATCGATCTGTTAACCATCATTTTCATAATCCCGCCGATCAATAGGTTAATTACTTTTCTTGAACACCACATTACTAAAATTTCTGCAAATTAGTTGCTAAAAGTAATTCATAACGCCACTCCATCTCTCTATTTTACCCGCCGCGGCGTTATTAATGTATTGAGATCGCTTTTTAATATCAGCTACCCGAGGTATTTACTCAGTCAAAAAGGAGTGTTTGATATGCTTAAATAGCTATATTTGCATTTATTGTTCAATATTTATGCGATGAATTAGCTTAAATTTTATCCGTTATTAAACCAATCATATAATTGCCTTATGCAGTTAAAGCACCTATAATCAAGTCAATGACATTATCAGTTATCGGTGTTGATTAAGAGGTCAAGATGACTAAGCTTGCACTATCAGACTGGAG
>CAMLPV010000028.1 GCA_946482005.1 uncultured Gilliamella sp.
TATACTATTCACAACCTGTATGACTATTAGCAGTATTACCCAAGCTGCTGATTTAACATTAAAAACCGAATGCATTGGATCTTATTCTATTGATCTACCCGATAATCTTGAGGTTGCATTGTATCCTACCAATAAATATTTTGAACCAAAAACAAAATATCCAGCATATTTTTCTGATGGTAAATGGGCGATTTTATCAACTTTTAATTATAATGATAATGACTTATCTATTACAGCCAAATGGAAAAATGAAGAATGGATCAATATTAAACAAAAAATATATAACTCAAACAAGAATGTTAAAATTAATAATCCTAATATTTTAGTAGAATTATTTGAGCAAAATAATGGTTTTGGATATTATGCAGATAAAGCATCTAGAGTGTTATTTGTTGAAAATAATAGAATTTATTCATTTTATACTAATAAACGTTACCAAGGTAAGGAAAAAGATTTTGCATTTTACAAACAAAATGCCGAATCCATTATCAATAATTTTAGAACTCGAGAACTGTTTGAAGTGCCTAAAGAAGCGGGGAAATGTATACCCTATGGTTTTGTTGCTGGTAATGATAAAACGATGCCAATTAATATGACGGTCTCTTTTCGCTTAAATGAACATCCCGATATTGTAATTTCATTTTCAGAAAATACACGCAATTTTACTAATTCATTGAGTTTTACCAGCAAAGATGAAATCAATCTGTTTTGGAATACGAATTATGATATTGATAATGATAACATTAAAAATATCAAATTATTAGGCTTTCCCTTTAAGTATCGAGACATTAAGATGGATGGACGAAAAGGATTAGCAAGCTTCGTGGAAATACGTTATAAAGATAAAGCTCCGTCTGATTACGGTTACTATAGTGTTGTCGAACAGGTTCCAGTAGTTAAACAAAGTTCAAAAAATTACCCATGGTTAATTATGTCAGTAATCGGCAAACAGAGCGAATCCAAAGGCAAAACTCCGCTGACGAAAGATGAGATATATGAACTAGCAAAAAAAATTGAAGCCTCAATTAAACGAAGAGCAACAGAGCAATGATGATTTAATTAATATTTAGGGTAATAGGAATTTATAAATAGAGATTTTTAAAGATTAAGTATTATTGGTAAATAGTATTTCAATTTACAAAAGCTGAATCCTTAAAACTATAAATTAGTTAGTGCATTATGATTAAAAATAGCTTATAAAGAAGAAGTTAGAATGTAAAAGTCGATATTAATTAGAATGTTAAATGAACTTTATAAAAAGTTTATATCAAAATTTTAAGTGAAAATTATATACCTAGTAAAACGACAGATTGAAAGTGTTATAACTTAAAGAATATAAAACGTTTTGAATTATTCAATTAAAAGTGTTGTGACAAAGGAATTTTTCAAAAAAGAGATTGTTATAATAAAAAAGATAACACTATTTATCTTAATGTAAGTAACAATGTTTATAAAAATACTCATTTAACAGCAAATTAAAAACCTTTATTGATATAAAAGATTCTTTAATCACCTATAGTTTATACAGATTTTTAAAGAGTAGCATAATAATATCTATAGATAGATTAATAATTATCAGTGATATTATGTAAAGAGTTTTAAATATTTCTTATTAATAACAAAAATAGCAATGATAGCCATTAAGGCGCTAAAGAATGCGACAAGATAGTTAAAATATTCCGCTAGTGTCATAGAGAGAGAAGAACCGATAATTTCAGAAAGTAGTAGAGTACTTTGAAATACGGCGTAATCAGTCGCTGTTTGTTTGCTTTGTTTAGCATAAATCATGGTAAAGGTATAGATACTAACATTAATAAATCCTATACCAATTCCCAACAACGTCATTGATATGATAACCGTAACTGCATTAATATAATTTGGGTAATAATCCAGTACACTCCAGCTAAAAACTAACGATGCAACTAGGCTAAAACCTAATTTTAAGGTATAACTAGGGGGATGTTTTTTTAGTAAATAGGCAGCAAGTATGCAACCTAATATCATTGTTAAATAACCGCCGATCCCTGTATATAGTCCTACATCACTAACCGATAAGCCACGATCTAAAAGAATTAACTTAGACATGGTTAAAATCACAGAGCCAGCAAACGGTACGAGTAGTACCAGTAATAACATTGAATAAGCCTTTGGTCTTTTAAAGAAGAGGCCAATTTTAGCTCGAGGTTTAGGTTGTGAAGTGTAAAATAATTTGGGCTCTTTCCATAACAGTAGTTGTACAATTGAAAAAAGAATAATTACCACGAGTAATAAAATACTGTAAGTTTTTCCTAAGTAGTCATAACAAATACTAACACCTGCACCACCAATTAACATACCCATAATATTACCCATCACTTGAATACTATTAATTTTCGTAATGGTGTTGATTTGTGCTAAGTCAGCAGCTAAACCATCAGTAGCAATATCTTGAGTGGCAGAAATAATACAAGATAAAATAATAATACCAATTAATTGGTTGGTAGTATTTTCAGTAAAAGGAGTGAAAGCAATTACGGTAATTAATATCGCTAATAAAAACTGCATAGGGAGTAGCCAAGTTTTACGATAACCTATTTTATCCAGCCAATAATTTTCTACAAAAGGTGCCCATAGGAATTTAACTACCCAAGGTATCCCTGCTAAGGGAATTATTGCAATCACAGCCAGTGATACGCCTGCATCACGCAATAAAATAGGATAAGCATCAAACGCTAAACCAACTGGAATACCTTGAATAATATAGAGTTGGGCTATTATAAATAGAAAATAGGGTCGGCGGTTACTGCTAGTATTTTGGTTATTCATAAAGCATTTTCATAAATCTTCTATTTTTAATAAATCTATAAAAGAGGGCATTTTTACTGCTAAAAAAATTATATGAAATAGTAGCTTTATTTTATTGTAAATGCAAATGATATTTGTTATCGTTTACGGATTGTGAAGGAGCATATATGCATTTAGATGAAATATTAAAAAATTATAGACCTGATAATCATGTCGATGGTTCTAGCTATATAGAGCTTCAGCCTGGCTTATCTGTGTGTGTGGTAACAGCAGAGCATTTAAATGCAGTAGATGTATGTAAAAAATTTCCTAGTTGTAATAATCATGTATGTTTTAACTGCCAATTACAGGGAAAATTACAGATGCAAATTAAAGATCGGCACTTTAGCACCCATAAAGGCGATTTAATCTTTGGTTTTACTGGTGGCGAAAACTTTTGCTTACAGCATTCTGATGATTTTTGTAATGTGGAAGTCATGGTAATGCCAAAATTATTAGAAGTTTTGCTTGGCGATATCGATTTTCAATTTTCTTGTTTAGATCATAATATGAATTTTTTTTTACACCATCATAAGTTAGAGGCTAATAAAAATGTGCTATCTTCAGCAAGGCAACTGTACCATTTGATACGAAACACCGATTGTAGAGTGACTAACAGATTATTATTGTATGCTTATGTTTTAGAGTATTTAAATTGGTATTTTCATGCGTTTAATAGTTGTTTAGGAAAACAAGAATTTACCCAAAGAGAATACAAACAAATCAATGTTGCACATGATTATTTGTTAAAAGATTTAAGCAGTCCTCCTACCATTGATTGGCTAGCAAAACAAGTAGGAATGAATCAAAATAAGCTAAAAAAAGGCTTTAAAAAAGTATTTGGTAAAAGTATTTATGCCTATTTTTTAGCTGAGCGTATGAATAAAGCTAAGCAGTTATTAGTAACTAATAGCGTAACTGAGACAGCGATTATAATGGGTTATAGCAATATTAGTCATTTTAGCTCAGCTTTTCGTAAGCAATTTGGGGTACTACCAAAAGAAGTACGCCAACAAAATGCTTACACAATCAATAATAGTGAGTAATTCAGCTACTATTGACTTTATTTGCTGTTTGTTTATCGGTTATTGACTGCAAATTTAAAAAAACATCTGCTTCACCATTCGCTTTTTGATGCCAATCAATGATTAAAGGTGTTTTCGATGCAATTCTGGTAAAAGCATAATGTTCCATTTCTCGAACTAAATTAGCTAATTCAGGGCACTCAAGTTTATTAAAAACTTCAGCATAGATACATTGATCAATATGTATATGATAACAATCTTTTGACAACATGGTTTGGCTATAATTTAATATTCCTAGTTGTTGGTAACTGTCTAAAAATGCTAACCAATACTGATATACAGCCTCTGCTGGATTAGCTAATAAAGCAAAGGCTTCAGCTTGAGGCCATAACCATTGCATTTCCATATCACCTGTATCTAAAAACATTTTACGATAAAGTGGATAAGCGATTTCTTTTCCTACCGTTTCACGAAATAAACTATAACCTGATGTAAACATCGTTAAATCTTTGATTAAGTTTTTCCATTCAATACTCTTCTGGGCATATTGCTCAAGTTGTTTTTTCTGTTTTTTCCAACGTATAAGCATTTTGATAACAAAAGAAGTTAATTGAAAACGGTTAAGTTTACTTTTTAAAGACTGCCATACTTCAGATTGAAATAAAAATTGTTTTTGTAAATAAACCATTCTTGGATGAACTTTATCTACTGTATACCAGTTTTTACCGTAATGTCGGAGTGTTTGTACATTATAAATATTGGATTCTAACCAACCAAAATAGTTGTTTTGGTGTTTTAGTGCATCAGTATCTCCTGTACGCCAAGAAATACCTCTTTGCTCAAGCATTTGTACTAAACATTCTCGGGTAGTCGTTGATAAAAATTCAACAGGATAAACACCATTTTTTTCTTTCAATTTGTTATTTAACCAACAATCGATTACAGCACATGCCATTAATGCAGTGAGATCGTATGAAGAAATGCTACCTTGTAACATTATGCCTTGCTTAGGTTGGTTATCAGGAAATATACAGATATAAGTATCCGGATCGGCTTTGGGTTTATGCTTAATAGATTGACCACTGCTATAGAACTTTTTCGCTAAAAAGTTAATAGTTTTAGTACTAGGATTAAAGTTAGCAATAGCTTTCGCCATAGCTAAAGGAAAGAATTGAATATGAAAGCGACTATCAAAAGTAGTAATTGGAGCAAGTTGTTGGTCATAACGCTCACTGCTTAAAGAAATGACTTCAGGTGTGCCATAGGGGATCATGGCTAAAGGTTTTTCTTGACCAAAGAAATGAAATTGATAGGGATCTTTCTTCCAAGGCGTCGCGATAGTTTGTAATTTACCTTGCTGAAAAACGGTTATTTTTTTTGTAAAGTTAGCAAGCATTGAGTAGGGGCTAGTTTTACCACCACCATAAGCAGCGCCCATATATAATCTAGAACAGTAAGTCCCAGTAGTGGATTTTTTGGCTTGAGCCAGTTGCATTAACATTAAGGATGTGATACCAGGCGATAACCCCATTCCTGTATAAATACTACACTGTTTTTTTTGAGCTGCTGTATGTAAGGCTAATATGGCTTTGCTAGCACTGGCACTGTCATTAATATCAATACAATCAATTCTAGCATCTAAACACAGTTGATGAGGAGCATCTAATAAACGTTCCATAGGTCCCATTGCTAAAATAGCCAAATTGTAATTTTTTAATAGCTCTATGGTTTGTTGTTTATTATTAATATCAAGGGTAACAAAAGGGATATCCTTTTGGGTTAAAGTGTTTTGACGGCTTGCACAAGTTATGGAAATATCAGGATAACTTTGTTTTAAGTATTTTAAAATACGTTGTCCAGTTTCGCCGGTACCACCAATTACAATAATCTTTTTTGTGTGAGTGATAAAAGAAGAGATTGTCATCAAATTGCCTCCGTTGCAGTTAAAGTATTATGAGTTGTAGTACTAATCTGAATAATGTTTTCAGCTAGCAATTGATTGATAATAACTTCGCTAGGGATAGCTTCATGCAAGCTATAAGCACCTGCAACCACCGTATTTTCTAATAAATATTTAGCTGTGATAGCGATAACTGTACCCGTTGCAAGATAGGTATCGCCTGTTAGTAAATTGCCTTCAATGATCCTGCCGTCAACTAATTTAATATTACATTTAATAGAATAAATAGGTGATAGTTTAAGCATATCTTTGGCAGAAGCAGAGGCTAGCCTTTTCGCTGCTTTAGTGAGTTTTTCTGGGGTTTTATAGTAACCAAACAATTTGGCGATGGCACAACTAAAAGCCGCTTTAGGACCAATATTTGCCCCCCATACTTTCAGGTTTGGAATTTTATAATGATTGGTTAATCTACGCAGTTCTTCTGAATAAATTAGCATAGTACTTACTTTACCAATAGGTTCAGCAAAAGTTTGTTTATTGGCGGCTTTAAAAAAAGGAACTTTAATCAATTTATTATTAGCGATATAGCAAAAGCCACGATTTTCGCCAAAATCACCTAAGCCGACAATAATATCCCATGCTGAGTTATAGCTCCAAGCATCACGACCTGCATAACAAACTTCCAAATTTTCGATAGGTTGCTTATCAGAATAATGAGTTATTAGGTAATTGGGATAGACTCCTGATAAACCTGGTAGTAATCCTGCATTAATGATAAGTGGAACAGTTGAAGGTTTTGCCATTACTAATTGACTTAGATGCTTTAATAATGGATCGTAACCACCGGCATCAATATAAGGCGTACCCGTTTGATAACATATATCTGCAACAGTCGATCCCACTATTTGTGACGGACCAATGCAAGAAATCACCAAGTCAGCTTGTTTGCAATGTTGGCTAAGTAGCTTTTTATCTAATGCATCAAATTGTAAACTTGTTAATCGGTTATTATCTAAAGATAATTGAGTGTTTCGAGTCACAACGCTAATTTGACATTGACTATGTTTTAGTAAATAGTCAATGACAGTTTTTCCTACTTTACCTGTACCACCTAGAATTAAAACATCAGAATAATTATTTTGCATAAATCATTTCCTGTTTGATACTAGTCGGTTTATTAGCCGACTAGTTAAATTTAGTGTCAGTAGCTATAAGCAAAACCAATCCCGACAGTTCTGCCTCTACCAGGTGAACCAATAGTTGCATCTGGTCCCCCTGCATACATAGCAGGTATGTAATATCCCCAAAGATCATAAGTTTTATTCAGTAAATTATCCCCCCAAATATAGACTTGTGCGTTAGCATTTTTGATACTAATTCGAGCATCTAACTTGTTGTAAGGTTTCAAACCAAAGGTATTTTGTACATCGTTTTTGCGTGAACCAATATAGCGGTTGCTAATTCTGGTTTCTAAATCTAATCCAGCAATATTAAGTGGCATGGTATGTCGTAACGTAATATTCGCATTCCATTTAGCTGTATCAGGAATAGAGTTATGCTTTTTTACCTCAGCCAGACTTTTATTCGGTGTACCTACAATTTTGGCGTTGGTATAACCTAAACCACCAATAAGTTCTAAATTCCAAGGTGTTTTCCAAAAACCATCTAACTCAACTCCATAACTTCGGGTATCATAGTTTTCGACAACCGATACAAAAGTCGCAGGGTTGTATGCCATTAAGTGTTCGCGCTTAGTATTATTATGAAAAATAGCCGTATTTAATCCCAAAGTGCTGCTGTCATTTTCTAACTTTAATCCTGTTTCATAGGCGTTAACATAGGCAGATTTATAAGCTTGATCTGCTACTCCTAACGTTGCAAAGTCGGTACCTTGATCATTAAATCCTCCTGTTTTATAGCCACGGGAATAAAGCGCATAGAGAGTGGCATTGTCATTTAGTATAAAGTTAAATCCAAAGCGTCCTGTTGTGTAGTGATCGGTTATTTTTTGTTTATCTAAAGCCGTTGCGGGCATATTGGGTGCTGCGTTTTTGTAAATAGAGTTTGCATACCATTTTGCTCGGTAGTTTTTCTTTTCATAAGATTGGCGAATACCTGCTGTTAGTTTAAATTTATCCGTAATGGGGTAGCTTATCTCTCCAAATATGCCAACATTATCGGTTTCGAATTTTCTATGAATATCGGCATTTAAAGGATTAACCGGATAAAAAACATCAAAAACATCATAGGTATTGCGGTGACGGTCGTTTTTATAATAGTTAATACCCGCTACCCAAAAAATAGAGTCCTCTTGTTTAGATGAAATTCTAAATTCTTGGTTAAACAAATTCTCATGAGTGATAAACGACCAATTTGAAGGGGGTCTCATACCTATTAAATGATTATAAAGATCACCTTCATAAATCGGTGATTGAGTATCAATTTTTGTATGAGAATAGCCTGTAATAGACGTAAGCACACTATTTTCTAATTCGTGCTCTACTTTGAAATTAAAACGATAGATTTTTTTATCGCTTTTATCGCTGCTATTAGGGATATCAATTTTCGGATGATGACCATAGGGACGCATCATATACATATCATCCATACCCATAGCATCTTCAACTTCTGTAATAAATAGGATCGAAGTATTTTCAGACGGTTCCCATAGTAATGAACCTCGTGCCATCTTATTTCTAAGAATACTAACAGGTTCATTATCATAATGATTATCAATAATGCTATCGGTTTCATCATAAAGTACAGCTAGTCGTCCACTTAGTGTATCGGATAAGGGACCACTAATAACACCTTGAGTTAATTTATGATTATCTTCGCCAAATTCTGTTTTAAAGTCTCCTTCCAAATAAAGGGTTGGTTTTTGGGAAATGATATTAATCGCACCCGCTTCGCTATTTCGACCAAATAATGTGCCTTGTGGACCTTTAAGCACTTCAACACGTTCTACATCTAATAAATTTAAAGTAGTGTTTTTAATCGATTGAGGCATACCATCAACAATAATACTTACTGAACTATCATCACCGCTCATGGGTAGCACCGAACCGACACCACGCATTCGAATTGATTTTGCTCCTCCCATATTACTGATAACCTGTATTCCTACCGTATCATTTAAAGCCTTTTCTAGTGTGTTTTCTTGTTGTTCGACAATCTGTTTGTTATCAATCACATTAACCGTAAAAGGGATGTCTTTGGCGGATTCTCTAACATGTCTTGCAGTGACTGTCATGGTATCTACTGATGCTTCTCCGTCAGCGGGAGTATTTTCCGCGGTTGCGCTAAAGGATAAGCATAAAGCGCTAGCCAAAAGTAATTTATTGTTAATATTATAATTAACAGCGACTAATGGCACAGAGGACAGATTGTTTCTTAGAGTGGGTAGGTGTTTCATATTTATTTCCTAAAATTACAGATTAAATCAATTAACTAATTATTTTTTTAAGGTGTTATCATCGATTGGTAATGAGCTCTCATTTGTTGCTTCGCTATTTTTACTAGTGCTTGAATAACTTTTGCTTGTTCTTTAATAAGATAAAAATGGTTACCCTGAAAATGTTCACAATGAAAGTGTTGTGTTGTCTGTTTTTCCCATGCAAGTGCTTGTGCTTCAGTAAGTTCAGTATCTTGTAATGCCACAAATATGCTTATAGGAATATCAAACGGATGAGGATTAATTTTTGGCTGCCATGATTCAATAAGTTGATAGTCATTTCTAATAATAGGTAATAACATTTGTGCTAACTCAGGATGAGTCGCTAAAGAAAAGGGCATACCATTGAGTTTTTCAATTTCATCAAGAAGTATCTCATCAGTCTCAAGATGTAAATTGCTAGAATTTTTATGGGAAGGCGCTTCGCTAGCAGAAATTACCAACTGATAGGGATTGGGTAAGTTGCGTGCTCGTAGTGCAAGACAAAGCTCATATACTACATATCCGCCCATGCTATGCCCAAACAGTAAATAAGGTTTATCAAGTAATCGTTGTTGGATTAATGCCGCAATCAATCCATTAATTAACTCATCCATATTATTAATTAGCGGTTCGGCCAACCGCTCTTCTCGACCAGGATATTGAATCGCTACCAACTCAATAGAGCTTGGTAAGGTAATTGGCCAACGTTTAAAGAAACTTGCCCAGCCACCCGCATGGGGTAGGCAAATGAACCGCTGTTTAGCCAATGGTCGGGGTTGATAAATACGACACCAAGAAGCATTGTTGTTGGTTACATTGTCTGATAGTGCACTATTCATTGGTTCTCCTTATTGCTAAACTTCTGAATGAGTGGTCTAAAATAATCTTTACTTACCTTGAATGAATGAACATTAAATGGCTCAAGCGCTGTTAATAAATTATCTATTGCATATTGATGATGACCGCCATTATTCATACCTTCTTTAAAATAAAGATTAACAAAACCAGCAACAAAATTATCTTGTAACTTCTGTTGCCACTCTGTAAATTCAAAGCCTTTTAGTTGACAGCCTAATTCAATAAACCAATGGTAAATTTGTTCGACATTTAAACTGTCGGTTGAAACTAAATGGAAGTTTTTGCTGGTACCATAATGGGTTTGAGTGATAGCACAAATGCTTTGTGCTACAAAATCAACCGGTACCACATTTACTTTTAAAGTTGAGTGTGGATACGCTGCAATATCTAAGCAGGCTTTATAGAACTTTAAAAAAGCATCATCATTAATAAAAGGATCTTCTGTCGTTGCCCAAGTAATAGTAGCTGGACGCATGATATTGATAGGAACGCCCCGATCTCTTGCCTGATAGAAAAGATTTTCTGCCATTATTTTTGATTGTTCATAAGTTAAATCAAGATCTCGCCAACGAGTAATTGTTGTAATTTCAGGAATGGGTTCATCTTCATTGTGATCAATTAATGCATGGTGAACAGCAATAGTAGAAACATAATTCAGTTGTTTAATCTTATTAGCGATTGTTAATTTAAGAATATTAAGCGCACCTTGTACATTAGTGGGAAATAAGCTACTGAGGGGATCCATTAAATTAATAATAGAAGCGTTATGAATAATTATGTCGATTTCATTCGCTAATTGTTGATATTCCGATTCGGTTAATCCCAAATTATCTTTATCCACAGCACCACAAAAAACCTTAATGCGCTGTTCGGCTTGTGGAAGGGATACACCTTTTTCTGTAGCCGCTTTAAATAACCGATTAAAGCCTTGCTGTTCATCTTCTGCACGTAATAAACAGTAGATGTTATAGGAAGTTTTATGCAGCAACGTACTCAAGATATAGATACCTAAGTAACCATTAGCGCCTGTTAGTAATATATTTTGTGGGTGATGATCGTTATCAAATGCTTTAGCATGAGTTAAACCGACCATTGCTTGTTCAGCCATAGTGACTAAATCGATACTTTCTAACCATTTATTTTTTGAGTCATTACTGCTTTTTAATGCGGTTGCCATCTTAACAAAGATACTGTTATTAAAAATTAACTCTAAAGTGGCGGGATAACCTTTAGCCAGTAAAATGCTGAGTAGATTAATCGCTGATAAGCTAGAACCACCTACTTGGAAAAAATCATCATTTCTAGAAACCTGACTGATTTTCAATAAATCTTGCCAAATAGTTAATAGATCCTGTTCTACAGGATCTGCCGTTGGTTCTTCAAAATCTTGGCTAATAATAGTATGGGTTTCTTCAAATAATCGACTTAATTCTTTACGATCTACCTTGCCATTACTGCTAAGTGGTAATTGCTGAAAGATATCAATTCGTTCTGGAATCATATAATCAGGAAGATTATTCGCTAATTGCTGTTTAACTTGAGCAATAAATTCTGTTTCACTTTTATCTTCTAAATCGTTTACGACAATAGCTGCTGCTAAACTGCTGGTATTATTAATTGCAATAGCTACGGCTTGTTTAATTGTAGCGATATGATTGAGTGCAGCCTCTATTTCTCCTAGTTCTATACGATATCCTCTGATTTTAGTTTGATTATCTTCACGTCCTAAAATCTCAATTATTCCTTGTGTAGTGTAAAAACCGATATCACCTGATTTATAGAGTCGTTGACCTGTGACAGGATGATTGATGAACCGATAGGCTGTTTGTTTTTCATCAGCTATATAGCCCGTTGCTAAACCATGTCCGCCGATATACATTTCGCCAATTACATAATCAGGACATTGCTCAAGGCGCTCATTTAAAATATAAATTTGATGATTAGCTAAGGGTTTACCATATGGAATGCGTATGGTGTATTTATCACACACATTATTGATTGGATAACTCACACACCAAATTGACGTTTCTGTTGGACCACCTAAACTTATTAACTGTAAATTAGGTAAATGTTGATTTATTAAAACCGGTAGGGTAACGGGGATTTTATCACCTGACAAAAAGGCTGTTTGTAAACTGCTTAGATTTAGTTGGTCATCCCATTCTAACCAATTAATTAACATCTGCATTTGTGCAGGAACCGAATTCCAACGAGAGATTTGATGTTGCTCAATCAGATGTCCCCAATGTTCTGGATTTGTTTTTTGTTCAGCATCGGGTAATACTAAGCAACCACCTGCGGCTAAAGTACCGAAAATATCCCATACAGATAAATCAAAACTAAAACTTGCTAAACCTAGTGTTTTATCACGATGAGTTAAGCCAAAACGTCTATTGATTTCAGTTACAGTATTCCATGCCGCAAAGTGGCTAACCATTACCCCTTTGGGTCTACCAGTAGTGCCGGAGGTGAAAATAATATAGGCCGTACGATGGGTCTCTTCTGATTTTTGTTGGTAACGATTAATAAACTGTTTAAAAGTGTTTGTTATGTTTGATGAATCAATATCATCAATTGCTTTCGGTTTATTAATTAATAAAATTTTTACTGAACTTAATAAATTTTCATGAAGATGGGGGGTATCAGTAATAACTAATTTTATTGCTGCATCTTCTAATATAGTCTGTTTTCTTGATGTAGGTTGTTGGCTTTCAATGGGTACATAGGTGGCATCGGCTAATAAAACACCTAATATAGCAGCTATTTGACTGGCTGATTTATTCATTATAATTGCAACATTATCACCAGATTGGCAACCTGCTTGTTGTAGCTGTTGACAAATACTCAAAGCAAATTCTGCCAACTGCAAATAATTTAGATGATAATCACTCGCAATGATTGCTGGGGCATTAGGTCGGATTAGAATTTGTTGGCAGAAATCATGATGTAAAAACTGTGGCTGATAAGCGGTAAATGTATCATTATCCTCTGCTTGACGTTGTTGCATAGCCATTGGCAATTTGATAATAACATTACTTTCCCATAGTCTTTTGTCATCAGCTAGATCATTTAATAATTCGCTTAAAGAGGCAAAAGCTGCCTCAGCCATTCCCTCAGGAAATATTCCTTGTCTGATATCCCAATCTAATTGTAATGTGCCATAGCGTTCAGTCGTTTGGCAGTCTAACCATACTTGAGGTGTTTGAGTAATACCATAATGTAATTTAGCATTACGCATAAATTCATTGTCTGCAAGGTTATCGCTTTTGACACCGAGGGTACTGGTATAAACCACGGGAACCAATATATTAGCTTGATTTTGTTGATTCATTACCCGTAATACATCAATACCTGTAAACTCATTGTGTTCTAGGTCTTGCCAAAGTTGTTCTTGTAACGCTTGACTACGCTGTATGAAAGAATGCTTTGGGTTATTTCTAATGCCCAATACATTGACTGCTATAAAATCACCTACAATGTTATGTACCCCTATGTAATCAGTAGGTCGATTAAATAAAGTTAAGTTAATACAAAAATTGGGATGACGAGACCAACGTGCTAACACATCCGTAAAAGCGGTTAACACCACACTTGATGGTGTTAGCTTATGGCTAGTCGCTATTTCACAAAGTGCTCGCCAACGTTCTTTAGTCAGAGTAAAGTTAAATCTTTCAAACGTTACAATTTGGTTTTGTTGCTTGCTAATTGTTGGTAACTCTGGAGGCAATGGCATCGTTTCGAGTTGTTTTAGCCAATACTGTTTGTGTCTTTCATAGCGTTCTTGATAAAGAGGATTATTAAAAGCTTGTTTTTTGGCTAATACCACATCACGGAAAGTAATAGGGAGTTCAGCTAAACTCATTACACCATGATGGTAAGCTTCACCAAGTTCAGCTAATAAGATTTGAATACTAGCAAAATCAGCAATTAATAGATCAATAGAAAAATGTAAAATTGCTCCATGTGCGATATGGCTTAGCTGTAAATCAAATAAAGGCCATTGATTAGGATCGTAGCAACGATGCGACAGTCGCTTTCTTATGGCTAATAGCTGTTGCTCTGTCTGTTGTGTATCTAATTGACTAAAATCATTTTCGATAAGTGATGGTAAAATTACTTCTGATTGTACTTGCTGTGTACCATCTTTTAGTATAATAGCTCGTAACATATCATGACGCATAATCAATCCATGCCAAGCTGCTTCTAACTGTTTGCCATTAGTTTTAGGTAATTCTAATTCAATATAACTATGGCAACCAACATCACCATATTCATAAAGATTACTACGACCCACCATATAAGCTAGTTGCAGATCAGTAAGTGGAAATGGTTGATAGCGTCCATGAGCATCATGTTCAATATGGTTATTATTAACTAATGATAAATACTCAATAATTTGTTGCTTATTCTCTTTTAAATACGCTTTATATTGTTCGGTTATTACCCCAGCAGGTGCTTTAAATTTTAACTGATCACCTTCTAACCAAAGTAATACACCTTGTGAGGATAATTCGTTCAATAAAGTTTCTATAGTTATTGCTTTATTCATAGTGTACCTTCTTCAAATAGAGTGCTTTCATTAATAGCTATTGATGAGTGTGTCTGCCATTGTTGTTTGATATAATCACTTAAACTAGCAACTGTAGGTGCTGTGAATAATGCTCTAAGTGGAATAAGCTCAGACGTAATATGTCGTTTATGGAGAAGTTGTATGATTTGAGTTGCAGTCAAACTATCACCACCACTTAAAAAGAAATCATCATTTCGAGACAGAGCAGGGCATTTCAGAACTTCTTGCCATAATTCTGCTAATTGGCGTTCCAATTCATCTCGAGGTGGTTCTTTATCTACAACGTTAGTCGTATGAGTAGCAAGTTCACTAATAATGGTTTTACGATCTACTTTACCATTAGCATTTAAAGGCAGAGCTTGGTAAATGACCAAACTGGTAGGTACCATATAGTCAGGTAATAGTTGTTGTAACAATTGTTTAATATCGTGTTCAGTTGTATTTACCCCTTGCTTTAATTGGATTGCAGCAGCCAATTGAGGTGGCATGCCGACTGTTACAGCAACAGCACGAGCAATTTCAGGTAAACCGGCTAAGGCCGATTCAATTTCACCTAATTCAATACGGTGACCTCGCACTTTAACTTGGTGGTCCTGTCTGCCTAAAAATTCCAGAGTGCCATCAGGCCAATAACGACCCCGGTCGCCGGTTCGATACCAACGCATTCCATTGAGTTCAACAAATCGTTCAGCCGTCAACTCAGGTGCACCACGATAACCTAGTGCAACGCCGGCACCGCCAATCCATAATTCACCTGCTACATAATCCGGGCAATCTCGACCTAATGCATCGACGACGCGATAGCATTGATTTGTTAAAGGATAACCATAAGGAATGGAAGACCATTGTTCAGGTAAAGGTAAAGTAACGTCAAAGGCATTCGACCAAATACTGCCCTCTGTAGCACCACCCATGGCCACTAATTTAGGGAGCTTGCCACAACATTGAGCTAGACGAACAGGTAAATCTAACCCTATCCAGTCCCCAGAAATTAATACCGTTTTTAAAGGGAGTGTACGTGTATCGTGAGTCGCTACAACCAATAGCATATCTAATAAGATAGGTACAGAGTTCCATACACAAACGTCATGTTCAAAAATTAATTGTAACCAGCTGGCAGCATCTCTGCGCTCTTCATCACTAATTAATACTAAACGGCCACCCACACCCAGTAGACCAAAGATATCAAATACAGATAAATCAAAATCGAGAGAAGAAACCGCCAGAGCACAACTTGAGTTATCAATATGGTAACGGTGACAGATATCAACAATCGTATTTAAAGCCGCCTGATGACTAATCTCAACCCCTTTAGGTTCACCAGTCGAGCCGGAAGTAAAGATAATATAAGCTAACGATTTATTATCTACTTTTACCGGTTCGGCTAATGGTTTTAAATCCATAGCCAATAGAGGTGAAATAAATTCAAATTGACTGTCTTCAAATAAGGGTTGATTGCAAAGAACTAGGCGAATTTCAGCAGTATTAAAAATCTTTTGCTGACGCGAAGTGGGTTGTGTAATCGATACTGGCACATAAGCACCGCCAGCAGCTAATACCCCCAATACCGCCATGATTTGCATGGGTCCACGAGGCAGTGAAACGGCGACAGGCTCCCCAGTTTTTAATCCTTTACTGACTAACAGACTGGCTATTTTAAGAGCTTGTATTGTTAACTCTTTATAAGAAATCTCTTGTTCATTGTATATCAAAGCAATTGACGTTGGATTGGCTTTGGCATACGCAAAGATTGGCTCAATTAGAGTGGTGGAGGGTAAAGGCGCAGTAACGGTGTTAATTTGATTTCTAATTAACTGTTGTGCAGTAGGTAATACCTGAAATGGTGATTGCTGCCAAGCATTAGACTCTTCACTTAAAGCTATTAACAGCTGGCAGTATGCATCAAACATGACATCCATTAAACCATTAGGAAAGAGCTCTTCGACACTATCCCAAGCCAGAAGTAGACCATCATTGATTTCATAAACTTGATGATCTAACCAAACTTGTGGTGTTTGTGAAATCATATAATGCAGCTCACCTAACGTTTGCGAGGTTGCCATATCCAGTAGCGGTGTACCGAGATTACATGCAAATACCACTGGCGCAATAATACTTTGTTGGTTATTGAATCGTGCCATTTCTCTTTGTATTTCTACTGCAGAGTAAGTGGAATAGGCAACATTTTTATGAAATTGTTGTTGAAGCTGAATGGCTTGTTCAGCAAAGCTTTGTGATTGGCTATAGTCACAATCTAATAATAATAAATTGGTAAAATCCGCTACGACGTATTCAATATCAAGCTCTTCTACATTACGATCAAATAAGGGGATATTAAGTAAAAAGTTTGTATGGTTACTCCAACGAGCTAACACATAACCATAGGCACAGGCCAGAGTCATGGCAGGGGTTATTTTATGTTTAGCAGCTTGTTGTTTGAGATTTTGCCATTGATTATGGTTAAGAACAAAAGTGCGCCTAGTAAACTCTGGTTTAGTTATTTGTTTACTGAGAACGGGTAATTGTGGCCCTACAGGTAATTCTGTTAAACGTTGATTCCAATAGTTTTTAGATGTTTGGTAATTAGCTTGTTTGCGTTGTTGTTCTTTAACTAGATAATGGGCAAAATTCCAATCATTAGGCGCTTTTAAAGGTAGTTCTTGCCTATAAAGTTGTGCTAAATCTCTTAAAATAATATTTAAACTTTGTACATCAGCCACAAGTAAATCAATATCGAAATGAAGTCTGGATTTACTGTTAGCTAATAACGAAAGTTCAAGACCTATAACTTGGCCATGCTCAATTGCTAATTTACGATGGGAAAGTCGTTTCCGAATTTCTGCTAAACGTTGAGTACATTGTTCAGCAGTTAGTTCTCGTAGATCGTGTACTATCAATGGAGCATTATTATTAGCTGGTTTGATTTGTTGTTGGCCATTGTCAGTAAAGCTTGCTCTTAGCATCGGGTGATGTTGAATTAATTGGCTAAATGCTAAATTTAATTGCTCTGGATGATTAAGGTGACCATCAATTTCTAAATAAGCATGGCAGGCAACTCCACCTAGTTCTCTATTATCATCACGACCAATCCAATAAGCATATTGAACATCGGTTAAAGGAAATGGTTCATTTTTAACTTGATCTATCGCAGTCGCTGAACTGGTAACAGAGCTAATCTCACTAAAAGACTTTAATAATAATGTTTGCCATTGTTGTAAGGTTGGATGCTCTATTAGTTCAGCAAAGGTGATATTATAGCCAGATTTACGCCATTGACTAACCAAACGCATAATATGTAATGAGTCGAGTCCACTTTCAATGAGGTTGTCCGTGTCTTTAATTTCACCTGTTCCTTGTGGTAATAATTTCTTTATTTGATCATAAATTTCGTCATAACTAATATCCGTTACTGATAGAGACATCATTATCCCTCCATCCCCGTCACTGGTTGTTGTTCTCTAACCACTAAATAGCGTGATATGCAACTAAGCTTTTCGATGGTTTCTTCTAGTTCTCGTTCAGGTAATGATTGATCAATAATGCCAGCACCTGCTTGCAACCAAACTTGTCCGTTTTGTTGATAAAGACTTCGTAATACAAGAGCTGCATCCAAACTACCATTGCTATCAACAATCATTACGCTACCACTATAAGCTCCGCGTTTGTTTGCCTCATGATGTCGAATGGCGGCTAAAGCTTCACGTTTGGGTATACCAGATGCAGTTACAGCAGGAAAGAGTGATTTAAAAGCATGCCAAGAAGTTAATTCAGGTTTTAATTTACCTGTAACACGTGACGCTAGGTGTTGTACTGTGCCACGCTTGGAAACGGTCATAAATTGTGGAATAACAACAGAGTGTTTTTCGCATACACGTTCTAATTCTTCAAAAGCAAGTTTTACAGATACGGCATGTTCGGCGATTTCTTTTGTATCATTAATTAACTCGTCATAAAGTTTTGCTGACTGTTCTGGATCATCTTGTTTTAAGGCTCTAGTGCCGGCTAAAGGTTGAGTGCTTACTATGCGTTCTTTATTAACTTCTAATACTGTTTCTGGGCTAAAACCAATTAGTTTTAGATCATTAAAATTAAGTACAAAAGAGCGAGCAGGGGTATTATGTTTGCGACCAAGTTGATAGCTGGCCACAAGATCAATATCAGCCGGAATCGGAACTTTTCGGGATAAAATAATCTTTTGGTATTGGCCTGCTTTAATTTCATTAACTGCGATTGCTACTTTTTCTTTATAAAGTTCAGCATTAGTTGAACGAATGATCGCTTCATTTTCTTTGAACGTATTATTAATTTTTGGATCGGTATGATTAAATTGATCTAACTTTGTTACAACAGCATGCAGTTGTTGTAAGCCTTCCTCTGTTATACTTCTAAGTAATGCTTGGTTATGAGTAAATCTAACTTCTTGGCTAGGAATAAATAGTTGTAATAATGTTTCATCATTATTACTTATATAATCTGGATCGTGGAAGATATGAGCTAATTCAAATTTACTCGCACCATAAGCACGCCAATCGGCAATGGGTAAAGAAGCTAATGCCGCATTAATATTGTCTATAATCTCAGCTTGGTCCCAATACTGTTGTTGTTGGTTATAACAAATGATCGCTTTGTCTGCAGAAACGGTAAGTTGTGCAATATTACCTAAACCAACAGACCATTCACCATTATGCTCATAGACTGCATATTGTTCATTTAGTTTTTCGTTAATCAACGCAACAGCAAGATCTAATGGCTGATTATTAATGCTAATTAATTGTTCAAAGTAAGTTTGTTGTTGATTATTTATCATTTGTTGTTCACCTATAATAGAAAGCTGCGTTTGTCAATTTTTCCTACAGAGGTTAATGGCCATTTAGTCAAGTGTTCTAATTGATCAGGCAATTTGTAAAAAGCTATACCTTGTTGTTTAAGAAAATTTCTAACATCGCTTAAAGTTATTTGTTTATTAGAGGAAATAATGAAAGCACAACTTCGCTCTCCTAACCGACTATCTTTAACGGGTACTACGGCACAGCTTTCTATAGAGGGGTACTCAATAAGCTTTTGTTCTATTTCTGCCGCAGCAATTTTTTCACCTGCACGATTGATCTGTTCTTTGATACGTCCTTCAACAATTACATTACCTGTGCTGGTAAATTTCACTAAATCCCCCATACGGTAATAATTATCTTTGGTAAAACTCGTTTTATTTTGTTCGGTTGCTCGATAATAACCATGAATGGTGTAAGGGCCTTTGGTAATCATTTCTCCAGTAGCACCGACTTTTAAAGGTTGATCATTTTCATCAACGATTAATACTTGATCGTGCGGAGAAATAGGACGGCCTTGAGTATTGAAAATAACTTCATCACTATCATCCAATCGGGTACAGCAAATCAGACCTTCCGCGGTACCAAATACTTGTTGCAGTTGACAATGCATAGCTTGTTTAATTTGTTTTGCAATACTTGCTTCTAATCGAGAGCCTCCTATTTGAATCAGTTTCAAGCTAGTAATATCAGTATCATCCCATTCCCTTGCATTAGCCCATAATTGCGCAAGGGGAGGAACAAGAGCCGTAATGGTAACTTTGTGTTGTTTAATTAGATTGAAACCTTCATCAAAACTGGTTGTTTTACTCAGTACTACGCATCCCCCTTTTGATAAAACACCCAATAAACCAGGGCAAGATAAAGAGAAGTTATGAGCAATGGGGAGTACGTTAAGATAAACGCTATTGCTATCAATCTTACAAATTTCCGCCATAGCTCTCGCGTTATAACAGTAGTCAGCATGTGTACGAGGAATTAGTTTAGGTGTGCCTGTTGTACCGCCAGATAATAGTAAAATAGCAGGATCTAAGTAATGAGGCTCACTAACTGTGAAAGGCGTAGAGTGATAATATTGACTTAACGTAAAGTCTGGATCTTGTTCATTATCAATGTTGATCACTCTAGTATTAGCAAAGTGAGTAGTGATATCATCAATCAAGGGTTGGTAATGAGTACCTAAAAATCGATTAGGTACAATATAAAGTTTGGGTTCAGCTAATTTACATAAGGCGTGAATGTCTTGCTGCCTTTGTGATGGCATAGCTAAGATAGGTAATGCCCCTAACCGAATTAAGGCAAAAAAGCTAATTATAAAACCGATACAATTAGGTAATTGCAATAAAACACGATCGTTAGGGCGTACCTTAAGATGATAAAATCCCGCTGCCAATAACTCTACTTGTTGATTGAGCTGTTGATAAGTAAGTTTTTTATTACCAGAAATAATCGCTATATTATTACTATAGCATTTACACCAATTATTGAGTTCAGCACCAATTGATAGTTTGTGCCAATATCCCAGTTCTAAATATTTCTTTTGTTCTTCTATACTCCAAGTTGCTGTTTCAGAATTTGTCATTGCATTAACCTTGTTTAGTAAGTCATAATTTAATTAAACTTCCATTCGATTATGCTAATTAATATATTTATAAATAAGAATGATTATCATTCATAAGTTAAACGTTTAATTTAAAAACTTCTCCCCTTATCGGTTAAAAATAACCCTATCAGATTTATTTTTTTAGAATTTTTCTAACCTTTATAGATAACTATTTATTTTTTAACAAATAAAAAATTATGAGATGATTTAATAAATAAGAAATTTTTTGATCGGGGAGATGTTGATTTGTTTAATGTGTTTACTATCTGTTTAAAATTGAGTGATCAGCAAAAGTTCTTTATTTTTAATGATAGACTATGCATAAGAAGTTTTGCGCATTAACTTTGGTCATGCCGAGTAACAAAGGTTGAACAAAGTGAGTTGAAGTGAATCTTTATTAGTGTGTGGCTAATTTAGGACTATAAGAGATAAAAACGAAATTGAGTTCCAAATAAGCTGATCAAACTTCAGCTTGATATCATCGTTTTAATAGAAGTTGCTTCAAGTACACATAAAGTTTCTGATTATTAAAATACTGGGGGTAAACATAATGGTAGGTATTATATCTTTGTGTTGGATATTTAGGTTACAAAGTCTGCTTATAAAACGCCATAATTATCAATAAAAATAACGTTAGCGATATCTCAAACCAGACAAACAAGTATATACATAAACTTTATTAAGTTTGATAATAGTACTTTGTAAAGCTCTATATTTATCAATTAATAATAGATTTAAGTTTTTTTCTACCTTTCGCGTAATTGTCAATTCTCGATTATTATCATTTTGTTTAAACCATTCTTGTTGTAGCATTGATTGAAGCAATGAAGTGATCCTCGCCAAAAAAGTGGACAAAAGTCGCCTCTATGATATAAACAAAAATC
>CAMLPV010000029.1 GCA_946482005.1 uncultured Gilliamella sp.
ACACTGTCGCTTTACCCGCTACTTGTGAATTTGGAGCTTTAGATTTAGCCACATCTGGCATCACTGCCGCATCATATTGTAACGGTCCATCAATCATTAAATCTGGACGTTTTTCTTGAGCTATTCTTGTAGCTTCTTTCACTTTTTCAACATCAGCACCTTGACCTGAACTTCCGGTTGAATAAGAGATCATAGCAACACGAGGTTCAATACCAAAGGCAATAGCGGTATCTGCTGATTGAATAGCGATTTCCGCAAGTTCTTGTGCATTCGGATCTGGATTAATCGCGCAGTCACCGTAGATATACACTTGGTCTGGCATCAACATAAAGAACACTGATGACACAAGTGAACTGCCTGGAGCTGTTTTGATTAATTGTAATGGAGGACGAATAGTATTAGCGGTGGTATGCACTGCACCAGATACTAAACCATCAACTTCATTTGCTTCAAGCATCATTGTACCAAGTACCACGTTATCCGCTAGTTGTTCACGCGCAATAACTTCGGTCATACCTTTGTTTTTACGTAATTCAACTAATCGAGGTACATATTTGTCACGAATACGTTCTGGATCAACAATTTCAACACCAGCACCTAAAGTAACACCTTGAGATGCAGCTACTTTTCGTACTTCATCAGGATTACCAATTAACACGCATTTAGCAATTTGACGTTCAGCACAAATTGCAGCCGCTTTAATTGTTCTAGGTTCGTCACCTTCTGGTAATACCACTACTTTTTTCGCATTACGTGCCAGTTCAGTTAATTGATAACGGAATGCAGGAGGAGATAGACGATGAGCAGAACTAACTACTTCTTTTAAAGATTTAATCCAACTTGCATCAATATGGTCGGCAACAAAGTTTTGAGTATTATCCATACGCTCTTTATCATCGACAGGAATTTCTAAGTTAAATTGTTGTAAGTTGATTGAAGTTTGGAAAGTGTTAGTTTTAACTGTAAATATTGGTAAACCTGTATCAAATGCTGGTTGACATAATTTAGAGACATTTTCGTCAATGTCATAACCACCGGTTAGTAATACACCACCAATCGCCACCCCATTCATAGCAGCTAAACAAATTGTTACTAACACATCAGCACGATCGGCAGAAGTTACAAGTAACGCGTTCGGTTGGAGGTGATTAATGATATTTGGAACACTACGTGAACAGAAAGAAACATGCTTAATTCGACGGTTTTTAATGCCACCTTCATTGATGATTTTAGCTTGCAAATGGTTAGCAATATCATAGGTACGACAAGCACTTAAATCGATATTCCAAGGAATGCAGCCAAGTACCGGTAAAGGACTATGTTCATTTAAATCTTTAATTGTGATTTTTTTACCGTCAAATTTAGGGGTATGATAAATTTCAACCACATCTGGACGAGCAAGATTTTGCTCTTCAACCGGTGCATTTACTTTATTGACGATCACACCAATGATCTTATCATTTTTAATACCACCAAAATTAGATCGAGCAATCTCAATACGATCTTTTAACTGCTCTGGGCTATCTTTACCCATATTCACAACAAAAATAATTTCTGCGCCTAGCGTTTTGGCGATATTATTATTTAATTCATTCGCAAATGGATAATCAGTGGTCGGTACAATACCTTCAACTAAAACAACATCAGCACCCTTAGTATTTTCGGCGTAAAGTGCGACAATTTCTTCCATTAATACATCTTGTTGATTTAAACCTAATAAGTTTTCTACATGACTCATTTTTAAAGGTTTTAGAGTTGGAATTGATGTATTGTTGCTAACTAAAGTTGTAGTATTATCTGGAGCATCACCACCAGATCTTGGTTGTGCAATAGGTTTAAAAACGTTTAAATTAATACCTTGACGTTCCATTGCTCGAATAACACCAAGACTTACACCTGTTAATCCAACATTAGTACCAGTTGGAATCAGCATAATGGTACGAGACATAATATGTTTCCTCTTAATTCTTTATTAAATCCAAAAACAAACCGCCTTAACGGCGGTTTTAAAATTCTTAAGCTGTTAAGCGTGCAGCATCTTGTGCAATGACAAGTTCTTCATTGGTTGGGATAACCATTGCGATAGCTGAACCATCTTTAGTGATGACACCACCGTTACCAAAACGTGCTGCTAAATTGCGTTCTTGATCAATCTCAAAACCTAGAATGTTTAATTTTTCTAGTGTTTTACGGCGAATCCCTTCAGCATTTTCACCAATACCGCCAGTGAATACAATTGCATCTAAACGACCATCTAATAGCATTGCATAACCACCGATATATTTTACTAATCGATGAACAAACACTTCTAAGGCATTTTTAGCATTTTCATCTTTATCTGCATTATCAGTTACATAACGACAGTCACTGCTAACACCAGTTAAACCTAGTAAACCAGATTTTTTATTTAATAAGTTATTAATATCAGCAACAGACATATTTAAATTGTCATGTAAGAAAAACATAATAGCCGGATCGATATCACCACTACGTGTTCCCATAACAAGACCTTCAAGCGGCGTTAAACCCATAGAAGTTTCAACACATTTACCGTTTTTCACGGCTGTAATTGACGCACCATTACCTAAGTGACAAGTGATCACATTTGTTTGATCAACTGGCTTATTGAGTAATCTTGCTGCTTCACGACTTACATAATAGTGGCTAGTACCATGTGCACCATAACGACGAACACCATACTTAGTATATAATTCATTAGGAATGGCATATAAATATGCTTCTTTAGGCATTGTAGTATGGAAAGCGGTATCAAAAACGGCAACATTTTTATTTTTTAAATGTGGAAATGCAGCAAAAGCTTCACGAATACCGATTAAATGTGCTGGATTATGTAGAGGAGCAAAAGCAGCAGCATCCTCAATACCTTTTAAAACGGAATCATCAATCACAACTGATTGGGTATATTTTTCACCGCCATGAACAATACGGTGCCCAATTGCTTTTATACTGTCTAATAATTCTGGTTTTTGTGGAAAAATGTTATTAACGATAAATCTAATCGCTTCGCTATGAGCCGCACCAGCACCTAAAGAAGCTTCTTGCTTTTCACCATCTAATTTCCATTTTATACGAGCATCAGGAAGGTGAAAACATTCAGCTAAGCCAGACAAAAATTCATCGCCATTTTCAGGGTTTATGATCGCAAATTTTAAAGATGAACTTCCACAATTCAGAACGAGAGCGTTATTACTTGATGACATAGTAATTCCTATAAATTGAATAAAAGATTTATACCAATCAAAATTGGTAACTCTACACATGACTAAATAATCTATGTGTTATACAAGGCGACTTCTGATATCTTGAATTTTGATATAAAATAAAGAGAGCCCCCAATTTGAATGGCACTATTTTAAGACAATAAAATGTGAATGTCGAGGAATCCAAAGCAGATGAACTTAGTTAAAACTTTTAAACAAGGACAAACATATATGGATATTTGCCCAAATGATAAAGGACTATCCTACTCATTTCCTGAATTAAAAATTATAAACTACATCAAAATGGCAAAAAAAATTTTACCGCCAATCATCATCGGTCTAATTCTTTGGCAATATTATTTACCCGCACAATTAGTGGTAACAATCATCACCATTTTATTTACTTTAAGCTTACCTATTCAAGGGATCTTATGGTTAGGCTATCGCTCCCAATCACCTTTACCACTCAATTTAGTTGACAACTATAACCGAATTAAATTGCAACTAATTGAAAAAAAAGTATTAAGTCCAAATAAAAATCCAAATGAAAAATTAACTTTTGCATCGTTAATGAAACTTATAAACTTATCTAAAATTCATTTAGGTAATTATTTTGGACAAGATAACGATAATCAATAATGAAGATAAATCCATGCAAAAATTTTTGGACAAATTAAAAACTCAAATAAATGAACTTGAACAGCAGATCAACTTAGCCGATCAACACTCCTATCAAGAGCACTATTTTGATGAACATCTGTTTAATACGAGTAAGATTGAAACTAATCTTCAATTCTATTTGGACAAAATCAAACAAACCTATCAAGCACTTTGTGATGCAACACGCTTACAAAAACTAACTCAAATTGAATTTTTATCTGAAAAACTTATTAACCAAATCACCGCCCTAACACGTGAACTTGCCACAGTACATCTACGTAAACCAACTCCTGAGGATATTATTCAAGAAACATTAGTAGAAAAACACTCAAGACATTTAGATTATTTACGACGATTACAAGAGATGAAGTATGAATTTGAACTCTCACCAAAGTTAATAGATCACACTAGATTAGCCGCCCTTGACAATCGAATATATCGCTGCCAACAAGCGATAACAAGAATTGAATTAGAAATGGAAAATAGTATACCGGATTAATTTAATAAATTAATTGATTTTACCAAACCATATTCATCCATCATGATAAAAAGAAAGCTATTCTTTGCTCTAGACAAACTAAAAAATATCATCACAAATATCCTTAAAATCATCTGTTTTTAATTCTAATCCTTTTGAATAAAAGTCATAATTATATCCGGAGTTGATATTATATTGCTTAACAATATCTTTAGATTTATCTAGACAGTTATTCTCAATTCGGTGACAATTATTGTTTAAATGTTTATCCAGATTATTGATTTAATTAGCAAAATTTTGCCATTTTCCCTTGGCTAGAATTTGCCAACGCTCTTTATTTGTTATTAGATAGAAAATTATCAATAAAAAAACTTAAAGCATCCATAATTCATTTCATGAAGTAATATGATAGTTATTTGCAATATATCATTCGCATTATTTTTTTGTCGTTAATGAATTTAATCATTGAGGTAGTTTGGCTGAGTTGATCTTTCGAGCTAGGCATAATTTGGCTACTTTTTACTGAGGATCAACATATAAACAACAGCCACCATTAAAACTCCATACTGGCGGCTGTTTGCTTTGATATTGCTGCATTTTCACTAGATTGCGGTGCTTTTAATGATGCCCTTAAGTCCTCTGGACAATTGTCAAATATTAAATTATAGACTTTATCCGTTTCATGCAAAGCATTTCCTAACTTACTTTTCTGCTCCAGCATATCATTATCAAATTTAGCTAAATTATATTTAATATATGCTAAACTCTTATCATATTTTGAATAACCCACACAGTTTGATTGCTGTCAATTCGGCAACTAATGCTTCTTTTCTTGCAAAAACTACTGTTTCCGCTAGAGTAGTCGGAGTTCGATTTAATTGTTTAGCCGTTGAATGTCCAAATTCATGAAACAAGTCATTATAATAACCTTCCGCGGTATCATATTGTGAAGGATGTGGCATATGAATAGAGTGATTGATAGGATTATAACGAGGACTAGAACAACTATTATGCAATATTGCAATCTTTTGTGCTTTCATAACTTCTTCAGCAGCATCATTTCTAACCCAACTCGGAGTAGGTTTTACATCTATGGGTAAAGTGTCAAAAGAGGCCTTATCTAACTGCTCAACATTATAAAATTTAACATTTCTATAATGAGTATCATTTTGATATAAATCACTTTCGATAAAATTTGCTATTTCATCGGGTTTTAACTGTAATCCTTTAGCCTTTATTTCCTCCTCAGTTAACCAACACGTTTCGTTAAATCCTTTTCGATGACCATATCTGTATAAATCATTAGCTTCATAGATTTCATTGGTATAGGGGTTTTTAGGATAATTGACATTAGTTTGGTTGAAATTGGGAGTAGGCAGAGATTCATCCGCTAATTGAATTTTTTCATATAGTTCATCAATTTCGTTCATAGTATCAATATCCTTTTTACATCTCTATAAGCCATGTATATTCTAGATTGTTTTTAGTACGTTCTCTCACAAAACTAAGTGTAATAACCCTTTCATAATAGGCATGAATTTTTAACCAATCTTCATCGTAAAAACAGAGATCATTTTTATACTTTTCATAAATATAATCAGTTAGTGCTTTAAGCTCTTGTAAATAGTTGTCATGCTGCTCTTGAGTGATTAAATTGACCTCTAAGGCATATTCAAATTCATTTTTCATTGTACTTTCAATAATATACATCCTTTCTCTTTGGTCTCGCATTTCTTCTCCTTTTAAATGACTAATCTCTAAAATTAAAATATTTTTTTATCTTATGCAATCAGTTTTATTGATTATGGTTTACGCAGTGGTAAATAAAGTTAATTGAGGTGATAACTTATTTTTTATTATTTTTTAGCTGATTAATGTTTTTTAATATTGTAAGAATTTATATTTCAATATAATTAATTAGCAACCTTAAAAGAATCAATAGATTTTATACTTATAAAGCTAATTGAAGGAAGTTGGCAGGAATGGATATTAATTCAGATAAATTTGGTTAAAATTAGCGATGACCTGAGTCTTATCCACTAATTGTATTTTTTATATAGTACATTAACTTTCTTCGCGGCATCAATATTCATTTTTACATCTCTATAAGCCAGAAATATTCTAAATCCTCTTTGATATAGGGTCTTACAAAGTCAAGCGCAATAACCCTTTCATAATAGGCATTAATTTTTAACCAATCTTCATCGTAAAAACCAGGAAAATCTTTATACTTTTCATAAATATAATCGGTTAGTATTTTAAGCTCTTGTAAATAGTTGTCATGCTGCTCTTGAGTGATTAAATTGACCGCTAAGGCATATCTAAATTCATTTTTTACTAATAGTTCAATACTATACACTCTCTCTTTTTGGTCTCGCATTTCTTCTCCTTTTAAATGATTAATGTCTAAAATTAAAATATTTTTTTATCTTATGCAATCAGTTTTATTGATTATGATTTATGCACTGGTAAAAAAGTTAATTGAGGTGAGAACTAAGTTGTCGTTAATTTTCATGCTCACAACTCATTGTAAGTTTAAGAAGAATTTATTGAAATAATGGCATAGCTAGGAGTTTTTTAGGTTAAATCTTTATATTATTCATAACGCAAATACAATAATGACATTAACCGATAAAGTTCTGTTTGGATATATTCAAGTCTACTATAATTATATTTGTCATCATTCTGCCAATAATGATATCGCTACAACAAGATAAAAACAGCAATAGCTAAATACCATTATAGTGAGCTTTTTTTGGTGAAATTCATTGCCAAAGTTAATTAATATGGTGTGATAATTGCTAGGCGCGTAAAATATCTAAACGCTTTAACGTTTAATTATGTAATGGAATAAGTAATAATGATTAGTAATCTTACAGTAGACTCTTCTGGAAGAAACATATCTTGGATGAACTGTAATTCAACCATAAGCAAAAATTTTAAAATGAAAGTTTTTCAGGTAGTGGAAATTAAATTTTTAAATCAAATATTAATCATATCTGACTATAAAGAAAACGGTGAAAAGAATATGTTCATATATGATGAAAATGGATATTGTATTGCCAATCCTAAGATGCCTTCATCCGAATTTTATGGTGTTTATGCTATTTGGTATAGAGAAAATAATAAATTGCAAACAGTTGTATTGTTGAGTAATGCTAATTCAAGTTATGAAAAAAAATGTATGTTTAATCTTGAGACTTATGTTTTTTCAAATTTTTCAGAGACTAAATGACAGTTAATGCTAACCATAATAAATTAAACAACTTCTCTCCTACTAAAATAAAAGCTAATTCAATTAAATCATACTAGGCGTAATGATTTAGTGACATTGTTGATTTTTTAATTTAGAAATCTATAGCCATCAAATCACAATTAAAGTTCAGCATTAATAACCCGAATCTTTCGCTTATTATTAATTGAATAATATAAGTAATCCATGCAACAAAATTAAGGTGTATAGCGATATTAAGACGAAATTAAGGATAGAGCTAAATTATTAAGCTTAAAATCACACGGCAAGATATAGATGGCAACCTAACCATCTAAAGTTTATATAAAAACAGTTTTTATCAAAAATTTTATGGCAAACCTAAAAATGGAAAAAATGAATATAAGCACAAAAATCAATCCGAAGGTGTAGCAACATTAAACGTGTAAGATATTTTTTAATTGGTGAATGCATAAACAATCAAATTGTAATCACAACTTTAGCTATACTGCAAAAAGTAACTGTTCTATTTGCAAAGTGAATAAAAAATATATCAAAAAAATTATATTAGATTGGATATAAAATAAGTTCTCCAAAATAATCATAAATCTATTTAAATAGAAATAATAGCTAATGGAATTAACTCAATTGCGATTATATTAGTAGATTCAAATCTTGTGAGATTAGTAACCAGCACATTATTTCCAAAGGTACCGGTTGATTTCTGTTGAGTAGGCACTTTTGTGGTATAAAAGAGTGTGATGAAGAAAAATTTCACCAATTTATCTATTCAACTATCCAAAGAAAAAATACATAAAATTATCAATATACAACTTAGAAGAAAGATTTTTGTTTAATTCCTCTTCAATTCTTGATAAATATTCAGGTTTGGGATTAAAATCATCATCAGTCACATCCCCGCCAAATTCAATCTGTTCCACCTCAATAAATTTTGAATAAATATTCAAAAATTCACTTAATGAGTCAGTCAATTTATACATCTCCATCTGTACACTACCATAAACAGGAGATTTAAGGTCAGATGAATCGCAAAACAATACATCACCATTACATTCAGCAAATATGATATAACTATCTTTCCATTCAGGATTATTGTCCCAACCTTCAAGTATCCTTTTGAATCTTTTTCTTTCGATAATACTAATCCAAGGATTGCATCCAAAAAATGGCCCATCTTCAAGTATTAAATGGTCATAAAAGTACAAAATCTCTCCAGTCAATGGAAGGTCAATTTTATCAGTCTGCAATTTCGTATCAGAATACTTCATTACTCCTAGCGGTTCACCACTATTTTGAAAGGATTCTACAAATTTACGTAAAGCATCATCTATAAGCATACATTTTCACCTTTAATATTAATTGCTTTGCTTTTATTATCTTTTTTTCTATCGACAAACAGCCATTGCTTGTGTTTTGAGTATTGTGTTTTGAGTATTGTGTTTTGGGTATTATTTTTTATCATTTAACTTGCTAATCGACTTCTTCTATCCTCTAAAAAGGTAGTGCTCCTTTAATAGCAGAAAATTTTTTAATTTCAATGCGTTGCCCTCTAAAATAATTTAAAACGTCTTCTATATTGGAAGACCTACTAATTTCTTCAATGGTATAGTCTTTAAACATTGCCATTTTATTTTCCGGTATATGGAAAAATAGGTATGGTATTTTTCATCCTGTTTTTTAATAGCATATTCAAATAAATAATTTTCACCATTTATTTCCTTTACTTCATCAAAACCTCTAACTTTACCTTTTTCTATAGCAGTAATTAATTTTTCAATATCTAAATCCATCATCTATCCTAACTATTCTTTTAGTAATGTTATCGTTGGTATTTGTTAGTCGCAATTATAATTGCAATGTTATTTGATGAGATAAGCAATTTTATTATTTAATCATTTTGCTGGAACATTTCATATTATTTTAGATATTATCTTTTGCAGATTAAAAGTTCAAGAATGGATAAAATAGTAAATCCATCAATGATTGTTATAGGGGGATGGAATTTAGCAACTAACACGTTTTTCCAATTAGTATTCTAACATCTTTGATGTCAGTCATTTTTCTCATTATTTTTTGCTTATGACTAAAATGTATATTGTTATAATTATTAATTAGTTTCATCTTTTATCGTTGTATTTATAATGGTATTACTTATTAGCACTAACTAAATGCTATTTATCATTAGGCAATAAAAAGGATACTAACATGAGTAAAATATTTGATGATAATTCCCAAACCATTGGTCATACGCCTTTAGTTCGATTAAAACATTTTGGTAAAGGTAATATATTAGCCAAAATCGAATCTCGTAATCCTAGCTTCAGCATAAAATGTCGTATTGCATCAAATATGATTTGGGATGCCGAAAAAAGAGGTTTACTCACCCCTGATGTTGAACTTATTGAACCAACCAGTGGCAATACCGGTATTGCATTAGCCGCAGTGGCTGCTGCTCGCGGTTATAAGTTAACCTTAACTATGCCAGAAAGTATGAGTATTGAACGTCGCAAACTTCTTAAAGCTTTAGGCGCCAATCTAATATTAACCGAAGCGAGCAAAGGGATGAAAGGTGCCATCGAAAAAGCGGAAGAAATCGTTGCCAGCAACCCAAAACAAAATATCATGCTTCAACAATTTAGTAATCCCGCCAATCCAGAAATTCACGAAAAAACTACCGGACCTGAAATCTGGCTTGATACTGATGGCCAAATCGATATTTTTATTGCCGGTGTTGGTACAGGTGGAACATTTACCGGCGTAACTAAATACATTAAAAAGACCCAAGGTAAAAATATTACTGCGGTCGCAGTCGAACCAACTACCTCACCAGTCATCACCCAAGCGCTTGCAGGTGAACCTATCAAACCAGGACCACATAAAATACAAGGTATTGGGGCTGGATTTATTCCTGATAACTTGGATTTAAGCTTGATTGATTTGGTCGAAAGAGTCTCTAACGAAGAAGCCATCGAAACGGCGCGAATAATAATGGAAAAAGAAGGCATCTTAGCGGGAATTTCATCCGGTGCGGCAGTATTTGCTGCTGACCGCTTGGCGCGACTACCAGAAAATGCCAATAAAACCATCGTGGTTATCTTACCATCTTCAGGTGAACGTTATCTTAGTACTGATTTATTCAGTGGTATTTTTACTGAAAAAGAACTCGGTTAATTTATACTACAACAGCAAAACACCGCCAATCGGCGGTGTTTTATCAAATATTCGGTAATTTAAACTGAATGTAAATTAATCTAATTGTAAATTAGTCTAATTAATCATCTTGAACAATACCAAAGTGTCGATAAGCATGCGGAGTTGCAATTCGTCCTCTTGGCGTTCTTTGAATATAGCCCTGTTGAATCAAAAAAGGCTCCAACACATCTTCAATGGTTTCACGTTCTTCGCCTATTGCAGCGGCAATATTGTCTAATCCTACTGGTCCACCCATAAATTTTTCGATAATAGCCAGTAGTAACTTACGATCCATATAATCAAAGCCTGCATTGTCGACATCTAACATATCTAAAGCTTGTGTGGCAATACGTTCATCAATAATACCTTTAGATTTCACATCCGCATAATCTCGTACCCGTCGCAATAAACGATTGGCAATGCGCGGAGTTCCTCGTGAACGTTTAGCAATTAAGTAAGCTCCTTCTTTAGATAGATCCATTCCTAAAAATTTTGCGCTACGGCTTACAATATATTCCAAATCCTCAACCCGATAAAACTCAAGGCGTTGCACAATTCCAAAACGATCACGTAATGGCGATGTTAAAGAACCAGCTCGTGTGGTTGCGCCAATGAGCGTAAACGGTGGTAAATCAATTTTGATTGAGCGTGCAGCAGGACCTTCACCAATCATAATATCGAGCTGATAATCTTCCATTGCAGGATATAAGATTTCTTCAACAACGGGGGATAAACGATGGATTTCATCAATAAATAGCACATCATTCGGCTCTAAATTGGTTAACATTGCCGCTAAATCACCTGCTTTTTCTAACACAGGACCAGAAGTTGTGCGCAAATTAACATTCATTTCATTAGCAACAATATTGGCCAATGTTGTTTTACCTAAGCCTGGTGGGCCAAAAATTAGAACATGATCAAGCGCATCACTACGTTGCTTAGCTGCTTGAATAAATATTTTCATCTGCTCACGAACTTGAGGTTGACCAATATATTCATCCAAATATTTAGGACGAATAGCTCGATCTAGCGACTCTTCTTCTTTTTGAGCCTGTGGTGCGATTAAACGATCCGCTTCAATCATCATCGATCCCTACTTTCTTTATAATGCTGACTTTAATGCTTCACGTATTAGCGTTTCACAATCCATATCTGGTTTTATGACTTTGCTAATAATACGGCTCGCTTCTTGCGGTTTATAACCTAGAGCAATAAGCGCAGAAACCGCTTCACCTTCAATTTGATTGGATGATTTTTTAACGCTGCCAGTCTCAACAGTTGCGTTCACATTAGCTAACTCTTCACCAAATCGTTTAACACGATCTTTCATCTCAACAATCAATCGTTCAGCCGTTTTGGTACCCACGCCGGGTAATTTTACTAACGTTTTAATTTCACCTTGTTCAACTGCGCTAATAAATTGACTGGCGGACATTCCTGATAAAATAGCTAACGCTAATTTAGGTCCAACACCATTGACTTTAATCAACTCACGAAATAGCTCTCGTTCTTGTTCATGATTAAAACCATATAACACTTGAGCATCTTCACGCACGGCAAAATGAGTTAACACAATTACTTCTTTACCATTTTCAGGTAACTCATAAAAACAGGTCATTGGCATAAAAACTTCATAGCCAACACCACCAACTTCAACTAACACTTTGGGTGGTTGCTTTTCAATTATGATTCCACGTAAACGACCTATCACAGCATATCCTTAATAATTAATGTTAATCAAACAATTTGAATCAAATAAGACCGATATTAAATAACTTCTACCCTTCAACATCAGTCTAATTAGCATGATCAAGATTGAATTAGAATTAAAAAACGATTGTGAGTTAGTTTACCTGATAGGAAAAAATTAATAAAGATAAACTGTATAAATAGACAGGCGATAAATAGAAATTTTGCCAACACAAGTTGGCAAAACCAATAATAAAATATAGCGTTAATTATCCAAATTAAAATGGCATTTTAAAACCAGGTGGTAATTGCATGCCACCAGTAACTTGAGCCATACGCTCTTTTTGAGCTTCTTCCAAACGTCGAGTGGCATCATTATAAGCAGCAGCGATCAGATCTTCTAACATCTCTTTATCATCCTCGGTTAATAAAGATGGATCGATTTCAACGCGTTTACAACTATGTGTACCATTAACTGTAACCTTAACGATACCCGCGCCAGACTCACCAGTAACTTCTAGTTTAGCTATCTCTTCCTGAGCTTGCTGCATTTTTGCTTGCATTTGTTGGGCTTGTTTCATCAAATTACCCAAACCGCCTTTTCCACCTGGAAACATAATTATTCCTCATTAAAAAACATTTATTCTGTAATTATACAGGACGAATACTCGATTCATCAATCTTGGCATCAAAATATTGACAAATCGTCTCAACTTTAGGATCTTGGTGAATCGTCAATTTAGCTTGTTCAAGCTTTTGTTGATATAAATCCTCACGCAATTCTAACGGTGTCTTATTAGCCTTATTATCATCAATCACCACCTCTAGATTGAGTGTTTTATGACGATGATTTGACAGCGCAGTTCGCAACTTAATACAATTTGCTGACGATTTAGCTAGATGCTCCACAGCCGAACGCGTATGCAAAATAATATGATTATCATCAATTAATTCAGGGTAGGAATTAATCGCAATTTG
>CAMLPV010000030.1 GCA_946482005.1 uncultured Gilliamella sp.
AACTAACTTTATTAAACTGGCAAAAAATTAACGATAAAGAGTATGATTATTTAGCACAAACTCATGGATTACATTACTATTTAAGGCAATCTCCCTTTTCCCTAGATTATCCTAAATGTGGGAGTTTAATTATTAAGAATGCGAAGAATAACATCTTATTTAACGATAACTATGTAAAAAACTCAGTAACTTCTATGCCTTTAAATGGCAAAGATAAAGACCATGAATACAAAAAGCAATGGACGGGAAAATTATTTAAAAATAAACCTTTAGTCGTGTTTGGCTTTTACTCAATGTTTGGGGGTGACTGCCCAGGGATAGACTTTATTGATTCATCTTTTCCTAGTTATGATATAAGACTACGCTGCGATTCTCGTTTTGTATATTATAGTTGTAAATAATATTGATTAAAAACAACCTTTTTTAAGGAATAATGTAATTTATTCTTAAAAATGGAAAAAATGATAAAAATAAAACGACGATAAAGACGAGCCTATACTGAAGATTTTGAACAACAGATGGTAAGGCGTTATCAACAAGTAAAAACGCATAATGAATTTGGTTTAGAGTATAAGTTAACGCCACCAACATTATAGCGATGGATAACTTAAAGCACCACTACACGTTCATTTACATTATTTTACTTATAGTAAATGATTAAAACTTTAGTGATATTTGGTTTTGATTCGCCTTAATAGCCAGATATTGATGAATTAATACATAAGGAAGTGAATAAAATGCCAATAAAGAAAATAATACCGATATGTATATTGTTCTTATTAAGTTGTAGCTTTTATGCAATTGGCAATACACAAGAGCGATTAGAGATATTTAAACTTAATCTTGTTGATGATAGCGAGCCAAAATTCTATTTTGTTAAGTTACTCCAAGGTAGTCATATTGTTATTTATGACAAAGATGGCAATAAAAAACAATCTATTCAACCAATATTTCCTGATAATGAGGATGGTTATAAAAAGGATAAATATCAATTACCTCAAAAATATCGACAAAGTTTTTTGACTGCCAGTGGCATATCCGAAACGGATAACTTATTCGTATATAATTATGAATATAATAAATTGTATAGTTTTCCCATTAGTAAATTAGAGGTATTTGCAATAAAGAGCGACTGTTTACCTACTGATGAAACAAATTATCAATTTGGATTTGCATTAGCGTTGAATCAACTACCTCAAGATTACGATCCTAATGATACAACGTTTGTTTATATTGGCAAGGAAAGTCCTTTTGCTCAAGAGCAACTAACTTTATTAAACTGGCAAAAAATTAGCGATAAAGAGGATAATTATTTAGCACAAGCTCATGGATTACATTACTATTTATGGACATCAGGGAAATCTTCTTGGGACCCAGATTATTACCCTAAATGTGAGGGTTTAGTGGTTAAGAATGATAAGAATAAAATCTTACTTGATGAAGTTTTAACTCAGGCATACAGCTCTCTACCTTTAAATGGCAAAGATAAAGATCATGAATACAAAAAGCAATGGACGGGAAAATTATTTAAAAATAAACCATTAGTCGTGTTTGGGTTTTTCTCAAGAATGGGTTGTCCAGTGATAGACTTTATTGATTCATCTTTTCCTAGTTATGATATAAGACTACGCTGCGATTCTCGTTTTGTATATTATAGTTGTAAATTATTCTTAAAAATGGAAAAAATGATAAAAATAAAACGACGATAAAGACGAGCCTATACTGAAGATTTTGAACAACAGATGGTAAGGCGTTATCAACAAGTAAAAACGCATAATGAATTTGGTTTAGAGTATAAGTTAACGCCACCAACATTATAGCGATGGATAACTTAAAGCACCACTACACGTTCATTTACATTATTTTACTTATAGTAAATGATTAAAACTTTAGTGATATTTGGTTTTGATTCGCCTTAATAGCCAGATATTGATGAATTAATACATAGGGAAGTGAATAAAATGCAAATAAAGAGAATAATACCGATGTGTATATTGCTCTTATTAAGTTGTAGCTTTTATGCAATTGGCAATACACAAGAGCGATTAGAGATATTTAAACTTAATCTTGTTGATGATAGCGAGCCAAAATTCTATTTTGTTAAGTTACTCCAAGGTAGTCATATTGTTATTTATGACAAAGATGGCAATAAAAAACAATCTATTCAACCAATATTTCCTGATAATGAGGATGGTTATAAAAAGGATAAATATCAATTACCTCAAAAATATCGACAAAGTTTTTTGACTGCCAGTGGCATATCCGAAACGGATAACTTATTCGTATATAATTATGAATATAATAAATTGTATAGTTTTCCCATTAGTAAATTAGAGGTATTTGCAATAAAGAGCGACTGTTTACCTACTGATGAAACAAATTATCAATTTGGATTTGCATTAGCGTTGAATCAACTACCTCAAGATTACGATCCTAATGATACAACGTTTGTTTATATTGGCAAGGAAAGTCCTTTTGCTCAACAGCAGCTAACTTTATTAAACTGGCAAAAAATTAGCGATAAAAAGTATGATTATTTAGCCCAAGCACATGGATTACATTACTATTTAAAGCAACCTCCTTTTCACAGCAATTACCCTGTTTGTGGGAGTTTATTAATTAAGAATGAGAAGAATAAAATCTTACGTAATGATGACCATGCTTTAAGTTTGTTATACGGCCGTCTACCTTTAAATGGCAAAGATAAAGATCATGAATACAAAAAGCAATGGACGGGAAAGTTATTCGAAAATAAACCATTAGTCGTGTTTGGGTTTTTCTCAAAGGGGGGGAAAGAGTGCCCAGTAATAGACTTTATTGATTCATCTTTTTCAGGTCATGACATAAATCTAATCTGCTATAGTCCTCCTCATAGGTGTAGTTTTTAAACAACCATTTGAATAACAATAGGATATTTCAGGCGCTGCAATAGCAAAAAATCCGAGTTGAAAGAAATGCTGTCTAGGCTAAGTGGCGATGAAATTAGAAGTACCACGGCCTGAGTTCAACATAATTCGGTCAGTATGGCTTTGCGCCTGTTTAATTAAGTTATCTTTTAACTCAAATGGACTTAAATTAGCATATTGAACATAATCGATTGATTTATTAATGATCTTGAATCCTTATTGGGATAATTTAAACAAAAGCAATAATTAAAGAACATAATATATTTTAATGTGTTTAATGATTTCGACTAATATCAAGTTGGTAAATTATATTTCTAACGTTATATATAATGTTGTTATAGCGTTAGTAAGAGTATTAGCCTTGTATTAATCAATCAATTAAATCCACTTTTAATTTTCTGCTGTCGCTTCGCCCTAGATCATCGATTACAGATATTTTGTAAATACCGCTTTTGCTAGGAACCCAATCCAGTGTATTTTCAACTGAACTACTACCAAGAAAATTTTTATCGACAAACCAATATAATTTCTTAACTTCACCATCTGCAATGGCATCTAACGTAATTTTCTCATTCTCTTTATTACTTAACCTTACTTTGTAAACCACGTTTTTTAATGGTGAAGTAATCCGTGGAGGAGAACCAACATAATTTTGTGTTGTTTCGCAATGTGCACTATTAGGTGGTGTTTTTTTGGGAATTCCCGCTTTAGCAAATACTTTAGCTAAGTCTGATGACCAATATTCATGAACTTCTACATGTGTGTCTTTCGGATTGAAAGGAGGACAAGCAACTTTATTGGTTTTATTATCAATTACAACAGGGCGATAAACTGTATCAATATTAATCGGTGATACACCTGGTATAAACCACGTTTTCCCCTTTATCTTACACCACTGCGTAACTAAATTCCCACTAGGTAAACAAATATCGACTTGCGTTAAGTTAGGCGGAATTGTGTTTTGATAACCTTTATGATTTGGATAATATGCAGTTATTGAATCAATAATATTGAAAAATAGTGGAGCTGCGGCATTAGCACCAATAAAAGCATTATTGCTATGTCCATCAAAATTACCCATCCAAACAATAAGAGTATAATTATTAAATCCTCCAGCTGTCCAAGCATCGCGAAATCCCCAAGATGTGCCTGTTTTCCAATATATAGGTGTTAGAGATTGCTGTTTTTTAGCTAAAATATCTTCATTGCGCGTGTTTTTTAATAACATATCTAATGTCATGAAACTCGCTTCAGGACTCAACAGACGCTGACTTAAACGTGTTCGATTATCGGTATTTCTTGTCATTTTTAACGGTTGCCAAATACCTTGATTCGCTAACATGGCATATAGTGTTGCTAATTCTTGGGCTGTCACTTCACCGCCGCCAAGAACTAAAGCTAAACCATAATGATCTTCTGTGTTCATCTCACGAATATGGGCTTGTTTTAAAAATTGATAAAATGAAGGTTTTTTTAATTTACCAGCAACATATACTGCAGGAATGTTACGACTGTGAATTAGCGCATCTGTAACAGAGATAGGGCCTTTAAAATGGTGATCAAAATTCTCTGGCGTATAAAATCCGAAATCTGTTGCGACATCTTTTAATACTGTTTTGGGATGAATAATACTTTGATCCATACCTAAGGCATAAATAAAAGGTTTTAGTGTTGAGCCGGGTGAACGTTTAGCGTCAGTTCCGTTAACTTGCCCTTGGATGCTATGATTAAAATAATCGGCAGATCCAACTAATGCTTTCACTTCCATTGTGTTGTTATCAACTAATAATACAGATGTATTATAAATCCCTTTTATTTTATTGCGTTCAATAAAGGCGCTGACTTGCTGTTCAATAATTGTTTGTAGTTCTATTTTTAATGTAGTTTTAATAACTTGTTGTTCAGCATTAGTTTTTTGAATTTGTTGCTGAAGTATTTGGTTGGTGAAATGGGGGGCGATAAACGGTAATTGCTCAGGTTGACGCATCATTAGTGGTAAGTCAAATAGCGCAGCTATATTATCTTCGGTTGCATAGTGTTCTTGCCAACGTTCAAATAATCGTTGTCTAGCATTAACTAATGCTTTACCTGCAATGCCTTTTTTCTTGTCTATACGATAAGTAGGTGATTGAGGAAGAACCGTCAATGTTAACGCTTCAGGTAAGTTAACCTTATCAGGCGTTTTATCAAAATAAATTAACGATGCCGCTCCGATACTTTCTATATTGCGACCGAAAGGGGCATAATTAAGATAGGCTTCTAAAATGTCATGTTTAGAGTATTTTAACTCTAATTCAATAGATCTAAATATTTGCAATAATTTACCAGCTATTGTTTTAGTATTAATTTTCCAATGCATACGTGCCAGTTGCATAGTAATGGTCGATGCGCCTTGTCGATTACCGCCCCCGATATAAGTTGCCCCAAATGCCCTTATCAAACTAAACGGATTAAATCCAAAATGATAATAAAACCACTGATCTTCATGTAATAGAAGGCCATTAATGATGTGTGGAGAAATTTTTTCCAGAGGTGTCCATGTTCGATATCGTTGGTCGTTTGCTAAAGTTATGCGCAGTAGTTTGTCGTTTTCATCATACAAAATAGTGGAAAAATTTAGCGATTGGTTTAACGGTGGGTTAGGGGTTAAACGAAAGGCGATGACGATTAAAGAAAGAATAATAAAGATAACAATAATATTCCCAATATACCTAAATTTTTTTACCATTTTATTAAGTTACACCAATGATGATATAAAATTAAAAAAATAATGTTAATAATCATGCAATAAATACAAAATAGCAGAGGGAAGGCGTGACCCTCTGCCAGTAACTAATTAACGAGGCTCAATAATAATCTTATTTCCACCTTTAGATACAGCTTGAATATCGCGATCATACATTGCTTCACCATAAGCTGGAGGTACCGCGTACTGGCCAATATTGGTCGCTTTTATCTGATAATTAAATGTTTGTATCTGATCACTTCTAGTCGAACCATAAATAATCACGCGATCTTCTCTAACATCTGTATAGTCTGGATACCAAGTATATTTACCTGTGGCAATTGGTGATATCCAATGTTGTTCAGAATCATAATTATCATTTTCACCCTCATCTTCGTCGCTTTGTTTATCGTTTTCAGTTTCAGCATGATTATTAACGGCTTTTTGTTGAACAACTTCAAAACCACCTGGTAACATATCAACAATTGCAATGTTGGTTAATCCTTCTTCAGATATTGAGCGGACTCTAACGGTTACATTGATAGTTTCACCTAATTTCACGGTATCAATTTGCTTACCATCGTTATCTGTAAATTCACGATAAATTTCAAGCCCTCTATTAATTGGTTCTTGTTGCATTGAACGATCAAAGCCTTTCTGCGATATTGAATACCAAGCTGGCAAATTTTTAGCGTTATGGAAGCTAATAGACTCTACCGAATCATTGAATTTTCCGTTGGCTAACAAGTTCTTCAATTTAGCAATAGTGGCAATTTTTGCCTGTTGATCGTTAGACTTTGTTGTGACAGTAAGATCGTTTTCATCTAACTCGTGAGCTTTAATTGCTGAATTATAACTATCTAAAGCCAACATAGTCATTGCAGCTGATTGAGTTGTATAACGTTCCTCATTTAGCATTAACACCATATTCTCAAGAGCTTGCGCAGGGATATCATTAATTTTATTATCAAAATGTTTGGCGATTAAATAGATTTTCCCAGCATCAATGACTAATGGATCATAATAATTGTGACTCCACCATGCTTTATCATAGGCTTTGGACAGATCCTTCCAAATCGGTTTTAAAAGATTATCTGCTTGTTTGTCCATTTTCAGCATTTTGTAGGATGATGCTAAATACAACGCCGTAAGATCAGTTGACCAAGTTTGGTAATTATGATTTAAATCCTCAATGACTGAAGCAATTTGATTAGTTGTAATAATATTTTGTCTAGTTAGCAAATAAATTGCATAAGCTCGCAATCGCAAGTTGTAACTATCAGTTAAACTACTAGCAGCAACTAACTTAACATATTTATTGGCATTTTCTAGTAGATCTTTTGGTATTACTAATCCTGCATCTTTTGCTTCGAGTAGAAAGTGAACCGTATAAAGTGTAATAAATGGATCAACATTATATGTTGAATACCATAAACCAATCGCGCCTTCAGTATTTTGGCGGCTTTGTAGTTTTTGCATTACTCCGGTAAATGGTATTGTTTTATCAGTGATTAAATTGAATTCAGGATATTTATTGCCAATCACCAGTGGTAACGCACGACTAACAATCTGTTCAGAACAGAAATATTCATAATTATCTAAATATTCGGTAAGACCTTTAGCTAAGATCATTGGAGAATAAGAGACGCCAGCATTCTGTTCATTAAATTCTGGATACATATGTCTAAACCCAGCAAAGGTTTGTGTTTTACCATCCATTCGACCCATAATAGTTTTTATTCGATAAGGATTTATCGGACGAACAGAAGTACTTACTTGTCTTGTTATCGTCTTATCTTTATAAGTTGCAGTAAAGAGTAAATCACCACTACCTAATTGTTCGGTTGCTTTTAAACGGAAGCTTAAAGTACCTTCTTTCATTGACGCTAAGTTGACGGTTTTAATTGGCTCATCTAAAACTGCTAGATGTGGCGTTGTGGTTAGCTTAACCTTAATTGGGATTTCTTCATTACCGATTTCAGTGATGTTATTTGCAACTAATAAACTTATTTCAAATTCATCGTTTGGCGTGACGAAATAAGGTACATTAGGGCTTAATACAAAGTCATTACGAACTGTAGTAGACGTTTGTGTAACACCCATTGTTTTCTTACCGACTGTCACAGCCATCACTCTAATTTTTCCACTGAAAAATTCAGGTACTTTGTAATAGAGTTGTTTTTCACCATTAACGTCTATAATTCCGGACCAGTAGGTAACAGGCTCATCGGTCTTACGTTTAAATGGATTCAAATGAGCATTAAGTTTATCATCACTATCTTGATCACCTCCTGGTGCAGATAAAGTTAGTAAACGTTTATATTCAGGTAAGATAAGATCTAAAATCTGATCCGTTCTTACTGATAACGCTTTTTTACGTATAAAGTTTTTAATTGGATTTTTTAATTGATAGCCAGCAACTTGTAAGATACCTTCATCAACTGCGAAAACTACGACTCGTTGTTGGCTATTAGTTTTAATTGTGATTGGAATCGTCTCTCCAGGTTTGATTAAATTCGGAGTTACTAATTTTACCTTCTCCATAAATTTATCATCTGAAACCTTAAATGGAATAACACCATAACTAAGCGGACTCATGAATATTTCTTCTGAATTTGGATCACGAATAAACTGCACATTGATATAGGCATTTCCTTCCACTTCTTCAGGTAAAGTGATTTTTTGTACTGAGCTGGTAGTATCAGTTTTAAACCATTTCCATGCATAAACTTTATCCCTTTCGATAGTGATAATTCCACTTCCGGTATAAGGTGCAGTTATTGCAATTTCTATATCTTGACCCGGTTTATATTGATTAGCATCAATTTTTAACATTAATTCACTATTACGATCTAATGAACGTGTTACATTTGCTGATCCTGCTACCGAGTATTCGGTTTGATAAATTACTTCATTTTGGTTATTTAACAATTGAAGAATATAGTTACCAGGGGTCTTAGTTGGAATCTGGTAAACAGTTCCTTTGTTATCAATTTCAAAAGGAATTTGTGAAATTACCACATTTTTTTGTTTAGATTCATATTTATAAACACCTGAAGATTGTTCAACTAACACAGAAAGATATTTTTTCTCAAGGGTAACGAGTTTGAGTCCATCTAGTGTAATTTGATCTAGAGTTGGATTTATTGCAATAAGATTAAGTAAACGCTTGCTGTCCCGTTTAATATAACTTAACTTACCATCAGGTTTTGCCCCAACTAGATAATCAGATGCAGAAATCAAAATTGAATCCATTGCTGCAACACTACGTCCACTATTTGGTTCAAATACATCAGTCAAGAATTTGGCTACATATTGACCTTCAAAGTCTTTAATATGCAAATCAATATCAGCAATTCCTTCTTCATTTGTAAAATTGTCTTCAAGTTCAATTTTGAAATTACTACGGTTAGTACCTACGCGATAAAACTGATAATCTTGATATTTTTTAAAACTAAATCTGGTTGGTTGTAAATATAATTTACTCTCAACTCGACGATTTTGGGCAGGGGTTCCAAAGAGATTTTTTGCAGTCACTTTGGCAATTATATTCGATTGATTAATCCATCCTTGTTTGTTTTCAGTTACTATTTGTGCGGTAACTTTAGTTTTATCTGGTTCAAATTCTCGAATAGTCACTGAAGTAGAACCTAGGAAATTTTGATCATCCTCCTCCGAATCATTTTCATCATTTTCAATGTATAGATAGACATGCCATTGCCCTGTTGGGGAACTTTCTTCCGTTTTAAATGAAATATCATTAAAACCGTAATCATCAACTTTGATTTTTTTAGTCGTAACAAGATTATTTTTAGCATCATAAATGTTGGCTACTAACTTAATTCCATTCAATGATTTAGTCCAATCATCTGCTTTAATGATCATCCCAATGTGGAAGGTTTCGCCAGGTCGATAGATTCCTCTATCAGAAAATAGATGCGCATGTAACTCTCCCCGGTCAATTGTTTCGTATTGACCATCAACATCAAAACGAGAGTAATTAAGTTTTCTGTCATAATAGCGATAACCTTTAGAAATTGGCAAAAATGACATATCTTTACCTTTTTCAATTAAGAATAACAACGGTTTAATGCCTTTATAGTAATCTGCTAATGGTGCGAATTTGACATGACCAGTGTTATCGGTGATTGAAGAGGTAATTTCAATACCATTGGCACCGAGTATGGAAACTTTAGCACCGGCAACAGGTACCCCACTGTTGATAGATTGCACAAAGAGATCATAAGAGCCATCAAGTGATTTTTTATTTATAATGCCTAAATCTGTCACTAATATGAATCGAGAAGTGAAATAATCGTAAGGCTCTTCACCTTCTACTGCATCATCATTTTGAGCATAGAGATTTAATAAAAATACTCCGCGATTAACTTCGTTTTCTTTAACATCTTTTTTAAGGTATGGTGTCAAATCGAAGTCAGAGTAATGAATAGCCCCTGATTTACCTTTAACATCTTTTATAATTGAATATTTTTCAACAAAATTATCACTTTTATAATATTCAAAGCTCATTGAACTAAAATCACTGTCATTATCGTAGACCAAATGGTGTAATTGGGATGGAATAACACGTTTGAGTTCTAACTTTATTTGACTAACATTACGAGAAACGACAGGAATCTTTTTATCACCTGACAGCGATAATAGAGAACCAGTAGCAGCGAAATTAAGCAATTTATCAAATTCATTAATTTGCATCAATTTCTCATATCTATTCTTAAATGTGTAGCCACCATCGGACGTTAAGGATGGATCAATAGTAATAAATATTTGTTGACGTTGATCACCGTTTATTTCAAAACTGAATTGATTTTGATAAGTTCTATTGTCGTCAGTCTCAATGTATCTAGTTGTTAATCGTTTTGATTTATCTAAAATGGCTTTATCGATAAAATATTTAGTTTTGTATGTGTTATCGGTTTTATCGTAATATTCCTCACTATATTTGGTGTTTGGATCCGGTAACTGCCAGATTGATAATGCTTTCTGTAAATCACTAGCTTTAACATTATAACTTAAATTAATTGTGATAATCTGACGTATTTCATTATTCGACAGTTCAACAAGGGAAATATCAGATGAAGTGATACTAAGATTATATTTATTCGGTATACGGATATCTTTCGAACTTTCTGAGGTTGTAGGGGATCCTCCCATTGAAGATATTACCCCCTTTGCAATTTTTAATGATAAATACCTATTCACATCAGCAAGTTCTAATTTATCACTTTTTATATAGGCAATTGTTTTATCTTTATTATAATTAATTGTAAAGTTTACATTTTGGACAAATTTATTTGGCTCATATCTTCCAATTGTTACTTCAAATAGTGATAATTTTAAATTTTTTTCAAAGGTTGTCGGATCAACAGGATGAGAAAATTCTACTCTATAAATACCTTGTTTATCATCAGGAACAATAGGATTTTGATATAATTCACTGTTCATTATTTTAAAAGAAAAATCGGTTGTATTAAATGTAAAAATATTCTCTTTTTTATTTATTAAATTGTTAGAATCAAGTAACTTCGAATCATCCAATTTAACCGTATAGGTTTCACCCATTGGCCATGGTTGTTCTGGTTTAAAATAGATATTTACATCGTCATGCCAACTCCAAGTCCCTTTAATTTCAGGTGAAATTTCAATTCCCTCAGTTATTTCCTTGCCAATTTTATCTATCGGAGCGGGTGATCGTTTATGTCCAGTAAATTTGATTTTTAAATAAGATTGATTAGGATTAGTAAGCGTACCGGATTCTGTAGGTGCATAAAAAGAAATACCATACGTATTAACAATTACGGGGGCTGGCTCAATAGGTTTTGGTTTATTTAAGTACCAATGGTAGGCATAATTACCACTGAAATAGGCAACAATTCCCAAAATAACAACACAACCAATAATTAAACTATAGTTATTGAGTCTTTTAATTGATGATTGATAGATATCTTTAGCACGTGGATACCACTTAGGTATCGACCAATTAATTTGACCAATAATCGGGCTTATAAGCCATAATATGGATCGTAATACAATTAGTAGAAAAAGTGCAAAATAGAGAATCGCTTCTAGACCGATACAGAAGATTCGATAGGGTAGACGGAGAAAGAAACGTATTATATCCATGATATTCCTTATCATCTCAATTAATTATTATCAATAATTGAGTTTTATTGTATTATTTTTTTGTGTGAATAATTTGGTATTACTAAAAACTAAGTAAATACTTTGGTGAAAGTATAAACTATAAATAAAATTAATTGAATGACTATGGTTCTTTTTAGCAATAAAAACCTATCGCCTTGGTATTTGATAAACTTCAATATTTTTTGTAAGTCATGTCGATCAAGAAAATCACTAAGATAATCCGTTGTCATCCAGTCCGTTTTTTGCTGTTTTTGTAAATTATTAATAATTGGAACAACTTTTTTAAGAAATAAGATAAATTATTCTTAAAAATGGTAAAAACGAACAAAATAAAACGACGATAAAAACGAGTCTTTACTTGAGATTTTAATCAACAGATGGTAAGGCGTAATTAACATGTAAAAACGCGTAATGAATTTGGTTTAGAGTATAAGTTAACGCCACTAGCATTATAGCGATGGATAACTTAAAGCACCGCTACACGTTCATCTACATTGTTTTACTCTAGATTAAATTATTCAAACTTTAGTGATAATAGGTTTTGATTCGCCGTAATGTTCAGATATTGATGAATTAATACATAAGGAAGTGAATAAAATGCCAATAAAGAAAATAATACCGATATGTATATTGTTCTTATTAAGTTGTAGCTTTTATGCAATTGGCAATACACAAGAGCGATTAGAGATATTTAAACTTAATCTTGTTGATGATAGCGAGCCAAAATTCTATTTTGTTAAGTTACTCCAAGGTAGTCATATTGTTATTTATGACAAAGATGGCAATAAAAAACAATCTATTCAACCAATATTTCCTGATAATGAGGATGGTTATAAAAAGGATAAATATCAATTACCTCAAAAATATCGACAAAGTTTTTTGACTGCCAGTGGCATATCCGAAACGGATAACTTATTCGTATATAATTATGAATATAATAAATTGTATAGTTTTCCCATTAGTAAATTAGAGGTATTTGCAATAAAGAGCGACTGTTTACCTACTGATGAAACAAATTATCAATTTGGATTTGCATTAGCGTTGAATCAACTACCTCAAGATTACGATCCTAATGATACAACGTTTGTTTATATTGGAAAGGAAAATCCTTTTGCTCAACAGCAACTAACTTTATTAAACTGGCAAAAAATTAGCGATAAAGAGGAT
>CAMLPV010000031.1 GCA_946482005.1 uncultured Gilliamella sp.
GGAGATTATTTGACTATGTAATTTAGTAAACTCATCTCCCTTTAAGGTGAAAAGGTTGTTCCAATCAGCTAGATGTTGTTTCACAAATTCTCGTCCCTCATCACATTTAATATCAGCTATATTGATATTGGGAACAATATGTTTTGTTAAATCAGCATATTTTTTTGGTTGATTTGGAAATTGTAATGTTTTGAGTTCTTCGTCAGTTTTAGCTAGATATTCAATGAAATCAGCTTCACGAAATAATTTATACCTTATTGGAGCTGAAGAAGTACTTTTTTCAAAGCTTATTTGTTCTGGCAATTTATCATTTATACCATAACTCCATGCTACACCATATTTACCATAATATCTTTCAATAAATACATCATTAATAATTTTAACTGGAAGTTCTATATCCCACGGCTCGCCATTGATAGTCACTTGGAAAGTCTTAACGTTTTTGATCATTTCGTTTTTTCTTGTTTGACCCTTAGTAGAATAATAGGCTTGATACATATAATAGTTAGATTGGGTCGGATTGATAAATCCATCATTATATGATTTCGTAGGTTTAACTATGAAGTTTAATGATTGACCATTATAAGTTAACTGATGTTTACCATATTCAAAGGTATGATTAACGCTTGATTTGGCCGGAATAACTAACTCATTACCATCAATTGATACTTTTATTTCCTTGTCGGTTGGATTATCTATTTGACGACTTATAGTATCTTCATAAGTGCTTGATTCGAAACAACCAACCAAAGAAAGGCTACAGACTAATAGCATAGAATATTTAAATCTTTTCATCACATTCATTTATTCAATATATATTAAAGTGTATAAATTCTATCATAAGAAATGGATATAGTTAAAGTAGAAGGCATAAATTTAATTACTAGAATTTATGCCTTTTATTATATTTTGTTCCTTTGAAGAGAAGATTTTTACATTTATTTAATGATGTAAAAATGAATATCTCGTGTTTGATCTAAAATTTGATCCAATTGACGAAATGCTGGGTAATAAGTTTGTTCTGGATCGACCTCTTTAGGGCAAAGTTTTTGGGAATTTCTTAATTCAACTCTACCTTTATCGCCGCCTAATTCTTCATACTTACTGGCAAAATCATTACCTTTTAATGTAAACAGTTGTTGCCAACTAGCTAATGTTTCTGCTAAGTATTTTTTACCTGGCTCACATTTAATTCCATCCAGATTAATTGTCGGGAACACATATTGATTAATTTCAGTCAATTTAACTGGCTCGTTAGGGAAGCTTAAATCCTCTTCTAAACCATCTTCTTTAAGATAATTCATATATTCGTGTTGACGATAAACTTTAGTTTTACGAACTTGATAAGCCTGATTACTATTAATTCTTTCAGAAACTTCTTCAGGCATCTCTTCGTCAATATTATAGTCCCATCGGTTATCTTCGTCTTCAATGAAAACATCATTAACAACTTTTACTGGCAGCTCAACCTCTTCTTTTTCACCATTCAAAATGACAGTGACCTTATTAAGCGTTTTTTCATACATCTTATCATAAGCTTCATCGGTGGTATTGTCGGTTGCATAGATAAAAGTATGGAACATATAGTTGCTCTGGGTCGGATTAATAAAACCACTACCAGAAAATTTTGCTGGTTTGACAACAAAATTAATCGTCTGATTGTTATAGGCTAAACTATGTTTACCATATTCGAAAGTATATGAAGTTTTAGAATTAGCGGGAATGACTAAATCTTTACCATCAATGGCAATGACAATTTCATTAGCAGTAGGATTATCAATCACCCGCTCAACTGACGTTGAACCACCAAAACAGCTGCAGAGCGTAAAACCGCAAGCAAATAAAGCGGAATATTGTATTTTTTTCATCACATTCAATTATTATTTTATAACTAAGGGATGCTAATTCTATCATGTTAAAAATTATAATAAATAAATAATTAAACTTTTAAGTATTTTGATAAAAATTATCAAACATTGGTTTAACCGCAACCATTTAATAGCTTTATACAATAGATAAAAATATCCTAACAGTGTCAGTGATGAGGATAATTTTAACCGATTAATTATTGTTGTGGCCAGATAAAGCGCCCTTTTGCATCAGGATCTTGATTAATAAATTTTTTAAGTGCATCGGATTGGTAAAGTTGTTTCACATCTTGAGCCCATTTAGTATTTAAATTCTCTTTCTTAACCACAACCATTAATTCAAGATTCGCCGTTAACTTTTCCTGAATTAAAACATTATCCGCCGGAATGTGACTTAACCATGCAATTCCGCCAGGCATTATGGCGTAATCTACTTCATTGAGTGTTCTTGGCATCATTTCAGATAATATTGCTTTAAACTTCAAATGATATTTATTTTCGTCAATAGCATTTAAATCTAAAATACCTGCATTATTTCCGGGCTTTAGGGTGATCCAATGCAAACTTTGCAATAATTGTAAAGAGCGCGCTTGATTTGCTGGATCATTCGGTATCAGGATAGTCTGCCCATCGGCAATCTCATTGATTGAACGATGTTTTTGGGAAAAAAGCGCCGCAGAAATAGAAGGAATGTGGACTAAAGAGACCAGATCGTTTTTAGTCTCTTTATTATAGACATCAAGATAAGATTGATGTTGTGCGGCATTAAGATCAATACTGCCCTCAACTAAAGCGGTATTCGAATCTCTTAAGGAACTGAAATTCACAAAGCGAACCTTATAGCCTTGTTTTTCTAATGCGGGCTTAACCACTTTTTCCATCATGATGTTGTGCATACTGGGTGGTAAACCAACCACAATTTCCTTTTTATCTTGTTGAGTAGTTTGGTTTGAGTCTGACTTATTGTCACACCCCTGCAATATAAATCCCAACAGCATGAATAAATAAATATATTTTTTCATAATCACTCCGTATCAAGCTAGATTAGTTTTTCTGATTGATAAACTAATTCTACTACTGTGTGATGACATTATAGTTGTGAATAAACTATCGAGATAATACGAAAAAATTATATCGATATTCATATTAGATATATATTATGCAACCAAACATTAGTTTTAATGGTAGTTATTTGGTTAACACAATTTTCATATTGATTGTTCATGCAAATTTTCCTTCAGCCATCTTACAAAAGCCCTAACTTTAGGATTGCGTTGCTTGTTAGCCGAAACCACATAGTAATGTTGTTTACAGGCTAATGTCATATTGTGAAACGGCATGATTAACTCGCCTGCCGCAAGATATTTGTTGACTATATTTTTTCTTCCCATAGCTATCCCCGAATGATTAACTGCTGCAATGATAGCTAAATCAAATCTATCAAACAACATTTTAGGTAAATCTTCAAAATCAATATCAAGATTATAATGTTTTCCCCAAGATTGCCATTCATCTAAGTTAGAATCATACCGCCACGCTTGATTGTCGTGTAATATGAGACAATGTTTCAGATTTTCAACACATTGATTAAGTTGATATTGTTCAGCATATAATGGACTACATACCGGCACAATGGTTTCATTCATTATATGATAAACATCCAAATCCTCATGTTGCAAATCATCATAATAAATCGCTAAATCAATACTATGGCGATTAAAATTGACAACTCCATTGCCGGTTAAAATATTCAATGTAATATAAGGATGTTTTTTATTAAATTCGGATATTCTCGGCACCAGCCATTCTTTTGCGAAGGAAGGCCGTGAATAAATAGTTAGTTGTCCTATCAACTCTTGACTCTTGATTTCAAATATCTCTCTATTTAGTATTGCTAAGGATTTTTTTAAAATATTAAATAGATTCTCACCATCTTGAGTTAATTCAATACGACGATGAAAGCGAGTAAACAGCTTAAAGTTGAGTTCTTCTTCGAGTTTGTTAATTTGATGGCTAACCGCACTTGGAGTAATGCATAGCTCTTCGGCTGCACGAATAAACGAACAGTGACGTGCAGCTGCTTCAAAGGTGTGAAATTTAGCTAACTGATATCCTGAAATCAATCGATTATTGGTAATAAGACGGTCATCATCAAACATTGTACTTCCTTATCTAATTTTTGCTAGTTAACTACAAATAATAAATTAAATACAACTATTTATTAATGGATTCATTTTGGGAAACTTAATACATCTTTAACCGAACTAAGCTCATGTAAACATGATTAATTATCGTTTGTCAGTAATTTATTCATAAAATCTAATATCTCCGGATTTTCTACTTTAACTAGAATTGGAAAACTTTATGAATTTACAAATTTGGGTTCTAGGTGTTTTAATTTCAAGTATTTTATTAATTGTAATAAGTATAATCAAATTTAAACTTCATCCATTTTTAGCTTTATTATTATCCAGCTTTTATGTTGGTGCATTAATGGGCATGAAGCCATTAGATATGATTACTTCCATCGAGGATGGTATCGGTGGCACATTGGGCTTTTTAGCTGCAGTAATTGGCTTAGGTACTATTTTAGGTAAAATGATGGAAATATCAGGAGCCGCCGAGCGTATTGGTATTACCTTACAACAATGTCGCTGGTTATCACCTGAAGTTATTATGGTATTAATTGGCATGATTTGCGGTATAACTTTATTTGTTGAAGTTGGTGTAGTGCTCTTAATTCCATTGGCATTTTCAATAGCTAAAAAAACCAAAACTTCATTATTAATGTTAGCAATTCCATTATGTACGGCATTAATGGCGGTTCATTGCATTGTTCCCCCTCACCCTGCTGCATTGTATGTAACTAAGGCATTAGGCGCTGATATTGGCAGTGTAAGTTTATATGGATTAATTATAGGTGTAATTGCGTCATTAGTGGGAGGTCCACTGTTTTTAACTATCATCAAAAAAGAAATTCCGTTTAAAGCGGTACCGGAACAATTTGCTGATCTAAAGGTAAGAAACGAAGATGAATTGCCGTCATTGGCTACCACGCTATTTACTGTTTTATTACCCATTTTTCTCATGTTAATTAAAACCACAGCTGAGTTAAAAATGGATAAAGACACATCTGTTTATGCTGTTTTAGAATTTATCGGTAACCCGATTACCGCTATGTTTATTGCAGCTTTTGTTGCTTATTATATGCTGGGTTTAAGACGTGAGATGAAAATGACAGACTTACTCAGCAAAACGGAAGATTGTTTTTCATCAATCGCCAATATTCTTTTGATTATCGGTGCTGGCGGTGCCTTTAATGGTATCTTAAAAGCGAGTGGTTTAAGTGATAACTTGGCCAATATTTTATCCCATTTAGATCTGCATCCAATTTTATTGGCATGGCTGGTAGCGATAATTTTACACGCCGCAGTAGGTTCGGCAACGGTAGCCATGATGGGAGCCACAGGAATCGTGTCACCAATGCTTGGGCTTTATCCTAATATCAGTCCGGAAATAATTACTCTAGCCATTGGTTCTGGTGCTATCGGCTGCACAATTGTTACCGATTCACTATTTTGGCTAGTTAAACAATATTGTGGCGCAACAATGACTGAAATTTTTAAATATTACACTACGGCAACCTTTATTGCATCACTGGTTGCCTTAATGGGAACATTTTTATTATCCAATTTTATCTAAGTGTTTTTCAAGGAGCGAATATGAATCAAATAGAGATAAAAAAACTTAGTAGCGATAAGCCATTAATAGAAAATTTAATTAAGCTTAAACCATGCAGTTGGTTTAACCCCAATACCACCAGCGTCGAGGTAGCGCTTCCTTATGTAGGACTTGATCAAACAGATATAAGCAAAGCGAGTGAACGTTTAACACGTTTCGCACCCTATTTAGCCTTAGCTTTTCCTGAAACATCGGCAACTAAGGGAATTATCGAATCACAATTAGTCGAAATTAACCAGATGAAAAAGGCCTTGGAAACTAAGTTTGCTATAACCATTCCGGGGCAGCTTTACTTGAAAAAAGATAGTCATTTACCAATATCCGGTTCGATCAAAGCTCGAGGTGGTATTTATGAAGTTTTAACTCATGCTGAAAAATTAGCCATTGAAAATGGTTTATTATCGGAAGATGATGACTATAGTCAGCTATTTTCCGAAAAATTTAAACAGTTTTTTAGTCAATATAGTATCGCTGTTGGTTCAACCGGCAACCTTGGTTTATCCATTGGGATAATGAGTGCCAAACTTGGATTTAAAGTCAGCGTGCATATGTCTGCTGATGCCCGAGAATGGAAAAAACAGAAGTTGCGAGAGCATGGGGTTAATGTTGTTGAATATGAACAAGATTATGGCGTCGCGGTTGAACAAGGCCGGAAAGCCGCCCAATCTGATCCAACATGTTTTTTTATTGACGATGAAAATTCTACTACGCTATTTTTAGGATATTCAGTTGCCGGAGAACGCTTAAAACATCAATTTGAAGAGCAAGGCATCAAAGTTGATAAAGATCATCCACTGTTTGTCTATTTACCATGCGGTGTAGGTGGTGGACCTGGCGGAGTTGCCTTTGGTTTAAAGATGGCATTCGGTGATAATGTACACTGTATTTTTGCCGAACCAACACATTCACCATGTATGTTATTAGGAGTTTATACTGGTTTACATGACAAAATCTCGGTACAAGAGATCGGAATTGATAATATTACTGCAGCCGATGGCTTGGCGGTAGGTCGACCGTCAGGTTTTGTTGGACGGGCAATGGAACGTCTGTTAGCTGGATATTATACCTTGTCTGATCAAGATATGTATGATTTGTTAGTATTACTTGATAAAACTGAAAATATTCAACTTGAACCATCTGCCCTAGCAGGTATGCAAGGTCCAGTTATCGTAACTAACAATTCGGAATATTTACAACGAATGCAATTCACACCTCAGCAATTACAAAATGCAACTCATTTAGTATGGGCAACTGGCGGTGGAATGGTACCGAAAGAAGAGATGCAAAAATATTTAAAATTAGGAAGAATTTAACTACGCTTACTGACAAATATCCTCATAATATTTGTCAGTAAATTAAATGTTCTCTATTGCACTTACTTAAAGTGCACCGACGATACGATGTGGTGTATATAACTCCTCTAGATAAGCAATATCATCCTGAGTTAAACAAACCTGCAAAGCCCCAACCGCATCATCTAAATATTGCGCTTTAGTTGCACCGATTATTGGTGAGGCAACGCCTTTAGCAAATTGCCATGCAAGTGCAATTTGTGTCATGGTAACAGCATATTTTTTGGCAATTTCATTCACTCTTTTCACTATGGTCATGTCGATTGGTTGGGTACTATCGTATTTGGCAATAGCAGTTTTATCAGTCTGACTACGTAAAGTATCAGTCTGCCATTCTAAACGGCTAAGTCTACCCGCCGCTAATGGACTATATGGGGTTAATGCAACATTGAATTGCTTACAGACAGGAATTAATTCTCTTTCATCTTCGCGATATAATAAATTATAGTGATTTTGCATCGAAACAAATGGCGTCCAACCATTTTGTTTAGCGGCTAATTGCATATTATAAAATTGATAACCATACATTGCCGAAGCACCTAATGCGCGTACTTTTCCTACTTTTACTAGCTGGTCTAATGCTGCCATGGTTTCTTCAATAGGCGTACTGTAATCAAAACGATGAATAATGTATAAATCGACATAATCGGTAGCTAATCGTTTAAGCGAACCGTCGATTTCTCTTGCAATTGCTTCTTTAGATAGATGTCCTTCGTTAAAATAGACTTTCGTAGCTAATATTACCTTATCTCGCGCAATGTTGCGCTTTAATGCTCGTCCAACATATTCCTCACTGGTACCACTTGAATAGGTGTTAGCAGTATCGATAAAATTAATCCCTAGATCTAAAGCATGTTTAATAATGGTTTCACTTTGATCTGGATTAAGCGTCCAATCATGCATTTTACTTGCCGGATCGCCAAAGGTCATACATCCTAAGCAGAATCGTGAAACTTCAATATCAGAATTACCTAATTTTATATAATCCATACAACTACTCCTCGCTATCTAATAAAAGTTTAAATAACCTAGTAAATTGATAAAATTCAATTTGGATAATATTATTTTAAAGATAACTTTTATTGAGATAAACATGCTATTCATTTATAGTATCATGAATTAAATTCAATAATTTATCCTAGTATGTATAACTATAATGAACTAAATTATTTTATTACTATCGCTGAAGCAAAAAGTTTTACAGGGGCGGCTAAATCCTTGGGTGTTTCGTCATCTGCATTAAGTCATAGTATGCGAAATTTAGAAACTCGCTTAAATCTAAGGCTGTTCAATCGTACCACACGAAGCTTATCATTAACTGAAGCAGGCGAACAACTTTATAAACAACTCGCCCCTTTATTCAAACAAATCAATGAAGAAGTCAATGCCCTAGGCGATTATTTGCATACGCCATCAGGTACAATCAGAATAAATGCCTCAAATATTGCCATTGAAAATTTTATTTATCCTAAATTAAGTCAATTCTCATTACGCTACCCTCAGATTAAGATAGAAATTCAATGTGACAACAATTTAGTTGATATTGTCAAAGAAGGATTTGATATGGGATGTCGCATTGGTAATGACCTTGCCAAAGAAATGATCGCGGTAAAAATATCCGATCCTTTACGAATGGTTTTAGTTGCCAGTCCTGACTATTTAAAACAGAGAAATGAACCTCAACAGATCAGCGATTTAGATGAGCATCTATTAATTGGCAAAAAGGTCTCAACTCAATATGGAATAGAATCAATTTGGCAATTTTTTGATAAAGGTAATACTATTGAATATCACCCCGCTTGTCACTTCTCCATCAATAATCATCTAAGAAAACAGGCGACATTAGATGGCTTAGGTATTAGTTGGATTGGTTATCCAGATGTACAAAATGAATTAGCTTCAGGACAATTAATAGAATTATTAAGCGAATATTCAATTACTTATGAACCATTTTATATTTATTATCCTAGTCGCAAAGGCCATTCCAATGTTTTTAAATTAGTGTTAGATGCACTAAGGGGTTAATTGATTTAAGCGTTAGATCAGTAATGCAGTATTAACGGCCTAATTGTTTCCTTATCAATTCGTTAATTACATTATTGATATAATGATTATTATACTTAAAATTATCTCTTATGTCCTTCAGCACCTTATAGCAAAACCGGTAACGCTCTATTTTTTTAAACTATTCTACGATTAAATCGTAACTCACACCTTAATCATTAAAAAGTCAAAAGTCATAAAGAAAAAAGATCATATGGGCAACCATTTTTACGAGTAAACCCAAATTGTTTCTCTATAGGGAACATTTGTGCTGCACCCGGGACTTTATCAAAATTTTCTTTTAAATAACGATATAATACCCCAATTTTCTTTTTCTCTTCCGCGGTTAATTCATCGATTAAATCTTCATTTTGCGTTAAAAAATAGCAATTATCTTTACGAAGATTATAATAACAAGCAATATTTCTAAATAAACTCCAAGCATCTAGAACATCTTCTTTAAGTGAACTTGAGTATAGTTTAAAATATTTAACCTACAGCTGATAGGGTTGTTCTTTATCTTCAAGATATCCCATCATCCCCATAAAATTCATGATATGACTATGATATCCCATATTAAATTCCTCTGGTGTAAAATAGTCACCTTCACCTTTTAAATAGGCAACAATTTCATTATTGTTCAATGCTTGCTCAAAATCACCTTTCATTGGAACTCCTCCTTGGTTTGATACCATTGGTAAAGATATTTCAGGAAACACACTGTTAGATATAGATATAAATTTAATATTAGCTTAGCGGGGGAATTTAATCATCTCTAATAATTAAAAATTGGCGAGTTTTTTGAATAATAAAAAGTATCTGGTGATACCTTCATCACATTGCAAGCTTTAGATATATGGTGAATATTTCTCAGTTTAATTTTATAAGTTTACTGTATAGTTTATATTGGTTTGCGGGTATAAAACATAAATATTGCCGTTTGGAATTTGTAATTAGATTCAACACGTTATAGTCAAACAGGTAACACTCTGTTTTTTTAAACTATTCTCCGGTTAAATCGCAACTCACATCTTAATCATTAAAAAGAAAAAAGATCATATGGACAACCATCTTCATTTACAAATTTCATCTGTTTATCAATAGGGAACATTTGTGCTGAACCTGGGACTTTATCAAAGTTATCTCTTAAATAACGATATAATACCCCTATTTTCTTTTTTTCTTCCGCAGTTAATTCATCGATTAAATCTTCATTTTCAGTCAAAAAATATCGATTTTTTTTTCGAAGAAAATAATAAGAAGCAATATTACTAAATAACATCCAAG
>CAMLPV010000032.1 GCA_946482005.1 uncultured Gilliamella sp.
GAATGCTGGGCTTTTTTGCATATAGAGATTATAAAACTGACTAAAATTTATATAAAATTTTATGTTTTAAAGATGTGACTATATGATTATTTATTAATAACATTTGATGAATTTTTTTCTAAATTATTTATAAATAGGTTATTAACTAATTATTTAGATCCATTTATCTATGGAGTGAACGATGGATAATCTAAACTTTTTATATCAATTCGTGGGTTCAGATTTTATTGATAGATATACTACTTTACCTCAATTAATTGGTATTTTAGGTTATCTTGTAGGTATCAGTGCTTTTTTACAACGTAGCGATAATGCTTTTCGTTGGCAGTTAACAATCGTTAATGTCATTATGACTTTGCACTTTTACTTATTGGGTCCGGAGTCTTATCCAGCAGCAATTCTTAATATAGTAAATATATTTAGAAACGTTGCTTCGAATTACACAAAAAATATGTTAGCAATGTTATTTTTTATTGCTTTAATGTGGATATTTTATTTTCTTACTACACCAGATCCGACACAATTTATACATTATTTATCTGTTATTGGTACTACATTAGTTACCATTGCATTATTTCGTTTACAACAACAGAAAATGCGACTACTTATACTGATGAGCAGTATTTTATGGATTATTTATAGTTTATGGATAGGCTCTTTAGGAAGTCTGGCCATAGAAGTAACATTCGCCATAATTAATATTATTACAATTATCAAATTATCTAAAAAACAAACTGTGTGATGGGATATTTACTCGATTAATTCATTTTCCTATTTATTTCTTGCTGTATGTATGAAACAATTTAGCCATATAAGAATAAATTTTTTGAGGTAGTCAGTGATTGATAATGATGGCTACCGTCCAAATGTAGGAATAGTTATTTGTAACAGGTATGGTCAAGTACTTTGGGCTCGTCGTTATGGACAAAATTCTTGGCAGTTTCCTCAGGGCGGAATAAAACTAAACGAAACGCCTGAGCAGGCAATGTTTCGTGAATTAAACGAAGAAGTAGGATTATTACCTCAAGATGTAAAGATTCTATCCGTTACTAACGGTTGGTTACGATACAAATTACCTAAACGAATGATACGTTGGGAAAATCAACCTGTTTGTATTGGTCAAAAACAGAAATGGTTTTTATTAGAATTGATATCTGATACGTCGGTAATTAATCTCAATAAGTCTTCAACTCCTGAATTTGATGATTGGAAGTGGGTTAGTTATTGGTACCCTATTCGTCAGGTTATTGCTTTTAAACGCGATGTTTATCGAAAAGCAATGAAAGAATTTTCATTGCCAGTATTTAGCATCCAATCCGAGGCGGAAGCACCAATAGCAAATGTTTCTAAAAAGAAACGATTTAATTTCTTTGCTCATAAACGAAAAAATAAACAGTGTATTAAAAAATGAATCAATACTTACAATTTCCTAACTTTAATCCAATTGCTTTTTCACTTGGTCCTATATCGCTTCATTGGTATGGTGCAATGTACTTATTTGGAGTGCTTGGGGCGCTTTATTTAGCCAAACGAAGAGCAAATAAACCTAATAGCCAATGGACAACACAACAAGTTGAAAATTTGCTATTCTGGGGGTTTTTAGGGCTTTTTATAGGTGGACGATTAGGCTATGTCCTTTTTTATAATTTTAACGTTTTTATCAAAGACCCAGTGATATTGTTTAAAGTCTGGGAAGGCGGTATGTCATTCCATGGCGGTCTAATCGGTGCAATTTGTGTTATTGCTATTTTCGCAAAAATGAACCATAAAACCTTTATGCAAGTGGCTGATTTTGTCGCTCCTTTAGTACCTTTAGGTTTAATGTTTGGGCGATTTGGTAATTTTATCAATGGTGAACTTTGGGGACGAGTGACTCAATCTCATATTGGTATGTTATTCCCGACTTCCTCTCATGCTGATTTTATGTTTGTACAAACACATCCTGAATGGTTATCGCTCTATACTTCTCTTAATGGCATTTTACCAAGGCATCCTTCACAGCTTTATGAAATGATGTTTGAAGGAGTTGTTCTATTTATCATTTTGAATTTGTTCATACGTAAAAACAGACCAACTGGCGCTGTTGCAGGACTATTTTTGCTTTGTTATGGTCTATTTCGATTTATAATCGAATTCTTTAGACAACCCGATGAGCAACTAGGACTATTTTTTAATATCATTAGTATGGGGCAAATTTTATGCCTACCAATGATTTTTGCTGGTATTTTATTTCTTTTTTATTCATATAGAGTTAACAAAAAGGCGACAACACGATGAAACAGTATTTAGCACTTATGCAAAAGATTTTAGCTGAAGGTACGCCTAAGTCAGATCGAACAGGAACTGGAACATTATCCATTTTTGGTCATCAAATGCGGTTTAATCTACAGGATGGATTTCCATTAGTCACTACAAAAAAATGCCATTTACGTTCAATTATTCATGAATTACTTTGGTTTTTAAAAGGTGATACAAATATTAAATATTTAAAAGATAATAAAGTGACCATTTGGGATGAATGGGCTGATGAGAATGGTGATTTAGGCCCTGTTTATGGAAAACAGTGGCGAGCGTGGACAGCACCAAATGGCCAGCATATTGATCAAATATCGCAATTAATCGATCAAATCAAAAATGATCCTGATTCAAGACGCCTAATAATTTCTGCTTGGAATGTTGGAGAATTGGATCAAATGGCGTTAGCTCCTTGTCATGCATTTTTTCAATTTTATGTAGTGGATGGAAAGCTTTCTTGCCAGCTTTACCAACGTTCTTGTGATGTGTTTTTAGGGTTACCATTTAATATTGCTAGCTATTCATTATTAATTCATATGATTGCTCAACAATGCAATTTAGATGTGGGTGATTTTGTTTGGACTGGTGGTGATACGCACTTATATTCAAACCATTTGGAACAAACTCATTTACAATTGAGTCGAACGCCTAGAGCGCTACCAAAACTTGCTATTAGACGTAAACCTCCAACAATTTTTGATTATGAGTTTGAGGACTTTGAAATTATTGGCTATGATCCTTACCCTGCAATCAAAGCACCCGTTGCGGTTTAAATTCTTGTAAAGAAGTTTCAGGAAAAGCCTACGTTTGAGTATAAAATCTTAAAAAATCTTAAGAACGAAGATCACAGCAACTAATTATATATTGTTGTGATCTATTTAAACTATACCTTGTTAGATACATTAATGTAGGGAAGATCTTTCTAATTTTCTGCCCTTAAAATCAATATATAGTATATAATAATCAACTTTGTTATTAACAATAACTTAATCTTAATATGAGTCAAAATCAGGAAATTCGTCCTATCTTTACTAAACGCCTACTACACCCTCGTTACTGGTTAACGTGGTTTGGTATTGGTATTTTATATTTAATCGTTTTATTACCCTATCCAGTAATTTATCAATTAGGAAAAAGTTTAGGGTTGCTTTCAATGAAATTAATTGGTAAACGTAAAGAGACAGCAAGACAAAACCTTAAACTTTGTTTTCCTGAAAAATCACAGCTTGAACGTGATCAACTGTTGCGGGGCAATTTTATTTCTACTGGATTGGCTATTTTCGAAACAGGGATGGCTTGGTTCTGGTCTGACAAAAGATTAGCTAAACATTCATCTATTGTCGGTGACCAATATATCAAAAATATACAGCAATCAGGTCAAGGCGTTTTACTTATTGGAATTCATTTCCTAACATTAGAATTAGGAGCGCGCATTTTAGGAATGAGTCATCCCGGTGTAGGTGTTTATCGACCAAATGATAATCTGGTAATGGATTATGTTCAGCTTAGAGGTAGACTCAAATCTAATAAATACATGTTAGATCGCTATAATACTAAAGGTATGATCCGTGCATTAAAAAATGGTGAGTTACTTTGGTATGCCCCTGATCATGATTATGGACCAAAAAATAGTGTCTTTGCCCCATTATTTTCAGTAGAAAAAGCAGCAACGACGATAGGTACACGTATATTGGTTAAATTAGGCCAACCCGCCATTATTCCATTTACACCTAAGCGTGAGGAAAATGGCCATTATACCGTGTATGTAACACCAGCGCTTGAAGGTTATCCTATTGATGATGATGTATTAGCTGCAACTTTTATGAATAAAGCTATTGAACAAGAAATTTTAAAAGCTCCAGAACAATATATGTGGTTACACCGACGATTTAAAACCCGTCCTAAGGGGGAAGCTCCTTTGTATACTAATGATGTTCAATCTGACTAAATCAATTGTTTTTTTATAATGTCTGTTTGAAGAGTAAAAATACGAAATGCAAAAACTAAATAAAATTATTCTATACTGTCGCTGTGGATTTGAAAAAGAATGTGCTGCTGAAATCACAGATAGAGCTGCACAATTGGAAATATTTGGTTTTGCCAAAGTTATAGAAAATAGCGGTTATGTCACTTTTGAATGTTATCAAGACGATCAAGCTACAATACTGATAAAAAAACTTCCGTTTCGTACTCTAATCTTTGCTAGACAGATGTTTGTATCAGGTGATTTATTGACTGATTTACCAGCCAATGATCGGATCACTCCAATAATTAATGCATTATCGGGTTTGATAGATAACGCAGGTGATGTGCGTGTAGAAGTCGCTGATACCAATGAAGGTAAAGAACTAGCTGGATTTTGTCGTAAATTTACAGTACCACTTCGTCAAGCGCTACGAAGCAAACGTATTTTATTAAAAGTTGAAAATCCAAAAAAACCTGTTATTCATCTATTTTTTACAAGTAGCAATAGTTGTTATGTAGGTTATTCATTAAGTCAAAATAACTCACCTTTTTATATGGGGATCCCTAGACTAAAATTTCCTGCTGATGCACCAAGTCGTTCTACACTAAAATTGGAAGAGGCGTTCCATATTTTTATTCCTTATGAAGAGTGGGATGAACGCTTAAAAGGTGGTTTGAATGCAGTTGATTTAGGTGCTTGCCCAGGTGGTTGGACTTATCAACTAGTTAAAAGAAGTATGATGGTTTACGCCATTGATAATGGTCCAATGAATAACAAACTCATGGAAACAGGACAAGTTAAACATTATCGTGAAGATGGCTTTAAATTTACGCCTAAAAAACATAATATTTATTGGTTAGTTTGTGATATGGTTGAAAAACCGACCAAAGTGACGCAATTAATAGCTAAATGGGTGATTAATGGTTGGTGTCGAGAAACCATTTTTAATCTTAAATTACCAATGAAAAAACGGTATGAAGAAGTAAAACAAAATATAAAGTTACTCAATGACGAATTAAATAATAATCAAATCAATGTTCAAATTCAGGCCAAGCAGCTTTATCATGATCGTGAAGAAATTACTGTTCATGTGCAACGAATTTGGGGATAGTAAATAACAAGAGAGTGGGTGTATGAATTTAAAAATTTTCTTTTATTCAATATTAATGTCTATATTATTGACATTTTTAACTGGATGTCCGGGTAATCAATCGCAACTTAGTGATTATGATGGAACGAAAAGTTCTAGTTATTATCTATCGCTAGCGGATGAAAGTTCTGGAAATGCTAAAACCAATTGGCAATTACTAGCTATTCAGGCATTAATTAAAGAAAATAAAGTTTCTCAAGCAAAAGATTTGTTATCTCAAATATCCTCTGATCTTAATGATGAACAACAGAAAGAAAAATTATTGTTGCAAGGTGAAATTGCAGTAAAATTGAAAAAACCATTTAATATTAAAAAGTTAACAACTGATGGGTTAACCAATTCACAATTATACCGTTACTACTCTATTAAATTAAGTTTGGATGAAAAAAATAGAGATATCAATGGTCAAGCTCATGATTATATTGAACTAGAAAAATATACTCCAGAAAAACAGAAAAACCAAATATTACATAATACATGGAAATTTTTTAGTAAATTAAATACCAAACAAGTTAATACCATTTTAGTTTATGAAAATGAAGTAACTTTACAAGGATGGATTAATTTAGCGGATGCTTATAAAAGTAATAATATAGAACCAAAAACACAAGAAGATGATACGCCTGAAATTATTGCAGAGAAAGTACAAAAACAGAACGAATTATTAAAACAGGCGGTAAAAGATTGGTTACTACAATATCCAGATCATCCCGCTAAAAATATTATTTCTGTATTAACAGGAGAACAAGCATTAAATGTTGATGATGTTAATGCTAAAAAAGTGGCATTATTATTACCACTAACAGGATCATCACGTCTTTTTGGTGATACTATTCGACAAGGTTATTTTGATGCAATTAAATTTTTCCCAAAAGAGCCACAACAAAATGTAGTTTTACTTGATACAACAAGTGCTGATATGGATGCTCTTATAAGTCAAGCTAAAGAACAAAATGTTGAGTTGATCGTTGGTCCTTTACTGAAAGATGAAGTGATTAAGATTAAACAATTGGCACCGTCTTTACCTGTTTTAGCCTTGAATAAAGTGGATAATAGTTCAGTTACACCGAATAAAATGTGTTATTTCGCATTATCACCAGAAGATGAAGCACAAGATGCGGCAGATCATATCTATGCACAAAACAAATTAAAGCCACTCTTGCTGGTTCCGCAAAATGATCTCGGTAAACGTGTAGCTCAAAGTTTTGCTAAAAAATGGTCTGAATTATCATCTAATAGTTCACAAGCTTATGTACAATATTTTGGCAATAAAAGTACATTAAGTTCTGGTATGAATCGTAATGTAGGAATAAAACTTACTGGAACCCCTATTTTGACTGATTATACAGAAGATCAATCAGACAATTTTGATGCGGTCTATATTTATGCTTCATACGATGAATTAACTCTTATAAAACCAATGATTGATATGGCAGCCGGTAAATCAGTAGGTAATTCATCTTCACTTATGATCTACACTAGCTCCAAAAGTCATGTAGCTAATGCTTCGGATGATTTTAATTATGATATGAATCAAACTGAATATGCTGAAATTCCAATGATCGTTAATTCTTCTGATCAAATGTCAGAAATCATCCCTAATAATATCCAAAAAAATTATTCATTATTTCGTTTATATGCGATGGGGATAGATGCTTGGAGACTTGCAAATCGCTTTAATCAAATGAATTCCAATCAAACTAACTTTTTAAATGGTATGACGGGTAAATTATCGACCAAGGATCAATGTGAAGTCACTCGTGCTTTATCTTGGCAACAATATATTCATGCATTATCCCAATCTAATTCAGAAGAATAACAAAAAAATTGGCAAGCATTACGAAGATATTGCTTGCCAGTATTTACTAAAACAAGGGCTTTCATTTATTGCTCAAAATAGTCAATATCGTTTAGGTGAAATTGATTTAATTATGCGTGATAAACAATGTCTCGTTTTTGTTGAAGTACGTTATAGAAAAAATGCCAATTTTGGTAATGCCGAAATGACCGTAACATCAAGTAAACAAAATAAAATCAAGCAAGCGGCACAACTCTGGATGTTATCAGAAAATATGAATATTGATGATACAGAATTCAGATTTGATATTTTTGCTATTACGGGCAAAAACCAAAAATGGATTATTAATGCGTTTTAATTTTTAGGTGAAAAACGTGCAAGATTTAATAAAAAATTATTTTACTGAAAGTATTCAAACTCAAATTGTAATGGCTGAGTCTTTAGGGACATCAATTGAAAAAGCAGCAAGCATTATTGTTCAAGGTTTACTTAATGGTAATAAAATTATGAGTTGTGGTAATGGCTCATCAGCGGCAAATGTACAAAGTTTTACTTCTCGATTAATAACCAGTATTAATATAGAAAGACCCAGCATACCCGCTATGGCTTTGGTGTCTGATAATGTATTATTAAGTGCAATTGCCAACCATGAAGAAGTCTATGCTCGCCAAATACAAGCTTTAGGGCAGCAAGGTGATATTTTGATCGTATTGACTTGCCAAGGTAACAGCCGTTCAATTATTCGCGCTGTTCAAGAAGCTGTGATTAAAGATATGAAAATTGTTGCTTTAACTGCTTTTGATGGTGGTGAAGTTATCGGTTTACTTGGTCAAAATGATATTGAAATAAGAGTTCCATCGTATAAAAAAGTAATGGCATATGAAATGCATGCTATGATTTTAAATTGTTTATGCCAATTAATTGAAAATACTTTGT
>CAMLPV010000033.1 GCA_946482005.1 uncultured Gilliamella sp.
GATGGGCGTTATTCTCAACAATTCAGGCAGTGGTTAGCTGATTTTTATTTGTTTCATAAATAACGCCTTTATGCATTTATGCATTTATGTATTATTGCGGAATAATGTAGAAGTAAATTATCGCTATAATAGCAAGTATAACGATAGTAACGGCATAAATTTTGTCATGCAGATAGCTAAAAGAGGAAAGGTGTCGCTGCTTTCTGGCATAAAGGTAGAACAGCAAGCCAACACTATATAAGATCATTGAAAGTAACAAATAAGATACACCACCAGCATAGATCAACCAAAACCCATAAATTGAACCCAATCCACCAATAAACAGTAGATATTTTTTTTGTTGTCTGATGGCTAGTTTAAATACAAACAGTGCCGATAGTAGGTAAGGGATAAGCACCATTGAGGTTGATAATTGAATCAGGGTGTTGTAACCCGATTGATAAAAATGCGCCAGAATTATCAGTACACTAATTAAACCGGTAGTTAACCATAATGCATTGGCTGGTGTACTGTTTTTATTCAGTTTGCCAAAACAACTAGGCACGGTGTGTTGATTACCTTGGCCGGCAAGAAATAGCATTTCAGCCGCTAACATTAACCAAGATAATAAGCCACCACAGACCGAAACAATCAAACCGATATTAATACATTTCGCTCCCCAACTCCCGACTACATGCTCGATCACTAATGCCATTGAAGGGTTTTTCATTTCGGAAAGTTCTTGTTGAGGCACAATACCTAAAGATAGTACCGAAACACAGACTAATAATAGACTGGTAATGGCAAAACCAAAAAAGGTGGCTCGACTTATAGTGATTATGTTTTTAGCACGAGCGGCATAGACGGTTGCACTTTCAATCCCTAAATAGACCCATACGGTGTAAAGCATGGTATTTTTTATTTGGTCAAGGATTGACCCTAATTGTGGTGTCCCCCAAAAGTCCATCTTAAATGTATCCACTTTAAACGCTAACACGACACAAACAATAAATAAACAGATAGGGACAATTTTAGCTAATGTCACTAAACAATTAAGTAAAAAAGCTTGATAGATACCTTTTATAACAAAAAAGTGGATAATCCATAAAAAGATAAGTCCGGCAATGACGGCTGGAATAGTTGTACCATTGCCAAAGAAATCGAAACAGTCAAATGATCCTAAGGCACTAAATAGAATGACTAAATAGCTTGTACATGACATCCAAGCGGAGATCCAATATCCCCAAGCCGCATTAAAACCGATATAATCACCGAATCCTTCACGCACATAACCATATAACCCTTCATTGATTTTGTAAAATCGGATTGAAAGATATTGAAAGATTCGGGTAAGCAAGAACATGCCGAATAAGGTTATCACCCAAGCAATTAAAATTGCCCCAGCACCTGATCCTTCGGCCATATTTTGTGGCAGACTAAAAATGCCACTACCAACAATACTTCCTACCACCAGTAAAGTGAGGGGAAGTATACCAAGCTTTTTTCTTACTGGTGTATTCATATCGTTTTCTTTCTTTTATTGGATTAAATTTTGTTTGTTTGGTTAAAATCGCAATGACATACAGCTTACACCGCCATCAATTTTACGATATTCCGAAGTATCAACCTCGATCACTTGATAGCCTAGAGCGGCAATTTTTGCTTTAGTTATTGGATAACCAGCTGGCATGATGACGCGTTCATTAACCCAGATACAGTTAGCCGCATAGCTCTCTTCTTCAGGTATTTCAATAATATTGAGATGTTGAAACTCAGGTTTAGTAATAAATTCCCCTGCGGCTAATAGATTATTATGTTCCAAATAGGCGAGGCCAGTTTTTAGGTGTAATACTTTCTCTAAAGTTACTACAGAACCTGATAATCCATATTTTTCTAAGATAGCTATCATTTGTTTAGCACCTTCTTGGTTGGTTCGTGCTGATAAACCAATGTAAAAGTGCTTGTCGACCATCATAATGTCACCAGCTTCGACGGTGCCGGGCGCTTGTATATATTCAACTTTATTCGGATAAAAGCGATTAATTGCCTCAGTAATGAGTGTTGTTTCGGCTCGGCGAGTTTCAGCGCCAGGCCTAGTAATAATGGCACAATGCGGTGTGCAAAGCGCAACATCTTCGACAAAAACAGAGTCAGGAAATTCTTCACTGGCAGGTAGAATGGTGATATCTACATCACACTGCTGTAAAGCACGGATATAGTTGTTGTGTTGATCTAATGCTTTTTGATAATCCGGTTTACCTAAATTAGCCGAAGTTAGACCATTAATTAACGATTTTGCTGGTGTTCTTGCAATAATATGGCTAAATTTTTTCATTATTAAATCCTTTAAAATAATTATGCGTTATTTTTGAATAATAATTCACTTTAAAAACAAAATCAAGCTTAAAATAGACAGTTTGTGCATATACATGCAAGTTTATCTGTTGGGAGATAGGTGAATTGGTTATAAAGAAAATATTGATGTGGCCTAACTAAGAATTATTAGTTGGGAAAATAAAGAAATTAATAAATTAAGATAGTAGATTATTTTTTAGGGCGACAGCTCGCCCTAAAAATAAGTGTTATTCACCGGCGAAATCGACTAAGGTATAACAATTAATGCCCATTTCGGTTAATTTAGTTTTACCATGTAAATCAGGTAAATTGATGACAAAAGCAGCATCTTCAGCGATCCCACCCGCTTTTTGGATTAATTTTGCAGTAGCGGCAACAGTGCCTCCGGTTGCAAGTAAATCATCAATAATTAAAACTCTTTCGTTAGGTTTGATTGCATCGCAATGCATTTCTAAGGTATCAGTACCATATTCGAGTTGATACTCTTCTCTAAATACGTTACGCGGTAACTTATTCGGTTTTCTTACTGGTACAAAACCAACGCCTAATGCTAAAGCAAGAGGTGCGGCAAAGATAAAACCACGTGCTTCAGTACCTACAACTTTATCGATTTTTTTATCTTTATAATGTTCAATTAAAAGATCGACAGCGGTTCGAAAAGCGATTGGGTTCTCAAGTAAACTGGTGATATCACGAAACAAAATACCTTGCTTAGGGTAGTTGGGGATGGTGATAATACTATTTTTAATAAGTTCAAGTTTTGATTGAGTCATTGTAAATGTTCTCTAACTATTCTCTTTAAGAGCGACTAATTTTTTATTATATACCTTTGCCCTTTAGACTGGCAATAAACAAACAGTTAACGCACCGTAAAATAGCGAGTTTGCTTAGTTTCAGTACTAATAGGGAGATTTTTTAGGTATTATTTTATCATATATATTTTTTACAACTTTTTACAAATAAATACATTAATTAGACAGTTTATTTGGCAATTGGTGAATAATTAAATAAACTTTACAAAGGAAGGGAAACACAATGAAATTTATTAAACTATTTGCCATGTTAGGGCTTTCAGTCTGTAGCTTATTTAGCCACGCTGAGCCAATTAAACAAATTCAAGTTCGTTCAGAATTGTCTTCACCCATTATTCTAGAAGGTAATCCAGAAGCAAATTACTTAAAAATCTCGTTAACTGGCCAAAAAGTTGATACCAACAAACGGGTACCGCTCAATTTAGCTATTGTTATTGATAGATCAGGTTCAATGGGTGGCGATCGCATTGAAAAAGCGAGAGAAGCAGCTATTTTTGCGGTCAATTTGTTGAATGAAGAGGATACATTATCTATTGTTGCCTATGATAACGAAGCAGAAGTGATTGTTCCAGCAAGCAAAGTAAAAGATAAACAAAAAATCATTCAACTTATTAATAAGAAAGTTATTGCAGGTGGTGGAACGGCCTTATTTGCCGGTTTGAGTAAAGGAATTAAGCAAGTTGAAAATCAGCTTACTAAAGATAAAGTTAATCGTATTATTTTGCTCTCTGATGGTCAAGCTAATGTTGGACCAAGTTCTGTCAATGAGCTATCTGAGTTGGCAATTATTGCAGCGAAAAAGAATATTGCGATCACCACCATGGGGATTGGCTCAGGTTATAATGAATTATTAATGTCATCGATCGCCAGTTATAGTGATGGTAATCATGTATTTGTCAATAACTCATCAGAGCTTGAAAATGTGTTTGTTCACGAGTTTACTGATGTAATGTCCACAGTTGCTCAAGACGTTGTCATTACTATTCAATTGAAAGAGGGTGTTAAACCAGTGCGTCTACTTGGTCGCGATGGGGTGATTAAAGGGAATCAAGTCACGGTTAAAATGAATCAACTGTTTTCAAATCAAGAAAAATATGTATTGCTAGAGGTGCTTCCGGAGGAAGGAAAAGTCGGTCAAAGTAAGACATTAGCTGAAATTGATTTAAAATATGATGATTTATTGGTCAATAAAGCGGAACATGAAACTCAATTAGTTAGCATTGCTTATACTGACAATAAAAAATTAGTTCAAGATTCTATAATTCAAGATGTTTTAGCTGAGTCAGAAATACAGAAAGTGACTCTTGCGAATGAAGAAGCTTTGTCGCTTTACGATAAAGGAATGCATGCGGAAGCAGAAGAAATGCTTATGCAAAATAGTAGTAGACTAGCATCATTTTCAAACATGATGATATCACCTTCATCAAAAGCAAGAATAAATAGTCAAATTGAGAAAAATAATATTATGGTTGATGCAGTTAAAAATCAGGATAGCAATGTTTCCCGTAAAATAATGACTCAACAACAATTTGAATCAAAAAGTAATGTAATTAAAAAATAGTTATGAAAAAATAGTTATGAAAAAATTAACAACGATTTTATCTTTATTGGTATTAATGGCATTCATCAGCTATTTAGGTTGGCGAAGTGTCGAGCATGAAGTTTTGTTGCGTGAAAATAATGAAACCTTACTCGTGAAAAGCCGTATAAATAATATCAAATTATCGATTGAATCGTTGTTAAATCAGCGCTTATCTTATCTAAGTAATTTGGCATCACAAATTGATAACAACAATGATAAAGCTGACGATTTATTAGCTACGCAAGCTGATATTAAGAATATTTTCATCGTCAATAAAAATAAGATTTTATTTTTAAGTGATTTTGATGATTCTCAGTGGCATAAGTTGGTTGAATCAATTGCAATGGACAATTCGGTTTTGTTTAAGCAACAAGATCATTCTGAACAATTTGAACCAAGTTCTGGTTGGTATCAAATGTATAACCACTTAATTTATTGGTCAATTAAGTCGGATAATATTATTGGTTTTGAACTTTCCAATATCAAATTTTCATTTGATGTTATCAGTTTATTAGATAAACAAGCTTTTGAGGATAATTTTAGATTATCCGACGGTGATAAACAAATTTATAGCAATGGGGAAATTTTTGATAATGAAATTTCGATTGTCCTTGATTATCCCTTACAAAATTGGCATTTAACTTATTATTATCCCTCACCAAACTTAGTTAATTTATATCTGCTAGGCGCAGGTGTTATTGGTTTATTCCTTATGGTTCTGCTTGGACTTATTTGCTACGCTTATCGAGAATATAGTCGAACTTTGCGTTTAGCAAAACAGCAGGTGAGTTTTGTTGG
>CAMLPV010000034.1 GCA_946482005.1 uncultured Gilliamella sp.
TCATTAACTAAAGAGCAACAAAAAGACGTTATTACACGTACTTTCACTCAATCAATGTAATTTGGTTAACTGAAAAACTAAACTTAAATAGCGCCTTTAAGGCGCTATTTTTTTATTAAGTAGCAAAAATAGTTGTTTTAAAGTTAACAAAATCGTAGTACAGCAAGCATTATTAAATATGGTTGTTTTTTAATAATTTAGTCAAAAACAAAACATATCAATCAATGCAATTGGTGTATACAAAGTATTATCTGAGTTAGAATAAGAATAAAAAATATAAAGCAAAAAGCAATGTGAGTAATTATTAGAGATTATTTATGGAACAAAACATTATTATGACAACGAAACTACCTATAAAAGGTCGTATTCATTCTTTTGAATCCTTTGGTACTGTTGATGGTCCTGGAATTCGCTTCATTGTTTTTTTTCAAGGCTGTTTAATGCGCTGTTTGTACTGCCATAATCGTGACACTTGGGATTTAAAAGCAGGGCGAGAAGTCACTGTTGAAGAACTGATGAAAGAAATTGTTTCTTATAAAAGTTTTATCATGCCTAATGGCGGTGGTGTTACAGCTTCAGGTGGCGAAGCTACCTTACAATCGGAATTTATCACAGAATGGTTTAAAGCCTGCCATGAAGAAGGTATCAGTACATGTTTAGATACTAATGGTTATGCTAGACAGTTAGACCAAACGGTTGATGATCTTTTAGAAGTCACAGATTTAGTGATGCTTGACTTGAAGCAAGTTAATGATGAAATCCATCAAAAACTTGTCGGAGTACCTAATAAACGTGTGCTTGAATTTGCCAAACATCTACAAAAAATTAATAAACGGACTTGGATCCGCTATGTAGTGGTTCCTGGATGGACGGACGACGACGACTCAGCACATTTACTGGGTAAGTTTATTGAAGGTATGGATAATATTGAACGAGTGGAACTACTTCCTTATCATAAGATGGGCGCTTATAAATGGGATACCATGGGGGATGAATACAAATTACAAGGAGTAGAAGCCCCTCCTCGTGAAACACTTGATAGAATCCAAGCGATTATAGAAAGTTATGGTCAACCAGTAACATTCAGTAAGTAATAAGCTATCAACACTTAATAGGCACCTATAATGGTGCCTTATTTGTATTTATTTTAATTTTTTGCGCTTTATCGCACGTAATAGATAAATACCACCTTCTAAAGCCAAAACACAAACGGATAACCAAATAAGCCCATATGGAACGATGTGCTCTTTAGATACCGATTCATGCAAAAATAACACAGAAACAAGAGTTAGCAGTACTGGCTCTACGTATCCCAGTAATCCAAATAAACCAAGCGGTAATAACCGTCTAGCAACAAAATACATGGCAAAAGCAATGGCAGTAATGATACCGAGCATTGGAATAAAAATATGAAAGTGAGATAGGTCACTTATAACCTGATTAAAGGAATAGTGTAAAATAAAATAAATAAGACAGCCTACAAAGATAAAAAAGAAATCGGAAAATGTCCCTGAAATGCCCTCTATTTGCAATTTACGGCGCGTCATAAAGTAAATTGGGTAACCCAATGCAATAACGGCTGTTTCCCACGAAAAAGCGCCAGTTATATAAATTTCCAAAACAACACCTATGCTGGCGAGCACGACTGCTATTTTTTGAAAAATACTTAGCTTTTCTTTATAAAATATTTGCCCGAAAACGACCATCGTTAATGGCAGTAAAAAATAGCCTAATGAAGCTGATAATCCATGTCCATTGATTGGAGCCCAAATAAAAATTAACATTTGGATGGTCAACAGAAATGAAGAAAATATTAGACCAATTAAAATCAGTGGCTGTTGTTTAATTCGCATAAATAGATTGATAATAGCTGACCACTGTTTTTCGACAATAATTAATATAATTATTGCAGGAAAGGAGGTTAGTAATCGCCAACAAAAAATATCAACAACAGACAATGGTTGTAATAGAACAGGGTAGTAATAGAGTAAACCAAAAAGACATGATGCAAATATTGAAAGCGCAACGCCCTTTATCATTTTTTCACCTTTGTTAATAAAAAATAGCGCTAATGATTAGCGCTATTATCTATATGTAATGAAATGGGATAAATTTTATTTATCCAATTACCTCAACACCATTCATATAAGGTACTAATACGGATGGAATTCTAATTGTTCCATCAGCTTGCTGATAGTTTTCCATAATTGCAACTAACGTGCGTCCTACAGCTAAACCAGAGCCATTTAACGTATGTACTAAATAAGTTTTATTATCAGCTTTATTGCGATAACGCGCTTGCATACGGCGTGCTTGGAAATCCCACATATTAGAGCAAGAAGAGATTTCACGGTAAGTATTTTGAGCCGGTACCCACACTTCAAGATCATATGTTTTACAAGAACCAAAGCCCATATCGCCTGTGCATAATACAATTTTACGATACGGTAATTCTAGTAATTGTAATACTTTTTCTGCATGTGCAGTTAACTCTTCTAAAGCTTTCATGGATTCTTCTGGTTTAACAATTTGCACAAGTTCTACTTTGTCAAATTGATGCATACGGATTAAACCACGAGTATCTTTACCATAAGAACCAGCTTCAGAACGGAAACATGGAGTATGTGCAGTCATTTTCAAAGGTAACGCGCTTTCATCAATAATTTCGTCACGAACCAAATTGGTTACGGGTACTTCAGCAGTTGGAATAAGGGCGTAATTACTGCTTTCTGATTCTTCATCTAGTGGTTTTGTGTGAAATAAGTCACCTGCAAATTTTGGTAATTGTCCTGTACCGAATAAAGTGGCCTGATTGACAAGATAGGGAACATAAATCTCAGCATAACCATGCTGCTCTGTATGAAGATCTAACATAAATTGTGTGATAGCACGATGTAGGCGAGCTATCTGTGACTTCATAACGACAAAACGTGCGCCAGTTAGTTTTACACCTGCAGCAAAGTCTAGTCCTCCAAAACGTTCGCCTAATGCAACATGATCTTGGATTGGAAAGTCAAATGTTCTTGGGGTTCCAAAGCGAGAAACTTCGACATTGTCGTTTTCGTCTTTACCATCAGGTACAGAGTCATCAGGAATATTCGGAATAGTAGAGGTGATATCTTTAATTTTAGTTAGTAAGATTTCAAGCTCAGCTTTAGCATTATTCAGTTTTTCACCGAGTTTATTAACTTCTTCACGTACGGCTGTAATGTCCTCGCCTCGAGCCTTAGCTTCACCAATAGCTTTAGAACGAGCATTACGCTGTGCTTGTAAGCTTTCAGTTTCAACTTGCAGTACTTTGCGTTTTTCTTCTAGTTGACTAATAGTATCAACATCTAATTTAAATCCACGACGAGCTAACTTTTTAGCGACAACATTTAATTCATTTCGGAGTAAATTCGGATCCAACATAAATAACGTCCATTCTCATTAATAAGGAAATATCTTTCTACTTTAACAGTTATTCTAATATAGTTAACAAAACATATAAATCAAAAAGTAGCTTGATTATAGATATTAAATTTTGTGAGTTTAGTATACTAGAATTATATCGGGATTCAACCGCAATGGCGCACCCGAAGGGATTCGAACCCCTGACCGCTCGGTTCGAAGCCGAGTGC